>DMXL01000004.1:84922-150436 GCA_003483925.1 Candidatus Peribacteria bacterium | reverse complement strand
CGGGAGCGGGTTCCGGACCAGGACTAGGGGTAGGTGAGGGGGCCGGAGCAACGATAGGGGCAGGAGCCGGAGGTGCTATACGCTTCGCCAGAGGGACGTGCGTCGTGAGGCTGATGATGAATTTTGCGAGCGTCATCTCCTCCGTAAAAGCCTCGCTGCGGCCGTTCTCCATGATGTTCTCATAGATGGTGCGTACCTCCGGGTTGACGATGCGATCGTAGTTATTCGCCTGATCGAGGAAATCCGCACCTCGCCAATCGGAGGGGCGGCGGCGCAGCTCGGGAAGGACCTTGCCGATGTGCAGTTCTTGATTGCCCTCGGCATTCCTCGACTTGTACACGCCATAGAGATAGAAAGCGTGCGCGAGCGGGCGGCCCCACTTCCTGCCGTCGATCTGGAGGCGCATGCCGGGCTTGAGCTTGCCGCCGAGCTTGCGCTCCATCTCCGCAAGGAGCGGCCCCTGAAGCTTGAGCGTCCCCGCACGGCCTTTCTCTTCCGGCGTGAAGTTCTGCGCAAGCAGGCCCATCGGCATGTCGGCGACGGCCGCCGAGGCGGCGATCTCATGCGCGCGGACATCCTCGCCGTGCTCGGAGAGGTACGTCTCGAGGTGATTCATGAAGTGCATGTACTCATCACGCCCGCCTCCCTTGAGATCCACCGACCGGTCCAGCTCCTTGCGCTTTTCCTTGGCGAGATTGCTGCTCGCCCCATGAACGAGTTTGTCACCGCCGATGAAGTACACACCCGCACCGAGCAAAGCGAGTGCGGCGGCTCTACCAAGACCACCGTCTCGTATGTACCCTTTGCCCTCCTTGGGTGCTCGGAAAATCATCCTGATCAACATGTATCCCATCCCCGCAGCGAGTGAACCTATCATGAGCTTCTGCCATCCATTGAGTTTGGAGAATTGCTCCAGAAGGACCTCGGACTTGTATCTCCCCTCAACCGCAGCCTCGGGAGACTTACTCTCCACGCTGCGGCGCAGATCCGTCCACTTCTCCTTCGCCGCCCCCACGGTGCGATCTCTCAGGAGCTTCTGCTCGCGATACTTGAGCAACGCTTGCAGATGCTTCTGATCGAAGATCCCATGCACAAAAGCCCCCTTCACCATACCCTCCGGCAGCTGAGCGATCAGCCTCTGGATGGACGTGTCGTTCACCTGTGTCATGCCCTTCACCAAAACTTGCAAGGCTTCGTTATAGTCCACAGCATCCGCGAAATCCATGTACGCAGCCATCGTGAGCTCGTCCGCGCCCGACGGCGATGTCATGATGTAGCGATCACGCAAGCCTGTGAGAAGAAATTCTTTTCCTTTGGGCGTGAGAGGCCCTCTGCCAGCAGGATGCGGACCACCGCCTTGCACACGGAGTAAGTCCACGAGCAATCTCGCTTCCTCCGGGCCGGGAACCCTGTTTTCACTCACCGCCTTCTTCACCTCTTCGTACGCTGGCTGAATCTTCGGATTGACGTAATCCGGACTCGGTCCGCCTTCGAGCTGCAGACCGGCACTCAAACGCTCACGGACCAACGTTTCGAGGAGCGCACTCTTCTCGGCAGGATCCATCACCTTCCACAGCTCCGCAATCACCGGATTGGATACCGGAACGGCTGGGGCACCCGTCAGAGCATTGAACTGCTCAAACCACGCCTTGTCATCGTCGAGATGTCGGCACGCGTAGACGAAGTAAGCACCTCTCCCTTCCTTAAACACACCCTCGCCATATGCCTGATCAAGCTCCAACGTAATCGCGTGCCAAAAAGTCTCGTTATCCATCTTCCTTTCGAGGGTACTGAGCGACTCCTTGAGGAACGCCGACCCCTTCCCGAGCACCTGCTCGCGCCCCTGCGTCTCGTGGTCGAGCGGGACCGCAAACTCCGGCGGTCCGTCGAGACCCCGCGCGCACAGACGCCGCTCGGAAGCGGAGTATGTGTTCTCAGCCGGACGGAATGGAGGGAGAAAATCCATGGATTACTTGGCACCGAATATGAAATCACTCAAGTACGATCCCACACCCTTCGCAGCTCTCTTGAGCAATCCCGGCTGCCCGCTCGGAGCTGAGGCGGGTCTCCCCGGAGCTGCCGGCGCCGATGCCGGTGCGGCACCGGGGGCAGCCGCAGAAGCGGCGACGCCGGAGAGGAGGATTGTTTTGAGTTGAGAGTAGAATTGCTCCTTTTCAGGATCGGGCGTGGTCAGGAGACGGGAGCCATAGTGCAATCTCAGAAAGTCATCGAGCACGACGGACGAAGAAGGCTCATCCGTGCCGAATTGCCTGTGGCGCTGTACAACCGTATCCGTTTTTTCTTTCAGGTCGTCACTTTGCATCCAGCTACCAACGCTCTGAGTCTTGCCACGAATTTTCACGTCCATATTGAAAGCTGTCGGCAAATTCAAGGAATTTTCGAGGGCTTCGGCTGCAATACCAATCTGAGTCGGAGTCGTCCACCCACAGGCAGGTGCGACCTCTTTCAGATGCGACTGGACTTTGTCCAGACTCTTACCTAGAGATACCTTCCTCCGTTCGAGTTTGGCAATCTCCTCCCGCTGCTTGGCTTCTGCATCCAAAAAGGGAAGGGGGTTGCCATTGGGAGCTAGTGACGCTGCGGCGGCCCTGGCACTATTTGCATTGGCCCTCTCTTCCAATGATTTGATGCGTCCCGTACCCGGAGCTGGAATTCCCGTTGTAACCGCTGCCTTACCGATATTCAAATTTTCGTCATCTCCCATCAGGGTATCGAACAGTTCCTTCGCCTTGAGAAGGTTCGTCGCGCTTTTTACTTCCGCCTCTGTTACTTTCTCCAATAGGGCATCGGTTTCTGTGGTAGCGGGGTCGATGTACGTCTCAAACATATAAGCAAGAAGTTCGGCTTCCGGGGACTCCGGGTCATTGACGAGTGTCTCCAGCTTTTTCCCGCCGGTTGTCAGTTTGGTGATCAACTTCTCTCGACGTTTCTTTGCATCCTTCTCATGAATGAGTGGCAGAAGCCCGCTCCTCGTTTGTGCGATAGTGCGACAGACATTCTTGACGATCATGGCATCCGGCGTCTGCTTGCGTGGCGCCACCTCTGCATGCTTCTTCTTGCCAAGGAGAGTATCGAGCTGCTTACGAGCGTCATCGGTGATCTTCGTTCCCGCCGTAAGCCTGAGACGCTCTCTCCAAATCGCCTCCAGCTCGCGCTGCAGTTCCGGGCTTGTTCCAGATGGGTTCGGTTGATTCGGAGGCATCGAGATATTGTAGCAGATTCGAGCCCCTTTGAGTAGGGGGTTTTGGGGTGATCGCGTCGAAGGCTACGATGGCGTCAAATGTTTGAGAGAAGCCAAAGGGAACGGATAGGACGAGTTCTTTCGCTGTCATACATGTACCGTTTCGCCCCCCGTGTCATGCTGAGGAGGCCCGAAGGGCCGTCTCGAAGCATGGACACGGAGAAGTGTCACCCTTCGAGACGTCGCCCCTCGCTACGCTCGGGGCTCCTCCTCAGGGTGACACTCCTTTTTCTTTTGAAAAGGTTTTCTTCTTCCTGATAATCCCGGCAACTTCTCATACTCCCTTCGTATCAACGCTTCCTTTTTCTTCCTACCCCATCCTTTCACCTGCTTCTCGAATGCAATCGCGTCAGTCACCTCGGAAAATTCGGCGACGTGGACCAATTCCACCGGCCGACGATTGTGCGTGTAGGCTTTGGAGTCCCATCCTTCCTGGTGCTGCACGAAACGTTTCCCCACATCATTCGTGACGCCGACGTAGTACGTCCCATCCTTGCACCGAAGCATGTACACAGAGAATCCCTCCATCACAGATACCTCCTCACGACGAAGAACCCTCCGAACGTGATGATGCTGATGCTCGCCACAAGCAACTCCAAGGTCCTGTCTTCGGATGCCTTGGTAATGAGGAGCGTGCCGGAACCGGCATGGACAGTGAGGCTCCCATCGAGCGCGGATATCTTGGCGGATTTCTTCGCTTTGGAAGTCTTCTTCGCGCTCTTCGTGACGGCAGTGCGCGATGGCTTCTTCGCTTTCGCGGTACTCCGCTCAGACGAAGAGGATGCGGAGTGACACCGATTCGGTTCGCCGGGAAGAGCTTCCTCACTCACGCACCACTGTCCATCCACGTACGCGTACGACTCCTCAACTCTCAGCTTCGGCACCGACACCGACTGATCCACTCCCGCGGGAGAAATCAGATGCACTTCGTCACCGTCGTTATTCAACTTAAGTCCCGTCTCTTCTCCGGAAAGCACGAGGTATCCGCCGGCTGCGATTGCGAACTCATCCGTGATCGTGAACGGATGACTGCCGCCAGAGCGCACATCGTCGATCGTCCATCCGCAGAGCTGGATTTTTTCGTCAGAGATATTGTGTAGCTCGATCCATTCCTCTTCGTCCTCCCCCGGATACGGATACACCTCGGAGAGGATCGCACCGCTTGCAGACGGATCGCAAAACGCGGAAGACTGCGCGGAAGAAGCCGTCTCTTCCTCTTCGAAATCCCACGTTTCTTCTTCGATAGGATCTTCCTCCTCCGGTTCCACCGTGACGCGCAATCGCGCGGGCACGAAGGATCCGCAGGAGGTCTCTCCCGTGAGGATGATCTCGTAATCTCCCGAATGGGTGAATGTATGGTAGGACGGATTGCAGGCATCGCTCACGGAGCCGTCGCCGTACTCAAAGCGGCAACGCAGAGGCGGCGACGATCCCGGCGAGACCGCAGCCTGCACATTGATCGACAAGCTCCCGACTCCCGAAGTCTTGCCCGATTGCACGACGATATCGACGTCGGGTTTCTCGAGCGTGTTTCCCCGCCCCTCCGTCGGGATACAGAGAGCCGTCCATGTGGATACGTCCTCCGGCGATCGGCCGAAGCTCACGCCTTCGGCGGTCTTGGGGTACTCCACCTGATCTGCGATCGTCGATCCGGAGAGAAGAGACACCGTGCCTCCGTCGTTGGGGAGCGAGAGGCCGCTTAAGGATTTGCGCAAGCTGATGCGCTCTCCGGGATGCAAGACCGCATGATCCGGATAATGGTAGCTTCCTCCTCCCCGTTCGATGATCCACCCGAAGAGGTCGACCGTCTCCTCCCCGAAATTGCCAACCTCGATCCATTCGTCCGTATCCGCGCCCGTAGGATCGGCGAGGATTTCAGAGAGGAGGAGAAGGTTAGGGTTAGGGTTTTCGATGGAGGAGGAAGAGGAAATAGAGGAAAAAGAAGAGTGAGAGGAATCAGAGGAGTCAGAAGAAGAAGAGGAGGCGGAGGATGAAGATGAGGAAGAACCGGCAGCGTTACTATCGCACTGAGCGAATCTTGGTGAGCCGAAGATGGATGATCCTTCCTTGAAACCGCAGGAGAGCGTCGTAGTGCGCCAGTTATCTTTCGAAGTGCCGGGCAGACGAAGATCGATCCTCTCCATGCTCGCCTTCGGGCCGCCTCCCGATGGATTGTCACCCACGAACGGGTCGCCGATCCCGTCATCGACTTCGTCCATGATCGCTCCCGATGCATCGCGCAATCGGAGGAGCAATTTCGTATTGGGAAGACTCACCGTGCTCGCGATGAAGTCACCATCGCTCTGCAAGCGCGATCGGTCGGCCCCGTACTTGGAGACCACAAGATACTGTCCGGGATCCACCGCAGCCCCAAGCGGAAATTCTGCAATCGTCGTTTCTAAGCCTCCGGAGGCGAGCGACGTGAGCGTCCAGCCGCCGATGGAGAAGGACGTATCGACAGTGGATGCGATTTCCACCCACTCGTCAGAGGTCGAGAGATCGCTCCCCATCCACATCACTTCGGAGAGGACGACTTGGGCGTGAACGTGCGGGGAAATACAAAAGAAAAACAAAATGAAAACACCGAAGAATGTCAGGCGCCAACCATACGTCATGGTGAGCCACGTCGGGAAAATCGCACCGTATCCTACTGAATGTTCCTTAAGTTTTTCTTCGCCGGAGGGAGAGGACACCTTATTTGGTTTCCTCCCCCTCCGGCACCTCCCTCTCTTTCCTAAGAGCAACGCTTTATTGGAGTGAATTGGTTGGTGCAATATCGCCAACAGGGTATGGAATATCCCATGACACAATGATGAGCATCGATGATTGAGTGAATGCATGTGAGGAAAAGGAAGGACAACCATTGAACCATCGCTCAACGCACGTACCGATCTTCACGATTACGATAATTTTCCTGCCAATCACTTAGGCGCATCAGTACCCCCTGCGGGGCGTTCCACGCCGTCATAGAACGCCCGCGAATCCCATCACAATCATTTGTAGTTTCTGTCAATTCATCTTTTACGCTGAACGCCGTGAAGAGCCCTATGCACAGCCGAAACTCACGCATTCGCTTTCGACGGTTCTTCCTCTATACTGAGAGAGATTTCTGACCACTTTCTCCCTTCCTATCCGGAAATCACTCAGCAGACTTCCCTCCTTGGAATAGCTCTCCCCATCCGATGACTTTCATGTATCACCGACAGCACCTCGCATTACGACCGATGGGACGACCGTCCGCTGATTGAACGAGAGAGTGGCAGAGGATTCTTATTTCCTTCTGCCCTCACCATGGAATACATCATCATCTTTCTCTCACTCCTTGCAGGACTCCTGCTGGGGATCCTCACGGGGTGGTTCTGGTTCTCGAAAGGAAAACGCATTTCCAACGCGCTGCGGACCGAGATCTCTTCTCTCGAACAGCAGCTGAATAAGCTGGAGGGGAAAATCTCCGAAACCGAAGTGAAGGCCAAGGCGGCCGAAGCCGAAGCACGCGCGCAGGCTCGCGAGATCCTGAGCGAGGCGAAGATCAAGGCCAACGAACTCGAGAGCAAACTCGAGAAGGACGAAGCCCGCCTTGAGGAGAAGGAACGCAACCTGACGGAACGCATGCAGGAGAACGAACGCCAGCGAACCGCTCTCGCGCAGAAGCTCAAGGATGTGGAGGATCTGAAAGCGGAGCTCACCCAATCGAGCGCGCAACACCGTGAAGCGCTCGAGAAGGTTGCCAAGCTCACGGAAGCACAAGCTCGTGAGCAGCTCTGGGATCAGATAAAAACCGAGTATGCCGGTCATTTCGCTTCGCAGATCAAGCTCCTCAAGCAGGGCATGGAAGATGAAGTTGAAGAGAAGGCGAAGAACCTCCTCGCCGAAGCCATGCAGCGCTACGCCTCCGAGGTCGCCACGGAATCCACCGCGACCATCGTGCAACTGCCATCCGACGACGTGAAGGGAAAGATCATCGGCAAGGAGGGCCGCAACATCATCGCATTCGAAGAAGCCACGGGCGTGGACATCATCATCGATGACACGCCGGGGGCCATCGTCATTTCCGGATACGATCTCGCTCGCCGCTACGTGGCGAAGCTCGCGATGGAGAAGCTCGTGAAGGACGGGCGCATCCAGCCCGCGCGCATCGAGGAGATCGTCGGCAAGATGAAGGAGCAAGTCAGCAAGATGATGCTCGAGTTCGGCAAGCGCGCCACCGAGGAGCTCGGCATCACCGGCTATCCGCAGGATCTCTTAAAGATCATCGGAAGGCTCCGGTTCCGGACGAGCTACGGCCAGAACATCCTCAAGCACTCCGTGGAGATGGCAAACATCGGCCGCATGCTTGCGGAAGAGATCGGCGCGGATGCGCAGATCGTCGCCGAGGGCTGCCTGCTCCACGACATCGGCAAGGCACTCGACCACGAAGTCTCGGGGACGCACGTGGAGATCGGTCTGGAGATCTGCAAGCGCTACAAGGTGCGGCCGGAAGTGCTCCACTGCATCGCCGCCCACCACGAAGACGTTCCTATCGCCTCTCCGGAAGCCTTCATCGTCGCCGCAGCGGATGCCGTCTCGGGTGCGCGTCCGGGTGCGCGTCGCGAATCCTTCGAAGCGTATCTGAAGAGGCTGAAGAACCTCGAAGACCTCGCGAAGGGCTTCGAGGGCGTTCAACGCGCCTTCGCCATCTCCGCCGGCCGCGAGATCCGCGTCTACGTGGACGTAAAGAAGATCGACGACCTCATGCAGGAGCAGCTCGCCAAGGACATCGCCCGCAAGATTGAAGGAGAGCTCACCTACCCCGGCGTGATCAAGGTCAACGTCATCAGAGAAAGGAGAATCGAAGAGGCGGCGAAGTGAACCCGCTCATTTACTCTCGTAAAGCGTTACTATCAGGAGGGAAAGGGAGATGCAGGAGGGGAAGGGAACCGGATAAGGTGCCCTTCCCCTCCTGCAAGGAAAATTCGATAACCATGCAAGAGTGTCCGCGCACGGGCCATCTCGAACCATCCTTCAAACGCATTCAATGATGACACAATGACATATGTCTTTTAATGATACATATGCCAAAAATCCATATATGTACATATACTGTCATTTGATGTATAATATTTCTTGAAACATCCACACCCCTCCATCCATGAAGACGATTCTCCGCCTCACCCTCGCTCTCTCCCTGCTCGCAGGCGCCCCCGCCGTGTTTGCGTACATGACGCCGGGCGAAGCGTTTGGCATAGGAGCGGAGGTGATCGCCCCTTCCGCCCTGACGGCCCAAGCGGCATCAACCGGCCGTGTCTTCTACCGAAACGGCCAGCCAGTGCTTCAGCCCACGCCACCCATTCCCGCGGAGCCATCCGCTCCTCCGGTGGAAACCGCTTCCTCATCGTCAGATGTCGCCCCTCACGAAGCAGCCCCGACGGAAACCGGCGCCATCGACGCCGTCGGCGCATCCGGAGCCGTTCTGCCGACCCCCGAACTTCCGGCCGCCGAGACGGGCAGTGAAGGCACCGAAACAGCGGCGACCGGCGGAGGGTTCTCGGCAATGACTCTCCTCACGGCGCTCCCTCTCTGGCAGATCATCCTCATCGCCGTTGCACTGGTGGCAGTACCCTTCCTCCTGTTCTCCCGTCGCCGCCGCAAGGCAGCCACCCTCCCGATCGGCGACAATCAACCGCTCGGCGCACCGGTCGTGGCGCAACCACCGGAGGAATCTTCCGCACGGCTTGAACAGGCACTCAAGTCGCTGGAGACATCCGCACCGCAAGTGCCCGTTTCGTCTCCGACGGAGCTGGCTGTCCTCCCACCCAAGGAAACGCCGTCAGCGCAGTCGACCGCGCAACCCATGCAGCAAACGATTCCCGCGCAACCGACCGTACAACCCACGTCTCCGACAGAAGCGCCTGCGACTGTGACTCCATCGACGCAGGAATCTGCCGTAACTCCGACACCCGCGGAAACCGTCGTGCAACCAACGCCTACCGCAAAAGCAACTGAAACAACAATTCCACAATCGGAGCAAACTCCCCCGCCCCCGGCGTCTGCGGCGCCGGCTGCTCCCGACATCGTACCGCCGCCTGCTGCGACACTACCGCAGGCGTAACAAAATTGCGTTGCCGTCAGGTTTCCTTCCTCGTAGAGTAAGGAGTGATATTTCCTCGCCCTTTCATGAAATCTCCCACTCACTCCCCTCTTCGTTACGGTCTCCTCGCGGTCGCGCTCCTCGCAGTTGTCGCCGTGGAGCTGCAAGTGCTCTCACGTCCGGCCATCCCTCGTTTACCCGGAACAAGCTCGCTCCTCGGGCAGGTGTTCACGCCCGTGAACGTCTTCACGAAGGCACAGTCGGAGGAAGGCATCGTCTTGAAGAAAGACGAACATAACATCTTCAAATGCCCGTCCGGTGATCCTTTTTCATTCTTCGCAACCGGATCTCTCCTTGCAAATGACCAAGTAACCCGCTTCTGGTCCTACGAGTATAAAGGAGGGGAACCGCCCTTCCTCGGTCGCTTCCAAATCTCTCAAGGGGAATATGCCGTGAACGTCCCCGATACGCAGGACGCCTACAACCTTCTGCTCGAACGGAATGGCACGATCACGGAATTCCTCGGAGGGACGACCTACTACGTCATGACGGAGAAGGACCTCTCCTTCAAGTGCTCGACGGGTCTCGACGTGGGGCCGGGCTGCGGAAACAGCCGGGTGGATCCGGGGGAACAGTGCGACGCCGGTCCAGCCAACGGAACGGAGGGAAACGATTGCTCCGCGGAGTGCCAGTTCGTTCCCTACACGATCACACTCACGGGCAGGGTCGTGGACCAGATGACGCAGCAAGGATTGAGTGGAGCAACCCTTCAGAGTTCGTACGAATACGGTCCGTCGACCGTCGTCACGGACGCGAACGGAAACTTCTCGATGTCGATCAGCACCGACTTCAAGCTCACCGAACCGGGTTCGCAATTCGGCGTGCCCAACATATCCGGCTCCTGGTCATTCTTTAAGGACTGCTACAACTACGGTTCCTTCTCTGTCCAGCGTAACTCCTCGGGCCCACTGGAACTCACGAAGTATCCGTTCGATGCGGCGGAAGAGATCCGCGTTCCCCTCGGATCATTGCGTGAGGTGGATATCGGAGACGTGCAGATGTACCCCACGGCCGATATCTCGACGGTTACCGACATCCCCTCATCCATGTGGGTATGGTATACCTACAAAAATCGCGAGGGCCGCAACGGCCCGGGACAGGATGGGTTCAAAACAGAACACTTCCTCAGTAACGCCCTGCCGCTCGACTACGATGCCCAAGTGGAGTTTATCGACGAACAGACTCAGAAGGTCACCTCCAGCACTTTCCACGTCCCCGCAGACGCTCTCTGCCAGACGGTGAATCTGAGACTCGTCGGCGGTGAGTCGCAGTGGTCCATCTGCGGCAATGGCGTACAGGAAGGAGCTGAGCAATGCGACAACGGAACGCTCAACGGAACGGAGGGGAATCACTGCATGGTGAGCTGCCAGCTGATCCAGACCATCCAGATCGAAGGCCGACTCATCGATGGACTCACGCAGCAACCCATCGCCGGTGCAACTCTTGCAAGCGTGTTTGCATTCACGCCGGAAGAAGTCATCACCGGTCCCGACGGACAATTCTCCTTCTCGGTGAAGACGGACTTCCGATTCAAATACGAAGGCGCATCTTCCAGCAACGGCGGCTCATGGGTCTTCAACAATGACTGCTCCACCGCTAGCATCGAGATCTTCCATAATGATTGGTCACACCCCCTACAGATCATTCTCAGGCCATTCGACGCCGAAAAGGTGTTTCTGCCTGTCAGTCCCTCCCCCTCTCAGACCATCAATATCGGTGACGTGGCAGTGACCCCCGTCGCCCACTTGACGGTGAAGGCGGATGTCCCGATGACCATGATGGTCATTACCCCCTTCAAAAACATTGAAGGAGATTTCATCGGCGGCTCAGCCCAGCCCGTGCTGTCATTCCTCTACCGAAGCTATCTCCCCCTGGACTACGATACTCACGTTCAATTCACAGATGCAGCCGGCCAGACGTCCGACTCGACCACCTACCATGTCCCAACGGATGCCATGTGCAAAACCGTGCATCTCTCTTATGTGGACGGACAATCCCTCTGGTCCATCTGCGGCAATGGGGTCAAAGATGGCGGTGAGGAATGCGAAGCAGACAGCGATTGCACCGGAGCCAGTTCCTGCAAGTACTGCTCCTGCTCACTCTGCGGCAATGGAAGCCTCGACGCAGATGAGGAGTGCGACGATGCCAACGTGAACAGTGATGATGGATGTGATTGGGTCTGCCAGCTCGAACCGGGCTTCGCCTGCGCCTCTCCCGGCCAGCCCTGCGAGCCGGTCCTTCCGACGCTTCCGGGCGCCTGCATCGTGGAAGGTGCCTCCGGTCCCGTGATCCAGAATGCCCCGCAGTGCTGCGTCGGCCTCACCCAGATCTCCCGTGCCATTCCGGGGGGAGGCGACCAATGCATCATGATGATGGGATCATTCACCTGTACCAAGTGCGGCGACGGCCTCTGCGGTGCGGGGGAAAACCACTGCAACTGCGAAGTGGATTGCCCGTCCGAGTGCCTTGCGGAAGGCGAGACCGGCTCGCCGGTCATGAATTCTTCCCCCTGCTGCGAAGGCCTGAAGGCTGTTCCCACCAGTGTCCCCGGTGACGGCGGCACATGTAGTGTTTCCATTTTGGAGCAATTCGTCTGCACACTCTGCGGTAATGGCGAATGTGGCACGGGAGAGAATCGCTGCAATTGTGTGGAGGACTGCCCGTCACAACCCTGCGCCAACGAGGGGGAAACGGTTTACGGCTCCCCTGTGTTCGGCCCCACGGAGTGCTGCAGCCAGAATGCGGGGATCAAGCCGCGTGCAGTCTTGGCAGGCGGGATGTGCGTGGCTCCGAGTGATGGATCATTGGGCACATGCGTCGATGGCTGGGGAACGACCTGCGGGAATGGACAGTGTGGAGATGGCGAGGATAAGTGCAACTGCTCGAAGGACTGCAATCCAGCTCCAGATATTCAAGCGACGTTCGAAAACACGCTCCAATTTAGTAGCGGCAGTGATAGTCAGACCGCCTCTTTCCGTCTCAAGCTTCTCGTGTCCAATCTATCAAGCTCCGTTGAGGCTAAATGGGTACAAGCTGCTATCTATGGTGACACCAATCCTGCCACCAGTGAGAGCCCGCTCCCCCCGGGTATCACTTTCTTGGAAGATGCGACTGAGCCCTGTGGTGTTGATGAGGTTGGCGACGGAAGAGTCCTCTGTCCGCCAGGGGTCGCAAGCGATAGCGTTGGTTTCACAATCCCCCCAAACGATTCACGTGAATTCGACCTTGCCTTTGTTGCGAACCGCACGCAGTTTTGCGCAGCAAATAATTCCCGCGTGCTCAACGGTTATGCCTACCCTTATTTTTCTTCGGAAGAAGCCAACAGTCAGAACAATCTCGCAATTTTCTCCCTTGCTCCGCTGTGCACCCCCTGTGGTAACGGCATCCTCGATCCAGAGGAGGAATGCGATGACGCGAACAATATCGACTCTGACAGTTGCTCTTCTTTCTGCAAAATCACCTATATCTCTCCTGCCCTCTTCATAGACGAGACGAGCATCGGTGCAGGGACCATCTCTGTATCCCCCGGACAAACGGATGTTCCGCTCTTGCGCTTCACCGTAACCGCGGAGCAGGAATCCCGTCTCCGATGGATCGCCATTCAATCGACAACGGATATTCTCCCGCTGTCCAATGCCAGCATCTGGAGGGATACGGACAATGACAACGTGGTGGATCAAAAAATGGTCGGCTATTTCCAAAAAGATCAACTCCAGCCCTCAGCGACTCTCGGCGTCGAAAATGACACCCAGTACAATATCTCTCCGGAGAGAACCGCCACGTATGAGATCCGCGGAGACATCGCTCCAGGTGCACAGGGTTCTTTCAGCATCCGCCTTCAGAACGACGGCGCTTTCTCCCTCCCCATCAATGTCATCTGGAAATTCCCGGAACAAGATCCCTCCTATGCCCTTCTTGGCGGCGTGAGTTTCGATGGCGGTACGTGCATTAAAGTAACCCCCAATGATCCTCACACGAGTCCGCCATACTACAAAAATTGTGACATTGAAGTGACCACCGTGCCTTCGCCGACGTGGATGATTTCCGCCTCTTCCTCTTCCAGCCTTTCGAGCTCATCCGTCTCCTCCTCTTCAAGTGCGGATACGTCCCTCACCTGGAACGTGGCCGACGCCGGTTTCGGGGGCAGTTCCATCAAAGGCATCCTGTACACGTGGAGCAAGTACTGGGCGGTGGGTGAGGCTGGCAAATTGGCGACTTCCACCAATGGTGCCTCGTGGTCTCCCATCCAGAACACGGGCTTCGGCAGCACCGACACGATCTATGGCATCGGCTACAACGGCTCCGCGCTCGTGACCGTCGGAACGAACGGCAAAATCTTCTGGAGTTCCAATGGGACCACGTGGACTGCCGCCGATCTGACGAACGCGGTTTTTGGCACTAACACCATCCGCACCGTCGACTACGTCGGCAGCAGCACGTTCATCGCGGCGGGGGACGGGGGTAAAGCGGCGAAGTCCACCGACAACGGCCACACGTGGACGTACGTCAACATGGGTGTGGGGAATAACGCCATCAAGGCCATGTCCCGCGGAACCGTCAACGGCGTCAGCAGACTCGTGGCCGTGGGGGGTGGAGGCTTGGGTTCCTGGTCCGACAATGGCACCGACTGGCATGCCTTCGTCGTTTCCCCCTACGGGTATAACTTCAACTCCATTGATTACGGTTCGGTGAACGGCCAGGGGAAGTTCGTAGTCGGCACGGATGGCGGGCAGGCCCTCACTTCGACCGACGGCATCACGTGGCAGGTAACCGCCGCCACGTGGATCATGCCGGAGCCCATCAATGCCATTGAATTCATCAACGCAAAGGTCCTCGCTGTGGGAGGCGCAGGCAAAGGATCCACCACCGTTGAGTCCTACGAATGGGAGCCCCTCGGCTCCACCTGGAAGACCATGAATATGAACTTCGGGACGGATGCCATCAATGCCGTTGTATACGGCGGACCGTGGGGCGGAGTGCAGAGGTACGTCGCAGTGGGGGACAACGGAAAGGTCGTCTATTCGGGGTTACCGATTATCGGCTCTTCTTCTTAGAGTTCCTCCTCTTTCAGCCGTTCAAGTTCCTCGAGGTCGTCCTCTTCTGCTTTCACAACTTGCGGGAACGGTGCTTGCACTTATCTGGAAGAGATCTCATGGAGCTCCCAATATTGTGCTCTGGACTGTTGCGGAAATGCCCACTGTTCGGTGCGTGAAGCAAATATTCCGAATGGCGGACAGTGCCCGAGCGATTGCCCAGCTTCCATGTGCGGCAACTACATTTGCGAACCCGAAGCAGGGGAAACAACAACCAATTGCTCCGATGATTGCGGGGTCTTTATCGGACAGTAATCTCTTCCTCGTCCTGAAGCAGAGATTCGTGAATCCCGACTTCGGCGTGACCTATGGCTGGAGTGAATACCTGCTTTCGATCTGCTGGAGCATCTGCTCGCGCGCGAGCTTGTCCACAATTGCCTTCAGCCACGCGCGATGCTGCCGCGGCGACCAGTCGATGCAGACGCGCCGTCCGAGCTCGTCGAAACGAAGACCTGCTTCTTCGTCCCGCAATTCGTCGATGATCCTCCCGCGGATGATGCGGTTGGGAACGAACTTCCCCGCGATTTCCCGTCCCGGTTCGCTGCGGCGCCGTTCGCTCGGTGTCATCCTGAGCCCGTCGAAGGACGAACGGCGTCGCTCCCACGCCTTCGGTGTCGCCTTCATCAATCCCAAGCGCGTGAGCGGGCAGAGATGCCAACGGGGATTCGATTTTGTCTGCACCAGCGAACCGAAATCCATCAAGGCAGCATGCCAATTGGCTGCATCGTGCCGCCCGCCGTCGCACGCCATTTTTACTACTTCTTCCGCCAGCCTGAGCAACGAACGATCATCCTTCTCCCACATCCCATCTCTTTCCTCCGGACCTACGAACGTGCGATGAAGGATCCGGCGGATGTTCGTGTCGATGCAGGGGGTGGGAAGATTGAACGCGAAATTGCGGATGGCAGCCGCGGTGTAGGGTCCGATGCCCTTGATGGAACTCAGCTGATCCATCTCCTTGGGGAATTCTCCCCCGAAACGCTCTTCAATGCTGCACGCAGCATCCCGCAACCGAAGCGCCCGGCTGTTGTAGCCCATCCCCCGCCACGCAAGGAGTACGTCGCGATTGGAAGCTCCCGCGAGAGAAGAGAGTGTCGGGAAACGCTCGAGGAATGTCCGGTACATCACCTTCACCCGTTCGACCTGCGTCTGCTGAAGCATGACCTCTGAAACGAGGATCCGGTACGCGCGCTGCGTTTCATCCTCTATCGTAAGATCCCGCCACGGGAGCGTGCGCTTATGCGATGCATACCACTCCCAGATCACATTCACGAAGCCGGCCATGCGTTCACGGACATGCACGGCAACAGTGTACAGTGTCTCCGAGTGGCAGAAAGAAACCCATATTTCACGTTTGATCCTGTTGACTCCTCCTACGGTTCTCCCTAGACTGCCGCGCGAGAGGAGGTTACCTCCTCGACGTTTCCATCTGCTTCTTTTCTTTTCCCTCCTTGATTATGGCAGAGAGCAAGAAATTCAACCGGAATAAGACGCACGTCAACGTCGGTACCATCGGTCACGTCGACCATGGGAAGACGACCCTCACCGCAGCCCTATCCCTCAATTTCTCGCCGGAAGGAGAGAAGAAGGATTACGCAGCCATCGACAATGCTCCTGAGGAGCGCGAGCGTGGAATCACGATCAACACCGCTCACGTGGAGTACGAGTCCGCCAAGCGCCACTACGCGCACGTGGACTGCCCGGGGCACGCCGACTACGTGAAGAACATGATCACAGGCGCCGCTCAAATGGACGCGGCCATCCTCGTGGTTTCCGCAGCGGACGGCCCGATGCCGCAAACCCGTGAGCACATCCTGCTTGCGAAGCAGGTGAACGTTCCGTACATCGTGGTTTTCCTGAACAAGGTGGACATGGTCTCCGACCCCGAGCTCATCGATCTGGTCGAAACCGAGATCCGCGAGCTTCTGACGAAGTACGAGTTCCCGGGCGACAAGACCCCGATCATCCGCGGTTCCGCGCTCAAGGCGCTCGAGGGCGATGCCACGCAGGTCGCCAAGCTCAAGGAGCTGCTCGACACGCTCGACACCTTCATCCCCGATCCCAAGCGCGAGACGGATAAGCCGTTCCTCATGTCCGTGGAGGACGTCTTCTCCATCAAGGGTCGCGGTACCGTCGCCACGGGCCGCATCGAGCAGGGCAAGATCAAGATCAACGAGGAAGTGGAGCTCATCGGCATCCACGACACCCGCAAGGTGGTGGTGACGGGCGTGGAAATGTTCCACAAGATGCTCGACGAAGGTCTCGCCGGCGACAACGTGGGACTCCTGCTGCGCGGCATCGAGCGCGATGAGATCGAACGCGGACAGGTGCTCGCGAAGCCGGGTTCCATCACCCCGCACACGAACTTCGAAGCGGAGATGTACGTGCTTACGAAGGAGGAAGGCGGCCGCCACACCCCGTTCTTCAAGGGCTACAAGCCGCAGTTCTACATCCGCACAACGGATGTCACCGGCACCGTCGAACTCCCGGCCAACGTGGAGATGGTCATGCCGGGCGATGAAGTGAAATTCGTCGTGACCCTCGGCTGCCCGATCGCTCTCGATAACGGTACCCGCTTCGCCATCCGCGAAGGCGGCCGCACCGTCGGAGCCGGCGTCGTGACCAAGGTCCTCAAGTAAGCGTTCGGAGGTTCCCCCTCGGCCCCCTGTTCTTTCCCCCTTTCGTCCCATGAGTCCTGCCAAGAAACCCGCAGCGAAATCCTCCGCCCCCAAGAAGGCGAAGCCTGCTGTGAAGAAAGCGGACAAAGGGGCGAAGAAGGCGGTGAAGAAGGAGGCGGCGAAGAAGCCGGAACCGACAAAGAAAGAAGCGGTGACCAAGGAACAGCCGACCCTCTTTGATCCGTCTCCCAAGCGCGCGGGAGCCGCCAAGAAGCCCGAGGCGAAGGTCTCCTCCATTCGCATCCGCTTGAGCGCTTTCGACCACGTGGTTCTCGACGAGGCTGCAGCGAAGATCGTGGATACGGCGGAGCGCAGCGGCGCAGTGGTCCACGGACCGATCCCGCTGCCCACCAAGATCCGCAAGTTCACCGTGAACCGGTCCACGTTCGTCCACAAAGACGCGCGCGATCAGTTCGAGATGCGCACGCACCGCCGCTTGATCGATCTCACCGAAACCACGTTCAAAACCATCGAGAGCCTGCAGAACTTAAGCCTCCCCTCGGGCGTGGATATCGAGATCAAGATGGGGTGAGTGATGAGCTTCTTAGGTTGTAGCTTCTTAGCAGCAGGCATGCTTCTGAATTGCTTCCATTCCTAAGAAGCTAACAAGCTAATCAGCTAAGAAGCTTTTTCTCACTTCCACCCCTTCTCCTTGAGTCCGGCTTTCGCAGCCGCCTGTTCGGCACGCTGCTTGGAGTTCCCTGTGCCCCGTGCCACTTCCTCCTCGCCAATGAAGACCGCACTCGTGAATTGTTTGTCGTGATCGGGTCCGTGTTCATCCACCACCTTGTAGTGCGGCGTGACGCCGAAGAGCTCCTGAGATCGCTCCTGGAAGACGCTCTTCTCGTCACGATCCTTCCCCTGTGCAAGGAGCTTCTCGAGACGGATGAGAATGAATTCGTCGCAGAAACGCTTGGCTTCCTGGAAGCCACGATCGAGGAAGATGGCGCCGATGAGGGCTTCGAGAGCGTTGGCGAGCGTCGATGTCTTTTGCCGCCCGCCGCTGGCCTCCTCCCCCCTGCTCAAGAAGAGATACTCCCCGAGCTTCAGATCCTGCGCCACCGAAGCGAGGTGCTCGCCCTTCACGAGCGCCGCACGCCAGTTCGTCAGCTCTCCTTCCGATTTGTCCTTGTACTGGAAAAGATACTCCGTTGCCACCAGCTCAAGGACGGCGTCACCGAGGAACTCAAACCGCTCATTGTGACGCTTGGTGGAACCTCCGCGAACGGCACTCCGATGCGTGAGCGCCTCCACGAGGATCTCCTTGTCACGGAACGTGACGCCGATGGCCTTTTCCAAGTGCACGAACGAAGCGGGACTCGTCATACGGGGGAAGTGTAGGGGGAAAAGTATGACTCGTCATCTTTGATTTCCTCATCTATGCGCAATCGCATTCAATACGCCATTTACGAATTTCCCACTCTCATCCGTACCATACTCCTTGGCAATCTCGATGGCCTCATTCATGGCCACAGCCGGAGGAGCGTCGTGCGCAAAGAGAAGCTCATATGCCCCGATAAGCAGCGCGCAGCGGGAAATCGGATCCATGCGCTCGTAGGACCATCCCGGCGCGTGCTCCTCCACCGTTCGCTTCAGCTCCGCATACTTCGAGAGAACCCCATCCAAGACTTTGCGCGCAAACTCCTCGTCAGCCGCTCCAAGCTCGCGGATATTGCGAACGAGAGAATCCTTCGCAGTCACCGCCGGCCTGCGCTCCGTCTCGAAGAGAACCTGCATGACAGCGATGCGCGATAGGTGACGTCTGCGGGCCATGGTTATATGTTAGCGACAATCAGAGGATTCTCAATGATGAACAAGTGGTTTAGGACTTAGGACAGAGGACTTGGGAAATGAACGTAAGCAAACAAACAAAAGCCCTCTATCCCAAGTCCCAAGTCCTCGCCTCACGCCTTAATCCTCGTGATGCCCTTCAGGGCCTTCTCCACCTTGCCCTTGGACTCCGCCACCGGTGCATACGGAGAGTTCAGCTTGTTGGTCAGCCTGCGAACCTCGCTCTGCATGTAAACGCCGAACTGTGTGCGTCCCCTGCTCTTCTCGCGCCGTTTCTTGGGGGTAGGTCTCTTGGACATAGCGGGCCTAGAGTAAAGGAGTGAGGAAGCGAATGCAAAGTAAAAAGAGCGAGAATCGGGGCTAGAGTCAGGGCTGGGCTAGGGATGTTGTTTCAGGACAATCAAAGCAATTCCCCCTAAATCTGCCCTTCATCATTACCTCCTGTTTCCCGATACCGCCACCATGAAGCGCAGAATGGAGAGGAACAGATTGAAGATATCGAGGTAGAGGCTCAGAGCCATCAAAAACGGGTTTGCCCCGAGGCGAGCGAGGCGCTGGATGCGCTGGACATCGTATGCCGTGAAGACCGCGAAGAGCACGATGCTCGCGCCGGAGATGACCATCTCCATACCTGTCGTCCGCAGGGACGCGAAGAAAATCTGCAGAACTCCGAAGAAGAGCAGTCCCAAGAGCATGAAGAGAAGCGCGCGCCCCAGGATCGAAAGATCCCACTTCGTGGTCGATGCGAAAACTGCGGCAGCTCCGGCCATGAAGGCCGTCGCGAGCACCGCGTTGAAGAGGATCGCTCCGCCGTTGGCGTACCCCGTGAGGACGGCGATGAGGTACGGCGTCACGGTGACGCCAGAGAGCAGCGGGAATGCCCCGAAGAGGATGATGTTGAGCGGCGAGCGATCCATCCACAGACGCGCAGTGAAGATGAGGATGAGCTCCGCGATCAGAAAGAAGAGGCTAAGTCCCGAAGAGAAGATCGCCTCAGCGTACTGCATGCCGATGAATACGCCAGCCGCCGTGAGCGCCATGGCAAGCGCGAAGAGCGCGTAAACCTGCGACTGCGTGGAGGAGCTGAGAGCGATAGGCCGGGTACCGGCTACTGTGCGAGGGGAAGAAAGCATAGATCCATCATATCAGGTGCGCATGAAGGTTCCTAAAAGACGCACTCTGCACCGGAAGCTCCTGTCCCGAACGCAGTGGCGACAAATCGCAATCTCTGCTATAATAACTGGATTCTATGCGCTTTCTCCTCTGGGCTGCCGGCATGCTGTTCGCACTCGTCCCCACGAGCGCTTTCGCCATCGTGACGTTTTCACCGTGCCCTCTCAATGAATACGGAGTGACATTTCCCTGCAATCCCCTCTCTGGCGTCATCGGAAACATCGGCGCACAGGCAACAACTATGTTCGTTGGCTTCCTGCTCGCCATGATCATCTTCTACGGATTCAAGCTCCTGTTTGGAGCCAATGAAGAAAATGCGCAAACAGAAGTGAAGACCGCCTTCGCCTACGCAATCGGCGGCGCCACCCTCGTGATGGGCGCCACGGTGATCGCTTCGGCATTCATGCCCAGTGCGGCCATCGTCACCGTCGGCCCGATCACGGCGATCATCAACAACGTTCTGGATTTCATCTTCGGATTGGGCGGCACCGCACTCATCGTTGCCATCACCATTCAAGGCATCCGCATGATTGTCGCACAGGAGGAAGGACAGGCATCTGAAGCCCGCAAAAATCTCATCTACGCCATGATCGGCGCGGCCGTGCTCATCCTCGCGCGGGTCCTCGTCGAATCGATCACCGGAACGGGACAACTGGAAGGGAGTGAATTATCGGCTGAAATCTCCGGCGTCGTCGGCTTCCTGGCAACAATCTTCGGCGTGCTTGCGCTCATCGCCATCATCATCGGCGGCTTCATGCTCGTTATCTCCTACGATGAGTCGCTCAAAGAAAAGGGTAAGAAGTCGATCATCACGGGACTCGTCGCCCTCGCCGTCGTGTCCGCTGCGCAAGCGATCATCAATTTCGTCATTTTCTGAGCGCCATGCAGGTCTTCTCCTCCACACTCTCGGCCGTCGCCGCCCTCTTCGTCCCAAAAGCGCACGCGACGCTGCAGGATGTCATCAACATCGTGGCAGGCAATGCCCTCATCCCGAAAACAACGGGGACACTCGGCGAGATCATCGCCGGTATCGCAAACGCATTCCTGCCGGTCGCCGTGGGAATCGCGATCGTCGTCGTGATGTTCGCGGGATTCCGCCTCGCCATCGATCCCGGCAGCCAGCAAGCGGACAAAACGCGTAATGCGGTGATCAGCGCGCTCGCCGCCCTCATCATTATGGGATCCGCCGTCGCCATCCGCGACGCACTCATCGGCTTCGGCGATGGAGGCGGTGCGGCGGCTGCCACAAGCCTCGGACAGATCATCCGCGATATTTTCGCACAACTCGAAATCCCCGCCGGAGCGGCCGCGGTGCTCATGATCGTCATCAGCGGTATCCGCGCAGTCACGAGCTACGGCAGCGACGAAGGGCTTGTGCACATCCGCCGGACGATCTTCTCGGTGCTCTTCGGTGTTTTCCTCATCGCCGCCAAAGCCTTCCTTGTCGATGACGCTACCATTATCCCCAGATCGCCGGATCCGATCATCACAGCCATCCTGACGATTGTGGGTGCCATCCTCGGATTCGTCACATTGCTCGCCGTCGTGGTCATCATCTATGCCGGCATCATGATGATCGTGAATGTGGATAACGAAGAGCAATACACGAAAGCCAAGGGCATCATTGCACGCGTGGCAATCGGACTCATCGTGATCCTCTGCGCTGCGGCTATCGCGGCACTCGTGATGGTATGAATGAGGGTCAGGATTAGGGTTAGGGAAGTCGTTTTGATTGTCGAATAGCGGCAGCCCTAGCCTTAATCCTAACCCTAACCCTTCTCTGATCTTCAATCACCAACCGATTTCCTGATTGTTTCCGCAATCTCGCATCCGCGGCGCACCTCTCCTACATCGTGCGTGCGAATATAGGATGCCCCGTTGAGAACCGCAATCGCCGAAGCGGCAATGGTGCCCGGGAGGCGCTCAGCTGTGGAAAGTTTCTCTCTCCCGGCAAGGAAGGACTTGCGTGACGGGCTCACGAGCAGCGGATGACCAAGATCGAGGAAATCCTTCAACCGCGCCAGAATCTCGAAGGAGTACTTCGAATCACTCGAGACGAAGTGCCCGAGCCCCGGATCAAGGATGAGTCGCTCCGGAGCGATGCCGGCATCTGTTGCCGCCTGGCTTCGCTCGCGGAGGAACCGCATGATCGTATCGACAACCGATGTGTAGCGCTCATCACGGACCGTGGTACGCGCCGTGAGGTCCTTGGCATACATGAGCACCACCGATACATCACGGTCCTGCAGTGTGGAGAACATCGCCGCATCGCCGCGGCCGGCAGTCACATCATTCACCATCGTCACCCCCGCCTCGATTGCCCGGCGAGCCACATTCGCTTGCCAGGTGTCGATGCTGAGACGAGCGGACGGCAGCGATCGTGCGATACTCTCGATCACCGGCATCACGCGCTTGAGTTCCTCCTCAGCGGAAACATCCACCGACCCCGGGCCCGTGGATTGCCCGCCGATTTCGATGATGTCCGCTCCTTCGACCATGAGTCGCTCCGCTTGCTTCAGAGCCGCATCGTGAGCGGCGAATTTGCCGCCATCGTAGTAGGAATCAGGGGTGACATTGAGGACGCCGACGATGGTTACGGAAGGCATGGAGCGGATCAGTTCAGACAGATACCGAGGCGCAGCACTTCGTCGCTGCCCGCACGCATGCGGAAGTGCAGCGGATCCGTCTGATTCTGCGTTCCGAGCACCCCCATTTTGAGACGGATAGCCTGCTCTTCCTGATCGGTAATCGGCTCCTCGACATTCGCAAACTTGCGCACCAGCTGAAAGTAGTACGACGGCCCGATCGGCTGACAGAGCGTCCCGCCCTCCTCACTCCAGAAAATCCGCACATCGCTCTCGGCGAGCACGCCGGGGTGAACGGACCCGGCGAACGCCGCCTGTAACTGACGCGGGAGCGACGCAAAAGAGTCACGCACGGATGAGGAGATCTTGCGCAGGACACCTGTGTCCACCACCGTCGCCTCAGGCGCCATCTTGAGCACGTACGACGACAGACTGTCGTACTTATCCGTCGCCAGCCGGGATGTCTGGTACGGTCCGTAGACCACGGCGAAATAGCCGCGCTTGAGATTGGCCGTGAGGTCCGTCGGCAGCACCCACGCCTCGAGGTTGCGTGATTGCCGCACCGCTTCCGCCCGGTCCTTCGTCAAGGAGAGGAGCACGACAAAATTACGAAATGTGAGCGGGAAGAGCGCTGGCAATTCGTTCGTGATATGCGTCATTTGCACGTATGTCTGCGTCGGCTTATTGCTCACGCCCGCCGCGAGGCGATAGATGATCTCGGCCATCTCCCCGCGCGTGAGCGGCTGCTCAAAACGCTGAATGCTCTGCGGAACCGCCGCGCGCTGCTCAAGCGTCTTCACGAAAACGCCGTACCACGGATCGCCTGCGACCGGCGTGACGAGGGCCGTGATGCCGAATGCGTTCCCTATGATCTTCGATGCCTCGACGAAATTGATGGGCTGTTCCGGCTTGAAGGAGCCGTCGGCGTATCCGCCGATGATCCCATGCGTGCGGGCGATGCAGAGCGGCCCCGCAAACCACGCTTTCGTGTCCACGTCGGTAAACCAACTCTCTGCAGCGATGCCTTTGAGACAATTCTCGACCGCCGCCTGATCCGACTCAAGCGCGGCACCGACGATAATCTTCGTGAGCTCCGCGCGGTTGATGACCTGTTCGGGCTTGAAGGTGCCGTCTGCATACCCCTTCACGATGCCCTCCGATTGCACGTAAGCGACAGCATCCGCATTCGGGTGATCCTGCGGGACATCGGGGAAGGCTGCGAAAGCCAACGCAGGAATCAGGAAGATCCCCACTAAGGCAACCGGCAGAGAAACAATCCGCATGGATGAAAGAGTAGCACAGTCTGGGCTTTCCGGGTTGTATTCACTTATCCATCGGCGCCCTGCGAGCCGCCGTCGTACGACTTGGGCGAGTCGAGCGCCCGCAGGAAGTGCCGCATGTCCGACGAGTGAGTCCCGCAGCACGGGACGAGCGAGGAGTTTGCGGCGCGACGCGAGACGGGCCGATGTCGTACAGGCGGCGAGCATCAGCGCCGAAACCTTTTTGGCGCCACCTTTTTCGGTTACGAAAAAGGTGGCAATGCGTGATGCGAAGAGTAATCCCGAATTCACCTCACGACGGCGTCCACGCCTTCCTCAAATACTCATGCACACAGCGATGCGTGTTGAAGTACCCCATCAAGCCGACCGCACGCTTCATGCGGCGAAGCCAACGGCGGCGTTCCTGATAGTAGTACTCCGGGATGACCTCGTACTGCAGCTGCGTGTAGAAATCCTCCGCATCCACCTTGCGATCCTCTTCGGCGTCGCCGAGCGCTTCGGCCAGCGGACCGATGCGCCAACCGGCCTCCGGATCGCGGCCGTAGCCCTCGATCCACCAGCCATCCAGCGTGGAGAGATTGAGCACCCCGTTCGCGCAGGCCTTCATTCCCGACGTGCCCGACGCTTCGTGAAGGCGGGTGGGGGTATTGAGCCAAACATCCGTGCCGGCGACGAGGAGCTTGGCGAGATCGGGGTTGTAGTTCTCGATGTAGTGAATCTTCACAAAATCGTGGAGCGTGCGTGAACGCTGAACCATGCGCTGGATAACCTCCTGCGAAAAAGGATCCGACGGATGGGCGTTCCCCGAATGGATGATCTGCACGCGACCGCCGCAGACTTCCTTCAGGCGTTCGAGGTTGGTGTACAGAAGTTCCGGCCGCTTGTACGGGACGACTCTACGCGCGCTCGCGATGGTGAGGGTATCCAAGTCGAAGGTCTGATCGGTCCGTTCGTTCACGTACTTCAGGAGCGTCTTCTTCGCCTCCTGATGCGCCTCCCAGAGATCGTCATCCGGAAACTCGCGGCATGTCCGCTCCAGCACGGAAGGATCAGAGCGCCAGCCGGATGCATAGCGATCGAAGAGACCCTGCATGGACGGACACGTCCATGTGGTGTGGTGAACGCCGTTGGTGATGGCATCAATCGATTCCCCCGGGAACATGCGCCGCGAGACCTGTCCGTGGATACGCGAGACCGCGCACGTGTAGCGGCTCAAGTGCATGGCGAGGTGTGTCATGGAGAGCGCATCCTCTCCGGCAAGTTTCTTGATATGCCACGGGATCGCGTCGCCGAGGACGCGTGATGCCAAACCATAATCGAAGACATCGTGCCCCGCCTTCACGGGCGTATGTGTGGTGAAGGCGCAGGATTTGCGGACGTTCTCGTCAGAGTATCCCCGTTCTCGCAGCAACTCCAACGTGAGGAATGCCGCATGCCCCTCGTTCATGTGATAGGTGCCGATCTCTCCGTACTTGAGGGCTCTGAGCATCCGTACACCGCCGATACCGAGCACCACTTCCTGACGGATGCGCATCGACAAGTCCCCTCCGTAGAGGAAGCTCGTGATCTCACGGTCGGGAGGAGTGTTCTCGGGAAGGTTGGTATCGAGGAAGTAAACGGGCACGGTATGTCCGTTACTCACGATCTCATAGAGCCATACGCCCACCGTTACCTCCCGCCCTTCGATCTTCACCTTCACCGTCTCAGGAAGACGTTTGAGGATGCTAGCGGGATCCCACGGGGTGTTTTCGTACTCCTGCGTGCCATCGGCATGGATGTGCTGATGGAGGTAGCCGTGCTGCCAGCAGATCGTCATGCAGGCCGCCGGCACGGAGAGATCCGCACAGGATCGCATGATATCGGCTGCCAGAATGCCCAGCCCTCCCGCAAAAGTGGGCATAGAGCTCGTGAGGCCGATCTCCATCGTGAAGTAGGCGACAGCCAACGGCGGTTGACCCTGAGCCTGCCTGCCCTGAGCGAAGTCGAAGGGTCGAAGGGTGAGGGGCTTATCCGGCATAGATATGGGTTTCTGCTTTTATTATAGCAGAAAATACGCGAAGGCGGTACCGCCTAGGAACGCACCGTCATCCGATCCAATCGGTCAAATACCGCCTTATCAACTCCTTCCTCCCCACCCATCACGCAAAGGTAGACCCTCCTCCCGATAGCATCTGTGTGATAGCAGATATAGAGGATAACGTCTCCGTCCTCGAGTTGATCATCCCCTACCAAGTCGTAGGATCGACCGGGGAGAATGACACCCGCAGTGGTCGGCATCATGTCACGAAGAACGCTGCGCACATGTCCGACCAGTTCAGAAAAATCCCCGCCTTCTATCTCCTGCAGCCACACGGGTCTCCGGCGATTGTCACTGCAGTAGAGCGTGTCTTCCCGAAGCGTATCTTCGAGATCAACGGGCCGGATTTCGCCGAGGCACAGTCTCATAATAAATGGGGCGTACGTTAGGACACGGCTCAACTTCCGTCAAAGGATATGTGCGGAGATTTTACAGACCCGCCTACTGTGATATTCGGCTCCTCTCCTCTATCCTGTCACATGGTGCCTCCACTTGATCCGCACATCTTCCGCGCCTATGACATCCGGGGCAGAGCCCACCTTGAGATCGATGCGCACGTCTGCACGCTCATCGGACAGGCCTTCGGCTCGATCCTGCGGGAACGCTACAAAACAGAGCATCCCACCGTCGTCGTCGGCCGGGACGCGCGCACGCACGGAAAGGAATTCGAAGTGGCTACATCGAAAGGGCTTCAGTCCGCAGGCTGTCATGTGAAGTCCATCGGCCAGACCCCCACCCCCGTGAACTACTTCATCCTCGCAGAGAATGGGTTCGACGCGAGCGTGCAAGTGACTGCAAGCCACAATCCGAAGGAAGATAACGGACTCAAGTTGCAGGTACGCGGTGCGGAGGCATTTTCCGGAGAGGACATCCAGATCCTGCGGCGTCGCATCGAGGCGAAGGATTTCCTGACTGCAGAGGGATCGTACGAAGAGATCGAAGCCATCGAACCGTACTCGCAACAGCTCGTCAAAAGGTTCGCGGGGGCGGGAAAAGGACTCACTGTCGCAATCGATAACGGCAACGGGATCACGGGGCCTGTCTATAACCACATCCTCCAAGACGTCGGATGCAAAGTGATCGAGCTCTACAGCGATCCCGACGGCACCTTCCCGAATCACATCGCGGATCCGAGTAAGCGTGCGACCCTCACCATCCTGCAGGAAACCGTACGAGAGCAGCAGGCATCGCTCGGCCTCGCGTTCGACGGGGACGGGGATCGCGTCGGGTTCATCGATGAAACAGGCGCGATTCGATCGGCGGACGAAATCCTGCTCCTGCTCGCGCACGATCACCTCGAGCGTCATCCGGGCGCTCCTATCGTCTTCACCGTGAGCAACTCAAGCACTCTGGAAACGGAGATCAGAAAATGGGGCGGGGAGCCGATCATGTGCAAGGTGGGGCACTCCTTCGTGGAACACGCGATGCGCGAGCACGACTCCCTCCTCGGCGGCGAGCAGTCGGGGCACTACTTCCCGGGAGAGTTCACAGCCGGCTACGACGACGCCCTCGTCTCAGCGCTGCAGGTTCTCGCAATTTACTCAAACGAAAAACGGGGAACCAATAACGAAAAACTTGCCTTCTCCTCCCTCTTCGAAGATTTCCCGAAAGTCTTCCAAGCGCACGAGCTGCGCCCGCACTGTCCGGACAGCGAGAAAACGCGCATCGTGAAGGCAATCACAGCTCACTTCAAGAAGTCCTATCCCGTGAACGATCTTGACGGCGCACGCATCGATTTCGGAGATGGCGCTTGGGCGGGCGTGCGTCAGAGCAATACGAGCCCCTGCCTGTCTGTATGCATGGAGGCGCGCAGCGAAGCAAAACTGAAAGAAATGGGGGGGATCGTTCTCGAGCACTTAAAGACGTATCCGGAAATCAATTTAGCTTCTTAGCTGATTAGCTTTTTAGCTTCTTAGGAATGGAAGCTACTCATGAACATGCCTGCTGCTAAAAAGCTAACAAGCTACAACCTAAGAAGCCCCCTATCGGCTACAGAGACTTCACCCAGACCGCCTTGTGTGTTACCCTAACCCCGATGTGGCCCTTTCGCAAAAAACAGGAAGGAAGCCGGCTCAAAAAGTCGATGGAACGGCTGGTCGTCGGTCTGATCATCGGCGGTGCCATCGGCTCCATCGTGGGGAAAAAGCTCGTGGAACTCCATGATCATGAGCATCACAAAGATAAGGACAAGGAGGAAGAGGATGGAAATGAGGGTTAGGAGTTAGGGTTAGGGTTAGGAGTGAAACGAGAACAATCGTTTGCGTGCTATCGAATAAAGTCCCTAATCCTAACCCTACCCCCTAACCCTATTCTGACAGCTCCCCCACCAGGCTCTTCTCCATCAATTCCTGCAACGCATGCATGCTTTTCACGCGCGTGAGGCCCCACATGAGCTTGGCCGTGGCGCACTCGTAGGTCATATCCTTGCCGGATATGAGACCGAGACGCTCGAGCGTCAGCTGCTTGCGATAGCGGTGGAGATCAATCTTGCCACGCAATGCCTGCGAGGTGATGACAATGGGGATCTGCGCCTTAGTCACCCGCTCGAGCCACGGGAAGATTCTCTCGGGCAGCATGCCCGGCCCGTATGCCCTTAGCACGATGCCATGCGGTTTGGAGTTGAGAACAACATCGAGGTACGCCTCAGGCATGCCGGGGTGAATCGTGACGATGACGACATTCGGATCGAACGTCGGGTGGCAGCTGAGGGTGCGCTTGCGGCGCACGATGCGTAGCGGCGACATCCTCAGCTCCACGTTAAAATCCACGAGCGTGTTGAGGGTCGGTGTGTCGAATGTCTTGATGAGCGATTGATTGACCTTCTTCGTGCGGCTGCCCCTCAGCACGCGGGGGCCCAGCACGACGCACACCTCCGCAATATCAAGCTGTGCGGCGCGGATGGCATAGATGAGATTCATGCGACCGTCACCGGCGATGTCATTCATCGGCAGAATCGCACCCGTGAGGATGATCGGCTTGCTCAGGCCCTGCAACGCGAAGCTCAATGCAGCTGCCGTGAAGCCCATCGTGTTCGTCCCGTGCACGACGACGAATCCCTCGAACTCGTCATAGATGGACTCGATGGTCCGTGCGATCTCCGTCCAGTGTTCCGGCGTGACCTCCGACGATCCGACATTCGTGAGCGTGAAGAACTTCAGTGCGACTTCCCGCTGCAGTTCCGGCAAAAAACGATGAATCTCGTTCAAGGATTCGATGGGCTCGATGCGCCCTGTTTTCTGATTCGCTCTCATTCCGATTGACCCTCCGACGTAGAGCAGTGCGATTTTCTGACGCGCCATGTATGGATTCTACCGATGGTCCTAAGACACGGAAAGCATTTTCTCTATGGACTCGATGGTCGCGTCGAGGGCCCCCTCCCGATTCACCACCTGGTGATCGCAGAGCCGAACGTAGGTGAGCTCCCGCTCCATGCTCGCAATGCGCCGCTGCAGCTCATCCTCCGCGATGGGCGCACGCTTGCGAATGCGCTCCACCAGTTGCTCGCGGCTCTCGGGGAGGATGAAGAGGGACTCCAAGCGGTACGGAGCATCCGGCCCGCGAAAGAAGTGGTGGTTGCGAATGGAATCGAACCCCTGCACATCCACCTCCCGCACGACGGTCTTGCCCGACTCGATGAACGGCACGATCTCCTCCTCGAGCGTCCCGTAACGCGCGCCCCCGTGGACCACCGCCCACTCGAGCACTTTGTTCTCTGCAATGAGCCGATCGAATTCCTCGTCCGTCACAAAGCGATAGAGCATGTCCCCCTCTCCGGAACGGCGTGGTCTCGTCGTGGCACTGCGCGGGAAATGAAGCTCCGGATGCCGCTCACGCAAGGCATTGAGAACGACGCTCTTCCCCACGCCACTCGGGCCGATGAGCAGGAGAAGCTTGCCGGAGCCATGCTCTTTGGAGCGCTTCATGGAGGCAATCCTAGCGGATCGAAGCCTTGCTGACTATGTCCACTGATGCTATACTGATGAGATTCGTTCTTTCGCAGCTCCCGACCCATTCTCACTCGCAGGGAGATGTGAGAAGTGACACCGTGGGTCACATGGTTTGGAGGGCCTCACCGCTCGCCATTCCCATGTCTTACGGTCCTTTCCCGGGGTCTCCCCGGGCGCAGGGTTCTTCACGAGTCCTGTGTCCAGTCACTTCTCGCACCTCCCTGCTCACGACTGACCATCGTCGCCCGTCCAAATCAGGCGGGTTGCAGGACACAAACAAACAACTCCCCTTCCCCGAGGGATCAAAACGGGGAGCCGTTGCCCGAGCATTCGGGCTCTACACAAACACACAAGGCCTGATGCCACCTACGGCATCAACGGGTAGGGAGTAACGCGGTTGGTCACCGCAGGGCATCTGCCCATCTCAACCCGGGCAGATGCCCATTTTAAATGCATGGAGGGAAAACCTGCGGTTTTCCCTCCATGAGCCTCCCTTTCCCCGAAAGGTGGCGCTCCAGGCAGGCAGAGCCTGCCTTCGCGCATCAATATTATTTTCGCACCAATCGGGTGGGCACCGCCGCCACGGGGGGTGAAGGGGAAGGCCCTGCACAGCACCCTTGCCACGCAAGGGTGCTGGGTTTGCCGACGAGTCGACCCTGAATCCTTGGAGGGGTCGACGAGGAGGCCAGGGCCGGGTGGCCCGCCGGCCGTAGCCCGAAGGACGAAGGCCGGAGAGGCTCTGGCGGCGGAGCGCTTTCTTTGCTTCTTTCTTTGTCGCCCTGACAAAGAAAGAAGGAACGAGCCTAACTGACAGCTTGCGATTTTTCATCACCTTCATTCATCTTCAGAAGATTCGCCACACTCGTACGGAACGATTCGAAGAACATCAGATGATCCGCTCCGCGCATCTCTCCGGTTTCCACCACTGCCCACTTCTCCCTGCTCCCCGCAGTTGGCGCCGGCTCAAAGGCAACAATGCGCCCGTACCACGGACGGAATTTATGCTGCACGAGGTCCCCGACCGCGAAACTGTCACCGGATACTTCCGCCTGCGGATCAGTCTCGCCTCTCCTGAAGAATGAGAACCAATTTTGAAACATTGTGTTGGGGGCCGGCATTCTTCAGCATCTCCCGCATCACCGCAATGCCAATGCGCGAGAATGGAAAGCATCACCCTGATTTTCTGTAAGAAAACCTGTACCCTGTCGTCTTAGTGTCATTCTCACCCCCCAATCGTATGCGCCACTCTTCATCGCGCCTTGTCCTTATTACGCTGCTTGCATCCCTCCTGTGGCCGGGCACCCTGCCCGTGTTCGCCTTCTCGGATGTCAGCTCGCAGACTTCCTATCAGGAAGCGATCGATGCCCTTGAGGGTAATGGCGTGATCGAGGGATACACAGATGGGACATTCAAGCCTCTGAGCACAATCAATCGCGCGGAATTCCTCAAAATCGTCCTCGAGGGCCGAGCGAAAGGACAGACGTTCTCCGGCAGCGATTGTTTCCCCGACGTCATGGATCAATGGTTCGCTCTGTACGTCTGCACGGCCAAGAAGGAGGGTATCGTCAGCGGCTATCCCGACGGCACCTTCAAACCCGAGCAGACCATCACGTTCGTGGAGGCATCCAAGATCGTCACTCTCGCATTCAAGCAAACCGTTTCGGATAACGGGAGCGATGATTGGTTTGAGCCGTTCGTTCGCGCACTCGAGAGCTCCAAAGCGATCCCGCCAAGCATTTCTGGCTTCGATCGGCCCATCAACCGCGGCGAGATGGCGGAAATCATGTGGCGTCTCTCCGAAGGCAAGACCGACCAACCGAGCATTGGTGTCCTCAATGTGAAATATCCGGAGATGACGGTGAACATGGCGAGCGATGTCCCGCAACAGGCCAAGTCCTGCGCCGATCTCCGGGCATTGGCTGAGCAAGCTCAGCTGTCCGGAGGGGGATACATCGGAATGACACGTGAGAAGGCAATCGCCCCCATGCTCCAGGGAACGACGACAGCGGCGGAAACGACTGCTGATGACGGAGACTACTCGCAAACGAACGTTCAGGTGGCAGGCGTGGATGAGGGGGACATCGTGAAGACCGACGGAAAGTACCTCTACATGATCTCCGGCGGAAACATCGTGCGCATCGTGAAGGCGCTTCCCGCAACCTCCCTCGCGCTCGCAAGCACCATCCGTTTCGACGACGACTCGTTCTCCCCCACCGATCTCTACATCGATCATGACATCCTCACGATCATCGGAAGGAAGAGCGGCAGCCCGGTCCGCATCATGGAAAAATCCGTGATGCCCGTCGTCTGGCCGTACCCCTACTACGTCAACCGCACGGAAGCGCGTCTCTACGACGTCTCCAATCCCGCCGCTCCGGTGCTCAAGCGCCGCGTGACGCTCGACGGCTCGCTCACCTCCTCCCGCCGCATCGGCGATTCCCTCTACCTCGTCCTCAATACGCCGATGACCATCCGCGAACCGATCCCGCTGCTCAAGACCGAGGAGAGCAGCCTGATGCCGCGATTCGAGGACACTTCCGTATCCAGCGCCGAGCAGCCGATGGCGCGCTGCGGAAATGTCGTCATCCTCCCGCATATCCCCTCCCCACAATACCTCACCGTGGCGACCATCCCCCTCACGAATACGTCCAAGGAAGTGAGCCGCGAGGTGATCGTCGGCAATGCCCAGGATGTCTATGCATCCCTCAGCAATCTCTATGTCGCGCAGACGGAATGGAACTACCAATGGAACTACGCAGAGCCAGCGACCGAGAACACCCAGAAGACTTCCATCTACCGCTTCCGTTTCGATGATTCCGGCGTCGCATTCGAGGCGAAGGGCTCCGTTCCGGGTCACATCCTCAATCAGTTCTCCATGGACGAAAGCGACGATACCTTCCGCATCGCAACCACGAAGGGCGAAGTATGGAACGAGACGAACCCGTCGACGAACAATCTCTACATCCTCTCGATGGACATGGAGACGATCGGCTCCATCGAGGATATCGCCCCGGGCGAACAGATCTACTCCGTGCGCTTCATGGGCGACCGCGCCTACATGGTCACCTTCAAGAAGATCGATCCGTTCTTCGTCATCGGCTTGGAGGATCCCCGGCATCCGACGATCCTCGGCAAGCTCAAGATCCCCGGTTTCAGCGACTACCTGCACCCCTACGATGCCACCCACATCATCGGCTTCGGCAAGGAGGCGGAGGACACCAAGGAAGGTTCCTTCGCGTGGTACCAGGGCATGAAGATCGCCGTGTTCGACGTCACGGATGTCGGGAATCCGAAGGAGATGTACCGCGAGGTCATCGGTGACCGCGGAACATCGAGCCCGCTCCTGACCAATCACAAAGCACTGCTCTTCGACAAGGAGCGGGGGTTGATCAGTTTCCCGGTCACCGTCTACCAGATTCCAGCCGGGCAGAAGGAATCGGGTGAGCCGAGCGCCTACGGGAGTCCCATCTTCCAGGGGGCATACGTCTACAACTTCACGCTCGCAGACGGCTTCGAGCTCCTCGGAACGATCACGCACTACGCTTCGGACACCTTCCTCAAAGCCGGCGACTACTGGTACTCCGGCGACAAGGACATCTCCCGCATCGTGCGCATCGCGGATTCCCTCTACACCGTCTCGGACAGCGAAGTGCAATCGCATGCCTATCCGAGCATCGCCTCCGAAGGCTCCGTCATCTTCGAGGCGGAGGCGGGAGGGGTGGAGGATGTTGTGTACTGAAGAAATGGATTTCACATTGTAGAGACACCCTACCGGGGTGTCTCTACGGGGACGGCTCTGTGTCTGTCTTGCCCCAATGCACACCAGTTTCGTCATGCTTCCAATATTCATCGGGATACCTGAATGTGTCGCCGTTCATCGCGATATACACGCCCGGCTGCTTACGGAATACTTCTCCAGCCGCATAGCCAAGATTGAATTGCGCATCCGACGGAGAGAGTCGTCCTGTCCTATCGACAGTTCCCAAGATCGTCCCCATGGAGCCTGTCAGCATAATCACTCTGTCACGCAAACTTCGTTGTGCGACGAGCAGGCGAGCAGCAGAGTCCATTTTGTACGTCCCATATGTAACCATATTATGCATTTCGCCAGTTCCCTCGATCATTGATATCAACCGCGCCTGATCCTCGTCAGAAACAGCACGACTGTCCTTGAGACAAATCTGATGGATAGAGACTTTGAAACTAAGACGCAGTGACTCCAGATACCTCTTCACGAGAGATTCCTCCAGAGGCACTGCTTCCCCATCGAGAGAGGGATCGTTTCGCGAATCGATTGTCCCGCCCATGATGAATACAGCCAAGCGACGGTTCGGATCCATACATTCATCACTATAACTTATTTTATAAGTATGTCAATATAACCGACCGCACGTACGCTAGGGAACCTCTGATTAACCAAGCCAACTTGTCATCCCGAGCGGAGACGAGGGATACAAGTTGGCTTGTGTCTATGGTTCGTCTCCGCTCACCATGACACAAGCCAACATTATTCAGAGGTTCCCTAGAGCAGTTCGACTCGCTTAAAAGCAAAGGTCATGGTTCACCATGAGCGAGCAGTTCGCTATGCGAACTGCGAGTCGAATGGTGGAGCTGAGGGGACTCGAACCCCTTGCCTCTTCCATGCCATGGAAGCGCTCTACCAGATGAGCTACAGCCCCACGTAATGAGGTTTACCATGAGCGAGCGTCAGCGTTTATGGGCTCTTCGACTCACTACGCTACGCTTTGTTCGCTCAGAGTCATTCGCCTCGCTGACGCGAGTCGAATGGTGCGCCCGGCAGGATTTGAACCTACGACTTCCAGGTCCGCAACCTGGCGTTCTATCCGGGCTGAACTACGGGCGCACGCGCGAACGGAGAAAGAACTGCGAATTGCTCGAAATGAGCCGCCAGAGCGTAGCATCCACCCCCTACGGACACAATCTTTTCAATTCTCAAAAGCTAAGTGATTGCTCTATGATGCATCTATGCTCGTCACCCTCCTCCTCGGAAGCACATCCGATACGGAACACGCAGAGAAGATCCAGGCGGTTCTGAAAGAATTCGCCGTCCCGTCCCGGATCCTCGTTGCCTCGGCGCACAAGGTGCCCGAGAAAGTGGCGGAGATCATCAAGGAACTCAATGCCGATTCGCAGCCGCAGGTCGTCATTACGGTCGTGGGGATGAGCAACGGCTTGGGAGGCGTGGCAGCCGGCGGCTGCGTGCACCCCGTCATCACGTGCCCTCCCGCGAAGTCGCTCGAGGAGTATCAGGTGGATCTGCACTCGAGCCTGCGCATGCCCTCCGACGTGCCGGTTATGACCGTCCTCAATCCCAAGAACGCCGCGCTGGCGGCCGTGAAGATCCTCGCGGAGGGGGACAAGACTCTCCGCAAAAAAGTGACAGAGAGGATTGAGAAGGTCAAAGCGCAGTACTAGGGTGTGCGGCCACTATGGAATACAACGAGGCGTATTTTCGGCAAATGGTGACGGACGGCCTGCTCGCCGATATCCGTGAACGCGGCAATGCGGAGCTGGACCGCCACATGCCGGTTGGTGTCCTGCGATCCTATCGAGACCGGCTCCGGCGCCGATGCTTCCTCCTGCTCCATCGCATCGACCAGGCGCTGATGCAAGCGGATATGCCTCATGCCTCAGCCGCCAAACTCCAAGACCTCCGAGAGATCGTCGCCCCGCTCGGAAGGATCCCGCTGGATATGCGTTACCCACCCGAGAACCTGCAAGAGTTCCACCTTGATCTGCAGCTGCTTCCTCTGCTCGATCCGCCGCCGGACAGCTCGCCGAGAGATCGTATCAGGCAGTACCAATGAAGATCCTCAGAAAAGGAGATCGAGTGCTTCGCAAAAAAGTGGCGGAACGAATTGAGAAGATCAAGGCTGGATATTAGGCTTGTCGACCATGTCCCCCTTACGAAGAGAGCTCTGCCACGGTATCCGCACGCTCGTCGACCTGCTCGAGGAAGCAGCCGGCGTGGAAACGATGGGACCCGGCGTAACCTACGTTCACAGTATCCGCGCCGCGGTGCGCGCGCAGTACTGTCTCCTGTTCAAACGTGCCGATGAAATATTGAGTAGCTTCGATCGGTCATCCGATGAAGGCGCCGCGACAAGGTACGACCATATCCTGGCTCTCGAGAAGATGCTGCAGCAACAAGTGCAGTCGTTCCCGATCTCGCAACCGCTCAGCCCGGGATTTCTGCAACGCTTCCGCAAAGAGCTCCTGCACCTCGAGATCATGCAACCGCAACGGTCACCCGCAACGGTAAACCGCATCCGGGAACACTTCGGCCTCGATTATGCGCGACGGTCCCCTGAGACGAGGAACCGCATCGAGAAATACTTCCGACGATAGCGAAGGTGCTACCATAGGCCGGATGGAACTCACCCTCCCTGCGCTCCAGGAGAAACTCCGCGAATGGAAAGGCTGCCCTCTCCATGAGACGGCCAATGCCGTCCTCGGCGAAGGGAATCCGCACGCGGAAGTCATGTTCATCGGCGAGGCTCCCGGGGAACAGGAAGACAAACTCAAGCGCCCGTTCGTGGGCCCTGCAGGCAAGTTCTTGGATGAGCTTCTGGAATCCATCGGGCTCAAGCGCTCCGACGTCTACATCTCCAACGTCGTGAAGTATCGTCCGCCGGCGAATCGCGAGCCGACCGACGAGGAGAAGGCGCAATGCATGCCGTGGTTACAAGCGGAGATTGCCCTCATCAAGCCGAAAGTCATCGTCCCCCTCGGTCGCCACGCTCTCGGACATTTCTTCTCGAAGCTCTCCATCACTGCCGTGCACGGCAAACCCCAAAAGCTGAATGACAGTGTCACCGTTTTTCCCATCTACCACCCTGCTGCAGCACTCCATAACGGAGGCTTACGCGACTCACTCTTCGAAGATTTCAAAGCCCTGAAACAGTTTCTCGATGAACACGTCCGAAGTCCGAATCCCGAAGTCCGAATCCCGAAGTCCGAAGTCCCCTCATGAGCTCCCTTCTTTTCGGCATCATCCTCTCGGCGCTCTTCTCGGTGACATCGCTCCTCGTGGTGCTGCTGAGAGTGAGTCCACTCCTCTCCCCGGTCCAAGCGCTTCCGGCTTTTTTCTTGAGCCTCTTCCTTTCGATCTCCACCGTCACAACACTCCTGCTCCTCGCAGTGTGGAAGCTCGTCCCGATCCACTCGTGGGACACGGGGAAACTCATGAGCATCTCGCTGAGGCAAGGCATCCTGCTCGCATCCGCCACCATCATTCTGGTTGTTTTTCACCTGCTGGGACTGCTCAATTGGTGGATCGCCGTCATGATCTACGCGACCTTCCTTTTGATCGAACTCGCGCTGGAGCATTGAGTCCGTTCCACGTACTATGGTGCTGCCATGACCGCTGCCGCATCCCTCTGGGCCGATAAGGAAAAACTCATCTTGGAAGCTTCCTCGCTCCCCGAACTCACGCATCTCGAACACGAGCTTTTCGGACGCAAAGGGGGGCTCATGACCGTGGCGCTCGCCGAACTCAAGAAGCTCCCGCCCGCGAAGATGAAGGCGGCGGCGCAGGAGCTCAATGAATGGAAGACCAAGCTCGCGGATCTCATCGACCAGCGCCGCAAGGCTCTGGCCGTCCCTTCCAACGCGCAGCTCAAAGATGCCGACCGCATCGATCCGACGCTCGAGCTCCCGAAACGGGAACAGGGACACCTGCATCTCATCCCGGAATTCATCCGACAGGTGGAGGAAGTTTTCGGACGCATGGGCTTCGACGTGGCGCGCGGGCCGGAAGTGGAGACCGAGGAATACAACTTCAATCTTCTGAATATCCCGCCCACGCACCCCGCCCGCGACGCACAGGACACCTTCTGGGTGAAGACGGCCGGCGAGGAGAAGAAGGTGCTGCGGACCCACACCTCCCCCGTGCAGATTCGCTACATGCGCACGCACAAACCCCCCTTCCGCGCGATCTTTCCGGGGAAGGTCTACCGCAAGGACGCCGATGCCACGCACTCTCCCATGTTCCACCAATTCGAGGGACTCATGGTGGGCAAGGACATCTCACTCGCAAACATGAAGGCCGTCATGATCACCGCCATCCGCTCCCTCATCTCACCCAAGGCGGAGTTCCGCTTCCGCACGGGGTTCTTCCCCTTCGTGGAACCGGGCCTCGAGGTGGACATGCGTTGGCAGGGAAACGATGAGCAGAGCCGCGAAGGCAAGTGGCTGGAGATCGTCGGCTGCGGGATGGTGCATCCGCAGGTCCTCAGGAACGGCGGCGTGGATCCCGCCAAGTGGCAGGGCTTCGCCTTCGGCTTCGGCATCGAGCGCATGATCATGATCAAGCATCAGATCCCGGACCTGCGATCGTTCTTTGAGGGGGATCTGAGGTTTTTGAGGCAGTTTTAAAACCCGGACTGCCGCGGTGGCAGTCCGGAGGCGTGCGGATGAGCCTGAAACTCACCCGTTAACCTACATGTTCTCGCACACGGGCACGATGATCCCGCAACGCGCGAGATCCGCGAGCGTCTTCTCGAAGTCCCCCCTCCAAAGGGTGACAACGCGACCGCACTCAGCAGTGTGGGGAACTGCAGAGACCTCGTGGACCCTCACCATTTTCGGTTCCCCGTGCAGAACAGTGTAGTGGGCCTCCTGGGGAGCAGAGTCCACCAGATCCACTCCGCGGGATACGGCATGGAGCATGAAAACGGCAACACCGCTCTCCGCCTGTCGTGTGAACCGCGGAATCACGACGCGAATACTCTTTTCGGGATCGCGCATACACAGTCCTTTCTGAATTCCCATGGCCCAAAGAACACACACGTCATCTCACGACGAGTGAGGCAACGTAGAATGATTTTATAATTATATGTATAAATGTCAATAATCTCATCACCGATCTTCTATGTTTGTTCTCAGCAACTGCCAAATCCCTTCGATTTGCATAGAATTACATATATTGTTTAGTTATAATTTAGCATTATGGAGGAAACTGACGAGACATTGCAGGCAGTGAACTGGAAGAGGGGGTTCTTCCGCAACGATGCCAAGCAGCTGGATTCGAGCCTGCACGCACAATTGGACGCGCTCTTCGGCCGGATGTGCTGGGGGATGGAGAAGAAGATCGAGGCGCGCTACCCGCGCTTCCGGGAAACCTATGTCGACAAGAACATCCGACTCTGCACCATGGTTTCCCTCAATTACCACCGTCTCATCGGTAGCACCATGTCACAGGAATGGATCGACGAGAGCCACGCATACGTGCGCGAGCTGGGTATCGATCCAAATGCCCTCGAGGAGGAAGTGGACCGGGAGATCTGCTTTTTGGTCGCAAGATTCCGGATGATCATCGATTCCGTCCTGCGCAGGCAGCCTACTTCCTCCAATTCTCCGGACCACGAATAGAGCATAGAGAACCACCCCATCCGTGCGAAGACGGACAGGGCGGTGAGTGCTGCCTTCCCTTCGAGAGGGAAAACAGCTGTGCCACTTGGCTGAAGGCTTTTGTTTCAGGACACTAGCCCTGATAGAGGGTCGATCGGATGACGGTATCCGGGTAGTCGACCCAATCGAACTTATGGCTGGACCCGAAGTCCTCATCGAACCACCCGAAGAATCCGTCATGCAGATCCAATGTGGCCTGCAGGGAGGAGGACCCGCCGCTCGAAGCGGCAGTGTTGGGATTAAAGATGTTCGCCCTGAGAGCGAACGTCGCACTCATCCCACTCCCGAGCACGGTATCCACCGCACTCGCCCTGAGGTTCGTGAAGGTCACGCGATAGCCGGTTGCCGTGGTCTCCACCGTGGTCGCCGCGACCGAGACGGACGCGTCGAGCCGATTGACAAGGTTGAACCGAGTCGGATCAATCCCAACGTTCACCGTGTCGACCACGAACGTCAGCGTGTCCAGGATAGCCCGGTTGGGGGCGTTCTTGGTATTGACGTTCGCCGCAGCCACAAACTGGAAAACCCCGATCTCCCTGTCGCTACCTACGGGAACCACACTGCCATCGACATCCAAGCTGGCATTCGCGATGGACGTGATCTTGGACATCACGACCGTGTTCATGACCGGTTGCTCGATATTGCGGTTTGGACCCGCAACGTTCGTGCCGACGAAGACCTCGCCCTCAGCCACGGAATCACCGTCGTTGGCAGCGAGATTGTTCGAGCTGGCTACACCCCGAGCAGCGATCACACACGTCTGCCCGGCGATGAAGAACTGATCCTGCTCGCCGCTCACGCCACCGTCGACATCGGACTTCACGCTCGCCCGAACCAGAACTTTCACATCCTGACCGGGCGGGATCACGAGCTGCCGGTTCTGCATCACAGCCTGAAAGGTCGTGTAGCCAGCAGGCGTGGGATCGCCGTTCACACCGACAGCCGAAGCGAAGGCATTCATCGTCCCATCGTCCTTGTAGAGCCGGAAGCTGTCGATAGACTGCATCGTCCCGTTCATGACGGAAATCTGCAGCCTCGTGACATCCACCGGCTCGTACTCGGCCCGAAGGTTGATGACCAACACCGGCTCGCTGAGCTGCCCGCCCAATATCATACGGTCGGGGGTGGGTCCGCTCAGCGTCACGTACAAGTCGCCTTGGTGTCGGAAGCTCCACAGCGTTTGGACGCTGTGATCGATCTGCCAACCCACCGAGGAACCGTTATCCAGGCGCTCCACCTCCACACCCGCGAGCTCGCAGCGCAGTGTCGGCGTGGTGAGCGACGACGCCACATCCATGTGGATCTCCATGCGTACGACCTGCTCCTCCGGAACGACGTAGCCGCCACCGGCAATCGTGTCGAATCGGACCATCCCGGCCTGAGCATACTTGCCGCTGTCGAGGACCGTATCGACGGCGCTGTCACCGTCGGTGTCCACCCAGAGGCTGTAATTCTGGCCATTCAGGAGCGATCCTTCCGCTGCATCGACAATCACATTGGTCACAAGGAGATCCGCCGCATCGGCCATCACATTGAACCGATTGATCGTGATGTTTTTCTGATACTCCACGGCCGTATCGGCCGCGGGACCGAGGAGTTCCGTCACGGTCATCTTGACGGGCACCGCCACCACTTCCGTCCGCACCTCCGCGAGGTTGTTGGACGGATTGGGATCGGCAGAGAAACTGACGAACGCCGACACATCGACGCCCCCAGTCTGGCTGAAGTCGAAGGTGCAGTTTGCGTTCAGCACCTGACCCGACGCGAGAGACGGAATCGCGTAAGCGATTGAGTCTCCCTTGTCCACCCAGCCAACCGAGGACTGCTGCGAGACGAAAGACGCTCCCACCGGCACGGGCATCTCGATCTTGCCATTGACTGCTGTGGCAGGACCGCTATTGCCAACGGTGACGGTGTAGGAGGCCAACTCCCCCAGGGGGACTTCGGAGGGACCCGTGAGGGCCACAAAGAGATCAGCCTGCGGGTACTCGATGTTGTGCAACGTCGACGGTGCGCCGACATAACGCACATTGGAGATCAGTCGCCCGCGCAAATCGTAGGCAACCACCTCCGCGCACTCCAAACCGATCTTCTCGCCGCTCAGGTCGTCACCCATGCAGGCAATGACTTCCGTACGCAACGCCTTGCCCGGACGAGTCCACACCGGCCGGACGACGTCGAAGATGACGACGTCCGAAACAGGATCAGAACTGGCCTTGGCAATCGTGGACTCGCATCCATCCCGCGGGTTCCCGTTGAGATCGGCCTTGAGGAGAAATTCATCCACAACGGTCAATCGATCACTCCCCTCCGCATTCACGAAGAGGACTTGCGATACGCGGGCGTAGTCACGAGCCGACAGTGTGCGCAGATCCATCTGCACAACCATCCCGGTATCCCCCACCCCTAAGTCGAGGACGGGGACCGGACGGTTCGTTACCATGAGACCCGAGACCGGGCACATGTACCCGGATGCCAGCGAAGCCGCGAGCGGTGCCGCCGGAAGCAGTTGCCTCATCGGCGAAGCCATGAGGGAGGAAACCTGAGCCGGCTGATACGGCAGCACCGGACTCGGCGCCACCGACAGTAACTGCCGGTTTTCCAGCCCCTCTAGACGCAACACCCTGTTCTTCCTGCTCCCACGCTGACTATCACCACGCCCACCACGCTTGCCACTCTTCCCAAACCATGCGAACGTCTTCATGACTCACACTCCCAGTTGAAACAAAAGCCGATAGTGCCAAGGAGCGATCGCAACGACCGCTCAACATCTTGGTAGAACGGCTATTGTTGCTAATAATGTTTATATACTATTTTGAATATTCTGTCAATGCTCGTCGGATCTCCACAAATGGCTTGCCTAAGCCTACTTCCTCCAATTCTCCGGATCGCGGATGAACTCGCGGGCGATCGCGGCATCCTCCTCCATGATCCGGTCCTGCTTCACCGCGACATCGATGAGGGTGGAGAAATTCGAGAGCGGATGGAGGGTGACGCGGGCTTCCTGCGCTTTCTCGAGCCCGGCGAGCAAGGCATAACTGAAGATGGCGACGATGTCCGTCACGAAGCCCTTCCCCTCCTCCCGCAGAGCCTCCACGGAGGAAACGGAACTGCCGCCCGTGGAGATCAGGTCCTCAATGAGCACGATGTGTTGCTCGGGTTTCAGATCCCCCTCGATCCTCTTCTGCGTCCCATGCTCCTTGGCCTTCGAACGGATGTACACGAAGGGAAGGCCCAGCCGGTCCGCGACGAGCGCGCCCCAGCCGATGGCGGCCAGAGCCGTCCCGGCAATGACATCCGGCTCGATATGCAATGTCTTGACCCGCTCGGTGAGCGCGCGCACGACGAACTCGCGCGCATCGGGGTGGCTGTAGAGCATGCGATTGTCGCAGTAGATGGGCGACTTGATGCCGCTCGTCCAGGTGAACGGCGGATCGATGGAGAGACGTACGGCTCCGACATTGAGGAGGAGTTCCGCGATGCGCTGTCCGTGGGGCACGAGTGGGGGTGGGAAGGTGTATCCTGACGCTAACATGAACGGAGGCGAACCTCAATTCCATGATCCCCGAAGCGTTCCATAGTCGGCTCGAGGCGCTCAGCGATGCGTTCCTGAGAGAGAACGAGAAGCTCAACCTCTCGGCGATGCGCACGAAGGAGCTCAACTGGTACGGCAATATCGCAGACTCCCTCGCCATCCTGGATACGCCGCTCCTGCACCCGGATTCATCCGATCTGCGTATTCTCGATCTCGGCACCGGCGGAGGCTATCCGCTCCTGCCGCTCGCGATCTGCAGAGAGAAATGCCGGTTCACCGGCATCGACTCCATCGGGAAGAAGATGGACGCCGTCAGGCGGATCATCGCCACTCTCGAAATTTCTAATGCTGAAGTGGTCACCGGACGCAGTGAAGAACTGGGGCACGATCCCGCATACCGCGAGCGCTTCGATCTCGTCCTCTCCCGCGCCGTCGCCCCGCTCAACGTCCTGCTCGAGTGGTGTGCCCCGTTTGCGAAGGTCGGCGGAAGAGTCGTCGCCTGGAAGAGCATGAAGATCGATGCGGAACTCACGGATTCCCTCCTCGCGCGGGCGGAGCTCAGCTGCCACCTGACCGACCAGTATCCCTACGAGCTCCCGGCCGGGTGGGGCGAGCGTCAACTGCTGGTCTTCGAGAAGACCTTCAAGACGCACGAGAAATATCCGCGACCTGCTTCGGTGATCAAGAAACATCCCCTACGCTAACTTCATGCCCAAGCCCTACATCCCCAATGACGCATGGAGCCGCAAGGCTGCCAAGGAGGGCTACCGCGCCCGCTCCGTCTACAAGCTCATGGAACTCGACGAGCGGTTCTCTCTCCTCAAATCCGGCATGAAAGTTTTGGATCTCGGCTGCGCGCCGGGCAGCTGGATGCAGTACGCGGCCAAGCGCATCGGACCAAAGGGGTGCTTGATCGGGATGGACTTGCAGAAAGTGAAACCCATAGCGGGAGCCACGACCTTCGTGCAGGACATCACGGATCTTCCCGCTGTCTCCGCTCTGCTCGCTCAGCAAAATATCCGCCCCCTCGATCTCATCCTCTCCGATCTGGCGCCCTCCACGAGCGGCGTGAAGGACGTCGACCAGTGGCGAAGCATAGAGCTGAGCCAGGCCGTGGCGGACATCGCGGAACGATTCCTGAAACCCGGCGGCACCTGCGTGATCAAAGTGCTGCGCGGCGCGGACTTCGACGGATTTCTGCGACGGTTGAAACGCGAATGGGGCACGGTGCGCACGGCGCAGGTCGAAGCGAGCAGAGACCGGAGCAAGGAGATCTATGTACTGTTGAAGAAATCAAAGTAGAGACACCACGGCGTGGTGTCTCTACGGTAAGCAACGGCAGCCCTAAGTCCTATGTCCTACGTCCCAAGTCCTGTACAATCGCCTCCATGATCACGCTGAAGAGCGTCAGCAAATCATTCTCCGGACGCAAGGTCCTCTCGGATATTTCGCTGCAGATCAATCCGGGCGAATTTGTCTGCATCATCGGCCGCAGCGGCGCGGGGAAGTCCACTCTCGTGCACCTGATCGCCGGCGCGGAGGAGGTAAGCAGCGGCACGATCGCAGTGGACGGCGTGAAACTCCATGCGATCCCGCCGATGGCCATGCGACTCCTGCGCCGCAGGGTGGGCATCGTCTTTCAGGACGGCAAACTCCTGTCGCACCTCACTGTTCGCGAAAATATTGCTTTTCCGTTGGAGGTTTGCTGCGCCTCGGACCAAGAGATCCGCAAGCGTACATCGGAGCTCATGAGGAACATGGATCTCGTGAACCAGGCGGAGGCGCTGCCCTACTCCCTCTCCGGCGGAGAGAAGGCGCGCACGGCCATCGCGCGGGCCATCGTCCACCGCCCCATGGTCATCCTCCTCGACGAACCGACGGGCAATCTCGATCCCGAGCAGTCCAAGCAGATCCTTGCGCTCCTCCAGAGGATCAACAAAGACGGAACGACCGTCATTCTCGCCACGCACGACGCAAGTCTCGTCGATTCCCTCCAAACACGCGTCATCTCGCTCGAGAATGGCCGGATCACACGCGACTCTGCGGGCGGTTACCGCACGGCCCGTCCGCAATCGCACAAGCTTCTCGGCGATCTCCCGACCCCTCCTCCCGATGAGACCGCTCTGGAGCCGAAACCGCGTACACGGAAGGTGCGGGTGACGTCGATCAATGCATGAAAGGAAACCTTGTCGGTTTCCTTTCATGAACTATCTTTCCCTTCAAAGAAGCGCTCCAGCGCGGGAACCCGCGAGACCCGCGCTTCGCGCAATCATCCCATGCATGCATCCGGAGCGTAGCCCCGGATGCATGCGGGAACCACCAAACAAACCACCATCGATACCTACACGTCTACAGATATTTCCGCTACCCTGAGCTCACCTGCTCCCCCCTCCCATGACCACCTACAAGGATGCCGGCGTCGATATCTCCGAAGGGGATCGCGCTTCGATGAACGCGTACAAGCATGCGGCCTCCACGTTTGCATCGCGCAAGGGACGGATCGGAGCACCGGTCTTCGAGAAGGACGGCTACGGAGGTTTCCTCAACATGGGGAATCACTACCTCGTCGTGAGCGACGATTCGACGGGATCCAAGATCGATCTCGCATTCGACTGCCGGAAGTTCGACACCTTAGGCGCTGACCTCGCCGCCATGGTCGCGGACGATGCGGTGTGCACCGGCGCGGAGTCCATCGCCATCACAAACACGATCGATGTCCCCAAGATCGACGCCTCCGTCATCGATCAACTGATGAGCGGACTCGCGAACGCCTGCAGTGAGCAGAAGATCGCCGTTCCGGCCGGCGAGATCGCGGAAGTGCCGGGAGCCGTCACCAACGCGGTCTGGAGCGCAACCGTCGTGGGCGTCGTGGAGAAAGACAAAGTCCTCAAACCGGAGACCATCGCCGCCGGCGATGCGGTCTTGAGCCTGCGCTGCACGGTTGCACGCAGTAACGGCTTCTCGCTCATCCGCAAGATCCTCTCGGACGCGTTCGGCCCCCAGTGGTTCAAGAAGGAATGGAAGAAAGGCGTCAGTTGGGGAGAAATCATGCTCACTCCCAGCGTCATCTTCTCCGCCGCACTCCTCAAGCTCATCGGCCGATTCGGCGAGGAGCGAGCCGTTCCCGTGAAGGGCCTCGCGCACATCACGGGCGGGGGCATCCCGAGCAAACTCAAGCGCATCCTGAAGCGAAGCGACACTGGCGCGGAGCTCACCGATCTGTGGCTACCGCACGAGGCGATGCAGGATTTGATCAAGCTGGGCAACGTCCCGACCGAGGAGGCGTACCGGACGTGGAATCTCTCAAACGGCATGCTCGTCGTCCTCCCGGAAAAGGACGTCCCCCAAGCGCTCAAGCTCCTGAAGGGAGAGGGCATCGAAGCGAAGCGCGCCGGAACGATCACCTCCGAACCGGTCATCCGGCTGAAAGCATTCACGGGGAAGATTATCGAGTTCCCGGCTGTGTAATCATTCTTCAGTCGTCGTGCAAAGGAAAGGCTGTAGAGGAGAACGGCTCCACGAAAATGCAATGGAATTGTGCCGTTAGGGTGGAACGATGTGCAACAGACAGCACCTGCAAAGGATGGATTGTTGCAATGCAACGGAGAGCGTACGGTGAGCGCGATGGAGAGCAACGAGACCGGTTGCACACGGCGTGCCTCCCAACCGTTCGAGAACATGTCCCTCGAGGAACTGAAAGCGGGCGTCGATCGGCGGCGGCGTTTTTTGAAATACTCCGCTTTCGTCGTCATTCTCAACGCGCTTGGCGGAATGGGATTCCGGGAGCTCACGACAGCCCGCCCTCTCTCGTCCGAGTACCCATGTCCGCGCTCGCTTCCTGAGCTCCAGTACATCGTTCGCCGCGAGATGAACGTAGCCATCAACGAACCGGAGATACCGAACCCCGAGCCGGACGGGTCAGGTGGGAACTCGATCATCGACCTTCCTGCCATGCTCGGCAACGGCATGCAGCGCGCAACGGACGAGGGCATCACGAATATTCCCGACAATGCCCGCGAGTTCTTCACCTACTACGGAGCCGACGAAGTTCCCGATCTCTCCCGCCTGCGCTGCAACAACCACGCCTACGGCGCGTGCCGATCATTCTCGCAGTACGGAATGCCCATGCACCTTCTGGCCATCGCACCGCCGCTACGGCACCTGCTCGACATCGATTGGCACGTGATGGCTTTCTGCCCTCTCTCGAGTCGCTCTGACGGAGAACACGCCCACCTCGTATTCGACAACGGAACGGCGCACCTGTGGAAACACGGGGGCCTCGCCTCGTTCGTCGCATGGAACGAGAGGAAGAGCCCGCCTGATGCACGAAGGGCGATATCGGCTTACGGAATCGCACGCTACCGCGAACCGAAGTACTCCATCACGCACCCCCTCCTCATGCACATCGCCCATGCCGTCGATGAAGCCGACATGGAAGCTCTGGAGGTTGGTTCGCTCTCTCCTCAGCACGGCCCATCGATCATCGCCTAGACCTTGACAGTCATACGACTCTCCGTACAATGCTCCCATCATGCAGCAACGAGGACTCCTGCTCCTCGGCCTTCTTACTCTCCCTGCCCTGAGCCTTGTCGAAGGGCTCCTTACGGCGGAAGGGTCGCTGCGTGCATGAGAGATTTTAAGTAAATAGCACGAGCCTCCCTTCCAAGCGGGGGCTGGTTTTTGTAGTTCCATTTTTCCCTTCCCTCAAATGACTCCATCACACTTCGAAGAACCTTGGCGCTATAACGACACGGAAGCCGACATGATGCAGCGAGCAATAGCCGGGATCAGATTCGCAGGGGGTCCCGACGAGAGCGAAGCGATCATCGCGACAACCGCTCGTCCTAAAATCCCGGCTGACGAAGCCGAAGCAAACAACGCAATCGGCATTCCCACGCGACACTTCCTTGAATCCACCTTCAATGACCCGGACGAAGAGATTCCACCAACCGGCGCGTAAGCCCATTTGCATTATTTCCCATTCCCCATTTCTCCCATGAGTACCATCGCCACACCAACGGAAATCGGGCAGGAGGTTGCGGTGCCACCCGCCAACCTGCAGACTGTTTCCCATCCGCAACCAGACAGCCTTCCACAAGCTCTCCTGGATGAATGTCGGGTGACAGACATGGATATCGCAGACGCACGCGAGCTCGTGCATCGGCTCGTAGTCGGACAAGTTGGGGATGATCTCGGCCGGATGCAGGTTGTCAGAGATCAATTCATGAATGAACAAGGCTTACGTCCTGACAACTTGGGAGGATTGCTGCGCGCCCTGATCAACGCAGAACGTCTTCAGATCGACGAAATCGGTCAACTCTCGCCGATCGTTCGGAGGAAACTGAACATGTGCCTCTGTGGAGAACAGCACGCTTAAGAATGAAACGAGGTGGCCGCGCATCTGTCGCACATCACCCATGTAAAAGTCCTGCACAGCAACCAATCTTGGAGCTATACTGGAGCCTCCTCCCCCCTCCCCCATGATGAATACCTTCTTCTCCTCCTTCGCCTCTCCCCTCCTCTTCGCAGGCCACTGCATTCATTTCTTCTTCGGTGTCGTCGCTTTGACCGGCCTCGTACTCTTCATTGTTTGGGCCGCCAAGAACCTGAAGAAGGAAAACCTGAAGTCGCTCAGCATCTGGCTCATCGTAGTCGGTGTCCTCGGTGCTCTGCTCACCTTCCCGATAGCCGCCGGGGGATTCCGCATGATGTTCTCCACACGTGACTTCGGCGGCCCCGGTTGGATGATGAACGGCGGCCTCGACGATGATGAACGCGGATCCTATCGGGAATTTTTGCAGGATCTCAAGAGCTCAGGCCAGAGTTCCAGCCAGAAGACCACCCGCTGAACGAGCTCCCATCCGTGTCCACGCTGCGTAACATCTCACCGGCCCTCGAGGCGCACCTCGCTGCCGATGTGCACGGGACAAGGCTGCGCGAGTTCATCGGCTCCATCGTGCTCGGCGGCAATGATGGCATCGTGACGACCTTCGCGGTCGTTGCCGGGACAGTGGGTGCCCAGCTTCCCGCCTCCGTTATCATCATCCTCGGACTCGCCAACCTCTTGGCAGACGGCGTCTCCATGGGCGCGGGGACGTATCTCTCTGTCAAATCCGACCGCGACAAGTTCAGAAAATTACGCAGAGAGGAGCTGGAAGAGATCGAGAAGGAACCTGCCATGGAACGTGAGGAAATCCTCCGCGCCTACCAGGCGAAAGGCTTTTCCGGCGAGACGCTGGAACGAATCGTGGAAACGATCACTGCCGACAAAAACCTCTGGGTGAAGACCATGCTGGCGGAGGAACACGGGGTACATGAGGAAACGACGGACAGCCCTCTCCAGACCGCCCTCTCCACTTTCCTCTCCTTCATCCTCTTCGGATCGATTCCACTGATGCCCTACCTCTTCTCGATTGCGCTTCAAGAACAGTTCCTTTCCGCGATCATCGCCACCTTCGCCGCGCTCGTCCTCCTCGGCATCACCCGCAGCTACGTGACGAAGGAACGGTGGTTCAGGGGGCCGCTGGAGATCGTCTCCGTCGGAGCCGTCTGCGCGGTGATCGCTTACGGCGTGGGTGCATTACTGCGAGGTTTCGTCGGCATCGTTGCTTAGTTAGAGGCGGGCCCCGCTGCCACAGCCTGTCCTGAGCCTGACGAAGGAGGGGGTGAAGGGGAAGGCCCTGCCCCGCACGTGCGGGATAAGCCGACGAGGCGACCCCGAATCCTTGGAGGGGTCGAGAGGAGGCACAGGGCCTAAGAGGAGGGGCTAAAGGCGCGGAGCGCTTTCTTTGCTTCTTTCTTTGTCGCCCTGACAAAGAAAGAAGATGAGCTCATGCATTTCACACACTACAGAATATCGCACCACGGGTTTCCTCATGGTGCTGCAACAACAAAAGTGCACTACAATGTCCCCATGCCCCCCATCGTCTTCCTCGAAGTCGAACCGCAAGATCGCAATACTGTTACAGAGCACTTTGGCGATGTTGTGACCGTCCCCGAGGATCTTCAGGGAAAAGGTGTCTTGGAGAAGTGTAAGGATGCCGAGATCATCTCCTGCTTCATCTACTCGAAATTCACCAAGGACGTGCTCGGCAAGCTTCCCAAGCTCAAGCTCATCGCCACGCGCTCCGTCGGCACTGACCACATCGATCTCGCCGCCTGCTCTGAGCGCTCTATCGTCGTCTGCAACGTCCCGGATTACGGCTCGCACGTGATCGCGGAGCACGTCTTCGCGCTGCTTCTCTCTACACTCCGACACGTCCGGGAGGGCGACGAGCGCGTGGAGGGCGGAACCTTCGATTACCACGGATTGCGCGGCGTCACCTTGCGGGGCAAGACCCTCGGTATCATCGGCACGGGGAAGATCGGCCGCAGGGTCGCCCAGATCGCCCACGGGTTTTCCATGAAGATCCTCGCGACGGACCATTGCCGCACCCTCGAGCTCGAGGAGCTCCTCGACGTGCAGTACGTGCCGCTTGATGAACTCCTTGCGAAGAGCGACATCATCACCATCCACGTTCCTGCCATCCCGGAGACCGACCACATGATCTCCTCTGCGGCATTCAAGCAGATGAAGGACGGCGTGATCCTCGTGAATACCGCACGCGGATCGGTGATCGATTCCCCCGCGCTCGTGAAGGCCATCAAGAGCGGCAAGGTGCGCTATGCGCTCCTCGATGTCCTCGAACACGAGAAGAATTTCACGGAGAACAAGGAGCTGATCGCGTTTCCCAATGTCGTCTCGACCCCGCACATCGCGTTCTACACGGACGAGAGCATGCACAACATGTACTTCGACGCTTTCGATTCCATCGACCAGTGGAAGCGGAAGGAAACCCCCGAACATACCGTGAAGCCGCCGCAGATCGTCTGCGACATGCCGACAAAGAAGCCATAACCTCGCGGACGAATCTCACCGAGCGAAACGCGTCACTGCTGAGCGGCTGCATCCGGCGGACTCCTCCGTCCCCGTCCGACGATCTTGTCATACCCCAAACTGAAGAGCCGAATCAGAGACTTGCGCATCTTTTTGCCCTGGCTATCCATCCACACGACAAACTCGTCGGGAGCGCGCAGGGGACCCTCCCCGCCCGCTCTTGTGAAAGCCTCGTGAAACTGTACGTACTTTGCGTAGAGCTGATTCCAGCCACCCTCAGAAGAGATACCGGACATGGCAATCAGTCGTAAATCGCACAGAGCCTAGGCCTCGAAATCAGGGAGGTCAATGGGGACTTTTTCGCTGATTTTCGGCCAATATAGGGTACAATGCACCCCTCGTCACAGCATGCAGCGTGTTTCGCTCAAAGTCGTCGGCGCCCGCCTCCGCCCCGCTTAAGCGGGGCTACGGTGGGCAGGTGCCCATTCCCTCCTCTCCCCCCTATCGTGGTAAGAACTTCGCTCAAAGTCGTCGGCGCCCAAGGCCAGGGAGTGAACTCCGTGGGGGAAATGTGCGCGAAAGGACTCAAGCGCGCCGGGTACTGCGTCTTCGGGTACCGCGAGTACATGTCGCTCATCCGCGGCGGCCATTCCAGTTACCAATTGGACAGTGCGAATACTCTCATCCGAAGCTCCGAAACGCACGTCGATGTCGTCGTCTGCTTCAATCATCATGGCATCCGCACGAACCTGCCCGACCTCAAGGAAGGCGGCATCCTCATCCACCAGACGGCGCAGTGGAAATTTTCGCCGGAGGAAGAGAAGCTCATCTCTGCAAAACATTTGAAGATCATCGAGCTCCCGACGCTCGACATCCTCCGAACGTTGAACGCGAAACCCATCCTGGGAAACGTCCTCATCACCGCCGTCGTGTGGTCGATCTTCCGGCGCAAGCCCGAGGAGTTGAAAGCGCTCGTCACGGAGCAGTTCGGCCACAAGGCAGATCTCCTCGCACAGAACTTCTCCTGCATCGAAGAAGGATTCGCCTTCCACGGGAAGCACGCAGCAAATATCTGCGTCACCCTGCCGGAGCCGGACGATCAATGGCGCAAGCAGCTGCTGCTCACCGGAAGCCATGCGATGGGCCTCGGCATCGTGCATGCGGGCTGCCGCCTGTACGCGGGGTATCCGATGACGCCCTCAAGCCCCCTGCTCACCTACATCGCCGACCTGCAGAACGAGACGGGCATGACGGTGAAGCAGGCGGAGGACGAGATCACCGCCGCGCAAATGATGGTCGGCGCGATGCACATGGGTACGCGCGCGATCACCGCGACGTCCGACGGCGGATTCGACCTCATGACGGAAACCCTCTCGCTCGCCGGGATCACCGAGACGCCCGCCGTCTTCGTCCTCGCCCAGCGCCCCGGACCCGGCACGGGCCTGCCCACCTGGACGGCGCAGGGAGACCTGCTGCTCGCGGTCCACGCCGGACACGGCGAGTTCCCGCGGCTCGTCCTCGCCCCGGCAGATAGCTCTGATTCCTTCGACCTCATGCCGGAAGCGTTCAATAAGGCGGAAGAGTTCCAGATCCCCGTCATCGTCCTCACGGACAAGCACCTCGCCGAGGCGCTCTTCACGCAGAAGCCCTACGATCAGAAACGCTCTCAGCTTCGCCGCGGCTCACTCGTGACCGATCCTAAGAAGCTCAAGTCCCTCAAGGCATCCGACCGCTACGATCCGTCCGCTCCCGACGGCATCTCTCTGCGATGGCTCCCGGGAAGCGAGGCGGTCACGTACTGCGCGCAGGGTGACGAGCATGACAGTGAGGGCAATGTCTCCGAAGCCTCCGCCAATGCGGCCGCGCAGATGCAAAAACGCATGAAGAAGCTGGAAGCTCTCAAGGCTTCTCTCCCGGAACCGGACATCACCGGTTCGGAGCATCCGGAAATCCTCATCGTCAGCTGGGGAAGCACGAAAGGAGTCGTCGAAGACGTGCTCCGTGACGAAGCCTTCAGAGGACGACAGATCGCACATCTGCACTACACCTACCTCTGGCCGCTCAAGACGGAGCGCTTCGTCGCGCTTGCAAGGGCGGCAAAACACACCGTCTGCGTGGAAGGCAATCACACAGGCCAGCTCTCCATGCTCCTCAAGCGTGCCTGTGGAATCGGCCCCACCGATGAGGTCTTAAAGGCGGACGGCCGTCCGTTCTTCTCCGATGAACTGAAGGAGAAGCTCATGCCCCTCCTGCGCCCATGAAGAAGATCCCCCTCTCCGCTTCCGGCCCGGTCATGAAGGACTACACGTGCTCCGTGACTCCCACGTGGTGCGAGGGGTGCGGCAACTACGGCATCTGGACGGCTCTCAAGACGGCCCTTGTCGAGCTCAAGCTGCAGCCGCACCAGGTGCTGCTGTGCTACGACGTCGGATGCCACGGCAACATGTCGGACAAGATGCTCGGCTACCGCATCCACGGACTGCACGGGCGCGTGATCCCGCTCGCGGCGGGCGCGAAGCTCGCCAATCCCCGCCTGCCCGTGATCGCCGTCGGGGGCGACGGCGCGAGCTTCTCGGAGGGGGTCGGACACCTCGTGCATGCCATCCGCTCCAACTATCCGATCACCCTGCTCATGCACAATAACGCCAACTACGGGCTCACCACGGGCCAGGCGAGCGCCCTCACCAAGAAGGGCGAGCGCATGAACTCCTCCCCGAACGGGATCCCCGAGGAAACGTTAAACAGCATGGACTTCGTCTTCTCGCTGAAGCCCACGTTCGTCGCCCGCGCGTTCTCGGGGAACGTCCCGCAAATGGTACAGATCATGAAAGCGGCGATCTTGCACAGGGGATTTGCCTACGTGGACATCCTCCAGGCCTGTCCGAGCTACAACCACTTCGCCACGCAGGAGTGGCTCGAAGAGCATTGCTACTCTGTCCAAGACGGCAAGAAGAAGTACGACACCTCTGACTTCGACCTCGCCCGGAAGACCGCAGTGGATACGGGCAAGAAAATCGCCACCGGCATCCTCTACCAAGGGAAAGACGTGCCGGACTTCATCGAACGGCTGCAGCCGCGCAAGAACGTGAAAACCACCCCCGTGGAGGAGGTGGCGATCACCGATATTTCTCGATGGATGGAACGATTCATTTAGAACACATCAATTCTTCTTCCCGAAAATCTCTTCCCAACCCTGGTCGAATGCCGGTTTGTTGACGGCCGGTCCGCGCCGCGCGCCCGTGTCCTGCGTATCTTCACCTTGTGCATCGGATATTTCCCCCCCCTTGCTCATCGCATCCTGAAGTGATTTCTTGGTCATCTCCAAAAGAGCCGGGGTTCCTCCAACAGGTTTCCCTTCCGAATCCAATGGAACAAGAATGCCGGGGACTAGCACGGTCATATCATCCTTCGGAAATTCAGACATACAATATTGGGGAAGAAACTTGGGGCACATTCAAGTGCGGACTCCCCCCGTCTGTCAACCGATCATGGAAGTTTCTCGATGGTACGAGAAGGCAATTGCCCTATTGCATTCCAACCTCGTTGAGGGGGACGGCGCGCCACGGGGGGTGAAGGGGAAGGCCCTGCCGCGCGAAGCGCGCCGACGCACCAAACATCGATCAACAAACGGCAATACCCTCGGCGCCCTGCGAGCCGCCGTCGTACGACTTGGGCGAGTCGAGCGCCCGCAGGGAGCGCCGCATGTCCGACGAATGAGCGAAGCGAATGAGGAGTTTGCGGCGCGACGCGAGACGAGCCATTGTCGTACAGGCGGCGAGCATCAGCGCCGAAACCTTTTTGGCGCCACCTTTTTCAGTTATGAAAAAGGTGGTGACAGAATGAATCATTGACATTGCCTCCCGTCTCTAGTACAGTGAGAATAGCAGAGACCTTCGAGCAGACGTTATCGCTTCAACGAGAAACCTGATGAGAAGGAACCTGTATCTTTATTTCCTTCCTCATCAGCTTTATGGCCGATCAGGAGATCACGTGCCGCGATTGCGGCGCAACCTTCACCTTCACCGAAGGTGAGCAGGAGTTCTACGCCTCGAAGAACTTGAGCGCTCCACAGCGCTGCAAGTCCTGCCGAGCCTCGCGGAAGTCCGACCGGGCGAATCGCCCGCTCTATGACGCCGTGTGCGCCAAGTGCGGAGCCGCCTGCCAGGTGCGCTTCAAGCCGCGGACCCCGGAAGAGGGCGGCAGACCCGTCCTATGCAATACGTGCTTCCGGGCGGAGCGTTCGGAGTAAGTCTCTGACTTACCATCGAATGGGAAATCACCCCTTCACCGGGGTGATTTTTTGTAGACTTGCTGGACTCGATCCATAATTCGCTTAGGATGAGCTTCCTCATCCGACCTATCCCATGTCTTCCCGCACGTTCTCCGCCGGTTTGCTCGCCGCGACACTGCTCCTCGCGCCGCTCATTGCTTCCGCCGCCATGCTCGCGCAACCGGAGCTCACGACGGAGCAGCGCGAACAGCTGCTGCGCACTTGCCGAAATGTCGATTACACCGACCAGATACGCTGTGAGGAACGTCAGCTGATGCATGTCCGCACGAGCTGGGGTCTCGCGAAGCCCACGGAAACGTACGCCGTCTACGACCGTCTGGATATCGGCGGCACCAAATTGCGCAAGCGACTGCAGGAGCAACGCTACAAGGAGAACCAGCGTTACTGGGAAGTGAACCGCCGCACGTTCGGCGAATTCAAGCCCGTGACGGACATCAACACGGAGCGCTTGCCATACGTGAACGATATCCGTGCGCAACGTCTGCACTGCATGCGCGATGTCGAACCGGGGCGCCCGCGCGCACGCTGCCTCAAGGCCATCACAACCGAAGCACAGGAGAAGATGCGGATGAACCGCGAGAGCATGGTCGGACGGAAGGGATAATCCCCCCTCGCCATCCATCCCTATGACTGAAAATTCTGCCGAGAATTGCCAAATGCTTGCATTTTTTCTGAAAGGCCCTATACTGATGTTCCCATGAAACTCGCCTTGAGCATCGTCTTCGGCCTCAATGTCCTGCTGTGCAACACCTGTATCGCGCAGGCAGCCCCCCTCCCAACAGACCAGTCGGCGATGGAGGCAGCGATGCAAACGATGGGGCACGGGTGCCCCGGACACCGTTCATCCGACGCTCCCCCGATGCCCGCGCACGGCGAACACTGTTCCCTGATGCCGACGGTCAGCCTGCACTCATCCATGCCATGGAGCATTGCCGCAGTCTTGCCGGTCTCCCAGACCCCTCTCGTTCTCACTCTGCTAGCCCCCTCTGCGGACAACCCCGTCTCCATGGAGTGGCCGCCTCCGCCCGATCTCCTTACCGAAACAATCGTTCTTCAGCAGTAGAGAGGAGTTTTTCTTTCGAGCACTCAACGATAGGAGTGTTCTTTGATTATCTTCTCCTCTCTCCCATGACGACTCCATCTCCATCACCATACGAAACAACCATCCTCATCGGCGGAATGACGTGCGGCAGCTGCGAAATCCTGCTTGAGCGGACCCTGCGCGCACTTCCCGGCATCCTCGAAGCGCATGTATCGAGACGCAGCGGCACGGCGAACATCCGGACTGCGAAACCATACGCAGAGCTTGAGGAAACGATATCCTCAGCCATTCAGAAAGCAGGGTACCGCTGCGTCGACGGTCCGGGCTCACACGAAAAACCCGCAGAATCCTCCGGCAACTCATGGCTCGAAATCGGCGGCGCGCTGATCATCATCTTCGCCGTCTACAAGATCCTGAGTGCCTACAACATCGTCTCCCTGGCCCCATCCACGACGGGCGCGCTCACCTTCGGCGGCATCTTCGTGATCGGCCTCGTCGCCGGCGCATCGAGCTGTCTGGCCGTCACGGGCGGGCTCCTGCTGGCCGTCGCCGCGAAGTACAACGAAACGCACCGTTCCTCCACGGGTGCGCAGCGCATCATGCCGCTCCTGCACTTCAATAGCGGACGCCTGATCTCCTACTTCGTCTTGGGCGGCCTCGTGGGCTGGCTTGGCCAATCGATCGCGCTCTCAGCGAAGACAACGGGGTACATGACGATCGCCGTCGCCTTCATCATGCTCTACCTTGCCCTCACGATCCTGAAGATCATCCCGAAAGGGAGCTTCCCGGTCCGACCGCCGAAGGCACTCGCCCACCGCATCGCGCAACTGTCCGAGACGGACCACCCCCTTGCCCCCTTCGCACTCGGAGCGCTCACCTTTTTCCTGCCCTGCGGCTTCACCCAATCCCTCCAGCTCGCCGCACTCGCCTCCGGCAGCTTCCAGATGGGCGCTTTCACCATGTTCTTCTTCGCTCTCGGCACCCTACCGGCACTCCTGGGCGTCAGCCTCGTTTCCTCCCTCTCGCGCGGATCGTTCTCGCGCATCTTCCTTCGCTTCTCCGGAACTCTTGTGCTCGTCCTCGCGCTCTTCAACATCCGCAGCGGCTTGACACTCCTCGGCTACAACGTCTCCTTCGGCACTGCACCCCAGTACAATCAACAGGCAGAGGCACGGCAAGCACCGCCGTCTCCGACACAGGGACGGGTTCCGACCCCGCAAGCACCTGCCGTGCCGGCAGCCCCCGCTCCCGGCACCGTCCAGCAAATCGCCATGCGCGTCAGCTCTTATCGCTACGATCCAGAAGTCATCACGCTCCAGGCCGGCGTCCCGGTCCGGTGGATCGTCGATGCCTCCGATGCAAGTGGCTGCACGAGCGGACTCGTGGTGCCGGACTTAGGCATCCAGCGCATCCTGAAGCGCGGCGAGAACGTCATCGAATTCATCGCGCCCTCCGCGCCCGGCGAGATCGCATTCAGCTGCTCCATGGGCATGGTGCGCGGTACCTTCATCGTACAATGACACGCACATCCCCCCTTTCCGATCCCCCTCCTCCCATGACATCGCAGAACACCACCCTTTCCATCACCGGCATGCACTGCGCAAGCTGCGCGGCACTCATCACGCGCTCACTGACGGCTCTCAAGGGCGTCGAAGAGACCAATGTAAATTTCGCCGCGGAGAAAGCACACATCCGCTTCGATCCGAAGATGATCAAAGAATTCGATCTTCTCACGGCGGTGAAAGAAGCCGGATACGGCGCACAGGTGGCCTCCGCCTCCGATCATGAGGAAGACCGGCGGCGGCGCGGGCGGGAAATCCGTTCCTACCGCCATGCATTCCTCATCGCTCTGGCCTTCAGCTCCCCGCTCGTCCTCACCATGATCCTTGCGTTCTTTCCGGGAAATCCCGTCATGGAACGCGTCGAACCATGGATGGGAATCCTTGGGTTCCTCCTCGCGACTCCCGTTCAGTTCTGGCTGGGCAGAGGATTCTATCGCGGCATGTGGTCGAGTCTGAAGATGCGGACGTTCTCCATGGACAGCCTCATCGCCATCGGCACATCGACCTCGTACTTTTACAGTCTCGCCAACTACATCCTCCAGAGCATCCGCGCAGATTCGCTCCTCGGCGAACGCACCGACCTCTACTTCGAAGTCTCCGCACTCCTCATCACCTTCGTGCTCCTCGGTAAATGGCTCGAAACCCGCGCAAAAGGCAAAACCAGTGAAGCCATCGGCAAACTCATGAATCTGCAGGCGAAGACCGCACGCGTCCTGCGAGGCAAGAACGAACAGGAAGTCCCCATCGAAGGTGTTGTGATCGGCGACACGGTCATCGTGCGCCCGGGAGAGAAGTTTCCCGTGGACGGCACCGTGATCGCCGGCCTCTCCTCCGTGGACGAATCCATGCTGACGGGAGAGAGCATCCCCGTGGAGAAGAAGGAGGGAGACCGCGTCTTCGGCGCGACGATGAACCGCCACGGCTCTCTCCGCTTCCGGGCCGAGAAGATCGGCGCCGAAACGGCCCTTGCCCGCATCATCCGCTTCGTGGAGGACGCGCAGGGATCCAAGGCTCCGATTCAGGATTTCGCAGACAGGATCTCCGCGTGGTTCGTGCCGGCCGTCATCCTCATCGCCATCGCAACCTTCGTCGTCTGGATACTGCTCGGACAAACGCTCACCTTCTCGCTCCTCGCGTTCGTCTCCGTCATCGTCATCGCCTGCCCCTGCGCTCTCGGGCTCGCCACGCCCACCAGCATCATGGTTGGCACGGGCAAAGGGGCGGAACTCGGCATCCTCATCCGCGGCGGAGAACCGCTTGAAGCAGCCAACGCTCTGACCACCGTCGTACTCGACAAGACGGGAACCATCACCGTCGGCTCTCCGGACGTGACGGATGCCATCCCCCTCCCCGATTCCGGGCTCTCCGCTGATGCATTACTTACCATCGCCGCAAGTCTCGAACGCGGATCCGAGCATCCGCTCGCCGAGAGCATCGTCGGTCACGCGGAGTCCCTCGGCCTCCCGCTCTCCCACGCGGAACACTTCCGCGCCGTCCCCGGCCACGGCATCGAAGGAACACTCAAAGGCGCGACCTACTTCTTCGGAAATCGCGCGCTCATGCGCTCCCATTCCATCGACCTCCAGCCGGCCGAAGCGAAACTGAAAGCTCTGGAAGAAGCAGGGAAGACTGCCATGCTCCTCGCCGACACGAAGCATCTCCTCGGCATGATCGCTGTCGCCGATACGCTGAAGCCCTCGTCCAAAGCGGCCGTTGCGGCTCTCAAGAAGATGGGCCTCTCCGTCATAATGATCACCGGCGACAATGCCAGGACCGCCCGTGCCATCGCCGCACAAGCCGGCATCGACCATGAACTGGCAGAAGTTCTTCCGGAACGTAAGGCGGAAGAAGTGAAACGTCTCCAGGCCGAAGGGCAACGCGTCGCCATGGTTGGCGACGGCATCAATGACGCCCCTGCCCTCGCGCAGGCCGATTTGGGTATCGCCATGGGCTCCGGTACGGACATCGCCATGGAGACCGGCGGAATCGTGCTCGTTCGCAATGATCTGCGGGACGTCGCTACTGCCATCCGTTTGAGTCGTGCCACTGTGCGCAAGATCAAGGAGAATCTCTTCTTCGCGCTCTTCTACAACATCGTCGGCATCCCCATTGCGGCACGCGCGTTCGCTTTTGCGGGACTTCTGCTCAAGCCGGAGCTCGCGGGTCTGGCCATGGCCTTAAGCTCGGTCTCCGTCGTAAGCAATGCCCTGCTCCTCAAGACCTTCCGGGCGGACAAGCGCTCACTCCTCCCTGCCCTTGCGCCGGTTGCAATGGCCATCGGCTTCACGGCGCTCTTTCTCCTCTTCGCCCGCATCCGTTGAGCTCCTTCCCCGATTAATTATTCACGTAACTCTGCCGCACCTCCCGCGTACACTTGATGCGCTCCGCCGACGTCTTCAGAGGCTCACACTTCTCCTCAATTTCAGTTTTCTGCGCCTGCGGAATCACCTGCACATACCGCTTGTTCACTCTCTGGCGGATACTCTCGGCATTGCCGGCCGCCTTCTGCTCGCATTCCTTGCGCTCGGCGGCCGTCTTGGTGGAGCAACGCCCGCGCATGAGGATGTCATTATTCACCGTATTGGACTGCGGACGCTTGCCGGAAAGCTGGCACTCCCGCAAACGATCTCCTTTCATCCCTTTACACGTAATAGTATTGGTTGATTCCGCCTTCACCGTCTTCACGAGCCGGCACCGCTTGATTCCTGCAGGGCATTCGCCGGTAATCGTGCGCGCAGAAGCGACCGTGATGCAGGTCACGGACAGGACGCCTGCGAGGGAAAGGGAGAGGAAACGCTGGAAGGATGTCATGACTCTGATTGAGAAAGAATACGAAGATGGTACGCCGGATACCCCAAGGACTCCAGACAGACGCATTGCTCGAAACCGGAAGTATTGCTTCATGATTCCCTTCCGCTGCTTTGGTCTCTGCCTCCCCCTTCAGGTATAGTGCCTTCCACTGAACAACTATGTTCCGTTCCAAGAGCTCACCATCGGCCGAAAGTACAGCCGGCACTGTGAAGGATTTCGGCTACCTTCCGGAGAATGTTTTCTACTTCGATTCCGCCTGTCAGACGCTGCGTCCGCAGCAAGTCATCGATGCACAGTCCGAGTACTACCACCGTTACGGCGCCTGCGGCGAGCGGGTCAAGTACGCCTGGGGCGTGAAGGTGGATGACGAAGTCGCCGATGCCCGCAAGAAGATCCTGAAACTCACCGGGAAGTCCGAGCGCGACTATGCCGTCGCCTTCACCCTCAATACCACTTACGGCATCAATCTCGTCTTGCAGCAGCTTCCCGGCAAGGATTTCGAGCGGATCGTGACATCCGAGATCGAGCACAACTCCGTCTTCCTGCCGTCGATCACGTGGAGCCGCGCACAAGGCAAAGAGCGCGTCGTCCTGCCACGCGCAAAGGATGGCAGCCTCCTCTATGACGTAAAGAAGCTCGACCGCGCCGTGGCGCTCTTGAGCAGCATGTCGAACATCGACGGCCGCAAGCTCCCGAATGCCCGTTCGCTCGCTCAGGACGTCCACCGCGAAGGCGGCCTGCTCCTCATCGATGCAGCCCAACACTTCGCGCACGGCATCGAGGAGATGAAGGATGTCGCATTCGATGCGCTCTTCGGCTCCGGGCACAAGATGTACGGGCCGAGCATCGGGATCATCGTTATCCGCAAAGATCTCATCCGCCGCCTCGACCTGCGCTTCCTCGGCGGCGGGACGGTGAATGACGTCCGCTTGAACGACTTCGATCTCATCGATGAGGATCACGAGCTGCATGCCCTCCTCGAAACGGGTCTCCAGAACTGGGCGGGCATCATCGGGCTGAAGACGGCGGTGGACTGGGCGGCAAGCTACCGACCCCAAGGCGGGAATCCGCAGGAATATGAGCATACGTTGGCCGTGCAGCTCTTCGAAGGCTTGAGGAAGATCAAGGGGCTTACGGTGTTCAATAGCGAGGCGAGTCCGACGATCAGCGTCTACAGCGATGCAATCGACGCCCACAAGCTCTCCCTGTACTTGGGTGAGCAGAACATCATGTGCCGGAGCGGCTACTTCTGCTGCCACTACTACCTGAAGAACCTCCTGAAGGTCCCGCCGCTCCTGCGCATCGCCTTGGGTTTGCACAATACCCCCGCGCAGGTCGAGCACTTCCTCGCGACGCTCGATAAGATCCTCCGCAACACCTGACCTGTGCCCTCACTTTGAATTTCATGATGCTTTCCGTTCCCCCCCTCACCCTGCCTCTCCCCCTTTGCGGGGGGAGAGGGGAAGAGGAAGTACTCGCGCATCTTGCACAACGGCGCAGCGCCGCTATTCCTCTTTTCTAAGCCGATTATTCTATGTTCTGTATCGCCGCCTTCATCGTCTTCGCTATCTTAAGCGTCTTCTCCGCAACGTACCGCCCGCTGGCCGCGAAAGCGTGGCACTGCGTGATCCGCCGCGTCACGTTCCGCCCCTGCGACATAAGCTTCAGCGACGAGGTGAAGGGGCGGCTCATCGGCAAGATGATCCTCACGCATCCTCGCTGGGCGCGGTTCCTCGACCGCTGGATCGACTGGCTCGCGTTCGCCTTCGTTCTTTTGAGCATCTGGAGTGTCCTCTACCTCGCGGTTGCGGGCCTGAACCTCTGGGTGTGGGGCACCTGCCGTCCCGCAAACGTGGAGTCCTGCTCGCTCTCCGGCGAAGCATGCGGAGTCAATAAGTACCAGATCAATCTCCTGGATGCCGTGCGGGAAGGCCGCATCGGCGAGTGGACCGTCGCGCCCTTCGCACAATTCGCAGAAACCGTCTCGCGCATCCCTGACAGACTCCGACGCTGGGAAGCAACGGATTTCCTGCCGCCGACCGCCACCTACCCGCTCGCGAAGGATCCCGCCAAGCCCTACGCGCTCGAAGTGCTCGATCCCGGCTGCACCTTCTGTAGAAAGCTCCTCAGCAATATCCAGAGTGCCGGCTTCGAGAATCGCTACAACTTCACCTACATCCTCTATCCCATTCCGGATGCGAAGAAGGACACAGGGTACAAGTTCGCCAAATCCCTCCTCCTTGCCCAGACGATCGAAGCGGTGAAGATGGTGTCGCTCAAGACCAATCCCAAAGACATCCCGCCCGACTGGCAGCTCCTGGAGATCATCTTCAACCGCATCGATCCCGACGGCCTCGATCTCCAGACGAAGTTCAATATCGCCTTCACGACCGAGCAGGCGCAAGCACGCTTGAAGGAGCTCCTGAAAGAGATCGGCTACGGTCCCGCGGACATCACGAAGATCACGCGCCTCGCCGCGGGCGACGACGTGGCCCACTCCCTCTCCGAGCAGAAGGAAATCGTCGAGAACAGGCTCCGCACGATCAAGATTCCCACGCTCGTCTTCGACGGCAGACGCTACGACCGGGTCGTCGACGTCAAAACACTGAAGTAACCTTCTCCTTTCCATGCGCGTCAGCACCTTAGGTCTCCTCATCGCCTTCATCGTGTGCCTCGTGCTGCTCTTCGTGACGCTCATCCGCCTGCAGCGCGAGATCGCCCGGATCGTCGATCAATCCACATCCAATCTCGTCATCTCCGTACGATCGCCTTCGCGGAGGAACTGATTACTTGTTCCGCGTACTCCAGTACGCGTCCGCCTCCGTCTCGAGTTTGTCCAAGCGCGTGTAGTAGTCGGGAAACTCGATCAAATGCGCCCAGGCGATCTTGCCCGTGAGCACGGGATCGTCATTCGTCACGTTGGTCCTCGTATCGCGCTTGCCGTGCTCCAGTTCCACATCCATGCCGCGGCGGAACTGTTCGAGATCGAACGCGGCATCCTTCCATGCGATGCCGATCTTGGTGCCGACTTCCTTCGCCTGTTCGGGGGTGAAGATGTGCTTCGAGGACATGGAGAGAGGGGGAAATGTCAGATAATGATGATACCGAATTGTCGGGAGTGTGTCATCCTTCGCTCTATTGTCTTGGGTTCGCCAATTGATCGCTCGGATGCAGTTTCAAGGTTATTGATTCCTTCTTGCCACCTTTTTCATAACTGAAAAAGGTGGCTCCAAAAAGGTTTCGGCGCTGATGCTCGTCGCCTGTACGACATCGGCTCATCTCGCGTCGCGTCGCAAACTCCTCATTCGCTGCGCTCATTCGTCGGACATGCGGCGCTTCCTGCGGGCGCTCGACTCGCCGCGTCGTACGACGGCGACTCGCAGGGCGCCGATAGTATTGCCGTTTATTGGATTTTAAATTGGTGGGTCGGCGCGCCGTCCAACCACGTTGGTAAAAGGGAAGGGTGGGATGGGAGGGAGGGAAACCTACGGTTTCCCTCCCAGCTTGGAGTTAGGAGGGTAAAGGGGGTGTCGGGGGGCTTAGGGAACCGAACAAGGTGCCCTAGCCCCCCGACAAAGAAAAAAACAATAACAAGCACCTGCATCCGAGCGAATGAAACACACTCCCCTTCCCCATCACTTCCCCCCCCTCACACTTTCTCCGTTGCCAGCTGCCCGCAGGCTGCGGCGATGTCATCCCCCATGGTTCGCCGCTCCGTGACATCGATCCCCTGCTTCAAGAGCACGGCCTTGAACGCCTCCACGCTCTTTTCGTCACTGCGGGAGAACCCCTTGCCCGTAACCGCGTTCAAGGGGATGACGTTCACCTTCTTCACCGCCGTCTTCGAGACGTAGCGCGCGAGCTCTTTGGCGTGCTGCAAGGAATCATTCACGCCGCTTATGAGCGTGTACTCGAACGTGAGATAGTGACGTCGGTTACCGAGCGCATCGGCATAGCGGTGCGACCAGTCCGCAAGCTTCGTAAGGAAATCCGGCACCGTCGACGGCACGATCTGCTCGCGCACGGCTTGATCCGCGCTGTGCAGCGAAATGGCGATGCGCACGGGCGGCCACGTTTTATCTGCAAGGAGGGCTTCCAGTTGTACAAGGACGCCCACGGTGGAGACGGTGATGTGCACGGGGCCGAGGTCCGTATGCTTCGTCCACGCCGCGATCGCGCGCTTCACGTTCTCCACGTTATTGAGCGGTTCGCCCATGCCCATGAAGACGACGTTGCTTAAGCGACTGGGAAGATCTCCGTGCTCTTCCAGAAATGTCCTCCAATACCTCAGCTGATCCATGATCTCGTCGGCAAGCAAGCTCCGCTTGAGACCCATCGCCCCCGTCGCGCAGAATCTGCAGCCCATCGCGCAGCCGATCTGCGAGGAGACACAGACCGTCCACTGATCGCGGGCGTTACTCATCAGGACTGTTTCAAATTTCAATCCATCGGCTGTCTTCAGGAGTGCCTTGAACGTGTCCCCCTTCGCACTCTTGAGCAGCGCCACCGGCGTCACGGCTGTCCACGGCATGGAAGCGCTCAAACGATCGCGCAGCGCCTTCGAGAGAGTCGTCGCATCCGCCCACCCCTTCCACTTCGGCTGGAAGAGCGCAGCCTCGACCTGCCGGAAGCGAAACGCGGGCTCCCGCGGGAAGAGCTCCCGGAAGCACTCTTCTCTCGATAGCGGTGGAGGGAACGACTGGGAAGACACGGCAGTACAGTACTCCTTTCATGAAAATGGAAGGGAGGGAAGGCACGCCATTTTGCTTCATATCAATATGAATACCTTCGGCGCCCTGCGAGCCGCCGTCGTACGACTTGGGCGAGTCGAGCGCCCTTAAGGGAGCGCCGCATGTCCGACGAGCGAACGAAGTGAGTGAGGAGTTTGCGGCGCGACGCGAGACGAGCCATTGTCGTACAGGCGGCGAGCATCAGCGCCGAAACCTTTTTGG
>DMXL01000004.1:0-84804 GCA_003483925.1 Candidatus Peribacteria bacterium | reverse complement strand
GGCGCCACCTTTTTCGGTTACGAAAAAGGTGGCAAAGCCCTATCGCAGTGCCGCCGGGCTGCCTGGTAACAAAGATTAACTCAACCATTAATCCCTCCTTAATTCCTCTTCCTGTACCCTTTCCCCCATGCCCATCATCTCGGTCCAAAACCTCACAAAGAAGTTTGGAACATTCACCGCCGTGGATGACATCTCCTTCGATGTGAAAAAGGGGGAGATTTTCGCATTCCTCGGCCCCAACGGCGCCGGCAAGACCACGACCATCAAGATCCTCACCACCCTCCGGCAGCCAACATCCGGCTCCATCCGGCTCGACGACAAGGACCCGCTTGCGGATCCGGAAGGCGTGCGCAGATCCTTCGGGATCGTCTTCCAGGATCCGAGCGTGGACGACGAGCTCACGGCCTTCGAGAACATGGAATTCCACGGCGTGCTCTACGGCATGGAGAAGCAGCTCCGGCGCAAACGCATCGAGCAACTCCTCACGTTCGTGGGCCTCTGGGACCGCAAAGATGAGATCCTGAGCGTCTTTTCCGGAGGCATGAAGCGCCGCCTCGAGATCGCGCGGGGGCTACTGCACCATCCGAAGGTGCTCTTCCTCGACGAGCCGACTGTCGGCCTCGACCCGCAGACCCGCAACCACATCTGGGAGTACATCCAGCGTCTCAACCGCGAGGAAGGCGTCACCATCTTCTTCACGACGCACTACATGGAGGAAGCCGACCGCGTCGCCTCGCAGATCGCCGTCATCGACCACGGAAAGATCCTCAAGCAAGGATCCGCACAAGCACTCAAGGAAGCGACGAATACCGATTCGCTCGAGCAAGCCTTCCTCTCGCTCACCGGAGAAGGCATCCGCGAAGAAGAGGCCGGCTCCATCGATCATCTCCGCATGCGCCATCGTCTCTGGACGCGCCGTTAACTCCCTCCCATGAGCACCATCTACATCCTCTGGCTCCGGCAACTCAAGCGCTTCGTCCGCTCGCGCTCGCGCATGATCGGCTCTCTGGGCCAGCCGCTCCTCTTCCTCGTCGCACTCGGGTTCGGTTTCGGACCCGTCTTCCAGAAAGCCGGACAAGGCAACTATGTCCAGTTCCTCGCTCCCGGCATCGTGGCGATGACGGTCCTCTTCACCTCCATCTTCTCAGGGATAGAGATCATCTGGGACCGGCAGTTCGGCTTCCTCAAAGAGACGCTCGTGGCACCCGTGAGCCGCCTCAACATCATGATCGGCCGCACGCTCGGCGGCGCGACCGTCGCCGTCCTGCAGGGCTGCATCGTCTTCCTCATCACGCTCATCGCAGGCTTCCGCCCCATGGACTGGGCGCTCCTGCCGGAAGCCCTCGTCTTCATGATCTTGATCGCGCTCCTCTTCACCGCGCTCGGCACGGCCATCGCCTCCGTCCTCGACGACTTCCACGGCTTCCAGCTCATCATGAACTTCGTCGTCATGCCGCTCTTCTTCCTCTCGGGCGCGCTCTTCCCTTTGAACGACCTCCCGCGCGTCCTCTCGGTCATCACGCGCATCAATCCCCTCTCCTACGGCGTGGACGGCCTGCGGGGAACCCTCGTCTCCGCCGCCCACTTCGGCCTCGGCGTGGACATTCTCGTCCTGAGCGTTATGACGGCCTTCCTCCTGATCCTCGGGAGCTACCTCTTCTCGAAGATACAGATTTAATGCAGTGAGCATGTTGCACGTCATGGTGAGGAGCGCGGGCCAACTCGAACCACCCTTCAACGAGCTTGGTTTTACCGCAACCACGAAGGGCTGCTCAAGGAGGAGGAACTTTCCCCCTCCTCTCAATTGACATGGGCTCTTTCCCCCCTATCATCTGCCCCCGTTTCCCCTTTTCCCTCATGGCCAGGACCACCTCGCGACTTCGATTATCAGACATCCCTGTGCCTCCTGAAATTCCTCAGCAACACGCAGGTTCGTATAGATTACTCGCAAAGAAACGCATTCAATTGCAGGGGGTGATCACCGACACCTCGCAGGTTCTCAGTGAACAGCGGCAATCCCTCGGAGGCGACCTCACCGACTGCGCAGGACCGCAAATCATCGAAGGAGTACAGCTCTCTCTCCTGCAGATAGCGAATGGGGAACGGCAACAGGTCACTGCGGCCATCGCAACGTTGCGGGGAGAGACGGCAGAGAGGGTCTATGGCGAGTGCATCGCGTGCGGCAAAAAAATCCCGAAAGCGCGCTTAAACGCGGTTCCCTACGCCTCCACCTGCGTCAAATGTCAGACGGACGCGGAGAAAGGGCAACAACTGTGAAGACACTCCTGACCCCTCCGCTCCCATGAGCAATCCCGAACAGCCATCAGACTCAGACAAGGGTTTTCCCATCTGCGGCTGCGGGCCGTCCAATCAACCTGCACCAGTGGATGAAACAGACAGCACGCCGTCGGCTTCCACACACTCCAAGCGCAGCATCGCGCTGCTCCCTCTCTTCAAGGCGGACCGGCCGGCACCGACCGGAGAGGGCAGCGCAGAGACCCGCACACGCAACGAGATGATCATGACGGGGCGCAGCTGGACGGGAGAACCGCTCCCGCCTGAGGCGAGGATCCAGCTACTTCAAGACGCGGCGATGGGGTTCCAGGATCTCGGTTTCCGGGAGCTCACGGAGAACTTTGCACGCGTCTGCGCGTGCGTGCTCTACGGAAGAAGATTACAGAAACTGGGCACGCCTTCCGGCCTCTATGCCGTCGAAGGCACTATGAATGACTGGGGTCATGTCCCGCGCACGGGCGCGGAGACGGACGCAGCGATCTACGCATCGCTCCCCGAAGAACTGAGAGCAGGATTACCGCCCATGGTCGTCGATTCCTTTTCCCATTGCACGAGAGAGGAAATCAAACGCGCTCTGGTGCTTGCGCAGGGTCACGGTTCCACGGAGCTCCATGCCGTCACGCACCCCTACCATGAGGAGCGCGCACGCATTATTGCGGATGATGTGCGCGAAGACCTCGGCTCTCCCGTCATTCAGAACGTGACCAACCCCGGAGAGATCGCCTCCTTCGTCACGGGATCTGGCAAGATCCAGCCTGCCGATCAATTCCTCCTCGATGCCATCCGCATCGGGGAGCCATCACGAGCTACCGCTGCGAAAGAATGGATCAAGGAACGCGGGTTGCTTCGGCCTCTGCACCGTATCTCGCGCTGGACGCAGCGCGGACTCAGAGGCATCGGGGTGGACTTCGATCTGGAAGGGTGGCTGGCGGAGAGGAAGAGAGAAAGAGTGAGTCGATGAGGACAAAGATCACCGACATCCCGGACAGTCATGCGTGAGTGCCCACGCGTCTTTCCCGCGCAAGACAGAGCGCAAAGCTCATCGAGATTCTGCACGATCATCGAAAAATCCCTCGAAGAAGCACCGGATTTCTGAGCCTGAAGGGACACAGACCGCGCTCATTCCAAAGAAGAAGCCAAAAGCTCATCACCATCCCGTACGAAATCCGTCCGGCACAGTCGGGAATGGCCGTACTTCTCCCATGAGCCAAGCTCAGCAACACGGTGGACATACCGGCGTTTTTCCGCTATACTGAGCAGAAACGCACTACACAAACAGGGCTGTGGAACAATACCCACTCCATCGCGCCGACGTCGAGAAATTCCTCGAGAATGCAGACGCCCTGGAACTCAGCAGGCAGGCGCGCCAGCGGTTGGGCTGGCTCCTGCATGCCGCGGAGCACGGAAATATCGCCCTCACCTGCCGGCACTTCGCCATTTCCCGCACCACGCTCTACGGCGTACTCGGGAGATTCGATCCGCACGATCCCGCCTCGCTCGAGAACCGATCCAGAGCCCCGAAGCACGTGCCGCAACCGGAGACCTCTGCGGCGACCGTCGCGCTGATTCGCGAATGGCGCAGCGCGGAGCCGCAGTTATGCAAAGAGAAGATCTCTGAGCGCCTGCGTACGGAGGGGATCGAACTGTCCGCATCCACCGTGGGACGCATCATCAACCAGTATGGCCTCTTCTTCGCGGATACGCCGTCCCACCGGGCGAAGCGCCGCAGCGCCGAAGCGCGGCGCAAGGACATTGCCGATGCGCGCCGCGCGCTCAAGGATCAGGCGAAGAACATCCTGCGCGGAGACGGGTGGCAGACGGCGGCGGCAGTCGCACTCGCCGCGACGGGGGCCTCCCTCTTCGCCGATATCGAACCCGCTCACGCGCTCGAGGGCTCGGTGTATCAGTTGCGGTCTCTGGAAGCTCCTCTGGGCGGCCGGCTCGAGGGCGCGGCCTATACAGTCGACGGCGTATCCACGACGGACTACGAGCAGCTCCTCGAGGGATCGACGTACCAACTCACACCTCAGGCTGCCGCTTCGTCCTCCTCCACCTCATCCACACAAGTATCAACCGAAACATCGACGGACGTTTCGACGGGAGGAGGCCGCCGGACGATCCCGACGCTCCGGTCATCGTCCTCTCTCTCCTCTTCCTCTTCTTCCTCACGCTTCCGTCCCTCGGCTCCAAGCGCACCGACCATCGGGACATCCGCGAGTTCCCCACAAGCGACTCCATCGCCCGCAGGATCGAAGGAAAGCAGAACCGCCGCATCGCTGACAACGACGCCGAAGGGAGACGCTCCGAAGGCGCCGCTCGCAGGAGAGCAGCAACCCGCACTTCCTCCCGCCTCCCCCTTCCCTCAAGAGCTGCGCTCACTGCATGAAGCGGCTCCCCGGACCATCTTCGCCATCCCATCGAAACAGACGCGAGCCGATGAGGCTGCAGGCACGGCCATCCTGGCCGCCATGCTCACCTGCGTCATCGGGTATGCACTGCTGAAGCGTACGTGTCTCTTCGGTCTTTTGGGCTCCTTCCCTGCCGTTGTGCACCTGATGAGAAAGAGAGCCTCGCTGCTGCTGCTCCTCGGTACAGCGCTCCTCCTCGCGCTCCTGTGGAATATCGCCGTAGCCGGCGCCGCCACCGTGCCGCTGACCCAGTGGTACCAGGGGCACCTGCTCACAACCGACGACAGCGCCGTGACGACGCCCGTAACCATCCGCTTCAGCCAGTGGAAGAGCGCGGATTTCGCGTCCGGCGACCTCACGGCCACCGGTTCGATCAATACGTCGGCGGCGAACTACGTGAACTGGTCGGAGGAACACACTCTCACGCCGGAAAGCGACGGCTCCTTCTCGGTCGAGCTCGGCTCTGTCCATGCCCTGCCGGACTTCAGCACCATGTCCGCCTCCACGCTTACCAGTCTCTACCTGCAGGTGGATGCGAAGGCATCCGGCGCCGCAGACTCCACCTACGATCTGCTCGATGCCGATACGGATGATACGGCCGTCGACCGCTCCTCCCTCCTCTCGCTGCCCTTCGCCCGCAATGCCGATCTCCTGGATCAGCACCACGCGGGCACGGGAAGCGGCGCTATCCCCTTCCTTTCCTCGGGCGCGGCTCTCGCGCTCAACGGGAACCTGACCATCAACGCCGATAGTGAAGAACGCGATGCAGTGCTCACGTTTGGCAATAACCTCCTCAATGAGACGCTCACCTTCTCGGCGGCGAATAGCCGCTTCGAATTCAGTCATGACGTCAGAATCGGCGGCGATCTCGAAACTCTAGGGACTATGTCCGGCAAATCTCTGCAGGTGACTGGAACGGGAGCGACACCGTTGATTTACACGGATGTGAGTAACGGAAGAGTGGGGATCGGGACCACTACGCCGAAGGCCTTACTGGATCTCATCGTCCCTTCTGCGACGGAAACGGGCTTGATCATCAAAGGCGCTGCATCTCAAACGGCCGACCTGCAAGAGTGGAGGGCGAGCGATGGGACGATGGTAGGAGCGATCACACCACACGGCGATCTGACACTGACCGGGACGAACAGTCCGACAGGAAGATCCATTCAGATCTTCCCGTGGAACGGGCACGACAATAATTCCGCCAAGATTTCTCTCTGGTCGAGCAATTTGTCCTATTCAACGTTGCTGGGCACTTCGTTGACATTCAACAACAATAACGTCGGATCCGCAGGTGTCGGACTCGGAAACGGTTCCAATCTTTCCGTGATCGATGTTTCGGGTAATCTGGCTACGGCAAATGCTGGCGGACTTGCAGTCGGCGCAGCGGGAACGGCGACCCCGTACGGCACTCCTCCGGCAAACGGAGCAATCATCAGTGGCAACGTCGGCATCGGCACTGCGTCACCGGAGAACAAGCTCGAAGTGGCGGGGTCGATGTCCGGCCGCTCGCTGCAGGTGACAGGGACGGGAGCGACACCGCTGTTCTTCGCAGACTCCACTACGGGCAACGTCGGCATCGGGACGGCGACGCCTACGTATCCATTGGATATAGCAGGAAGTGCACGGGTGAGGGCTGGGAATATTCTGTATGTCGATCAGATTCAAAATCCAACATATCCGGGATACAGTTATATCAATACTGGCGTGGCCAGTGTGATGAATATCCACGCCTCCAGGCAATTACAAATTGACTCAGGGAATCTTACGGCCGGTGGAGCCGGAGGTGGGATGTATTTGAACCCTTATACTGAGGGTACTGGGAGTCCGTTGGTGTTGGGGGGCAGTACAACCACGGAAAGCACGCACGTTGTCGAATTGGCTGATAACACGAAACTTCGTGCAGCCAAGACGTTACAATGGACAACGGGTGTAATCGATTCCTCCGGCAACGTCGGCATCGGCACGACTTCGCCGGAGAACAAACTCGAGGTGGCAGGGTCGATGTCCGGCCGCTCGCTGCAAGTGACGGGAACGGGAGCGGCACCGCTGATCTATACGGATCAGACGACGGGACGAGTGGGAATTGGAACGGCCAGCCCCGGAGTACCATTGGAAATTTATCAAGCAGCCGGAGCAACAGACGCAGAATTTCTGAGATTGCATACCTCAGGTGGCACAGCTGGTGCTGGAATGCAAATTAAGTTTACGGAAGGCGAAACCCCGACACCCACAGAAGTCGGAAGAATTTATACAATGGATACAGGTCCGACAGTCAGGATGACTCTATCGACATACGGAGGAGGAACAGACACATTGACATTAAAAGATGGAAAAGTCGGCATCGGGACAACGAGCCCGGGGGAAAAGCTTGAAGTAACTGGCGGAAATTCACTATTTGGCGGTTCAATTGATGCCATAACTGGCCCAACTTCTTGGGCGAGTAATTCTAACAACGCAGGTTTATATCTTTCATATGATACCACAAATCTAAAATCGCGGATTACGTCAATTGTTCCCGGTGCCGCATTCAAACCACTCTATTTTCAGGGAAATGAGTTTCGATGGGCAACTGGAGCGGGGAATATAACGGAGAAGATGGTACTAGATGTCGACGGCAATGTCGGCATCGGCACCACCGCGCCCGAAACCAAGCTTGAAATCAGCGGCACCGCCTCGGGGTATTCCTTCTTTGGCCAGAACGGACTCTCCACCTCCGGCGCACTCGTCATCGCGCCAAGGCCGGGGACAGCGACGGGCAATACCCTTATCGTAGATACCAAGGGACTCGTCTATGACGCGACGAACAAGAGAGTGGGCATCGGGACGGCGAGCCCAGAAGCTCCTTTGCATGTTTACGGAACTTATGAGAACAATGCTAAGACAATGCAAATTGGTGCTGCTACGGTTCCAGCGGCCAGATTTTATAGGGCTGATGATATTAGTGTTATTGATGGGCCACTATGGCTTAATAGCAATTATAATCAGAATGTGTTAATAGGATATGGAGGTGGCAACGTAGGCATCGGAACGACGACGAGCCCGGGGACGAAATTAGATGTGGCGGGAGGAATGAGCGGTACGGCACTCAAGATCACCGGCGCGGCTAACCTTGCCACGACAACGGGCAACGTCGGCATCGGCACCACCGCACCGGAGAACAAGCTCGAAGTAGTGGGGTCGATGTCCGGCCGCTCGCTGCAAGTGACGGGGACGGGGGCGACGCCGCTGATCTTTGCAGATCAGACAACGGGGCGCGTGGGCATCGGGACGACGGCACCAAGCACCACGCTGGAAGTGGTGGGTAGTGCAAAATTATTCGGTGTGGCCAACCCCACTCTCACACTGGATTACGGCGGCCCCTATCAACCGTACTTCAAACATGTTGTCGGGGAAGACCTGACAGCCTGGACGCTTGGAGATCAGATTCGTGGAAATACCATCATCACCGGATACGACAGCCCACGCATGCAGCACTACACGCAGGTCAACGCGCCCCTGAGCGGCCCGATCCGTCTCATGGGCAACGTGGGAGTAGGAACCGAAGCTCCCGAAACCAAGCTCGAGGTCACCGGCACTATGTCGGGTAAGTCCCTGCAGGTGACGGGGACGGGGGCGGCTCCGCTCATCTTTACGGATCAGACAACCGGAAGAGTGGGCATCGGGACGACGGCACCGGGTTATGTGCTCGATGTGCAGCACACGACGGAAAAAATCAACTCCAAGAACGGCTACCTGACGGACGGCGCCGACTACGCCGAGTACTTCGACAATGAAGAGTTTGTTCCCATCGGATCGCTCGTAGGCATGAACGTGGAAACGGGCAAGGTGCGCAGGTATCGATCCGGCGACGAGTTCATCGGCATCGCCTCCGACGGAAAGGGATACATCGGAAACGGCAACGCGCAGGTGGAACATGATCCGCACTACACGCTCGTGGGTCTCCTGGGCCAGCTCACCTTCCGGCCGGAGCAGGTCGCCATCGAAGGCCGCACCGTCTCGACGAAAGACGGCAAGTCCATCGGCCTCCTCCTGCAAAACGGGAAAGTGCTGCTGCGATGAACCGCGCAAGGGGCGGCTGGAAGAATCTTCATTCCTTCTTGTGCAACCTCCGGATCTTTTCGCTACCATGGGCGCTGGTCATTGGGGAGTCGCCAAGTGGTAAGGCACCTGCCTCTGGAGCAGGCATTCGGGGGTTCGAATCCCTCCTCCCCAGCCAATCGGAACACTTTTGTCGCTGGCGCAGCGCGCGCCAGCCTTTTTGCGCTTCCCACCGCACCGACCTTCCTTGCAGAACCCAGTTCGAGCCGATCTTTTTGAGAAATGTTGGCACTTCCTGCCTGTGTGAATCCGACTGGTATTTTTTGGCTTGTTGACTTGCGAGTACCAATTCCCTGACCGGTTCGAGCCGATCATCTCCTTTCTGTTCGCTGTCTCTGATCTTCTGCTCGATATCCAGCTTGCGATTGAGTAGCGCATTCTTCTTCTGCACGTAGGTATCTCGCTCAATGCCACCATCCAAATGGAGATCGAGCAGCTTTCCGAGCTTCGCTTCGATTTCTGATTTCTCCTGTACGAGACAACGAACCGCTGCCCGGGAATCGGAGACGTTGTGCCCCTTTTCCCTATCGAGTTCTGCGAGCATATTCTGCGCCCAGCTCTCGGGCAGCGTCACCTGTTCGACGATTCTGCGCACCTGTTCCAGGAGTGTTTCCTCGCGCAGATACTTTTCGTCACACTTTCCCTTCTTCTTGGTGCAGCGATAGTAGATGTGCCTCTTCTGTCGCTCGGCTGTGATCGCGCAGGTACATTGTCCGCACGTCATCAGTTCCGAGAAGAGGTACTCGTGCTTTCGCCTCCTCCTCCTCCGCGTCCTCCCCGCGATCACTGCCTGTACATCGTCAAACAGGTGCTTGCTGATGATCGGCTCGTGCGAACCCTCGAAGAGTTCACCCTTGCGCGCAATCATTCCGTAGTAGACGGGATTGCCCAGCAACCGCTGCAAACTGGACACGGAGAGCACATTGCCCTTGTGGCTACGCAGTCCGGCATTCTTGAGTTCCACTCGCAATGTCCGCAGCGAGTGCGCGCCCGTCGCAAAGAATATGAACGCCTGCCGAACGAGCGGCGCACGCTCCGGATCAACTGCGATTCGTTTCGTTTTCAGATCGTTCACGTAGCCGATAGGTGCAAGTGCTGGCCATTCGCCACGGTGCAGCTTCTGGCGAATCCCGCGCTTCACGTTCTCGCTCAAGTTATCCACGTAGTACTTGCTCTGCCCGAAGGCGATATTGAGCATGAACTTTCCCTGCGGCGTACTCTCGAACCAGAAGCTGCAGAACTTGAGGTTCTTGAGCGCTCCCGTGTCCAGCAGATAGATGATGCGTCCTCCATCAACACTATTACGCGCAAGGCGGTCAGGGTGCCACGACAAAATGCCCTGTGCCTCTCCTTTCTCGATCCGTGCCAACATTTCGGCGAACACGGTTCGCCCCGGTTCTTTTGCGGTTTTGGCTTCCTCGAAGGAAGCCGCGATTTCCAGCTGCTCTTTTTCTGCAAGGTCCTTTAGCTCCCGGAGCTGCGCCTCGATTGAGAGGATCTGCCGATCCTCGGACTCTGACGATTTACGTGTGTAGATGAAGTACTTCATACAAGTGCGTATGGAAAAAATCGAAAAAATGTGTGTGCGGCGCGTGCATCGGCACGCGGCAAGGAAGGTCGGTGCGGTGGGAAGCGCAAAAAGGCTGGCGCGCGCTGCGCCAGCGACAAAAGTGTTCCGATTGGCTGCAATTGCTGAACAAAATTCGAACCGACCTTCGCTAAAGCTACGGCCGGCAGGCGGAATTGAGCTGAACGACCGGCGGCGGCCGCAAAACTTCGCGCGCCCGGCCGCCGCCGCACTACCGAACGGCTGGCCGTTTCAAGAAAACCGCAAAAGAACCGGACAAAAAGATCGGCTCGAACAGGATTCTTACCGCACACACATTTTTTCGATTTTGAAAGAAAGAATTTCATATCACGATCATCCTACCATTACCTGATGATCGGGTGTATCACTGATGTAGCAACTCCTGCGCCAGCGCAACCCTTCTTCGCTCTTCGGGCTACGGAAGGACAAACTACTGGGTTGCCGCAGTTTGCAGTGCAGCATCAGTCAGCCCATCCGAAATGATGGCACCCGCATAAACCGTAGACGTCCACTGCTCACCAGCATTGCTATGGCCGACACGGAGTGTCGTCACCGTGGGTAGTGTGCCACCCGCTGCCGTGACGACTGCAGCGCCATCCAAGCTGCCTGTGCAATCATCTTCTGTCGCTCGCACAGCAATCTTGAAAGCCGTATTGTTCCCGACGATTCCGAAATTGAGATCGCACTGATCCACGCCTCCATCAGTGACGACGAAATGCACCTTGTTATGGGTATCACGCACGATGCGGTACCGCTCATTGGACGTTCCGTCATCTATCTGGAACAGAACCTGCGAGCCGCTCCCGCGTGCCGTACGGACTTGCCAGATGAAGGTATTGCTTTCCGTAGTCGACAAATCAAACTCACTTGTGGCAAGCACTGGCACATCTGCAGCACGTGTCTCGTTTGCATCAGAAGAGAAGATAGGACTGCTTACAAACGGTTGGGCTCCGAGCCCGCCGTAGAAAACATTCAGGGTTTCTGTGCCAACGTAGGTCGCGGATGGTCGATCAGTGGAATGCGTGGCCGCTCCGAAGGCAATATCCACAGCAACAGACGCAGTGCTGTTATGAGTGTAATTCAGCGACACGACGTACCACCCGTTACCTATGGAATAGATTGTGCCAGTGGCATTGGACTGGCCAATCACCGTGCCAGTATTCAAATTAAATGACGCCGAATGGATTCCACCCGTATCCCCACGATCACCGAGCCACACGTATGGGTGTGTTCCAGCCTTCACAAACACCTCTGTTGCGAATTTCGTTCCAGCTACTGTGAGGGTCGAGCCGCCAGTATTGAAGTAGCGAGCACCAGTTCCGATCGTAGCAGTAATCGTCTCTGCGTTCTGCTCCCCGGTCGGACTAACAACCGCATCGGCCGAAACAGAGACATTTGACTTAGTCCACTGCGGTTGATTGATTTGCGTAGGATATGAACTGATACGGCTGAACGCGGGCTCGATCAAATACCCCAATAAGGCATTGGCGTTCAGTGGGTCATGATCAATTGCCCACGCGACATTCGCAGCTCCTTTGACCGCCGGATATATTTGAACCTGATTATTTTGAATAACAGCAGCGGCATGACGATAACCATCATGGGCGACGTAGAAATCACCATCAATAATGGTCATCCCCTCAATGGCAGTCACATCCGAAACGGTTGCAACACCGACGATTGTTTCCGAAGCAATATCGAAAGCATGAAGTTGCCCCGCATCGCCGTTGTCACCTTCCGTCACCCAGAGATAGTCACGGTCAGCGTCGTAGTGAAGTTGATCCCAAAGACCGATGCCGAGATCATGGGTGTAATCGACCGTGCCGTTCTTCTGCCGACGCGTCAGGATGTCGCCGACAAGAACCCACAGTCGATCGCGCGTGCTGTCGTAGGTCAGGCCATTCACGGCGGCGAGCGAAAACCCGTCGCCAATGTCCACCCCCGCATTTGTCATATGACGCACTGCGCCACCCCCATTGTCGGCAATCCAGACCGTATCATCGCTCGTATCGTACGTAACTCCCTGTACGCTGCCATCGCTATCGTAGATGGTTTCCATGCTGTATTCGGCGATCTTCACGCCCGCAAGCGTCATTTTGACGACTGACGGATGGCTTACAAGACCGCCGTCTTGAGCGATACCGTCGTTGCCTGCCCACAGATTCTCGCCATCGTAGGCAAGGCCGGTAATGGTGAATCCTTCGCCGACATCACCGCCTAATCCGTCAGGGACGTTGAAGAACGTCTCCTTGGGAATGCTCCGGAACAGGTAGTTCTGCTCGCTCAGTAGCCCGGCTGCATCGAAGATACGCTTGGGACCGGATGCTTCATTGAATTTATTGTAGGGTGTTCCGCTGTAGTTATTTGCAGGCGTAGCGGCATCACGAATGAGCAGATCGTCTCCACTCGCCGTGAGGCTGAGCACGCTCGCATACGTGTCGTAGCCTGCACCCGCAGCCGTCGATGCTCCATAGTACTCAGCAGTGGTGACGTTTTGATCGGCCGAAACGGCCAGATTCCCACTTGCATCCGTCGAACGCACTCTGAAATGGTAGAGCGTTTCCGCGGTCAGCCCGCTGATCGTGACCGAGTGGGAAGTGGTGAGCGTGGAATCGAGCGTCGTCGTCGTGCCATACGCGCTTGTGGCGCCGTAGTCGATCTGCGAATCCGCACTCTCGTCCGTTGTCCAGGTAATGGTGACTGACGTTGCACCAGGCGTGCCAGAGGAGATGGATGAAATGACCGGTGCGGTATTGTCCGTTGCCGCTGTAGACGCAGTCGAGCTCGTCTGGTTGCCAGAACCGCCGCCTCCGCGCCTGCGCGATGCGATAGGAGTAGCGTTTGCGGAGTGGGTTGTAGGTGTGGCAGAGGAAGTCACGGTCGTCGCCGGAGGCGTTGTCGTTGTGCCTGTGGTTCTCATGTGCGTCAGCCTCCTTTGTTTTCTTTGCTCCACGCGTTCACGCATTAGCTTGAGTGCGTTGAGTCTCCAAAGCCTCCTTTGCTCCATACGTTCGAGAATGGGTTTGATCCTGTTCGTCTCCTTAGTGTTAGTGGTGGCGATCAAATCTCCCGTCGCGGCAACATGTGGGACCGAGATGGGTGGTGTGAGAATCGATACGATGAGTCCTAGCGTCAAGAAAAGAACCCCTTCGAGCAGAGAGAGAGAGAGAGAGAGAGAGAGAGAGAGTTTGCGCGAACGCTCGATAGACGGGGGCATCGTCGAGATTATCTGGGAATTCCCGAATATAATCCAGAGATTCTTCATGTGCCACCCGTTTGAGAGCAGCTGGAAATCGCCTGGAAACGGCCAGCCGTTCGGTAGTGCGGCGGCGGCCGGGCGCGCGAAGTTTTGCGGCCGCCGCCGGTCGTTCAGCTCAATTCCGCCTGCCGGCCGTAGCTTTAGCGAAGGTCGGTTCGAATTTTGTTCAGCAATTGCAGCCAACCTGCGCGCTCCGGCGCTTCGGTTGGCGGGCCAAAATACCCGCTTGTTTTTGATGTATGTCGCGCAGGTTGTCCCCCGAAGCTCGATGAGCGTAGCGAGTCGAGCGCAGGGGGGCTACACTGATCTGCCATGTGGTATGTTTACGTTCTCAGAAGCAACAAAGATGGCAACACGTATGTTGGTTCCACCAATAATCTTCAGCGTCGTCTGGAACAGCATGAACATGGAGAATGTATTTCAACATCCAAGAGATTGCCTATCACTCTGGAAGCTTACATAGCTGTCAAGACTCAGGAGCAGGCGCGCTCACTTGAGCAATACTTAAAAACCGGATCAGGCGCAGCAATCCTGAAGAAGAGAGTGCTACTATTACAATAGCCAACATGTGCACGCGACCGTGGTGCATATTTATACCTAAAAAGCCAATACTTTGCTAAAATAGCTCTATGTGTACAAAGGAAGATCTTTCTACGATTTCATCAATTGCTACAATAATCGGAATCCTAATCGGAATCCCAACTCTGATTTTGTCTTATCAACAATTAAAGGATTTGAATGCTAAATCTGCGATCGAAATACAGATGGAATCTCCAGAGACAATAGCTTTAGAACGTGACAAACCATTTGATGTTTATTTTAAGGCTAAAAATCACGGTGATTTCATTTCAAGCGCGTGGGTTGCAGCAATCTCTTTTTGTCAAAATACGGAAATCGTACAAGCCGATCCGCTTTGGAAAACAGCGGACGGGAAATTTTTTACATTAGAATCACAAAAGTCAATAGTTCCGAACCTTTTGATCTATGCACCTGAGGTTAATAAGATTGGCGCTTTTAAGATCGCATTAGAAAATCTTCAACGGCCAATTCCAATTGCATTGGTATTTACGAGTGGGGAAAGAATGGATTCGACCCCAAGTCTAATATCATTGAGTGATTCTGGTTCATTCATAAATGAAAAATTTGAAGTAAATGATGGGAAAGTCATTTCTGATTCTCACGGATGCTTTAGGCAAAGGGGTCAAGCTGAATAACCTGGACCGTCTTGCCCTCTCATTTCTAAATTCCAACCTTCAAAACCCTTGTCTGGGACTCAACAAAAAAAGTTCGCGACCGTTCCGCCCAGCCACCAATAGTAAGGACTGAAGCAGCCCACGGACTCATCAACAATCTCTTGGATGAATGACTGGAAAGATAGGCATCTTCCACTATCATTCCTCCCTATGCTCACGCACCTTACGAAACGTAGTACCGTGTACGCGGCGTTTTTGCTGGCGCTGTATTGGGTGGTCACTCTGTGGGGGATATGGAGCAAGGGAGTGGATGCGCTCGGGTGGAACCTCACATTCTTCGTCGCATGCATGATCATGCTGTACGCGCATGCGCAACGAAGGAGCATCACCAGACGCGAGCTCGTGTGGTTCATTCCGCTTCTCTTGGTCGCTCTCAGCTATTCCCTGTACGAAAATCCATACGTGAAGGCTGTCAACATGGCGGTGCTGCCGATCCTGTTCGCATCGTACTGGATCATGACATCGACCCGGCAGCATCAGACGGTCGTCTGGAACCTCCTCTGGGTGAAGCGGCTATTGGAGCGCGGACTGGGGATCGTCGGTCAGGGGCAGCATGCCGTATCTCTGGTCGTCTGTGCCGTGATTCCGGGCGGAGAGAGGCGATCGGATCTTGTGAAACGGATTGCGCTCGGATGCGGGATTTTCGCCGCCGCGGCATCGATCCTTTTCATCCCCCTTCTCTCCGGCGCCGACTCCGCATTCGCGAACATGATGCAGGATTTCTATCGCGCCGTTATCGCCATCATCGCATTCGATACGATCATGAAGATCGTCGTCTTCATCGTCCTGTCATTGCTGATCCTTGCGGGGCTGATCCAGTGGACGAAAGAGGAGGAGTTTTCCGGGCACACGGACATGAAACACATGGATGCCGTCGTGTCCGGCATCGTGCTGGGCGGCATCCTCCTGCTCTATGTTCTCTTCCTTTTCACGCAACTGCAGACGCTGTGGGTCTATGAGCTCCCGCAACAATTTCTGGATACCGAACAGCTGGTGAAGAGCGGTTTCTGGCAACTCTTCTTCTTAAGCGGCATCAACGTCCTTCTCTTCCTTCTGTACTATCGCCGCACATCCAAACCGGTTCAGACCATGCTCATTGCGTTCATGTTTGCGTCGCTGTTCCTGCTTCTTTCTGCAGCGAAACGCATGGGCATGTACGTGTTTTACTATGGTTTCAGTTACGAGAAGTTTTTCGCGGCGTACACGGTGGTCTTTGCCGTTTTTCTCTTTGTCCGTCTCATCACGGCATTGTTTCAATCCGGCAAAACTGACATCCTTCGCTATCTCGTTATCGCATTCATTTGGATGTACGCGGTTGCGACGATCTTGCCGGTTGAACAAATGATCTTTCGCGCCAATCGTGCGCTCGCAAGGCGCGCTGATTCAAGGATAGACATGCTTGAGCTGCGGATGCTGTCCGGCGATGTGTACGATCTCGCCGGGGAAGAGAGTCTTCATAATGCCGATTGGAACGACTGGCTTGCGAAAAAATCCGCCATCACGGATGAGAAGCGGTTCTACGAGTTCACGCTGACCGATGTCCTCCTGCGCGCACGGAAGTCATGGAACATCCAACGACGCTGATACAACGGATCTTTCTGAAATCGTCCACCAGTCCCATCCCTCACCACATCACCTCCAGTTTCCCCTTCATGGCATTGTTGATCGAGAACGTCATGCGCAGGGACAGGCCGACCTTGGAGACGGTGAGATGCCCCCCTTCAGACTCGTCCACCTTGTAGCCAAGCTTCTCGTACGCCTTCTGCACCGCTTCCCGGTCGGCGACGGTCGCCTGACGCGGGAACGAGTACGTGAGCCACAGACCACTCGTATTGTCGATCATCTTCACCTGATCGGCGTACACCTTCTTGAGAATCGGGAGGAGCTCCGCGTGAATCGTCCGGCTCTTCTCGGTCTCGATCTTCGCCTCAGCGGCGCTCTCGAAGCTGATCTGCGGCCAGCCCTTGGCCTGGGGCTGCGCATCCTGCCCCGCCGCCGCCGACGGCGCCCCCGATCCGCCGGCCTTCAGAGAGGAACAGACGGGCTTCACGCTCGCATGGGCGTACGCAACGATCGTTCGCTGCTTGTCCTCGATATCCGATACGTCCGAACCGACGCTCTTATTGATCGGCAACTTCAGATCCTCCGTGCGCACCGTCATGTTCTGCATGATCAGATAGGAGCTTACGTCCCCTGCGATCGCCTGCGCGCCATCGGTCACGACGCCCGCGCCGCTGACATTTCCATTGATATCGGCTTTGACGAGGAGCGCTTCCTCGTACGGCTCCAGGCTGCCCATGATCATATGCTGTTCGGTCGTGACGACCCTGCCCGAAACGACGACGCCTCCGTCTCTCGCCGGGCGGATATCGTAGCCGGCCGTATTCCGTTCGATGTCGATTTTTTTGCCCCACTGCGGATCCGCATTCGCGTTCACTTTGACGAGCTCCACCGTGCTCACCATATCCTTCAACGACCCGGCTTTCCGCATCACATTGCGGGCAATGACAAATCCCCCGTCATTCGTCTTCGCGACATGGAGATCCGTGTCGAGCGTGCCGCCGGTCGTCTTCACGCTCCTGGCCCACTGGTACTTCCCCTGGGCGTTCACCTTCACCGCCACCGTGGGGATGGCATCGATGAGGCTCTGGACGCTCGCTCCGCCGCCAATGAACTGAGCGGCATTGAAGTAGCGCCCGAACGCGATGAACCCTCCGTCCGGCGCTTGTTTCACCGAGCGGAAATCGCCGCCGGACAGACGGAATTGCTTCATGCCGATTTTCAGATCGTCGGAGGTGGTCCCGGTCACCGAAGGGATCTCCATCGGCGTCGTTTCGATGCTCTTGGACCACAGAACTTTCGCTGTGTTGTCCAATCGGATGATGGCCGGCAGTTTGCCCATCGGAACATCCGCGGCAGCGACGTCGGCCACCGCGATGAAGCCGCCGTCGGCCAACGCCTCCATATCGGTTGCGACCCAATCCATCTTCCTGCTCCACTGCACCTTCCCTTTCCCGTCAAACTTGATGACGGCGCTGTAGCCCGGCACGGCGTCGAAGTCCGCGATGTCCGAGCCGTGACCCATCTCCTTGAGTTTGGCGAGGAGGATGACGCCTCCGTCGGACGCCGCCCACATCCTCTGCGGGAAATCCATGCTGTAGTCGCCGACCATCGTCGACCATATCCTGTTCCCGTCGCCGTCCAGCTTCGTCACCATCACATCCCCCCAACCCTCCTTCCTGTCCTCGTACGCCGCGTCGTAGAAATCGATGATATCTCCCGCGACGACGAGATTGCCGTCACTCGTCTCTACGGAGAGGCGCTTCGTTTCCGTCAGCACGCCCTGCGCCGCGCTCATGCTGCCGAATTGACGGCTCCAGAGAGCCGCCCCCTTCGCGTCGGTCCGGACGACGAACGCATTCCATACGCCCATCCCGGAACTATAGGTGGTATCGCCCGTGAGAAGGTATCCGCCGTCTTTCAGGGACAGGACGCCGTATCCTTCGGCGCGATCGCGCATGCGGTACGTCTTGATGAAGGTGTCCGATGCCTGTGCTGCGCCGCACTTCCCGGCGACCTGCGCGAGACGGCCGGCAGAGATGCCATGCTCTTCGAGAACCACCGTGACGATGCCCATCACGATGGAGGCAACTCCCGCGGCAGCCAAAACAGCGGCACTCACGGATTTCCTGGAAGAGCGGGCGTTTTTCTTCATTTGAATAGTGTATCACATGCTGTTCAGAGAAATGAAAAGGGAGCCTTCCCTTCATGCCTAGGGAAGCGTGCCATGGTGAGCTCGTGTCATGGTGAGCGTAGTCGAACCACGAACCATGACACTTGGGCTTCCTGGCTGCGACGAAACGATCGATGCCTGCTCACCGTATCCGGGCACGGGCTCAAGGGAGTGGAAGAGTTCCAGAGGTCGCTCTAGCATGCGTGCATGACCCGGCTCTTCGGCTTCACCCTCGGCCTCCTGCTCCTGACCGCCTGTTCCCCCGCCTCGCAAAACCTCGCGGGCAAGGACGGGACCTCCGGCAGCGGCGCTCTGCAAGTGGAAGAACCCGCCCTCGAGCAAGTACCATCGGAGCTCTCGATCCGGCACTTCGGCGCGATGCGCCTCGCGGGGACCGGCTTCACGCTCGGGGACATCCTCGCAACCAATGCCGCCTACACGCGCTACGCCATCACGTACCGGAGCAATGGGCTGCTCTTGAGCGGCATCATGAACATCCCCAAGGGCGAGGGCCCGTTCCCGCTCGTCGTGCTTAATCACGGCTACATCGCCCCCGCCGTCTACACGCAAGGCCGGGGACTCAAGCGCGAGCAGGACTATCTGGCACGCCACGGCTTCGCCGTGCTCCATCCCGACTACCGCGGACATGCCGGATCGGATCCCAGTCCCGACGTGCGGGAAGTCTACGACGCCGGACTTGAGTACAGCATGGACAGCGCCAACGCGATCCTTGCGGTACGCGAAGCACGCCTGCCGCAGGTGGATGCGCGGCGGGTCGGCATGCTGGGCCACTCGCTCGGCGGAGGGGTCTCGCTGAATATCGCCACTGCACGACCGGACCTCGTGAGCGCCTTCGTGCTCTACGCCCCCGTACACGCCGACGCATGGGAAAATTTCACGCGCTGGCGCTCCGAGCGCGATCAAGAGGATCGCACGCTGGAGGCGCTCGGCACGCGCTCTGAGCATCCGGAAGCCTGGGATGCGCTCTCCTCCCTCACATTCCTGCGCGCTATCACCGCACCGATCCTCCTCTTCCAGGGCACGGCGGACGCAGACGTCCCGCCGGAGTGGGCGACATTCCTGGATGCGAAGCTCAGAGAGCTGGGCAAGGATGTCACCTTCGTCACCTACGAAGGCGAGAAACACGAATTCATCTCGCAATGGGAAGACTTCATGCGACGGACGACTGCTTTTCTGCGGGAGAACTTGAAGGAGAATGAGTGATGCATGATAAAACCTTCCATTGTGTCATCCTGAGCCCTTCGCGCATAACTCTCTTGCGGATTCTCTCTCGAATTTCTCATTGATTTGGTTCTCTGGCCGCAGGATGATGATTCCATCACGATGAGAGGGCACACCTAAGGTCCCGTCCGAAGGGTACTCCCTCTCGTTTCATGAATAGGGCGAAATAACCTCTTGACCGTTCTCAAGCATAATCGTCGAAGGAAGCTGGCACCTTCGCAAGTGATCTTCTTTGATCTTTGCATGGTCGTTCGCCACGAGACGCAGGTGCTTCGTCACGGGTCGGGCAATGGGCACGATGACACTGATGCGCTTCTGAGGATACTGCGCACGCACCCATTCCACTGCGGGGATCAGGTCGCTGTCACCGGTCATAAGAAGGGCTCGGTCATACGCATTCGCTTGAGCGAGGCCAAGGAGATGGATAGCGATATTGACGTCCGTGCGCTTCTCCTCGTGTTTGACGAAGGTCGTTTTGCAATGGGTGCAGTACACCTCTTTTTCCCTGAATGCCCCATGCACGACCTTCACCCCCGTCCATTCCAAGGCTCTCATATATCGTGTGTGGCGTTCCATTTTCTCGGGTGACCACGTGGCAAGGGCGGTGAAATAGTACGCGGTAACCAGTTCCTCTCCTTTCGTGAGAAAACACTGGCAAAGTTTCTTCAAATCCAGCCATTTATATTGGTGGTAAGGCATTCTCATCTCCATCCCCTCGGAGCCGGGGACCCGGTACTTCACGTACAGATCAAGCGCGTGATAGAGATTGAAGCCGTCGATGAAAGCGATTACGCGTTGTGACATGAGAACATACAAAAAATCCCGGGGGCTCGAGCCGCCCGGGGGCCACGGGGGAAACCCGTGGGGAGGAATACTTGTATTGTACACGCACGATTTTCGTCCTTCAAGAAATTCATAGTGAGAGTGTACAGGTGTACACCTGCTTGTAAAGTGCATTTCGTTCCTCGAAAAATGAAGGGGGGGGGGTTAAGAGTTGGTTAAAGGGAAGGGGCACCTTCTTGAACCGCCCTCTGCCACCTTTTTCATAACTGAAAAAGGTGGCGCCAAAAAGGTTTCGGCGCTTGTGCCATTGTGGGTGAATAGCACCAAAGGCGTGTCACCCTGAGCGGAGTCGAAGGGTCGATACGCCGCCAAGCCACAAATGTGTCGAGTCTTCGACTACGCTCAGACTGACACATTTGTGGCCCATTGCATTTGATGTCTACTTGTCTCACCACGTCGTACCACGGCGGCTCGCAGGGCGCCGAGTGTGTTGCGATTTGTTAATTGATGTTTGGTGGGCTGGCGCGCCAGAGCCTGTCCTGAGTCCTTCATGCGTGTCACCCTGAGCGTAGTCGAAGGGTCGACACGCTCTTGGCAGCAGTACATGCAACGTAAGTCCTACAGCCCTCCGAAGAACTTCACCATCGCTTCCGCGGTGCCCGGTGGCCACACGTGCGGGTAGTACGCCCCGCGATGATCGGTATCGATGGTATGCGGGCAGAAGACGACGGGATCCCGGATGCAACCGGCATACTGCACGCACGAGAGAGATGCGGGATCCGCACGCCGCGTCGTCGTGGTGCACGCATTTTCTTCCAGACGGATATCGCGCATCGCTTCCGCAGTCACCTGCGACGAGAGGGCATCTTTCGGATTGTTGATGATCATCGCGGCGGAAGGCCCCGTGCAGTTCTGCATCGTCGTGGAACCGCCGACGGTGGCGGAACCGCGCACAATACCTCCGCGCGCGCACGCGACGGCATTGGCGAACCACGCGCCGAGCGAATGGCCCACCACGAAAATGCGATCCATGTCGATGCACGCGCTCTCGGCGATTTCCCGCACGATGGCATCGAATTCCGCGAAATCCCGCAGCTCCTGCGCCGGATCCCCCGGGTCCGACCAGGAGTAGCTTCCGTTCCCGCTTAAGACGCCGTCCGGGTAGGCGATGAAATACGCGGATGCCGCACGATCCAGGCCGAAGTACTCCCGCACTTGCGCATTGCTGTTGGTGCGGCCGTGGAAGGCGACGATGAGCGGCGAAGGGGTACCGGCACTCGCGTTGCGCGCTTGGGTGAGCAGGTACGTGCGCTCCCGCCCCCCGACGGAGAGGACGAGCGAAGGACTGCGCTCGGTTTTCCCGCACCCGGGCGAGAGGTTGGGGATCACGCGGTCTTCATCGTGCCGCACGAACCGGGCGATCAGATCGGCGGCGCGCTCGCGCGTGATGGGGTCCCACGGAACATACGACCAGCTCGCGAGAATCTTCCGGCTATCGAGGACATCGACGTACGGCTTGTACCACTCCTCTCCCCGCCCCTCGGTGACGGCGTTTCCGTACGCAAGCACCGCCATCTTGATGGCCTCGGCGAAGATGATCGGCTGCTCCGGCCGGAAGAGCGCGCGCGATCCTACCTTATACCCGCTCACCATCCCCCGCCGCTTGGCCGCGCACACGAACGGCGCGTACCACGCATCGGCAGGGACATCGGCGAAACAATTCTCCGTAACCGGTTCGGCAGCGCCTTTGGAGCGGAAAACGAGCTTGAGGAATTCCGCGCGGTTGACTGTTTCTCTGGGATGGAAGAGTCCGTCGGGGTACCCGCCGATGGAACCTTTGTCTTTCAGATACGTGACACTCTCCTGGTAGCCGTACCACGATTTCGCCATATCGGGAAAAGGCGGAGGGCTCGTGGCGACTGCGTGTGCGCTCTGAAGGAGCAATACGCCTATGAGTGCCATGCATCCGCAGCATCGGCGTCCCCTTCTCTGCATGGAGTGCAGCATAGCGGAGAATAGAAGAGGCTGAAGCGAGGGGGAGGATAAGGGGGCTTAAGATTTGATTAAAGGGGAAGGGCACCTCCGCTCGGATGCTTCTGCTTGGTTATTGGTACTTTTTCCTTCCTTGGAGGGAGAGGGAACCTTGTCCGCCCTTCGACAGGCTCAGGATGACATTGTTTCCTCTCCCTCCAAACCACTCTCTCCCTCCCCCTTCCCTCCCTTCCCTTTTTTGGAAGAAACAAGATACATCATGGTGAGCCATGTCATGGTGAGCCCGACGAACCACGAAGGACGGTCGTGGCGTCCCCCCCCGGCACCGGCTCTTGGCAGCAGCGAAACCCCATCAGCTGCTTGCTATTTCTCAAATAAGGATTATGATATACCTTCTTTCTCCACCCACACATGTTCAGTCTCCCTTCTGCCCTGAGGATCCCGGCCCAATCGAGTTCCCCGCGGTTGAAACTCCTGCCCTTGCTCCTGATCGTTTCGATGGCGGCACCCTTCGTCCCTGCGGCGCAGGCGGCAACGACGCCCTCGCTCGGAGCAGCGGCAACCTACGGTGTTCTCGCGAGTACCTTCACCAACACATCCGCGGGAACGACGATCAACGGAGACGTGGGATTTACCACGGGACCGGCCGTGACTCCCGCAGGCGCGCATGCGCACTACGGATCCGGCGCCCCCTATGCTTTGGCAGGCACCGATCAGGGCATCGCCCTCTCTTCCCTGGCTTCCCAACCGTGCACCTTCACGTTCCCGTCCGGAGCAATCAACCTCTCCACGGATACGACACACGGTCTTCTCGGCGTGTATGTTCCCGGCGTGTACTGCAGCACGGGAGCGATGAATGTGGGCGGTCCGCTTATCCTCAGCGGTAACGGAACGTACATCTTCAGGTCCGGCGGCGCGCTGACATCGACGGCCGGCGCGATCGTCACCCTGATCGGCGCATCGGCTTGCAGCGTATTCTGGACACCGACCCAGGCCACGACGCTTGCCGCCAATACGACGTTCGCGGGAATCGTCATGGACGATGCGGGCATCACAGTGGGCGCGAACACCACGTGGACAGGAATGGCTCTGGCATTCGGCGGAACGGTGACAACCGACACGAACTTCCTCACGATCTGCGCAGCCGCTTCATCGTCTTCGTCATCGTCATCGAGCAGCGTCACAAGCTCGTCCGCCGCCTCCAGCAGCAGTGTGCCGACGTCATCCGCGTCCTCGTCTCACTCGAACAGCAGTGTGCAGGCATCGAGTGCGCGCAGCAGCTCCGTCCGCTCTTCTTCAGCCGCTTCGTCCCGCGCATCGTCAGTGCGCTCCCGTCCCGTTTACGTTCCCCCGCCTGCGCCTGCCCCGACGCCCGTGCCGCTCCTGCCGAATACGGGAGTGGGCGATGCAGGAGTCGAAACGCAAGAATCCTTCGGGAGTTCCTTGGAGCTCCTCCTCCGGAATCTTTCTTCTCTCTTCCTGAATGTATACAGAAGCTCTCTCAAAAGCGGTACTGTTCATCTTCGCTAATATCGGATGTGCGTCCTGCCTGTTCGGTCCACCCGCTCTCCGGGCGGAGAGCCCTGCTATCCCGCAGAGGCCGACGCAAGGTTTGACTCTCCTGCGACCGTCCCGGGCAAGCGTGGGTGCTCCGGTCCGTCTGAGGATTCCGAGCATCGGCGTGGATGCGGCCATCGAGCCCGTCGGCCGTACGTCGAAGGGGATGATGGATGCGCCGGGCAATCCTGACACGGTGGGGTGGTACAGCCTCGGATCGCGTCCGGGGGAGAAGGGCAGCGCCGTGCTGGCCGGACATCTGGACTGGTATGGCGGGAAAACGGCGGTGTTCCGGCATTTGGATGCGCTGCGCAAGGGGGACATCCTGTCCGTCGAGACGGACAAGGGGAAATTCGTTCCGTTCGTCGTACGGGAAATGCGCACGCTTCCGTCCAATGAGTATGCTCCGGATCTCTTTCGCAGCAGCGATGGGAGCCATCTGAATCTCGTGACCTGCAGCGGCGCCTGGGACACGGCCCGGAAGAACTACAGTGAACGGCTGGTCGTATCTGCAGATGCTGCCGGCCCGGGGTTGTAGACAGATATCCCCACCGGATGACGCGGCGAAAGAAGAATCTTTTTAAGCGACTATCCCTTTGGAGCTAGGAAGCCTAGGTGTCATCCTGAGTACCTTACGTGTCTACATAAAGGGTGTCGCGCTGAGCTCGTGTCATGGTGAGCGGAGTCGAACCACGAAGCGCGACACACTTTGTCATGGCCCCCGTGTTCATCCTTCGACTCCGCTCAGGATGACACAGGGGCCCCGGTTGCGGCGAAAGAAGAATCCCTCCTTCTTATCCAAAAGGCCGCCCTTCCCGGCGGCCTTCCGGATGCCGATGGAAGAGTGATTCTAGGGTTGTGAAGAGGAACTGCTCGTCGCATCCGACGGTGCGCCGCCGCGACCCCAGCCGCCGCGCATCATGCCCTTGCCCTTCTCTTGGCGGGCCGGAAGCGTGATACCCTTGCTTTCTGCGATCTGCTCGATCGTCTGACCGCTCTCGAGCGCCGCCTGCAGTTCATCCTCGGTCATGCCGAGTTTTTCTGCGAGTACGTCCGTCCTGGGGCCGGGGCCACGCCCCTCCCCTCTTGCCTGCATGCCCATGCCGCGCCCGCCGAACCCCGGCATGCCGCCGCCCATCATGGGGCCGAACCCGCGGAAAGCGCTGTCGCCGCAGGCCGTTTTCAGGGCATCCATCTGTGTCTTCCCGTCCCCCTGCGCTTTCCTGGCGGCTTCCATGGCCGCACGCAGGTCGTCGTTGGCTTTCTGGACAGCGGCCGCACGCTGCGCATCATCTGCGATAGCAGAAGCAGCCGTGAGGGCATCCTTGTGGATCTGCATGGCGGACTTCCGCGCTGCGATCAACGTGTCGACTGTCGAGAGATAGGTCCCTTCCTGCTCCGCGAGAGCGAGCACGCATGCCTGTGTAGGCACGGGACGGGACCGCTCGCCGGAAGGAGCCGAAGTGGTCTGCGCGCCCACGATCTGCGCCGCGAAGGGGACCGCGAGCGCCATAGCCGAGAGTCCGGCAACAGCGCCGAGAGTAAAAGAGGATAATTTCATAGGGGAATAGGGGAGAACGAAATAGAAAACGCGCTTAAGCAAAGGGGAGTATAGGGAGGAGGGTTTAAGAGTTGGTTAACAGCTTTCGCAGCATAGTGATGCGAAACGAGGAAATATTCGGCAAGAATGAGCCACCCTATCTCACTATTCTCGTTGGTTAGGCCCCGGATCGCAGTATGATGATTCCATCACGATGAGAGGGCACACCAAAGGTTTCGTCCGAAGGGTATTCCCTCTCGTTTATTTCGAGCTGTATTGGCATATACTATGTACGATTCTTCCAACGATTGATGATCAAGCCATTTGATCCAAAACACCTCCCACTTACTGAGCTCCAATGGGAGAGGTTCGTCCATCTCATCGGACCCGCAAATGCGGAAGTCGCCCGCTTCGATGGCCTATTACAAAGCCTTCCAAATCCGCAAGTCCTTCTCTCTCCTTTAGAAACAAACGAGGCCGTTCTTTCTTCCAAGATCGAAGGAACAGAAGCCTCTCTCGAGGATGTGCTGCGATTTGAGGCTGAACCGGAAAGAGAGAATAAAAAGGGCGGAGATATTGATCTCATTCTCAATTATCGGAGAGCAATGCGTCACTCTATTCAAAACATGGAAAATATCTCGTTGAGCGGGCGTCTTATTAAAGAAGCTCATGCCATTCTATTGGAGAATGTTCGAGGCCATAATGCCGATCGAGGAAATTTCAGGAGATCGCAAGTACACATTGGCAGACCTGGCAGACCCATTGAGGAAGCCTTTTATATTCCTCCACCTCCACAAGAAGTAGAGAGCTATTTTTCCAATCTTGAAAAGTACATACATGGAGATGAGAAAGACAAGCTCGTACAGCTCGCAATTATTCATGCTCAGTTTGAACTCATTCATCCTTTTGCAGACGGCAACGGTCGCGTTGGAAGAATGCTCATGCCACTCTTTCTCTCTTTCAAGGGTGTCCTATCGTCCCCCATGTTCTACATTAGTGAATATTTTGAGAGTCATCGGCGAGAATATTACGATGGCCTTCTTGGGATTTCTCAACATGATGACTGGAATGGGTGGATCAGCTATTTCCTAAGAGCCGTAATCGAACAATCAAAGATGAATATTCAAAAGGCAAGGGCTATACATCAGCTCTACGACAAGAAGAAGGAGCGCCTCCGTGCCCTAACCCATTCGCAATACACGGTTGAAGCTCTTGATTTTCTTTTTAAAAATCCAATTTTCAACAGCACTGACTTTATAACTACTTCGCGGATTCCCCGTGCAACTGCTCTTCGTATACTTCAGCAGCTCCAAAAGGGCGGAACCATTGATTTGGTCAGAAAGGGCGTACGGGGAAGGCCTGCATTATTTGTATTTCCAAAGCTAATAGCCATCGTTTAGCGATACATCCCACGAGTGCGACCTAAGTCCATATTCGTCTCATATTTTGTAAAATATGAGACTTATTCTTTTCCGCTCCATTCCGTATAGCGCTATAGTTCCTACAAATGCCCGCACCAAAGGAAATACTTACCCTTGTCGAGCAATTCAAGCGCAAGCGTGATGAACTGAAGGCGTCGCGATACAAAGAAGCCTCGCTACGCGTGGAGTTCCTCGATCCTTTCCTCGAAACATTGGGGTGGGACGTACGCAATACCCAAGGACATGCAGAGGCTTTCAAAGAAGTGATCCACGAAGATGCCATTCGCATCGGGGATGCTATGAAGGCTCCCGACTACTGCATGCGCATCGGACACGATCGCAAATTCTTCGTAGAAGCCAAGAAGCCATCCGTGGATATCAAGGGTGCGCCGGGGCCCGCCTACCAGTTACGTCGCTACGCGTGGTCCGCCAAGCTCCCCCTCTCCATCCTCACGGACTTCGAGGAGTTCGCCGTCTATGACTGCCGCAGCCGTCCCAAGAGCGCCGACAAGGCATCGGTTGCCCGCATTCATCTCTTCACTTTCGAGGAGTATGCGGCACGCTGGGATGAGATTGCGGCTATCTTCTCCAAGGATGCCGTTCTCCAAGGTTCCTTCGACAAGTATGCGGGCGAGAAGCGGCACGGCACACAGGAAGTGGATGATGAATTTTTGAAGGAGATCGAGCACTGGCGGGAGCTTCTTGCGAAGAACATCGCTAATCGCAATCCCACGCTGGGTCAGCAGGAGATGAACTACGCCGTCCAGCAGACCATCGACCGCATGATCTTCCTGAGGATCTGCGAAGATCGAGGGATCGAGCAGTACGGCAGGCTCATGGCGGAAATGAGCGGCTCCGATACCTACGAGCGCTTGAAGCAGCTCTTCCGCGACGCCGATGGCCGCTACAACTCCGGGCTCTTCCACTTCCGAGAGGAGAAGGGCCAAGGCGAGCCGCCGGATATGGTTACGCCGCATCTCACGATTGATGACGCGGTGCTCAAGGAAATTATCGCCAGTCTCTACGACGGCCCCTATGCGTTCGCCGTCATCCCGCCTGACATCCTCGGGCATGTCTACGAGCAATTCCTGGGAAAAGTCATCCGCCTCACGGAAGGCCACCATGCCAAAGTCGAGGAGAAGCCCGAAGTCCGCAAGGCGGGCGGCGTGTACTACACGCCCAAGTACATCGTGGACTACATCGTCGAGCACACGGTGGGCAAGCTCCTCGAAAGCAAGACCCCCAAGAAAGTCGCGGAGCTCAAGATCGTGGACCCCGCCTGCGGCTCCGGTTCCTTCCTCCTCGGTGCGTACCAGTACCTGCTCGACTGGCATTTGAAGTATTACTTGGAACACGATCCAAAGAAGTGGAAGAAGGAGCTTTGTAGCATCTCAGCACGTCATGGTGAGCCCGTCGAACCAGACGTGCGGGCTCACGACACGGGCTACCGCCTTTCCATCTCCGAGCGCAAGCGCATCCTCCTCTCCACTATCTTCGGCGTGGACATCGATCCGCAGGCTGTGGAGGTCACCAAGCTCTCGCTCTTGCTCAAAGTCTTGGAGGGCGAAACGGGGCTGACGGCGCAGCAGCAGCTCTCCGGCATGCGTGAGCGTGTGCTGCCGGACCTGGGGGCCAATATCAAGTGTGGCAATTCTCTCATCGGGTCGGATTTCTATGACGGTGAGCAACAGACACTCCTTGCGACAGAAGATACCGATCGTCAGCGCATCAATGTCTTCGATTGGGAACCGGCTTTCCCGCAGGTCTTCAAACGCGCAAATCCGGGGTTCGATGCGGTGATCGGGAATCCTCCATACTTAGCAGGAAGAGAATGGGAAGATGAAATGCGGAAATTACGCTCGTATTTCAAAACAAAATTTTCCTGTATGACAGATCAATATGATCTATATGCCCTTTTTCTTCAAAAGGCATATGACTTACTTAGAAAAGACGGTTATTTAGGATTTATTACTCCAAATACTTGGCTAAACAATGAACATTATTATTTATTAAGAAAATATGTCATGGAAGTTAGCCAGATTCAAAGAATAGGTGACTTTCGAAATGTCAGTGTTTTTTCAGGTGCAACAGTATTACCTATTGTGTTCATTGCTATTTCCAGAAAATCATCGGATCTAAACACACCAATCGTTATTGAGAATTATGAGAGCCAACTTGAGTTCAAAACTCATAAGATTACTCCGATGTGTTGGCGATCAAATCCCAATCTAGTTTTTAATTTATCTGTTTCTGCAACGGACATTTCTATTTTAAATAAAATTGAAAAAATTGGAGAGCCATTATCAAATACATGTGATGTAAGATTTGGCGTAAAGGTTTATCAAGTTGGAAAAGGTCTCCCGCCTCAGACAGAACAGGAGGCAAAACAAAAACTATTCGAATCAGATAAAAAAATTGATTCCAGTTTTTATCCCTATATTCGAGGAAAGCACATCACACCTTATCAAATCTATTCTGGTGGGTCATGGATTAAATACGGTGTGCATCTAGCAGAACCAAGAACGATAGACCTGTTCTCTGGACCGAGAGTATTAATTCGTAGGATTGTCGGAGATCGATTAGTTTTGTGTCCAGTCTCGGATTTATTAATTGCAGATCAATTACTGCACACGGTAAAGCCCCGGAATGGAAGTGTTGATAGCAAATATGTCGCAGCTCTTCTCGGTAGTCGGCTAATAGCTTTCTATTTCAAGAAGAGATATGACCGTACGGAAAACACTTTCCCAGAGATACGAATTGGCGAGTTAAATAGCTTGCCGCTATGCATAAATTCAAATATGCATGTTAAAGAACAAATCATCAATCTTGTTGATAAAATGCTTTCGTTACACAAACTGCATCCGAAAACTCCGCACGATCAAGAGTCCCTTAAGCGTCAAATCGAGGTAACGGATCGGAAGATTGATGAGTTGGTGTATGAGTTGTATGGGCTGACGGAAGAGGAAAAAGCAATTATCGAAAAATCATGAGTTAATTCCAGCCAAACACGAAGAGCAAATAACCTCCTATCGCCACGACAAGAACACCCACAACAATCTCAATGAGAATGCGCTTCCAATTATGTTCTGGTTTGGTATTACGAACGTTGTTTGAATTAACCCTGATATCGCCACCTGCGACTACATTGCCTCCAGCAATAATTGCAGCTGTTATAGGGCTTACCACTGGAAAATATGATAACCGATCAATAGCATGCTGCTTTGCCAACTCAATTTTCTGCATAACATTGGTCCAATCATGCTGATGGCCAAAGAATTCTCTCGCCAACTGCCATTGAATATGGAGATCAGTTGTGCTTCGTTTAAGTAGTTGTGCCTCCTCTGCTGATTGTGGCTCCAACTTGAGAAGAATTTCTGCCTGTCTCATTGCATATCTGTTGATAGCTGCTTGGAAGTGATTGTATATAGCATGAACAGTCTCACCTTGTGTGAACAGTTGTATATCTATGAGTATTCGATCCAAAGAATCCGCAACAATAATCATCTGTTCGGGATATTGAGCAGAACGAAATATGTGGATTTCTTCATTCGTTCGTAAATTGGATGACGGTATAAGTATTTCCTGGAGTCGCCACCCACTTGGCGCTTTCTGCCGCAATATCGAGTCAAAAAACTTGTCTGATTCTCTTCTCAAACATCCAAATTTATCCTCGAGTAAGCCAGTATTTCTTCGCAATTCTTGTTCATCTGAAAGAATAATAAATGCCGAACCTGCCTCAAGGATAGGAAATTCTTTTGCTGACGCAATGCGAAAGATGGACCTGTTCTTATTCCCAAGCTGGTCCCGGTGCCCTGGAATTTCTGAGAATAGCAAAATCATGGATTGGCTTATATTACTCCAATTTGTGATAAAATGCCTCCCTTTATGTCCAATCTTGTCTCAACACATTGGTACTACGCCGAACCGGTGCGGCGGTATCTGGATGATGCCAAAAAAGAGGGCTACTTTGCACGAATCCTGAAAGCGGCACACCATCATTTCCACCCCAACAATCCTCCTAAGCCTCCTGAGATCAATTCTTGGCACCACTCGCCTCGCGCCCTTGCAAAAGTCATTGCCGAATCGAATATTTCACGCAATCAGATTGTGATCCTGGAAGCACGACTGGATACATGGAGAAGAATTGATGCGATCATTTGCGGCCAGAGTCGAAACGAGTGCAATAACGCTATCCTTGTCGAATTGAAGCAGTGGAGCAAGGAGGATTGGTTTGATATTGCTGACTCCATGGACAAGGAGAGCGTGGCAACAGTTGCACATGGCAAATCACAGGATGCCAAATGTCCTCCTCGTCAGCTGGAGTCTCGGATGGAAGAAATTCACGCTCGCTGTGTTCAGATGTTTGGTGAAGATGCTCTGAGGCTTGAAGCTTGTATATACTTTCACAACTGCCCTTGGCTTACCGACGATTGGCTCCGAAAGCTAGATCGCGAGAAGTTCAATGGGGCGAGGAAGCGTGTGCCGATATATACGCGAGATGGAGAAAAATTCCTTCGCCGAAAAATCGGTGCCGTTGTTGGATATGGAAGTGGGGAGCAAGGCCAATCAATTTTAGAGAAAGTGATTCCCTTGGATCAGCCAACACCTACTTCTTGATGTACTTGTAATAGCACGCCGCACAGTACGACTTATTTCCCGGAATCCGCGCCCCGCATATCTTGCACGGATGCCCGCCGAAACTTCGGCGCGCCACCTTGTATGTATAACTGTGAGAAAAGCCGTTTCGTGATCTTGTTATGGAAGAGAGGATGTGAGACAATAGTATCAGCCCTGAAAGGTTCCGTTCCCGCAAGGGAGCACCTTGATCCGGCCAGCTACGCGCAAGCGAGCGGAGTCGAAGACAGGGCTACTCAGCAAGTTCTTCTTTTTGTTGTGTTTTTGCTGGGGCAGAAGACATTTGGAAAAATGAGAAGAGAATTTTTTGTGGATTGGTGGATTTCTCTTGCTTGCGAATGATTACTTTCATACGCACTCCCCGAACATAACCGATGATCCCGAAATAGAGCCACGTATTGTCCCCGCGATCTTTTTCGCGTGACACTTCCTGATAAGTCGTTGTGCGATTCAAGAGTTTCACTGCCAAAGACAGCGAAAGGGCCCGCTCCAATTTCTCCAGCTTCGTCCCTCTCTTGTGACGGTGTTTGAAGACATGATTCCAACAACAACGCGTAACCTGAATCACTTCCGATTGGCCGTCCGCTTCGACAAACGCCTTGCATGGTATGCCCTCTTTCCGCAACTTCTCGTAGTCCCTCCACGCTCTCCCCATGGCTGATTCATAATCTTTCAGCTTCTCTTGAGCCTCTTGTCTCAGACTTCTCGCCTGAAGAAACTGCCGTCGATAGTTCTTTAACATGTCATTCACTGTACGATTGTACACCCCCAGCCGAGCCTGACAATAAAATTGCGGCGTGTATGGATTCGTGGCCCTTCGTCAGGCTCAGGACACCTCACCATGACACCTAAACTTCCTATCCTCGGATAAAAGAATACTGTATTGACATCATCACTACAAATGCACTACAATGGTGACAGATATTCACCCCCTGTCTCATGACCGCCATCCAAGTACGTACCGACAACAAGCTCAAGAAAGATGCGCAGAAAGTATTGGAGAGTATCGGACTGGATATGAGCAGTGCCATCAAGCTGTACCTCCACCAGATCGTCATCACGCAGGGCATCCCCTTCCCTCTGCGCACAGTGAACGGCTTCACCGTGGAACAGGAGCGAAGGATGATCCGGGAGGGCGAAGAGGCACTTAAGCACGGGAAGAGATACCGCTCCGTGAAGGCGATGGTCGATGATATACTGAAAGAGTGAGTACTCCACGGAAAACATTCGGTCTTGTCCTTACGAGAGGTTTCGAAAGGGGCATGAAGCGCATGAAGAGGATGGCTTTGAACCATCGACAGTTTGTCGACAGTTGAAATTGGAAGCCCCGGACGGAAAGATGCGGGAGACGGAGCACAAGCAGTTGCCAAGCTGATGCAACCCCCTCAGAAAGAGCCGCCATCCAATGGCGGCGGCTTTCTCGCCGGTGGTTGCCCATCTCCCTAACAGTCCATTCTGTTCAAGAGAAGAATAATGACCACTCTCGCCGGCCGGCTTGTCCCCCCGTAGCTCCGTCAGGAGCGAAGGGGGAAGCCCGCATCGCGGGGCGAAGGCTGGTGATCCCCTCCGCATTCATCAGGTGAGAGCTACGAGAAAAGACCTGCCCGCACTCTAAAGGGCAGAAATTAAGGAGAGATTAAGATGTCTATCTCCCCCTCAAGACTGTGACGTGATGTCAATCCGGAATGCCGTCCCCTTCCCCTTCGTACTCGAGACAACGATCGTCCAGCCATGCAGCTCCACGATGCGCTTGACCAACGCGAGCCCAAGACCAAATCCCCCCCGCGCCCGCGATTCATCCGCCTGGAAGAAGCGATCGAAGACGCGCGGCAGAATATCCTTGGCAATGCCGATCCCCGTGTCGGCGATGGTGAGCGCCGTCTTCGTGAGCGTGACGGTGATCGTGCCGCCTGCAGGCTTGGAGAACTTGATCGCATTGGCGAGGAGATTACTCACCACTTGCCGAAGCAGCGCCGCATCCCCCTTCACCTTCACCTTCGCCGCGATCGACGCATCGAGCGTGATGTGCTTCTCGGCTGCGAACGCGCGGTGCCGCTCGACGGCTTCCTCCACCATCGTCGAGAGATCCACCGAAGACGTTTCGAGGAGAAACTTGTCGAGCCGCGCCAGCTCGAGGAGCCGTTCCACGAGCACTTCCGCCTGCTTCAGGTCATCCTTGGCCGAGAGGATACCTTCGCGATGCTTGCCGTTATGCAGCGCGAGATCGAGGGAAGAGCTCAAGGTCGCGAGCGGCGTGCGCAACTCATGGCTCGCATCCTGCGTGAATTGTTCGAGGCGTTCGACCATTTCCTCGGCGGGCTTGAGGCTGCGCTTGGCAAAGGCAAGTGCCACCAAGTAGATGAGCGTCGAAATCGAAACACTTAAGATGAGGTACAGCAGGACACGCAGAGGAAGATCGTCCATCTGGAAACGGATGACATCCGCGACTTGTGCATATCCCACCGTACGCCCCGAGCGAACAATCGGTTCCGTGAGGACGGCGTACTGCTCTCCCTGAATCGAGAACTCGGCAAACCCCTGCCTCTTCTCGAAGGGAATGTCACCGAAGAGGGAACTGCCGAAGAGCACATCGCCCTCTGCGTCGAGAATTTGCACTCGATCACGCATGCCCGGCGGCACCTCCCGGGGCATGAGAGGAGAAACTCCTATTTCGAAGCGGCCGGCGATGCCCTCCGCCATTCGTTCGAGGCGGAAGCGCATCTGCCGCTGCTCATTGCCCAGATCCGCCGCGAGGAAGAGGAAGCCGTTTAAGAGCAGCAGAACGAAGATGAATGCAGTGAACTGAAGCGCGATGATGCGGCTGATGCGCTTGAACATCTATCGAGAGGCAAGAAGATGAAACATGGCGAGGGGGGAGAGGAGGCAGGCCTGCCGGACGTAGCGTGGCCTGTCGGCCGAAGCTCCTAAGAGGAGCGAAGGCTGATGGGCAGACTCCGCTACGCGGAGTCTGGCACAAGATACCCCTTCCCGGGGACCGTCCGCACCGCCCCTTTGCCGAGCTTGCGCCGCAGGTAAGCGATATGCACGTCGACGGTCTGGGAGAACATCAGATCGTCCCGTCCGCCCCAGACGTGATCGAGGATGCGCGGCCGATCCTGCACGGCGCCTTTGTTGCGGAGCAGGAATTCGAAGAGCGCATACTCCTTGGGAGAGAGCGCGACCTTGTCCGCGCCCCTGCGAACCTCCTGCGTATTGGTATCGAGGGTGATGTCCCCTGCGATGAGCACGGGAGCCTTCTCGATACTGTTGCGCCGCAAGAGCGCCTTCACACGCGCCAGAAGCTCGGAAAGATCGAAGGGCTTGGGGAGGTAGTCGTCCGCGCCGATATTCAGCCCGTGGATGATCTCCGTTTGCTTGCCGCGCGCGGTGAGCATGAGGATGGGCATGTTCTTCTTATTCTGCCGCAGCATCGTACAGATGACGTACCCGTCCATGCCGGGGAGATTGATGTCGAGAATGATGAGATCCACGTCCTGCGTCATGGCGAGCTCGAAGCCCTCCTTGCCGTCGGAGGCGACGGTTACGACGTAGTGTTCCAGCTCGAGGAACTGTTTGATGTTGTCCGCGAGTTTCCGCTGATCTTCGACGAGGAGGATATGCATGAAGGGTGCGAAAGAATGCGGGGGTTATGATAGGCTCTCCCCATTAAGAATGGGTTAAGAATCTCACGAATTCTCTGTCCCTCTGGCCTGGGCAATGCCTTAATCCACCCTTAATATCACTCCTCTAGACTGAGAGGCAGTTCCCCCCTCTTTTCATGAAAAAGTTCCAACCTGTCTCGTTCGGTATCGGCGTCCTCTCCGGGGCCCTCGTCCTCGTTCTCGTGATCGGCGGCCTGCGCTTCTTCGGTCCTGCCCGTCCGTTTCCCCGAACAGGAATGAATGGTGGCACTCTCCAGCAACGACAGGGTGATGGGCAGGGGATGAATTTCTCGCGCATGGCACAGAGACTCCATATGACGGAAGATGAACTGCGCGCGGCCCTCGGCAGCGGCAAGACCATCCGGGATATCTCCGCCGAGCGCGGCATCGCTTTCCCGGACCGCGGGTGGGGTCGAGACAGCGAAACGGGAAGCGGTGCGTTTCCCCCCGCGAAGTCCGATCAATCTTCCAGCCATTCTTCAGCCTCCTCTCTTCCCGCTCAGCCATGATCACCTCCCCTCTCCTTCTTGAACGCTTCGCCGTGCTGAAACGGTGGAAAACTTTCTTCAGCGGAACGTCGCTTCGCAGTTACCTCTGGGGAATCGGCGTGTGCCTCGTCTTCGGAGGGGGCATCTACTACTTCTTCTTCACAGAGAGCTCCACGACGACGACCACGGTGCAAAGCATGACGACCGTCGAACGCGGATCCATCGTCTCCTCCGTGAAAGCCACGGGGTCCGTCACCTTCGTCAATGAGCAACAGATGCGTTTCAATCAGCGTGGCACCGTCGCCAAAGTGAACATCCAAGAAGGTGACATCGTGAAGAAGGGGCAGATCATCGCCGAACTGGACAAGACCTCGATTCTCTCCGACATCCGGCAGGCCGAGCTGGCCATCGCCGCCTCCTCCCTGCAGCTGGAGCAGCTACGCAACGATAATGAGAAGACGGTCCTCGATGCGAAGAACGATCTCGCCACATCCCAGCAGAAACTCCCTTCCGACATCGATGCCGCCGCACGGAGCGTCTCGGAGAAGCAGACGGCCCTCGAAGCATCGAAGCTGGACTTGGAGAAGCAACGCACCACGGAGCTGCAAAATCTGGGGAATACCGTGCAGAGCGTGCTCACCTCTTCGGAGAAGCTCCTCGATTCGTTCTACGGTGTCCTCACGCGCGATACATCCGCCCGCCCTTCGCAAGGCAACTACGACCTTGAGATCGATCCGTTGCTCTTCAATGATTACGCCATCAAGCAATCCGTTGAGACGGCGTACCTCAATGCCGTGAACGCCGCGATGACGATGCGTGAGCAGTTCGGCGATACCATCGCCATCCAGCGTAATTCCGCCATCCTCATGCAAGCGCTGTCCGATGCCCAGGAGCTCGCGAGCAACATCTATACGCTCAGTGAAAACACGTACGATCTCCTGCGAGGCGCGACGACGGGGACCACCGATTTCATGGTTTCGGACCTCACGACCCTGCGCACGACGGTCAGCTCCAACCGCTCCACGGCGGCCGATCTCATCAATGAAGCGGAGACCGCGCAGGCCAACCTCGCCGCCGCATCGGAAGACGGAGGCATCCCCTCCGTCACCCTCAAAACCAAGCAAGACGCCGTGATCACGGCGGAAAACGCTCTCAAGACCGCAGAGGAGAATCTCAAGGTCCTCCAGACGCAGAACCCCGGCACGCTGGCTTCGAAACAGCAGGCTTTCGACAACACGACCACGGGAACGGACATCCAGATCCGCCTGAAGCTCAACGACATCGGCCAGAAGTCCGCCGCTCTCTCCAAGACCCGCAAGACGCTCGAGGACTACCAGCTCAAAGCACCGTTCGACGGCATCATCCGCCGCGTGGATTTCCAAGTCGGCGACAACCTGTTGGCCGACACGACCGAGAGCAAGTACATCGTCATCGAGAATCCCGCCTTCCTCATCATCACCGTCCCACTCGATCAGGTGGACGTGGTGCGCGTCCGCAAGGGCATGTCCGGATCGATCGCCTTGGACGCCCTCCCCGGAAAGACGTTCGTCGGCACCGTCGATGAGATCAATCCGACCGCCATCGAGCAGTCCGGCGTGGTGTCCTACGACGTGGAAGTGAAGCTGCCGACTCCCGAGGGCCTCACGATCCTCTCGGGCATGACCGCGACCGTCCAGATCGTGACGGATCGCCGGGAGAACGTCCTCATCGTGCCCAATCTCGCCCTCAAGCATGAGGAGAACGCGACGACCGTCCAGAAAGCCTCCGGCGAGACCGTGGAGGTGCTGACAGGCGTCACGGACGGCCGCTTCACCGAAATCCTCTCCGGCTTGAGCGAAGGAGACTCCATCCTCTCCGTCAATGTCGCAACCGGCCAATCCAGCTCCGCCACCACGCAGCAGATCATGCGAGGGCTCGGCGGCTTGGGGGGCGATACGGGCGGCCCCCCGCGCTAAACCCGACGCATACCATGATTACCCTGACGAACATCATCAAGGCCTATCCTCTCGGTCACGACCAGCTCGTCGTGCTCAAGGGCATCTCGCTCACGATCAATCGGGGGGAATTCGTCGCCATCATGGGGCCGTCGGGATCGGGCAAATCCACCCTCATGAACATCATCGGACTGCTCGATACGCCCTCGAGCGGCTCGTACCTGCTCGAGAACGCAGAGGTGGGGAGCCTCGATGAGAACGCCCAGGCGGACGTGCGATCGAAGCGCATCGGCTTCGTCTTCCAGGCGTTCAATCTGCTCCCGCGCATGGACGCCCTGCGCCAGGTGATGCAACCGCTGCTGTACCAAGGCATCCACCGCACACAGACGGAGGAGCGCGCACGCCAAGCTTTGCACACGGTCGGTCTCTCCGAGCGGATCTCCCACAACCCCTCCGAGCTCTCCGGCGGCCAGCAACAGCGCGTCGCCATCGCGCGTGCGCTCGTCACCGATCCCGCGATCATTCTCGCCGATGAGCCGACGGGCGCCCTCGACACGCAGACGGGCCACGAGGTGATGGATATCCTCACCAATCTCAATAAGCAGGGAAAGACCATCGTCATGGTGACGCATGAGCCGAGAGTCGCCACCTTCGCCCACCGCACCATCTCCATTCAAGACGGCCTCATCCTCACCAAGAAACAATGAATATCCTCGAGAATGTCCTCAACGCGCTCGGAGCCATCGGGAGCAACAAGATGCGCTCCGGCCTCACAATGCTCGGCATCGTCATCGGCGTGGCGTCCGTGGTGCTGCTGGTGGCCATCGGCCAGGGATCGCAGCGCAGCATCACCTCCCAGATCCAGAATCTCGGCACCAACCTCCTCTCCATCTCCCCCGGCAGCCCCAACCGGACGAATGTCCGCTTCGGCGGCGGGGGGTCGACGACCGCCACGCTGAAAGCCACGGACGCCGACGCACTGGAGAAGAATGTCTCCGCATTCTTAAGCGGCATCGAGCCCGAGCTCTCGAGCCGCCAGCAGGTGATCTACGGCAGTCAAAATACGAATACGAGCGTGATCGGGACCACCCCCTCGTACCTCTCCGTCCGCAACGCCTCCGTGGATTTCGGCAGTTTCATCACGCCAGACAACCTGACGAACATGGACAAAGTGGCCGTGCTGGGATCGGAGACGCTTTCGACGCTTTTCCCCGATACGCCCGATCCGCTGGGCGAGAGCATCCGCATAGGGAATAACCTCTTCACCGTCATCGGCGTCATGGAAGCAAAGGGCGGACAGGGAGCGACGAACCGCGACGACATGATCATCATCCCTCTGACCACCATGCAGCAGCGGGTCACGGGGAAAGACACCTTAAGCTCCATCAGCGTGTCCGTGAAGAATCAGGACGAGATGGACTACGTGCAACAGGTGATCACCGCCGTCCTCTTGAACGAGCACGGCATCACGGATACATCCAAGCAGGACTTCTCGGTCTTGAACCAGGCCGACATCGTGCAGACGCTCACTTCCATCACGGGAACATTCACGATGCTCCTCGGCGGGATCGCCGCCATTTCGCTCCTCGTCGGAGGAATCGGCGTGATGAACATCATGCTCGTCTCCGTCACGGAGCGCACGCGCGAGATCGGCATCCGCAAGGCCATCGGAGCGAAGAAGCGCGACATCCTGCTGCAGTTCCTCGTGGAGTCCACGGTCTTAAGCGTACTCGGCGGCGCCATCGGAACGCTCGTGAGCTGGATCGGCTCGTGGATCGTGAGCACGTACTTCTCCTTCGATGCCTCCATCGCCTTCTCCTCGGTGTTCCTCGCCTTCGCCTTCTCCGTGGGCGTGGGCATCTTCTTCGGCATGCTGCCGGCGTGGAAAGCGGCAAAGCTTAAGCCCATTGAGGCACTGAGGTATGAGTAATGCATGAGAGGAAACCTTGACGGTTTCCTCTCATGAGCTCTCTTTCCCTTTGAGGAGGCGCTCCAGCGTGGGGCCCGCGAGACCCACGCTTCGCGCATTATCTATATTTCGCTGGTGCTACTTTTCTCAAAATCTCAAGGAACCTCTGAAAAACCGCCAATGTGTCACCCTGAGCGGAGACGAAGGGCGGCAAATTGGCGGTGGGCATAGGTCGTGGTTCGTGGCGCGGCGTCCTTCGTCAAGCTCAGGACAAGTTGGTGAGGTGCTTTTTACCGCAGTAAAAAGCCACGAATCCATGCACGCCGCTCGCACCTCACCATGACACCTGGGCACTCTTGACTCCCGATGCATGATCCTTTAGTATTTAGATAGTTATCTAATTATCTCACCATGGACTCGGTCTTCAAAGCCCTCTCGGACCCGCATCGGCGGAAAATCCTCACGCTCCTTAAGAAGCGGGATCTCTCCGTGACCGAGATCCAGAAGCACTTCCCCTTCACGGGAGCGACCTTGAGCCACCACCTCGATACCCTCAAGCGCGCCAACCTCGTGATCACCGAGCGCCGGGGGCAGTTCATCTTCTACTCCCTCAATACCTCCGTCTTCGAGGACGTTCTGCAATCCTTCTACTCCCTCTTCTCCCGCTGACCATGGACACGCATTCCTCCCGAACCCTCCTGTGGGTGAAAATCCTCATCGTCGCCGGCATGTTCCTGGCCGGGGCACTCCTCTACCCGAAGCTCCCGGACATCATCACCACACACTGGGGAGTAAGCGGGCAGCCGGACGGCTGGATGCCGAAAGCCTACGGCACGTGGCTGCTCCCGGGTCTCACGCTCCTCATGACGATCCTCTTTCCCATCTTCAGCCGCCTGGACCCCAAACAGGAGAACTACCCGCTCTTCGCCCGAACGTGGGAGATCATCCAGATCGCCATGATCGCGATGATGGCCTACATCTTCGCCGTGCAGCTCTACGCCTCGATCCACCCCGAAGCCTCAGCCCTGGTCGGCCGCTTCATCCTCTTGGGCGTGGGCGCGCTCTTCGTCGTCATCGGCAACTACATGGGCAAGATCCGGCAGAATTTCTTCGTGGGACTGCGCACGCCGTGGAGTCTCTCCGATCCGGAAGTCTGGAGCCGGAGCCAGCGCTTCGGCGGCTGGATGTTCGTTTTGGGCGGCCTCGCCTTCATGGCCGAAGCGGCGATCTGGAAATACGAGATCCCCGTCTTCATCGCGGTCATCACCGCAGTCGTCGTGGTGCCGGTCGTGTATTCGTACGTGCTGTACCGGCAGCGGAAACCATAAGAGAGATACTCAATGAAACGAGCTTCTTAGGTTGTAGCTTCTTAGGAGTGGAAGCTCCTCGTCAAAGTGGCCTACTGCTAAGAAGCTAACAAGCTAAGAAGCTAACAAGCTGATCTATTCCGATCGGTACATCGTGGATTTTACGATCGTCTGATCCAGATCCAGCCAATGATAGGTCGTCTGGCTGTCGTCCCACTCGATCGTGCCCGTCTGGGTGCGGTTGCCCAGATTGGGCAGCGACAGCTGCAGCACGGCCGGACCGCTGCCCTTCGCGATCTTTCGTACGTTCACCTTGAGCGCCAGCGTGATGACATCGCCTTGCGGGATGACGGTCTGGACGGCGCTTCCTTCCAGATGCGTGCAGGTGATGACAAGCGACGTGCCCGGCTCGCCGGCCGTGCAGGTCTTCGCGGCGGAAGGGGTGCGCGGATTGACGAGCGTAATGGTGGCAGGGTCGATGTCCACGTTCTGCGTCGTGAGGGTGAAGACGAGCGTGTGCAGGCGCGGCGGGAACGAATCGAGCGCGATCTTTCCGGGACCGGGCGATGCCCGGAAGCGAAGAGCCCCCGCAGTCATGAGTCCGAGCTGCACCGGTGAACCATCCGGATGGATGTCCGCATTCTCGATCGCCACGATCCGCGATGCGGCGATGTCATGCCGCGGCCCGACGAGCGCCTGTGGCGCGCCGGAAGCGGAACCCAAGAAGATCCTCCCCTCCTGCTTGCCCAGAGGATCGGAGAGCTTGAACGCAACACCCGACTGCACACCGATCGCCTCCACTGCGGACTGCTGAAGCGAGGATGGCAACAGCGTCACGGCGATGGATCGGCCGCTCAAACGCCGGGGACTGCCTGCGGGAATTTGCGCCCGGATGAGGAGCGTCACATCCCGATCCTGCATGACGACGAAATCGGTCTGTGCGCAGAGCAGGCCACCGGAAGAATTCCCGCAATCGGATGCGGTCGCCGAGGCGAACGGCATCGCGGAGCTCCCCTGGTAGAGCTCCAAGTACGGCACCACGGAAGCCCCGCTGAAAGCCAGACCCGTCACGCGCACATCCTCGCCGCTCGCGTGCAGCTTGAACCGCGCCACGACGCTGTCCGCGCTTCCCGGGAGCAGCTGACGGCTTCGCACCGGAACGGAGTCCTGCATCACCGTGAGCGTGCCGGCTGCCGGCCCTGTCGTCGGAAGCTCCGTCGCCCCGCCGCCGACGGACAGCGTGACGGCGCACGACGCCACCGGACAGGGTTGATCGTCGAGATGAATGCCAGTGAGATCGGTGAATCCCCGAACGCTGATCGCGCGGACGGACTCCTGATTTTCCGGATCGATCCGCGCTCCGATCGCCTGCGGATCGACCGTGAGCAAGATATCCGCGATGACCTCGATGCGCACGATGGTTCCGGCACGAACGGGAACCGCGAGTGCGGAAAACGGAAGCGTATTTCCCGCAAGGACGGCATTCCCCGCCACTTTCTCCGGCATCCCGTCACCATCCGCATCGAAGCGGATGCGGAAGTTGCGCAGCCGCGCGATGCTCCCCGTCATTACCTGCACATGGAGGCCGGTGAGAAGCACATCTCCGTTGCGCGCAGCGGCATCGATCGTCAGGAGCGGGACATCTTTGCTCCCGCCTTCGCGCATCCCGGAAGGGGTCTCCTGCACCGCGAGCAGGAGTTCTGCCGGAAGCACGGCATCGATCACGCACTGCGAAGAACATCCGTCACCGGCCACGCTGTTGCCATCGTCACACTGTTCTCCCGTCTCCACTTTCCCGTTGCCACAAACAGGCGAGGTGACGGAGCTCTGAGACGAGGACGAGGCGACGGAGGAAGCCGCGCTGGATACGCTCGATGCGCTGCGCGGCGGCTCGATGCCGACCGTCGCGATATTCCCGCCAAGCGACACGAGGAGGACCGCCATCTCACTCCGCGTGAGGAGATGCCCCGGATCGTAGGGGAAGTAGTCGAAGATCCGCTTGCTCGCGCCGACATCGATGTACGGGTCGTACCAATTCGCCGTACCGGAGGGGTAGGAGGGTATCTGCATCTTCCAGCCGTCGATGCTCATCTTGAGCGCTTCCGCGAGGATCACGTTCTTCTGGCCGCGGAACGTGCCATCCGGGTACCCTTCGATGATTCCCCGCGCCTTCGCCGCGCACGCGACGCCCCAGTACCACTGGGGAGATCCGACGAAGTCCGCGAAGCAGGATGTGTCTCCCGTCTGCGCTCCCGTATCACCGTAGACCGCTCGCATGAGAATCTTGAGAAACTCCGCACGGTTGAGGAGGATATCCGGACGGAAGAGGCCGTAACCGGTCCCCTCCACCACCCCGCGGGCGTGGAGGAGCTCCACCTGCGCCGCATGCGGGTGCCCGACGACGTCGAGGAACGGCACCATCTGCGCACCGACCGCGAGGGGAACGAGAACCGACAGACTGAGTAAGGCGAAACGGCGCACGGAGATCATTGTAACCCTAACCATCGCGTACCGCACACCACACAGTCGTGCTAGGCTAACTCCCACGCCCCCTTAGCTCAACTGGATAGAGCGTCGGTCTTCGGAACCGAAGGTCGCAGGTTCGAACCCTGCAGGGGGCACCATTCGACTCGCTTCTCGCTACGCGAGAAGCTCGCTCACTGTTCGACTCACTTCGTTCGCTCACAGTCCTTCGATTGTTCTTGACTGGTGTATTCATGAAGTCGAACAACCCTGAGCTTGTCGAAGGGTGGTCGTCGCGCTGCGGCGCTCCGGCCATTTACACTCACGCGATTCGAATGATCCTGAGTAAGCGAACGCAGTGAGCGCATCGAAGGACCATTCCTGCTTCCTCCGCAAGATATGCGGGTTTTTGACAGACAATTCTGAGACGAGGAGAATGAGAGGTTCTCATGGAGAGCACCCTCCTCACCGCGCTCGTGTTCTTCGCCCTCCTCATCTTCGCCATCGAGGGGGCCATGTGGTACATCTTCCACCGCAAGATCGCAGGGATGTGCCTGCCGGATGAGAGCGGCCCGGGTGCGCGTTCACTCTTCACGCACATCCGCTTCAAGGCATTCGCCATCGTCCACACGCTTCTCCTGATCGTCGTCATCATCGTGACATACCTCTTCCTATGGTGAAATCCCCGCCCCTGACGGCCGATACCGAGTTCCAGGGCAAACACCCGGGGGAAGCCTTTCAGTTTTCCTTCCGCCAGCACTGGATCCGGCTGCTCTGGCCGTTCACCAAGCTCATCGTCTGGCATCTGCTCATCATCGGCATCGCATTCGTGACGTTCGCCATGATCCGGATTCCTGACAGCTTCACGCGGCGGGCGACGCTCGTCCTCCTGACGGTCTTCTATCTTCTGGCCAACTTCGAATTCCTCGCCCGCTTCTATCGACACTACCTCTACGTCATCGTCATCACGGACAAGAAGATTCACCGAATCAAGAAGTCGCTCATCATCCTCGACGACCACCAGAGTATCGACCTGTGGGCACTGCAGGATATCAACAAGTACCAGCACGGCCTCATCCAGAACCTCCTCGGCTTCGGCTCCATCGAACTCGAGGCACAGGATACGCTGCTGCGCATTCACTTCACTCCCGCCATTGCGAACATCTACGAGAAACTCATGCACTTGCGGGAACAGGCGCGGACACAGATGAGCTACCGGGGCACGGCGCAACAGAAGGCGTAGAACAAGCTTGTTGGCTTGTTAGGTTGTTAGCTTGTTAGAGATGGAAATAAGCCAACAATTTGGCCTGCTGCCAATAACCCAACAAGCCAATAACCCAATAAGCTACCAATCAACATATAGATCTCCGAACAGCGAGCCGCTATCGTAGTCCATGATGCTCGAGCAATTCGTGCAATGGTTCGTCGGCTCCGTCATGCACCTTCCGCCGCAATCGGAAGGGGCGGCCATCGCTTCGTTTTTCATCAAAGACAGCATCGAAGTCTCGATCCTGCTCCTGCTCATCACGCACGCGATGAGTCTGCTCCGGTACTATCTCCCGATCGAACGGATACGCACACTCCTCACCAGCCACCGCCTCTTCGGGCTCGACTACTTCCTCGCCACCCTCTTCGGAGCGGCCACGCCGTTCTGCTCGTGCTCCTCCATCCCGCTCTTCATCGGATTCCTCGAGGCGGGCATCCCGCTCGGCGTCACGCTTGCGTTCCTCATCACCTCGCCGCTCATCAATGAAGTCGCCGTCGGCATGATGATCGGCCTCTTCGGCTGGCGTATCACTCTCCTGTACGTCGCCGCCGGCATCTCTATCGGCATGGCGGGAGGGTACCTGATCGGCAAATTGCGGCTCGAGCGCTTCGTATCGGCCGTGATCACCGACACCTCGAAGATGCGTGCGTCCGTGCAGCGAGAGCACCGCTCCGTCAACGCGATCCTGCGCTTCACCTCCCGCGACGCCTTCCGCATCTTCTGGAATGTCCTGCCGTACGTGCTCTTAGGCATCGGTCTCGGCGCTCTCATTCATGGATTCGTGCCGACGGGATTCTTCGAACAGTCCGTCGCGGCGCAGGGTCTCTTCGCCGTCCCCGTCGCCGTGCTCGCCGGAGTGCCGCTCTACGCGAATGCCACGGGCGTGATCCCCATCATCCAATCGCTCGTGGAGAAAGGGGTTCCGCTCGGAACGGCCCTCGCGTTCATGATGGCGGTCGTGGGGCTGTCCCTGCCCGAAGCGCTCATCCTGAAACGCGTCATGCGCTGGCCGCTGCTCGCTGCGTTCTTCGGGATCATCACGCTGGGGATGATCCTCATCGGATACGGGTTCAATGCGATCCTTTAACTGAGCGTTTCGGTTGTTAGGTTGTTAGGTTGTTAGCTTGTTAGAGATGGAAATAAGCCAACAACGTGGCCTGGCATGGCGGTCGCGACTGCCGTGCCCTGCTGCCAATAACCCAACAAGCCAACAACCCAGCAAGCTACGGAGCCGGATACAAAAACTCCCGCGCGAGGAGGACCGCGTGCATCTGATGTTGCGTGACATCGATCCTGAGCTTCGGATTGTCCGCGGCATTCATGACCCCGCCACGGGCCAGCGGATCGTCCGTCGAATGCGCACGCAAATAATCGTTCGCGACGGGGATGCCCACCTGCCATGTCGTGAGCTTGCCCAGTCCCTCTTGTGCGGCATCGCGGAAGAGCGCTTCGGCATCCGTATCCCCCTTGCGGCGCGCGAGCTCGTACGCATGCATGATGCCTTCGAACGCGTAGCCGGTGTTGAACGTGCGCTCCAGGACATCGTGCACGCCGATCATCCAGTGCGTCATCTCGATGGCATGGTCACCGTAGACATCCGCGTCCTCCCACCCACTGGTCGCGATCTCGTAGTACGCCATGGTTCCCCACTGGTAAAAGCTCTTGAGGATGGCCGGATCCTGGCTCTCCTGAAGCGCTTCCGTGACGTAGTGGTGATACATGCGCTTCGCTGAATCGAGGACGGGATCCTTGAGCTCGTCGTGACCGAGATACCGTGCCGCCTTCGAGAGCGCGAGGAGTGTCTCCCCGTCGAAGTATGACGATGTGCCGTCCATCGATGCGCCGTCTTTGTACGCATAGTGTTCATAGTACTGGCCATCCTTACGCTTCTGGGAGAGCAGAAACTTCAGGTATCCGTCGAGATCCTCCGTGAGATCGGCGCACTCCGGGCACCCCGTTTCCACGCGTAGAAATTCGATGAGGGCGAGGGAGAGGATGGAAACGGTTCCTGTCTCGCCGTACTTGGAGTGCGGGTAGATGACGATCCTCCGGCCGTCGGGGAGCTCCTTGGAATGTGCACGGAAGAACGCGAAGCCCTTGAGGACGGCATCTCGCGTCTCGGGCGACGGCTGATCGCGGTGGATGAGCGCGAGCGCCCAGAGCGGCCCGGCCTGACGCACCTGGTTGTCACCCGTGGAGTATGCGCGCGTCAGGAAGTCGTACTCGTAATTGAAATTGCCCTCCTCCTTCTGATTGGCGAGGAGATACCCGCGTCCGAGCGCGAGGGATTCATCGAGCAGCGCACGACTCAGAACGGCTGCGGAGGCAACTTGCTCCTCCGCGGGGTGCTCCAACACCTGCGCCTCCCGATGCAGCGGACGGATGACGACGAGGAGCACACCGACGATACTGAGAGCGACGATGAGTGCTGCGGAGGATCTCTGCTTGGCCATAAGGGTACGGTATCAGGAAGAGGGAACTGGAGAAAATGAAATCGTCACACCGACCGGATCACATGTCCCATCTTCTCTTTCTTCGTTCGCAAATACTTGCGCTGGAGATCCGTGCGCTCCTTGAGCTCGATGGGTACCTGCTCGACGATGGCCATCCCGTAGCCGGAGAGGCCCACCACCTTCTTGGGATTGTTCGTGAGCAGCCGGATCTTCTCCACCTTGAGATCCTTGAGGATCTGCGCTCCGGTTCCGTAATCTCTGAGATCCGCCGGGAAACCGAGTCGTTCATTCGCCTCCACCGTATCGAGACCGTGGCTGCGCTGGAGCTCATAAGCACGAATCTTGTTGGTGAGTCCGATTCCACGACCCTCCTGACGCATGTAGAGAACCACACCGCGCCCCTCCTGCTCGATGATGCGCATGGCGGTCTTCAGCTGCGATCCGCAGTCGCAGTGCAGCGATCCGAGCACGTCCCCCGTGAGACATTCCGAATGCACCCGGACCGTCACGGGGGCGCCCGAGCCGATGTCCCCCTTCACGAGAGCAATGTGCTCTCCCGTATCGCACGTATCCTCGTAGACGATCATGATCCAGAGACCGGTCTCCGTCGTGAGTTCCGTCTGGGCGACCCGCTTCACAAGTATCTCGGAGGTGCGGCGGTACGCGATGAGATCCGCGATGGAAACGATGAGGAGGTTATGCTCCGAAGCAAATGTACGGATCTTCGGAAGCCGCATGGTCGTTCCGTCGTCATTCATGAGCTCGCTTAAGATCCCGCCCGGCTTGAGTCCCGCGAGCCTGCAGAGGTCCACCGTCGCTTCCGTGTGGCCTGCACGGCACAGGACACCGCCGTCGTGTGCACGCAGCGGAAAGACATGTCCGGGTCGATTGAGATCCTGCGGCCGCGTGGCGGGCTGCACGGCGCGGCGAACCGTCTCCGCGCGATCGTGCGCGGAAATGCCCGTGGTCACCCCCTCGCGCGCTTCGATGCTCACCGTGAACGGCGTCCCGAAGGCGGACGTGTTTCTACTTACCATCGGCGGCAGATCCAGCTGGTCGGCGATCGCATGCGAAAGAGCAAGACAGACCACTCCTCCGGTGTGCCGGATGACGAAGGCCATCGCCTCGTCCGTCACATGCTCGGCTGCCATGATGAGATCCCCTTCGTTCTCACGCCCCTCGTCATCCACCACGATGATCATGCGGCCGTCGCGGATCGATGCAAGCGCCTGCGGAATGGATGCGAAGGACTCCATGAGAGGAGCTGTATTGTAACGAAGGCGGGTGGAAGCGTCACGTAAGAAGGCAACTATCCCTCAAAGCCCAGGTGATGGTTCGTGGCTCGCGGCGTCCTTCGTCAAGCTCAGGACAAGTAGGTGAGATGCTTTTTACCGCAGCAAAAAGCCACGAATCCATGCATGCCTCTCGCACCTCACCATGACACCTGGGCTCACGAGCTCCCAAGAGATAGCCGCCCTCCCATTACCCCCGCGCTTCTGTACAATGCGGTTCGATGTCCTCCCTCCTCCGCCGCCGCTGGATGCCCCTCGTCATCGGTGCACTCTGCGTAGGGCTCATCGCCCTCATGTTGTGGCCGCTTGAGAACGCCCCGTTCCAGGACGACGGCATCCGGCACCTGACGCTTGCGCGTCTCATGGCGGAGCGCGGCATCGGCGCCTTCACCGGCTGGGGGGATTTCTTCTTCACGGGATATTTCACTCACCATAACAGTGATCCGTGGTTCCTGTCGGAGGTGCTCCTCCTGCCGCTCGCCGGCTTCCCGCTGGTCACCGGAATCAAGTGGTTCATCGTCCTCTCTTCGGCACTGCTCGCAGTCATCATGATTTTTGCATTCCGCGCCCTCAAGGTGCCGTCCGGTTCCGCAGCCATTCTCATCGTCCTCCTGCTCTTCGGTGAATTGGGGTTCTTCCTCCGTCTCTTCCTCGCACGTCCGTTCATCCTCATAAGCTGCGTGCTCGTTCTCGTCATCCTCGCGATCGTGCGGCGCCAGACGTGGGCACTCCTTCCGCTCCTCGCCCTCGCCGTGCTGCTCTCGCACCTCTTCATCTTCCCGCTGATCGCAAGCTGCATCGGCGTCCTGTGGCTGCTGTCCGTCGGCGATGTGCGCCGCGCGAGCATGGCAGCTCTCTCCATCATTCTTGGCATCGGCCTCGGCCTGCTTCTCCACCCTCAAGCTCCCGCATACCTGCACTATCTCTTCACCGTTTTCCTCCAGCCCGTCTTCTCGCAGCAAATGAGTCATGGCACGGAGCTCCTCGGCGGATTCGGTCTCGGCTCACACATGGCGGAACCGGCAGCCGGCGCTGCTATCCTGCTCGGAGCCTGCGCTTTCTCCTGCTCCAAAGTGCCCCTGCGGACGCTGCATGAGCGGGGCGTCACGTTCACCGCCTTCATCGTCGTAGGACTTCTCGCGGCTTTCTGGCTCTGGGCACGATCCATCGAAATGCTCTGGCCCGTCCTCATCCTCCTCATCGGACAGATCATCGGACTGGCGCCTTCCGCCCCCGCACTCCTCTTACAGAAGATCCTGCCGGCCAGGTTTACCACTGGATCGCTCGCCGTCTGCGCACTGCTCATCATTGCAGCGAACAACATCGAGACGACCAGCTCCTACCTGCTTCGCGAGGATCCCCGACGCTCCCTCGCGCCGGTCGCTGAAGCCCTCAAGGACATCGAGCCGGGCGCGCATGTCCTCAATACCTTGTGGGATACCTTCGCGATGCTCTTCGCCGTACGTCCGGATCTCACGTACGCAACGGCCATGGATTCATCCTTCACCGCAATCGAGGACCAGACAGGCTCTTTGCTCCTGGACGTCACGAGAGATCGCACCTTCGCATTCCCCGACCCGATCATCTCCGCTTCCTCATGGCTCCGCCAAACGCTCGACCGTTTCCCCTCTGCACAGTACCTCGTCCTCCCCACGAAGAATCGCTCCTTCGTCCAGGCATTGAGCGCATTGCCCTCGCTGGAACGCATCGCATCGAACGAGGTGATCGCGGTCTTTAGGGTTAGGAATAAGGGATAGGGTTAGGGGTCGACGCTCCACATGCACCGAATCAGTGGCTCTATTTCTTCAACCCTCATCCTCATCTTAATTCCTAACCCTCGTCCTTACTTCACCTGAATCGTGTACGTCTGCTTGGCCGTTCTCGAGGCCTTGCGCGCGACAGAGACGGTGTAGGTACCCGTCGGGTAGGTGTAGGACTGATTGCACGTCGGGCCGGTGAAGCCGAAGAGATCCACATTCCCCATCGCGTACACGAGGCAGGAGAGCTGTCCCGCGTTCGAGAGGACGACTGTCATGCTCCTCGGTGTGTCGACGGTGAAGGAGTAGAAATCCTGGAAATCGCCTTCGCTGAGCATCTCCGTACGCGTATCGCCGCGCTTGATCTTCACCGACTGGATGAATCCGTCGTTGCCATCGCCGGTCGCATCAGCTGCAGCCACCGTGTACGTCACATCCGCAACCGTCGGCTGGAGCTGGAGCTGGTAATCGCCCGGTCCGATGGCGACCTTCAGGAAACACTGACTCCCCTCCTGGAATCCGAGGAAGTATTGATCTGAGAATCCTTCGTCACCCAACAGGTAGAGCCGACAGCTCACTGTGCCCGCCTGTCCGGACTGCAAGCCCGCCTCAATGAGCATCACCGTGTTCTTCGCAAGGCTGAAGGTATAGGAGGAGGACTTCTTGCCCGAGAACTTTCCGTTCATCGAAAATGGGAAATCCGCCTCATAGGAAGCTGCGACCGCGGAAGAGGCTGCCGCCGAGCTCGTCTGCTCTGCGGAAGAGGAAGTCTCAGCTTCGGACTGCGAAACCTGAGACGAAGCGGCACTTGATGAAGACGGCGTGCGCTCCTCTGTAAACTGCACATTCAACGCATTGAAGATGTAAGCAGCCGCCTCCCCGCGCAGGAGCGGCCAATCCGGACTGAAGTGCCCGCTAACCTGTCCCGCGATCGGCAGAATCCCCTTCTTGAAAGCGGTGGAGAGGTACTTCGTGTACCACGCGGACGTCGAGACATCGACGAACTTCACGAGAGAACGATCTGCTTCCGTGTAGTCATCGACCGATATCCCGAACACGGTGGTGATCATCTTGATCGCCTCCACACGATTCACGAGATTGGCCGGACGGAATGTGGCATCGCCGTATCCGTCCACGAAATGATTCGCAGCCGCATCACAGATGAACGTCTCGTACCAGCTCTGACGCTCCACATCCTTGAAGCAGTCTTTGTTCGCCGGATCGGGAACGCGTCCTTTGGCCCTGTAGAGCATCTTGATCATCTCGGCGCGATTCACCGCACGCTCCGGGTAGAAGTTCCCATCGGGGTTCCCGTCGATCACGCGCGCACCCACGAGTGCCTCGATCGCTTCGCGATAGATGTGCCCTACCGGAACATCGGGGAAGATGGGCGCATCGAGTTGTGCAAATGCAACACCGCTCGGCAGGAAGAGCAGTGTCAGGAGGAGAGTTCCGATTTTGCGCATGGCCTTGAGGTGAAGGAGTTGTCCGTCATCATACTCGTTCCTCCGCTTTCTTCACAAGCCGTCAAGACAAAGGGCGTGCAATTGCGCAAGGGAATGTAGAACACCGCGTGCGGCCTCCGCTCCCCTGTTCCCATCGGTGCCGCTGCGCGCCCTCGCCTGGTCGATGGAATCGACGTAGAGCACCTCGAAGGAAAATGGCTTACGGTAGCGGATTTGCACGTCCATGATCCCGCGCGCAACTGCGCGCGCAATGAGGTCGGCATGGTGCGTCTCCCCCTCGACGATCACTCCGAGACCGATGAGGGCATCCGCCCCCTTCGCCTCGAGAAGCGCCGCTCCGATGAGGGGAATCTCGAAGGAGCCGGCCACCGGATGCACAGAGATGTTCGCGCGAGGGATCCCCGCATCTTCGAGTGTCCTCCTGGCCGCTTCCACCAGTTGCGAGACTTCCTCCGGATAGTAAGACGAGTGCACGATCGCGATGCGCCAGCCGGGGTTGATGGTAAAAGGAGGCGTGGATGGAAGAGCGTGTTTCATGAGAGCGGAGAAGGGTTAGGGTTAGGGTTAGGGTTAGGGGAGAAGTTTTTCGATGTACCGACCGAGGATATCCGTTTCGATGTTCACATGGTCGCTGACATTCAATGAACCCAACGTCGTCGACTCGAGCGTATGAGGAATGAGAGCGATGCGCACATCGCATCCGTCCACCTCTGCGATCGTGAGGGACACGCCGTCGACGGCGATGGACCCCTTCGAGACGGCGCGACGCGCCAGACTCTGAGGCAACCGGATCACGAGTTCCCTGCTCTCATCTTCGCACGGTTGTATCTCCGTCACTTCCCCCGCCCCCTCTGCGTGCCCCTGCACGATGTGCCCCTCGAAGCGGCCGGATGCAGAGAGTGCCCGTTCGAGATTCACCCTGTCGCCGGGGTTCAGCGCACCGAGTGTGGTTTTGGCCAGCGTTTCGGGGACCGTATCGAACGTGAGGGACTGCGCATCACTCGCCTTCACTGTCAGACAAACGCCGGAGACGCAGATGCTCGATCCCACCTGCACATCATCAAAGATTCGCGGTCGCTCAACGGAGAGTTTCCCGTTGTCGCAAGCTCTGACTGCAGCCGTTGCTTCGATGATGCCGGTGAACACGGAGCATCATGGTACTCATGAGAGAGAGGAATGGGCAATGAAAGGCAAAAGATTCCAAGGAAACCAAAGAAACAAAGGAGTCCGAGAAGATTCGTCATTGGTTTCTTTGGACTCTTTGGTTTCCTTCCCTGAAGACCCTGGACACGGAGGGAAATTTCTGGTAGGCTGAAGGCTCTTCGGAGCCCGCGCCGCGGGCGTTTTTCTGTTTTGCGCGAAACGCAAAACAACCCTAAGCCCGTCGAAGGGTCACTGTGTGCTCTCTCCTCCCCATGGATTCCATCATCATCAAAGGCGCGAAGGTGCACAACCTCAAGAACGTGGATGTGACCATCCCCAGAAACAAGCTGACAGTCATCACGGGTCTCTCCGGATCCGGGAAATCTTCGCTCGCGTTCGACACGATCTTCGCCGAGGGGCAGCGCCGGTACGTGGAGAGCCTCTCCGCGTACGCCCGCCAGTTCATCGCGCAGATGGAGAAGCCGGAAGTGGAATCCATCGAAGGCCTGAGCCCCGCGATCTCCATCGACCAGAAGACCGCGCCGAGGAATCCGCGCTCCACCGTCGGGACGATCACCGAAATCTACGACTACATGCGCCTGCTGTGGGCGAAGGTTGGCAAGGTGCACTGCACGCAGTGCGGCAAGGAGCTTCGCAAGCAGTCCGCAAGCCAGATCGTCTCCGTCATCGCTTCGCTTCCCGAAGGGAAGAAAATCTTCCTGCTCGCCCCCATCATCATCGGGCGCAAAGGATCGCACGTGAAGATCATCGACGCCATCCGCCGCGAAGGCTTCGTGCGCATGCGCATCGACGGACAGATCGTCACCGTGGACGAGGAGATGGAGCTCGATCCGAAGAAATCCCACACCATCGAGATCATCGTCGACCGCATGGTGCTCAAGGACATGGCGACCAAGGAGGGCACGGTGAATCCGAACCGCACCCGCCTCGCCGATTCCATCGAGCTCACTCTCAAAAAGGGAGAGGGGTCCATGATCCTGCTCGATGCGGACAGCGGCGAAGAGCGAAGATTCTCCGAAGAGTTCGTCTGCCCCGACCATCCCGAAGAGGACATCGCCTCCATCGAACCGCGGAGCTTCTCCTTCAATTCCCCCCACGGAGCCTGTGAGGAGTGCCACGGCTTGGGTTCCATCCTCCGCATCAATGAGCAAACGATCATTCCCAATCCAAGCTTGTCGCTCGCGGAAGGCGCCATCCATCCGTGGGCGACCTCCGCGACGCGCATGGGCTTCATGATGCGGATCCTCGAATCCGTGGCGCGCGAAGCGGGCTTCAGCATGAACATCCCGTGGGAGAAGCTCCCTGATGCGGCAAAAGAAATCGTTCTGAGAGGCTACGACCACCCGCTCACCGTCACCATGCAGGGCGAAGCGTTCAATGGCACGTACGATACAACCTATGAGGGCGTCATCCCCAACCTCGAGCGCCGCCACAACGAGACGGACTCGAGCTACGTTCGCACGCAAATCGAAGAGTATATGGAGGAACTGCCGTGCAACTCCTGCAATGGCATGCGCCTCAAGCGCTCCGTGTTGGGCGTGACCGTCGGAGGGAAGAACATCGTGGCATCCACCGATCTCTCCGTCACCGCGGCGAAACAGTTCTTCGAAGGGCTGATTCCCACGAAGGAGACGGCGAAAGCCGGCCCTTCCGACTCCGTGCTCTCCGACTATGAGTTCGCCGTCGTAAAGAAGGTACTGCGTGAGATCATCGCGCGCTTGAGCTTCCTGGAGAACGTGGGCTTGAACTACCTCACGCTCTCGCGTTCCGCCGCCACACTCTCCGGCGGCGAGGCCCAACGCATCCGCCTCGCCACGCAGATCGGTTCCGCCCTGCAGGGCGTCCTCTACGTCCTGGACGAGCCGTCCATCGGGCTGCATCAACGTGACAACGCGCGGCTCATCGGCACGCTCACGAAACTCCGCGATCTCGGCAACACCGTCATCGTCGTGGAGCACGATGAGGAAACGATTCGATCCGCCGACTTCCTCCTCGAGATCGGTCCGGGCGCCGGCAAGTACGGCGGCGAGATCATCGGTCAGGGCACACCGGAGGATCTCATCAATAACGCAAAATCCATCACGGGTCAGTACCTCAAAGGAACGAAAACGATCCCTATCCCCGGCAAACGTCGTAAAGGCGGTGGCAAAACCATCACGATTCGCGACGCGCACCTCCACAACCTGCAACATCTCGATGTGTCCTTCCCGCTCGGAACGTTCATCGGCATCACGGGGGTATCCGGGTCGGGCAAATCGAGTCTCATCCACGGCATCCTCGGTCCCGAGCTCCTGCACACCCTCAACAAGGCGCATGCACGCGGGCAGAACGTGAAGGCGATCGAGGGAATGGAACACCTCGACAAGGCGATCATGATCGATCAGTCCCCCATCGGACGCACGCCGCGCTCCAACCCCGCAACCTATACGGGCATCTTCACGGACATTCGCGATCTCTTCGCCTCCACGCCCGAAGCGAAACTGCGCGGATACAAGACCGGACGCTTCAGCTTCAACGTGAAAGGCGGCCGCTGCGAAGACTGCGAGGGGGACGGCCTCAAGCGCATCGAGATGCACTTCCTTCCGGACGTCTTCGTCACCTGCGAGACCTGTCACGGCCAGCGCTACAATCACGAGACGCTCGAGATCACCTACAAGGGACATTCTGTCGCCGATGCGCTCGACATGACCATCCGCGAGGCGATCGATTTCTTCTCCGCCATTCCCGCACTCAAGAAGAAACTGCAGATGCTCGAGGACGTGGGACTCGGCTACATCCACCTCGGACAGAGCGCCACCACCCTCTCCGGCGGCGAGGCGCAGCGCGTCAAGCTCGCCACGGAGCTCATGCGGCGCGCCACGGGCAAGACGTTCTACATCTTGGACGAACCTACGACCGGCCTGCACTTCGATGACATCCAGAAACTTCTCACCGTGCTCCAGCGGCTCGTGGACAAGGGCAACACGGTGCTCGTCATCGAGCACAACCTCGACGTCATCAAGTGCGTGGACCACGTCCTCGATTTGGGTCCGGAGGGCGGCGATCTCGGCGGACGCATCATCGCGCAGGGAACGCCCGAGGATATCGCACGGGCGGAAGAGAGCTTCACGGGACAGTACTTGAAGAAGATGCTGGAGAAGAAGTGAAGGAACTACGGTTTCTCAAAGAGCATACACACCTCCCCTCCCGACGGGAGGGGATGGAGGGGAGGGGGTCAATTGAAAGTATTGAGTGCATCTCATCCAAAGATACTAGTGGACCCCCTCTCCCTAACCCTCTCCCGTCGGGAGAGGGAAAACGGACGACTCTCAAGAACGAGAATCGTAGACGCTCATCCTTCCTTTCTTTGCCTCATTCGCTTGTCTATCCTTCCCTCCATGCCCCGCCACTTCACCTCCACCGCCTTCGTCGTCGATGATCACAAACGCACGCTGCTTCTGTGGCACAAGCGCTTGGGCCGCTGGATGCCGCCGGGCGGGCACATCGAAGACAATGAGACGCCGGAGGAGACCGCCAAACGCGAGTGCAAGGAGGAGACGGGACTCGATGTGGAGATCATCGGCATGGAACAAGAGGATATGTTTGTGTCCAATCCCGCGGAAGGCCGCATGCTGAAAAGCCCCGTCGCACTCCTCCTCGAAGAGATTCCCGCATCGGCCGAAAGGAACGAACCGGCACACCAGCACATGGATTTCGTGTACCTCGCCCGCCCCCTCGATGCCTCCCAAGGTCTCTCGCTCGATGAAACCGAAGGTCGGGAACTGAAGTGGTTCACCTTAAGAGAAATCGAGGCTCTCGATCCGTCGACGGAGATCTTCTCCAACGTCCAAACCTACATCCTTTCTCTCCTCAAGGAATAAGAGAATTGCGCTATCCAAAGCGTCAAAGATGATATACACTTCCATGCTATGCAGTGGAATGAGTTCCGCACGCATATTCGGCATCTTTCCGCCGCTGATCAGGAGCGCGTGCGACAGGCGTTCGAACTCGGCATGGAGCTCCACCGAAACCAACTTCGAAAATCAGGAGCCCCCTATTTCACCCATCCGCTCGCAACGGCCGACATGCTCGCAGATATGGGGGCGGACGCCGACTCGCTGATCGCCGCCCTCCTCCATGACACCATCGAAGACACCCCCTTCACCGTGAAAGATGCGCGAGCGCGGTTCGGCCCGACCGTCGCCGATCTCATCGATGGCGTGACGAAGCTCATGCCCGAGGACGTCGACGGACATCCGACCCTCGACGATCGCATCGAGACGCTCCGCAAGATCTTCACCCTCCTGAAGAAAGATGTGCGCATTATCGTCCTCAAGCTCGTCGACCGCCTCCACAATATGCAAACCATCGAGTTCGTTTCTCCCGAGAGACAGGAAGCCCTCGCGAGAGAAACGAGTGAAGTCTACGTGACCATCGCAGATCGCCTCTGCATGCAGGAACTGCGCGATGAGCTCGAAGAATATTGCTTAGGCGTTCTCGAACCGGAGCTCCTGCAACAACTCAAGTCCCTGCGAAAGCAGAACGAACCTCAGGGGAAAAAGATCTCCCAGAAGATGAAGGATGCTCTCACGAAGATTGCGCCGCAGAGCCTTCCCATTGAAGTACTCTTCGAACAAAAGCCATGGGAGAGCCTGCGAAACCAGGTGCTCGTCGGCGATTTCGCCGCCACCGGCATCTCCGCACATACCATCGTATTCCTCACACAAACCTCCGATGAATGCTATCGCGTGCTGGGCTTGCTCCACGAGCTCTGGCAGCAGGAGATTCTCTCCTTCGAGGACTACATCAACCATCGGCAGATCAACGGTTACCAAGGACTGCACACGACCATCATTCTCGAAGACGGCACGCGTGTCCGCTGCAAGATTCGCACGCACGAGATGCACGTGTATGCCCGCAAGGGCATCGCTTCCAAGTGTTTCGAGAACGAAGCTGCAGGCGTCATGGCGTACCTCCCGTGGACCGAACACATCACGGCCCTCTCGAAGGATTCCGAGGATCGAAGCGAACAATTTTGGGAGAGTCTCAAGAGCGACATCCTCCGCGAATCCATCACCATTCACGGACCGAACGATACCGTGCAACTTCTCCCCACGAGCGCCACGGCTCTCGATGCCATCTTCTACCTCTTCGGGGAAAGAGGTCTCACCACCAAAGATATTTTCATCAACGGAACCAAGGTCCCCTTTTACGAGGAATTGTCGAATGGCTGCAGCGTGAGTGCTGCGTTTGCGGATCTTCCGCAAGTCGAGCTCCCCTGGCTCCGGAACGTGCGAACGGGCCTTGCTTCCGCGTTCATCCGACAAGGCCTCGCACAAGTCCCGGAAAGCCAGAAGATGATGTTGGGGAAGAGCCTTCTCGAACACGCCGTGCGTACCTACGCGAAAGTGGAATGGGGCGAACTGGAGACGACCGCCCTCCTGCAACGCCTCTCCGCTCTCGGCATCTCCTCGTTCGAAACTCTCTATGAGCAGATCGCGGAAGGGAAGATCCAGGCAGAGAGGGCGGCGCGTACTCTCTTCCCGGAACATAAATCCCGCAAACCGCAGCCGGAGAAGAGGCGCTGGAATCTCTCCGTACGTTTCCCGACGTCATTGACGGACATCGTCAGCAAAGCCACGAGAATAGGCGTTCCCCGCTCTCTTACATTCCATCATCTGAACGGGGACTGCCAGATCACCGCTGATTATGATCTCTCCGCCGAACAATCGCAGGAATTGCGAGCGCTCCTGAAGACCGTTCTCCCGGACGAACATTGGTCGTTGGTAACGAGAACTGCGCTGCATATATCCATCGCCGCCTCCTTCATCCTCATCGTCCTGTGGGGTCTCGATCCGGTCTTCGCGCACTTGCTCCTCTGGAAGTCCGACATTTCCCCTTCCGACCTCACTTTCATCCGCTTCGTCACACTGTTTATCGCCACGACGATCCTCTACGGACTGCAGAGCAGGTTCTCGAACCAGAAACTCAAGCCGCTCTCTCCCCGCCATCCCGCGCTCGTCACCTCCGCCCTCGCATTGTTCCTCACAGCATTCTGTTCCTATCTCGCTCTGGAGCTCATCTCCCCCATCCAGTACATCCTCTTCATCATCGAGGGGCTCGTCGTCATCGCCCTTCTTAAAAATATCGCCGTACGCACCATGCACTGGTGGCAGCTTCACCTTTCCTTCGTGATCATCACACTTGGCATCATCCTGCTCATCCTACTCCAGGGCACCTCCCCCTTAGGCCTCCTCTATGCAGCTGTCAGCTCTCTCGGATTCGCCCTCTACTCCGAAGTGAGCGCCCGGTATCAGCGTGGGATAATCCACGCACGCTACCCCGCCTTCCTCTTCTGGCTCTCCATCATCGGCATGCCGTTCGTGCTGCTCTTGCTCCCCTTCACCACCATTCAAACACTCCCCGCAAATGATCTGTTGCGAAGCATCCTGTTCGTCATCGTATTCTCGGTGCTCCCGTACGGCCTCTACTACGAATCCATGCGCCGCGTGAAGAGCGACCTGCTCGACCGTGCGCTGCCCTTCGTCTGCCTCTCCACGATCATCGGCGAAGCTCTCTCCACCCACTCATTCACTCCGTTCATCGCCGCTCCGCTGCTCCTCGTGTTCCTGTGGTACTACTCCGCAGCCACACGCTCATAGGTCCTGTCCCTCCGCATTCAAAGTTGTTGCACAGACTTCCCAATCAGTAATCAATTCACTCGGCGGTTTTGTCGGATCATCCCCATCCAGATGAACCGGGACGTTTCGACCGGTGAGGCACCAGACAAGCTCAGCGGGATATTTGCCGCTCATCGTATGGATCTTCAGGCTGATGAGATTACTGAGGGCCAGCGGCGGGCGGATCACCTCTCCGTCCTGTTTCTTCAGCCCCTTGATCGAGAAGACCGCTGCAAGAACAGTGTCTATGGGGATCTTTCGCCCCTCGTTCAGCTCCTCCACGCGTCGGATACCCGCATCCCGGGCAGCTGATGCGAATCCGCAGTGCGCGTATGAATCATCCGCGCAAATATCCGAGACAACAGCCACCCTCCGCAGATCGAATCCTGCAAGCAAGCTCCTCCCCATATCTGTGGCGTATTTGAGATCGCCCTCTCTCTTCGGAAGGAGCGCAATCGCCGGAGCAGACGCCGCATCATGATCATCGGGAAGATGGATTTGGATATCCGCCACGAATTGCTGTTCCCCCGCCCCCTCCCGTACGGGAGCGGCACGCGCAATGGCCCAATGTTGAAGATCTTCCAAGCGCCCCTCAAATTCCTCTTGCGGGTAATCATCGAGGAACCCGCCAACGGACTGTGCAATAACCCTCCATCTTTTGAATTCGTCACCATTCCCCGCTTTCCACGCTTCAATCGCCTGAGCGAAGTCCTTGGCTCTGTTGAGTTTTTGATGCCGCACGAAGAGATCGCGCGCGCATGCAACCAGCTCTTCCCTCTCTGCGAACGTATCGGGACGGATAATCTGTGGCCGACTGGGCTTCGTTACGAACGCAATGACACTGCGCCGGACATCCGCACTCAACCTATTGAAATGCTGCATGATTAACTCATTCCTCTGCACAGCTGCAGCGGCCTCCTCCACGACTTGTTCGAGGTTATCCAGCCGCACCAGTCCCCCTCCCCCGCCGCTGTTGTCGTCTAAATCGTCGTCCATGGATATGAAGAAATACCAAAATGGCAAAGGGCGTGCAATTTTACACACCAATGTTGCAAAAGCAAGGAATTATCAGTGTAATTATTCAAATGATCGCCACTACACCAGTGTGGCGTGTCTCCGAAGTCTTAAGAACAGGCGCTGACTGCACGTTCCCCCACGCATTCAGTACCTGCTTTGCAGCATCTTTCCCCCTCATCAAAAGGGCACGGATGACGAGGTCTGTCGGTTTGATTGCATACTCATTCGGCAGATCCGTTATCCCGCTTCTCAGTCTCTCTCCCGCTGCCTTTCTTCCCGCCCGTTTTGCGATCTCCATTTCCCATTCCTTCTGGAGAGCCTCGGCTGTCGCATACCCTTTCTTCTGGAAAGACGGAGTGAGCATCCTGAACCACCTCGCGAGCTCTAGCCGAACGATATCAAGATAAATGACGATGAAGGCTTCCACCTGTTTCTGTGTAAGATTGCTGTCACTCCCTGGGTTTCGCTCCCCCCCGACCGGTTGTGCGAGAACGGCGAGCACGGAGTCACTCTCATCGGGGATGGCATTCGGACCCCCTCCCCCTTCTATCTCATCCACTACCGATACGAGCGCAGCGGCCCGTACTCCCACTTCTGAGTGGCTCGGAGGAGGAGTGGTAGGGGAGGAGGAAGCCGATGTGTTCTCAGACAGAAACATATAGACCTTTTTATTTTCCATCTGCTGGCCAAGAGAGTCAAATGACAACCCAAGAAAATAGAAGGTTCTCCGGACCGAAAAATGCTCTCGTCGTCCAATGTGCCATCCACATTCATTTCTGTTGCCGGAGATATGCCGGAATCTGAAAAGCGATCAGATCGTGCTGGAAGGCGATGAGCCGCGCCACGCTCCTCTCGCTCACCCACTCCGTCCCGCGATGCGGATCTCCGCCGATGGGAGCAACCTCGGCGATAGGGATCCCGAGCTCCGCAAGCACGTTGGTATCCGCCGTGGAAAGACCGCCCGTAAGCTGGTGACTGCCGTAGACTCTGTCGACACTCGGTAGTACGACCTGCTGAATCATCGGATCGTTCGAATCAGTACGAAACGGATTGTACGAGCGCACGCTTCCGCTTCGTTTCACGAGCGTGTACTGGATACCCAATTGCGCCCATTTCTTTGCCTCAGCCAATCGCGCGGCACAATCCTGTTGCCACTTGAGAGCCCCTTCGACCGTGGACCCCGGTATCAACCACTGCCGAAATCCCCACGATGCCTCCGTCGTCAACGATGCATATGCACTGTCCTCCGCATTCAGGCGTGTCGTGCGCAGACACTCCGATCCGCAGTGCTCATCCGTCCTTCCTGCCCGAGCGAACTGCTCGAAGAAATGGTTCTGCATTTCCCGCGCGGCATCCGGCGCGTTTGGCGCTTCATCATTGTATCCATGCCCCTCCGGAACCGAGACGGTGACTGCGGTCTTCAGATTCCCCCTGCGGGAGGTCACCACGCTCTTCGGCGCATCGTACTCATACCCGCGATACGTCGTAATGTCCGACGAGAGGATGAGCTTACAGCCATTTCTCAGCCGCTCTCCTTCCCCATCCACGAGTGCCTGCACTCCGGCGGAATTGGATTCCTCCGCTGAACCGAAGACGACGGTGAGCGTGACGCCATCCGGAATGGATGTCCGCTCGAGGACATCGAGTGCAACCATCACCTGTGACTTCATATCGTAGACCCCCACCCCACGCAACCGGTCAACGCCGATGTCGCGATACAAGTCGTATCTGTTTTCCCAACCTTCCTTCTGCGGCACCGTGTCCACATGCACATAGAGGAGAAGGCCGAAATCGGTTCCCGTCCCCTTCCTCACGATCAAATTCTGCCGGTCCTGGCCCTGTCGGACGAGGCGGCATCCCTCAAACTGCTGGCACCTGGTTTCGATGAATTCGAGGATGCCCTGCTCTTCGCCCGAAGGGGACGGAATGCATACGAGCCTCTTCAATGTCTCGAGTTGCCGTTCGTCGAGCTGCTCAGGAACGTGCATAAAGGGGTGGATTGTACCCCGAATACAGACCTGTCCAATCACTTGACCGCGAATTCTCCCATCTGAAGTTTCCGAAACGCCCCCGACCGCATACACTTGGAACCATGTTCGACCCCGTCGATCCGAGGCAATCCCTGCCGGCCATGGAGCACGGCATCCTCAAGTACTGGAAAGAGGAAGATATCTTCAAGCGCTCGATCTCCAACCGCAGTCCGGAGGATTCCTTCAGCTTCTACGACGGCCCGCCGTTCGCCACGGGGCTGCCCCACTACGGGCATCTGCTCGCCGGCACGATCAAGGATGTCATCCCCCGCTACCAGACGATGCGCGGCAAGAGAGTGGAGCGGCGATTCGGCTGGGACTGCCACGGGCTGCCCGTCGAGAATCTGATCGAGAAGGAGTACAAGATCGCCTCCCACAAGCAGATCCGCGAGATGGGTATCGGCGCCTTCAACCGCCTCTGCGCCCAGTCCGTGCAGCGCTTCACGAAGGAGTGGCGCGAAGTCGTCGAGCGCATGGGACGGTGGGTGGACATGGACAATGACTACCGGACGATGGACCCGGACTACATGGAGTCCATCTGGTGGGTGTTCTCGGAATTGCACAGGAAGGGATTGGTCTACGAAGGGTATAAGCCGATGTACATCTGTCCCCGATGCGCCACACCCTTGAGCAACTTCGAAGTTGCACAGGGCTACCGGGACCGGACGGACCTGTCCGTCATCGTGACCCTTCCCCTGAAGGATGACCCGAAGACCGCTCTCCTCGCTTGGACGACCACCCCCTGGTCGCTCCCGGGGAATATGTGGCTCGCGATCGGCAGGAACATCGAGTACGCGCTCGTGGAATCGGAGGGCAAGCGATACATTCTCGCCCGGAAGCTTCTGGATCAGGTGTTCAAAGGGAAGGAATTCCAAATCATTGGTCCTGTGAAACCGAAGGATCTGACGGGGAAAAAATATGAGCCGCTCTTCCCCTACTTCGTCGACAAGCCGAGCAGCAAGAAGAGACCGAAGGAAACCTACGGCGACCGCGTCTTCAAAGTCGTGATCTACGACGACGTGGAAGTCTCCGATGCCGAGGGAACGGGCATCGTCCATGCCACGTCCTGCCTGGGTGAAGACAGTTACCGCATCGCCGTGGGAGAGGACGTGGATGTCGTGTGGCATCTCGGCATCGACGGCATTTTTTCCGGCGACGTGAAGGACTTCGCCGGCATGCAAGCCAAGCCTGAAGGGAAAGACCCGCAAGCGACCGATCGGGCTATCATTGGCAAGCTGAAAGATCGGGGAAGGGTGTTCTCCTCCTTCAGCTTCACTCACAGCTACCCGCACTGCTGGCGCTGCGATACCCCTCTCCTTCCTTACACGACCTCCTCATGGTTCGTGAAGGTCGAAGAAATCAAGGAGGGGCTCCTCAAGGCCAATGCGAAAACGGAGTGGGTGCCCGATCACGTGCGCTCCGGGCGGTTCGGCAAGTGGCTCGAGGGTGCGCGCGACTGGGCGATCTCCAGAAACCGCTTCTGGGGAACGCCGCTGCCCATCTGGCGCTGCTCGAAGTCGGGAGAGATCGAAGTGATCTCGAGCCGCGATGAGCTCATGACCCGCTCGCCCCAGCGCTTCACGAAAGTCACCGTGCTGCGCCACGGCGAGAGCGAAGGAAACCTCATCCCGGTGTACCAGGGGGCAGTCCCCGGCACCTCGCTCACGGCTCGCGGGAAAAAACAGGCAAAAGAAACGGGCCGAGCCCTTGCCGGAGCGGAAATCTCGGTCATCTATGCGTCCCCGCTCGATCGCACGCAGCAGACGGCGAAAATGATAGCCGAGGCGACCAATGCTCCGGTGATCACGGACGATCGTCTGCGTGAGGTGGGGTTCGGTTCGTACGAAGGGAAGACCGTCGATTTCTCGGATCTCTCCCTCGTGAAAGCGCGTCGTGCGCACAAACTGCAGCAGAGTGCCCCCGAGAGCATCTACCACTTCCCGGGGATGGAGACGTGGCAGGACGTGCAGGTGCGCATCTCGAGCTTCCTGACGGAGATCCTGCCGAGACACCGCGGACAGCACATCGTCCTCGTCACGCACGCGGACCCGCTGCTCAATATCCGTCATGTCTTCACGAAGGAGGATCCCGTGAAGCTCTCCCACCAGCCCTACCCCGTCTACGCCGACCCTTACACGTTCTTCTTCGATCACACGACGCAGTCGCAGCTCGACCTGCACCGGGAGACCGTGGATTCGATCATGTGGCAGGCAACGAACGGCGGCACGATGGAACGCGTCTCCGAAGTCTTCGACTGCTGGTTCGAGTCGGGCTCGATGCCCTACGCCCAATCGCACTATCCCTTTGAGTCCGAACCAGCCGGGTCGCTTCCTCCCGGTTTCCCCGCCGACTTCATCGCAGAGGGCATGGATCAGACGCGCGGATGGTTCTACACGCTCATGGTACTTTCGACGGCGCTCTTCGATCAACCCGCCTTCCAGCATTGCGTGGTCAACGGCATCGTGCTGGCCGAGGACGGGAAGAAGATGAGCAAGCGGCTCAAGAACTATCCCGAACCGATGGAGCTCGTCGAGAAGCACGGCGCCGACGCGGTGCGTTTCACCCTCATGAGCTCGTCCGCGGTGCGCGGCGAGGACCTGCGCTTCTCGGGCAAGCTCGTGGAGGAGAGCGTGCGCTCCGTGCTCCTGCCACTGTGGAACGCCTACAGCTTCTTCGTCACGTACGCGAATGCCGCGAAGTACGAGCCCGTCGAAAACCGCAAGCACTCCGCTCATCCCCTCGACCGCTGGATCCGCGCGGAGATGCAGGATCTCTGTAACCGCATGACCGAGCAGCTCGACCGCTACGATCTCTCCGCCACCTGCGCGGAGCTCTTCGAAACGATCGACGCACTCACGAACTGGTACATCCGCTTATCGCGCCGCCGGTTCGCCGGCAAGGCGAGCATCGATGCCCCCGACGCAAGCTACACCTCGGAGATGGAAGCGGACGAGGAAGACCGGCTCTCTGCGCTCTCGACACTCCACGACGTTCTGCTGACGATGAGCCAGCTCCTCGCTCCGTTCTGCCCGTACATCAGCGATGCGATTTACCTGAATCTCGTCACACAGGAGCACGGCTCGGTGCACTTAACCGATTGGCCGGATGCCCGCAAACTCACCGATGCGGAAAATAAGCTCCTTGCGAAGACCCGCCTGCTGCGGCTCATCGTTTCGCTCGGGCATGCGGTGCGCTCGGAGAAGAACATGAAGGCGCGCCAGCCGCTCAAGCGCGCAGTCATCGCCCTGCCGCCCGCCTTCGCTTCCATCGCGCTTACCGACGAGGACAGATCTCTCCTGCGCCAGGAGATGAACGTGAAAGAGCTCTCCTTCATCACGGATCCGGGCAAGCTCGCGCAGACGGTCGCGCTCGTGGATGCGCGCAAGGTCGGACCGCGCCTCGGCGCGCGCGTGCAGGAGATCATTGCCGCCGGCAAGCGCGGGGAATTCGACGTGCAACCCGACGGGATGATCCTGATCGGAGAAGAGCGCCTTGCCCCCGAAGAAGTGCAGATCGCCTACCGCGGGAAGGAAGGGATGGATGCCGCCGCGGACCGCGGGGTCGTCGTCGGACTGGACACGACCGTATCCACTGATCTCAAACTCGAGGGCTGCGTGCGTGATCTCATCCGCGCCGTGCAGAAGATGCGCAAGGACTCGGGTCTCTCCTTCACGGACATCATCGATCTCGACGTCAAAGGATTCGACGATATCGTGGGAACGTGCAAAGCGCTCCTCGAAGAGGAAACGCGGTCCAAGCTGAAAGCCAATGAGGGGAAGCCGCTAACGGTCGAACTTGACGGGAGGAAGGTGACGATCCGGTTTCAGAAGCAGTAAAGTATTGCCTCAGGAAGGCGTGGGCAGTCTGCCCCTCTGCTATGAGGCAAGGGCAATACGTTATCGACATTTCGGACCCCCTCTCCCTAACCCTCTCCCGTCGGGAGAGGGAACGAAAAGCCTCCTCCAGGAAAGAGACGGATTGTTCCCCTCCCCCATTGGGGGAGGGTGAGGGAGAGGGGGTCAGGTGGACCGTGCACCTCCACTTTGTACCGAAACTGTTTTTGACAACGCAGCATTTCTCATCTCATCGCGTTCTATGACATAATGACAATCAATCCCCCCTCCCCCATGCCCTCCGAATCCTCCGGAACGTCCCTGCCCATCCGGCTCCTCATCTCCGTGCTCGTCACCGTTGGCGTCGTATGGCTCATGGCCGCCTACCTCGATCAGTACTTCCAATTGACCGGCAGCCCCGCTGCCTTCGTCATCGTGGGGGCACTGCTCACGCTCATGAACCTCTTCGTCCGGCCCGTGCTCGCCATCGTCACCCTCCCCCTGAAACTCTTCGCCACGATCCTCGCCATCATCGTCGTGAACGGCGCGTTCGTTTGGCTCACGGTGAAGATCACGGACATGATGGAACCGGCTCTCGTCACGCTCCGCATCTTCGGAGGACCCTTCGGGTGGATCGTCGTGGCAGTCGTCTTCGGCCTCACGCACTGGATCACGCACCGCATCCTCGGCTCTCAAGCGCGCGACTGATGAAATCATGCATCGTCCAGGCGGTTGTCCGCGGCTTCGGTTCTACAGCGCGCGACTGATGAAATCGTTGAGCGCCCAGCTCAAGCCCTTGACCGCCGCATTGGTGGGAACCTGGAAGAAGGAAGACACGAGCCCAAATTCCGCCTGGGCGGATGGCTGCTGCCCGGGAGCGGTTGCCAGCTTGACCGAGTCCCCCTTCTTCCACCCGAAGACGATGAAGGCGGGGACATTGAGCTCCTTCAAGAACGCTTCGACTTTCTTCTGTATGGCCTGCTGATCGAGGGGCTGATCCATGGGAATAAGGGGGAACAGCCCTATCCTACACAGAAATCCGTCTCATGGAGAGCATGGGAGAATGATTGCTTTTGTAAAGTTTTCTGTCATAATATCAAAAGTTACTTCTTATCACTGTTCACTGTCGGGTCCCTATCTTTGAAAGGAGGTTTCCGTGATTCGTTTCCTCGTGTTGTCGGCCTGCATCATCTTCACAGGATGCTGCATCGGCCATGTCACCCAGAAAGCGTGGCAGCTCTGGGTGGAGAAAGAGCCCGTCCAGATCACGATGGAAGACACTGCCACCGGCTGGTGGCACTGGATCCCGAAGATCTGGCGGGATGTCCGTGATCCCGAAGGTATGAAGAAAAAGTACCTCGGGACCGAGGACATTCGCTCCAATCAGCCACACTTCCTCGCCGAGAAGTAACATGATAGCGCTGAACCCCGGACCCGGGTTCGGCGCTTTTTTGCATGGAAGGGAACCTTGCCGGTTCCCTTCCATGAGCCATCCTTCCCTTTAAGGTGCGGCTCCAGCGCGGCAAAGCCGCGCTTCGCCGGTTCATGAAACCACGCCGGATGGGTTCCGCCGCCACTGCCTGTCCTGAGCCTGACGAAGGAGGGGGTGAAGGGGAAGGCCCGGCCATTGTGGGCATTCTTTCCAATCAATAAATACCCATCGGCGCCCTGCGAGCCGCCGTCGTACGACTTGGGCGAGGCGAGCGCCCTTAAGGGAGCGCCGCATGTCCGACGAGTGAGCGTAAGCGAGCGAGGAGTTTGCGGCGGGACGTGAGACGAGCCGATGTCGTACAGGCGGCGAGCATCAGCGCCGAAACCTTTTTGGCGCCACCTTTTTCAGTTATGAAAAAGGTGGTGAGAGATATTGGGATCCTTGAAATCAAAATGAATCTTTTAATCTCCTCTCAGGGCTCCACCCGAATTCCTGAACACAAGTTTGCTCCACACTCTCCCCACGAAGTCCTTGCGAACATTGACAGAATCAGACCAAACTAAGTCCCTTTTCTCCCCCTTTCACATTATGTCCCGCGCCCTCTCGACCTTCCTCTCCACCCCCCTCGTCCTGCTACTCACGGCAAACACCGCATTCGCATATCCCGCTTCCATGTTCGGCCTTCCGAGCGGTCGCCCTCTCTCGACGGAAGCGGAGGACAGCATACGACCGGTCTTCCAGAACGTGACCGTCGATGAAGGAATCACCTTCCCGCTGGTCACCATCGTCTCCGGAACAGTCGTCACACGAGCACAGTTCGTGGCCTCCATGGTCGCGAAATTCCATCCCACGGGCATTCCCGCCGATTGCTTCGACCAACTCTCCCCCTCCAACTATCGCCTCCTCTTCACCGACGTACCAAAGGACGCGACGTACGGCCCGTCTCTCTGCGCCGCGATGATTATGGGGCTCGTGAGCGGCTACGACGATGTCACGTTCCGACCCTCTCAGCCCATCAACATCGCCGAGGCGTCCAAGATCCTCGCGAAAGCCGCCGGCCTGGCCACGGACCCGATGAGTCCGAGGACCGTGTGGTACGAGCCCTACGTGAAGGCACTCGTCAAGCGCGGTATCCTCCCCGCCAATCCGCCACTCGCCGAACTCGTGACGCCGGCCATGATGAATCTGATGCTGGAGAAGATCTAGATCTCCTCTGTCCGTCCGCCGTTCTCCGTCACCAAGCCCACTGCGCGCTGGACACGTTCCATGATCCCGTGCAACGTCACCGCTTCGGGATCGCGCATCGCCGCAGCCGCCACCTCTCCCTCCAGCTGATGGATGGCACCTGTCAGCACATCGATCATCTGTGCCTGCGCACGCTGGCCGAGGGATGATTCAAAGATTGTATTCTCCATGCGCAAGCGATCCCGATCGAGCTGCTCTCCGCGGATCACGAAGGGCACCTGCTTCGCCACCCGCATACGCACCTGCGCGATATCTTGCTGCACCGTACCGATGAACGAGCGAATACGCTCGAGGAGCGCCTGAAAAGATTTCAGCTCACGATCGTAGTAAGCGTGCAGATCCCCTCCGCATCCCTCCAACCTGGCAATGAGCGCTTCGGGGTCGGTCATCGCGAACGTGGAGAAGTGATGGCAGACGACACCCGCTTCATCCACGCCATTCGCCCCCTGGAGCACCCGCTTGAGCATACTGCGTCCATCCCGCCGCTTGCAAAAATCGACGTAGCGTACTTGTGCCCGTACGGTCTCCCATTCATCCCGATGAGGATTGGGGGTGGCATGCGTATGATGATCGCCGTTCTCCTGCTCTGCCGCGGCGTACGACTCGCGCACTTGGGAAGCGCGCGTATGAATCTCATCGTAGAGAGCACCGCGATCGGCTCTGCGGGGAATGAGCGTGCAAAGGACATCGTAGAAAAGCCTGCCGCCCCTCTCCTTCACGGAAACGATGGTCTCGACGAGACGGCGCACGCTGAAGCGATTGATGAGCTCCTGCGCCACGCCGTCCGCGAACCCCGCGAGGTGCTGCGCCTCCTCGAAGTGCCTGCTGGCAACCGCAAACTCCGCGAGCAGTTGATCCGCTTGCTTCGACAAACCCCCCTCCGGTACGGGAGGGTCCCGTACGGGTTGGCCGGTCTCTGTGCCCCCCAAATCTCGCTCCGATGTCGTTGCCATTCAAATAGGCATCTTACGATCAATGGCAATTCATGTCAATGCTCCGGAATGCGGCGAAACGACGAACTATCTCACTCCATCCCCCACCCCCGTCATCGCTGATTTTCTCCGCCGATCATGCTGGAAGATACGCCAGAATACCCAGAAGAGCGGAAGGAGGATGAACTCCCCCAAGAGCAACGAGTGCGTGGCCCCGATGCGGTCGGCGATGAATCCGAACAGGAATGCGAAGACCGCGAAGAAGAGACTCCCGATGAACGCATTGAGCGACCCCAGCGTCGCACGCTGGTGATCGGTGAATTCTCTCTGGAGCAGGGTACCCTGCGCCGTCATTCCCAATCCATAGAAGACGGATGCGACTGTCAGGAGCGCCGGCGAGAGTACCGTCGGAAATCCGAAGGCGACGATGCCCACGATCCTGTTGAAGAGCAGATTCGTCACGAGAACGCGCAGAGCCGTGAATCGTTTGATGATTCCACCCGCGTACCAGAATCCTCCCGCGGCAAAAATGTTCGAGAAAAACCGCACGATGCCGAGTGCCCACGTCGGCCAGAACATACTGATGAACACCGGCTCGAACTGCCACATGGTTTCCCCCACGCCGTTGCGCACGGCAGAAACGATCGTGAGGAGCCGCAGCTTGCCATTGGCCCCGAAGTGCCGGAGAGCTTCCCGAAGATGCGCGAACACGTTCGTGCTCTCCCGCCGGTGCCGCTCCGGTTCGACGAAGAACAGACTGATCACCGCGCAGATCGTCTGGGGAATGACTGCGATCCAGAATACCCACTTGAACGAATACGATGCGACGAACCCGCCGAGAAGCGCTGCAAATGCGAGGCCCATCTGGAACATCGAGCTCGTTTTCCCCAGGTACGTGGGGAACAGACTCTCCTGATGGCGATCCGCGAGCGAGTCGTAGAGCAGCGCATCGTTATTGCCGCTGAAGAATGCCCTGCCGATGCCCTCGCAGAGAGCGCCCATGGCGAGCACGAGGAATGATCCGCCCAAGGCGTAGAAGACGACGGCCAGGATCTTGCAGATGCTGCCGAGCAGCATAGTCCTCTTCCTGCCGATCCGATCGGAAAAAATTCCCGTCGGCACTTCGAAGAGCGACGACGAGATGGTCACAACGGAGAAGATCGAGAGCCCCAGCGCGTACGATCCCGTGATCTCGCTGAAGTAAATGATCTCAATGGGGGCGTACGGGACGAAGTCGAGGAAGAAATTGAACCACGTAAGCAGCCTCACGTTGCGGTGCAATTGTCCGGAAACCGGCAAGCGCCCCGGCACCCCGCTGATCGGCGTCTCGATGTCCATGCGGCACCACTCTGCACGGCACGGGGGAATGTTTCAATTCGACTGTGAACTTCCTCGCACGGCGAGCGCGTGCTGCTATACTGTTTTCCTCGCATTTGCTTCTTCACACCATGGGGATGACAGGCTTCGACAGCGTGATTCATAGGCGCTCTTCGTCTCAGTCCGGGATCGCAGCATCTTCCGTCACCCGCTGCTGCACTCTATAGATGCCAAATCATCTATTCTTGCGACTGCGCGCAACATCGTCGGACAGCTTCGGCTGAACGACCTGCAGCTCGTAGCCGCTTAAGTTCCCCTTTATCCGGGAACGCGTCTCTCCTTCCATCCTCGCTAAAGGGATGAGGCGTCATCAGCGAGGTTGGTCCGCCGCGTGACGCGACGGCGGATCCGACACTTCGCGTCAACACTCTCCCGACTTTCCTTGTCCCTTCCTTATGTCAGGAGAGAATCGGAAAGGACATGACTCTACGGACAGGACGTCTACACGTTGGACCCGGGTTCAATTCCCGGCATCTCCACCATTCGACTCGTCGTCGTTACTGCGGTAACGACTCCTCGCTCATGGTAAACCATTCCCCTCTGCCAGAGTCGAATGACCCTGAGTGAGATTTTGCGAAGCAAAATCGAATCGAAGGGCCATTCACATCTTTGTTCTATCCGAATACAGAACGGCATCTTTCCCTTCTGGAAGAGGAAAATACTGCCCGGAGGTTTCGGATAGTCTCCCATACTCTCCTCTGGGTTCCGTTACACAAATACATTGGGTGCATGCCATGGTTTGTCTACATCGCTCGTGCCAGAACAGGAAGATATTACGTTGGAATCACAACCGATCCTCAGCAAAGAATAACCGAACATAATAATGGCGAAGGTTCTCATTTCGCGATCAACCAAGGACCGTTTGTTTTGGTATACAAGTCACAACCATTTCTTGACAAATCATCTGCGAGGATGAGGGAGATTCAAATCAAAGGATGGTCGAGGGGAAAGAAGGAAAAGCTGATTCGAGGCGAATGGATATGACCTTATGTAGAGGCTGAATCCTTTCTCCTCCAATTCATTTTTCGCTATACAAATGCTCGATGGCTTTCATGATCTGAATCATGAGCCAAGGCCATGCTATGAACACAACAACAATCGAATAGACCCCATACATAACCGCTCCATTGGATTTCGTGAATTCATGCATTATGTTCACGACCTCTGTCGTGAGTGCCGCCCCGAAGAATCCCAAAACCAAAAAGAGATGAGGGATGGCCCCTCGTTTCAATTTCTTCTCTGTCGGCTTCTTCTTCCCAGACGGCATAAAGAGAATCTAGCAGAAACTCCATCGAGAGTCCTCCGTCCACGCCCATCGCCAAAGGAAATTGCTCATTTTCCCTGTTTCCGGTAGGTTCTTCATGATCAGAGCTTTTTATTTCTTCCATAACCATCATGAAGAAATCATTCTTGATGCTCGGCGCGGGCTTGATGCTCACTTTAGCCGGATGCCAGAGCACTCCCGCAATCAAAACCGGCGAAGAACCAAATGCGCAGATGGCCAACCCCGCTTCCGTGAACTGCGTCGAAAAGGGCGGCACGCTGGAAATCCGTACAAATAAGAACGGCGAGTACGGGGTGTGTCTCTTCGAAGACAACCGGCAATGCGAAGAGTGGGCGCTTCTACGCGGCAATTGTCCGGCCGGCGGAGTGAAAGTCACCGGATATGAGAATGACGCGGAGATCTTCTGCGCCATCACCGGCGGACAGGTGGAAGGAGTCGGAACGGCAACCCCGATGTGCAAGCGCGTCGACGGCACGCTCTGCAATGCGCAGGCGAACCTCGACGGCGACTGCCCGGACCCCTCCGATCCGAATCCGAACGCGGGAAATACGGAAGCTCCGTAAGATGATTTTCGGAGATGAGAAAAACAGTTACTTCGTGTAACTCACAAGAAAAGAACCCAGCGCCAATGTCGAGATTGCTGGGTTCTTTGGGGTCTTTCGCGTGCAGCGTGAGTCCATGCATGGACAACTCACGCTTCATTCCACGATTGACGATCGAGCTGACGATCAGACGGCATTCTGCAGCCGCGGCATGTCGTTCCCCCACACGTCCGGACCGAAGTACCGGAGGAGAGTGAGAGGAACGAGGCCGGTATTGCGGATCTTGAGGCCGCTGGTGGCCGTCACGTACGGAATGAAACACTCATCCCGCGGGACGTCGTAGATATCCCGCAGCATGTACGGAGCCTGCACCTCGTACTTGCCGATGACTCCGGAGCCCGCGAGCACTTGCATGCCGCTGGCACCCGGATCACGGAGCGTCGTCTCCGCGCCGGGGTCGATATCGAGCCGCTTGGCGCTGAAGAGCTCCTTCTCCTCGCCGCCTTTCTGGAACGTGCCGTACACAACCCACATGTCCGTCACGCCGATCCCGCTGCGCGATTCGTCGAAGATCGGCAGGATCTGATTGCCCGACTGGTCAGCCAGGTTGCCCGGCCAGTCGATCATCTCGACCATGTGGTCGACATTCTGGTCTCTGCTGACCTGCTGCGGGACGTCCTTAAACAGCAACACACTGCGATCCAGCCAGCCGTCTTCCGTCTTCCCTTGAAACATGTTGAAGACGTCGCTGCGCCACTGCGGCTCGTAGGTGCAGAGCGCCGCCGGGGCATGCAGCCGGCGGGCGGGCATGCGCCAGCCCCTACCGACCTTCATGGCGTACTTCATCGTGAGGAACCGGATGTCGTGACCGCGCGTCCCCCAGTGCAGGAGGCAATTGCGAAGCTGCTCCCTGGTCGTACCCGGACGCAGTCCGATCATCGTGCCGTCGTCGGCCGACCGGTGCATGTTGTACTCAGGCGGCCAATAGTACGATTCGGGCTTGCCGGGCAGTCCGACGAGTGCGGCCTGCGCGTCATCCCCGTGCATGTGGTGCGGGAGGGGCTGCCGGTTGTTGAAGTACTTGCTATACACGGGCCAGTGCCTGTACTTCCCGTACATCGTCCCGCCGACCAGCACGTTCCCGCGCTCCTCCACGGCAGCCGCAAGCGTGAACCGCGACCTGCCCGAAGTGCTGAACATCCAGCTCAACCCCTCGTTCGGGACACGGAACGTATTCTTGGCGCCGATAGTGCTCGCAAACCACCGTTCGTCGACCTCTTTACGGGGTCCGAACGGCATGTACTGGTGCGGATGCAGCCGCAAGTCCATGCCTGCCTGGCAGAACTCACGGTGCACCCATGCCGGGCCCAAGGGCAACACGCCGCCGAACGCGTCCAGCAGTGCATCGACCTGTCTGCCGACATGGGTTGCCTGCATGCGAATGTCTTCCCATCGTGCGGGAAAGCGAATGCGTGACATGGAACATCCTCCCAAATTTGAGTTCGAACAAGAGTCGGTCCCCCGCACGCGCGGGGGACACCGTTCCGACATTGGCGGGGGAGATACTCTCTAGTAATACCCATCCCGCCAATGTCGAAATACATTCGTCAATCGTGCTGTGAAAGACCGATCCTATTCAGCGAGATTTGCCAAATAGGAAGGGATATTCTTCATTCTTATGGCCGATGTGTAAAGCGTATAGGGGACAGTTTTTCCTCCGGCGACACGGCAATTCCTTACCGAAAGTGATTTACCTCTCCGATTCCAGGAGCGCCGCCGCGTTCGTCCCGCCGAACCCTTTGGCATCCGCGATCACGAGGTCATCATGCGGATCGAAGGGCGCGTGGCGACGGCACAGAACCGAATCCGCCACGGCATTGAGTGCTGCAGGATCGATCACAATCCCTTCCTTGCCCACGACCTCCGGATCCACGACGCGCAGTTTCGGATCCACGTGGCGCGTCGAGGGGAATCCAGGGGCGATGCCGTGACGCATCGCCTCCACCCCCGCAGTGACGTTCGCGGCGAACGCCGCGCCGAGCGTATGCCCGTCACGCTCCTTCGTCCCCGTGGCTCTGTACCGCCCATCGCGCGCGATATCTCCGAGCACCTTCGCAGCCGCGTAGATCTCGTTGATGCCTCCCGCCTGCGTCCCCGTCCCATGGAGGAAGTGTATGAGCTTGCCGGGGAGATGCTTGAGATCAATCCCGGATTTGGCGAAGAGTCTCTCGAGGAGCGCCGCCTGCCCCGTGACGGTTCCGTCCGCGAGGCTCTTGCCGTACTTCTCCGACTGGCAGGTATTGGCGGCGACGCCGAGCACGCGCGCGAGCGGTTCGATCTGCAGAAGGTCGGCGATCCTGCGGCGCATCATCACGATGAGCGCGGCGGCATCCCCCGGGACGAAACCGTCCCGCAGCTTATCGAAGGCGAGCAATGCCTCTCCCGGAGGACGGTTGCCCCGCCACTCCCGCGTGAGGGCGCCGCGCCTGAGCATTATGTGATCGAAGGCGACGTACGTGGTGATCGCGCCCGTGGCGCACTCGCTGCCTCCGACGATGCCGATCTCCGCGTTCCCCGCGCGGATGGCGTTCCACGCGTTGAACATTGAGAGCCCCGAGGAGGCACAGGCCGAATTGGAGCTGCTCTGTGGGCCTTTCACCCCCGCCTGCGAAGCAATGTGCCCGGCGATCATGCTCCCCAGCATCCCCAGCAGCCATTTCCCGCGGCCGTAGCCGATGCCGATCCTCTCATCGACTTTCGCCCGGAAGAGATCCATGAGCGCCTGCTCGACCATCTCCACCGACGATCCCGCGCCGTTGGCGATATCGATCATCGTCTCGGGCGCAAGATCGCTGCGCACCCGCCCGCCATCCGAGAAGAGTGAGGCAAGCTTCTCGCGCACTTGGGCGAAGGCGACAAAAGCCTGCGTGACGGGGATGCCCACGATGGACTCCCCCTTCTTGTGGAACGTCCGGGGATAGAAACCACTCTCGCTCGCCGGGAAGTACTCCGCAGGGATGACGCCCCCGACTCCGCACTTGTCCCCCCAGAGGCACCGGAAGAGCTCACTTCTCTGCGCATCCGTCGTGAGCCCCTTCACTTCACAGAGCAAATCGAAGTGGGCGACATCCGAAGGAGCAAGCTCGCGGATGCCCGTGCGAAAATCGATGGCGGCGCGGTGCGCCTCCCCGGGATCTCTGCCTGTGGAAGTGAGGCTGCCCGTGGCGACGATGACGATGTCGTCCTGCGAGCGCGGCGAAGAAGAGGGAGTGGTTCTCTGCATGGTAAGGGGCAGATCCTAGCACACCCGCGTCAGTCTTCATCATCATCTTGCTTCTTCTTCCTCCGCTTCTTGCCATTCTCGGGCGGATCCACGTCCACCAGCGGGCGGGCGAAACCGGCGAAACCGGCGAGCTCCCTCGTACGAGAAGGCATTTGCAATTTCTTCACCGCTTTCGCCTCGATCTGACGGATGCGCTCGCGGGTGACCTTGAAGATGATTCCGACCTCCTCAAGTGTGTAGCTGTACCCATCACCGAGCCCGAAGCGCAGCATGAGGATCTCGCGCTCACGATAGTTCAATGTCTTCAGCACTTGATGAATCCTCCTGCCGAGGGCTATTTTATCCGCCCCGACGGGCGGCATTACGACAGAAGGATCCGGTATGAGATCTCCGAAATTCGTATCCTCGAGACCCCCCACCGGATGATCGATGCTCATCGGCCCGCGGCTGATGGCCAGCACGCGGCGGGTCTCTTCGACGTCCAAGCCTGTGGCATCGGCGAGTTCCTCCAAATGCGGTTCGCGTCCCAGTTTCTGCAGCAGCTGCTTCCCGGTATTGCGCACCTTGGACATGGTCTCCACCATATGAACCGGCGTGCGGATCGTGCGGCTCTGGTCGGCGATCGCCCGCGTGATGGCCTGCCGGATCCACCACGTGGCGTAGGTGCAGAACTTATACCCGCGACTCACTTCGAACTTGTCCGTCGCCTTCATGAGGCCGGTGTTGCCCTCCTGGATGAGATCAAGGAACGAGAGTCCGCGATTACGGTACCGTTTCGCGATGGAGACGACGAGGCGTAGGTTCCCTTCCGAGAGCTCCTTCTTGGCCTGCTCATACTCCTTCTTCGCCGCTTGGATATTTGCGACTCGTTTGCGCAGGGTCGTAGGCGTTTCCTGGCATTTCCGGAGGATGTCGCGGTGCTCCTTGAGCAACACGGGGAGAACATCATCGGAAGATTTGCGCCGGCTGTTCGGATAAGGATAGATACGCCCCCGGAGCTCATCGATGTGCCTGGAGTACTCCTCCAGCATCTTGGCAGTCGACTCCGCTTTCTGAGTCCGTAGTCCCAGTTCCTCGATGAGCGTAACGGCATGGCAACGGGAGCGAGAGAGCTTGTGCCAAGACTCCCGGCGTTCCTTGGACTTTTTCCCTTTGGCCATCACCGCTCCGTACTCCCTCCTCGTACGCCTGAGAATGGCACCAAGTGTCTTAAGATGCGGCGGCAGCCGGCCCCGGATCTCCTTCTTTGAGAGCCCGGATGCATCCGACACCTCCACCGTCCGATCGAAGGGCAGATCACCGTCGTGAACCCTCTGAAGCGTCTTCGTCGCCTGCTCCATCCCCGGGCCGGACGTCCACACTCTCCGAAGATAGCGTGACCGCCAGAGATCGATCCTCTTCGCAATCGCGACTTCCTCGTGCCTCTTGAGCAGGGGCAATTGCCCCATCTGCGTGAGGTACAGCCGTACCCCGTCATACACATCTCTATCCGTCCCCGCCTCCGTGCTGGCGATCCTTCGGATCTCCTCTTCCGACAAATCTTCAAGCGGCTCGTCATCCTCCGCTTCGCGAAGCTCATCCATATCAGGGCCATCTTCTTCGTCGAACGATTCCGATGCATCCGCCGATTCCGGCGCGTCCCCTTCCTGCGGGCCGAGCGCAAAATCCTGCGCATCGGCGGCGTCGCCTTCCCCGATGAAGTCGTCTTCCTCGATCGGCATGAGAGCGCAATTTATACGACAACTATTCCCTTTGATCAATAATCAAGCGACGAGAAAGCTCATTTATTTCGTCCCAGCCGATTCCCTTGCTATGCTCCATCCCCGCATGAAGCCCCTCTCCACCGACGATCTCCGGCAGGCATACCTCGATTTCTTCGCCGATCACGGCCACAGTGTGATTCCGAGCGCGCCGCTCGTGCCCGAAAACGACCCGACGGTCCTCTTCACCACGGCCGGCATGCACCCGCTCGTACCGTACCTGCTCGGCGAGCCGCACCCGCGGGGACGCCGGCTTACGGACGTGCAGCGCTCCGTGCGCACGCAGGATATCGACGAAGTCGGCGATGCCTCGCACTTAACCTTCTTCGAGATGCTGGGGAACTGGAGCCTCGGGGACTACTTCAAGGAGGAGGCGATTGCGATGAGCTTCTCCTTCCTCACGGAAGTCCTTGAGATCCCCCTCGCCCGTCTCGCGGTGACGTGCTTCGGAGGAGACAAGCGTTTCCCCGCACTTCCGCGGGACGAGGAGGCCGCGGCGATCTGGCGGAAACACGGCATCCCCGTCGAGCGCATCGCCTTCATGGAAGGCGGCGTCCTGGAGAGCAAGCAGAACTGGTGGGGCCCCGCGGGCCTCACAGGACCCTGCGGCCCGGACACGGAGATGTTCGTGTGGATGGGCGAAGGTGTTCCCCGTGGCAATCCCGCAACGAATGAAGCTGATTGGCTCGAGATCTGGAACGACGTCTTCATGCAGTACAACAAAACTGCGAACGGCACATTTGAGCCCCTCAAGCAAAAGAACGTGGACACGGGCATGGGCCTCGAGCGCGCGGCCGCCGTGCTGCAGCGGGTCTCCAATGTCTACGAAACCGACCGAATGGCGCCGATCCTGCGCTCCGTGGAATCATTGGCAGGCACGATCACCAAAGAGGGGCAACGATCCAAAGACACGACGCGCCACACACGTATCATCGTCGACCACCTGCGGGCCGCCGCGTTCATCATCGCCGACGGCATCTCGCCGTCCAACGTCGACCAAGGTTACGTGCTGCGCCGCATCATCCGCCGGGCGATTCGCTCCGCGCGCAGGCTGGGGATCGAGCACGCGGGAACATTTGCCCCCGCCGTCGCGGAAGCGGTCATCGGCGAGTACGGCCACGTGTGGGGGCACCTCATGGACCGCAAGACCGTCATCCTCGAATCGCTCGCACGCGAAGAGCAGCAGTTCTCTAAGACTCTCGCCGAAGGCCTCAAGCACTTCGACCGCGTCCTGAAGGGACTCCCCGGCAAAACCATCGACGGTATGAGCGCCTTCCACCTCTACGACACGTACGGCTTCCCGCTCGAGCTCACGGTCGAGATGGCGCAGGAGTACGGCTGCGGCGTGGATGAGGCGGGATTCAAACGCGCCTTCGAGGAGCATCAATCCCTCTCGCGCGCGGGAGCCGAGAAGCGTTTCTCCGGAGGCCTCGCCGACCACTCGGCGCAGACCACCAAGCTCCACACAGCCACGCACCTGCTGAATGCATCCCTCAAGAAGGTCCTCGGCGAGCACGTGAACCAGCGCGGTTCCAATATCACCGCGGAGCGTCTGCGGTTCGACTTCAACCACGGAGAGAAGCTCACGGGAGAGCAATTGAAGGAAGTGGAGCGTCTCGTGAACGAAGCGATCGAGGCGGATCTGCCCATCACCTATCACATCACGAGCGTCGAGAAGGCGAAGGAGAAGGGCGCCGTCGGCGTCTTCGATGCACGCTACGACGCGGAAGTGAAGGTCTACACCGTCGGAGATCTGGCGAAAGGCACCGTCTTCAGCAAAGAGATCTGCGGCGGCCCGCACGTCGCATCTACGGGTATGCTCGGAACTTTCAAAATCCTGAAAGAGGAGAGCTCATCCGCCGGCATACGCCGGATCAAGGCCACGCTCTCGGGCGGCCCTGCGGACATCGCAGCGGCGACGCTGGCGGAGTGATTACCAGTTTTCCTGTCCATCAATCACCGCTGCAGAGCGCAACGCCCTTTCCATGCACCAACTATTTCACTCCAATAAAGCGTTACTATTAGGAAAGAGAGGGAGGTGCCGGAGGGAGAGGAAACCGAATAAGGTGTCCTCTCCCTCCGGCAAAGGAATATCAATGAACCATGAATCAGCGCCCGCGCATTCAATGAACTCATATCGCAAAATCGACAGGATCTCCTGATATACTGCTCAACGGTGAAGTACAGATTCCTCCTCCTTCCACTCCTCCTTCTCCTCACACTCCCGCCGCCCGCGGCGGCGATGCAGTCGGAAGTGTGGAACTTCCTGGAAGGAGCCATCTCGGGTGAGTGGGAAGTGCGGGACTTGAGCCAACAGCCGATCCTGACCGAGAAGGGCCTCCAAGTACTGACGAGCAGCGAAGGATTGATCACACGGATGAGCTCCGTCCCCTTCCCCATCGATGCAATGCGCATCGAAACGCTCACGGCCTATGACATGGAGATCGTCTTCGCGTGGCTGAACCCCTCCATCGCACAGGGCTCCTACCTCCAGCTCCCGTTCCTCATCAAAGCGGATGTGTCGCCCCGCATCACCTCCGTGGACTTAACGACGATCTCGGAATGGCCGGGGCGATCGGAGCGCCTTGGGTTCGCCTTCCCGAAAGGAACGGACCTGCTCATCCGGCGCGTGGAGTTCCTCCACTGGAACCCGTTCGAGAAACTCCTGGAGGCGATCAAGTCGTTCTGGACGTTCGACACCTTGAACGTGCACAGCGTGAACTTCGTGTGGGGACCGCTCCTCACCTTCACGCCGATCGCACGCATGCAGATGGCCAATACCGATCCGCCCATCGCCTACTCCGCGAACGCGGTCTTCTACATCCTCGCCGCTCTCGTTGCGCTGTGCTGCTTCTTCCTCGCACGCCGCCAAACAACCAAAGGAAAACCGCTTGCACTCTTCTTTCTTGCGATAGCCGGTCTCTGGATCTTCTACGACCTCCGCATGGGGGCGGAGATCCTCGCGTACGCACGAACGGACTGGCGATCGTACATCACAGCCAAACCGGAAGACCGCACGTTCCGTTTCTTCGGAAACTTCTACGACGTACTCGAAGCCGCGCGCCCCAACCTCCAGAAAGTTCCGTCGTATCTGTTCGTCGGCCCGAAAGGTGAGAATCTCTATCTCGCCGCCGCACGCTATGAGACCTATCCGTCGCTCCCTCAGCCCCTGCCGCAGGAACCCATCATCGAGCCCACGCTCGCCCTCACATACGGACGACCGCAGGCGGGGATCGACGACGAGGGGCGTTTCGTCGTGGACGGAAAGATCGTCGCCGGTTCGGCCTCCGTGATCCGCACCTTCCCCAATTTTGGTCTCCTCCTTGAGCTCAAGCCATGATGCTGCTGTGGTTCGCCATCGGGATAGGGCTCCCCACCCTCGTTGGGTGGCTGTTGGTACGCCTCGCTGAAGGGAACACCCCGGTGCTCACTCCATTGGAGCGCTGGACGCTCGGCTTCGTCTTCGGTCTTACGGGAACGATGTTCGTTACCTTCTGCGTTCACCTCCTGCATGCGGTCTCTTTTACGCGGGCAGGATTCCTCGCGGTGCAACTGGGTCTTGTCACCGTCCTCGGAATCCCCTGGCTGGTGCTGCGCCGCCACTGGCCATCCCCTCCTCCTCTCACTCCTCCTCCATCGGGCATCCGCCTGCCGCGTTGGGCTCTGTACTGCTTCGGCGGACTCGGCCTGTGGACCCTCCTCAAAACCGCCATCGCAGCCGCCACCTTCCTCCTGCTCACCCCTCCCGCATTCGACGACGTTGTCGACAACTGGAACTTCCGCGGGAAGGTTTTCTTCGTCCTGAAAAAATTCGTCATCGATTTTTCGGGCGACCACACCGGCGCGGAGGGAATCGGGTCCTACCCGCCCACCGTATCGATGGTGAAGACCATGGTCGCTTCGCTCGCCGGCACGTGGAACGAGGCTCTCGTGAACGGCGTGCATTTGCTCTGGTACGTGGCGGTGCTCCTCCTCGTCTTCGCACTCCTGAGGCGCGCGGCGGGAACGCTCTGGGCGTTCATCGGGACGTACCTGCTCGCAAGCCTCCCGCTGGAGCTCATTCAGGCGACGAGTCCCTACGCCGATATCTTCCTCTCGACTCACCTCTTCGCAGCCATCGGGCTGCTCTTCCTCGCGACTCTCGCTCCGTCATCCGCCAAGCGTTTGAGTTGGCTTCGCTTAAGCGGCCTCGCCCTCGCGCTGCTCATCTTCACGAAGAACGAAGCCCTGCTCCTGTTCATCCCGCTCCTCATCATTCTCACCGCCGCCGTGCTCACGTGGTTCCTGAAAACCGGCCGGCTCGCCATTCCGGATATCGTCCGAAGCATCCTCTTAGACGGCCTATGGCTCGCGCTGATCGCCGTCCCATGGATCGGCTTCAAGTGGGCAAACGGCCTCACGTTCGGCAATGCCCATGCCGTGAGCGGCCTCACACTCGCCTGGCAGGAGGGCGTTCTCACTTCCGTCTGGATCAACACATTCTTCGAGGGGAACTGGATCTTCCTCTTCCCGATCTTGATCGGACTCCTGCTGCTTCGCCGCTCCGACGCTTTTCGCTCGCCGATCGTGCTTTTCAGTTCCTTCTTCCTCATTCTCTTTGCGGGCCAATTGCTGCTGTACCTGTTCACGTTCCTCTCGACGGAAGCCCTCTACCAGACGGGCTACGCGCGCGGTCTGATCCAGCTCGCCCCCATCATCGTGACGATCGTCACGCTGCTTCTGGCATGGAATGAAGATTTGAGAAAGGAGGCGTAGGTCTCATTCTCGGCGCCCTGCGAGCCGCCGTGGTACGACGCGACGAATGTGGGTGGGTTGGCGCGCCACGGGGGGTGAAGGGGAAGGCCCTGCTGCGCCTTTGGCGCGCCGACGAGGCGACCCCGAATCCTTGGAGGGGTCGACGAGGAGGCACAGGGCCTAAGAGGAGGGGCACTGGCGCGCCGGCGTTTTGGCGCCACCAAAGTCGCCTACCAAAGGTGGCAAGTACGCACATTCAATTTTCCATTTTCCACTCCTTCCCGCTATGCTTCCCTCCATGCCCTCGTACGCCGCGGTCCTCGGACACCAACCAGCAATCAGTCTCGCGGAACTCGCCTCCGTCCTCCCGGATTTCTCGCAGAGCGAAACGTACGAAAATGTCGCGGTCTTCGAGACTGCGGCGGAGCTCGACCAGGCGTTCCTCGATTCGCTCGGCGGGACCGTCATCCTCGCGCGTCGGATCACCGAAGCGCCGGTGACGTTGCAGGACATTCCGCAGCTCCTGGGCAATGAACTTGCCAATGTGCGTCGCAAGGCCGTCTTCTCCCTGAGAGGCGTCGGTGTCCCGCGAGGGATGCTGCGCATGCTCTTCAAATCCTGCAAGCAGATGCTGCGATCGAAGGGGGTCGCCTGCCGGTACGTCGGCAATGAATTCAAACCGGCGGTGCCCGTGCTCCTGCGGGACGCGGGACTGCTCGATGAGAAACACGGCTGCGAGCTCGTACTCCTTCAGAAAGAGGAAACCCTCTGGGTCGGCCGGACGATCGCCGCACAGGACGTGGACGCTTACACGAAGCGCGACATGGACAAGCCCGTGCGCGACACGACCGTGGGACTCCTCCCGCCCAAGCTCGCGCAGATTCTGCTCAATTTCGCCGTCTCGCTTATCCGCGAACTCAAAGGAACGCCTCCGGATCAGGAAGCGACGAAGCGCAAGAAGAAGGAAATCTTCACGATCTACGATCCTTTCTGCGGCACGGGTGTCATCCCGCTCGAGTCGCTCCATCGCGGGTGGCCGGTCCTCGCGTCGGACATCTCCGTCAAAGCGGTGAACGGCTGCAGCAAAAACATCGAGTGGCTCCGCAAGGAGGAGAAGATCTTCAAGAAGGATACGGATTCCACCGTCTGGAAGCAGGACGCCACGCAACCCTTCGAGCTCAAGGAGCTGCCCGATGCCGTCGTGACGGAGGGGAGCCTCGGTCCCGCCTTCACGGATCGCGCGCCCATCAAGGAAGTGAGCAAATTGCGCAACGAGAACGAGCGCATGCAGGCCGCCTTCCTCGAGAACGCAGCCAAGACCCTCCCCGGCGTGCCCATCGTGTGCATCTGGCCGGTGTGGAAGCAGCGCGAGGGGTGGGTGCGGCTCGAGAAGGTGTGGGATGCGTTGGGGAAGATGGGCTACTCGGCGTCCCTCCCGCCGGGCATCGAGCCGGAAGTCCCCGGTCGCGTGTCGCTCTTCTACCGCCGCCCGGATCAGTTCATCGGACGGGAGATCGTTTTACTCAAGCCGCGGAAGAAGAAGTGAACGGTTTTCCCCTACCCTCCCAAGCCTTTCTTCGTATAATGCCCTCGCGCTCTTTGTACATATCTCGTCTTTCTCACGCCTCCATTCCCCGGTAGCTCAATGGTAGAGCAATCGGCTGTTAACCGATTGGTTGCTGGTTCGAATCCAGCCCGGGGAGCCA
>DMXL01000006.1:304803-311314 GCA_003483925.1 Candidatus Peribacteria bacterium | reverse complement strand
CCCGCGAACGCGGGCGAGGCGCGAAGCCGAGAGCACGCGACCCCCTGGGCGGCGAAGCCGCGAGTGGGGACAAACCCGGGGGCCGCAGGTTCGTTCCCTGCCGCGCCTGCCACACTCAACCCCACTGCCGTCCTCGTGATTGTGAGCTTTCGGTCCCATTGATAGGATCACTGCAACTCTCTGCCGGTGCTCGCGCTCCTCTCCACATACGGCATCCTGCTCGCCATCGCGACGGCAATTGTTCGGCGGCGAGAGAACTGGACCGGCTGGACGATGGTGCTGCTCTCCGGCTACGCGCTGTATGCATGGATCGATCCGGCGGGTTTCGTGTGGCTCATCGGCGTGACGCTCGTGTGCTATGCGGCGGCGCGCCTGCAACATCACTCCTCTCCATCGGTCTCCCGATGGGCATTTGTCATCGGCATCCTCGCCGTCGTCGTGCCGCTCCTCGGCATGAAGATGTGGTCTCTCGCACGGGGATCATCGCTGGGCTCCGTCATCCCAGGCCTCGCCGGAACCCTCCTGCCGCTCGGCACGTCATTCTATTCCCTGCAGGCCTTGAGTTACCTGATCGACGTGCGCCGCGGCACCGCTCCTGTGGAAATGAACTTCGGTCGGTTCGCGCTGTACCTCGGATTCTTCCTGCAGCTCTTCGCGGGACCGGTGGAACGCGCGCGCGCGACCATCGTGCAATTCGCCAAGCGTCCGGTCATCGTCCCCGGAGCGGTGCTTCTGGCCATCGAGCTCATCCTCTGGGGGCTCTTCAAGAAATTGGTGCTCGCAGACCGCATCGCATATCTCTTGAATGATTTCTGGCAACACGCCCCCGCGAGCGGCGGCGCTCTCATCACACTATATGCGCTGCTGTCATACATCCGCATCTACGCGGATTATTCCGCATACATGAACATCGTCTCGGGCGGTGCGCTTCTCCTCGGAATCCGGCTCTCCCCGAGTTTCCTGCAACCGTACCTGGCTCGCACGGTGCGCGAGTTCTGGCACAGATGGAACATCACGGTCTCCACGTGGTTCCGCGATTACGTCTACATTCCGCTCGGAGGAAGCAGGAAAGGCACGATGCGCTGGATCCTCGCGATCCTCGTGACCTTCCTCTTGAGCGGCGTCTGGCACGGCAGCGGCTGGCAGTTCCTCCTCTGGGGAGCGCTGCACGGGGTATGGCTCGTCTTGGAAGCCGGAGTGACCGCCTCGTTCCGACGCGCATGCCATGTCCCGCTTCCCAAGCTCCTCCGGGGTCTGTTCTCTGCAATCGGATGGGTATGCACGACCGCTTTCGTGAGCGTGACCTTCCTGCTCTTCCAGGCCCCGAACCTCGGCAAAGCATTCACTCTCCTCGAGCGCGCGCGATTCCTCCAGTGGCATCAACTGCTCGCCATCTTCCCCCTTCGTACATTCGATCTGGGCATCATCGCAGCCGCCGCCGTCCTCGTGCTTATCGTTGATACGAGGAACGATCCCCGCAGCGATACATTGCCCGCGGGACAACCGCTGTTCCTCCGCATGTTCTGGATAGGATGCTGCCTGCTTCTGATCCTGCATCTCGGCTTGTTCGCGGAGAGCCCGTTCATCTACTTCCGCTTCTAGACGCATGCGCCGTCTTCTCTTCGCCCTCCTCGGCACGGCAATCGCCACCATCTTGCTTGGTGCGATATTTCGAAGCGCCCTGCTGCCTTATGAGTGGGGCTGCGATGATTGCACCGCGAAGATCAACCACCTGCGCGACCATCGCACGACCTACGATACGTTCATCTTCGGGGACAGCAGGGTGCTGGGGCACATCGATCCGGAGGCGCTCGATCAAGAGGTGGGGCGCGTGCGTTCCATTTCCTCCTTCAACTTCGGCATAGCGTCACTGAATCCGCTGGAAACGCTTTATCTTTATGAGCATTTGCTGCGTGACGACAATCTACGGCCCCGCTTCGTCCTGTTCCAAGTCAACCTGACTCCGCTCCCGGAAAAGATTCCCTACAACACCAGCCGACGATACTGGATGACGTTGCCACTTACCTCACAAGCGATGCGGGCTTCGAGGGAAACGAGCCGCAACGCCATCGATCTGCTGATAAACCTGAAAAACTACGCAGCGGGTTGCCTGATCCGTTTCCTCGGGATTAATGCCGTCGATGGCTGGAGAAAGATCTCTCTGTATGCACCCTCCCCCGCACTCCTCGGCCGGGGGGGGAGGGGATTCCGCATCCTGGACGACCAGATGCATCAGGAGTGGTTGCAGGAGAGAGTCTCCGATTTCCATAAGAATACGAAGCAATACAGCAATATGACAGCCACCGATACGGCGATCGTGCATCCCCGCTGTATCAAAACGTTCGACGCACACCTGCGGATCTACGAACGGTTGATGCGGCTCTCGGAAGAGTACGGCATCTACCCGATTTTCTTCCCGCCCTTCCCTGCCTGGAATGAAGATCCGCTCTGTATTTTGAAGCGTCTCCCCCCGGAGCATCAGCTTTCGCTCATCCGGATGGCGGATGCCCCCCAAGTCTTCACGCAGGACCAATTCGTCTACAGCAACCATCTCAACGAGCGGGCTGCTCGTATGTACACGCGCCTCTTCGCGAAAACGTTCTCCGATCTCCTGAAGAGAATTGGAACCGGAGCAGTCATCGCCCCCGCCCCTGCGCCGTAAGCTCCGTTCTCACTCGTCCTTCACCTTCCCAAATCCCTTCTTTATCCAGGGGCGCCTCCCCGGTCCCCGCTCGCGCTTCCTGCGCAGAAGCTCGGCGGCCTGCTCGAAGGTGATGTCCTGCGGCGTGAATTTCTTCGGGAGCGAGGCGTTGGTCTTGCCATCCGTCACGTAGGGGCCGTAGCGGCCCTCCTTCACCATGATTTCATTCTTGGAGGACGGATCCTTGCCGAGGGTGCGGAGCGGCTCCGCGGCCTTCTTGCGTTGTTCCTTGGCCTGCGCGATGAGCGTGCGCGCTTCGTCCATCGTGATCATGAGCGGCTCTACGTCCTTCGGGAGCGCCACCGTGACCTTACCCCACCGCAGGTACGGCCCGAAGCGGCCGGTGTTCACCGTCACCATCTCCCCCTCCATCTTCGCAAGCTCCCGCGGGAAGCTTAAGAGCGCGAGCGCTTCCTTCAGGGTGACGGCTTCCTTGTCGATCTTCTTGGGAAGTGACGCAGAGCGCGGCTTCTCCTTGTCCTTCATTTCCTCCGCGCGCCCGAGCTGCAGATACGGCCCGAAGCGGCCCGTGCGCACGAGGACGGGGAGTCCCGTCTTGGGATCAGCGCCGAGAACGCGCTCCTTTAAGACATCCTCCTTCTTGATCTCCTTCTCCTTGCTCTTCACGAGCGACTTGAAGGGCCCATAGAAATCCTTGAGGAACTTCACCCACTGGACGTCCCCCTCCGCGATGTCGTCGAGGGACTGCTCCATCTTGGCGGTGAAGGAAAGATTCACGATATCCGGGAAGTGCTCCGTGAGGAGGTCGGTGACCGTGAAAGCGATTTCTTCGGGGACGAGCTGCTTGCCCTCTTTCTTGATATAGCCGCGCTGCTGAACGGTGGAAATCGTCGGCGCGTACGTGCTCGGTCGTCCGACGCCCTCCTCCTCGAGCTTCTTCACCAGACTCGCTTCCGTGTAGCGCGGAGGCGGTTTGGTGAAGTGCTGTTCCGGCAGGAGATCCTGGCACTTCAGATCTTCCCCGGACGCAAGCGGCGGGAGAATCTTCTCGCCTTCATCTTCCTCCTCTCCGTTCTTCTGATTTTCCGGCTCGTCATGCCCCTCGGAGTACACGCGCAGGAATCCGTCGAAGATCACGGTCTGGCCGGTCGCCCGGAACGTGTACGCATCCGCGCGGATGTCCGCACCCACGCGTTTGAGCTGCGCATCGGCCATCTGGGTCGCCATCGTACGGTTCCAGATGAGGGTATAGAGCTTGAGCTGCTGGTGATCGAGTACGTCCTCGAGCGACTCGGGCGTGTGCATGGCGATCTCCGTCGGCCGGATGGCTTCGTGCGCTTCCTGTGCGCCCTTGCTCTTGGTCTTGTAGATGCGCGGGTTCGAGAGGATGTACTCGCGTCCGTATTTCTTCCCGATCGCATCCTTCGCATCGTCGAGTGCCTTCGTGCTCAAGTTCACGGAGTCGGTGCGCATGTAGGTGATGAGACCGGTGAGCCCTTCGCCCTTGCCAAGACTCACGCCCTCGTAGAGCTGCTGCGCAACGACCATCGTCTGCTTCACGGAGAAACCGAGCTTGCGGCCGGCTTCCTGCTGGAGCGTGGACGTGGTGAAGGGCGGCGGCGGCGTGCGCTTGAGCTCCTTCTCCTCCACCTTCGAGACGGTGAAAGGCTTGCCTTTGACGGCGGCGAGCGCCTGCTTGGCGTCCGATTCGTTTGCCGGGACCCACTTCTCCCCGTCCTTCTCCTTCAAGTCCGCGGAGAATTCCTCGCCCCCGCTCTTGCGGAGCCTGGCCGTAATCGTCCAGTACTCGCGCGCAACGAACGCTTTGATCTCGCGCTCGCGGTCCACGATGATCCGCACGGCGACGGACTGCACGCGCCCCGCGGAGAGCCCGCGGTAGACCTTGCTCCAGAGGAACGGCGAGAGCGTGTAGCCGACGAGACGATCGAGCACGCGCCGCGCCTGCTGCGCGTCCACGAGCTTCAAGTCGATGTCCCGCGGATGCGCGGCCGCCTCCTTGATGGCGCTCTCGGTGATCTCATGGAAAACGATGCGCTTGATCGTCTGCTTCCCTTTGCGCTTGAGCACCTCCACGAGATGCCAGCCGATGGCTTCCCCTTCGCGATCTTCGTCTGTCGCGATCCACAGATCGGTGGCGTCATCGAGCTCTTCCTGGAGCTTCTTCACCACCGCCCGCTTCTCCTTGGGGATCACATAGTGCGGCTCAAAATCGGCCTCCGGATCCACACCGAGCGTGGAGCTCGGCAGATCGCGCACATGCCCCATGCTCGCCGAAACGGTGAAATCCTTTCCGAGGAACCTTTTAATGGTCTTGGCCTTCGTGGGGCTTTCAACGATGACGAGATGCGATGGCATGGAAGCGACGATGGGAAAAACGGACTCGAGAGAAAGAGAAGATCGGAGGTGGATAGACAGTGCGAGAGCCTAGTGATGGAGAGAGGAGATTGTCAAAGGATATGAAAATTGCACATTGCGAGCTTCGGGGTCCTTCCCGCGTGTTTCGCAGTCGCCTTCTTGCGAAAGGAAGCTGAATATGTCCTTCTTTCCTGCAATTCTCGCAATTCCTGACTACCTTTCGTGATCGCGTTTTTTGGCTTACTGAAGGCAATTTGGCTAGCAGAAGAGAAAAACTTGTCCTCCGGACGCCCGATGTGGCTTGCACAAGCGGTTTGAGTGCGTAGACTTGAATCGACGTATTTCTTTCCCCCCTAAAAAATGTCCAAGCAAGACATCATCAATGCCATTGCAGACGCGGCAGGCATCACGAAGCGGGCAGCAGCTTCCGCCCTCGATGCTCTCGTCACGCTCATCACGAAGGAACTGAAGAAGGGCAACAACGTCACGATCACAGGCTTCGGGACGTACCGTGTGTCCAAGCGCGCCGCCCGCACAGGCGTGAACCCGCGCAACCCGACGCAGCGGATCTCCATCCCTGCGATGAAGGTTCCGTCCTTCAAGGCCGGCAAGACCCTCAAGGATGCCGTGCGATGAGGACGTCGTTTCACGAGTCTTTCAAAGAAGCCTCCGTAAGGGGGCTTCTTTTTAGGGTTAGGATTAGGGTGGAAGGCTATACTGCCACTCATTTGATAGCTGTTTTCCATCGTCCCTAACCCTAACCCTAATACCTAACCCTTACCTGTAGTTCCTTGACTGGCCTCCCCGTGCACCCTCCGCTATCCTCCCCATCCGATGGATCACTCTCTTATCGAAACAGCGCTCGGCGAACTGATGAAACACCTCGATCTCTCCTTCGAGAAGATCCAGGTTACAGAAGAAGGGGAGTTCACGCGCGTGGATATCACGGCATCCGACGCAAGCCGCATCATCGGCTGGCACGGTGAAACCTTGAACTCACTGCAGCACCTGCTCAAAGCCATCGTGCGCGCGAAGGAAAATCTCGACCGCAGTCCGTTCCTCGTCCTCGATATCGACGGCTACCGGCGCATGCAGGAAGACAAGGTCCGCCGCATCGCGGAACAGAAGGCGGATTTTGTCCGCCGCACGGGGAGCCGCGTCGCACTCGCCCCCATGAGTCCGTACTTCCGGCGCATCGTGCACCTGCACGTCGCGAATACTCCCAGCCTCCAGGACCTCACGACTGAATCGACGGGGGAAGGGGACTACCGACAGGTGGTTTTGAGGCTGAAAGCGAAGAGCGTGGTAAAGGACGCCGAGGAACTCTCTCCGGTGATGGAAACGGGGGAGAGCGGGTTGGAGAACCTTGATATTTAGGGTTAGGAGCTAGGGTTAGGGTTAGGGGTGTCGTTGAACTTGCACCGATGTATTGGCTGCATCTTTTTGTCCCTAACCCTAATCCTAATCCTAACC
>DMXL01000006.1:303800-304706 GCA_003483925.1 Candidatus Peribacteria bacterium | reverse complement strand
CCCTAATCCTAATCCTAACCCTACTGCAGCTTCCTCCACTCCTCCACGAGTCGCTTCTCCTCCCGACTCAGCTTTTTCGGAATTTCCACCGTCACTGTCACATAGTGATCTCCCGTGCGACTCGAGCTCAAGACAGGCATGCCACGACCCTTCAGGCGGAAGACCTGCCCAGGCTGCGTCCCTGCGGGAATCTTCAATGTCACGTTCCCATGAACCGTTTCCACATCGATCTCATCACCGAGGATCGCCGATGTAACGGCGAGCGCCACCAATGAGTGAATATCATCCCCCTCACGCCTGAACCGCGGATCCTCTGTCACGGATAGATGCACGAACAGGTCGCCGGCCTTCGTGCCGCGTCGCCCCGCATCTCCGTAGCCGGCGATCCGCAGCGTCTGGCCGTCCGCAATGCCCGCCGGAACTTCCACCGCCACCGTATCCTTCATCCCCTTGCGACCTTCACCGCGACAGGCGGCACACGGCTTCTCCGGCACTTTCCCGGACCCTCCGCAACGTGCGCAGGCCTGACTGTGCTGAATCACTCCGAAGAAGGACTGCGAGGAGGACACCGTCTGGCCCGTTCCTCCACACTCGGGACATTTGATGAGGTCCGACCCCTTCGCGGCACCCTTACCATCGCATTCCGGACACGCCGCCGATCGCTCGAGGACGATCTCCCGACGCACACCGGTCACCGCTTCAAGAAGATCGATCTTGATGCGGATCTCACGATTCGCGCCGCGCTCGGACGCCTCGCGGCGCCCGCGCGCACTCCCACCGAAGAAGCTCCCGAAGAGATCCGAGAGATCGAATCCGTCTTGGAATCCCTGAAAACCAGAGAAATCGAATCCGCCGAATCCCCCCGGTCCTCCTCCCTGCCCCGCTCCCGCCACTCCGAATTGATCG
>DMXL01000006.1:220331-303702 GCA_003483925.1 Candidatus Peribacteria bacterium | reverse complement strand
CCCCCCCCCCCCCCGCCACTCCGAATTGATCGTACCGACCCCGCTTGGACGCATCGGAGAGCACTTCATAGGCCTCATTCACCTCCTTGAACTTCTGTTCCGCCTGTTTATCCCCCTGATGCTTATCCGGATGCAGCTCTTTGCTCAAGCGGCGGTACGCCTTCTTGATGTCTTCGGAAGAAGCATCGCGAGCGACGCCGAGCACCTCGTAATAATCGCGTGGCATGTGGCGGAATGATAGCGAATTTGAACCTCGAAACGAAGGTGAAAACGTGGTATAATACTTCGATGTCTCCGCTGCGACTCCCTCTACAAAAATCTCTCCAGTGGCTCACGGTGAGCCTGAGTGCCGTGTGCCTCTTCGTCGCGGGGTACGGATTCTTCGCTTACCAATTTCCATTTGGCCTGGAAGCGCGTCTCATCCCCGCCACGCAACGCGGCGAGACCAAGTGGAAAACGATGACCGAACAGATGATTCTGAGCGGTGCGACCGTGCCGGCGGACATGAACGTTATCATCAAGATCCCGCCGTCCATCGAAACGATCAATCGCGAGACGCTCCTCGGAAACCGCGGCGAGGACGTCCGCTACTGGGGCTACTGCTTCCCTGCTGAATACCAAACATTTAAAACCATGCCCGGACGGGGACTGCCCGGACGCGTGTTCCTGTCTGAGAAAGAGCGCGCGGTCCGCAGAGCGGAGGAGCTCGAGCGCATACGCAAGGGATTCCGCCTGCCCACGAGCCTGCAGGAGAACGTCCTCAACGAAACGACGGACAATCGCGGGAGAATCCGCCACCAGATCGAAATGTTCTCCGGCGGCATGAGCTGCTACCTCATGACGGCTGTGCCGCTTCCCATTGGCATCGACCCCGATGAAGACGATGCGAATAACATGGTTGAAAACATCCATGGCATCGACCCGAATAATCCCGACACGGACGGCGACGGCTTGAGTGACGGCATTGAGCTCTTCGTGTCCGGAACGAATCCTTCCCAGCGTGATACGGACAGCGACGGCCTCATCGACGGCATTGAGGACGCGGACCATGACGGCATCCTCGACCCGGGCGAAACAGATCCGCTCATCCAGGATTCCGATCACGACGGCCTGTGTGACGGCATGTGCCGCGTGGGGAAGACCGGATCGGAAGTGCGCGGCGAGGACATGAACTTGAACGGCATCACCGATGATGGTGAAACAAGCCCTCTCAAGAGCGATTCCGACGGAGACAGCATCCTCGACGAGCAGGAGTTCTACAACTGCCTCCTGCAAACGGGCACTTGTAAATACTCGTCTTTCCAGCTATAATACTTCGATGCTTCGACTTCGAAAAACATGGGCCGCTCTCGCCCTCTTCTCCGTCGCAGGACTCGTCGTCCCGCTGACGGCGAATGCTTACTTGCTGCCGGAAGATGTCCTCCTCTCGACGGAGAGCCTCGTGCCGCCCCGCTCACGCGAGACACGTGACCGCGTGACCGCGCAAGCGAAGGAGAGCTCGATTCGTCGCGAAGTGATTCAAGCGGAGGAATTTGCCAAGCAACACCCTGCGCCCGTGGAGGAGGAAGAGGATACGACCGCCGATACATCCTCGCAGCTCAGTACGACGGATATGGAACTGCTCCGCACGATCCGCCTGCTCGGCAGAATCGAAGGCCGGCAGGATATCCTCATGCTCCCGGGTGCCCACACCGGCGCGCCGCTCTCGCCGAATCCATTGGCTCCGACAGGGGCTGGTGCGATCCTCACCATGATCGTCATGGCGGGCGCCGTGGGGTGGACGCTCTACCGCGCGCACAAAAGCGGCCGGTACACGCGCATCGCGGTGAAGTGAACATCACCACACGGAATGGATGATGGAAATGGAATCGTTTCCATTTTCGAATTCCCCGTTTCCGTTTCTGCTACGGTACGCATGTGCCGGACAACCTTTCACTCACCGGAAAGCGCTGGGTTCTGCCAAGCGGGTGGCGCGCGGAGGACAGCGGGCATCCTGATCGGCTCACGGAGTATCTTGCCGGCATACGCGGCATCGATTTCGCCGATGACAGAGACGGACTCGGCGACCCGTTTGCAATGCACGGCATGACGGAAGCTGTGGAACGCATCCGACGCGCCATTGATCATGGCGAGCGTGTCGGCATCTTCGGGGACTACGACTGCGACGGAATCACCGCGACCGCCCTCGTCTCCCGCGCACTCGCTGCCGAAGGCCTCACGCCCATCGTGCGCCTGCCGCACCGCGTGCAAGACGGCTACGGTTTGCGCGCAGCCATCGTCGACGAATTTCTCGCACAAGATGCCAAGCTTCTCATCACCGTCGACAGCGGCATCACGGCACGCGATGCCGTAGAGCATGCTCGGAGCCGTGGGCTCGATGTCATCATCACCGATCATCATCATGTTCCCGCTGCTATCCCGAACGCTTATGCCATCGTCCATCCGATGCTCAAGCCTTCGATCCCCCTCCCACACCCGTCCGGAGCGGGAATCGCCTACCAACTGATTCGCGCGCTGAAAGACGGCGAAGTGGCCCCGCTCGACGAGGCCCTCGCCATGATCGGCACGGTGGCTGACGTCATGGAGCTCAAAGGAGTGAATCGTGCCGTCGTGCGGAAAGGATTGAAAGCCCTTACACAGCTTCACGACGAACCGCTCGCGCAGTTGGTCATCCAAGCGGGCATTCATCTCGAGAAGGTCACCAGTCAGGACATCGCCTATCGCATCGCCCCCCGCATCAATGCCGCCGGACGCATGCAGGATCCCGCCCTCGCGCTCAAAGCGATCCTCGAAGGCGGCGAGGCACTGGCTGTCCTTGAACACCTCAATGACGAGCGGCAGAACATCACCTCTGCGCTCTTCAAGGAATTACTTGCCCGGTGGAAGGCTGCAACAATCTCCGCTCCCGCTGCACCGGTACTGTACGCCGCGATCGATGCACGCTTCCCGGAAGGAGTCATGGGGCTCCTCGCGGGCAAGCTCGCCGAGGCAACCGGCAGGCCGAGTATGGTCGGTACCGTGCGTGGTGAGCTCTGCACGGCCTCTCTGCGCTCCGTCCCCGCCTACCATGTCACAGAGGGGCTGGGGCGCTGTCAGGACCTGCTCTTAAGCTTCGGCGGCCATGCAAAGGCGGCCGGGTGTAGCTTCCTCCAGAAAAACGGCGCCGCCCTCATCACACGCATGTCCCGGGACATCGCCGCCCGAGTGAATGAAGACGAACTGATCCCCACTCTCGCCATCGACGCCGAACTGCCGCCGACCACCCCGTTCCTTCCGATTGCCTCCGCGCTCGCACGGCTGCAGCCGTTCGGAGAGGGGAATGCCGAACCGCTCTTCCTGCTCCGGGGTATCCGCATCGAATCCCCCCGGCGCGTCGGCACGGACGGCGCACACCTGCAAGCACGGATCGCCGGCGCGAAGGCGATCGGGTTCCGGCTCGGACGATTCATGGAGCAGACCGCGAGCCCCGTCGACGCAGTCTGCAAGATCGGCATCGACACGTGGAACGGTCGAAGAGAAGCGCAGGTGGTCGTGGAAGATTTGCGGGTGGCGAAGGAAGCAACGATGACAGTGAAGCCGTAACCGATGAATCTTCTTCCGTAACCGAGGTTCATGAACCCTGGCTACGGTGAAAAATCAGACTCAGGGGAGTCGTATTCCCGTATCCTATTCTCGTACTCTCTACACGGGAACGAGGTTCCCCTCCATCCAGAACACCTGAATCACCGGCGTCTCCAAGGCTGAGGAAATCTTGAGGGCCAAGAGGACCGACGGATTCGTCTGCCCGCGCTCAATAGACATGATGGTCTGGCGGCTCACTCCCGTTCGCAGCGCGAGCTCCTCCTGCGTCATATTGTGTTCAAATCGGAGGCGGCGAATCGCGTTCTTGAGCACGGCTGCTGGCATAGGAAAATGAGGGAGTGGTAGTGGGCGCATTGTACTGATGATCGCGCGATGTTCAAGAAAAAAAATCCGAATCCGAAATTTCGCATTCGAAGCACGCCTCAGTACCACCAAACGAGGACGACGGTGGCGACGGGAATGAGGTACAGGGCAAACCAGGCAAGACTGTGCGTCCGCACGAATTCCCGCAAACCGACGACGGCACACACGCTCGCGATGAGCGATGCGGCAAATCCCGAGAGGACGATGGCGGGATCCGGCAATACCACGCGACCGACTGCTACATCGAAGAGCGTGAGCACGAACGCACCTGCGATGATCGGGGCAGCCATGAGGAAAGAGAAGTCGAGCGCTTCGCTGCGCTGAAGTCCCGATGCGCGTCCTGCGGATATCGTGAGCCCGGAGCGCGACAGCCCGGGAATGAGTGCACAGACTTGCGCCAGTCCTATCCAGAGGGCCCTGCGGTAGGAGAGTGAATGTTCGACCCCGCGTCGTCCGAGGAGTTCGGCAACGATAAGGATGCACGCCGTCGCAAGGAAGGAGAGCGCGATGATACGGGGGTCGCGCATGTGCTCGGCGAGGAATTCTTGGAAGAGCAGCCCTGCGATCACCGCGGGTACTGTGGCGATGATGAGGGATGTGAGGAGTCTGCGCGCAGGCACATCGGCAACGAAGAGGGACCGAACCAGTTTCACCCACTGCGAGAAGTAGCATCCCAAAAGCGCAGCGAGCGTGCCGGCATGAAGGATGATGTCGAATCCCTGTTGGCTTAAACCACTGGCCTGAAACCGGAACCATCCTTCCGCCAAAGCGAGATGACCGGAGCTTGAAATGGGCAAGAGCTCGCTGAAGCCCTGGAGAAAGCCGAGGAAGAGTGCTTGAGTGATCGTCATAACAGGTTGCGGCAATCGTGATCGCCGTGGCAGGAATGTTAGCGTAGCGACTCCTCGCAAACCACTGACCGATAACCAATAACCAACAACTCGTCCAAAGCGCTACCGATCATCTTTGCGATGCAGGACATGATTTCGCTATGATGTCATGAAATGGGACCCTCTCCGTTTCACGGCATCTTCTCTGCGTTCGATCAGGACGATGTCTCGACCGTCCGCGATGAGACGCCCGCCGTCGGTCTTCCTCCGATGCAGATGGAGTCCCCTGTTCCCATTTCTTCGCAGACATCGGCGCAGAAAGGGCATATCGCCGTGGACATCTTCGAGCAGGACAACTACTACATCATCCGTGCGCCCATCGCGGGGGTGAAACTGAGCGATCTCGATATCGAAGTGGATGACAAGGTGCTGACCATCCGCGGCGTGCGCCGCATGACGGACGAGGTTCCCAAAGACCAGTACTACCTGCAGGAATGCTTCTGGGGAGAGTTCAGCCGCAGCATCCGTCTCCCCATCGTCATCGATCCGAAGAAGGTGAAAGCGACCTTCTCGAAAGACAGCGTCCTCAAAGTCCTCATCCCGAAAGAGGAGAAGGTGAAGATCGTCCGCATTAATGAAGGGTGATCCCCATCGCTCAACACTTCTTTCCCTTCTTCCCTTTTGATTGTGCGCTTCGCATCACGGTTCGCTTCACGACCGTGGGCTTCTTCGCGAGAGCGCGTACCGGCGCGTGACTTAATTTTTGTCCGGCCTCCTCGCACATCTGCTGAAGCGTCATGTAGACGTCCTCGCCACCCATGTGTTCCCAGCTCACCTGCTTCAAGAGCGCGGCGAATGTTTTCAGTTGCTCGCGCGCCTGCCGGAGTGCGGCGGCGGAGCTCATGTCCTCATCGAGGACCTTCCACAGCTCGATCTGCATGAGATAGAGCTCCTGCACCTTCTGAAGTTCGTCGGCTCTGGTCATAATGTTTGTTGGGAAAATTTCTCCCCATTCTAGGCGTTTTCGCCTTTTAAGTCAAATCCGGGAAGCAAACCGAGCGTGGATTCCTCCATCACTTCACTCTCACGGAATGGCTTTCATTCGCCATTCTGTGCGCTCTTTTCCTGGTGTTCTCTCAGATACGCCTGGATTGCCGGATCATCCTCGCCATAGATGGCTTGGCCGAGGAGGACGTATTCGATGAGGGAATTGCGCGGGTTCCTCTTGAGTCGCAAGCCAAGAGCTTTTGCAAGCATAGCAAGACCGAGGCCCCCAATCTTGAATGCCATCTTTTCCTTAAGGGATATGCCTATCCATGCCTGTGCTGTCGGATAACGCTTCCGAATCTCCACTTTCAGCCGCTCCGGGTTCTCCGCGAATTCTGACCAATGATGTTTCCTGGTACATCGATTCTGATGATGCGCTTCAGCGAGTGTGAGTGCTTCGATGATGACTGGATCATCCTGCCCATAGATTTCTCGACCAAGGAGAGCGTATTCAAGAGAATTTCTGCAAGGGCTTCTCTTGATCTGCAATCCAAGAATTGCAGCGAGTGCCTCAAGCTTTCGCCCAGCAACTTCGAAAACACGTTTTTCTCCATGCGACATATCCATCCACGCTTGTGCTGTCGGATAACGCTTCCGAATCTCTGCCTTCAACCTTTCGGGATCATTCATAAGCTCATGCCAGCGATGTTCCCTATCACGTTCCTGCCGATACCGTTCTTCGGCGAGTGCTTCGCGGATTGCCGGATCGTCTTCTCCATAAATCGCTTGACCGAGGAGAACATATCCAAAAGAAGAGTAGGTAGTTCCCTTGGATCCTCCGAATCGCATGCCAAAAGCTGTGGCGAGTGCTGCGAGCTTCCGTCCTGCGATATTGAAGGTGCATCTTTCTGTATATGTCATCTTCATCCATGCCTCCCCCGTTTGACAGCTTTTCTGAATCTCTGCTCTCAGTTGATCAGGATTTTTGATGAGTTCCTGCCACCAACCCTCTCTCTCAAGCCTACACTGCTGCTGGCGTTCTTGTTCGGCAAGCGCTTCTTGAATTGCAAGATCGCCTCGCCCATAGATCGCTTGACCGAGGAGGGCATACTCAAGAGGATGACCAGCAGGACTTCTCTCGAACTTCAGATCAAGAGCTACAGCAACCGCCTGAAGTCCATGTCCTGCAATTCTAAAAGCGTGTTTGTCATCGCAAGTCATCTTCATCCACTCCTCCCCCGTCGGACAGCGCTCGCGGATCTCCGCTTTTAACCGCTCGGGATCGTTCTCAAGCTCTTGCCAACGTCGTTCCTCAGCAAGCACTTCGCGGATCGCAGGGGCATCCTCGCCATAAATCGCTTTGCCAAGGAGAGCATGTCTAACGACTGTATAAAAACCTCTGCTCTCTCCTCTGTGGCCTCTAGTTTGAACACCGAGAACGGTGGCAAGTGCTGAGAGCTTCCGTCCTGCGATATTGAAGGTGCATCTTTCTGTATATGCCATCTTCATCCACTCCTCCCCCGTCGGAACGCGCTCGATGATCGCCTGCCGCACCGCCTGCATATCCTTCACATCGATTTTACGAGTCTCTTCCGCGGAGACATCCTGCAAGAGGACAGTGAGGACATCAGCCGCGAAGTCGGCGAGCCCGAGGCTCACGATCCTCACGATGCCGGGCAGCTCGTCGAGCTCTTCCTTCGTCTTCTGGAGGTACGTCCTCGCGCCTAAAGGACGCAAACTCACAAACGTTGCTTCACCGACCTGATTGCACGCGAGCACCTCCCGGCGGATGCGGGGGATCTCGATGAGCACGTAGCTCTCCTGACGCATCATGGAGGGGAGCGTAACTCCCCGCGTAACGATGAGGTCATCCGTGTAGATGCCGCGCTCCTGCAGAGCGGCAATGAGCCTCTGAACGCGCGGCTCGGTCCTCGCTTTCTCCCACTCGCCCGTTCCATCCCCTCGGGGAACCTCCTGACTGCCGGGGGGCAGGAGCACCCCCTCCACCTGTGTATGGACGATACGGAGCTCTTCGAAGAGAGCCGAGAGATCTTGCGGCCGGCTGAGAGCTTGTTCCCATCGTTTCCTGGCGATGTCGAGGATGCTGCTGATGGTGTGCGGCATGGCGGCTCCAGCCGCATGCGCGATGTTCTCCTCGCCGCCGGGAGCAAGAGCGCGCCCCTCCCCGAATGTCTCGCGCATCCACTTGTCGAGCGCCCATGCCACGCTCATTAGATGGCGATAGCTCTGCTCCGTTCCGTCACAGTTCCGCGCCGCACGAAGGGACGCCGCAAGTAACTCGCGATAGGTGCGTTGCTGCTCCGGCGTAGGATCGGGCAGTTCGGGTGGCTGGGATGACATATATTATGATTTTAACATGTATTATATATAATGCAATACCAGACTTTCACCTGATCCTCCGGCCTATTACCCTCCAATTCGCGTTTTCTTCCGTCTTTGAAAGCCCTACACTCCTCCCCACATGCGCATCACCCAAGCCATCCTCCCCGTCGCGGGGCTCGGCACGCGCTTCCTCCCCTGGACGAAAGTGGTGCCCAAGGAGCTGCTGCCGATCGGCAACGAGCCGATCATCGCGCACCTCGTGAATGAGTGCCTCGCAGTCGGCATCACAGAGATCTGCTTCGTCATCAACAGAGGGAAAGAATCCATCCCGCAGTACTTTTACTCAAATCCCCAACTTGAAGCTGAGCTCAAAAAGCGCGGCAAGCTCCATCATCTGGAAGAACTCAAACGGTACGATGAAGTCGACTTCCACACCGTGTACCAGGAGGAACAGCTCGGCGACGGACACGCCATCCTGCAGGCGGCCGACTGGGTGAAGAGTGAACCGGTGGCCATCCTCTTCGGCGACGACCTCTTCTCCGGTGCGGACCCTGGTCTTGCCCAGCTCATCAAGGCAGCTTCCCTCGTCGAGAATCACGGTGCCATCATGGCGCTGGAGAATATCCCGCGTGAGGCGACGGAGCGCTACGGCATCGTGGAGGTGGAATCCGTTCACCCGAAGGATGCGCGCCTCAAGAAACTCAAAGGCATGGTGGAGAAGCCGCTTCCGTCCGAGGCACCGTCCACCCTCGGCATCGTGGGGCGCTATCTGATCCCGCGTTCCACGTTCGCTGTGCTCCCCACGATCGCTGCAAGCCACGGCGGCGAGATCCGCCTCATCGATGCACTGACCGCCCAGCTCGGCACGATCCCGATCCACGGATACGAGTGCGAAGGCAAGCGTCTCGATACGGGCACGCCGAAGGGGTACGCGGAAGCGGTGCGTGTGCTGTCGCACACGTAAGGGTTAGGAATAGGGTTAGGGTTAGGGGTGATGTAAAAACATCACCGAGCTTTTTCATAGGCCCTCACCCTAACCCTCACCCTAACCCTGACAATCATACTCGTACGGCGGCACGCGATAGTTGGGCTTCGCGTAGGAGTAGTTTCCGCAGGACGCCATCGTCGCCTGTCTTGGAACGTAGGCGTTCTCGGGCGAGAGACGGATATTGTTGCAACGCTTGCGTGCCTGAACGACCGTGAGCGGCGAATCGTAGTATGCCTCACGGAAGTACGGATGGAGCGCGTGAGTGACGGAACGATCCGGATGTGTATCAATGTACCAGTCACTGTAGTGCATGAAGTAGTAGCCGCTCCTCGTGAGGCGCGGCTCGCGCGTCTCATACGGATGATTGCCGTAGAACTGGCTATCGGTATCCCATGCATAGGCGGCGGCAACCGGAACGCCCGAAGAGAGCGCAAGGACAGCGGCAGTGATGGCGGAGAGGAGGCGAGTCATAAAGTTGCCTATTATTTCACATTGTGTGACTTAGTCAAGGTTCTTCCGGGGCATTTTCTCCCCTTACCGAAGAGAGGAAAACAGGGCAGAATCTGCGCGTCCCCTCCTTGAAATCCCCATGCCCACCGTCCTCATCACCGGAACCTCCAGCGGCATCGGACTGGCCGCCTGCACACTCTTCGCCGAGAAGGGCTGGCATGTGCTTGCCGGCAGCCGCAACCCCGATGCGAGCCTCTATAAGGGTAAATCGATTGAGCCGGTCCGGCTCGACGTCAATGACCCGGGCAACGTCGAAGCTTTCTTCAGTGAGTATGAGAAACACAAGACGCCGCTCGACTGCGTGGTAAACAACGCCGGGTGGGGGATATCCCTCCCCTTCGAAGACACGAAGCGAAAGGAGGTTGCCGAGATGTTTCAGACCAACGTCTTCGGGCTCATGGAAGTGACGCGGCACGCCTGCCGGATCATGCGGCACCAAAAACGCGGCGTCATCATCTCCGTCGCTTCAATCGCCGGATTGGTGGGCTCCGCGCTCTACCCGATCTACGTCTCCACGAAGTTTGCAGTGGAAGGATTCTCCGAATCGCTCGCCCACGAGATGCGCGAGATGGGGGTGATGGTGAAGCTCGTCGAGCCGGGGCGGGTGCAGACGAAATTCTTTGACCGCGCGTACGCGCCCATCGAGCTCAATCGCGTGAGCGAACCGTATAAGCACCTCGCCGAGCGCAAGCTCGCGCAACATCTGAAGGGCGTCGCGCACTACTCCACCGCGGAGCAGGTGGCGAAGGTCATCTTCGAAGCGGCGACGGACGGGAAGAAGCTCCTTCGCTACCCTGTGGGCGCCAATGCCCTGGAAGATATCGCGCAAAAGAAACTCCTCACCGATCAGGAGTTCTTCGAGAAGGTGCACGAGAAGTTTGTGGGCTGAGCGTGGAAGGGCCACCTACGGTGCCCCTCCCACGAGCCCACCCTCCCCTTGATTGTTGCGCTCCAGCGCGAGACCCGCACTTCGCGCAATTGTCCCAAGCATTTTGCAGGGCTAACGCTCTGCAAAATGCCGGCAGAAAACCTTCATCCATCCTGTCACTTCTTCCGTTTCAAAAGCTCGATCTCATCCCTCAGATCGGCAGCCCTTCGTCAGGCTCAGGACTGCCTCCCCCTGCTTCCCTCATTTCTTGCGTTTGAGTAGTTCAATCTCGTCCCGGAGATCGGCAGCTTTTTCGAACTCCAAATTCTGCGCGGCGAGCTCCATCTGCGCCTCGAGCTCTTCCAAGAGTCGCTTGCGCTCATCCAAAGGAATCTTCTGCGGATCGTAGCGCGGATGTCTTAGCTCGAGCTTGCGATGCTCCTCTCCGATATCGTGCACGGCCTTCTCGATGGTTTTCGGCGTGATGCCGTGCTTCGTATTGTAAGCCTCCTGGATGGCGCGACGGCGGAAGGTCTCCGCGATGGCTTGCCTCATCGCATCCGTCTCACGATCCGCGTAGAGCGTCACATGACCGCGGACGTTCCGGGCCGCGCGTCCGATGGTCTGGATGAGGGCGTCGCGCGAACGCAGAAATCCCTCCTTGTCCGCATCGAGGATGCCGATGAAGCTCACTTCGGGAAGGTCGAGGCCTTCGCGCAAAAGATTGATCCCGACGAGGATGTCGATCTCCCCTGTCCGCAGCTGCCGGAGGATCTCGATGCGCTCGAGGGTTTCCACGTCGCTGTGAAGATAGCGCACGGTGTAGTTCGCATCCTGCAGGAATTGCGTGAGATCCTCGGCCATCTTCTTCGTGAGTGTGGTGAGCAGCACACGCTCCTTGCGTTTGAGGGTAGAGGTGATCTCCTTCGTGATGTCGTCGATCTGATGCTTCGTGGGTTTGACGGTCACAAGCGGGTCGATGAGGCCCGTCGGACGAATGATCTGCTCCACAAATCTGTTTTTCGGCGTGTGAGCGAATTCGTACTTGCCCGGCGTGGCAGAGACGTAGACGGCCTGCTTCACGTGCGCTTCGAACTCAGCGAACTTCAGGGGTCGGTTGTCGTGGGCACTCGGAAGCCGGAAACCGTAGTCTACAAGTGTCTGCTTGCGGCTGAAGTTCCCCTCATGCATCCCCGACACCTGCGGGATAGACATGTGCGATTCGTCGACGAAGAGGATGAAATCCTCCGGGAAGTAATCCAGAAGCGTGGAGGGCGGAGAACCGGGAGTCGCCCCCTCGAGGTAGCGCGTGTAATTCTCGATTCCCGTGCAGTAGCCCGTCTCCTTGAGCATCTCGATGTCGTAGTCCGTACGCTGGCGGATGCGCTCGGCCTTGGCGAATTCCTTCGCATCGAGGAACTTCTTCTCCTGCACCTTGAGCTCCTCGCGAATACCCTCCACCGCGCGGTCGATCTTCTCCTGCGTGGTCACCGTGTGGACTGCCGGGAAGATCCTCACCGTCTGAAGATCCTGAATGAGTTCGCCCGTGAAACTGTCGACCTCCTGAATGGTCTCCACTTCATCGAACGGCATCTCGATGCGCACGACCGTATCGCCCGCAGGCGGGAAAATCTCGAGGGTGTCGCCAAGGACATGGACCATCCCCTGCTTGAAATCCATACCGCTCCGGCGGTACTGGATGTCCGTCAGGCGCCGGAGCAATTTGTCGCGCTGCAGCTGATCCCCGCGCGTGAGCGTGATCGCGAGCGCCTCGTAATCCTGCACATTGCCGAGACCGTAAATGCAGGAGACGGAGGCGACGATGAGCACGTCGCGGCGCGTGAGGAGATTGTACGTCGCGGCGTGGCGGAACTTCTCGATCTCCTCGTTGATGGAGGCGTCTTTCTCGATGTACGTATCTGTCGAAGGAAGGTACGCCTCCGGCTGGTAGTAGTCGTAGTAGGAAACGAAGTAGCTGACGGCATTCTCCGGGAAGAAGGACTGAAACTCGCTGCAGAGCTGCGCGGCCAACGTTTTGTTGTGCGCGAGGACGAGCGTGGGGCGATTGAGCTCGGCGACGATGTTGGCCATGGTGAAAGTCTTGCCCGTGCCTGTCGCCCCGAGCAGCGTCTGATGCCGCTCGTCCTTCTTGAGGCCGTCTAAGAGTTTCGCAATCGCCGCCGGCTGGTCGCCGGTGGGAGAGAAGGGGGCCACAAGCTTGAAGGGCTTGGCAGTAGGCATGTCCGAGCAGTGTACATGCAGGATGTCCTCACTCCAATGGAGGCGGGAGGAAAGAGGTGTACGGAGTTGTTGACACCCACTGAAAAGCAATTATGGTCTACGTGAATGGAACGAGGCACTCGCACCATCGAGGCGCTGACGCCTCCCGCTTTGGAAAGCAGGGACGGACGCGTGATGCAGCGTATCGTCACGGCATCGGGGAAACTGAGAACGAGACTATTCGAAGCCACGGCGGACGAGAAGAAGAAGCAAGGAAGCGGGAACGGATGGGGTACGCCGAACTTCGATATCGAGCCCGGGCCGGGCCGCGGCAGGCCGCGCAGGAAATTCGAGCATCTCATCCTCCGAACCAATCAATTGAAGAACCGGGCAGCGCAGGTGCGGTTCGCCTGCCTCTCCTACGATCTCCCGCGCGCGATCGAGGAAATCGAAGAGCTTCGTAGTGAGCAGCTCTCGGAAGAGGAAACGAGAGATGGGATTTCGCAGATCTTACGATACGTTCTGAGTGACAAGCAGAAGGTGAAATGGAAGCAGCACCTCGCCCACGGCGGGATCGACGAAGGCATGGCCTACCTTGGACGCGTCCTCATCGACTCCCGCAGGGTTCGCTCTGACGTCCGCGCGCGCTTCAGCGAAGACATCCAACGGGCTGGAAATGCCGACGCATCGGCACACGTGGACAAATACACGGTGCGGAAGTATCAATTCCAACGAAAGATGCTCGATCTCTGCCGGCGCCTCATGCCGCACATCGATACGGAGGAGGGCTTCGAGATGTACCGAACGTTCCGCGTCGGTGACGCGGATTTCGAAGACGAGGTCTACTACACCATGCTTCCCGTGCTGCGCGCAGGACCGGATGAGCGTAAAGAGGAGCTTGCTGTCCTCATCGCGCGGCTGGAGGAACTTGCTCAGAAGAGCCCGTGCCGCTTCCCCGAAAACCCGCAGCAGAAGTTTCACACGCTCGTGCGAGTTATTGAGGGGGAAATCGATCGAAAGAAGAAGCGCCTTATCAGCCTGCGCGGTAAGCGTGCAAAGCTGCGTGAGAAGCGCAAGCTCATCAGGAAACTGCGTGCGGGCGACGGCTCTACACGCAAAATCGCACAACATGAAACGCAGCACTATCATAGGATGGAAGAGGTTAGTAGGGAGACCCGAAGCTGCAATCGCCGAGAGGTGCGCCGAAGGCAGGAAAAGTTGCGGTATTTTGGAAAGTGGCGCGAAGAGGAGGGGGCGTCTTCGGGTGATCTTCCGCTTCAGAAACCACCCGCAGGGAAACGAGACTCGCTACCATCGGGGACCATCGAAATCCCGACCGGACACGAGTACCTCCTGCACGAAGACGAATCGTATGTCATCACCGAAGAATCACCTTTCACGGTGAGCGCGGTGACGACGCACCCGCAGCCACACGAAGACAATACGCAGCTCGCCCTCCGGGAGGGCCTATCGATCAGCGAACACTTCCTCGAGGTCGGCGGCCGGCGATTCGTTCTTCCTACAATTCTCTGGGGCAAGAAGTCCACCCGCACCGCAGTCTGCAGGGGGGCGGATGGCAAAATCATCGATCTCGCGCTTGACCATTCCAAATGTGATTTCGGCCGCCTGGTTCCTCTCCTTAAGCGGCTGGGCGAAAGCGCCGACGGCGAGGCCTGCACCATCGTGGAGGAGGAGCTGGATGCGCTCGCACAGAGGTGCTACGGAGAACCTTCGCTGTGATATGTCATCCCCATCGCGGTCGTCTTTTGCTACTCTGGCATCATGATTGACCTCGACGATCTCCGTGCCAGACCCGAAGCCTACGAGGCTGCCGCCAAGAATAAGCGCCTCAAAGTATCTGTTTCGGGATTCCTGAAACTGGACACTCTGCGCAAGGAACTGATCGCGCATGTGGAAGAGATGCGCGCGAAGAAAAATTCCGTGAGCAAACGCGTCCCGGACATGAAGGGGAAAGAGAAAGAAGATGCTCTCTCCGAAATGAAGGAGCTCGGAAAGACTCTGAAGGAGCGCGAAGAGGAACTCGCTCGCGCGGAGGATCAGTGGAAGACGATGCAGCTGGAGCTGCCCACCATCCCGCACGAGCGCGTACCCATAGGCAAAGATGAAACGGGGAACAAGGAAGTGAAGCGTTGGGGAGACATCCCGAAATTCGCCTTCGAGCCGAAGGACCACGTCGCTCTCGGCGAATCCCTCGATATCATCGACATCCCGCGCGGCGTGAAACTCGCCGGAGCGAGGAGCTACTTCCTCAAGGGGGACGGCGCACGGCTGCACCGCGCGGTGCTGCAGCTCGCGCTCGATCACCTGGGGGCGAAAGGCTGGATCCACTTCACGCCTCCATACATGGCAAGCTGGGAGTGTCTCATGGGCACGGGGTTCTTCCCCGGCGCCGAGGAGCAGACGTACGCGGTTGGCACGCAAGAGCACCGCGGGGAGAGGATCGCGCCCGACGATCTCTACCTGATCGGCACCTCGGAAGTGTCCGTCTGCAGCTACCACAAAGATGAAGTGCTGAAAGAGGTAGACCTGCCGCTCCGCTACGCGGGATATTCGCCGTGTTTCCGGCGTGAGGCGGGGACGTACGGCAAGGACACGAGGGGGCTCTACCGCATCCACCAGTTCGACAAGGTGGAACAGGTGGTGCTCTGCCGGGCGGATGAGGATGAAGCTCTCAAAATGTTCGAGGAGATCCGGACCAATGCCGAGGAGGTGCTGCAAGCACTTGAGCTCCCCTACCGCGTGCTGGACATCTGCACGGGAGACATGGGCAAGGGCAAGGTCTTCATGCAGGACATCGAGACTTATATGCCCAGCCGAAAGGCTTACGGCGAGACGCACTCCTGCAGCTACCTGGGCGATTTCCAATCAAGACGGCTCAACATCAAGTATGAAGATGCCAGCGGAAAGAGGAAGTTCGTCCACACCCTGAACAACACCTGCATCGCGAGTCCGCGCATCCTGATCCCCCTCCTTGAGATCTACCAGAACAAAGACGGATCGGTGCGGGTCCCGAAGGCGCTGCAGAAGTACATGGATGGGAAGAAGATGATCGAAAAATGATGACCAAAGGCACCGGATCGGTCTTGTTTTTCCTCTATTTTCGTTGTCCGCTGCACAGAAACCTCCTAGATTGACACTCTCAAATTTTATGCGTCTCGTCGACGTCCTCCTTCGGGATACAGATTGGTCGTGGGAGAGGAAGAAGCCCCACGATCCTCATGCGGAATTCGACAAGGCGTTGCTGGAAACGTGTGAGCCGTCTGACCACCCGACGCACGAGCTGCACCTCATGCTTGTCGAAGAGCTCGGCCGCTTCACCCGTGAAGAAATCTTCGCACTCATCCCCATCGGCATGGGGCGATGGGCAGAAGACGACCTCATGCCAGATCCCGATCACCGAATCGCCCCGCATGAAATACGAGGAGGGTCTTTCGAGGTTACGCTCGAGCGCTACCGAAATCGCCTGCGCCAGGCGGTCTCCTCACCGGAGGGATGGATTAACTGTCCCAAGGGCACCGAGGCCATCATCCAGCCGGGCAATCGCCGTCATCCGCGCCCAAGCGAGCAGGAGATCGGCGTGGGGCTCTTTCTCCTGCAGGAGAAATCCCCCTCCCCGTGGCACTGGCACGAGGCGGATGCCGGCTTCTATCCCGCGTGCGTCGCCCCGCACTTCCAAGATGACCGGGAAGACGACCCGTTCCGGTGGGCATGTGAGCGCATGAAGATCGTCCACGGCTACGGCGTGGAGTGCTGCGGGCACGACTACGCGCCGGATTTCATGGAGTATCCCTACCAGCAGATGGCCGCGCAGGTTTGCAACGCACTCCCCGACTGTCTGCGTAACCCCCGTACCTACCACCTCGATGAGGGCAGGCATCGATGCATGGAGGCGGCTCTTGCGCTCTGTCCCCTGCCTGAAGCGGCGATGATCGCCCTTGAGCTCCCGGAGATCGTCACGGAAGACTCTCTCCAGGCTCCTCCGGCTCCCGAGTTCTTCTCGAAGCTTAAAACGATGCTGGAGAGCGGCTTCATCGTCGACCGCTTCGTCGCGTGCGTGCGGGCGCACGCCGTTCACCTCCCGACACCTGAAGCCCTCGCCTACGCAATGCGTCTCACGATGGCGATCTATGCCGGAGACGGCCACGATCTGGTGGGCCGGGGAGACCCGCCCATCGATGGGACGCAGAGACCCTGGTGGTTCAAGGAGGACTTCGACCTGCTCGAGCCGTTCGACCTCGATCGTACCCCTATAGCGGGCGGGGATGCTGCGGCACCACAGCGCCTGCAGATTCCCTGCGATGATGAAGGGAGAGCGTTGCTGCTCGCAATCGCCGAGACATCCTCCTTCGCGTACCGGGATACATTGGAAGCGTACCGCAGGGCCGGGCACCACCTCGCCGCTCTCGAAGGAGTGGGACAGGAGTGCGCGATCCACTGCACGTATGAGGTTACGAAGGGATTCGGAATCGGCAACGTCCCCCGCGCTGAGCGCATCCTCTCCCTTGCTCTCACGCTCGCGGAGGAAGTCCCGCCGCCGCAGCGCGCGGCAATAGTGCGGGAAAAATTCCTCCCTTTCATCGCACAGCAGAGCCCCACCACCACGATCATCGGCGCACTTGAGGGAGACAATGTTTCGGTCCACCTCCCCGGTCTCTCGCCGCTCCTCTTCATGCTCTTGGGCGAGCAGCGCATGCGCGCGGAGTGTATCTCCCACGTCACCATACAGCCCCGGCAGATCCAGGACGCGATGCGCACCTTCTACTCCACCCCACTCCTCGAACGTGCCCGGCTGGCAATCCCCGTGGCCGGCGAGACGCACCGTGGAATCGACGCGCACGTGCGCTTGCTCCCGAATGCGGCCAGCGGTCGCGAGCACCTTGCGCTCCCCGCGCCCGACGGATCGGCCCCCGTCCCCGATGCGGCAACGAAGCCCGTCTGGACCATGATGGATTTCTATGCGCAGCTGAACCGCGAGTGCGGGCACGTCAGCCGATCGGTCGCGGAGCTTTACTTCGCCTTCTGCGCGCCGAAGATGCCAGATCCCCTGCGGCCGCCGGAGGGATTTCTGGCATTGATTGCCGCCTACAAAGAAATTCCCGACGAGCGGGTGAAACCCACAATCTTCTACCGACCGGAAGAGCAGATGCGTGTCAAAAATGAGAACATCCGCTTCCACGTCGACCGCATGATGGCCTTCTCGCACCTGCTCGACGCCTTCGCCATGGGCATCATTTCGGAAGAGGAAATGCTCGGAACGCTCCGGTGGCTCACGACGAGTGCGGATAAGGAGACGGAAGTGGAATGCGCGTGGGAAGCGTACGAGAACTTCCGGAGAAAACCTGACGGGGAATACACCGGCAACTACGAGAACGCCGACGAGGAGCTCGACAGTGAGACCCGAATGAGAATTAACGAGGTGGCGGGCGGAGACCACAGTGCGCGGCTCATCGCCTTCAAGGAGCGCACCGCGAAGGTACTCCTGCTGCAGGCTCTCGTCTCCGCTGGTGCCTTCCAAGCCCACGAACTTCGGCAATCCATGCGCGACAGCCTGCTCTTCTGGCAGCAGCCGGATGTGCGATGGTACCCGCCCATCGCGGAGATCGGTCTCGAGCTCAACGAAGACGTCGCCGCCCTCACGGAATGTCTCGAGGCGGATATCGTGGATCGCTCTGCGCTGCTCGCCGCCATTCAGGAACGCTCGGAGACGGGCGACCGGATCTCGGATCTCATCGGTATCTTCCCGGCCATGCGCGAAGACCTGAGAGCGTCGCGCGCGCGGATCGAGACGATGATCGGACAGGCGATCTCCAGAGACGGCCCCGTCCGCATGGATACGCCACCAAACCTGCTGATTTCCTCTCTTCAGGTAAGCATTATCAATCTCCACGGTGAACTCACCAGGCGCTGGCAGAATCGCCGGTTCACTGTCCCCGACATCGTCGAACGGCTCCTTGCGAGCACGGACATGGAGAGAATCGTGCATGTCGTCGCCATGCGGCGCTACGGAAGCACTCTTGCCCCGGATAGGGTTGCGAAGCGCACGCCCGCGAACATGCGCGATGTCACGGCCGCCAATGAGCACGTGCTGAAGGTACTCCCCATCCTCGCCCACCAGCTTGCGTCGCGTCATCAACTCCTCGAAACCGCGGCCATTCAGCGCGCGCTGCCTGCCCCTGCATACGAGGGAGAGAGCACTCCATCCGAAGGTGGTGCGCTCGTCCCCGCCGAGCAGCTGTGGAGAGCGGTGGAGGAGCACTACGCCGCCCTCCTGCGGCAGCTCCCCATGGCACGGCGTCAGGTCCGCGAGTGGCGCAGGAACGCACGAGGACTCCTGCCCATCGGCGGCAAGCTGCACGTCGAGAAGGCATTCGACGCCGCCCACATCAATCTGCTGCGCAGCATGCTGGGCTACTCGTCCACGAGCTTCCACCTCATCCACGCCGGTGATTCGCTCCTGCTCACCCCCTCCCCATCCGTCGAAGAACTTCAATGCGACATCGCCATTCTCGTGCAGGAGGGGGTCATCTGCGACGACCGACCTGAGCTGCAGATCGGCATTCCCGGTCGTCTCACGCCCGACCGCTGCGGCATCCTCGGCGCCACGTGTTTGCTCGCCACCCAGTGGGCGACCCGCTTCACGGCGGATTCGTTCTGCACCACCCACGACCACGCGACGGGGGCGCGTATGATCGCCTACGATGCCGGCGCTCGGAATGCCGCCTATCCCTTCATGTCCCGTACCGGAGACGGCGAGGAGAATCTCGAAGGGCGCACGGACGTGCTCGGCCGTCGTCATCCGGGGGATGCCCAGATCATTCAGCTCGTCGGGACCATTCTCATCGATGATCAGGTTGGCGGGCCTTTCGCACCTATCGGAAAGGAATTCATGGAGCGGCTGCACGCCATCCTCAAACGATATGGCATCGAGAGCGTCCTTGAGGCCCCGTGGGTATTCAAGGATGAGGAGGAGAAGTACTCCGAAAACAACGCTCCGAATATCGAGCACTTCGAGCAGGCCGTGAAACCCTGTCAGGACGCGTACTTCTCCTGCGCCGAGAACTACCACCGACTCGCAGAGGCGCTGGGGCCGCAAGCCCCGCGGGAAGGCATCATCTTCGAAGTGCGGGAGCTCCTTGACTGGGCCAGAAAGCAGGTGGACGATACTCGTCCTACGGTGATCGATGGAGACCCCAAATGGCACGATCACCTCGAGGCATTGCTCACCGTGTAATCTTTCCCTCTCTCTCATGTGTGATTCCCATCGCAGATTCGGCGGACAGCAGGAAGGCGGCGTTGCCGTCGCGGAACCACCGAGCAGAAAGCAGCCGAAGGAGGAATGGCAGAGTGATGAGGGAGGTGACGACTCTGTGGAAGTCGAAGTGCCTCCCGAGCGCCGGCCACCGCCTGCTCCCGCTCCACACATCGAGCAAGGGCAAGACGCTGTCCGCGCGCGTACGCAGGAAACCCTCGGAGACGCGGCATCGCTCGGTGAGCAGGACCCGTCGCAACGCAAGCTCGCTACCGCGGGAGGAACGGCACAGGAGACCGGGCTGCATAGGGAATCGCCGAAGACCCCGCCGTCCGCCGAGTCCGGACGTCCCGTCCCCGCACTGCCCGATGCGACGACGAAGCCCGCAGCGGAAACCCGCGGAAAAGTGATCGATGTCGTTTCGAAGCCGACAGCCCCTCCGCCCCCGGCCACCAAGAAGACGCCGCAGCCTCCGGCAAAACCGCCCGCCGCGAAGCAACCGGAAAGGCCGACCGCGTCTCCCAGCCATCCCCCGGAAACGAAGAAGCCGGCGGCGGCACCCATCACGCCCCTCTCCAAGAAACCCTCTCAAGCCGTGCGTCCTCAGCAACCCTTCGTCCCGCGCACGACCCCCACGGCTCAACCGCAGCTTTCTGAGCAAGAGCGCAGGCGCCAGAGCATCGAGAAGCGCTTGGTAAGTATTTGCGACCAGGAGGGGAAACAACGCGGGGGCACCCCCTACTACAGCTGGCGCGCGACGGCCGCGAACACCCTCGCGATGGTCCTCGGTACCACCCAACTGCCTTCGGGGGTGGAGGCGCGCCGCAGAATGGAGTTCGCCGTCTTCAACCAACTGCGCCAAGCCCTCGAGAAGCTCGGCGTCGATGAATCGAAGTGGCCGAGGTTCTTGAAGCAAGGCGCATGAGCAGTAATCAGCGCGATCTCCTGAGAGATGAGGCTCACTCCGGAAGCGGCGCCCCTCCTTCACCGCCCTCCATTTGCATGTCCCCTCCGTATGCTGCACGAAAGATATTCTGTTGAATCTCGATCCTCCGTGCCTGTGTATAGAGGGGCAGAATTTTTTCGAGAGCCGTGAAGAGCTTCGGGGCATCCCCGTTATGCTGCCGCATCGCCGACTTCACCGCCGGCGGTAACCGTCTGAAGGCTTCGGGATCCACCGGATGGAACGGATGGGGGCCGGCGAAACGGTCACGGTACGCCATGGAGTGGAGAGTATACTGTGCAGCAGAATAATGAATATTCTTTTCACCCTTCGACTCGCCGCGCTCGCTCAGGGTAAACCCGCCGATCCTCTTCTCTTAGGCTCATTCAAGGTAAGACCACCCTTCCCTCTCTTTCCCAGACAATGAACATCCTCTTCACCCGCTTCCCTCTCGAGAGCCGCTTCGGCGGCGCGGAAGTGCAGACCATCGCGCTCATGCGGGGGCTACGGTCGCGCGGGCATCGTGTCGCATTCCTCGGAAGCTGCCCCACGCTCCTCCAAGAGTGCCGCAAGCTCGCTGTGCCCGCAGCAGAGCTTGAGATCGGGCCTCCGCCCGTCACGCCGTGGACAGCGGTAAGCTTCCTGTGGCGGCAGTTTTCCATGCGAGCGAAACTGAAGCGCGCCCTCAAGGAAATCGGCCCACTCGATGCCATCTGCATGTTGAGCCTGAGCGAGAAACTGCTTCTCACACCGATTGCCAAAGATGAAAAGATTCGCGTCTTCTGGATCGAACATGACCGCGTGGGGAGATGGCTCACGATGAATCCGTGGCTTTCGAAGTTGCGACGCTTGAGCCATCTCGTCACAACGATTGTCGTCTCGGAATTGAGTAGCATGATTTATCTTCGACTTGGGTGGGATGATAAGCGGCTGATCGCGATTCCCAACGGAGTCGCTCGGCCGACTTCCTGCTCAAAGAAGACGACGAACGGCACTTTCCGCATCGGTTGCATCGCGCGCCTGAGCAGAGACAAAGGCGTCGATCTGCTCATCGAAGCCGTGAGAAACATCCCCTCGGTCTCTCTCACGATTGTCGGCACGGGCAGGGAAGAGCAGCGCCTCCGTTCGCTCATTGAATCACCTAACAGCCCAACAGCCCAACAGCCCAACAGCCCCGCTATTTCTCTTCTCGCTCATCTTCCGGATCTCTCGGCCTTCTTCTCATCGATCGATCTCCTCGTCCTCCCCTCCCGCGTGCATGATCCCTTCGGCCTCGTAGCCGCAGAGGCGATAATGGCTGGTATTCCTGTGATCGTAACGGATGCTTGTGGCATCGCCTCATATCTGAAAGACAAATCTGATGCCTACATCGTGCAGGCGGGATCCCTCTCCGCGCTGCGCACCGCGATCGAAGAATTAAGGCATGATCCGGAAAAGCGCAGAGCCCTTGCCGAAGCGGGGAAACGCACTGCGGAGGAACTCTTTTCCGTCGATCGCATGGTCGACCACTACACACGTCTTCTGTCATCTCGCGAATGAGAGGAGCATCTGTATACTGCCCCCCAATGCGTCATTTTGCGTGGCTCATCATCGCCCTCTCCGTAAGCGCTCTCGCGGCACTTCCGCTCCGCGTGCAAGCCGCGGCACTGCCTGCCCGCATCATCACACGAGCGCAGTGGGGAGCCGACGAATCACTTCTGATCAAAACCGATCGCAAGGAAGCTTTTGAGGATGACCTCAGTGTGGGCGACAATGGCAACATTTCGACGCGCATTCAGGAATGCATCACCGCCCGCAAGAAGTACCCCGCCGAGTTTTCCGTCGCGAGAACAATCAACGAGAACTCCGACGGCAAGCCGTATCGCTGGCCTATGACCTTTTCCTCCAAGGTTCGCCTCATTGCCGTCCACCATACCGCTCTCGAGGTGCAAGGCGACGAGCGTACCCCTCTCGAGCGCGTGCGTGCGCTCTACACATACCATGCGAGCAAAATGGGCTGGGGGGACATCGGCTACAACTTCATCATCGATGAAGAGGGGAAAATCTACGAGGGGCGGGCGGGCGGCGATTTCGTTGTCGGCGGACACGCCTACTGCGGCAACATTTCCACAATGGGCATCGCCCTCATGGGTAACTTCGATTTGGAGAAGCCCCCGCAGGCGCAGCTGCTCAGTCTCAAGTGGCTCATCGACTATCTCGCGAAGAAGTACCGCATCAACCTCAAGGAGAAAGTATCGTTCCACGGGGAGTCACTGCCAGCGGTCGTGGGCCACGGGGACATCAGCCATACACTCTGTCCCGGCTACTATTTAAGCTCGATGCTCACGCAAATCCGCGCACAGATCATCGCGGGAAAAATGGGCGCCCCGATCCTCTATCCCCCGAACCGGACCTATACGGACCGTACCTCGGAACGCAAGCAAACCCGCGTGGAGAAGGTCACGACGGTGACACAATCCATGTTTATTCCATCCGGGCAAACGGAGCTTGTCGTCCGGCCGGGCGGTCAGGCCTCCTTCACCATCCTCTTCCGTGCCGGCAGCGCAAAAGTCCCGCGGCGCGCGCGCATCGCGCAGGTGGATCGATCACATGACCGCATCGCCTTGTGGCAGACCATCGACGGCAAAGATGTCGTCGTCCAGCGGGAGCTCTTCTCGCCAAAAGATCTGAAGCCCGACGAGACGGCTACCTTACACTTGCGCGTCCAAGTTCCGAGCCAGACGCGCAGCTATGAGATCCAGATCGACGGCCTCGTCTACACGCTGCGCGTGGAAGGGCGGCGCATCCGCGTGCCCTCCGGTACCCCGTCCGCTTCTTCGGGAGCCCTGCTCCCCGGAGCGGGCGTCTTCCGTTTGGCGGAGTACGACGTTCCTCCGCCGCCTCCGGACCTAAGTGCAAAACCTATCATTCGCATCCGGCTCTCGTATGCGGAATCTTTTGCTTCCATCTACTCTGACGGAGGACTGACACTGAACGGGAAACTCATCGGAGACCGCAGCTTCTCGCTCTATCGCGACGGGAGTGCCTGCGCAGCGGAAGTCGGAGGCTTGCGCTCTGCCGCGAACATCCTGCGCATCGATCCGAATGGCGGTGTGATGACGATCACAAACTGGACCCGTTCGGCCAATCGGTTCCGCGGCATCATCGAGTGCCGCGTCATCGACGACTCACTCGTCCTCATCAATGAAATAGGCCTCGAGGACTACCTCAAAGGGCTCATCGAGGAACCCGACTCCGAACCCTATGAGAAGCAAAGGGCTTTCGCTGTCGCCGCCCGCAGCTACGCCGCGTACTACATCAGCCCCCTGCACCGGAAATTCGTGGGAAAGCCTTACGATGGCGACGACTCGCCCGCGCATTTCCAGGCCTACGCCGGCGTCCATGCCGAAGAAAGTAATCCGCGATGGGTGCAGGCTGTGGATTCCACGAAGAATAAGGTGCTCCTCGTGGATGGCGAAGTGATCAAAGCCCCGTACTTCTCCTCCGATGACGGCCGGACCCGCTCGCCGTCGGAGATCGGCTGGGCCCACTTCCCCTTCGAGGACGTCTTCGTGAGCAAACCCGACCCATGGTGCGAGGGGATGTCCATGAACGGACACGGCGTGGGGATGTCCGGCTGCGGCTCGAAAGCGCAGGCGAAGAAGGGCAAGAAGGCCGAAGAGATCCTCAAGTATTATTACTCGGGAGTGACGATCGGGGAGTTCGGGAAGTAGGGTTAGGGTTAGGATGAGGGTTAGGGAAACTTGCTTTGATCGTCCTATGGCAATTCCCCTAACCCTAACCCTACTTCCTAACCCTATTCCAATCCGTTCCTATACTGCCACCATCCTCGGCGCTCCTGAAACGTTCTTCTGCGTGATCTCACTCACGGCCTTCAGAAGATCCTTGATGCGCGGCGTCTCTTCCCACTTCACCGGGAGATCCTCGCGTCCCATGTGGCCGTAGGCCGCCAACGCTCTGTACTGGGGCTTGAGGAGCTCGAGATCGGCGATGATCGCCGCAGGACGCAAATCGAAGACGGTGTCCAATGCCTGCTCGAGAACGCGATCGCTCACCGAACCGGTCCCGAATGTGTCCACGTGCACGGAAACGGGCCGCGCGACGCCGATGGCGTACGCGATCTGCACCTCGCACTTGCCGGCCAATCCCGCCTTCACGACGTGCTTGGCGATCCAGCGTGCGGCGTAGGCCGCGGAGCGATCCACCTTGCTCGGATCCTTCCCGGAGAAGGCTCCGCCGCCGTGCCGGCTGTAGCCGCCGTAGGTGTCCACGATGATCTTGCGCCCGGTGAGGCCGCAGTCGCCCGGAGGGCCGCCGATGACGAAGCGTCCGGTCGGATTGATGTGGTACTGCGTTCGCGCGTCGAGATACTTCCCGCAGACGGGCTTGATGACATGCTCGATGATGTCCCGCTCGATCTGATCGTGCTCGACGGTCTCCGCATGCTGCGTGGAAACGACCACGCACGCGACGCGCTCCGGCACGCCGCTGTCGCTGTACTGCACGGTCACCTGGCTCTTGCCATCCGGCCGCAGGTACGTGAGGCCATTGGCCTTACGCACTTGCGCGAGGCGCTTGGTCAGCCGGTGCGCGAGTGAGATGGGCAGCGGCATGAGCTCCGGCGTCTCAGAGCACGCGAAACCGAACATGAGCCCCTGATCGCCGGCACCCTGCTCTTTCTTCTCATTCTTTTCCTCGTCAACCCCCAACTGGATGTCCGCGCTCTGCTCGCCGACGCTCACGACCACGGAGCATGCCTTGTGATCGAACCCATAGGTTGCATCATCGTAGCCGATCTCCTGGATCGTCCGACGCGCCACCTCCGCGATGGGAATATAGCCTTTCGTGCGCATCTCGCCGGCGACGACCACGAGTCCGGTCGTGGCGAGGCACTCGCAGGCAACGTGGGCGTGCGGGTCCTGCTTGAGGGCCTCGTCGAGGATCGCATCGGAGATCTGATCGCAGAGCTTGTCGGGGTGACCCTCGGTCACCGATTCGGAAGTGAAGAAGTACGACATGGGAAGAAAGGGAAGTGGGCTAAGAAACGGGATCATCGAACGCCTCCTCCCGATGTGGGAGAAGAGTGGAACTCGTTGGCTATCTTCCCCCTGACGGGGCTGGAGGTCCCACCGTTTCCCTTTCGGGATGGTTGGGGGGCGCTTCTAGCGGGCCAGTTCCCTTAGCGCCTCTCTGGATAGGCGGTGATGTTGGATAGAGCGTACCGGATTTTCGTCACTATGCAACTGCCAACTCCCCTTTTTCTTCCTCTACCGCTTCTACATATTCCGGACTTTCATCCGCTGGCAGCGGGCGCGCGGGGCATTTCTCCGTGCATTGATCCCCCGGAGGATCCTTCGTACAGACTGCGCGGTACTTGTTTCGCACATCCACCTGCAAGTGCGCACAAGCAAACTCGCGCCCGTTTTCCCGACGGTAGGTTTCATGGAGAATCCTCAAGTGCCTCTGCTCTTCCGAGATCGGCTCCAGTGGACGAAGCAATCCAAGGAGAGTGTCACGTTCAGGTCCGCTAATTTCGTAGAGTTCGAAAGCACCGTTGACCGCCCGACGAAGACTTTCGCACTCCTCTCGTCTACGATCCCTGATCGTCTTCTCGATTGCACTACGAAGCGTGGCGTACGTACTTCCTCCTTCGACATGAGCCGCCGAACAGCTGGTGGTCAATCGCTCCATAGCAAGCATGCTTGACACTACCTCTAGGCCATGTCGAGTTCAATATTCCTCGTTTTTACTTACCGTAAGCGCAAAAAGTGTATCCGCCATGACATCGTGAGGCCTGTTTGCTTTACGAGATGTCATGATCGGCTACCCTGCGTTTCTCTATCGCCCCAAACATACAGAAAATGACACACCACCACCCGGAAGGGCTCGTTGCAATGAAACCGTAGCCGGGACCCGCGGGTCCCGGCTACGGTGATTATTTAATTTTCACAGCTTGTTGTAGAACCATGCGAACAGCCACCCGAAGATGAAGCCTTCGGCAATGGCCCAACCGGCACCGAGGAAAGCTCCCGGGAATGTGGCGTCGTACCCGAGGTAGAAGGACCCGAGGATCGCGACGATCGCGCTGCCCCAGTCGAAGTAGCTGGCCATGATGCCGAGGAAGAGTGCGCCGATGGCGCAGGTGAGGCCGCATGCCAAACCGAAGCGTACGGGGTTGAGTTTCTCGAACTTAGCCGCCATAAGATGAAGAGGGGAAGGTTGGTGAAAAGTATACGGCAAGCGAAGGGGGGATTTAAATGGGAAATTGGAAATGCAAAATGGGAAACGAACGGCCATTGCTAACCGTCAACATTTTCAATTTTTCATTTTGCATTTTGCATTTTGCATTTCCCATTTCTCCGATGGCGGTTACTCCCAACTCAGCTCCCGTACATGATCAACCACTTGGCCCGCCACGACGCAGAGGAGATCGATCCGATAGCCGTCTGAAAAGTCATGCTGCGCCACATACCTTCGCGCGGCCCTCTGGATACGCGCCTTCTTCTCATGTGTCATGCCGAGCTCGGGGCGGTACTCCTCGCTTGCGTGCGACCGCGTCTTCACTTCGAAGAAGACGAGAACCCGATCAGCCGGATCCCACGCGAGGAGATCGATCTCATCGTGACCGATGCGGATATTGCGCCCAAGGATACGATAGTGAAGGGACCGGACGTACTGCGCCGCACGATCTTCGCCGGACTTCCCGGTCTTGAGGTGCCGCGCCAAAGGGCGGGATGATTCCCGTGCCCGGAACTTCCCGATGATGGCCTCAAAAATGGCGAGCACATGGGCTATCGTACTGTGAAGGTGTACGTTCGTCCAGCTTATTTTCTTGGAAGGAGAGGTGTACTTAAGTACACTCTCCGTTGTCTATTTCCTTTTACTTCCATGCTTACCAAATTGTCATCCTTTGCGACCATCGGACTCCGCAGTGAGCTCATTACCGTTGAAGTCGGCGCGACTGCCGGCGAAGGCTCCATGATCATCGTGGGTTTGGGCGATACCGCCGTGCAGGAGAGCAAGCAGCGCGTGCGCATCGCACTCAAGTCGAGCGGGTACCGCTTCCCCACGGGGCGCACCATCACGGTGAACCTCGCACCGGCGGACTTGAAGAAAGTCGGCCCGCGCTACGACCTCCCCATCGCACTGGGGCTCCTCCTCGTGAGCGACGCGCTGACGATCGAAGAGAGTCGCCTCAAGGACATGGCGTTCGTCGGCGAGCTTGCACTTGATGGAAGTCTTCGGCATGTCTCCGGCGTGCTCTCCGCCGCCATCGCCTGCCGCAGACTGAAGATCCCCACACTGGTTGTCCCTGCGGTGAACGCCCCCGAAGCCGCGCTCATCCCCGGCGTCCAGATCATCGGCGTCTCCTCTCTCAAGGAGCTCACCGAGATCCTCACGGGGGAGCGTATGGCGGAGAAGGTGGAGCCTCCTGCCAGCTCTCCCACTCCTCTCCTCGAACACGATCTCATCGATTTTGCGGACATCCGGGGTCAGGCCCACGCCAAACGTGCGCTCGAGATCGCCGCTGCCGGCGGCCACAACGTACTCCTCTCCGGTGCGCCGGGGGCGGGCAAGACACTCCTCGCCCGCGCATTTCGGGGCATCCTCCCACCGCTCACGCACGAGGAAGCGATCGAAGTGACGCAGATCTACTCTGTGGCAAATCTCCTCCCCGCGGATTCTCCGCTCCTCCATGTGCGACCGTTCCGGGTCGTGCACCACACGGCGAGCGGCGTTTCCATCGTCGGCGGCGGACAGGTGCCCGGACCGGGCGAGATCAGCCTCGCACACAAGGGTGTGCTCTTCTTAGACGAGCTCGCGGAGTTCCCGCCACAGGTGCTCGAAGTGCTGCGCCAGCCGCTCGAGGACCGCCACATCACCATCACGCGCGCGCAGGGCGCCGTCACGTTCCCCGCCGACTTCACGATGATCGCCGCCATGAACCCGCCGGAGTTTTCGAGCTCCTCGGCACGCAAGATCGGACGGCGGATCTCCGCGCCACTGCTCGACCGCATCGATCTCACCATCGCCGTCGAACCGGTGCCCATCGAGGATCTGCAGCGGCGCGACGGCCATCGTCCTCCGGAGAGCGCGGCGATCCTTCAGCGCGTCATGGCGGCCCGAGAGAGACAGCTCAAGCGATTCTCCGGGATGACCATCCAGACGAACACGCAGATGACCGTGAAGCACATCGATGCTCTCTGTCCGCTGAGTGACGATTCCCTGCGACTCCTCAAGCAAGCGGTGGAGCGCCTCGGTCTCTCCGCGCGCGGCTACCACCGCATCATCAAGGTCGCGCGGACGATCGCGGACCTGGAGGGAGAGGATGCAATCGGCCTGCCGCACGTCGCCGAAGCGCTGCAGTACCGGCAGAGCATCATGCATGAGGATTAGGAGTTAGGGTTAGGATTAGGATTTTATCTTACTTATGCCGTCCTTAGAGACCTTCACAATCTGGCAGAAAGAAATGGCTCTTACAAAAGAAATCTACGCCGTAACAAAAAGCTTCCCACCCGACGAGCGATTTGGATTGACGTCTCAACTTCGCCGAGCTGCCACCAGCGTTCTCGCTAATACAGCGGAAGGATTGGGGAGAAGAATGCCAGCCGACAAAGCGAACAAATACACCATTGCACGAGGTGAATGCTCCGAAGTCCGCGCGCTTCTATTGTTGAGCATTGAACTGGAATATCTTTCTTCTATTCAAGCGAATGAAGCCGTCAATCTTCTCGATGAAATTGGAAAAATGCTGAATGGCCTCATTCGTGCGCATTCCCTTTCTCCGATATCCACACAATCCCCCTAACCCTAATCCTAACCCTAACCTTCGGTTTTAATGCTATTCCCTTCTCCTGCGTCGTCTTCTATCGTATTTGACGATGCACTTCGCCGATCTCCTCACGGAACGCTCCAGATCTCTCTCTCCGATCTGCGTCGGGCTCGATCCTGCCCTGAGCAAGCTTCCGGAAGCCATCACGAAGGACGCTGCCGGGATTCTGGCCTTCGGGAAAGGCATCATCAACGCCGTGAGTGATATCGCCGCCGCGGTGAAGCCGCAGCTTGCCTACTACGAAGCGCTCGGCTGGGAGGGGATGAAAGCCTTCTGGGAAACCTGCACCTACGCGAAAGGCCACGGCCTCGTCGTGATCGCCGACGGGAAAAGAAATGACATCGGTTCCACGTGCGAAGCCTACGCGGATGCCTACTTGAGTGCGCACAGCCCCGTCGACGCGCTCACCGTCTCTCCCTACCTAGGCTCCGATACCGTACAACCATTCATCGAGCGCTGCGAGAAAAACAGCAAGGGGATCTTCGTCCTGGTGAAGACGAGCAACCCAAGTTCCGGAGAGCTACAGGACCTGCCCATCGGAGACGAAGTGGTCCACGAGCGTATGGCGCAACTGACGGAGAGCTGGGGATCAAACCACCTCGGGAAGGCCTCCGGCTACTCCTGCGTGGGGGCGGTGGTCGGTGCGACGTACCCGGAGGAGCTCAAATACCTGCGCACGCTCATGCCGCACGCAATCATCCTCATCCCCGGCTACGGAGCACAGGGGGGCACGGCCGCAGACGTGGCGCACGGATTCGTGAAGGGGCAGGGCGCCATCGTGGTCTCCGCGCGGGCGATTATCTTCGCCTCGAAGGGGCGCGACTGGCAGGATGCAGCGCGCGCGGCCGCGGAGAAGATGAAGGGGGAGCTGTCGAAAGCCCTCAAGAACTGATACGGCTACACCGCTACCAGAAAGGATGAGGATGAGGGTTAGGATCAGGGATTTCTCTATGAGACAAAGGGGGCAATTCCCCTAACCCTCATCCTAACCCTGACCCTTGTGGTACGCTCCCACCCTGTGCATCCTCCTATCCTTTCCGATGTACGCCGGCCCGAACGACTTCCGGGGACCATCTGGGGGGTTTCGACGCTCTTCAATCCCGCCGGCTACGCGACGAAATTCGAAAACTACCATCTGTTTCGGGAAGCCAGCGTGAGGCAGGGGTTGAAACTCCTGACCGTAGAAGCGGCCTACGGGGATCAGCCTTTCGCTTTGAAAAAGGAGGATGCGGATATCCTCGTGCAGGTGCGCACGCACGCGATGGTGTGGCAGAAGGAACGCCTCGTCAATCTCGGCGCGTCACGCCTTCCGTCCGATTGCGACAAGGTTATCTGGATCGATGCCGACGCTCTCGTGGAGGACGACGATTGGGTCGCGACGACCGCTTCGCTGCTGGAGGAGTACGTCATCGTACAGCCATACTCCGCCGTCGTGCGATTGGAGCGCGGAGAGCGTGGCCCCATCCCTTCCGCAGATCTCCCGCCCGGCTGGCTGAACCACCAGCGGCAACCGTCCTTCATCTTTACCTCCCGTTTCGGATGGGATTTCCAGGAGTGGAATTGGGGGGCTCCGGGATTTCTCTGGGCCGCCCGCCGGTGGTTCTTCGAACGTCACGGTCTCTATGACCGCTTCATCCTGGGCGAGAACGATTCGATCTTCGCGCATGCCCTCATCGGAAGCGAGTTTAAGCCGAAGTACCACTCCACATTACCGCAGAGCTACCAAACATGGGCCCAAGCTCTCCGCGCGGACGTCCGTGAAAGCATCGGCCTCCGGGAGGGGGTCGGCTTCCACCTCTGGCATGGCGCCATTTCCCAGCGCTATTACGCCGAACGCAGCATGGTCCTCGATTCTTTTGATCCGGATCTCGATCTTACGGTGAGCGCTCAGGGGTGCCTGGAGTGGACTGCGCGCAACCCTCAGCTCGTCAAGCGTGTCTCTGATTACTTCCAGATGCGCAATGAAGATGGCGTGACACCCGCATCGATCACGGAGGAGAAGATCCTCTCCTTAGAGAAGGAGATCTGCGAGCGACACCTGGAAATCCATAGCCTCAAAAGGCTGCTCAACGGGCCGCTCTCCGATCGCCCATCCACACGAAGACGAAAGACCTCTGTGCATCCGCTGATCCCCGATGTCCGGATTCCTGAGCAGCTTCCGGGATCCATCTGGGGGGTCGTCGCCTACTTCAACCCCGCGCAGTATGCGACGAAGCTTGGGAACTTCCGCCGATTCCGGGAAGGCGTGGCACGACAGGGGCTCAGGCTCCTGACAGTGGAACTCGCCTTCGGCAGCGCTCCTTTCACTCTGAATAATGACGATGCCGATCTCCTCCTCCGGCTGCGATCGGACTCCGTCCTCTGGCAGAAAGAGCGCCTCATCAATGAAGGCATCCGGCACCTCCCGCCGGAGTGCGACAAAGTCGTCTGGATCGACGGAGATGTCCTCTTCGAAAATGAACAGTGGGTTCCCGAAACAGCCGCGCTTCTTTCGGAGTACGTCATTGTCCAGCCATTCGAAGCGTCCTGCCGGCTGCATCGCGGAGAATCCTCTCCCGTCCCCACCGACCGCTTCCCTCTGGGAGATCGAGAGTACCAGCGACATCTTTCTTTCGCGTACACCTCTCGCTACGGATGGGAGCCGGAGGAGTGGAACTGGGGCAAGCCGGGGCTCGCGTGGGCGGCGCGCCGCTCCCTGCTCGATCGTCATGGACTCTATGACCGCTTTGTCGTCGGAGGAGGGGATTCCCATATCGCGAACGCATTCATCGGACGGGAATCCATCCCGGAGAGTCTCCCGCTGCTCCGAAGTCACTTCCGACGGTGGGCACAGGATGTTGCCGATGATGTGAAAGGCAGCATAGGCATGTGCCGCGGCACTGCCTTCCACCTCTGGCACGGGCATGTGCCACAGCGCTACTACCAGGAACGGAACTCTCTCCTCCGGTCATTCGATCCCGATGAAGATGTCTCCGTCGATCGACAGGGAACGCTCACATGGTCAGGACGCAATCCCCTCCTTGAGAAAGGAGTGCACGATTACTTCTGGCTACGAAACGAGGACGACGCGGCCCCGCACTCCATCGCGGAGGAGAAGATGCTGAGTCTCGATCGCGAGGTGCAGAAGTGCCATCGGGAGATTCTTGAGCTTCGTAAGCATCTGCCCATCGCTCAAACTGCACCGCTGTCGGCTGTCTCCCCGCAATAACAAAATAGAATTTCCAATTTGGCAACATGTTATCATCGTGCACTCCCGCCACGCCCTGTCACCAATCTGTCTGCACATTTCTCCGGGGTGAGACCATCGCAGTTGTACAGATTTCAAACAGTATGAATGCAATGCTACGCAGGTGATTGACCTCGAGATGGCTCCTCCCTAGAACTGTGCATTTGATCTTTCCCCACCCATCTAATGATTGCCGCTCAAGAACAGCTGAATGTCGGTCATACAGCAGTGAAGCACCCCATCGATCCCCCCCGAACATACGCAGATCTCCTCCAGGTAATCACTATTTTGGGAAACGGTGCGTACAGTGCGCGGCGCATGCAGCTCATATCAGAAAAATCGGAAACATTCGAAGAGATGAAGGGTTTCGAACGGCAACTGCTCAATGCGATTGGATTGAAAGCTCCCGCTGCCAAGCTTACGACCGAGGACAGCCAAGTCGTGACGAAGCTCTTTGAAATTATGGAAGTGCCATCCTCGCCTTCCGGAAGAACGTCCGCCCTCGGAGCTGCCGTTACCGCCGCCAGAAGATTGATGGGCGGCCTCTTCCATCGGGCAGCTCTCTGAGAAAACGAGAGCCTTCTTGCAGACTCAGCTTCCTTTCCCCTCTCCGCCCAAGGTCTCTTGGTTGACAGAATGAAATAATATAGTACTATTTCTAGGTGGATAGGCATTCCCCCATTGAAAAGAAAGGAGGGTCACATGCCAATCACCACACGGCTCTTTGACAACCAGAGGCCATGCGACGAACTACTCGCGTTGCTGGAGCAGCTCAAAGTCTCCCATGTCGACACGCTCAGAGGGATCCGAGAGGTCACTCAAACTTGGGTGGTACCAGGAAAGCTCCGGGCACAGATCTCCGACGATGAGGATCGCGCCCGTCTGCCGGAGTTTCTTGACCTCTTTCGCTCGTTGCGGATGGTCGATGAGATCAGCATCCCCGAATCTGACGATCCGGACGCACCCCACCCATCTTGGACATTCGCCACCATTGGTGGAGCCAAGCGGCGAGCAGTGGAGGGGCGATGGGACTTACTTAATCGGCTCTTGCCCCGGATCAATGTGCAGCAGATCGTCAGCCTAGGAAGCGGCCGTACGTTGTTCACAGACGAGCAGCTCCCCGATCTCACACTCGGAGTGGAGTCCCAGTTGATGACTCAGGTGGCTTTGAGCAAGCACAGCATGCGTGGCATCAGGCTCAACTGCGTGCATTGCCCAAAACCGTCCGACCGCAACGCCTCTTTGGAGGATACCATGAAGGCGTGGATCGATGGTGCCGATCCTCGGGGAGATGTCCTCGGTATCTTCTCTCAACCCTACACGTTGCAGCAGGGCGCAGCCGCTCAGATCGTCTACGGCAATCGAGGGCGGATCACTGCCATCGGTTACTCCGCACCATCCAGCGTCGGCGTCCGTGGGTATCTCGACAACGTGGCCAAGTGGATAGATGCCGAGTTTCGCCTTGTGGCGCTCGGCCTGTAACTCGGCCTCTGGCAGTTTAAAGAGCATCGCCTGCTCCTCCTCGAAGGAGGAGCAGGCGGCTTGTACTATGAAAATCGACATTGGTGGTGAACAGGAATCGAATGGTGCTCCCGGCAGGAATTGAACCTGCATTTATCCCTTAGGAGAGGATTGTTCTATCCATTGAACTACAGGAGCAGGGACCCATTGCCTGCCCACCGTAGCTCAAGCGAAGTGCAGAGCGAAGGTGGGAACTATAGGACCGGCGAAAGCCATTGTATGACTTCGCGGCAAAAATACGAACGCCAAACACCCTCTGTCGCTTGCGTCACCTCTTCGGCTTCAGAACGACTACTTCCCGCCCTTCCGCGGGCAACGCGCTCTTACTCTTGAGCTTGTACTCATCCACGGATTCCTTGCCGGTGGCGCCGCAGATACCAAGAAGCTCCTTGAAGTCCCCACCCTCTTTCGTCGGGAGCGGGATCAGAACGCGTGGATCCACCTCATCGATAATCTTCTGAGCGATCTTCACATCTTCCGCAGGAAGCACGAGCACATCTATCTCGCCGAGCAGCTCAAGCTCGTAGTCCGTCCAGTCATGCAGAGGCGAAGCGATGAACGCGGTGCGCACCCCGTCGATTTCCACGACGAACGATACTTTGGATCCCTCGCCATGACCGATGCCATGGATAGCCACACCATCCAGGTCATACTCCCCCGGCCAGGAAATCGTTCCGGCAACGGGCTGCTCTTCGGGTGCCGAGCGCAACGCCAATACATCCTTCGGAACTGTCTTTCCGGGGAATACGAGGAGGGTCTTCTTGCCGTTGGCGAGCTGTACAGTCGCTGCGCCGAGAGAGGTATAAGTCAACATCGGGAAGATGATAGAGGGTTGGAGAGAGTCAGACAATGGGGGCCCTCACTCTGTTTCGATCTTCTCAATCCGCGCTCCGAGCGTGCGCAGCTTATCGTCGAAATGATCGTAGCCGCGCTCGATGTAGCGAACGTCCGTCACCGTCGTCTCCCCCTCCGCACAGAGCGCCGCGAGGACCATGGCCGCCCCCGCACGGATGTCGTTGCTCGCCACGTTGCGCCCCCGCAAGCGCGTGGGACCGATGATGAGCGCCTGGTGCGAGTTCAGGACCTCGATGTGCGCTCCCATCTTCTCCAGCTCATAGAGGTACGCCATGCGCCCCTCGAAGAGGCACTCGAAGATACGACTCACCCCTTTCGCCTGCGAGAGAGCCACCCCCATGGAAGGCAGGAGATCGGTGGGGAAACCCGGGAAGATGTTCGTCTGGACCCGAATGCCGTTGAGCGACGAAATCTCCCCATCCACGAAGAGGATCTTCTCCGCCGGATCGTACCGGCAGACGCCGCCCATGCGTCCGGCCGCGCCGAGGAAGGAGATGAGGTGCGACTCCTCCACACCGTGCAGGCGCACTTTCCCGCCCGTCACGATGGCCGCAATGACGAAGGCGCCGGCCTCGAGGTAGTCGGTGGTGACCGTATGCGTGGCGCACGTGAGGTTTCTCTTCCCGCGGATGGTCACCGAGTGCGTGCCGATTCCCTCCACTTCCGCGCCCATGGCCGCTACGAGACGCTCCACCTCCTGCACATGAGGCTCGGCTGCCGCCAGCTCGATACGTGTCTCACCGGGAAGGAGCGCTGCCGCGAGAATGGCATTCTCCGTCGCCGTCACCGAGAACTCGGGGAGGATGATGCGCCCCGCTTTCAGATCGCCCTGCAGGTGCAGAACCCCCTCGCTCACGCTCATGTCCCTCGCCCCGAGCTGCTCGAGCGCCGCCAAATGCGCATCCACAGGACGCTTGCCGAGCACACACCCGCCCGGATAGGCCATCTCCACGACACCGAATCGCGCGAGGAGCGGCCCTAAGAGCACGATGGAGCCGCGCAATTTGGAGACGAGCTCGCAGGGGATGGGCTTGCTCGTTACATTGTGCGTCCGGACGCGGACAGTCCCCTCCTGATACGACGTCTCCGCCCCGAGAAACTCGAGGATCTTGAGCATCGCTTTCACGTCCCGAAGCCACGGAACATTGTGAAGAACTGTCTCGCCGCTGCAGAGTACGCTGCCCGCGAGAAGTGGGAGCGCAGCGTTCTTCGATCCGCTCACAGTGACGTCCCCTTTGAGGGGGGTCCCGCCGGTGATGCGATAGCTGATATCCGCCATGAGGCTCCGTATTCTAGTGAAGAAAGAGGAGAAAAAGAAAGCTATCGGAAGGGAGAAAAAGGGAGATTCCCGCTCTTTTTCTCTACTTCCGCTTCCGCAGGTACTCCAGAAGCAGTACTACGGCTCCCACCGTGATGCAGCTGTCGGCCAGATTGAAGACGGGAAAGGACCCGACTTGGATGAAATCGGTGACGAGACCGTCCCTCAGGCGATCGATGATATTCGCGACCCCACCGCCGATGATGAGACCGAAACCGACCTGCATCGTCGTCGTCTTCGCCGTTTTTACAGCCAACCAAGCTATCAAGATGAGTGCCACGGCAATGAGCAGAGGTTGGATGGCTCCGAGATGCCATCCGAAAGCAACCCCCTCGTTGACCGAGCGCTCGAGACCGGCAAAAGTCCCCAGCACGACTATGCGCTGCGAAAGGAATACATCAACGAAGACGGCGGCAAGGACGCCGAGAAGGCCGCTTAAGATAGCGCTTGTGAGCAACAGCCCCATGAACCCATGATAGCAAATTACTCGCCGTAATTCTTGAGAGAATTACCCCTTTTCCCTATTCTTCCGTGCCTTTCCCATGTCTACCACTCCCGACGAAAGCGGCGGCGAACAACCCGATTGCGGAGCCAAAGCCCCCATCCTTGAGGAACTGAGGCCCCTTCTGGCAGAAATTGAGAAGCTCCCTCCGGATCTGCAGGCGGGTCTTCGACGCGCCCTTGAGGATTGCAATGCCAATTGCACAAGACGCACACGTGTCCTCAGCCAGGTCCACGAAGCATTGGAGCAACTGCGCTTGGATATGAAATATCTGATGTTTGATCTCGAGGCGACGCGCCGCGAGCGGGATGACGCTCTTCGGTCCAGACCACGGAGGAGGGAGGAGAACGACTGAATCTTCGTCCTTTGTCTTGCCGTGGCTTGCCTAGAAGGCACATCCGTCCTATACTGTAAGCGAGCGAATAGATGACACTATCCAGATTGGATGGTGTTTTTTCTCTACCCCTCTCCCGTCATGCGCGCTTCCTTCATCGCCGCCATCAACCAGATCTGCTCGGAGAAAAACGTGAACCCCGCGCAGGTGCTCGAAGCTGTCAAACAGGCGATCGCCACAGCGTACCGTAAGGACTTCGGCAACAAGGAACAGGAAATCCGCGTGGATCTTGAGGAAGGCCGCGACATGCCGACGATCCTCCTCGTGAAGGAGATCGTGGATAAAGTGGAAAATGAGAACTTCGAGATCAGTCTGAAGGACGCCAGGAAGATCAAGCCCGACAGCGAGGTGGGCGACGAGATCACCATCGACGTGACGCCGGTGGAGTACGGCCGCATCGCCGCGCAGGCCGCCAAGCAGGTGATCCTCCAGAAACTGCAGGAGGCGGAGAAGAAGAGCCTCTACGAGATGTTCAAAGGGCGCGAGGCGGAACTGCTCACGGCCACGGTCACCAAGGTCGAACCGAACTGGGTGACCCTCGAGATCGAAGGGATGACGGTGAGCCTGCCATGGCGCGAGCAGATTCCCGGCGAGCACTACTACACGGGCAAGCGCATCCGCGTGTACTTGGACAAGGTCGAGCTCACGGGCAAGGGGCCGCAGCTCAAGATCTCCCGCACGCACTCGAATCTCGTTCGCAAGCTCTTGGAGCTTGAGATCCCCGAGGTGCGCAACGGCGACGTCACCATCAAAGCCATCGCCCGCGATGCCGGCTTCCGCAGCAAGGTGGCCGTCCACTCCTCCGATGCCCGCATCGACCCAATCGGCGCCTGCGTAGGCCAAAAAGGCGTGCGCATCCAGGCGGTCATGGAAGAGCTCAACGGCGAGCGCGTAGACATGATTGAGTGGTCCGACGATCCCATCAAACTGATCTCCACCGCCCTGCAGCCCGCCGCCATTTCCGCGGTGATCATCGTGAACGCCGAGGAACATCTGGATGACCAGGGCCGGCGCATCAAGAAGCGTGCTGCGGTCTTTGTGGAAGAGGCCCAACGGCCGATGGCCATCGGCAAGAAGGGGCAGAACATCCGCCTCGCCACCGAGCTCACCGGTTACGAGCTTGATATGTACAACTACGAGGAACTGCCTGCCTTCAAGGCGAAGCTTGCCGAGCTGCGCAGTGAGGGGGATCCTCCGCCCGCAGCGGAAGAGTCTCCTTCCGCGGAAGTCCCCGCCACTGATTCCGTGCCTGAGACCCCATCTCCGGAAGCCCCCGCCGAAGAGCCGAAGAAGAAGCGGACCCGGAAGGCGAAGGAGGAACCCTCCGCGGAGCCCGAGCCGAAAGCCGAGTGAGGCTGGTAGGCTTCCTTTACACGCTCTACTATTCCGAGCGTGCAGCTCCCTTCCCTCTCCTTCACCGTCCTCGATACGGAGACAACCGGGTTTACCCCGCGCGTGAACCGCGTCATCGAATTCGCTTCCGTGCGCGTGGAGGGGGGAACGATCACGGATACCTACGAGCAGCTCTTCGAAATTCCCGTGGAGATTCCGCTCCCCGTGCAGGTGCTCACCCGCATCAAGCAGGATGCACTGAAAGATCAACCTTTGCTGGAGAGCCGCCGCGAGGAGATCCTCAAACACATCGGCTCAGACACGATCATTGTGGGGCAGAACGTGAGCTTCGATCTGAAGATGCTCAAGGGGGAGGGGATCGATCTCACCGGTCGTCCATGGATCGACACTTCCATGCTCGCATCCCTCGTCTTCCCCGAGCTTGCCAGCTACTCGCTGGGATACGTAAGCCGCATCCTCGCCCTGCACCATGAACCGGTTCACAGGGCTCTCGGCGATGTCCATGCGACTCTGGAGCTCCTCAGCCGCTGTTGGGAACGGCTCATCTCCCTCCCGCCCGATCTTCATGCCGTCGCCGTCGCCATCATGGAGCACTCTGCCCCCGGCTATCGTCTGCTTTTCGATGTTCTGCCACCCCCGACGGCGAAGGATGTTCCATCGTGGCTGAAACCGCCTCCACCTCTGAAGCGGGAGCGTGTGCGGGCACCGAAATTCGCCCAAGCAGCATTCGAGAAGCCGAAAACAGGTACCGTCGCGCTCGTGGAGGAGCCGCTCGATCCCGCGACCCTTGAGGAACTCCTGCATTGGGCGGTCACCGATCCCTCCACGGTGCAGTGGATCGCTGTGAAGAACCTCGATGCCACACTCAAGCGAACAACCGTCCCCGAGGGTGTGCGCGTGCTCCATCATCCTTCCTTTCTCCTCGATTTCGAAGCTGCCAAGGTCTTCGCCAGGCAGGAAGTTTACACTGCGGATGAATCCACCCTTGCGCTCAAACTTGCGTGGTACGAACCGCAGACGTTCCACGATCTGCCTATCCACGGCGAGGAGCGGGCCATCTGGCGCGGCAAGCTTGCGTGCACGGACACTTCGAACGCGTACGTGCGCCAGTTCGCGGAGCTGCCGTCCGTTGTCCTTCTCGACCACCGCCAACTGCTGCATTTCCTCATCGATCCGGCACACGCGGCGCACGGCTCACTCAGCACGAATGCTCACATCATCATCTCCGATGCCTCCATGCTCGAGGACACGGCCTCGCTGGCCTACGGCTGGTCATGCACGTTAGATGACCTGCGTGCGGCATCGGAAGGAGACTTCTCCCTCACGCGCTTCACGGATCTCCTGCAGCTGTGGATCGAGAAGGTGCGTCTCGCCCAAGATTCGCATCCCATCGGCAAGCAGGATCTCACCATGCCGGAGGTAACCGCATTGAAAGAAGTGATCGATGATTTGCTGAGCGAGCGACGGCGGACGGACACCGTCGAGACGCAACTGAAGTCTCTGCGGCAAATCCTCGATCCCACGCTCCTGCCCGGCCGGATCGCCTGGATCGAGCAACGACAGAACGGCAGCCAGTTCATCAAATCCATTCCGGAGCGGATCTCCACGATTCTCGGCGAGTCGCTCTTCTCCCCCTATCCCACGACCCTTCTCATCCCGCCCGCGAGCGCCGATCACCTCCCGGAAATCCTCCCGCAGGACTTTGCCGCCCTCTCGCTCCCCACCCCTGTGGAGGATGCGCCGCCATCCATTTCCGTAGAGCCGAGCGAGCGCGTGGAATCGTTCCTGGAAACGATCCCGCAAGGCAAAACCGTCATTCTTGTGCCGAGCCGCCGGGTCATCGAGGGGTTTTTCATCAGCCATACCGAGAAGCTTGAAGCAAAAGGCGTCACTCTCATCTGCCAGAACTTAAGCGGCGGCCAGGAGCGGATGCAGGCGGAGTTCCTCGCTGCACCGAGCCCCTGCTTATGGTTGCTCACGCCATGGACCTACGAGGGAGTGGAGCTGCCCCTTGGGTCCGTGGATCATCTCATCGTCCAGAGCCTGCCTTTCGATCATCCCTCTTACCCCGTGACAGCCAAGCGCTGCGAGCACTACCGAAATGCTTTCGATCAGTACACGATGCCTCGCTTGAGGCACCGGCTCTTCCGGCTGCTTCGAACCTTCTGCCGACATCGCACGAAAGCGGGCGATGTTCGTGTCCTCGATGAGCGACTCGAGACGAAAGAGTATGGAAGAGGCGTGGCTGCCTACCTCCGAGCCCTCGGAGGAGCGCCCTCGACGAAGAAGCCGCTTGTACCGCAGAAGAAAGAGGAGAAAGAGCTGAAGCCGATTTCGGCGAAGAAACCACCAACGAAGAAGAAGCCGCCGAACGAAGAGAAGAAAGACCAGTTATCGCTTTTCTGAGGTCGGCTCCCTGGACAGCTCACTCCATCCCGTTCTTCCCCAAGACTGCACCTACCGTCCTCCACAGGATCCACAGGTCGAGGAACGGAGACCATTCTTCCACGTACTGAAGATCGAGGCGCACCTCCTCGGAAAACCGCAGATCGCTGCGTCCCGAGACCTGCGAGAGCCCCGTCATCCCGGGCTTCACGGCGAACACGCGCCGCTGGAACAGCGTGTAGCGATCCACCTCCTCAGGGAGATGCGGGCGCGGGCCGATCAGAGACATTTGCCCGCAGAACACATTGAGAAGCTGCGGAAGCTCGTCGAGATCGAATCGCCGCAAAATCCTGCCGACGCGCGTGACGCGCGGATCGTCCTTCACCTTGAAGAGCGGCCCGTCACTGCGCGCATTGTGCACAAGCAGTTCCTCGCGCTTCCGTTCGGCACCGCAGATCATCGACCGGAATTTCAAGACGGAGATCATGCCGCGCCCATACTCTCCCACCCGCCGCGAGACGAACCACACCGGCCACCCGGACTCGAGCAAGATCGCAAGCGCAATGAGAAGAAACAACGGCGAAAGAATGAGAAGCAACGTGCCGCTTACAAGAAAATCAAACAGGCGCTTGAGGACGCGTCCCCATCCATCGATGGGTGTGGGTTGGAAGCGTAGCATCGGCAGGATCCCCAGACGATCCACGACCAGCTGGTGCGGAACCTCCGCGAAAACCGGCGGGAGGAAGGCGTAACCGATGTGGTGGCTGCGACAGTGATCGATGAGTGCAAGCGTGTCTGCGCTCAGGGGGTTCGGATCGGTCTGCAAGACGAGATCCGGCAGGCATCGAATCTGCATCTTCTGGAGGGACATCAAATCCGTCACATGGCCGAGATACTCGTAATGCATATCGCGCGCGAGCGTCTCGCGCGCACCGGAAGCGATCGGCTGCTTGCCGACGGAGATGACGAGGCGGACCCCGATGCCGTTTCTGAGGCACGCACGCTGGAGGAGTACCACGGCGCTACGCGCGAGGATGACAAAGATCGCGAGGAGCATCGTCGCCTGCACGAGAAGGGCACGGGAGTAGAAGAGCTGACGTTCCACGAGGAAATACCACGCCATCACGAGCACCGCCCACAGCACGCTCGCCACGATGATGCGACCCATCTCCCGCCACCCACTGCCGGTCGTCCGCATGCTGTACAGGCCCAAGATAGCCGCCACGAAGAGAAACGTCGCGATCCCCGGGTAGACGAACGACTGAAGGTAGTAGGAGAGGGACGGCAGCGACTGTGCGGGTTCCAGGAGCTGTACGGATGGGATGAGATCGATATTCGCTTCGCGCAGGCGGTAGCTTAGGAGCAGCGCCGCACACACGGCGAGCGCATCCATGGGGATCCGCAGCAACCCGAAGAAGATCTCAGAACGCTTCACTTCGATCAGTGTACTACGAAATACCTGAAAACCGACCTCCGCAAACATGCTTTTTGCCTCTATACTTCTTCCATGTGCCGCCTTAGCTCAGTGGTAGAGCAACTCACTTGTAATGAGTAGGTCCGGGGTTCAAATCCCCGAGGCGGCTCCAATCTATGTTTGGTGGTAGAGCAACTCACTTGTAAGAGTTAAGTCCGGGGTTCAAATCCCTTAAGGCGGCTCCAATCTATGTTTGGTGGTAGAGCAACTCACTTGTAAGAGTTAAGTCCGGGGTTCAAATCCCTTAAGGCGGCTCCAAAAGATAATCGCACATACGATTGCTGCATCCTCAAAAAAGGGTCGCTATTTGACCAATAGAGTGAGACTTTTGATTGTAAAGAAGCCATGACAGTGACTATTGACAAACAGAATTAGTAGCGGATAATTAATGCAATTCTTTCGCCTTTCCCCTCATGGCTACCGTCCTTGAGGAACCACAGGAGAGGACCTCACCCACCGAGAGGCAGGAAGGAGATGTACACACTCGACTGGAGGAATTGAGAAGCACTCTTCCGCCCGGAAGGACGCAGGAGTTGTTCGATGAGGCCTGTAACAGCCTCCTCGCATCGTTAGCGCATTCTCAGAACGGTCGCCAGCCTCTCTCCCCGGCGATAATAAATGAAGTGCTCGGCATATTCGCAACACGCGTCGCAGAGACCTATCGGAGTCTCGATACTCCTCACGTCCAGAGACATGAAGAGCAAGAGCTTTTTCACCATGCCTATCTGATGGCCGCCGATACGATCCCACAACTCCTGAGGCTCCAAACGCCCTCCGGAGGGGGGGATTCTTTCGCTGTCGAGCGTTGCGCAAGGGCATTGGGGCTCTATGAAAGACGGCTGAGAGACAGCTTCTTGGAGCCTATGTCCTTCGACACACATGAACGGAGAACTGTACCGAGAATCCGTACCTCGCATGCGAACCTCGAAAGACTGGCAGCGGAATGCTCCACGAGCGACGCGCAGATTTATTACTATCTGGATTGTGCGCGCATGCATGTCGATCACACGATTTCCAATCGTTTGACTCCCGATGAATTCGCATACGAACAGTGGGGAGCATGGGAGAATCTGTGGAGAGCGGAGCAGCTCCTCGGCCAGTGCGAACATGCTCACCAGGAGAGCGCGCAGTCTCTGCAACGCTGCTTCCATGAGGCAATGGAGTATGTTTGCGAGCATTTGAGGGGAGGCCCGCTGACGGAGGCATCATGAAGGCTAGAGCTGGGAGTATAAATACCCAGAAGGCGGTGGGAATCCCTAACCCAAGCCCTTCTCTTAACCCTCGTTTCCCCTTGCCCACACAGAGGAGCGGCAGGAAAATGGGGCTTCCTGCTCCTTCGGTGACCGCCCTCCTTCGCTCTTTGCTCGCTTACGCTCGCAGAGCTACGGAGGGCAAGCCCCGCGCCATGCTATCTGGCGCATGCTGGGCCTGCCCCCCGTAGCTCCGTAGCGAACGAAGTGAGTGAGGAGCGGAGGGGGGAGGAACGTCCGGGCATCACTGGAACGCCGAGTGGGTAACGCCCATCCGCCCGCCATATATCCGGTAAAGGCGGGTGCGGAATAGTGCCACAGAGACGAGCCCCTGCGCCCCCACGTGGTACAGAGGAGTGAAACGCCTCGGGAACCGAGGACGCGTACCCTCGCGGTACGCGGCGGCAAACTCTCGGTGATGCAAGGAGGATTTGGGTCGTCGGATCTCGCAGTGGTTCCGCTGCACCGACCACCCCTCCGCTCGAGACCGCGGGCAACCGCGGCCCTAGAGAGATGGTCACCTTCGGCCCCGCAAGGGCAACCGAAACAGAACCCGGCGTACGGGGGACAGGCGTGGAAGGAAACCTTAAACGGTTTTCTTCCGCGTATTCTTCGGCAATCGCACGGTAAACGTGCTGCCCTTGTTCTCCGTGCTCTTGAAGCTGATCTTTCCTCCGAGGATGTCCACGATCATGTGTGAAATGAAGAGCCCGAGACCGTTGCCATCCGTATCGACGGTCGTCGCATTCCGCGCGCGGAACAATCGCTCGAAAATGCGATGTTGTTCGGCTGCCGGGATACCGATGCCGCGATCAGCCACCTCAATCTCCACATCACCGCTGTGCACACGCACTTTTACATTCACCTGTGCACCCGGACGTGAGTACTTCACTGCATTACTGAAGAGATTCTGAAGCACAATGTGCACGAGAATCGCATCGGTCATGATCATGACCGGCTTTGATGGTATATCGATGGCGCAGGAGATCTTCGCATCCTTCGCAAGAGCACGCAATTCTTCCGCAATATCGGTGAGGAGTGCGGTGATGTTCACGCTGCCGAACTTCGGCGTAATGGATCCGCCTTCGAGGCGTGCCGCATGAAGGAGCGCCTCCACGAGATCGGCCATCCGGGCGGCGGCGGTTTGCATTTCGACGATCGATTCGCGCTGCACCGGCGTGAGATTCTTGTTCTTTTCATCTGAGAGCAGTTCGATGTACCACCGCAGTGTTGAGATGGGTGTGCGCAATTGATGGCTGGCAAGTGAAATGAATTCCGATTTGATGTAATCGATGCGCCGATCGTCCGTCATATCCTGAAACACGAGGACTGCGCCGATGAGCTTGCGACCGACGAGAAGTGGCGTGACAGCGAAGTTTACCGGCAAGAGGCCGTGATCGGCGCGCACGATATTCATGTGTGTGTTCGTCGCCGCTCGCACCGGCGCGCGCTTCTCCAGGGCCCGCATCACCGGATGCCTGTTTGCAGGACACGGTTTGCGGTGAATGCAGAAGGGTAACGCTTGTGCAATGGGTTCGCCGAGGACCGCTTTACGCTCGACTCCGAGCAGACGCTCCACGGACGGATTGATATCGAGGATCTTGCCTCGCCGATCCACGGCAACGACCCCGTGCTCGATGGACTCGAGAATGGCGCGGTCCTTGGCATACTGTTCGCGCAGCTCTGCCGTGCGCTTCGTCACCTCGTCTTCGAGATGGTCGTAGGTTACCTTCAGACGCGCTGCGAGATCTTCGACGACACGATCCAGCACCTCGACTTCGTCTCCGGACCGGACAGAAGAGCGAAAAACCCAATTGCCCGGCCGTAAGAGAGAGACGCGACCGCTCAAACGAACAAGCGGCTGCGTAAGCCGCAAAGCAAGCAAGCGCGTCACGAAGACGGCCAATATCGTGAGGAGCGCCCCCGCCACCCCCATCGACACTGCGAGTGCCGTGACACTGCGCAAAGCTTCGGTTCGATCCACTTTCACTTCGAGTCCCCATCCGAGCACCGGGATGAGACGGTAGGCACTGAAAACTTTTTTCCCCGCATAGTCCTCCGCAGACCGTATGCCTGTCTCTCCCTTGAGCGCCTGTGCAAGCGGAAGGTCAAAGGCGTACTGGTCGCCAAGAGATCCTAAAATGATCACCTTCTGATCCGCAGTCGAATAGCGGTGATGAAGCAGAACGATGGCGCCGTCCTTCTCCATGGCAAGCAGGATTTCCCCCGTCTCGCCGAGAGAGGCTGCGGAGAGAAGCGGCTGCAGAAGCGATACAACATCGAACTCGATGCCGATGACTCCGACACGCCTGCCGTTGTCCGAACGGACAGGAGCGAAGATACGATATGCCTTCCACCCCTCGTTCCCTGTAACCGGCTGCAAGATCGTCGTTTGAAGGGAGCCGGAAGGGGCAACCATGGCAGTCCCCACGCTCCCGCGGAGTGTTCCCGCGGAATCGAAAACGGCGATCGCCTGCGCAGGCATGTGCTCATCGCGCATGTTTGCGAGTATCGCCTCCAATATCCCCTGCGCTTTCTCCCCCTGTGCGATGCGCACGAGATCCGAACGAGACCCGAGCAATACCGCTTCTTCCCGCGCACTCTGCAACGTACGCTCAAGGAGCGTCTCCCGCGCAGAAAGGATGCCGGAGAGCTGCGCAAGGACGCGCTGCTCCAGCGCCGATCGCGCCATGACGAATGAGAGGAGGGTGAGGATCACCACGATGCTCACCGCGAAGAGCGTGTCCTGACGCATGAGGCGAGTGCGGATGGAAGTCCGCACTGCAGGGGCCTTTGGGATGCGGGGATTTCCCACGGTCATGAAGTTGGTTTTATCGCTCTATTATACCAATAGAACGTGATTCTGTCGATGTTAATCGAGCAGGAAGATAGTGCGATATTGGAGGACTGTGCTCAAAAAAAGCCCCGGCGAACCGGGGCTTTCTTGACTCGATTGGAACCGCTTATCGCGTCACCGAGATCGTGGCACCGAGCTCCGCGCCGGGCGATGCGACCGTCACACGGCCATTGGCATCCTTTGCAATGGTGTAACCCGCCGTATTCGCATCCGTCTCCTGAGGATCCACAGGGATGCTCACGAGGTAGGACCCTGTGAGGGCGTGCAGGCGCACGAGATCCGTGCAGACGGCCGTCTCCGTGGAGCGGCAGATTTCCGTCGCTGTCGTCGTGATGTTGCCCGGCAACGTCCCATTGTGATCGATCGCGTACTGATAGACCGCATTGAGAATGGTGTTCACGTCGCTGCGACGCTGCGCATTGCGTGCATCACCCAACTGCTTGGTCGGGTTGATCGCCACGATGACGATAGAAGCCAGGATCGCGATGATCCCGATGACGAGGAGGAGCTCAATGAGCGTAAATCCTCCCTTCGAAAGGAAACGAGTTTTCATAGAGAGAAATGGGGAAGAAAGTAGACGAGATCCCCGAAGAGGCTCTCGTTCAAGGAGTGAGTGTAACAAATTTTTTGTTCAATGCTGATCTTTGAATTGACGAATATTATATTTATTGGACATTGGGCATTTATTCTAGAGACATGAGAGGGAAATGGCCGCTTCGGTGCAGACATCATTGGTACAAACATTCCAACGATAGATCCCCGCTTCGCACGATGGTTCCGAACACCCGCACTGACCGCCTGTTGGAGCGTCGGAGGGAAAAAGGGAAGCTGTCAATTCAAAGGTACGGGTAAAGGAGAGGGGTGATGGCAATGGAATGGTGCGCGTGAGCTGGAAAGAAACTTCCACACTCTGTCTGCTCAAGGAGACGGATGTATTGCGGACGGTCAATGCCGATGCGACGGACTTCGACGAGGTGAGTTGCTGAAGCGTCTCCCGCTGCACGACGATGACTGTTCCGCTCTGAGATGCAATGATCGTGGGATTCTGAGCCTCGTCTGCCATCTGCAAAGCAAGGATCGAGCCGGTGTGGCCGGATGCTGGATCGAGAATTCGTTCCGCACTATGCACCCGCCGCAGGAGGAGCTGAAGCAATTGCGCTCCCTCCTGATCGACAGCAGAGACCACCTGCTGCCGGAGTCGCTGTTCATTGGAGAATGCGATGACGGAAATGATGACGCCTGCGCAGATGCCGAAGAATCCGAGGAATAGGAGAATTTCCACGAGAGTCGTTCCCGGCCGACGATGGAAGGATGGCTGCATCAGTCGTACGTACAGGAAGTGAATACTTTTACCTCCTGCCACGAGTACACGAGCACGGAGGGGAGCAGGCGCTGCAAAACGATTTCAAGGCGTCGCGTGGAAGCCCCGCTCGTCCCCTCGATGCACACCGTACGATTTTCATTCCCGGCCCCACCCACCCGCAGAATCGCACAGATCCCATCGGAATTGGTGACGGACTCCAGTCCGTCATAGGTGTTATCCTCGTAGAGCTGCAGGAGGGCATGCTCCGCACAGGTCTCCGCAAGGGTGAGTGCTTTCGACGACTGCTGCATAATTTGGCTGTTTGCAATCGCCAGCCATCCGAGCATGAGCATCGTCGCTGTAATGGCTACTGCGATCACCCCCACGAAGAGGACGCTCAAGAGGAACACATAGCCGCATCTGGCGCGCGCGAACATCATGGGGCAGGTTTGTAGATGATGAATGCGTTTGTGGTCGTGAAGTATGTTCGATCACGCAGAATGTCATACTTCACTCCGCGTCCGACCCCGGTCGTCGTGCTCTTGTAAGCCGCTTCGGGTGGAAGGCCGGAAACAAACTTCCAAAGATCGACCACTTGGAACTGTTTCGCATCTTTGTCCGTCGCAAGGAATGCGTAGCGACCGGTCGGATCGGTATCGAGTGCGACGACATTCCCGCCGATGTCGTGATACCACGGACCAGGCGGGGGGGACGGAACCGGATTGTTTGCGATATCAAAGAGCACAAGCTCTTCGATGGTATCGCCGACGGAACGTCCAAGGAGCGCGGAGGTACCGAAGGCAGCGACAGCGAGCCCATCCGGCGTATCCGTAAGGTTGTACCCGGACCCCGCAGCAACCCGCAGATCAGAAGGAGTGTAGACATCCGCCACCACAAGCTCGGACACATCCTCGGAACTCGCGATATAGGCATACCCATTGTGAAGACTGATTCCGAGGTACCCTCCGTCATCGTGCGTCGAATCGAGTAGGGTGATCTGTGCGGGATTGGAAATGGAGAGGCTGTAGAGCTGATCGGCAATTGCATCTTCCCCCGACGTTACGAAGAGTGTGGAGCCGAAAAGGGCGATTGAACGGCCCAGACCCTCGCCGGGCAGATTGAAGCTGCCGAGAAGATCATCTGCAGAGAGCGTATCCGGAGAGGAGATGTCGTATACGCGAATTTCGGCACTCGGGGAAGCGGTGAGGACGTAGAGCGTCGTTCCGGCAACGACGAGCTGTCTGCCCGCCACATCGAGCGAGAATCCTTCGGCAACCCTCTGGGGGGATGACGTATCGGTGATATCAAACACGTAAAGACCGACACCGCCATGATCCGTTTCACTCGTCACGAACGCATAATTACCTTTGACGGCAATGGCATTGAATTCCAGCGGATCTTCCGAGATGAAAGCACCATCCAACGAAGGAGATGCCCAATTGCCGATCTCTTTCTCCTGCCGCCAGTCCGTCAACTCGAGTGTGAGTGCAGCGGTTCCCGTGCGTTCGACGCCAAATGACCACGCTACCACTGCTGTAACAATGGCATGATCTGTTGCGGGGCGTTCTACGGTAACCGTGGTCCGGAATCCATCCGCAGTCACCATCCCGGACCCCGTGAATGTGAACCGGCCCGCGCTACCGACCCCCACCCCATGGATACCGGCCGTCAGGAGGGCGAAGTCTTCGTCGCGGATGGCTCGCACCCCTTCGAGGGCATTGGCGGCGACTGTAACGGCACGCATACGATCGCCACTTTGAATACTCACCCGCTGGCTATAGAGGATTCCGTATCCGACCGCCCCCGTGATGATCGCAAACACGCTGATCCCAAGGAGTACGTCGAGGAGGAGAAAAGCCGGGCGGGAACGGCGACAAAGGGGCGGGGACTGCACGTTGAGCACTATCCTACCTGAGGGTTAGGGTTAGAGTTAGGTAGGATTCCCGAGATCCCCAGCCCTAATCCTAACCCTAACCTTTCCCCGTCTAGAGCTTCGTATCGACAATCATTCTCAATACCGCATCGGAGCAACCATATTTCCGGGCCCCAACGGTGAAGAACGGGAAGAGACTGCGCATGTTCCTCAGCAGTTGTGGGAACTGATCAACATAGTACGTCTTCGACCCTTCCGCGATATCGATGAGCTGCTCACAGCTGCACCCCTTCGTCTCCGTAAGGGTGTACTGGCTCACCTTCTTGCGAGGCCCCTGGCGGAAGATGGAACTGCCTTCCGTCAACGCGAACCGACCGAAGAGCATTGATTCCGTCGGTACGATTTCCGGGAGTGCGGTATTCGGACAGAGATCGCTGTCGTTGGAGACGGAGTCACCGTCCTTATCCTCCTCACACGCCCCCAAACGATCGCCGTGCGCCTTATGAGCCGGCCACGCCGGGGCATCGATCGTGAGCGTCTGAACGTCTTTACGATTCCCTGGAGGATAGTGGCAGATGACGACCTGTTCCCCTGCCGAACCGACGCTTGAGTTTTCGGAATCCGCGGAAGACGCCTGTGAACTGACGCTCGAGGCGTTCGGGTTATCCGGCACGCTCGACTCGCAGATATTCAAACTCGCAGGCTTTTCGAGGATGATGGAAACGGCCGCATCCTGGAAATCCGACGTGAGTCCGAGGTCCTGCAACTCGAAGAGGGAGAGGACTTCGCGCTTGCCGATGGAAATCTTGCGATCGGCGCCGATGTGATCGCGCATGAATCTCTTGAGGTTGCTGACAGTAAGGAACGGCTGCGTGTTCGGCACATCGTCACCCGGCTTGAGGATCTTCACGCGACCGGAACCATCATGAGAGTGCGCAATCTGCTGGAAGAGCCACCCATAGCGTCCTTCCGCACGGACGAGAATACGGCTCCCCGCCGGAACGTCCGAGAGGGTGTCATACTTCCCTCCTTCGATACTGCGCAGCTTGAAGAGGGATTTCCACGAATTCCCGCCATCGAGACTCACACTGAAGTATACCGGCACCTGCGGCCCGCGGATGCCGTATGTGATGGCCGTGCCCAACACATGGAAGGACACATCTGCCGGCTCATTGAGCACGATCTCCCCGTCTTCGATTATATACGATGCTGCACAGGGGTCAGACGACGCCTGCTCGCTGCTCTGGGAAGAAGCACCGCTCGAGACGCTGCTCGTGCTGGACGCGGTGCTCGAGCTGCTCGCGCCTGCGGAACTGCTGCTCGTCGTCAGAGCCTGCTGCCAGAAAATCATGATTGCGTCATCCGCCGATGTCACACGTGTCTGGAAGAGCACCGACCCACTGTCCGATGCGACGGCCACCTCATCTCCGCTGGCTCCGTCGTTCACGACGGCATCGAAGGGATTCTCCGTCGCGTTCTGTGCCGTATCGTTCTGCACACTCGTCACCCGCGCTCCGTTGAAAGTTACTCGCGCATCGACAATTTCCTTGCCAAGGAAGCCATGCGAGCCGTAGGAGAGAACGCGCACGTAGCCAACTCCGCGCTGTACGGAGAGGCCCGGCATGTCCTCGACAAGTCCGAGATCAGTCACCGGCTCTCCGGCGATCTTCAAGGGAATCCATTGATCCTCCGCGAAGTGAATGGCTTGTGGTCCGACGTAAACGGAACGGTCAGCATTCCCCGTTCCCTCATTTTCCACGCGATTGAATTGGATCTTAAACTTCGCGTCATCCGTCTCCGAACAGCTGCCGGACTTCTGCGAAAACTGCATGAGGATGACTGCATCCTGGAAATCCGCACCGGCCCCGCTTAAGGCCCCGAGCTCAAACAACGCGACTGCATCATACTGCCCGATGGAGATCTTCCCGTCCGCCCCGAGGATGGACTTCAGGAACTGCGCCACAGACTGCTGTGTGCCGAACGGCTCATATGCCGGTGCCGCATCTCCATTGCGCAGCACCTGTACGTGTCCTGTCTGATCATTGGACTTGTAGGTTTTATTGAAGAGCCATGCATATCGTCCGACAGACTTGATGGCGACTTTCGTTCCTGAGGGGAGATTTTCGAGTGTCTGCACTTCCCCTCCGACGATATCCTTGCCACCGAAGAGATCGACCCAACTCTTGCCGGCATCCGTGCTCGCGGAAACGCGTACTTTGATCGTGGGGCCATTGGGGCCGAAGGTGATCGCCGAACCGAGGGCTTTGAAAGTGACATCCACCGTCCCGGTCGTCTCGACGGATCCATCTGGCCGAACGACGAACCGATCCTGACAGTCCGCCTCTTCCGTGCCGCCCGTACCGCCCGTGTCATCGTCTCCTCCCACATCGTCATCTCCCGCGACACTGGACTCATCACCACTGCTCTCTGAGCTGTCATCCCCGAAGGGAAGCCCCTCCTCAGGCGTCTGAATGCCCGTGGAGGTGAGGACACCGCCGGATTCGACTGTCACTGTTCGGCTGTCACCGTTCGGCGCCTCGAGAATGATGTCGCCTGTGTGATCGGGAATGCCGTCGACTGCGGAGTAGACCACCTCTGTCAGACCGGAAACGGTAACCGTCTCCGGGATGAGGAACGGCTGATCCTCCTCGGGCCTGCGTAGTGCGAAAGATTCCCCTTCGAAGAGCACGCCCGGCGGAAGCGCGTTGAATCCCCACTGTGCATCGTTCTGACCCGCCTGCGAACGCATCTGTGCCGCACGGAGCCCCTGAATCACCTGTTCCACCGCACGATCCAGATCACTGCGGGCCTGATACGTGCGATACATGGGAATAGCCATGCCAGCGGTCAGCGCAACCACACCGACTGCCAGTAATGCCTCGACGGCCGTGAATGCTCTGCGTTTCATAGAAGAGAGAGGGAAAGGGGTCGGGGTCTACGCCCCGCCGCTGATATTGCCGATAACGCTGTAGATGGGAATGATGATAGCAAATGCGATCACGCCGACCAGCGCACCGATGAAGAGAAGGATCATCGGCTCGAGGATGACGGGCAATACCTGTGCGGTCTCCGTGGCCTTTTTTTCGTAGATGGTTGCGATTTTGAGGAGACTCCCCGCAAGGGATCCCGATCGCTCGCCGGTGATCACCAATTGCTGGACAGAGACAGGAAGAAGTTTCTTCGTCTCTTTCAGCTGCTCGAATGCCTTCGCAAAGGAGTCACCGAGTTGCACGCGTTCGAGGAGGTGCGCATAGAAATTCCTGTACGCAACGACGGTGGTGACACTGACGAGGGATTCCATCGCCTCGAGGAGAGGAACACCTGCCTGCAGAAGACCGCCCAAAATCACACCGAAGCGTCCGATGGTTGCCTCCTTTGCGAGCCGTCCGATACCCGGAATATGGAACATGACCCATTGGGCGACCACCTTAAACCGCGTGAATTTCGCGAGGAGGAACAGGAGAATGATGAGGCCGAAAGAAGCCGGCACGAACACCGTGCCGTGGGTACTGAATGCGTTGGCAATGACAATGATAATGCGCGTGCTGATCGGAAGATCGGCATTGAGGGAAACAAGCACTTGAATGAGGTTGGGCAGCACGAAGATCCCGAGCCCCATGATGAGAACAAACATCATGGTGAGGATGATCGACGGGTAGATCATTGCCATCTTCACCTTCGACTTCAGTGCACGGTCCTTCTCCCTCTGCTCCGTAAGATACTCCATGTTCCGTGCGAGATTGCCGGCGTCTTCCCCGATACGCACCATCGAGATGTCGTAGGGTGGGAAGAGATGCTGCTCCTCCATAGCACGCCAGAGAGGGGAGCCGCTCTCGACGGATTCGATGATCTTCTGGACGAACTTTTTTGATGCGCCGCCGTGCGCCTCAAGCCGGTAAATCTTGAGAGCATCGAGGAGCGGCAGACCCGCGTTGAGCATCATGGCAACACTCTGCACGAAGAGCCCCGCCTGCTTGCCCATACCGATATTATTCATCCTCACGAGGAATGCCATGAGCTGCGATTCCCCGGCGTGTTTCTTCACGGGCTTCGCGGGTTCCGCCTTCGGTTCCTCTTTCGGCTTCGTTTCCTTTTCCGATGCACGGTTCACTTCCTTCGCTTTGGGCGGCGGGGATTCCGCGGGCGGAGCTTCGGCAATTTTCGCATGCGGATCGATGAGAGGAGACCGCTTCGCTTGAGGTTGAACCGCCTTCGGTGTCTTCTTACTTTTTGCCATGAGCGGGCGGGAGCGGTTCGGGTGGAGCAGCGACACGCATGAGTTCTTCAATGGTCGTCATACCCGTCTTCACCTTCTCGAGCCCGTCTTCAAACATGAGCTTCATCCCATTGCGACGCGCGCAGACGTTGATGTCCGTGCTCGATGCGCGGGCCACGATGAGATTCTCGATTTCCGGCGTGATGAGGAGCAACTCATAGATACCCACGCGTCCGCGATACCCCGTGCCGCCGCACGCGTCGCATCCCTTGCCGCGATAGAGCGTTGTCCCCTTGCCGCCGAAGTACTCGTGCGCATTTGGGAAGAGATTCTTCGCTTCGGCAGCGGTGACGGACGAGCTCGTCCTGCAACGCGAGCAGATGCGACGCACGAGACGCTGCCCGATGACCACTTCCAACGTGGAGGCGAGCAGGAACGGCTCCACGCCCATCTCGAGGAGACGCGGGATGGAGGTCGCTGCATCGTTTGCATGGAGTGTGGAGAAGAGCAGGTGTCCCGTGAGAGCGGCATTGACGGAAATATCCGCTGTCTCGCCGTCGCGAATCTCTCCGACGAGGACGATATCCGGGTCCTGGCGGACCAGTGCGCGCAATCCCTTGGCGAACGTGAGATCCGTCTTGGGATTCACCTGAATGTGATTGATGCCGGCAATCTTGTACTCCACCGGATCTTCGATGGTGGAGATGTTCACATCGGGGGCGTTGCGGATCTTCAGGAGCGCGTAGAGGGTCGTGGATTTTCCCGATCCGGTCGGCCCCGTCGTGAGGAGCATGCCAAACGGCTTGTGCGCCTCGCCTTCCAGGATGCTTCGGTGCTCCGCGGAGAAGCCGAGATCGACAAGGGTTAAGTGCCGAACGTACTCGCCGAGCAAGCGCATCACGACTTTCTCCCCGTCCACCACCGGAACGATGGAGACGCGAATGTCGATGGGGCCGGAGGGGGTGGGATGCCGGATAGCCCCGTCCTGCGCCGCGAAGTGCTCGTCGATGCGCATGTTGGAATCAATCTTGATGCGATTGAGCACGCCTTCGTAATGCTCGCGTGGAATCCGGCCCGCTTCATGCATGACACCGTCCACGCGGAAGCGGACGACCACCACGGACTCCTGCGGCTCAAAGTGGATATCCGATGCCCTGAGCTGAATGGCGTCGGAGATGATTTCCTCGAGAATTTCCGGTGCGACCTTCTTCTGCTCATCGATGATCTGTTGGAACCGCGTGGCAAGCGGCTTCTGATAGTGAACGAAAGCCGTTTCAATGGCCGACTGCGGCGTGTAGACAAGGGAGATCTTGCCTGTGAAACGCTTCCGCTCCTCGACGGCTTTCTTCTTCCCTCCGAAAGAAAATCCGGACTTCTTCTTCTCCTTCTTCGCCCCGCCTTTCTCTTCCTGCTTCTGCGGATACAGAGGGGTCGCTTGTCCGAAGTTGAGACGAATGGCTTCCTCCAGTTGTTCGTTTCCCGGATCGGACGTCGCCACGGTGATGAATGATTCATCGCGCTTCACCACAATCGCATTGAACGCGCGCGCGATCTCTTCGGGGAGGAGAGTGATCACGTTCGCGGGCGGCGGATTCGATTGCACATCGTAGAACTCAAGCTTGTAGTACTCGGCCAACGCATTCTCGTAGAGCTGCTGCGTGAGCAGGCCCTGATCGATGAGCACGGAGAGGAGCGGCACTTTCAGTTCATCGGCACGCTTCTGCGCGGACTTCAGCTCCTCCTCGGAAAGGTAATTCTGTTTCGTAAGGAGTGCGCCGAGTGCGTCATCCTTGATGGCCATGATCAAAAGGGGTTAGAGGACGGCTTTGACATGTTTCACGATCGCGGAAATGGGGGTATTGGATTTCACGTAGTACCCTTTTGCCCCGAGCTTCTTCGCGCGCGTCTGGTCTTCCTCCTGTCCGAGATTGGTGAGAACGATCACGGGTGCCTTCACCTTGCCTGCCTGGATCGCCTCAAGGAAGGCGAAACCATCCATCCCCGGCATGATGAGATCCAAGAGAATGACGTCGAACTTCTCCTTCTTGGCCATCTCCAGGGCTTCGCTGCCATCCGTCGCAATGTGCGGCAGGAAGCCCTCATGGGCAAATTTCAGCTCCAACGCATGTGCGAGCGGTCGTTCGTCCTCGACGATGAGCAGTGAATACTTCGCAGAACCGGCCGATTTTTTGGGTGTGGGTTTATCGGACATAGTCGACGGTTTATCCTGTAATTGTAGCAGAAAATCCGCATTGAGGCAATGAGCTATTCTCGCTACACTTTATGTAGCCCTTCCGGGGATTATTTCACCCTGCTCTCCCATGCCGCTCCGCGCGCTGCTTTCCGTCTCCGACAAGTCCGGTATCGAGGAATTTGCGAGGGGGCTCCGTCAAGAAGGTTACGAGATCGTCTCGACCGGCGGAACGCAAAAGGCCCTGGAAAAAGCCAAAATCCCCGTCACATCCGTCGAAGAAGTCACGCAGTTTCCCGAGTGCTTCGGCGGTCGCCTAAAGACGCTCCATCCGCTCATCTTCGGCGGCATCCTCTATAAGCGTTCCGATCCGGTGCAGGTGAAGCAGGCGAAGAAGCTCATGATCGAACCGATTGATCTCGTGTGTGTGAACCTCTACCCGTTCCGGGAGACTGCCAAAAAACCAGGAATCAGCCGCGCAGAGCTCGTCGAGCAGATCGACATCGGCGGTCCGAGTTTGCTCCGTGCTGCGGCGAAGAACGCCGATGACGTCACCGTTGTCTGTGATCCGCAAGACTACCCGCGCGTCCTGAAGGAATTGAAGGGGCACAAGAAGACGTCTCCGGAGCTTCGCCGAGAACTCGCTGAGAAGGTGTTCCTCCATACAGCCACCTACGACTGTGCCATCGCCTCTACCCTCTCAGAGGGGCGTCATGCGGGCATTCTCCTCACCAAGAAGATGCAGCTTCGCTACGGCGAAAATCCGCACCAATGGGGGGCATTCTACGAGTACGCCGACAGCCCGCCGGGGTGGAGAGTCCTCCAGCAGGAGAAGAAGCAGATGAGCTACCTCAACATCCTCGATGCCGACGGCGCCTGGAATCTCGTCTGTGAATTTTCCGAGCCGACCGCCGCCTGCATCAAACATGCGAACCCGTCGGGAGTCGCTTCGCACGAAGACATCGCGGAAGCCTTCCAAAGAAGCTACGACGCAGACCGCCTCTCCGCCTTCGGCGTCATCATCGCCCTGAACCGGAAGTGCTCCGCCGCCGTCATCCGGAAGATCATCGACTTAAAAATCTTCGTGGAGATCATCATCGCCCCCGGCTATGAGCCGCAAGCTCTGGAACTGCTCAAATCCAAGCCCTCCATCCGCGTCATCGAGCACCATTGCCCGGAGAATGCCGACGTTCCCAGCTACCGCACTGCGCTGGACGGCATGCTCGTGCAGAACCTCGACCGGAAGATCGTGACGGAGGCGGACCTGAAGTGCGCAACGACCCTCAAGCCGTCGAAGGAGCAGATCCGCGACCTCCTCTTCGCATGGAAAGTGGTGAAGCACGCGAAATCCAATGCCATTGTCTTCGTGAAGGACGCGTGCACAGTCGGTATCGGAGCCGGCCAGACGAGCAGGGTCGACTCCACGATCATCGCCGCCCGCCGCGCCGGGGAAAAAGCGAAGGGCGCCGTCATGGCTTCCGATGCTTTCTTCCCCTTCCCGGACTCCGTCGAGGAAGCTGCCAAATACAATATTGCCGCGATCATCCAGCCGGGAGGATCTGTGCGCGATGAGGAAGTGATTGCGAAGGCCAATGCCCTCAAGATCCCGATGGTTCTGACGGGGGTGAGGGGATTTCGACATTGATTCGGAAATTTTGTCCGGATGTGCGGCATCAGCCAGGAAACAACTGTGTAATTGTGTAAGAATAGACACTCGCAGGCGTCTTCATCTGCGCACCCCCCTCTCATGACCCAACAGGAGTTCCTCGAGGCGTATGACCGATATGCGGATGCCATCTTCCGCCACTGCGCCTTGCGTCTCGGTAACCGCGAAGACGGGAAGGATCTCATGCAAGACACGTTCATGCATGCGTGGGAGGCGATCACCGGCGGTATCGCCGTCCGGAACATGCGCGCGTACCTCTACCGCATCGCCAATAATCTCATTGTCGATTTCGTGCGCCGCTCGAAGCGCCGGCCGAGTACTTCCCTCGAAGAGATGATGGAGGAAGGATTCGACCCGCCCAACCGCGAGAAGGGCCCTGTAAAAGGGTATGAAGAACAGATCGTTCTGGAAACACTGCAGCACATCGAAGACCCGTACCGCACCGCCGTGATCCTGCGTTTCATTGACGGTCTCCCCCCGCGGGAAATCGCCGCGCTCCTCGGTGTTTCCGCCAACGTAGCCTCCGTGCGCGTGAACCGCGGCATCCAGAAGCTCCAGTCCCTCCTCGACCCCCATGAATGAGCACGTGAAACATTTTTTGGCCTCTGCCCGCCTGTGCACGCTCTCCCCGCTCGAGCGCGCGGAAGTGCGTGCGTCCATCGTGGCTGAGATGGTTGAAGTCCGGGAAGCCCGCGCCATCCTTGAGGGGTCCGCGGATGCATTCCACCTGACGGATTACGAGAAAGCAATCGGACGCGCACGCCTTCGAGGCTTCATGGACGCGCATCCTCTGCGCGCGCAACGCGCATCCTTGTTTGATCTGCTCTTCCTGCGATTCACTCCGGCTGCCTTCGCCTCCGTCTTTTCCATTACGATCATTGGCGTCGGATTCGCGTACGCCGCTGAAGGAGCGCTCCCCGGAGACCTGCTCTATCCCATCAAAACGCACATTACCGAGCCCCTCATTTCCAGTTTCGCCTCCTCGACAGCCAAACAGGCACAGTGGGATGTCCAGCGCATCGAACGGCGGCTGGAAGAGGCCTCTGCTCTTGAACGCCGGGCTCCCCAGCACGAACGACAACTGCTTCTCCGCTCGCAGATGGAAGAAGACGCCGACAACCTTCAGAAGCGGCTCTCTGCCCTCCCGACGGGAGAGCAACAGATTGTCCGTGACTCGCTCGTTTCCGGACTGACGCGTCGCCAACAATCCCTCCTTCAGGTCCAATCAACCACCGGGGTTCCCTCTGCGCTCAAGGCACTCGTGGAAGATGCGGCGCGCGACGATCAGGAAACTGGCACCGCTGCCGATGAAGCCTCGCCTCCGTCCTCTCAAGCCCCCTCTGTGCATCAGAATGACAAAGGGAAGGAAATGCAGGAGACGAAGGATGAAGAAAAGCTTCGTTTTGCCCTTCCTTCAAGCAAAGAAGCCCGAAAGGAGAGCGGTATTCTGCAGTCTTCCTCCTCATCCTCTGAAGAGATCTCCTCTCGAGAGGAAAGTGGTGATTCTTCCGCTTCCCAAGAAGAGGAACCGGCAGCTCCATCGACAGCTCACGAACAGAACCCTGCAGCACTGAGGTCTCACCAGAATGGAAATGATGGAGAAGATCGGCACCGGGGAAGGCAAGGGGACGATGCCCGTGCGCTCCTGCGCCTCCTGGAGGAATCATCATCCTCTTCTGAGGAATCCGAGCGATCCATCGATGTCAATGATCAGCCGACGGATTCCGGGCAGGAGCAGACGTCGATACGGTCACCCAAAGGAAAGAAGGGGGAGAACTTCGATGAGTGAAGCCTGACTGACAGGCACCGGTAAGAATTCGTCATGTCCAGCGTCTTCTTGGGTGTCCGTATTTCTTCCCCCCTCTCTTTATGGGCACTCTCTCACGGTTCTTCGCCACAAGCATGGCGCTCGGCCTGATGGCCGCACAGGTAGCTCCCGCGTATGCCGATTCCGGAACAACACTCGGCGTGGGTGCCGGCACGGGTTCAGCTGTCGATGTACAGCCGTTCGGTTCTTGTTTGCTTCTTGACGGAAAACATCGCCGCTCGTGTATCAAGTCTGTCCAGGAAAATCTGAAACACGAAAGAGAATTGCTCAAAGAACAGAGGAAGCAGAATGAGGAATCATCGGATGAGCACGAACGCAACAATCGGCGCACCGGAAGCGGCTCTGTCGAAGCGAGTGCATCGCTCTCCTTCGGCCGGTTGGTCAGCGACATCCGCAGCGAACTCAATGACTTCCGGCAGACAGTGCAGCGCACTCTAAACGATCAGCGCGCGCGTATTGCCGGCCTTTCTGCAAGCGCACGGAGCACGCTCTATGCGCAGATTCGAACGCTTGTCCATAATGCACTCCTCGATCTCCAAGTGAAGATCTCCGCAGCCATCACTGCAGCAGTCGGTGCCTGATCTTTCGGGTCGGCACGAAGAAGAGGGGGCTACTCGCCCCCTCTGTTTTATGAAAAACATAGTACCATCCTCACAATGCACGCCTCCCGTCGATCGCTTCCTTTAGCGTCACCTGATCCGCGAATTCGATGTCCGCACCCATCGGCAGGCCGTGTGCGAGGCGCGTAATGGAAGAGACGATATCGGTGAGTTTGCGTTGGATGTAACTGGCTGTCGCCTCCCCCTCGATATCCGGATTCGTTGCCACGATGATTTCCTTCACCTTCCCGCCTTTGCAGCGATCCATGAGCTCTTTGAGTTTCAACTGTTCCGGTCCCATCCCGTCGATGGGAGAGAGGACACCGTGGAGCACATGGTAGACGCCCTTGTACCCCGACCGCTCGAAGGCGATTACATCGAGCGGGTTTTCCACAACGAGGATCGTTGCATGATCGCGCGAGGCATCCGCACAAATCGAACACTCGTCCTGGAGCGTGACCATCTGACAGTGCTTGCAGTAGTTCAACTGCGTCTTAAGGTCCGTGAGTGCCTTCCCGAGTGTTTCGGGCGATGCTTTGGAGCTTCTGAGCAGATGAAACGTGAGCCGCTCGGCGGACTTCAAGCCGATGCCGGGGAGCTTACTGAACTCCTCGATGGCTTTCTGGATTTGCGGGGGGAGAAGAGACACGACTGGAGAATAGCGAAGAAGGGCGACCAAATGAATGCGCTCGTCGGAGATCTGTCAGATTTCCCGTCCTTCCCTGATCCTTCTCCCCACGTCCCGTTCTTTGATTTTCCGGCGCTTATCGAACTTCTTCTTCCCGCGTCCGAGACCGAGGAGAACTTTGATGAATTTCCCCGCACGCACTTCGAGCGGGACGACTGTCATGCCCTTCTCTTCGGCACCCGACGTGAGCTTGCGGATCTCCGACGTTTTGAGGAGCAGCGGACGATCGTGCCCCGGATCATAATTCTCGACGCCCGATGCGTACGCGTAGGGAGCGATCGACGCATTTTTGAGGACAGGCTTCCCTGAAAGGAACGATACGTAGGCCCCCGCGAGGTGGACGTGCCCCAGACGGCAGGACTTCGCCTCGGGACCAGTCAGAACGACCCCTGCCTCGACTGTATCGAGGATTTCGTAGTCATACCGTGCCCGACGATTATCGGCGACCCGCTTCACAAATGAAGTATGATCTTTCGGCGAGAAATAGCCAAGAATCAGCGCTCTGGCAGAAGGGCGAATATTGTTGACAACTTGATAATCACAGGTATTATATAGGTACCAGATCCCTCTCACCCAAAAGGTGGGACTGGTGGTAATCCACCCAGCTATCGGTCTGGCAATCACAGGGCTTTGACCCTCACTTCTTTCTGGGCACAGAGCCCTGTTGAATATGCGGATACATCAGGGAAGGAGTATGAGCAATCGATCACCTACAATCAGCGTGATGATCGCACCGATGGCAAGGAAAGGAGCGAAAGCGATGTGTGCCTGCCGGTGTGTCTTTTTGAGAAGGAGAAGTGTCGCCGCCACGATGCCGCCGACGATGTAGGACAGGAGCAACCACAGAATCACATGCCCCGGGGTAGCAAGGAGGAAACCGATGCCGATCGCAACCAGGATGTCCCCGCTGCCGATCCACTTGCCGGAACTCAAGCCCCATTGCAATGCGAACAGCGCCGCCCCGAGGGCGGGCGCGACAATGGAAAAATCCTCCTGAAGGAACGCGAACAGCGCACAGAGGACGATGAAGGGGATCGTGAGGATGTCCGAGATTTCCTTCGTAGATGCGTCAATCACTGCAATGACGAGGAGTAGCCACAGGATGACTGCGAGAAGGAGGGCCAAGGGAACCTGCATTGGCACGAGAAGGTGCGCAAGGACGAAGAGGAATGCGCTTGCCGTTTCGATGAGCGGATAACGGATGGAAATACGTTCCCGGCAACTGCGGCAACGCCCCCGAAGCGCGAGATAGCTCACGATGGGGACGAGATCGATGATGCTGAGTTGTGTGCCGCAGAGGGGACAGCGCGACCGGCCGGTAATCTTCTCTCCTGCCGGCAGACGGGCGATGAGAACATTCCCGAAGCTCCCGAAAATGAGACCCAGGACGGCGAAGAGAAGCATCATAAGATCCGACTGCATGAGAAGCAGTCTACCTAGGAAATCTCCACTCTGCACACGATCGCCTTCTTGAGAATCCTCCACCGCATGGCAGCGGTGAGTACGAATGCGGCAACTATCCCGACCCACAGCCCTACGCCGGATGCGGGAAGCTCTTCTCCTGCCGCCTGCGCACGCTCTTGATTCCCACCCACGGAAGCCGCAAGCACCGAAGGGGCGGGGGGAAGTTCGTCGGTCTGTTTCACCGCCTCACGCATCGCGACCACCGTATCACCCGAGGCGGACGGCTCCTGCGCCGGTTCCAGCTGAGCGCCATCGAGCTGAACCATCTGATCCGGAACGGTCGGCTGATCGAGTGCCTCTTCCGCCCGTCTCTTCTGCTCATCGGTGAGATTCAGCTGGATATTTTTCGCCCGCGCCGTGATGCGATCGAATGTCTCCGGTGCCGCGAAGTGCTCCGCGACGGTGCGGTTGCGCGCTTCCTGACGCTGGAACTTCACCTGATTGGCTGTCACTTCGTTGACCTCTGCGAACCGCGCATCCGTCGAGCCGGAGGGAATCTTCAAAAGTGCTGTCACGCTCGGAACAATCGCCTGGTATCCCTGATACAGAAGCAGGGCGAGCGTCGCGCCCACCACTGCACCGAGGAGCTGCCGTACCAACGGGATATGCAGGAAATTCTTCATGGAGAGGTATGGAGAGGTGAGGATATGTGTTCGAGACAGTATAGCAGATTTTGCGTTCTATTCCAAGGAAGCACGCCGAACGCTCGATTTATGGCGATGGGGTTCAAAGGCCGGAAGCCGCTCTACGGTGCAGGAGAGAGCTTCTATGGCTACGCCGGGGGGAAGAGCCTGATCGTAGCCCAAGAGGATGAGATCTGGGTGCACCTGCCGCACGGGAGCGAGATAGTCCTCCGTTTCTCCGAGAATGACGTGTGCATCAGGAAAGGCTGCGGAGACGGAGCGTGCGCGCCGCTTCGCCGGCTCGAGAGGGGGACGCCCCTTGATCATGCGTACCGTCTCATCGTGTGCAACGACGATCCACAGTTCTCCGCGTTTGCCGGCTTCGGAAAGAAAGAACCGGTGTCCCGGGTGGAGATCGTCGAACGTGCCGAAGACGAGTACGCGCGGCCTCACTTGGTCCCCAGATCGATCGAGTACACCCTCTTTTCATCCATCACATAGAGCCTCTGTTCATCCGGATCGACGTAGAGATCTTTCAGAACGCCCACCTGATCCCCCTGAAGGACGAACTGGCGGATGTAGGAGGCTTCGCCGGTCTTGCCGCCATCCGTTGCGACAATGACCCGACTGGCAGCCGGATCGAGGAAGTAGATATTGCTATCCATGACCTTGAACACCTTCATCGCAGTCTTCAGCGCGTTCTCCGGCAGATGCCGGATGACGTACGGCTGCGTCTCCCCGCGCAGCAGCTTCACAATCTGTCCACCCTCCTTGAGGACGTACACATTCCCATCGAGGGTGATGTCGAGCGCACCGGCCAGATCGCCGTTCACGTTGTACTCCGCCGGTGCAGCGTAGCGATTGGAGAGACGCTCGTACTTATAAATCTGATTGTTCTCCGGCGAGAGGATGTAGAGGAACCGCAGATACGTCTTGATCGATTTCCCCGTGATCCAACCCGCAGGATCTTCCGTCTTCATGGTGGTCGGCTGACCATTGATCACTTCGATGATGCTGTTCGCCGTTGTCTGGAAGAGGAGCGACTGCATCCGTGCGAAATAGTTGCCGTTCAAGATGAGCTCTTCATCCGACAAGCGCGTAGGTTCATCTACGGAATTGAGCAAGATACGGTAGAGATCCTGTCGATCGTAGACAACGAGCTCCCCGTCCTTGAGCCCGATCAGGCCGCTGGCGGAAATATCGGCCTTTTTCGCTGCCAGATTGGCCACAACGCGCGGCGGGATGCGCACGATATTGTTGATTTCCTCGCTCTTCTGACGAATGCGTTCGATGAGGTCGAGTGTCTCCGTGCGATACAGCCCGCTCTCGTTATCCATCACGCGCTTCGCCTGCTCCTCCGCACGTTGGAGAATGGCATTTGCGGAATCGATATCGCCCGTGAGACGGCGGTTCTCCGCCGTGCGGATATCCGAATCGATCTGGGAGACGAGCTGTTCGAGTTCGGCACTCGTGGAACTGCGCTGATTGGACGTGGCGATGTTCACGACCGCCCAGACAATGAGAAAGGTTGCCACGGCACCGGCAAGCAGCAGAAGGTGCGCCTTCTTGCGACGCTTGGGATCTTTGAGATCACTCAAGATCTTCGTGGGTGCCGCGCGGGCGGTCCCGAGCCACTTCGAGGAGGTAAGTTTCTCCCAAAAACCTCCCAGACCCTCTCCCAACGAGGAGAAGATGGGACCGATCGCAACGGAACGCGACCATTTGGACCCCCTCTGACGCATCGCACGCGGAGGGAGGGGTTTGCTGGGTGAGGCATCGCGCATGCGTCGATCTTCCACGTGGAGAACAGCGAGCGCCGCATGCTCCTTCTCCGCCTCCAATGCCATCTTGAGCTCGTCGAGCATCTGATCTCCGCGCGCGGAGATCTGCGCGAGTTGCGCCGGCGTCACCGTCCTGAGCAGCCGCTGCGTGGAGAGCACGACCACGTCTCTCGCTTCGAGCCCGCCACTCGCGATGTGCACGAACGCCGGGGTGGCTTTGCCACGCGTGTACTCGGTGATCTGACTCGCCGCTCCCGCCCGCACGATGTATGCCTCCGCACGGCCAGCATGGGATACATGGAGTGTCCCATCCGATCCCACGATCGCCACGATGGCATGGATGTCCTCCACTGTCTGTGAAACGAGCAGCCCTTTCAGGAGACCATTGAGTTCCTTGAGAGCGCTGTCCAAACGATTCGCAGCATCCCCTTCCGTCTCAAGCAACGCATGTTCTACGACGACGACGCATTCCTTTTCGAGAGTCTTGGCCTCTTGCGGAGACGCGTGAATCTGCAGAAGGAGAGCCACTTGTTCGCCTTTGCCTGACTTCAGCGCAAGCGATACCAAGGAAACCCCACTGGCTGTTTTCGTGTGGCCTGTGTGGACTGCGACGTCCATACAGATTGAGAGGGTACCTTCCTCCTTAATACGGAGCAAGAGAAACGATGGGGGAGGTTGATGCGCCTTGAGGTTCGACGATACGCTTCCATCACCCGGAGCGCTCGTTCCTGGGCGCGGTCGGGAAGGTTCCACCCGTGAGCGCCGCAGCCGGGAACGGCGGCTGCTGAGGAAATGGACATGCAAAAATCCAAAAAATTCAAGTAAAAATTTATTATCTACAAGCCAAAAAACCGATGTATCGACATTTGATCATTGCCTTTTCGCCCTCTCGGGAGTACAGTGTGAGCATCACGGTATTTCCGATTACATTCCAAAAGATAAGACATGAAGACCGTAGGACAGTGGCTGCAATCCGTTGCAGCTCAGGTGAGTGCAGAGACACCACAGCAACCAATCCCTCTGCAGGGACAGCCCGAAGGAGCGCCACCCCCAAAAAGCCCTCTTCCTTCTTCTCCGGCGCCACGCCCGCCGTTTCAGTATCGCGGGCCGCGCCAGCCGCAGCAACAGCGTAAGCCCTTCATCCCGCAGCAACGTGCCTGCGCGCTGAGGGTCTACCCGCTCGGCGGTTTCGAGCAGATCGGCCGCAACTGCTTCGCCATCGAAGTGGACGGCGGCATCTACATCATCGATCTGGGATTGCAGTTCCCCGACGAGGATATGTTGGGGATCGATTACCTCATCCCCGACATCTCGTCTTTCCGCGGAAAGGAGAATCGGATCAAGGCGATCCTCTTCACGCACGGACACCTCGATCACATCGGCGCAGTTCAGCATCTGCTGCCGCAACTGCACTTCCCCCCATGCTACGGGACGAAGCTCACCATGGCCTTCGTGCGCAAGCGTCTCGATGAGGAAAAACTTACCTCCAAGGCTAATCTCAATATCGTTCCCTACAACAAGCGCATCCGCATCGGCAAGGTGGAGGTGGAATTCCTGAAGGTGACGCACAGTATCCCCGATTCCGCGGCTATCGCCATTCACACACCGTACGGCACGATCGTTCACACGGGAGATTTTAAGTTTGATCTCACGCCCGTGAGCGAGCCGCCCGCCGACTTCTACAAATTGGCGGAGCTCGGCAATCGCAACGTGCTTGCGATCATCGCGGATTCAACCAATGCAACGAAGCCCGGATACGCCAAGAGCGAAGCGGAGATTTCCCAAACGCTCCATGAGCTCATTCGGGATGCCAAGGGCCGCATCATCATCTCGACGTTCTCGTCTCTCTTGAATCGCATCCAGCAGATCGTCGACCATGCGAAAGATTTCAATCGCAAGGTCTTCATCTCAGGACGCAGCATGGAGACGAACATCGAAATCGCCCAGAACCTGGGCTACCTGAAGGCGCCTCGCGGCCTCATCCGCAAGGTGTCTCCCGGCATGGACAAAGTGCCGGACAACGAAGTGATCATCATCACAACCGGCAGCCAAGGTGAAGAGATGGCCGGCTTGGCGCGCATCGGACTCGGAACGCACCGGCACATCGCCGTCAAGAAAGGCGACACCGTCATCTTGAGCTCCAATCCCATCACGGGAAACGAGCGGGCGATCGCCAAAGTGATCAATAACCTCCACTTGAAGGGCGCCTCTGTGAAAACGAACGCGGAGCTTGCCCTCCACACGACGGGCCACGGCCACCAGAACGATCTTCTGCTCATGCACCGGCTTGTTCGTGCGCGTCACATCATTCCGGCTCACGGAGAACCGCATATGCGCTCCGTCCACGCCGACATCGTGAAAACCCTCGGCTACGAAGAGAATCAGATCCACTCGCTCGTGAACGGAGAAATCCTCGAGTTCGAGGCGAACGGCTCCGTTCGCAAGAGCAAGCAGAAGATCTTCCTCCAGGATGTCATCATTGACGGATACGGTTCCGCCGGCGAAGGCCGCCGGGTGCTCGACGACCGCAAGGTCATGAGCTCGAGCGGCGTCCTCGTCGTCGTCTTCCGCGTTTATGCTTCGAGTAAGCGCCCAGTGGGAGATCCCGACGTCCTCTCGCGCGGACTCATCTACGGTTCCGAACAGACGCAGATCACTCACGATGTGATCGAGACATCGAAGAAAGCCTACGAAGAGGCAATCAGCCGCGGCGAGACCGACCGCAAGGAGCTCAAGCGAACGATCGGCGGCGCGCTCTCGCGCTACTTCAATCGGAAGCTCGACCGGGAACCGATGGTGATCCCCATCTTCATCGAGGTCTGAACAACTATGAAAGCAAACGAAGCTGTGACTGCAAAGCTCACAGCTTTTTTGTCGAATGATTTGCTTCCACGTATGATCGAGATCCCATGCAACCAGCCGCCTTCCTCTTCGATCTCGATGGAACGCTCATCGACTCTCTTCCGCTCTACGAGGAAGCGTACCTCTCCGCGTTCGCCGCGCACGACCTTCCACTCGATACCGAAGCCTTCCGCCGTGACATCTACTGCAAAGGCTTACCCTTAAAGTCCGCACTCGCCCCGCGCGGGGCCGCTCATCTCGCCGAGACAATCCGTGTCGGGCGCGACGCGCACTATGAGCATCTCCTCGCGACAAAACTCCGGTGGTTCCCCGATGTCCTGCCGCTCCTCGAAGCGCTGCCGCCAACACTGCCGCGCGCGATTGTCACGGGATCCCACCGCTCGTACGTGAAGGCCATCGAACGATCCCTGCCGCTCTCGAAATACTTTCCGACGATCATCACCGCGGACGAGATGGACCCGTACTTCAAGCCGCATCCGCATGGATTATTCCTCGCAGCGCAAGCCTTCGGCATAGATCCGGAGCGCTGTGTATACATCGGCGACCAAGCATTCGACATGGAAGCTGCGCGCAATGCCAAGATGCCGAATATTCTGATCGCCCGGGAGTTCACGCCATCGTATGCGAGAGACTGCGCGGATCGTGTCATTACGTCGTTGGAGGAATTGATGTGACTACACAAATACTACGAAAAATCCGGCGACCTCATCCTGAGGCCGCCGGGGGTGCAACCCTTTCCGTTACGAACACAGTGTCACATCATGCCCACACGGAGATCCAGCTCCCTTCTGGAATCGTCTCCTGGAGCCCACAGACATGCAGCTTGCTACCGGCAACGTAGCACACCTGCTTACTCTCGAGATTGCCATCGAGTGTGTAGAACCGCACTGATGAACCTCGATCGTATGCCGGGAAGGCTTCTGGAGCCGCGAGGTAGTGGCACATGTCCACGTACGATCCGGGGTACCACAGTGGTTCATCCCCGATTGCCTCTACGATCTCATCGCCGGGGGCGCTCGTGCCTGCCAGAAGGATCGAGAGGATCTTGGATCTGCTGACCGTCTGACAGCCCGCTTGCCACTCTGAAGAGCAAAAGCCGCGAGGCAGCTTCAGCCATTCGGGTGGATGCGCCTGCCGATTCACACTGACCGCAATTGGGAAGTGTGAACCCTTCTTCAGATGATCGATCAGCAGTGGTCCTCCGCGCAATATGCCTCTGGCAATCCTTGCACGATACGGAGGATGTCGCACCAGAAGGTCAAACACATCATCGGGACGACCTCCGGCATCCCTGATTGCTTCCGCCAGGTGCTGCACCACAGCGGCAGCGCAGTGGAGATCGCTCACCAACTTGCATCGCAGTCGACGTGGCATTTTCTCCTCTCCTTTCTGGGCCTACTCACGCACATTAAAGTGCGGAGCCTACCCACGAAAGTGCCAAAAACCGAAAGAGCGGGTTGCACTGCTCCTGTGATACAGTGAGGGACTTGACAAATCAACATGGTATTTGCCTTTTTCTATTAACACCCCATTCCTTACGATGTTGATCCCTCACGATGCCGACCCCGTAGCTGGGGTTCGCGAACCCCAGCTACGGGATTGATCACCTTAAAGAGGTGTGATCTTCCCCACAACCTTCCACCCCTCATACGGCGTCCAGCCGCACTTGGAATGGAGTGCATTTCCATGGATCACCCACTCCTCGCTCATCTTCACTTCGACTCTATCCCCTGAAGGGGCGCGGAGGGAGAAGATACGATTGGGATTCGTGAAACACAACCGAACGATGTCTTCCACTTGCAGCTTATAGTTTGTCGCCTGCAGCTTCGGCCCCGGCCACTTGCCTGCCGCCACAGTGAGGAGGAGCGGAAGCATCGTCTCCACTCCCGGCACACCGCTGGGCGCCTTCAGGATGTCGGCGGTTTGCTTCTCGGCAAGCGTGTGCGGCGCGTGATCGCTCGCGATGCAATCCACCGTTCCGTCAGTAATGGCCGCCCAGAGGGCCGATTGATGAGCTGCGGAACGAATGGAGCGAAGCGGCGGGTTCATCTTCGCGAGTGTCCCGAGCTTCGCGTAATCATCAATGGTCAAGAAGAGGTGATGCGGCGTGACATCGCAGGTAATCGGTACGCCATTCGCCTTCGCGGTGCGAATGAGCGTCATCGCATCTCTCGAAGAGATATGTGTGGCGTGGGTGTGCGTTCCGTACTGTGACGCAAGCTCAATGACACGAGCGACGGCCCGCTCTTCGCTCTCGGGCGGACGCATGAGCGAGTGAGCAGTGATGTCTTTCTGTTTCAATTCTTCCGTAGCCCGCCGATTGATCTCAGGGTCCTCGCAGTGCGCGACAAGAGGGATGGAAAGTTCGGCGCACAGTTTGAATGCCTCTGGAATGAGAGACTCCTCCATTCCCTGATTACCCGTCGAGTGATCCATGTAAACCTTCAAGCCCGCACACCTCGCTTTCAGGCTATGCAACTTCTGATCCGTCCATAATCGTTTCAACTCATCCAAATGCTCCCGCTTCGTCGCCCCGAAGAAGAAGCGGATATCGCAGTCCTTCACCTGCGCTGCGCGCCGCACCTTGTCTTCCAGCGCCGTCACCGTCACCGTTGGCGGAGAGGTGTTGGGCATGTCGCAAACCGTGAGCACGCCGCCCGCGCGAGCGCTGCGCGCTCCTGTCGCCATCGTCTCCTTCTGTTCTCCTCCCGGCTCGCGAAAATGCACGTGGCAGTCGATGAGACCAGGGAGCCGAAGGCATTCTTCCTTCAGAGGTGTCATTGCGGCAAGCGTAGCATTCTCACGCTTTCTTGAGGAGCATCGCAAGGAGCGCCATGCGCAGCACCACACCGTTACGCACCTGCCGGAAGTAAGCGGCGGTCGGCAGGGGATCGACATCGAGAGCGATTTCCCCGACGCGCGGCAGCGGATGGAGAACGGTGACAGAGCGCCCCTTGAGCTGCTGCGCCGTGAGGATGTACTTCAATTTCAAACGTTCGTACTGCGCCGCGTCTTCAAAGCGCTCTTTCTGCACGCGTGTCATGTAGACGACATCCGCATCGAGCCCGTCCTCGAGATTCTCCGTCTCTGTGTACGCGATTTTCTTTTCCTTATAAAAACTTGTGACCTTCTCCGGCATGGTAAGCTCCGCCGGCGAGACCAGGGTGAAGCGGATGTCCTTATAGAGCCCGAGGAGGAAACTTAAGGAGTGCACCGTGCGGCCGAACTTGAGGTCGCCCACCATGGTGATGTGGATGCCATCGATTTTTCCGCGCTCCTTTTCTATGGTGTAGAGATCAAGCAGCGCCTGGGTGGGATGCTGGCCGGGGCCGTCGCCCGCATTGATGAACGGGATAGCGCTCACGGATGCCGCACGATCGGCGGACCCCTGCTCGGGATGCCGCATCGCGATGATATCCGCATACTGGTTCACCACTTTGATCGTGTCCTCGACGGACTCCCCCTTATAGAGGGAGCTGAACTGCAATCCGTCCGCAGTGACCACCTGCCCGCCAAGCCGCTGCATGGCCGTCTCGAAACTCAAGCGCGTGCGCGTGCTCGGCTCATAGAAAAGGCTTGCAAGGATCTTCCCGTGCAGGAGATCCGATCCCCCTTTCTTGAGCACCCCCTCCATCTCCGCGGCAACACGCAAAATAGCGTCCGTATCCCCTCGTGTGAGTTGCTTGGTGGACGTGAGATGTTGGAACGGAAGCGGCATTCTGCTGGCAAAGGGTAAAGAAGATCCAGAATGTTGTCCAATTGATTGACAGGTATCTGAAACAAATCTTAAGTATGCGCAATCCTCTGGGCACCCGCTTCTGTCTTTGGGGTGCTTGGCGGACAGCCTTCCTGGTCTTGACCCAGGGTTTCACCCTCTTTACGGGATCGTACCACCTGCAAGTGAGGTGATGTCGCAAGGCCATCGGGCTTCCCGACATCTAATCCACGCAGTTGAAACGACCCACCTAGGATGGGTATTCCTACCCCTGGCTCCCAACCGGGTCGGCACGCCTCCGTCGCTCTGCATTTTGCGGAACTGCCCCCTCGGGCAGATCCAAAGAAAGCCCTCATTCGGGCAAGCAGCGACGGGGGCTCTTTTAGAGCATCCATTGAAAAACATGTCATGGTTCGTCTCCGCTCACCATGACATGTGCCTATTTGCCAATTTGTCGCCCTTCGTCTCCGCTCAGGGTGACAAATTGGCAGTTTTTCAGAGGTTCCCGATATTTATTCGACGCATGTTGATACGTGGCTTACGATCATCATATCTCCTTGAACGCGGGTTGGCCGATTCCCAGTACCATGACGTATGGCACGACTCTTGAGTCTCTTCCGAGTCGAAGAGCCCCGTCTCCCTCGAATCGATCGACCCGAACGTCAGGAGCGCCCTCCTCCACCGTCTTGAGGGGCTTTCGGATCATTCCTTTGCCCTTTGGGAATCCGCCCTCAAAAGGAGGAGGGCATTTTATATTGGTCTCCTCTACAATCCTTCCCGATGTCTCTCCAGAAGATCGCCCTGTCCACACTCTGGCAACTTGCAAGTCAGGTGACGATGGCTGCTTTAAGCATCCTCACGGTGAAATTCGTGGCGATGGGCTTAAGCAAAGAGCTGGCCGGCGACTACAACTCCGCCTACGGATTCCTCCAGTTGTTCGGCATCCTCGCGGACTTCGGCCTCTATGCCGTGGCCGTGCGCGAAGTGAGCCGGGCCGGAGACCGAAGAAAAGAAGTGCTCGGAGCGCTGCTCATCCTGCGTACGATCATTCTTCTCCTCTCGCTCGGTTCGGCCATTGTCATCGTCTGGCTCGTGCCGATGTGGCGTGGGACGCTGCTGCCCATCGGCGTGACCATCGCCGCTTTCGTCCCCTTCTTCACCCTGCTTGCCGGCATCATCCGCACGGTCTTCCAGGTGGAGTATCGAATGCACTGCGTGTTCATTGCGGAAGTGGCACAGCGCATCCTGACCGCAAGCGCAATCGGGGTCTTCATCTTCCTCGGCGTGCGCAACAGCGACAATCCGCACATCTACGAAGCGTTCCTCGGCATCGGGGGAGCGGGGGCGCTGCTGCTGCTTGTCCTCTCTCTTCTGTTTGCGCGACGCTCCCTGCCGCTCTTCCCCCGCTGGGACAGCGCTCTCCTTAAGAGAATCACTCTTGCCGCCGCCCCCTTCGGCCTCGCCTATCTCTGCATGGCCCTCTACCGGCAGTTTGATGTGACGCTGATCGCTCTCCTGCGCCCCGATTTTGAGCTGCAGAACGCATACTACGGCTTCGTGCAGCGCATGGCGGACATGGGCTACCTCATCCCCACCTTCCTGCTCAATTCCGTCCTGCCGCTCTTGAGCGAGCGTCATGAGCGCGGCGAGGCGACGGAGTCGTTGCTCGGGAAAACGCTCTTCACCATCCTCATCCTCGGATCCATCTCACTGCTCTTCAGCATCCTCTGGGCCCGCCCGCTCGTCGCGCTCCTCACCACAAATGCCTACCTCTCCACCCCAACTCAGAGCGGATCTGACTCGGTCTTGCGGCTCATTGGATTCTCCATGTTCTTCAATGGATTCATCCTCTACGGATTCTATGTGCTCCTTACGCGTCGCCAGTGGAAGCGGTTGGTGACCATCCTCCTTTTCGGGGGATGCTTGTCGCTCGCGAGCAACCTCATCCTCATCCCACAAGACGGCTTCATGGGTGCTGCAACCACATCCGTAATCGTTCACACGGCGCTGGGGTTCCTCCTCCTCGCGGAGGGGCTGCGTGCGATGCCCGTCGCATTCAGCTGGAGCGACACGATGCGGTGGATCGGCTTCACGGCACCGTTGGCGCTCTTCCTTTCCTTTGGCGCCCCGCTCCTGACCAGTGATCTCAAGACGATTGTCGGATTGGGCGCCGCCACCCTCCTTATGGGTATTTTGGCTTGGATCCTCGGTCTTGACCGCGGCATCCTGCGAGGAATGCGGGGGGAGAACTTGGTTTAGGAGCTGATCTGTGCTATAATTTCTCGAAATATACACCCATATTCCTATGCGCCAGAGCACTGCCGCTTCCCTCGCTGCGCTAACCTTCGCTCTCCTCCTGCCAGTCATCACACTGGCAGTCGCTCCATCGCCGGTGACGGGTCTTGCGGCTGAATCACATAACGGAAAGGTCACCGTAAGCTGGCAAGCGCAACCGAGCGAGAACGTGGCGCTCTACAGGGTGTACTTCAGCTCGCAATCCATTCTGGAAAACCGCGGGCTCTACGATGATTTTGAAACGACCGCAGGGCCGGTGACCTCTTATGTTATTGAAAATCCTCCTGATGTCCCCATGCTCTTCATCAGCGTGCTCGGCGTGAGCTCCTCGGGCGAGGACGCGAATACCTTCGTGGAAGAAGTGAGTGTTGCTATCGCCCCGAAAGCCACTCCGGAACCGAACCCCACTGCCCCGATACCCGCACCCATTCCTCCTGTGGACCAAAATCCTGTTCCCATTGTCCCATCGACACCGACGCCACCCGCAGAGCAACCTCTCGCTCCGCAACGAAACGCCACTGTTTCGATTGTATCGTTGCAGGTTGTTTCTGCGACGGGGGTACTCCTCCAGTTTTCCGATCCGATTACCGTCGAACCGGCAAGGGCTCCGGAGGCGTTCTCCATTATGGACACATCCGGTGCGCAATTGCCCATTACCAGTATTGCCATCGAAGGATCGACAATCCTTGTTGTGACGGACACACAGGAGCGCGGACGAAAGTATGAGATGCGCGTCAGTGAACCGGCCTTCAATATCGAAGGTATTCCGCTCGACCCTGTGCGCCGCACCGTTGTCTTCGAAGGATCGCCATCCGGCCGCGACCCGATCCCCGCTATCCCGCAGGATCCGAACGCGGGTATGCCGTTTGCCGGCATTGGGAACTTCGTCATGCACACGGTGAAACAGGGCAACGGCCTCTATGCCATTACGGCGACATGGGACACTGTCGGAAATCCTCAGGAGCTTGGCTACTACATCGTGGAACAGACGCGGGACGGAGGAAACACCTTCGGAGGAACACAGACACTGCCAGCCGGCATCCCGGGTATGCAATTGAGTGATGTGACACCCGGATCATTCGGCATCGTCGTGACGCCGGTGAAGACGGACGGAACGAAACTGCCAAGCGCCTCACAAATGGCAACGCTGGAAGGAAAAGCTTCGGCGACGCAAGCGCCCGTTGCCAGCGTTTCCTCGCCAAGATCCCCGGCGACCGACCGTCTCTCCACAACCGGATTTGGTGTCGCTGCTCTCGCATTTGCCGCCGCCGGCGCCACTGCCGGATGGCGCCGGATGAGAAGGGTTAGGAGTTAGGGTTAGGGGATATTGTTTATGGTTGATAGGAATTTTTTCCCTAACCCTAATCCTATCCCTAACCCTCTTTCTGATTTTCTGATGCTTCCACGCACGTTTCCCGCTAGGGTACTGTGCTACATGCATCGATCCCTTTCACGATGGACAGCCGCCCTCTTCATTGTCGTTGCCGCAGCGACACTTATCTGGCATGAGCTCCCCCTCACGGCGAACGGTAAACTCACCGTGCGCTTCCTCTCCGTGGGAGAAGGGGCGGCCACTCTCGTCACGACCCCTTCCGGAAAACGCATTCTCATTGATGGTGGTCCCGATCTGACGGCTCTCGAAGAGCTTGGGCGATCTCTTCCGATCGCCGCTCGTTCCATCGATCTCCTCATCTTGAGCCACCCGCATGCCGATCATGTCGCCGCACTCCCGGAAGTGATGAAGCGTTACCGTGTGAAATCCGTGCTCTTCAGCGGCGTAGGGCATACGCTCCCGCGCTATCAAGCTTTCCTTTCCCTTATCGAGCAGCAACAGATTCCTATCATCATCGCCGACCCCACAGAGGATCTCTCCATGGGGGATGGCGTTATGATCGATGTCCTCTGGCCACCCGACGCGCATTCATCTGCATTCCCAAACGATCTCAATGAAGCATCTCTCGCCTTACGAATTCTTTACGGGGAAACAGCTGTCCTCCTCCCGGGAGATATCGGATTCGCTTCGGAGCGGGCACTTCTCTCGAGCGGAGAAAATCTTTCTGCAACAGTGATGGAGCTGCCGCACCACGGCAGCAGACTATCCTCTTCGACTGACTTTCTCCTCGCCGTCCATCCTGACGCGGCAATTGTGTCGTCGGATCCCGAAGGGCAGTACCCACATCCGCATCCGGAAGTCGTCTCTCGTTTAGGGGCCCTCGGCATCCTGCTTCTCTCCCTCCACAGTACCGGTACCGCCACCTTCGTCAGTGATGGCCACCACGCCTTTCTTTCTCACTAAAAAAGGCTCTTTTTCCCTCCCGTAAGCCCCTTTTGAGAGTACGCTAGACGTCCAAATGAAGACGCTATTACTCCTTGCCGGCCGTTCCAAGCGCTTCTGGCCCCTTGCTGAGAAGACACTTTTTCCCGTCTGCCAAACGAACCTCCTCTCTGTGCAAATCGAACGCCTGCGACGCGCGGGATGCACGGACATCGTCCTTGTTGGAGGGGCGCACAATTTGCCACAGGCCTCCGCGCTTTTCCCGCCCCTCCCAACCATCGAACAGGAAGATCTGAATCTGGGAATGCGTGGCGCTCTCTTGAGCGCTCTCCCACAATGCGGGAGGGAACCCGTCCTCATCATCTGCGGCAATGATATCGTCGATGCATCCGCGTACGAGCAGCTCCTCGCATCCTCCCGGGAAAAGGGCGTGGCAGGGTGCCTGCTCGCCCAACGAAGAGAGCGCTACTTCCCCGGCGGCTATCTCCAGACCAAAGGAGACCGCATCCTCTCCATTGTGGAGAAGCCCGAAGAGGGGAAGGAGCCCAGCGATCTCGTAAATATTGTCGCTCACGTCCACAACGATGCTTCACTCCTTCTCACCGCCCTGCAAACCACCCACACCAAGGAAGACGATGGTTATGAACGGGCCCTTGCCAGTCTCTTCCCCGTCTATGAGTACCGAGCGGTGGTCTACGAAGGAATGTGGACGGCTGTGAAGTTCCCGTGGCACCTGTTGGCGTTCAAAGATCTCCTGCTTGCAGAGGTTCATCAGCCCCGGATTCACCCCAGCGCGCAAATTCATCCGACGGCAGTGATCGAAGGGCCTGTCGTCCTCGGCGAAGGAGTCCGCATCTTCCCGCACGCAACAGTTCGCGGCCCCTGCGTCATCGGAAGAGGTTCTCTCATCGGCAATAACACTCTCGTCCGGGATGCGAGCATCGGCGATCACTGCGTCATCGGTTTCTCGAGCGAAGTGAAGTCAAGCATCCTCGGGCATCATGTCTGGACACATATGTCTTTCGTCGGAGACAGTGTGATCGGCAATAATGTTTCTTTCGGAGGCGGATGCATGACCGGCAATCTCCGACTCGATGAAGGAGAGATTTCTTCCGCTGTTCATGAAACGCCGATGAAGACCGACCTCACGAAATTTGGAACGGCGATCGGCGACGATTGTCGTCTTGGTATTTCCGTTGACATCAACCCCGGCGTGAAGATCGGCGGCGGCACATTTGTGACAGGCCACCTTTTGCTCACGCAGGATATTCCTGACCGCAGTTACGTCACTTCGAAAGGCGGCCAGCTCGTCGTCTCGGAAAATCGTGTTCATCCCCCAGCGTCCGCTGCCCGCGAAGGAGCACACAAGAAATTGTGATTTTTGGCTTGTAGAAGCTTTGAGTAGATTATCCACACTTGTGTGGAAAAGGGGGGGAAGGAGAAGATCTCATCCCCACAGATCTTCTCCACAGGACTTTAAATGGTTGGCTCCACAAAGCCAAAATAGTAGATTTCCCTCTCTGAAGCCTTCGCCTGTCATGTTATCCACGAGTTTTCCACATCCCCCACACACAAAAAAAGTGAACGAGGCCCCTCTCTCCTCCCCTTCAGAAGCAAAAATGTTAAATCTCGCAGGAGTTATCATTGTCTTTCCACAGAGCACACTGGATAATTCTCTCCTTGGGAAGATACTACTTTGATGACGGATTGTTTATACTCCTTCTAACTACCTTATCATTACCATGAAATTTTCCTGCAAAACTTCTGAACTCCTTCAGGCACTCCAACTTGTAAGCAGAGCGATTGGAGGACAGCAAACACTCCCCATTCTCAATAATGTTCTTGTAGAGGTGGAAGGAAAGCGATGTGTGATCAGTGCGACGGATTTGGAACTGAGTATTGTCACCAGCTTTGAGGCGAACATTGAAAATGAAGGAGCGATCACCGTGCCCGCGAAAGCCATTCTTAATTTTGCCCAGTACAACTCCGATGCGGAGGTGCTCTTGGAGACGAGTGGAGGAAATCAATTAAAGTGCACGTCCACTCATGCGAAAACCCTCATTGCCGGCGAGTCGGCAACCGAGTATCCAACCATCACCCCCATTGAGAATGAGGAAACGTTCACTATTGGCGCGGAACCGCTTCTGGATGCACTTCATATGGTAACCTTCGCTTCTGCAAAATCCACCCTGCGGCCGGTTCTCTCCGGTGTCTATCTCCGGGCTGAAAAGGGGAACCTCATCTTTGTCTCCACCGACAGTTATCGCCTCTCGGAGTACAGGGTGCCTCTCTCCACAGGCAAGGCGGATCTCTCCTGCATCATCCCTGCGAAGGTTCTTGAGGAGTTGAAGGCTGTTTTGGGAAGCAAGAAGGGAGAGGAATCGAAGAAAGAAAAAGAGGAGAAGAAAGAAAAGAAGGGGAAGGACCACCAGGCAGCGGCAACGATTGAAATCGCCCTCAGCAATCAGCAGATCGAACTGAGAGCCGGTCGCACGCGTCTCCTCTCCCGTCTCATCGATGGCAAGTTCCCCGACTATCAGCAGATCATTCCAAAAGAGGCGAAAACGAAGGTGACCGTCCCTGTGCGGGAACTGCTCACCGTCATCCGCCGCATGCATTACTTCGCGAAGGAGATCAATAACAACATCACCTTCCGCTTCTCGGGAGGCAAGATGCAGATGACCACGCCGCAGACGCAAATGGGCAAGGATGAAGCGACCCTCGAAGTATCGCAGAGCGGCAAGGAGAATAAGATCGCCTTAAGCTCCTCCTACCTTCTCGATTTCCTCAACCATATGGAGAATGAAGAAGTGGAAGTGCAGATTACGGACAGCATGCACCCCGCAGTCTTCCGTCTGCCGGGCAAGGAGTTTCTCCTTCACCTCATCATGCCGCTGCGGTTGCAGGAAGAGTGAGAGTGAGAGTGCGGCGGCGTTCATCTACACTTTTTCGGCCTTTTGTAGTACATTTCACGATAAGATGCCCTTCTTGCGATCGCGCCTCGTCGCTGCCGTTCTCCTGCCTGCGTTTTGGGTGGCAGAACTCTGTTTGCCGATGGTCGCGCTTGCCGCCACCCGCACATGGGATGGAGGAGGATCCACGAATAACTGGTCGGAAGATGCCAACTGGAGTGACAATACCGCTCCCACCGCCGCCGATACCGCCCTCTTCGACGGTACCGATGCGACGGATGCCGCCGTCGACGCAGACATCCTCGTCTCCGCCATCACTGTCACCAGTGGCTACGGCGGCACCCTCTCCCTCGGATCTTCAACGATCACCGGAAGTGTCGGCGACGGCGCAGTACAATTCACCGCGGCGGATAAGAGCAAGTTGCAGATTGCGGATGCCAGCCAGACGGGGTTGGACCCGGGGACGAGTGATTTTAGTATTTCGGGATGGTTTTACTTCGACTCGCTTGTTAATTATGAGGATTTAATAACCAAAGGCGGATATTATGTATACACTCAGGCAAATGGCATGCTTGTGCTCGCATTTGACGATGGCACCGGAGGGATTACTGGGAATTCTGTAAGCAGTACGGTAACTACCGGTACGTGGTATTTCATTTCCATCAATTTCGACCGTGATGGAAATGCGGTGTTATCTGTGAATAATGTCGCGAAAATAACTCTGGACATCAGTGGCAAGCAAGGAGATATGAATAATGCCTATGTGTTCATCCTTGGGGGTTACCATACTTCAGGTTATGACGAGTATTTCAACGGCCGTCTCGATTCCCTCTCCTTCTCCTCCCGCCTTCTCACCGCCGATGAAATTACTTGGCTGTATAACTCGGGGAATGGCAGGGTGTATAAAGATATTGGAATTGCAGGAACAGATGGTTCTGATTTGAAAACTAGTTTGGTTTCTTGGTGGGATTTGGGCGAGAACGCAGGCACACGGTACGACGCTCATGGCACCAACCACCTCTCGCAAACCTTCGGCAACATCATTGCCCCGCCGGTGTATGGGAGCGAGAAGCTGACGAATACGGGGTTTGAGACAGCTGGGGCAGGCGATCCTGATTTCTTCGGGACTTGGGATGACTCAGCTGGAAATGGAGCAATCGCAGATGAGACAGTTGATATCCACGGGGGGTCGCATGCGGTGAAATTAACCGCAGGAAGTTCAGTAAACACATATCTTGGGCAAACTGTAGCCGTTACAGCCTCAACAAATATGAGGTTGTCGTTTTGGACGCACGGCGATGGAACGTACGCGGGACAATACCGTATAAGTAATTTGTCATTGGGCGGTGATATTGTTACCAGCATAAGCACTGGCGTGACAGGAGCTGCCTACACGCTTGTAACTGTTGATTTTGCCGTGCCTGCAAGTACTACAAGTATTTACATTAGAGTTTATTGTCCATCTACAAATACAGGCATCGCCTACTTTGACGACGTATCCCTCAAGCAAATCACCACCGCCTCAATAAACAACGGCGGGTTTGAAGATTGGACAACAAGCACAAATGCGGGGACGTGGTCGGAGAGCGTGAGTGGAACTTCTACGGTTAACAGAGAAGACACGGCTCCGTATAACGGAACGAACGCGGCGAGGTTGGATATTGATGCGAGTGGTAATCTTGCCCGTTTTTATCAAACCGTGCTCACATCGGGAAAATTATACACATCCAGCATATATGCTAAGGCAACAAGTGGCACGCCAAACATTAGAACGTGGTTTGGAAATTCAAGTGCCGACCAAGCAATCACAACGAGTTATGCGGCATACACCAGGACTGCCAGGGCTGACGCAACAAACTTCTTAATAGGTTCTACTGCTACTTCCAACTCCATCTATATAGACTCCGTCACCCTCACTGCCGCCGAGATTTTGGGGACAACGGGAATTCCGCGCGGGCGAGGGCCGGCAGTGGACTACGCGGGGCAGTTCAACGGCACGAGCCAGTCGCTCTCATATACGGGAACGAGTTTCAATCCAGGGACTGGTGACTTTTCAGTGGTAGCGAGTTTCTATCTGGACAGGATTTCGGGTTCCCAATACCTGTTCAGTTTGGGAACAGAGAGCGCTGCTGCGGACTTTATTGAAGCCATCGTGACGGCCAATGGCTACGTGTCATTAGGTTTTAACGATAGTACCGCTAGTCCAGTCTATTCAATAGGAACGACGCTTTTAACTGTTGGCAACTGGTATACCCTTATATTGAAGTTTGACCGTGACGGCAATATGACGGGCAAAATCAATAACGTTTCTGACGGAGGGTTAACAGCATCAATTTCCGCCAAGGCGACGAGCGTGGACTCTGGAAATCTCTGGCTCGGAAGGTACTCCTTCTCCGCGGGCAGTTACTTTGGAGGTCGTTTCCAGGGCGTCGGCTACATCAACCGCCTTACCACAGATGCCGAAGACACTTATCTCCACAACAACGGCAAGTGGCGTATGTTCTCTGAATTGGGTTTGGCAGGCACAAACGGCTCTGCCCTCACAAGCAGTGTGGTCAAGGGTTTCTACGACATGGACACGGCAGGGGCTCTGGGCGCAGACAGCACAACGAATGGAAACACACTGACGAATAACGGGACGGTGACGCAGGGAACGGGCAACAGCCAGTACACAGGAGGAGCGTCCTTCACCTTCGACCAACCCGGCACGCTCAATCTCTCCTCCGCAACCGTGCGGGTCACCGACGGCACCTTCGATGTGGATGATGCGGGTGCGATCACGGCGGGCTCCTCCACCGTTGAGCTCAACGGCATCTCCAATCTATCGGGCAGCACCCTGCAGTCCCTCCACTCCGTGAAGGTCCTCACGGGAGCCATAGTCACTCAGCGCTCCGCAACGACTCTGGATGGCACCTTCACAAACTCGGGCAGTTATGCCATCTCCACGGGTACGCTCAGCGTCGGAGGCAGCCTGTACCTTCCGGGAACCTTCACCCACGGCAATGGGACAGTGACGCTCACGGGAGCAGGCAGCGAAGCGATTGATACGGGAGGCAACAGCCTGTACACCCTCACGCTCAACGGCGGTGGTGTCTATGATCTTTTGGATACACTCACCATCACGTCTGCCCTGACGCTCGCCGGTTCCTCCATCCTGGACTTGAACGGCCAGACCCTCGTCGTCACGGGGGCCAGCTTCAGCAACGATGGGACACTCCGGCTGAAAGGAAACGAAACTGTGACAGGCATCACGAATGATTCTAATTCCGGCACCGTAGAGTACGACGGGACGAGCGGCCCATACACCCTCAAAGACTGGCCATACTATGGCCTCACCCTGAGCGGGAATGGAGCCACCGTTGCACTCAGCAGCGACGCTGCCGTTTCCAATGCCCTGACGGTTGGCACGGGCGCGACCCTCTCCCTCGGGAGCTCTACGCTCACGGCAACCAACGCCGAGATCGTGAACTATGGAACGACGAACGAAGGCACCGGGAAGATCGTGCATACGCACGGCGCCCTCCTCCTCGCGGACGCGGCCTACGTGCAGGAAAACGATTACCCGGCGGGAGATACCACATACCTCACGGTAACCGATGCCGACGAAAACATTTCCGGAGCCGCTCAAGACTCCCTCACCGTCACCATGACCTTGGGTGCGGGGGACACGGAAACGGCGACGCTCACAGAGACGACGAAAACGTCGGGTGTCTTCCGCGGATCGGTCCCCACGGTTATCCAGGAGAATACCACCTTCATCGTCGCGGACAACGGTGTACTGGAGACGCCAAGCTCCACCACGATCACCCTCGCGTACGCAGATGCGCAGGATGCCGGCGATACAGGGAGCGATACCGCGAACCTCACCATCGGTTCTTCCGTGACGGCGGAGAGCACGGAGGTCGGAGGGGGAGGCGGCGGCAGCCGTGGCAGTCCTGCGCAGATGGCGGAGCGCATCGCGCAGGCTCGGGAGGCGATTCTCGCCCGTTTCGAAGGAAAGAAGGCCGCGAGCGAGCAGATCGCGGCGCAAGAGAATCAGGAGGCCGGTGGCTTGTCCGCCAAAACCCAGAAAGCAAAGGCGGAAGAGCTGGCGGCGCAGGAACGGGAAACACGCATCGCCGAGCGCATCGCCGGGCACGAGGCTGCAATTGCTCTCATCCAGCAGGAGAAGGAGGAACTTCAAAAGAAGTATGCCCTGCGCCGCGATG
>DMXL01000006.1:219877-220195 GCA_003483925.1 Candidatus Peribacteria bacterium | reverse complement strand
ATGAACGTTATGCGCGGGCCCTCGCTCTCGAGGAGCAGCGCCTCGCAGAGAAGCAAGTTGCTCTGGAAGCGGAGCAGACGGCTCTGGCGGAGGAACGGAAGACGAATGCCGTCCATCGGGAGGAGCGCCTCGCCAAGCGGTCGCGCCTGACGGAGGAGGAAGAGCTCGCCCGGCGGGAGGCGGAGGAACGTGAAGAGCTGGCGGCCCGGGAGCGCGAGGAGCGGATCGCCCAGCGGATCGCGGAATATGAGGCAGAAGTCGCCCGGAGCGGGGAGGAGCAGGAGGAATTGGAGTGGAAGTATGCCCTGCGCCGCGATG
>DMXL01000006.1:155837-219740 GCA_003483925.1 Candidatus Peribacteria bacterium | reverse complement strand
ATGAACGTTATGCGCGGGCCCTCAAACTGGAGCAGGAGCACGCCGCCGCAGCCGGGGCCGCCCTCCTCGCCGAGCAGCAGGCGCTGAAGGAGGAGCAGGAGGCAAACACCAGACGGGAGGCGGAGCGCATAGCGCAGCGTGAGGCCCGCGATCAGGAAGCGCTCAATGCCTCCGCGCCATCGTCCTTATCCCCCGACCTTCAGGTCATCGCCGCGAGGCGCGGCAAGCTGTTTGCCACTGTTGAAGATGTTCCTGTTATGTATGCCGATGTCTCTCTGGACGAGTGGTATGCGCCGTACGTGTCCTACGTGATCGAGGAGAACATCGCGACGGGGTATGAGGATGAAACGGGCAAGCCCAAGGGCGAATTCGGCGTCGGCAATCCCATTACCTACGCCGAGGTTCTCAAGATGGCCATGCAGTCCTCGGATCAGACCTTCGACCTGAGGGGTCTGCCCCCTCCGCGCAACACGAGCGCCAAGGGCACCTGGGCGGCGGCCTACCTCGCGCAAGCGGAAGCACTGTCGCTCTCCGTCTTCGCGCCTTCACGCGACGTGAACAAGCCTGCGACGCGCGGGGCGGTGATCCAGACGCTGCTCGAGGTGCTGGGGATTCCGACGGGGGCCAAGGCACCCAGCCCCTTCGAAGATCTCCCCAATAACCATCCTTATGCTCCGGCAATTGTTGTAGCGACCACCTACGGGCTCGTCTCCGGCGATCTTGATGCATCAGGAAATCCTCTCAACACCTTCCGTCCCGATGATCCCATTAACCGGGCTGAGGTTGCAAAAATTATCGCGCTCATCAAAGAGCTGCTCCAATGAAGTATTGGGGGGTGTCTCATCATCGTTTTTGGCAACTATTCCTTGAAATATAGTACGTAAGCCCAGGTGTCATGGTGAGGTGCGAGCGGCGTGCATGGATTCGTGGCTTTTTGCTGCGGCAAAAAGCACCTCACCATGACACGCCGCGCCGCGAGCCACGAACCATCACCTGGGCTTACTAGACTTCAGGGGATAGTCGCCTCGTTTTCCGCCCTTGCAAATTCTTTTATTTCTTCCTATAGTACCTCCGGAAGTTTCGTTTTGGGACCAGATGTCTTTTTTTCCAACACCCGTCTTTTTTTGGGAGGCGGGGGCTTCCGGCACTTGGTAAATCATCGAAATCATGCAACCTTCTCTCCTCCTTGGGAGTGAGACGCACCGGGATATCGCACACCTTTTGAAGGCCCGCAGACGGCTGACGCTTTCTGGTGCCTCCAATGAGACCGCAAAAGCACTTCTCATCGCTTCGCTCCTCACGCACCAGCCGCATCAGTCTCTCATTGTCACGGAAAAAGATGGCAACTGCGAGGCCTTACGCCACTGGTTGCATTTCTTCGATCAGCATGTGTACATGCTCACCCCCGTTGAAAATGCCGCCGGGGAGATCCTGCCGGAAGCCCTGCAGACGTATCTCCTCTTCATGGAGGGGGCGGGGAAAGACATCTTCCTCTGTTCGCGGGAGACGTGGGAACAGGATTTTCCTTCACTGAAGGAACTGAACGAGCGTCGGATTCACCTCGAGAAAGACGGGAAAATCGCTTTTACCGAGCTTGTCGAATCTCTCATCGCATTGGGGTATCAGCACGGTGCGGATCTCTATCTCCAACCCGGAGAGTATCGCCGGACCGGAGATGTTTTTGACATCTTCCCCATCCAATCGGGTCACCCCTATCGCATCTCTCTCAACCTCGATCGTGTGGAGAAGATTCTCGCGGTTGACAGAGTCGATCTCTCGAAGACGCGCGATGCGGGCCAGGAGCTCGCCATCTTCCCCGTGCTCTATGAAAAGATGCTCCCCTTGGGCGAGCAGCTGCCTGACGAGGCGCTCTTGATTTTGGATGACCAGGATGACATCTCTCCTCCGCTCAAGGCCGCGCTCCTGCGCTTCACACCCTTTCCCTTAAGCGAGGAGAACCACGCGCACGTGCGGTATCTCTCCGTGCTCAAGTTCTATACGCTCTCCGATTTCTTGAACGACATCCGCGACAAGCTTCAGCAGGACTGGGCGCTCTTCGTCGTGACCAAGCGCTTGGACGAGCTGAAGGGAATCTGCTCAGAGGAACACATTTCCTGCAGTCTCGAACTCAAGTCGCAACGGGGGGTCCTTACCCTCATCCGGGCCGAAGAAGAGGATCTCCTCCCGCACTCCCTGCAGAATCCGGATCTGAAGTTCGCTCTCCTGACCGACCGCGAAATATTCTCCCTCAAGAGAACAGGCAAGCAGCGCAGCATCCAGAAGCTCGCGCTCGATTTCATCACATCACTCGTGCCGGGGGATTACGTCGTGCACATGGAGCACGGGATCGGGTACTTCGAAGGCATGACGCAGAAGGAAATCGACGGGACGATGCGGGAATACCTCGAGCTCACGTATGCGGAGGGCGACAAGCTCTTCATCCCCGTGGATCAGGCGGACAAACTGAGCAAGTACGTCTATGACGAAGGAAACGAGCCGCAACTCACGCGCCTTGGGACCAGCGAATGGAAGCGCATCACGGAGAAAATGCGCGAGGAGACGCGGTTGATCGCCAAGGAGCTTCTTGATATCTATGCCAAGCGCGCGAGCGCCAGGGGATTCGCCTTCGGACCGGATACGGAAGCGCAGCACACCTTCGAGAAGGCGTTCCCCTACCAGGAGACTCCCGGGCAGATGAAAGCCATCGAAGATCTTAAGCACGACATGGAGCGTGATCACCCCATGGATCGTCTCATCTGCGGAGACGTCGGGTTCGGAAAGACGGAGGTGGCCATGCGTGCCGCCTTCAAGGCGGTGCAGGGGGGCAAGCAGGTCGCCGTTCTCGCTCCCATCACCATCCTCGCGGACCAGCACTATCGGACGTTTATCGAACGTATGAAAGGCTTCTCCATACGAATCGAAATGCTCAGCAGATTCCGCACGCCTCGTCAGCAGAAGGAAGTGATCGAGAAGCTGCGCAAAGGCGAGGTGGATATCGTCATCGGCACGCATCGCCTGCTGCAGGCGGACGTAAAATTCTTCAATCTCGGGCTCGTCGTCCTTGATGAGGAGCAGCGGTTTGGTGTGAAACAGAAAGAGAAATTCAAGGAACTCCGGGCCAATGTCGACGTTCTCACGCTCACAGCCACGCCCATTCCCCGCACGCTCAACTTGGGACTCCACAAGCTGCGCGACATCACCACGATCACCACGCCGCCTCCGGGGCGGCTCCCGATCGTCACGGAGGTGCGCAAGTACTCCGATCAGCTCGTCCGGCAGGCGATTCTGCAGGAGATCGAACGCAAGGGACAGATCTTCATGCTCCACAACCGCGTCGAGACCATCGATGCGTTTGCCGACAAACTTCGTGGGCTCATACCGGAGGCCACGTTCATCGTCGGACACGGACAGCTGAAGTCCGACGACCTCGAGAAGCGCATTGTGGCCTTCAAGGACGGGCGCTACGACGTCCTCGTGAGCTCGACGATCGTCGAGAACGGTATCGACCTTCCGCGGGCCAATACGCTCATTGTGAATGGTGCGGAGAATTTTGGCCTTGCTCAGCTCTACCAGCTGCGCGGACGCGTGGGGCGCAGCAAGCTGCAGGCGTATGCGTACTTCCTCTATCACGGGCAGAAGCTCGAGGAAGACGCACGCAAGCGCCTCAAGGCCATCGTGGAGGCTTGTGAGCTGGGGAGCGGTTTCCAGGTGGCTATGCGCGACCTCGAGATCCGCGGAGCGGGCGAAATCCTCGGCGCCAATCAATCCGGTACCATGCTTACCGTCGGTGTCAGTCACTACCTGCGTATGCTGAAGAATGCCGTTGAAGAGCTCAAAGTCGGTGGCAAAGGCGTGACTGAAGAAGAGTTTACCGTCGAGATTTTACTTCCGATCCCCGCGCTCATTCCGTCTTTCTACATTCCCGATGAACAAGAGAAGATCTCCATCTATCAGAAGCTCGCAGGAAGCGAAGACGATGCAATCCTCAAAGAATTCGAGAACGATCTCATCGAAGAGTACGGGGCGCTCCCGCCGCAGGTCGAGAATCTCTTTCAGGTGCTGCGTCTCAAGCTGGCGTGTCGCAAAGCCGGCGTGATGCGCGTGAAGGAGGAAGACGATCGCAAGGATGGCAAGGAGATCGTCCTCACCTTGGCCAAGGGCGTGACGGCCAAGGAAATCATGCAGCTCCTCGCAGTGAACGGCTTGTGGCGCGTGAGCGGATCGAACTTGCGGATCTTCGAGAAAGCGCTTCTCACGGGGAAGAAAGACCTGTTAGAGGTCCTCACGGAAGAAGTGGGGCACTTGAAGAAAAGGGGGAAGAAGAAAGAGGAGGAATAGGATTTTTGCCACCTTTGCCCGGCGGCAAAGGTGGCGCCAAAACGCCGGCGCGCCAGAGCTCCTCCACCCGGCTCTGCGCCTCCTCGTCGACCCCTCCAGGGATTCGGGGCCGACTCGTCGGCAAACCCAGCACCCTTGCACAGCAAGGGTGCTGGGCAGGGCCTTCCCCTTCACCCCCCGTGGCGCGCCAACCTCCATGAATTAGGAGATAGGGGGGGCCTGTTGCGATCTTGTGAAAACGATAATTTTCATGTATAATGTCCTTAACAAATACCGATACTCTTTCATGCCTTCTGACCCTCAGCCGCCGGTCATTCCTGATCCCAAGGAGCTCTATAACAAGCTCATGGAGCCTATCAATCCGGAGCTCACGACAGAGGCGCTTGCGCATGCCGATGAGAAATATAATTCTTCCACGGAGACTCCGGAGCAGACGGCTACTCGTGTAGAGAAAGACGAGCGGTCTTTCGTACAGTTCGAGACGGCAGCGACGCAGGAGCTGACCAATATTGAGCATCAGGCGAAGGCCTACACGCGAAACATTCAGACGCGCAAGGAAGAACAATCAAAGGGGGCGGACGAGGCGACCATCATCAGCATCGAGACTTCCATGGACTTCGCTTAACCCCTTTTTTATGGACACATCTCCACTCTTTTCCATCATTGGGATACAAGAACATAGGCTCTTACATATGTCCCCCGGGGCGCCGGGGCCGGGCGAAGCCCCGGCTGCGCCGCCATCGGGAGCACCCGAAAAGAAGGAGAAGAAAGAGCGGCCCAAAATCTCTGCGGAGGAACAGAACAAACAAGATCTTGAGCGCAGCAAAAAAGAAATTGAATCTTTGGAGCAGGGACTGAAGAAGTCTGTTGAGCGACTCGCAGCCGGAAAAGCCGTTGAGAACGATCCGAAAGAACGGCAGAAGATTTACGAAGAGGAGCACAAGCCTCAGTACGAGCGCGATCGTCAGAACATTCAGCAACTTCTCGCCCCCGCCGAAGCCAAGTTCAGAGCGGCTCAGGAGCGGCTTGCCTCGTTCATGAAAACCGTTCCGCCGAATACCCCCAAAGCCACGCTCGATGCACATCCACAGTATCAGGAACTCAAGAAACAGCTCGATGAGTGCAAGGAGAATCGTGACAAGGTCGCAAGCGCCCTGGCCGATGTGAATGCGCGGGAAACAGAGGAAAAGCGCGGCCTACGTGGCCCACCGAAGTCAGACATGGAAGGCCACTCGCGCGATATGCAGGATGCCATGGACGACATGAAGAACACGAAGAACCCCATGGAAGCCATCGCTCACCTTCTGCGCGCATTCGCCGCATTTATGGCGCTCCTGAAAGGGGAGAAGCACCCCGGAGTACAGCAGGGGAGAGATGCACTGGCGGCCCAGGGGCGGCGCAATGCGCTTAAGGCGGAGGTTGCAGCCACCACTCGGGCCGGCGGAAAAAATGAAGTAGACACCTTAATTACAAGTAAACAGACCGCGCTGGATGCCCCCAATGGACCGAAGAAGAGACTTGCCGGCCTCGAAGAGGCAAAAGTGAATCTGGATGCAAACAAAACAAAGAAGGCCCAGCTTGAAGCGGACGAAGCTAAAACACCGAAGCCCCCCGAAGCCCCGCCCCCTGCTCCGACACGGGCGCAGCAGATTGCGACACTGACCGAGATGATTAACAAAGCTGCGAACTATGAAACAGAGAAAGCCACTCTCCAGAAAGAGGTTGATGCGGCGGAAACAGCCATCAAGGACCTCACTGCCATGAAAGAAGAGGTGAAAACCGCCGTCGATGCGGAGAATGCGACACTCGGTCGTTTGCGTGCGGCGAAGCCGGAAGCACTCAAGGGGCTCGACGGCATCACTGCCGGCGTAGGGCCAGATGGGATCTCCGTTGTTCTCAAGGTGGAGCCGATTGCCAATGTGGGTCCGGTGAGAACCGCGCTCGGGGTTGATGCCACCGTTCTCGATAATAATGGCGTCGTGCTCGATAAGGACAAGTTCAAAGCGGCGCTCACGGCCAAGCTGGATGCAAACTTCAATGGTCTCAAGGCAACCAACAAGTTTCAACGGACAATTGCGGGCTTGGAGAGCGGCAAGTGGACTGCCGTTGCGGGCAATGCGGATCTTGCAGAGGGTGCCCGCTTGGGGGCGACAGAAGTGATGAATCTTCGGGGGAATACTCTCATGAAGACGCCGGGCGGTGTTCAGATCATGTCGCTTGATGGGAGCGTGAAGCGTCTTGCATCGGAAAAAGGGAAAATTACCGACGTAGGCTCACAAAATTTCTACGATGCGGTTCTCAATGGAGTGCTGACCGCGGGGGGGGGAGCCGGAGGCAAATTCATTGATGCTCCTGCAGGGATGACCCTTGCGGTGGGTGATAAAGTCCCCACGACGACGCCGCCAATCACCCAGTATTCTGTTGAGTTGACCACACTCACTCTTAGTTGTGTCACCGCAGATAAGAAGGCTTATAAGTACAATCCAAGCGGCACCGGGGTGACGGGAAGATGGTCAAGGTTAGTCTCATAGAGCAACTTTCGCGTCATCCATAGAAATATTCTTCATTATGGCAGACACTCAGCTTCCCACAGGCTCACAGATCTCCGGCGCCGAAGCGCTGGGACTGCATGTTCCCACCGGGACACAAGTGTATGACGCGCTGATGCTTCAGATCGATCCGGAGCTCCTCACGGCGAATATCCCGTCTCTCGGCGAGAAGTATCGTGACGAGACACCGGAGGCGAAGGCGGAGCGCCTCAAGCGCTATGGGGCATCCTACGCGCGCTACGATCAGGTGTTTTTGGAATGGATCACTTCCCTTCACGCCGCCGTGAGATCGTATCGTCACGAGGCGTTGCAATCGGCTGAGGCGCAAAACCAGGAGAAAGAAGCGACCGGACTCTTACAGCTCCAATCTCAATTTAAAACTGCCGCGTAAACATTCTCACCTATGCATTTCGCACCCTCACATCACTGGCTCGGAGAATCCCGATTGGTACGCATGGCGGGGGAGGCGGCGCCAAGCACTCCAGAGAGCGCACCCAACACTGCTCCGCCACCGACGGAATCACCGGATGCCGCGACATCAGCGCGTACAAAAGAAGCAGACACGAAGGTGGCTGACGCAGTACAGAAGCTCGTTGCCACGCGCAACAGCTCGCTTGTGAAAGAGAGCGCGGGGAATGTCGGGTCCGTCGCTTTGGGCACGGTGAAGGGCATTCTCGACACCGTTATGCTTTCGGCACAAGGCATGAAGCCTTCCGTTGAAAAAGGGTCTCTAGCCGATAAGGCGGCGGGGGTTGTTCGAGATCAAGCCGAGTCGATGAGCAGGGCCGTTGGCGGCGCGAAAACAGATGTCGACACATGGACTCAACAGAAAGGACAGGAGAAGGCGCAGGCACAAACCGAGATCGATGCCGTGAAGAAGGTTCTTGGTGTGGAGCCGGCGCAGACAGGCGGAGGACAGAAAGCGGGACCAGATACGAAACCCATGGGCCTTCCAGATATTGGAGATGTAGTGGCGAGAGCAGATGCTGCTGTCAGACAATCGGCAGCGGAAACGCCTGTAAGTACGGTACCGACTCAGGCTGAACTCGAAAAAGTGGTTATGGTTGCAAAAAGCAGGGAACCTTCAAAAGAACGGCCCGGCATAGATGCCATCGCACATGGATTAAAAGTCCGCAAGGATCAGGATACGCCGCCGAGTCCCGTGGCAGCGCCCTCCCCAGCGGGGCCGGAAGCCTCCAAAAAGCCAGCTGAGCAATCGGCTGCCGCCCCCAAGCCGGCGACAGAGGTCTCCGCAGGCAAGCCCACAGACGGTACGACGAAACCGCCGGAGGCCGTCGAGGCACCGAAGACCAACGGAGAACGTCTCGATGGGGAAATTGCGAAAGCGAAAGCAACGCTCGAAAGCAAAGAGAGCGGAAACAAACTCAGCGCGGCCATTACCTTGATCCTTCTCTCAATCGAGAAGATCAAGCACACACTGAATGGAACGTTGAAAGATAAGCCGGAAGCAGCGAAGAAGGAAGAACCGAAGAAGGAACCCAGGAAGAAGCCCGAAGACGAGAAGAAGGCCGGAGAAAAGACCCCGGAACAGAAGGAAATCGATGACCTCAAGCGGGATATCGACGGTCTCAGTAAGAAAGTGGACACATCCAAGACGGAGAGAGGCAATCTCGAGAAGAGCAAGCGCGATCTTCAGACGAAAATAGCAGAAATCGATGGCAATAAGGATCTGTCGCTGGAACAGAAGCAGCGACAGAAAGCCGACCTTCAGATTGATTTGGATTCTCTTGATCGGAGCATCGCAGGGGTCGATATGAAGATAAAGGGACAGACGGAACTCCTGAAGGATTGGCAGGGACAACTGACGAAGAAGCAGGAGGCTCTTCAGAAGAAGGAGCAAGCGTCCGATGCCAAGCCGGATGCGGCAGCTGAGTTTGGCAAGGCACTGGATAAGGCATTGGACATCACGGGTCTCCTTCCCAAGACGAAAGAGCAATTACAGAAGCAACTCTCTGCCATTCGTGCCGGGATGAAGATCGACACGGACACCAAAGGAGTGACAACCATTTCCCTCACCGCTGAAGCCAAGAAACAAATCACAGATATCAAGCCGGATGTTGATTTTGGCACACTTGATAGCAAGGGCATGGCGCAACTTCTGACAGTGGATCTTCCTGCTTACATTGAGAAGAAACTCAAAGAAAAACCGGAGGAGAAAAAGGCCGAGAAAAAGGAAGATGCCGGCGATATCGACAAGAAGGCGCAGGAGGTGGTGAAGGGCATCCAAGAGTCGTTCGCGGGAGCCGGCAAGGGCGATGTTCGAATGAAGACAGCCGTGTTCCTCGAAAAAACAGCAGATGGAAGTTACGTCGTCACGGTGGATAAAGGGCAAATCGACGCCGTTCTTGGCGCGAAGAGCGCCGCTGGTAAGAGAGTAGGGAAGATTCTTCTGGATGGGTTAAATTTCCGTAACGAAGATAAGCTGGCGAAGAGAGTGTCGACCGGCCCGCAAACGTTGCAGAGTCTGACGGATTTCTATGCGAAGATAGACGCGGCGCTGAAGGGCTGAGGAGCCCGGGAGATCTAGAAGATCTCGAAGTCCGGGAAACGATCCTGCCAGAAGTCCTCCCACCACGAGTCGAAATCATCTTCGGACATGAGCGGGCCGCGGTAGACCTCTTTCACGCCCGTATCGAGATGGAAGAGAAGGATGCGCGACTCCTTGCAGATGTCGTCCTCCGGGCAACGGCTCAAGGTACCGTTCAATTCCACGGAATCCTCCACGCCGGCTGCAACGACAATGGTGGAACCGTCGAGCCATGCGACGTCATAGAAACCGCAGCAGGGGCCGTACGTCGCCCACTTTTTGGCCTGATCGGTGGCCGGATCGATGGTAACGATCGAGGAATCCACGTCGAAGATGATCGACTGGTCATCCTCTTCATTGGTGACATCCGCGCCGGTGATGCCTGCAAGTTGCGTGCCGTCGGGAGAAGCTACGAAGAAGAGATCGCGTGCTTCGTCTTGGGGGAGCGAGAAAACATACGGTGTGCCGAGGGATTCGTCTTCCCCCTTCACGAACTCCGTGAGAGCGAAATCGGGAGCGGCAAACTCCCACTCGCCGACCCAGGCGGGGAATTTCTTCGCAACGAACGCCTGCAGTTTGGCCGGCATTGCAGGACCTTCCAGCGTTGCAGGAGTTGTTTCTTCCAAGTCATCGAGTTCATCGAGATCTTCATCTTCAAAATCCTCATCTTCCAAATCTTCCTCAGTGTCTTCGACATCGTCGATGACAGCGGGGGGAGCCTGTTTTTCCTCGTTGGGTGGCGGAGACGACTGCTGCTCAGGAGGGGTCGGCGCGGGAGTCGCAGCGCATGCGGAGAGGAAGAGGACAGAGACGAGGAAGAGGGGGGTGGAGATTTTCATGGAGGAAATAATAGCAGGGACGAGAGAACCCCCTTCGGAAAAATCGCTTGCCATTTGCAGGTTTACCATCGATTTGCGCACCGACGATACGGCGAGCATTTTTTTCAGTGATGATCTTCTTCGCTCAAAATTCATTCGAGATATGCGCCATCGAACAGTTGGCTTCTCTCCGTCACACAGTATCTGTAGGATTGTCGCATGCAGCCGACGAAAATCCCGTTCACAGGACGCATTCTGATGCTCGGCTTCGGCGGAGTGGCGCGGTGCACCCTTCCCCTTCTCCTCCAGAACCTCGCGGTTTCCTGTAAGCAGATCACTGTCATGGACATGGAGGATCATCGAGCGCTTCTTGCGGATTATTTGCAGCAGGGACTGACATTTACGTGCGAGCGCCTCACACAGGAACACCTCAGTGATCAACTCTCTGCATTGGTCTCGCGAGGAGATCTGCTTGTTGATCTTGCTTGGAACATCGCATGCACGGATCTTCTCGATTGGTGCCATCGAAATGGCGTGCTCTACATCAATACTTCTATTGAGCTCTGGGATCCCTATCAAGGGCGGGACCACTCCAACCCCCGTGAGCAGACGCTCTACGTCCGCCACATGGCCATCCGTGAGCTGGTGCGTTCCTGGAAAGACCGGCCGGGCCCCACTGCCGTCGTGGAACATGGCGCGAACCCCGGACTTGTATCGCACTTCACGAAGAAGGCTCTCCTCGACATCGGCGAGAAGCTCATCGGCGAGAATCCTCGTGACCTTCGCAGGGAAGCGATCGACCATGCGATGCGTTACGGAAACTTCGCCGAACTTGCGGCGCTCCTGAACGTGCAAACGATTCATATCAGTGAAATCGACACGCAAATCACTCACAGTCCTCATGATCCGAACACCTTTCTCAATACATGGAGCGTCGAAGGGTTTCATGAAGAGGGAACTGCCCCGGCGGAGATGGGGTGGGGCACCCACGAGCGCACAATGCCGGAAGACGGCATTGCCCACCAATCCGGACCCCGAAATCAGATTTGTCTCAATCGCTTCGGCATCAATACATGCGTCAAATCCCGCGTGCCAAGCCAGGAGATCGTCGGCATGATCGTACGCCACGGAGAGGCGTTCACGCTCTCGGACGCACTGACGTCATGGAATGACGACGGGACGCCCGCGCACCGGCCGACCGTACACTACGCTTACTGCCCCTGTGCGGAGGCCATTCGCAGCCTCGATGATCTGCGTGCAAGAAACTACATGATGCAGGAAAAATGGAGAATCCTGTCCGAGGATATTCGAGAGGGCGGTATCGATGAGTTGGGAGTGTTGCTCATGGGACACGATTTCAAGACCTGGTGGACGGGGACGATTCTCAGTATCGAAGAGGCGCGCAGGCTCGTGCCGGGCCAGAATGCAACGACATTGCAGGTGGCGGCGTCTGTCGCGGCGGCCGTGCGCTGGATGATTCGTCATCCGGGGGAAGGGGTGAATGTTCCCGACCAATTGCCCCATCGCGAGATTTTGGCGGCGGCGGCTCCGTATCTGGGTCAGATCTGTTCAGTCCCTATCGATTGGACGCCTACAGGGAAGGAGGTCGATCACGACACCTGGCAATTTGAGAATTTTCTGACCGATGAGAAACCGCACGGCAAGGTGTTTCATCCGGATTTGGTTGCGGGGTGATTTTCTGGATTACTGTTTATTGGTGCTTTTTCTTGAGTGAGAAGGCCCTTCGACTCATTCCATTCGCTCAGGGTCATTCGCCTCGCGCAAACGTGGCCCGAGTCCCGCGTATGCGGGACGAGAACCACTGTTCGACAACCGTGAGCTCACAGTCGAACGGTGAGCGAGCGCCGAAGGCGCGAGTCGAATGGTGCCGAGGGAGAGGGTTGAACTCTCATGGGATTGCTCCCACCAGCTCCTAGGGCTGGCGCGTCTGCCAATTCCGCCACCTCGGCAAGTGCCGGTAAATATGGACTGGGAAGAGTATATATCCGTGGGCTATCGCGGGCACCGGGAAAAACGATCAGATTGGATATCTCGATTGGAATGATTCATCAGGCGGCGCCATCTTCGATAATGATGTCGGAAATCCCACATAGCTTGCACCACTGTTTACATGAATCGCATGCATACGTATGTCCTGACAGGTACATCGTTGCGCCTCGTAGAAGATCACGCTCTTTTTCCGTGAGAAACTTTTCGATAAGTGTCGTTGTCGGTACGACCGTGGTAATGCATTGTTCGTAATCGACGGCACGGCGACGCTTCCGGATGTGCAGTATTGCGGACACTTCTGCATGGACTGCTTGAGCCAGTTCGTACCCTTTTCCATTGTGGAGATGGATGCGGAGACAGTCTTCCCTCTTGATCTTGCGGTTCCTCGGGGAACCGCCGCAGCGGCATGTATTCCATCCGGTGCTGATGATGACCCCATTTTTTACCAGTACCGTCCCCAGGCGTCTTTTTGCGCAATTGCTGCGGCGGGCGATTCGGCGAGCCTCTTGGAAAATGAAAACCTGAGAAATCATTTCGATGTATGTGGAATCGTAGTCACGCTCCACCACTATAGCACACGTCATTTTTCGTTGGCGGCCCGCCTGTATCGTTCGAGGAAAGTTTCAAGGAGGGGGATGATGGCGGTGAAATCCTCTTTTCCTTTTTCTTGCGTGATAGCGTCCGTTGTGTACGGAGCAAGCTTTGGGCCATTAAACGCAACAGACATCTCCACTTCTTCCACCATGTCCTTATCGCTGGGTCCGTCACCAATGGCGACAATCCCATAGTCGGGAATATGCAGATGCCTCTGTGTCACACGCATGAAAGCGGGCTTCTCTTGGTAATCACACGGGAGGAGGTTCGCATCTCGCAATGTCCCATCAGGATTCCAACTGGAAAAATCGCATGCGGAATAAGCAATACTCGGGGCACCGACAATCTGTTGCACGCGATCGGTAAGTTGCTTGAATCCTCCGGAGATGAATACCAAGTGGAACCGATCCCTTGCCCACTGGAGTGTTTCGGCGACCCCCCGATGCAGGGGGATGCCGTCAATGACCTGTCGGTAGACGGATTCACAGAGTCCATGTTCTCTCAGGAAGATCAACGTGTCCTTCATCCAATCCACATAACTTGGATATTCACCATTAGTCCACCTCTCATGCGATGCCAATTCGTCTCGATGACACGCTTCTCCAAGTGCCATGGACAAGCGTGTCCATGCACTACGAGAAACATTCCCCTGCGGGGTCTCCACTTGCGGGTCTGTCAGTGTTCCCTCCACGTCCATCGCGAGGAGCGGAAGAGGCAATACGTCACGGCTGGGCGGCATGTTTTAATCTTATTATATAAAAATATTATTTGTCAAATGAAAGACCCATCACGTGCGCCTTTCCTACTGCGGCTTCTCCCCCTTCAGAATGCGGTCCTGGTTCTGCTTGATGTGCTCTTTGCGCTTCGTCTCCTCGCGCTCCGCATCGTGCTTGCGTTGGTATGCCTGCTCTTCCAGGTGGGCGACGCCCTCCCGCTCCGCCATGGAAGCCTCATCCCGCAATTTTCGGCACTTGGCTTCAATAGCGAACTTTTCCTTCTGGGTGCGCGCAACAATCTCCGATTTCTTGCGGTCAAAATCCGCCCTGATCGTCTGCAGCTTCCATACTTCTTCACGTTCGACGTCTCCAAGCATGCGTAGGCGCTCACCCGCTCTTTCGATGCGATTCGCCTCGGCACGTTTCCGCTGCACTTCCTGGCCATAGGTGAGCAATTGCGTGCGCTCGGTGGCGTTCAGCTTCGCCACCTCCTTCGCAGCTCGCTCATCGAGCTCCTGTTTCGCCTTTTTCTCTTCGAGGTCGATGTGTGCACGTACATTACGGGTATCTGCCGTGAGAGCGCGCTTCGCTCGCGTCGTCTCCATATCAATCTCCTGCTTTCGACGGAACGTGAGACCTTCCGCCTCCCGCTTGCCCGTTTCGACGTACTTCTGCGCTTCAGTCTTGCGCTTCTCCGCACGCATCATGAACTTGTTCTGTGCAGCCAGTTCCTTCAGATAGCCCGCGCGCTTCACCTGCTCACGCTCCGTCTTCACCTTCTTCGCCTCGAGATACTTGAGATGTTCCTCCTGCTTCTTCTTCATCTCCGCGACATCTTCTTCGCGCTGCTTCTTCTGTTTCTTCCAGTGTTTCACGAGACGCTCCTGTGCTTCCTGCTGCTCCTGTTCTTGCAAGACGTATTCCTCCGCTCTCTTCGCTTCCTGAACTTTCTGGAGCTCATGGCCGCGCTTCTTCTCCTCGATGGCCGCGCGCAATGCCTCCACCCTCCGCTGACTCTCGGCAAATTGCTCGGAGAGATACTCCTTCTTGTCGGGCTGGCCGCCGGGCCCTGTCGGATTGGGGACCATCTTGATATTATAGCATGAAATAGCTATTTAAGCTATATGCCATCAACCGCATCCGTCAGGGCTCTTCACTCCTGTGCGATCTTGATGCCGAGCTCTTTGAGCTGGATATCGGGTATCAGGGAGGGGGCGCCGAGGAGGAGGTCTTTGCCTTTCTGGTCTTTCGGGAAGGCAATCACTTCGCGGATGTTCGGTTCGCCCGCGTAGAGCATCGCCATACGGTCCAGACCCCAGGCAATGCCTCCATGAGGCGGGGCACCATACTGGAAAGCCTTGAGCATGTGACCGAATCGTCGCTCGGCATCTTCGTCGGAGATTTTAAGGATGTCGAAGATCTGCTTCTGGAGATCTTGCTCATGGATACGCACCGACCCGCCGCCGATTTCGTAGCCGTTGAGAACAATATCGTAAGCCTCCGCTTTTACGGAGAGAGGGTCGCTCTTCAGTCTCGCACGATCCTGGGTTTTCGGCCGGGTGAACGGGTGGTGCATCGCGGCGATTTGCTTGGTCTCCTTCTCAATTTCGAACATCGGGAAGTCCGTGATCCAGAGGAAAGCGAAGACATTCGGATCGGGGAGCTTCCTGCGACGGGCGATCTCGATACGCACGGCACCGAGACTTGTTGCAGCCACTTCGAAAGTGTCCGCAGTAAAGAAAACGATATCTCCTTCCTTCATGCCCACTTTCTTCGCAATCTTCCCGCTTACATCGGCCCCCAATTTCTCGACGGGGACACCTTCCAGCTTGTCCTTCACCCGCTTCATCCATGCCAATCCTTTTGCGCCGTAGACCTTCGCCGTCTCCGTGAGGTCGTCGATTTCCTTGTGGGAGAACGTGGCGCCTCCGTCGATGCGCAGCGCCTTCACCATCCCTTTGCGCCTGATGGCATCGGCGAAGATAGAGAAACCGCAGTCTCGACAGAGATCCGATACATCCTCAAGAGGGAGGTCGTAGCGAATGTCGGGCTTATCGGATCCATAGCGATTCATGGCTTCCTCCCATGTCATACGGGGGAAGGGAACGGATTGGATCTTCACGTCGGGACGGACTTCCTTCGTGATGGCGATGAGAGCCTCTTCGTTGATTGCCATGATGTCCTCGGCGGTGACGAAAGACATCTCCAAGTCCATCTGGGTGAACTCCGGCTGGCGATCGCCACGCAGATCCTCATCGCGGAAGCAGCGGGCGATCTGCATGTAGCGATCGATGCCTCCGATCATGGAAAGCTGCTTGAGCTGCTGCGGGGACTGCGGCAGGACGTAGAACTGTCCGTGGTAGACGCGGCTCGGGACGATGTACTCGCGGGCGCCTTCGGGCGTGCCTTTGATGAGAATGGGGGTTTCGATCTCGATGAAACCACGATCATAGAAGAATCGCCGCGTTGCCTGCATGAGTGAATGCCTGAGCACGATGTTGCGTCGCATGCGCTCGCGTCGCAGATCGAGGTAACGGTACTGCAGCCGGAGATCTTCACCCACATCTTTCTCCACATCGATCTCAAAGGGCGGAGTTTTGGCTTCGTTGAGCACGTCGACGGTGTCGACGAGGACTTCGATCTCTCCGGTAGGGTTCTCCTTCCGCTCCGCCCCCTCGAGACGCTTGCGAACGGTGCCGGTGATCTTCAGCACCCATTCCGGACGCACCTTCTCTCCTATGGCGAATGCGGGTTTGTTCGTCGGATCGATGACGACCTGTGTAAATCCATAGCGGTCCCTAAGATCGATGAAAATGAGTCCGCCGTGGTCGCGTCGCCGATGCACCCATCCGCAGAGGGTAACGGTTTTCTTTGCGTGGGTCCTGGTCAGTTCGCCGCAGGTGTGGGTGCGCAGCATGGAGGAGTTGACGTGCAGCCATGGTAGCAGCGAGGCCACCTTGGAGTCACGGATAATCGTCATCGACTTACACGGTAATCACCTCCTTGGGGAGCGGTTGAACCGCTCCGTTGCGGATCTGAAAGATCGCCATTGCATCGGCCATGGGAAGCTCTTGGCGGAAGTATTCGTCGCAAGCCCGACGCACCCCTTCGTCCCAGACCGGTGAGATTCGGTAATCATGGATGGCACATATGCCGCCATCGGCCAGTCGAGGGATGACTTCCTGCAGGGATATGCGCATCGAGGACATCATGTCTCCGTCGAGGAAAGCGAAACAGATGTTCGATGGGAGAGAAACAGGAAGCGTGTCACGGAACCAGCCGGCATGAATATGGGGGAGAGGGAGCTTGCACAGCGCAAATGTTTCATAGAAGAGGGAAAGAGGAACGCTCATCATGCCTTTTGTGGGAGCGTTATAGCGCTCGCCGGGTTCTTCCGGAGGCAACCCCGTAAAGGAATCGAAGACGTGGAGTGTTTTTTCGGGAAACAGCCTGAGGATGTGCTCCTGCAGAAAGCAGGAAGTACGTCCGCGTTCACAGCCGACCTCGACGAAGTCACCGGGCACCTTGGAGCGAGCCAGGAACTGCATGATCTTGGCGAAGAGCCGGTACCCTTCGGGTGCGAGCATCTTCGTCTCCAGAAGGAGCGCATGGAGAGCGGGGTTTTCTGTGCCGAAAACATTCGTCAGAACGGTCATCACTTCACGAATAATTTGCCGAGCTCTTCCTTGAATTCTTCCACATCCTTAAACTCGCGGTGTACGGAGGCGAAACGGATGTAGGCGACCTGATCAAGCTTCTTGAGGGCCCGCATGACATCCATGCCGATCGTCGTGCTCAAAACTTCCTTCTTATTAGCACTCCACTTCTCTTCAAGCTTATTGAGCAGCAGATCAATCTGTTGCTGGCTCACCGGACGCTTGGTGCATGCCAGCCAGATGCCGCGTTCAAGCTTGGAACGACTGAATGGCTCGCTCGTTCCGTCGCGCTTGATGACGATGAGACTGGAGAGCTCCTGACGCTCGAACGTGGTGAAACGATGACTGCACTTGGGGCACTCGCGCCGCCGTCGCACGGCGCGGCCGTCTTCCGTGAGGCGGGAATCGATGACAGCCGTATCCGCGAATTTGCAGTGGGGGCAGTGCATAGATTCTTGAGAGGAAAACCGCAGGTTTGCCTCTCAAGGTCTCTCCTTTCCCTTAAGAGGTGGCGCTCCGGGCGGGTCCTTCGTCAGGCTCAGGATAAACTCCACCCGCCTTCGCGCTTTCATTATAAATCAATTGTGGTTCTTGTCATCTACTTAAGCTTCTTGTCGAAAAACCTGTTTAATCGGAGGCGAGATCGAGGAGCTGCTGGAGCATGCGCTGCAGGTGAGGGTCCCGCTGCAAGAGATCTTGCTGGAGAGAGCGGGGACTCGCTCCATCGAGTGCATCACTTTTGATGGGCGAGGGGGGAAGGCGGCTCGCAAGGTTATCAACTGTTTTCGCGGGGAGTGGTTTGCCGACATGCTCTTCGTCGAGGCCGGGAAGATCGGATGAAGTATTCATAGGCTGAGTATATCACATAGTCCGCCCCCCGTAGCCGGGGTTCATGAACCCCGGCTACGGGGCCACGGGCATCCTCATCAACCTTCCTTCACGCTTCCCCTTCGTATCATACGGTCCCCTCTTTGTGTGAGGTTGATGACCGTCGACGGTGGGTTCTCTGGCAGCTCACCGGAGTCAATGATGATGTCCGGTTGCATTTTCTCATTCCTGAATTGACTGGCTATTTCCTCCACGCTGTAGGGATTCCTCTGCCCATGGAGATTCGCCGATGTGGTGGAGAGCGGTTTGTCGAAGCGCTTTGCGAGGTCTGCGGCGAATGGATAAGAAGAGATGCGAATACCGAGCGAGGACTTGGGACTTGGGACTTGGGACTTGGGAACCGTCGGGAAAAGGACCATCGGGGCGTCGGATCGCATCGGGAGAATGAGCGTGAGGGGGCCGGGGAGGTACCGACCCGCCAACTCTTCAGCCTCGTCGGTCCACTTAACGTACTTCTTCGCTTCTTCGACGGAAGGGAAGAGAGCACTCACCGGCTGATCTGCAGGGCGTTTCTTGAGGGCGAAGAGCTTCTCGACCGCTTCCAGGTTCGTCAGATCGCAGGCGAAGCCGTAACACGTCTCTGTAGCATGGGCGACAATGCCACCTCGTTTCAAAGTCGAGACAGCCTCCTTCAGTGCCTGTGGCGACGCGGGAATGATCTGCATAGAGTGAAGACGGATAGCAGGCTTCATTCCGCCTGCACCGCATACGCAGAAAGCACTTCGTCGATCTTCTTCTCGAGGATCGTCGAGTAGTTCACGGTGAGAGGGAGTGCGATGAGCTGCTCGCCGATCTTGAGTTGAATCTTCTCCTTCCCCGGGAACGTTTCGAGCACGCGCTTGAGCTCGAGGAGAAGCTTCTTCGGCGCCTTTGGAGGGAGCGCAATGGTGTGGATGGAGATGGAGACGGGGTTCGGAGGGGGGTCGATCGTGTTAACCGTTAACTGTTGACTGTTAACTGTTGACCGTTGGCTGTTCACTGTCAGCAGTTCGTCATGAGCAGTGAATCCGAACGTCTTGAGCATGTCGCTCACATCCATTCCTCCAAGAATCCACTTACTTAATGGGCCCAAAAATTCGGCATCCTCTTCCGCTTTTGCGATGACCGCCGTTTCGCCGGCGATCACGTTGCCTTCCTCGTCCACCATCTCGATACGTTCCTCTTCAATCATCGGCTGCACGAGCGTTAAGCCGTGACGCGCCTCTTCTTCATCGAAGAATCCTTCCTCTTTCGCACGGGTGATCATAGCGGTCAGCGACGCTTTCTTCACCGCGTCGGCGCGCACCTGAAGCAGGCCGCCGCGCGCATCCACCCGGCCGCCGAGCACGAGGACGGCGTCCGGGAATTCCAGAGCGGTCACGATTTCTGCGTAGATCTTCGGGAAGAGGGTCACTTCGATCTTGCCCGTCGGATCTTCGAGAAGGACGACAGCCATCGTTTCCCCCTTCTTCGTCGTGATCTTCTTCACGCTCTCGACAATGCCGGCGAGCGTCACCTTCTTGCCGACATCCTTGGCGGAGAGGTGGGCGATGAGCTGAGCTTTCTTGCTGATGTACTTCTTGAGACCCGCAAGCGGGTGGCTGGAGACGTAGAGGCCGAGGGTTTCCTTTTCCCATTGCAGCTTCTGCTGGATGGAGACGTCGGCGGTTTTCGGGAAGTCGATGGCCGCCGCCTCAAGAGTGCCGGCGGCTTGTGAGAAGAGGCCGGCCTGTTCGCTGCTCACATCGCCGCAATCCTTCGCGAAGTCGCTGATGAGGTCGTAGTGGGCGACGAGAACATGGCGGGGGCCGAGGGAATCCAAGGCGCCGGACTTCGCGAGGGACTCGAGGAGTTTCTTATTGAGGACTCGGGCCGGCGTGCGACTGGCGAAGTCCTCAATCGATGTGAACCTGCCGCCCGCTTCGCGGATCGCGATGATCTGCTGCACGGTGGAATCACCGATTCCTTTGATGGCGCTCAAGCCGAAGCGAATAGCTCCTTTCGCCTTCCCGGCCGCATCGACGACGGTGAAGTGACGCAGAGATTCATTGATGTCCGGCGGGAGCACCTCAATGCCCATGGCACGGCATTCCTCAATCTCAATCATAACGCGGTCGGTGCGCTGGGCATCACTCGAAAGGAGTGCCGCCATGAACTCCGCCGGATAGTGCGCTTTCAGGTAGGCGGTTTCGTAGGCGATGCGTGCGTAACCCGCAGCGTGCGATTTGTTGAATCCGTAGCCGGCAAACGGCGTGATGACTTCATCGAAGATTTCTTCCGCGAGCTTTACGGCATAACCTTTCGCCTTCGCGCCGGCGATGAACTTTTCACGCTGCGCATCGAGCTCTTTCTTGATTTTCTTTCCGATGGCACGTCGAAGAATATCCGCCTCGCCGAGGCTGAATCCCGCGAACACCTGCGCGATCTGCAGGATCTGTTCCTGATAGAGGCCGATGCCGTATGTTGGCTTCAGGATGGGCTCGAGATCACGGTGCACATACTTCACCTCCTCCTGTCCGTGCTTGCGCTTGATGAAGCTCGGGATCCATTCCATGGGCCCCGGACGGTAGAGGGCAACCATAGCAGTGATATCGCCGAATTCCGTGGGCTTCAACTGCTTCAAGTACCGGCGCATGCCTGCGGATTCCAGCTGGAAGACTCCGGTGGTGTCTCCGCGTTGCAGAAGCCCGAATGTTTCGGAATCTCCGAGAGGGATGTGAGCGATTTCGATGTGGGTTTCCCGTGTCCGTTCGATGATTTCCAGCGTCGTTTGGATGACCGTGAGGTTCATCAGCCCCAGGAAGTCCATTTTCAGAAGCCCCAATGCCTCGAGAGGCTTGGCGGACGTCTGTGTGATGATGATTTCCTCATCCTTCGAGGCGCGCTGGAGCGCAGTGTAACGGACGGTCGGCTCCTCCGTGATGATCACGCCGCATGCATGGACGGAAACGTGGCGCGCTTTTCCCTCAAGCTTGAGAGCGGTGTCGATGATCTTCCGGTAGGTCTCATTGCTGTTGTATGCCGCTTTCAATTCGTTCGTCTCCAGCGCTTCCTCGAGCTTCGTGCCGGGGCGCTCCGTGATCAGCTTGGCAAGGTTATTCATCTCGAGGAATGGCACGCCATATGCACGCCCGACATCCTTCACCGCGGCACGCGCCGCGAGCGTTCCGAACGTGCAGATTTGCACGACGTGATCCGTGCCGTACTTCTCACGAACGTAATTCAATACTTCGTCGCGGCGCGTATCGGCGAAGTCGATGTCGAAGTCCGGCATGGTGATGCGCTCAGGGTTGAGGAAACGTTCGAAGAAGAGGCCATGTTCGAGCGGATCGAGGCCGGTGATATCGAGACAGTAGGCGACGAGCGAGCCTGCGGCGGAACCGCGTCCGGGGCCTACGGTGATCCCGCGGCTCTTGGCTTCCCGCACGAAGTCGCTGACGATGAGGAAATACCCGGCGAAACCGACCTGCTCGATAATGGAGAGCTCGTACTCGAGGCGCTTGCGATGTTCCGGTGTGGGCTTGGGATAATGCTTCGCGAAGCCTTCTTCCGCCAGCCGGCGCAGTTCGCCGGCTTCCGTGGACCCTTTTGCCACCTGATAGCGGGGGATCAGATACTTCCCGAATTCCAGTACAGTGTTGCAGCGGTCCGCGATGACGCGGGTGTTCTCCAGCGCTTCCGGCACGTGGGCAAACGTACGTTCCATCTCGTCGAAGGGGCGCATCGAGAAGTCCGAATCACGCATGGAGAAGCGATTGGCGTCATCAATGCGGTCATTTTTTTGGATGCAGAGGAGGACATCATGCGCCTCCGCATCCTGTGCTCTGCAGTAGTGGCTCGAGCAGGTCGCGACGAGCGGTACATGTAATTTCTTTCCCCAGGCGATGAGCTGTTGGTTCACTTCCGCCTGCCCGGTGACGGCAGGCAGGTCCATGAGTTCGAAGTAGAGGTTGTCGGGGCCGAAATACGAGCGGTATTCCTCAACGAGTTCTTGGATGCGGTCTCCGTCTTCATGGAGCGCCGCCTGCGGGATGGCGCCGGAGATAGGGCCCGTGAGGGCGATGAGTCCTTTGCCGAATTGCTTCAAGAGCTCTGCATCCACGCGCGGCTTGTAATACATTCCCTCGAGTGCGGCGTGGGTTGCAAGCTCCAGGAGGTTGCGGTAGCCCTCTTGGGACTCGGCGATGAGGACGAGCGGGAAGCGCTTCGAGTCCGTGCCGGCTTCACGATCGAAGCGCGAGCGCGGAGCAATGTAGGTTTCCATGCCGAGGATCGGCTTCAAACCGTGCTTGGCCGCATACTGATAGAACTCGATGAGGCCGTAGGTGAAACCTTTGTCCGCCAGTCCCACTGCCGACTGGCCAAGCTCCTTGGCCCGCAGCACGATCTCCTCCGGGCTGGGGAGAGCCTCGAGGAGGGAGTAGGTGGAGTGACAATGCAGGTGGACAAAATCTTCGGGCTTCATGAGGAAGTCATTGTAGCAGGGTTAAGGTTAAGGTTAGGGTTAGGGGTGTTGTTTTTCATGCACCAGCTTAGAGGCTGTATCGCCTCTTCCCTAACCCCAACCCTCAATCCTAACCCTAGAGTTCTGCGCTCGTCGTGCATTTCTCCACGAGGTCGGTACGACCGACGAACTGGCCGTTGGTGTAGGGGAAACAGTCATTGGTGAGATCGATCTTGAGCACGCGCTCCAACCGGGCATTACACGGGCGCGTGAGGCACGATCTTCGCAGCCAGTACGCGAGACCTCGTGTGAAGTTTCGCACGCCCTTATCGAGAGAATTGCCGTTCTTCGAGAATTCACTCACGGCCAAGCGAAGGGGGGAGAGCTGTTCCATGATGATCTCAAGCGCCTCGGAGGCGATGGGGACCATGGCGCCTTCTTCACGTTCCTGTACGCGATCCCACTTCTTCGTAACCGTGCGCGCGAGACGGTTGATCCAACCGACGAAGAAGTCATTCCTCTGCGGGTCGTCGAGCGCTTCCTCATATTTTTCCGGACGGTCCGGCAAAAATTCCTCGGGGAACTTGTACTGGTCCGGATAGGGACGCTGTTGGCCCCATTCGTCACGCAATTGGAGATACTCCCGCAGCAACTTTTGGTCGTTTTTGTCGAAAGAGAACGGACCAGTGAGTTCCCATTTCGCCGCTCCCGCCGGCCACGCGGGCGGCCAATCCTCTGCTGCCGGTTGATTGTCCGCATTCCGTCCGTCGGAGACCGCGCACCCCAGGCGCAGGCGGTGCACGCGCTTGTCACTCTTCGCCTGACCGTACCATGCGGATTCGGCGGGAAGCGATCGGCCCATAAATTTCTCCAGTTTCGTGATGCGGGTTTTCAGCTGTTCGGAATCTTCGATCATTTTGTCGCGGTCTTCGGACAGCTCTTCGAGCGCGGTTGTCTCCGCATCCGTCGCTTCGTCAATCGTCGAGTCGCTGAGGCCCAGACCGGCGTATCGAGAAAGGACACTCAAGTCGCAGCCGTAGCCGACGGCAACCGGTTTTGCAGCGGTTCCGCTTCCCACGGTCGAAGGCGGAAGGTAATCGGAGTGGAACGGGCAAGTCTTCACTTCGGGGCAGGCATCGTCCGGGTCGCACATTTCCCCCTCTGCGTTCTTCGTGTTGGCGATACAGCACCATTCAGCAGGGTCGAAGATGCGTCGTTGCCACCATTCGGCATCGACGTAGGAGTTGTCGTTGCCGTGCTCCGCGAGTTTTTGGTACTCATCATTCAGGAAGTAGAGCACGCGCGAGAGCAAAATGATGGCGGACAGACGCTTCTCATCGAATGCCAGTTCAATTTTGCATTGCACCTGCCCCATTTTCGCTTCGATGATGGCGAGATCGATCTCCAAACAAGGAGTAACCTCGATGAGATCGCGCTCCCGGGTCGCGATGCGGGTTTTTGTGTCCGCAATCATCGCAACGGGGGTAAACGCTGTCTCCAGCCAATTCCAGAAAGAGTCCAAGCCCGGGGCCGGAGATGCCGTCATCGCTTTGTCGATACCTGCCTGCGCTCGTTCGAGGACCGCACCGACGAAATGAGTGGAGACCGGCTCGAGAGCGTCGAGGAGTTCTTCGATAGCGGGGATAGCCCCTCCATTGCATTCGTAGCGGGGGGCGGCCATGACAGGCGTCTTCCCCGAGAGCGTCCATGTCAGCAGAACGAGCGTCAGGCAGAGGAGAGCGCGGCCGACAGAGGGGGGGTGGAGGATCATGAGCCGTTAAAGCGGGGGCACATTTCTTTCGGGAACTTAATCTTGCCGAACCTGCCGGTGAGCAGGTTGGCGTCCCCGATAAGCTCGCGGAACGCCTTCCCCGTGTGTGCGAGGTAATCGGCGAGCAAACGGGCGCCAATGCGGCGGCCGACGGCCTGTCCGAGAGTGCGCAGGCCCAAGGTTGATTCGGCCCGCTGCGCCACCTGATCAGTGAGGCCGACACCGAGCTCGAAGTACGATTCCGTGGCAAGCCCCAGCTGCTTATTTGTATTGAAATCGCATCGGCTCGGCGGGAAGAGGAGCGGCTGGCCGTTCTGCTGGCAGAGTGCGAGATCGAGATCGGCGGCAAGCTGGGCGGGGCGGTATGCCGGGAAGGAAGTCTCGGGGAGCGGCGGGACCATGAGGGCATCGCCGATGAACGGATCCGCCGCCGTCTTTGCATCCCAGGGGAACGCCTCGTCGTTCGTGGTGAATGTCATGCGTCCGGGGATGATGCGTTGATTTTCCAGGGATATTTCGACGCACTGTGCCACGTAGCAGGCATTGTTACCGATGGTATTTTCGTAGCGGGCTTTGCAGGCGGGGGAACAGGCATGCGGGAGAGAGTTGATGATGGAACGCACGCGTGCGTCCATTGAGTTCATTGCATCCTCACATTTCGTGGGAAGTCCGGCGATGTTTTGCTTGCTCGCTTCAAAGATTTTCTTGGTCTCCTTTTGGAGTTCCTGTAGCCACTTCTCGCGCTCCGTGGAATTCGCCGGCGTGCCCTTCGTGCAGAATCCACCGAAGCGTTCGCAGCTGAAATTTACGAGAATATTCGCACAGTGTTCGATCGTGATGTCCGTCCCCGCAAAGTTCCCGTCTTCCGCAATCGCGTTGCACTGGGCGAGGTAGGCGGGCTTTTCTGTCGCGCAGCAGTCTTTCAAGTTTGAGTATGTCGATGCCCCTTCGCACCACTGCTGCGCATGAATGAGCTCATGGAGCAACAGGTAGGTGGCAATGGCAGCTTCTCCCCCGGCGGGGAGACAGATGGGAATGACGCCATTCTCGTCTCTCGGATACGTCACGGCGTAGTCCTCCGGACAGTTTTGATCGGGCCTGCCTGCCCCGTTGCAGTAGATGTCTACGGCACAGTTACCGCAATCAAACGGGGCGCTGATCTTCGGATCGCGTTTCGTGGTGTCATCCACCGATTTTTTATCAATGAATGGAGGATCTGTTCTCCAGCCGCCAATCATGCAAGCATCCGGTCCCGACTCGGTGTGTGCCACGCGGAAGCCCTCTGCCATATTTTGACTGTTGCAATTGGTCAGAGAAATGGCGTTCTTCTTCTCTTCGGAGAGAGAAGAGGATGACGAGGAAGAAGAACTGCTCTCGTTTTCGGGACAGCGTTGCGCATCGAGCGGTCGGCAGAGGTAGCCCTCGGCAGAGAACGGGAGCGAGCACAGCTCTGCCCCCAGGGTGCCCACGCTCGGCGGTTCCGGAGGCGGGGGCGGATATGTGCCGCCGAGGATCCCATTTCGGACGCAGACGGTGTTCCCTTCGGCGGGCGCGCTCTCAGAGCAGTCGAGGGACGGGAGCACGGGCTCCATGGGAAGCTCCCACTCAAGTCCGATGTCCTCTTCAAACGGATTTTTGCTCGCGAACATCCAGAGGACGATGCCCTGATTCGATCGCCACGGCGGGAGGAGAACGATTTCGCCGAAGCCGAGCGGCGGGTCGAAGGTCAGGGATCCGCGCACTTTCTCGAAAATCTTCTGCAAATCTTCTTCGATCGTGCACCAGCGGGCCCGCTGGTACTGCAGTTCCGTCCCGTCCCCCTTCTCCATGGCAGGGTCGCATGTTCCTTCTCGATTGACGAGCCCGAAGAGGCCGAATTGATAGCGCCAGGTGGCAGCCGTGAGGCGTTCCGGCTGATTGGGATCATTATCATTGAGCTGATCGAGGTGCTTTTGGAGCTTTTTCAGTTCGCTCTTGGCGAGATCGGTGAAGGCCGGTCCGGCGCGCATGCGGCGTTCCACGATGGGAGTACTCAGCCAGTCATTGCTCGATTGCCAGACGCGGATGATGCTCTGGAACTTCGGGAAGATGGAGAGGATACGACTCGGATGGTCGCCGATCGACATCTCATAGCCGCCCGCGATGAGTTGAAGGTCGCGACCCAGTGCCCGTACACGCTCCTCACGCAGCACGGCGGCGCGGACTTCCTTGCGCAGCTGCTCACAGGACTCATCATCCAGTTTCCGGGAACTGCATGCGCTCGATCGGAACGATGTGGCAACATTCGAAGCGGCGATATCATCCGAACTGAGACTCGGATTTGCAACGAAGGCTTTTGCGAGGAAGGTTTTCACCGTGTCTTGCGGGGAGTCGTACTCCCATTGGACGGTCCCCCGTATCGTTTCGTAGAGGGGCTTTGCAGCTGCGGCTGCGGGGAGCAGCGCGAGAGCAATGCCGGCGGAGGAAAGGAGGCGCTTCATCATTCGTTCTCGAAGTCACGAAGAACTTCTTTGGCGTTCCAGATGCGTGGCAGGCAGGAAGCGGCATCGGCCGCCAGAGCCATGCCATTGCGGATGTCGAGGGAAGCGCGCTGTACGCAGGTCAATTCCATATCGATCGGTTGCAGACGGTTATAGCCGCTCACGAAGGTCAGTGTTTTGAGGAGGGACGCGCGCGCGGTCACCAACTCCTTCCGGATTCTGATGCGTTCATCCTCATCCATGCTTCCGAGAATCGGGATTTCGATGATGACTTTCGGGATGGGCAAGCCGAAGAGCACCCATTGGCGATAGGCTTCCTGTCGCAGGATATATGCCGGCAGCAGGTTGAGGCGTTCGACGAGCGCGCATTCGTACATACGCAGGTATTCGAGGAGGACCGTTCCCATGTCGAGCTGATTCAAACGGGAAAGGTTGGTCGAGTCTTTCCAGGAGGGGAGTTTCTTCGCGAGAGATTTGAGCTCCGATCGTGGTGCGAGAAAGCCGGCATAGTTTGAGGCCGTGCAACGCGGAGAGCGGCTCGGAGAGCGAAGCGGACTATCCTCTGAAACGAGCTCCCCCAAGTCCTCCTCGATCACCTTCCCGACGGTGCCGTGGTAAGACTCGGACCACTCATCCAACACGTTCGCCGTATTGAGTTTGGGAGTATCGCGTAGGGGTTGAAAATCGATGTCTTCGAAAAGTTCTCCTTCGAAGCGGGTGCAGGCGGCGAGGACGGGCAGTGTCGAGGCGCTCCTGGCTGCGAAGACGGCCGATCCTCCCACAATCGTCAGTCCGATTACGAGTGACAGCGTCCGGAGACAGGGGCGACGGCCGATGAGGAAGCGGGCATCGATCACGGTTTACGAATGCGAAGAAGAAGCAGCGGAAGAGGCCGCAGATGAAGCTGCCGAGGAGCTGGAAACAGGATCCTCGTCTCTCGGTCCGGGCAGATTGGTATCGAAATTGACCGGAAGTTCCTCACAACTGGAGAGGAAGCAGGGGATGCGTTGGAGCCAACCGATGATCTGGGCCGCGGAACGAATATTGCCCGCAAGCGTCCAGCGGAATTCTTCGAGAAATTCATCGAAGACGCCGGCGAACTGCAGGAGCGAGCGGTACGAGGCGTCGTACTCGACCAGCATCTTCAGCGTCTCCTCTTCCTGCTGGAGCATTTCTCTGGCCGCCGAAGTACAGTACGTATAGACATCGATCTCCTGACGCACTTCCTGCTTATTGGCCATTTGGCAGGGGGCGAATGTCTTGGAGGGAACGGGAATGCAGCCGGGGACAGAGATGGTCACTTCCTGCGGGGTCTTGTCCGAAGGAACGCCGGTCGACTTCTGTGCCAGTCTGCAGACTTGTTCCGTGCGGCACTGCAGGGCTCGAAAACTCACCGTGAGAGCGGGGATCAACCGCGAGGTGAGCACGCCTTTCGTCGCGAAGATGCCGCGACGGGGGAAGGATGTGGCGCTCACAAGATCCTGCTCGGCGTTCGAGTCCATGGCATCGTTCTCCTGCGTCGTCCATGTATCTGCAGAAAGGTTCTGCCACGTCGTAGACTTCACTTTGTACCAGGCGATGCTGTTCCGATCGAACCATACTTCACCGATGGCCGCATCCTTCGCTTTGGGGCGTCCGAAAAGGACGGTGCGATAGATGCGTTCCTCGTGGAAGAGAGCGGCATCCACCACCGCTCGGCAGGCGTCGGCTCCCGGCGCAGGAGTGGATGCGGCATGGACGGATGGAATCAATCCCAGGAGCGTGAACAGGAGAGAGCCTGTGAGGGCGGTGCGCGCAATCATGTGCTTGAGGAGGATGAACTCGAGCCGTCCGTGGGGACGGGGATGAGCGGAGAGGGGGGAGGGACGGCGAACGAAGGAATAATGTCATTGCACCCCTGTTCGTAGGGGAAGGCGGAGCTCGATGAGCCTTTTTTGCATGCCGTCGAACGCAGCAGACACACGCGAGCCTGCTCTATCGGGTCGTCGGAGGCGGGATTGGAACAGAAGTCGGGATCGGGAGGGATGACGATTCCCGACCAGCTCACGGACCACCCACTGCGGGGGAACGTGTCGGTTCCGTTTAAGATTTGGCAGGCCCAGTCCTTGCCGGAACATGAATCCGCCCCAAATCCCACCACTTTGCCGGTTGCATCCAAGCGCCCGGGATTCAGGCGGAACTTTCCGAGGCTCGCAAGATCCTCTTTCAACAGGATGGCCGGACGCGAACCGAAACGCGCGATTCTCTCGCGGAGATCGAACTCCGTGTGGACACATATTTCATTGTGTCGTTCATAGCAATCTTGCTCCGTGCGGGCCTTGAAGGGCTCTCCGTCCTCCGGATCGCCGAGCGTCATGCTCTCCCAGAAGAGGTTGTACTCCTTCCCCATGTTCGTGATGAGGGTTTTGATCTTCGCGATTGTGGCCTGAATCTCCGAGAGTTCGCTGCTACTGATGGTATTGAAGGTGATGGACGGGGGAGGGGTGCCAGTTTCTATCGTGGGGAAAAAGGATTCCCTGTCATCCACAATGCTCGGCGTTTCCGGGAGAGGGGGGAGTACGGGGACCGAAACATACTTTGCATAGGGGAACGGCGGCAGAAGCGTCTCCGTTCTCAGTCTGAGCTGGATCGGCTTCAGTACGGGGAGCTTGAGGGAACCCGTATGGAGTCGCAGCATCGTGAAGTCGAAAGACGCGTCCGGGAGGCGCGGAACAGAGAGCTTCGGCAGGTCGGCGGCATCGAGGCCCGGGCGGTTCGGGAGCCAGGGGTCCAGGAGCGAGTAAATCGAGACGGTGAATCGTTCGGAGTGGCACCAGGGCATGCACTGCTCATCGTGGATCTGCCGGTAGCGGGCCTGAATCTTCTCCCAATTTTTGCGGATCGTCGCAATCGTCTTAAGCTCCCCTTGGAATCTTTCAAAGTCACTCAAAACCTTATCGGAGAGCCACTCACTGATCTGCGAGGTGATCTTCTTCTCGTGTTCGAAAAGCTGGCCGAGCATTTGTGCGAGTTCGGCGCGAAGCTTGCGCGTCTCCGTGATGGCGAGTGCGTACTCTTCCAGTCGGTTCACCAGCTTCTGCGCATTGGCGATATCTTCCTCTGAGCCGAGCTTCTGCTGCATTTTAATCCACTCACGCCACCCCTCCGCGTACGCACGGAATTCCGTCGCGGAACCCATTGGGACGACAACGGGCAGCGGTTCCTGTTCGATGGTGGGCAGAAGTGAGTACCTCAGAAAGAGTTTCACCTCATCGAGGAGATCGGGCCGCGCTTCGAGTTGCACTTCAATGGAATCGAGGCGCGGGTCCGTCGTGGAGGGGGAAACGCGATGAGGGGTGAAGAATGGATCGAGAATATCGAGGCCTACGGACCATGCGGGGGGGAGGAGAATGCGGACGGAGGGAGGGGTGAGGAGGACGTGCATCTGCGTTTCCTGTTCCTGCCACCACTCCGCGATGGTGCGTTTGGTCCCGCGGGGCGTCGAAACTGTGTCATCGAATGCTCGAAGCAGGGCACCGGTCGAGAAGATATGTTGGAGATCGATTTGCGGCAGAGAGAGAAGTTCCACCGGATCGGAAGGTTGGTAGAGAGCGAGCGTGAGGTCGTCGTTGTACTTGTCTTTCATCACCTGTCCGTTCGTGAGGGAGAAGGCGTTGGACACCCCCGTACTCCAGAGATTGTCGGGATCGCTCGCCGTGCGATGGGTGGCGGGTCCGTCGGAGTGGGCGGAGCCGTACTCGCCTTTCCCCTTCTGCGTCTTGTCCATCTTCCAGAAGTTGCGGTCACCCGGATAGTAGGCGGCGATGACACAGTTCTTAGAGAAGTTGGCCGCTTTCGTTGCAAGAAAATCCGTGTAGTCCGTATCGAAGAGGCTGTAGCAGGAGACGGGGATGTTCGTTTTGTCCGCGTCGTCATTGGAGACGTACTTCGACTTCACTTTGTCGCGCGCAAAGCTCGCGGTGTAGTGGCGGTAGAATGATCGGTAGACTTGGCCGCGCTTCGAGGGGCCCTTCGAGACGGAGATGCACCCCGGACTGCAGCCGGCAGCCACGCATGCGGCTTTGCACGCTTTCACTTCTTTGTTCCACGGCGGATAAAACTGCTTGCGGGGTTTCTCCTGCACTTCGCAATTTGATCCGTTACATGGTTCGCAGTTTTTGAGGAGCATGACGGTATCGCCCGATGTGTCGTAGCGACCCGTTTCCGGACCGTAGATCGTTCCGTTCATGCTCTGATGGGTACAGCATTCGCGGGTATCAGCAAGAGTGTATTCACTGTAGGTGGATTCGATTTCATCCTGACACGTCTTACATTCCCCGTCGTGGTACCGTGTGACGGTACAAGAAGCCGAGTGCCATACGCCGAGTGCATCCGAGCAGCCGCCATTCAGAGTTTCGCTCTTCTCGTAGTACCCGTAGATCCAGTGCGTATTGAGGTATCCGCAGAGGCCACCGGTCGTATCGAGGGAGCCGCAGACACTGCCGTTTTCCGGCATCTGTCCGCCTCCGCAACTGAACTCGATCTCCCCCCGCCCCGGCGGTTGGGGATTATTCGGCGGGTCATCGTCGCACTGAGGAGTGGTGATGTTTCCCAGCGGCCGCTGGCACGGAAAGTATTTGTAGAAGGATGGCTCCCCGGGGCGGCAGGAAGATCGAAACCCGCAAACGGAGGAAATATCTTTGGTGCTCAGAAGAGAGCCGGAGCCCTCCGCACGTGCGGCCATCCCGGAACGGGGATTCCCCAAAGGGTTGCCCGTACGGCCGGGCACACCCGAGACATTGGCGAACTTGCCATTCACGGAATCCTCGAAGTCCCATCCGCCACACTGCGCTTTTTTCAGGTCTTCCGGGATCTCTTGTTCGATGACAGTTTTGATGGCATCGAAGTCGTTCGGCTTTTCATTGGGGATGTTGTACGCCGCCGCGCAAACGGCGTGAATTCCGAGAAAAAACGTCGAAAGGACGATCGGCAAAGAGCGTGCTCTCACAAGAGTGATCATCCGATGGGGTGCGCTTCCCTCAAACATCGGCGCTCAGTGTACCTTGAAGCCCGTCATGATGCGGTTCAACAGCGGTTGACTCACGAGCGCTTATGTACTCATTACGCTTCAAAAGATAGCGTGCTACAAAATATTCATTCATGCAATTTCAATCTGTTGACCCGTGGCTGCAAGTGGTGGACGATCGTCCACGGTTCGCCATCGGCACGCATCGATCGGACCTCCTCTCCTTCCATTCCCCCCTCTTCCATGTTCTCTCTCAACCGCGTGCACATCATCGGCTATCAAACACAACCGTTGCAGATACGCACGACACCCGGTGGCACGAGTGTTGTCGATCTCAATCTTGTCGTACCGTACGGTTTCAAATCTCCTCAGGGCGAGGCGCTTACGGGCAAAGGATTTCACGTCGTCACGCTGTGGGGTCCCATGGCGGAAGTTGCCGGTCAGTATATGAAGCCCGGATCGCAGGTGTTCGTTTCCGGTCGGCTCCAGACGGACAGCTGGGAAGATGAGAAAACGAAAGAGAAGCGCTCGAAGACCAAGATCGTCGCGCTCGACATGATTCTCCTCGATCCGAAGGACGGGCAGCGACCGGCACCGAAAAACGCATCTTCTCTCCTCGCACTCCTCAATCGTGCCGATGTCATCGGCAATGTGACGAAAGACCCGGAAATCCGCACGACGACGAACGGGCAGCAGGTGCTCACACTCGGGGTAGCGACCAACGAACGCTGGCGCGAGAAGGCGACGGGTGCTGACCGCGAACGTACGGAGTTTCATAACGTCGTCATCTGGGGCGCCCTTGCGCAGGAAGTCGCTTCCGCAGTGAAGAAAGGTCAGCGCGTTCACGTCTCCGGCAGGGTGCAGACCCGAAGCTGGGAGACGCAGCAGGGTTCCAAGCGCACGACTACCGAGATCATCGCCGAATCCGTTTCCCTGCTTGGTGTCGCCAATCCTGCGGCGCTCGAGTCCGTCCGGACGGAAGCCGCTCCGCGTTCCCGTCAGGAAGAAGAGTCTACGGCCGTGCGCGATGAAGCCCCGGCAGACGTGATCCCTGCGGTGCAGTATGCATCGGAGATCAAGGTGGAGGATTTACCTTTCTAAGCTCAATTCTTCCGCAGCCGGGGTTCATGAATCCCGGCTGCGAGAAGGAGAAATAATTCCAAAGAAATGACCGCGTTCAGTCAGCGGGTTGAGCTTCTCTCCTCCGGAGAGATGCAGTGTTTCATTTGTTGGAGGAACAGGTCGTGGCGGCGTTTGAGAGCTTCCTGAATAGCCTGTTGCGTGATGGGGGATGGGGTTTCTCCATCTCTTCCCTCAGGGGGGTGATGAGGGAGAATCAGTGGTCTTCCTCTCGCATGACTCCACATGCACATGGTCTATCACAGCGCGGATGACCATGCCAACGATTCTGTTCATGAGAGCACTCGGCCGGTCTCGTCGATAAACCGCATCTCCAATTCCAGAGGGGCGCCCGTTTTCTTTCGGATCGTTTGTATGAGATCGGAAGCATCCGCGTATGTGGCATCTCCGGTATTGATGAGGAAATTTGCATGCTTCGGGCTCGTCTCCACCCCACCCACCCGGAAACCGCGTAACTGTGCCCGATCGATGATCTGCCATGCCGGTGTTCCGTCCGATAGAGCCTTGAAGCATGACCCCGCAGTCATGCTGAAGGGCTGCGCTTCCCGGCGTTTCGCGAGGAGAGAGCGGATTTCTTGCGCTATCTCCTCCTGCGGGCGGGATGGCGGAGCGAGGTGCGCGCTCCAAAGAATGACGGGAGACGAAGAGCGCTTGAAGACGCTGTCACGGTAACCAAACAAACATTCCTCCTTCGAGAATGTGCGCCATGAGCTGCCAAGGAATGCCGTGACGGATTCGACGAAGTGGCCGATCCAGAGGCCTGTCGGTCCTTGGCCGGCGTTGCCGAAGAGGGCGCCGCCGAGCGTGCCGGGAATCCCCGTGAGTGCGGAAAGATCCAGGTTGTGCTGCGCAAGAGCATTCACGATGTATCCGAGCGGCCGACCGACCTCCGCTTCCACCCGATTACCGTCGACGGACAGATGATCCGCTGCAATGCGCACGACCAATGCGTTGATCAGAGAGTCTGCGAAGATGGTGTTCGACCCTGCGCCGAGGACGAGGAGCGGGACGCTCTTCTCCTCTGCGAACCGCCAAGCCTCCTCCACGTCGCTCTTCGTCTTGAGCTCTGCGTAGTACCGCGCGGAGCCGCCGATATGCATCGTCGTCTTCAACTTAAGCGACTCGTGTTCCTTCACGTTCATAGCAAGTCTTATTTTGACAGCAAGTGCGCGATTTTCTCCATGCTGTCGGCGACTTTTTGGCCGCGCGAACCCCGTTGAACGCGTGTGAGAATGCTGGCAAGCAGCGCGAGCAGAAGGAGACCGCCTGTGACGATGAAGAGTTCCGTTCTGCCGAGTGTTCCGTAGAACGGTTGGAGTGCGAGCTGCAGAACAGCGAAGCAGAAGACGCCGAAGAGCGTGCCGACGCCAAGGGTCACGAGGATCAGGTGCGTGCGGTTTTCCTGCGAATCCTGCGCGGCGCTGGCAATGGACGTGAGGAGCTCACTGTGGACGATGATGGGGGTCTCGCCCCACTGCTTGAAGAGCGGGAGGATCTTGCGTTGGAGGATGAGCATGACGAACGTGCGGAAAGGCACCGCCGTTTTGCCTTCGATCACGGCGCGGGCATTCTCCGTTTTGAGGGTAACCTCGAGGTCGGGGGAGAGGAGCGTCATAGGGGGAGTGTAGGACGGGAAGCTCTGAAGCGCCAGATTGCCGTTTCATTGTGTTATCAGCTGCTTCGCCGCCTCCAGCCGCGCGATGGTCACGTCTTTGCCGAGCGCCGCGGCCACTTCGTAGGCGCCGGGGCTGTAAGGGAGGCCCGTGAGGGCGGCTCTGAGCGGCCAGAGGACCTGGCCGATCTTCCAGCCGTTTTCCTCCGCGAGCTTTTTTAAAGTTTCTGCGAGGATGCTCTCGGTCCACTCGTCGGTGAGGATGCTTTCGAGAGTGCTCGAGAGTCCTTCGAGAATCTTCGGAAGGATTTCACGCGACACTTTCTGTTTGGCGTTTGCCAGCAGATCGATGGAAGGGGCCGGTTCTTCGTAGAAGAAGCTTAAGAGAGAGGGGGCCTCAGAGAAGAAGGTCACACGCTCCTGGATGAGCTTGGCCTTTGCTTCGAAATTCTTGTCGCGCGAGGCGGGGGAAAAGCGCTCCGCGACGATTGGAAGAATTCTCTTTGCGAATTCGGGAGCGGAGAGCTTGCGAATCCACTGTCCCTGCAGCCAATCGAGTTTTTCCGTATCAAAGATCGCTCCTGCCTTCTGCATGCGTTCGAGAGAGAACGTCTCGATGAGCTCACCCAAGGTAAAAATCTCCTGTGTGGTGCCCGGGTTCCACCCGAGCAGTGCGATGAAGTTGAGGAACGCTTCCGGAAGGTAGCCCTTTGCGATGTACTCCTCGACAGAGACGGCACTATTACGCTTACTCAGCTTCGTGCGGTCTTTGTTGAGCAGGAGCGGTACGTGTGCGTAGCATGGAGGCTTCCAGCCGAGGTACTGGAAGAGCAGGAGATGCTTCGGGGTGGAGCTCAGCCACTCCTCGCCGCGGATGACGACAGAAATGTCCATGAAGTGATCATCGACGACGTGCGCGAGGTGATACGTCGGGAAGCCGTCGCTCTTGAGGAGCACTTGATCGTCGATGGTGTGTCCTTGGAAGGACATAGGCCCGCGAATCTCGTCTTCGTAGGCGATTATTTCATTCCGGGGGACTTTCAATCGAAGCACATGCGACTCCCCCGCGGCGATGCGGCGCTGTACTTCTTCGTCCTTCAGCTTCATGCATGTTCGGTCGTACATGGGGGCTTGCTTGCGGGCTTCCTGTTCAGAACGCATCTTCTCGAGACGCTCCGGCGAGCAGAAGCAAGCGTAGGCATGGCCGCTCTTCAAGAGTTCCTGCGCACTGCGTCGGTAGAGCTCGAGCCGTTCAGATTGAATGTACGGACCGTGGGCGCCCTTCTGCGTGATCAATCCCTTCTCCAGCATCACTCCCTCGTCCGGATGGATACCGGCCCAGTGGAGGGCGGTGAGCATGTTTTCGACTGCGCCCGGGACGGAGCGCTCCTGATCCGTGTCTTCGATGCGGACGACGAATGTTCCTTTCGATTGTTTGGCAAGCAGGTAGGCCGAGAGCGCCGTGCGCAAGCCTCCGACGTGGAGATAGCCGGTTGGTGATGGAGCGAAACGCGTACGCATCAAGCGAATGGGAAATGCAAAATGGGAAGACTTGGCATGCATTCTACCTGCATTTTGCATTTTGCATTTTCAATTTTCCATTCACTTCACCACCTCCACCGTGAATGTCACCGGCTCGAGAGGCTTGTCGGAGGAGTCGCGGGGGACGGCAACGATGACATCAACGACATTCATGCCCTCTGTCACTTTTCCAAAGACAGTGTGGTGACCCGTGAGCCACGGAGTGCCGTCCTTCTTCTGGATGATGAAGAACTGGCTTCCGTTCGTGTTCGGGCCGCTGTTCGCCATGGCGATATACCCTCGCTCCATCGGGAGGTTATTACCGACGATCTCATCCTCAAACTCTCCGCCGAAGATGCTCTCGCCTCCCGTACCGTTTCCGTTCGGGTCGCCGCCCTGGATCATGAAATCGGGGATCACGCGGTGGAAGATGAGGCCGTCGTAGTAGCCGGCCTCCGCAAGCGCCACGAAATTCGTGACGGTCTTGGGCGCACTGTCCGCGTCGAGCTCGAGCGTGAGGTCGCCTTCCGAGGTCTTCAGGACGACGGTATGCTTGCCGGTGAGCATTTCACCATTGAATGTCACGGAGGATTGCTGGGAACCATCGGCAGGCGGCGGATTCGTCTGCGGGTTTTGGGGCGTGCACCCGATTAAAATAGCTAAAGCGAAAAGGGGGATGAGAAATTTGTACATAGGCGTTAGAGCGCAGGTACGGTAGTGATGTTATTCGTCCGGCGCAAGATGGCGAGCAATGACTTTTGCGATTTGTAAAGCAGCGTCAGGACTCGTGAGTGTCCGCATCTTGGTTCCCATTGTTTGCAGCAACGCGGAATCTAGCGCGAGAGAGCGCAATTTCGGCAGGAGGGTTCTCTCCATATCTCGTTGCTGGATGATCATGCAACCGCCGGATTCCTTCGCTTTCGATGCGTTTGCGCACTGATGATCGTGCGCCGCTCCGCGCAAGGGGACGAGGACGGAAGGAATGCCATTGGCACCGAGTTCCGCGATTGCGCTGGCTCCTGCCCGGCTGAGGGCGAGTGTGGAGGCGGCATAGAGGTGTCGGATTTCCTCATGGGCGAACGCGCGCGTCCAGTAGCCGGTTCGTCGCTCCTGCACTCCCGTCTTACCGGGGCCCGTGAGATGAATGATGTCGCAGAACGCCAGAAGTTCATCGATGTGCGTTCGGATGAATGCATTCAATGCCTCTGCGCCCTGGCTGCCGCCCATGACGAGCAGAATCGGCCGGTTTCCCGAGAGTCCGGTCAGGCGCAGCCCCTCGGTTCTGTTTCCCACATCGACTCCCGGACGCACCGGGTTACCGGTAATGTGCGGTTGTATCTTGCGCTTCGCGGAATCCGGGAAGCCGAGACAGATATCCGCTGCCCATCGCGCGACGAGCCGATTGGCATATCCGCTCACGGCATCCGACTCATGGAGAATGATGGGAATGCTCATGCCGTGTGCGGCAAAACACACGGGGAGACTCACGTACCCCCCCTTCGAAAATATCGCTTTTGGGTGGAGGGTATCGAGGAGGGTGAGAGAGCGACGATATGCGCGATAAAATTTCCACGGGAAACCGAAGGAGAGGCGAGGAGCATCAAGGCAGGTGGGATGGATGCCTTCCTTGAGGAGAAATGCTTCATCTTCCTCGCGCATCGAGCAGACGAAGTGAACGGTGAGCGAAGGATGTAATTTTGTCAGTGCGCGGGCTACGGCCACTGCGGGGGCAATGTGCCCGATGGAGCCGCCACCGACGAAGAGCAGAGATGTCATCTACATTTGGGAAGGGCGGGCGCCGAAGAAGGGGAACTTCAGCTTGCTGTGTGAGCGGCGTGCGACAGCCGCTTCGTGTGTGGAGTGCATGGAGATGTTGAGGAGGATGCCCACTCCCGCCAGGAGCGCGAGGAGAGAGGAGCCTCCGTAGCTGATGAAGGGGAGTGTGATGCCCGTCACGGGGAAGAGCGAAAGATTCACAGCGATGTTGATGAGTGTCTGGAAGCCGATCCACGTCGTGATTCCCGTCGCCACCATGAAACCGAAGCGGTCCGGTGCCTCACGAGCGATGCGGTATCCGCGGACGATGAAGATCGTATACATCGTCAGGATGATCAGGAGACGCAAAAATCCGAGCTCCTCCGCCATCGCGGCGAAGATCGTATCTGCCTGGACTTCGGGCAGGTAGCCGAACTTCTGCACGGATTTCCCATAACCCACTCCGAAGATGCCGCCGCTTCCCACTGCGATGAGAGCCTGCTTGATCTGGAATCCGATCGTCTCTGCAATGGCGATATTGTTCGGGTCGAAGAATGCCTGGAAGCGGTTACGGATATACTCCTGACTCAAGATAATGGGGAGCCCGAGGACGGAGGCGAGCGTACCGCCGAGCAACACATGGAAGATGTTCCCTCCGGCAATGAAGAACATGATGACTGCGATGGACAGGAGAACAAGGAAGGAGCCGAGATCCGGCTGCAGCGCGACGAGCATGGTGCTGATCATCAGAAGGATGGCGAAGGGGACGAACCCCTCCTTGAATGTAGAGATGAGCTGTTCGCGCTTCTGCAGCCATACGGCGAGGTAGAAAATGAGCGCAAGTTTCATGAATTCCGACGGCTGCAGGGAGATGAATCCGACGCGCAGCCAGCTGCGGGCGGTTCCGTACTCCGCGCGCAGCCCGGGGATGAATACGGCGAGGAGCAGGAAGAACGTGACGATGAAAACGGGGAGAGCGAACTTCTCCCACATACGGTAGGGGACGATCATAGTGCCTCCCATGACGGCGAAACCGAGGAGAACATGGCGGAAACTGCGCCAGAGATAGAAGGAATTGCTCGCGCCGTCGAGCAGTCCCTGCTCCGTGAGGCGCTGCGTGATCTGGTAACTCTCAAAGACGCTCACGCTCGCGATCATCGCGAGTCCGAAGAGCGTGAGGGCGATCGTCACGCCGAAGAGCAGCAGGTCCATCCGTCGGAGCATGGGAAACCGAGCATAGTGGAAAGTGAGTTCAGAGCGAAGGCATTTAGCTTGTTAGCTTGTTGGGTTATTAGGTTGTTAGGGGTGAAACCAGCTCAATAATGTACTTATTACCAACAAGCCAATCAGCGAACCAGCGAACAACCCAACAACCTAACCAGCTCGCCTCATTCCTCGTAGAAAAGCTCTCCGATGGGCGCCTGCCATGGTGGGCAGCAACGCGCCGACGATATACGTGAACTTCTTCCAGCATTGCGGCAGGCGATCGAAACGTGGGACAAGACGCTTCATCATGACGGCGGATGCACCGAGAGTCTCCATGCGGGTGAGGGACTGCTCGAGGGTCATATGATGGTGGTGCAGCGCCTGCGCGTCCGGTTCGTAGGAGAGCCGCACGCCGGCATCTCGTAAGCGCATTCCCCATTCAATATCCTCCCAGCCGTAGAGGGACACCTCTTTCAGGAACGGATGTGCACGTGCGATCGAGGTGGGCAGACTGATGTGGCTTGTGTAGGTGAAGAGGTGTTGCCGGTCACGCGGGACGAATGTGTGAGAGAAAGACCGAAGGAACGGATAACCGAATTGCCAGCCGGATGTCTCGAGCCAGCGCATCACGGGAGTGACGCCGATGGCAGGATCCCACGTGGTGAAGCCGAGAACGGCGATAGCTGATTTCGTGCCGATTCCCTCTTCGCGCAGGAGGCGGCGATGCGCGATGAGGTGGTGTTCGCACGCGTCCTCTCGCAGGAAAATGTCATCGCCGATGAACAGACACAGCGAACTGGTCGCCTGTGCGACGCCGCGATTGCGAGCGACCCCTTGGTGGCTCTTCTCCACTTCCAGGAAGGTGATCGGGACGCGAAAACGTTTCTCCGCCCGGAGAGCGGCTGTTTGCTCGTCATGGCCGTCGCTCACCACAATGACTTCGAGATCCTCGCGCACCGTTTGCCTGTCGAGATGTCGCAGGCACTCCCGAAGAATGTCCGTGCGCTTGTAGGTGGGGATGATGACGGAGAGGGAGGGCACGGACGATCGAATGGAAAATAGAAAATTAAAAATTGAAAATTACTGTGAGTATGTCAGAGTGCATAGTCTACAGGGGATTTTGCATTTTGCATTTTGCATTTTCCATTGTTTTCATGCGCATCCTCTTCCTCGACATCGCCAGTCATACCGGCCTCCTTGCCTGCGTTCAGGACGATGGCGTTTGCAGTAGTCGTGTGATCGATCAGCGTATTCGCGATCATGAGTTGGTCATGCTCGCGGAAGAATCCCTTGCGGAGGCGGGGTGGCAGTACCGTGATCTCACGCATGTGGCGTGTGTCACGGGTCCGGGCGGGTTCACGAGTCTGCGAGTGGGTGCCGCATTCATCAACACCCTCGCGGATCAGCTGAAGATTCCGGTTGCAGGGATCCACCTGAGCGATCTGTGTGCGGCAAGAAGTGCCGCGAAAGGCGATTTCCTCTGGTTGCATTCGACGAAAGCGCAAGAGCTCTTTGTCAGGGGTTTCGGATCATTCGCCCCCCTCTGGTCGGCGCCGATCCTGCTTACGCTTTCGGATGCCGTTCGACACGTTCCTGCGGGTGCTCCGTGGGTGGGAGAATTGTTGCCGGCACAGCGCGATGCACTCGTGTCTCTTCATCTTCAGGAAACGGCGATGCTCCCTGTTTCGGATATCCTCCCCGCACTTCTGAAGCATCAATCCTTTCACCTCGTACCCATCCAACCATGGTACGGAAGAAACGGCTGATTTCTGCGCAGCGTCCTCATCTCTGCTATTCTTGAGGCCTGTTAAACGATGTCTATCCTCGATACTCTCAACCGGCTGCTCGGCGATCCTAATGAACGCGAGCTCAAGAAGCTCCGTCCCGTTGTTGTGGAGGTGAAGCGCGTCCTCCAGTCGGATGACATCCGCGCTCTCACTGCAGAGGACCTGCCGCGCAAGACGGAAGAGTTTCGCAAGCGCTTGCGGGAAGGGGCGACGACGGATCAGCTTCTCCCCGAGGCATTTGCGGTAGCCGTGCGCGCATGCGAGATCATCAAGGGGCGCACGGCGCAGATGGGCAAGCAGACATTCGTGTGGGACATGGTGCCGTTCGATGTGCAGATCCTTGGCGGTGTGGTACTCCATCGCGGGAACATCTCCGAGATGAAGACGGGGGAGGGCAAGACGCTCGTCTGTACGTTGCCGGTGTACCTGAATGCCCTTACGGGCAAAGGAGTACACGTCGTCACGGTGAACGATTATCTCGCGAAGCGCGATGCGTTTTGGATGGGCATGCTCTATACGGCGCTCGGTCTCACCGTGGGGAATGTGGTGCATGAGAAGAGCACGCAGGAGCGCCGCGAAGCGTACGCATCCGATGTCACGTACGGTACGAACAACGAGTTCGGATTCGACTACCTGCGCGACAACATGGCGCCCTCCGTTGCGCATCAGGTGCAGCGCAGCCTCCACTACGCCATCGTGGACGAGGTCGATTCCATCCTCATCGACGAAGCTCGCACGCCGCTCATTATCAGTCAGCCGGGTGAAGAGTCCACGGACAAGTACCTGCGTTATGCGCAGCTCGTGCGGATGCTCGAGGAGAACGTGCACTACAACAAAGACGAGAAGCAGCGGGTCGCCACACTCACGGAAGAGGGAATCAAGAAGATGGAAGAGCTCCTCGGATTGGAGAATATCTACACGGACAAGGGATTCGAGGAGGTGCACCATATCGAGCAGGCGCTGCGCGCGCATGCGATCTACCAGCGCGATGTGGATTATGTTTCGAAAGACGGAGAAATCATCATCGTCGACGAATTCACAGGCCGCCTCATGCCGGGTCGACGCTACTCGCACGGTCTTCATCAGGCGATCGAGGCGAAGGAGGGGGTGGAAGTGCAGCGTGAGTCGCGGACGCTCGCGACCATCACGTTCCAGAATTACTTCCGTCTCTATGAGAAGCTCTCGGGCATGACCGGGACGGCAAAGACGGAGGAAGAGGAATTTGAATCCATCTACAAGCTTCGGACGATTGTCATTCCGACGAATAAGCCGATGATCCGCACGGATAAGCCCGATGCGATTTACAAAACGGTGACGGCAAAATTTAAGGCGGCCGCGAAGATTGCGAAGGAGAAATATACCCGAGGGCAACCGGTTCTCATCGGTACGACGTCCATCGAGAAGTCTGAGGCCATGAGCCTTCTCCTCAAGGAGGAGGGGGTCCCCCACCAGGTGCTCAATGCGAAGCATCACGAAAAGGAGGCGGAGATTGTCGCTCAGGCAGGCCAAAAAGGGGCCATCACCATCGCAACGAATATGGCGGGTCGCGGAACGGACATCAAACTCGGTTCCGAGGTGCCGTCTCTCGGCGGGCTCTGCATTCTTGGTACGGAGCGTCACGAAGCGCGGCGCATCGACAACCAGCTCCGCGGCCGCGCCGGACGTCAGGGCGATCCCGGCGAAAGCCTCTTCTTCGTTTCCATGGAAGATGATCTCATGCGTCTCTTCGGCGGCGAGCGTTTGAAGTCGATGATGGAACGTCTCCACGTACCCGATGATGTTCCCCTTGAAAATGGCATGGTCTCGCGTTCCATCGAAGGAGCGCAGAAGAAAGTGGAAGGCTATCACTTCGACACTCGCCGGCATGTCGTGCAGTACGACGATGTGATGAACAAGCACCGCGAGATCATCTACAAGCGTCGGCAGAAGATTCTCCTCAAGCTTGCGGAGAGCGAAGCGGAGCTTACGGACGAGGAAACGAAGACGGAAGATCTCGCTGCCCAGCCACTTCATGCCGATATCCTGCAAGCTCTCAAGGCGCAGGCGGAAGGGCTCATGGCAGTACACGCATCCAGCGTCGATCCCGAGCAATGGAACATCCGCGAAATTCGCGAGTCGATCATTGCGCTCCATCCTGCGTTCGAGAAAGCGGTCACAACAGAGAAACTGCGTTCATTCAACGAGTACGAGGTTCTGCAGCGATCCCTCGAGAACCTCCTCACGTCGTTCTATGAGAAGAAATGTGAGAAGGAAAACCCACGCACGATCGCTCTTGCCGAGCGCATCGTCACGCTCCGGTCCATCGATACGCATTGGATGGATCATATCGATGACATGGCGCATCTGCGTGAGCAGGTGGCCTTCTCCGGATATGCGCAGCGCGATCCGCTCGTCGAGTACAAAGATCAGGGTTTCCGGCGCTTTCAGCAGCTGATCGTTACCATTGATGCAACGATTGCCCGCACGCTCCTGCAAGTGGACTTCGCTCAGTTCGCGCCGCGTGCGTATCTGCAGCGTATGCAGGAGGAAGTCGAGAATATTCAAACGAATGAATCACAAATCTCTCAGCAGCTTGAAAAAACGGGAGTGGATTCCCGCTCGGATGCTCCGAAAGAGGGGGGAAATCCTCTCGTCATGCGTGCCCCGCAACAATCTCAAGGCTCGCCGGGGCAGCGGGCGATGTCGAAAGTCGGGCGGAACGATCCCTGCCCGTGCGGAGCGAAAAAGTCGGATGGCACTCCTATCAAATACAAACACTGCCATGGGAAAAATATTTGAAGCAGAGCGGAGCCCTGAGCGAGTCTGAGCGAAGCGAAGACGAATCGAATGGGCGGGAGCGGGAAGAAATATAAGAAGTGTCATGGAAAGGATGAGGGTTAGGGTTAGGGCTAAGATTAGGGACTTCGCTATTGGACAATCAAAACTCTTTCCTAACCCCAACTCCTAACCCCAACCTTGTTCCTAGCCTTCACTATCAACATCCTAGAGTGCCTGATTTATGTTAGAATGCGCCCCTCATGCCTCGGATTCCCTCTATTGTCGGTCACGCTGATCAAATCGCTCAATTGCAGGTGGATCTTGCCGCCGGCAACGTCGCACATGCTTATCTCTTTTCGGGGAGCAGGCATCTCGGGAAGATGACCACTGCACGGTGGTTTGCGTTGCAACTGCTGTGTGACGGAGTTGCGCCGGAATTGCACGAGCAGGTGAGCGGACAGGTGGAACGTCTCGTACATCCCGATCTTCTTGTTCTCGATCAGCTGTGGATGGAAGGCACGTGTGAGGATTGGGAGGTCATCGCGCGATCTTCCAATGCTCCGCAGCAGGAGCGTGCGAAGAATGGCGTCAAGACGGACACGATTAGCATCGATGATGTCCGTGCATTGCAGGAACGTCTCTATGAGACCGGTACGAGCAAATGGCGTTGCTGCATCATCCGTTCCATCGAACGGATGCAGGATCCGGCGGCCAATGCTTTCCTGAAGATTCTCGAAGAGCCACCACTCGGTCTTGTTTTCCTCCTCACAACACAGGCATTCCCTTCCCTTCTCCCTACAGTCATTTCCCGCTCGCGCGTGCTCCATTTTCATCGCCTGCCAAGCCGGGATATCGCGGAGCTTCTCGGCGGGATGACAGAAGATGATGTCCATTTCATCCTCCATCTGGCGCAGGGGGTTCCGGGGATTGCCCTTCAATTAAAGGAGAGCCCCGATGCCCTGCGTGCACAGAGGCTCATGCACTCGAAAGCCCAGTCGTTCTGGCGATCAAAATCTCTGCGGGAACGGATGCAGCTCCTCGCGCCGGTTCACGAGCGCGGAGAGGAGGCTCAGCTCTTCCTCATGCACCTTGCCCTCACTCTGCGGGAACAGATGCCGAAAGCTCCGATGATGTACTCCCATGCCCTCACCGATCTCATCAGGGGATTGGGGACAAATGCGCATCGGCAACTCATTGCGCAGAGATTCGCTCTACAGGTGACGGTGTAAGGAGGCTTCGCGATAGTCGACCGGTTCCTTGCCCGCCATCGAAGCCAATGCTAGCCTTCTTTGCCGTTGATTTACGTTTTTGTCCTCTTTGGCTCTCTCTTTGTCATCCTCTTCATTTTGGGGATGCGCCTGCTGCTCAAAAATCGTGCCGTACGCAAGTTTGTACGGAGCATCCGCGCCCGTGTGCAGTCTGTGGAGGATCGCGGAGCTATCCTCATTGAGGAAACCTACATTCCCCATCCCAAGAAGAGCCCCCGCACATCGGCGGTGGAGCTTCAGCAGGTGCGTTCACTCGTGCGGCTTGCGGAGAAAGCGTTCGCTCAGTCAAAAGTGGAGGAGGTGGAGCGACTCCTCATTCAGGCGCTCACTATCAGCCCGAATGCCTACGATGTCCGGGCACAGCTGGCCAAGCTCTACCTCGTGACGGAGCGGGAACCGAAAGCGGAGGCGATGTATCGAGAGCTTCTGCCGCACTGCGATGATGTGTCCTTCCATGCCAATCTCGGGCTTGCCTACTATCGTCAGGCGAAGTATATCGAGGCTTGTCAGGCGTATCAGGAGGCACTGAACCGGGATCCCAAGAGTGCGGACCGCTCGGCGGCGCTCGGTCGGGCATGCATTGCCGCACATCGATTCAAGGAGGCGGTTCCGCTCCTCGAGAAGGCGACGGCACGTCTCTGCCGCGACATCGAATTGCTCCATCTCCTTGCAGAGTGTCACCTGCAGCTCGGAGATGCCGTGAAGGCTGAGGAGGTCTATCGGCGTATCAATAAACTCGAGCCGTATAATGAAGAAGTGAAAGCGAAATTGAGCACGTTGGCGCAGGGGTAAGGAGAGGCGGAGGACGCATTCGTAGCCGGGACTCACTGGTCCCGGCACGGGAACGAGCCGGAGAACAGAAACAAAAAGGGCGGCCGAAGCCGCCCTTTTTGTTTAAGAACATACTGATGATTATCTCAGACCGCGCTTCTGCATCCTCGCCGCTCGTCGGGCGGAGGCCCGATCGAGGGTGGCTTGCCTTGCCGCCTTTCTTGCGGCCACTCTGCTCTGTACGGAGGAAGGGCCGCCGACGGGAGCGGAAATAACAGGCGCGGAAGTTTTCGGAGCGGACGGAGAAGAAGCAACTTTGGAGGCGTTGGAAGCGGAACGCCTGCCCCCTCCTCCTCCGCTCGACGTGCCGGTCGTCGCAGCCGTGGTGGCCGTCGTGGCGACCGTGAATGTCCAGTTGGTATTTCCGCCACTATCGGTGCAACCGGTGGTGCACGTGAGGGGGGTGACATGGGCGTTATTCGAATCTTTCACGTCCAGGTAGCTCGTAGAGCGAGGGCCATTTGAAGCGATGATTTTGAAGGCGGTCCCTGAGACGCCGGAACGCAGGCTTAAAACGTTCCCGTCGGTACCCTTGAGGAGCAGGTCAGCGGTGATGAAGATTCCCTCAGTCGGATAAATGGTGAGGGTGTAGGCCGACGTGACGCTCTTCGTCAACTTATAGACGAGGAAGGAGCCGCTCATCGTCTGACTGCCGCCGTCGAGGGTGAGTGTTCCTGCAGATTGAGAGAAAGAAGACAGGCGGTTGACCGTGAGATTCCCCGCAAGAGTTGCATTGCCGATGGCCAAGGTGGCCTGGGCCGCATCGGCGAGCGTCACATTGCCGTCGATGTTCATATCGAGGGAATTGGAGGCGGTGTCGAGATTTCCGAGAGTGATGACGAGGGCCCCCGAGCAGCGAAGCATACCGCCGGCGACCGTGATATCGTCGCTCGTTGTCCCTCCGGCGTTATTGATGGTCAGGTTGTAGAGCGATTGACCGTCGACGTCGAAAGCCTGGTCGGCCGCGCCGTTCAAAGTGAGCGTCCCCCCTGAAACCGTGAGCGTCGCCGCATCTCCGACGGAGATGCCCCCAGCGACCGCCCAGTTCGAATCCGTGACCATGGTCGCCTGCGCGGCATTGGCGAGGGTGACATTCCCTTCGACGTTCAATCGGTTGGCGTTCGTTTCGAGATCGAGGTTTCCGAGCGTGATCGTGAGCGCGCCCGAGAGAGCGAGGCCGCCGTTGACGTTCACATGAACGTCGTCATTCGTTGTCCCTCCGGCGTTATTCAGCGTGAGATTCTGGAAGACCTTCGTCACGTTCGCCCCAATCGTGAAGTTTTGGTCGATGTTGCCGTTCAGGGTGAGGGTTCCAGTGGATGAGAATTGAGGAACAACGGTGCCGCCCTTGGTGACGGAGAGTGAACCGGAGAGGGTCGTGGTGTTCTGCAGGCCCGTAACGTAGCCTCCCGTCTGTGTGAAGTTCCCGAGAATCGTCACCGCCGCGTTTCCTCCGATGAGCTTTCCACTTCCCATCTTCACGCCGCCGACTCCAATGGAGAGTGTGCCCGTTCCCTGCAAGAGAGAGCCTGTCCAGACGTTGTTAATGACGAGGCCGGCGATCGAGACGGCGCTGCGCACGCGGACCGTGGCTCCGCTGGAGAAGAGGACGACGGTATCGCTCGCTCCCGGGATGCCCGCTCCGCCCGGCCCTTTCGGGATTGACGCCCAGTTATTTGCATACTCCCAACGACCAAGCTCACTTACTGTCCCCCCGCTTCCTGCCCAGTAGTAGGTCGCGGCTTGTGCGTGAACGCTCATCAGGAAGAAAAGCGCAAGACCGATGACAAGGGTCATTCCTGCGCGCAAAAAATACTTATCAGAGGAAAGGAAGTATTCCATAGAGTCCGGGAGGAACAGAATATTAGAGGCATACTCACATTTTTCCCTCTTTGAAGGCAATTTGTTGGGCTTTCCTATGCCGGCGAAAGAGTACGTATTAACAATGGTTGATAAATGCTGTTCACTTACTTTCTTCGGCTATTACTCTTCCCCCATTTCCACAGTGACATCCCCTTCCACGGTTGTCTGGCAGCCGAGCCGCTCGGGCGGGGTGATGCCGAGATTGCGCTCATTGTCATTCATCGGGCTGACGCAAGAGCCCTCCTTCACCCTGCAGCGGCATGTGCCGCAGAACCCCATGCCGCCGCATGCGGCTTCCATGGGAATGCCTGCCTCAAGGGCGATCTTGAGGATGGTATCCCCTTTCTTTCCTTCCACTTCCCTCTTCTGTCCGGCGACGAGAAATGTCACTTTCGGCATGAGGAAAGTATGGATCGTTCGGCGAACGGTGGCCAGTTTTTTTTGAGAAAACGTAGCGATCTCCTCCCGTATGTTGAATACTGCAAACACCGATAGTTTCTATGGCGTCGACATCCCCCCTTCTCACCGTCACGCAACTCCGCGCTTCTGTGGCGGGTCATCCGATTCTCCACGGGGTCGATTTGACCGTTCGTGCCGGAGAAATCCACGTCATCATGGGGCCGAACGGCGCGGGGAAATCCACATTCGTGCATGCGTTGATGGGACATCCGTCCGTTTCGGTGGCAAAGGGAAAGGTGCTCTTCCGAGGACACAACCTTCTTGGCCTCTCTCCCGACGAGCGCGCCAGAGCCGGGCTCTTCCTCGCGTTCCAGTATCCGCGGGAGATCGCCGGAGTGACCTTGGGATCGCTGCTCTTCAGCGCGTACCGTGCGCAGGCCCCCGATCGGATGGTGGACAAGGGGAAGATGACGCCGGTGGAGTTTCGCGCGCATTGCGAGCGCAAGGCCCGCGAACTTCACATGAGCAGCGCGTTCCTCGAGCGGCCGGTCAATGTCGGGTTCTCCGGCGGCGAGAAGAAAAAAGCGGAGATCCTTCAGTTGGCCGTTCTGTGTCCGGCCTTGGCGCTGCTCGATGAAATGGATTCCGGTCTCGACATCGATGCGCTCAAAGTGATTACTCAAGGCATTGAGGCTCTGCGAAGTCCGCGGTTCTCCGCGATCCTCGTCACGCACTACGCCCGCCTTCTCCACCATCTGAAACCGGACAGGGTGCATGTCATGGTTGCCGGATCCATCGTTGAGAGCGGCGGCGCGGCACTTGCCAAGCGCCTCGAACGCGAAGGATATGCGAAGTATGGGAAGGGGGCAGAGACGGTGAGGATGAAGCTGTGAAAGAGATATGTGTTTCAAATTGCCACTACTTTGGATTTGATCCGTTTACCACCTTTTTCATAACTGAAAAAGGTGGAGCCAAAAAGGTTTCGGCGCTTGTGCTCGCCGCCTGTACGACATTGGTGCGTCTCGCGTCGCGCCGCAAACTCCTCGCTCGCTTCGGCTCGCTCGTCGGACATGCGGCGCTTCCTGCGGGCGCTCGACTCACCCAAGTCATACCACGGCGGCTCGCAGAGCGCCGATGTTGGCTGGTCTGCTTGTGTAGCAGTGCCCCCTCTTCACCCCATTGGCGCGCCATCCCCGTCAGAGAGATAAATAGGAAAGCGGTCAGATGAGCGGCATCTTTTCTTTTCGTATATACAAGGTACGATATATCCCCTTTCCCCCTCATTCATGGAAGAGCAGAACCTCCACATTCACCCGCCCGTGATCACGCTCCTCGTCGTGACACTGCTTATCGGCGGCTTCTACCTCACGGGGAAATACCTTGAAAAGCAGGATCTCAACCCCGTCACGATTTCCGTGGATGCCGATGGCAAAGCCGCGGCAATTCCGGATATCGCTGTCGTGAGTTTCGGTGTGCAGACCGGACGCCAAAGTTCGGCACAGCAAGCCATGAAGATTCTCACGGGCAAGATGAATGACATCATCGCCGTGGTCAAGCAGCAGGGCATCGAAGACAAGGATGTCTCCACTGCCTCTCTCTCACTCTATCCCGCGTACGATTGGGACGAAGGCCGACAGATTCCACGCGGATTCGAAGCGTCGCAGAATCTGCAGGTGAAAGTGCGCGATCTCGACAAGATCGGTGCGATTCTCTCTGCTGTGACGGCGGCCGGCGCCAATCAGGTGGGCGGCGTCGATTTCACCATCGATGATCCGGAGACGCTCAAAGCCATGGCGCGCGAGAAAGCCATAGCAAAGGCCGAGGCCAGGGCTCAGCAATTGGCGACGCAACTTGGGTTGAAAATCAAGAAGCTGAAGGGGTTCTCTGAGGGTGGCGGATACAATCCGCCCATGCCATATGCCAAGGCGAATATCATGCTGGATCGGGCTGCCAGTGGGGCGGTAGAGGAGATGGCTGTGCCGGCCGGAGAGCAGGAAATCACCGTGAGCGTCACGATGACGTACGAGATGGAGTAACCCCTCACGACATCGGAAAGAGACCGCCCGCACGTCGGGCGGTTTCTCTATGCAGAGAAGAGCGCGCCGATCTCCTTGTGAGCCATGACGAGCACGCTTCCGGCAGTCACGAGCAGGAGTCCGAGAATCACAAGGATGTCTATCTTCTCGCCCACGACGGCGACATTGAAGATCACCGCGGCGATCGGCGCAGCGGCGATCCACAGGGCGATAATGATGAGGAAATTGCCGAAGGATGCGTTCCCCCAATGGAAGCCGAGACCGTAGAGCATGTTGATGGCGATCGGTACCCAGAGGTACTTGATCTGCGTGATGAACATGCCGACAGCAGGAGAGGAATACGGCAGACCGAAGAAGGTGCCGCTCAAGGGGATCTTTCCGAGGAAGAATCCGTACCACGAAATGATGAGTTGTGCGCCGAGGAAAAAGGCAACGACGAGGAGTTTGGTGAGCATATCCTCTTTTTACGCCTGTGCGCACTCCCCCCGCAAGGAGCGGGCATGGTGATCGACTGCAAATCTGCGGGCTATCCTTCCTCGTCGTCTTCCTCGAGCAGTGCGCAGGTGCACGGATTGTCGTCGCATCCGCACCCGTCGCAATCGGCACAGATCTTCTCGCCGCAGATCTCACATTTTGTCATGAGAGAGGGCATGTGGGAGAGGGGGAAAAGGAGGACTTACCATTTTCCCCGATGAGTGGAGCGAGTGCAAGAGGAGGGGACTATTCAAACCGCAACGCTTCGATGGGGTGCAGCTTCGAAGCACGTAGGGCAGGATAGAGGCCAAAGATGAGGCCTGTCCCCACTGCCATACCCAGGGAAAGCAGGATGGATCCGGGGGTCAGTGCGAAGGAGAGATCACCGATGAACCGCGCGGCAATACGCGTGAGGATGAAGCCGAGGTATCCGCCTCCGACGATGCCGATGAGTCCGCCGAAGAGCGTGAGGGTGACAGCTTCGAGGAGGAACTGAAGCAGGATGTCCCGCCGCTTCGCCCCCACCGCCTTGCGGAGGCCGATTTCCTTCGTCCGCTCCGTGACGGAGACGAGCATGATATTCATGATGCCGATGCCGCCGACGAGGAGCGAAATCCCCGCGATGAGTCCGAGGAAGAGCGTGATGGAGAGCGTGACGGTTTCGAGGATATCCATCGCCTGCGAGAACGATCGGGCGATGAAGTCGTCTTTGTCAGGATCGTCATTCGGATTATCAATCTTATGCCGCTGTCGCAGGAGAGACTTGATGTCTTCGCCTGTAAGATCGGTATTCCCTGTCGTCTGCAGGGAAATGTAATCGACGAACAAGCCTTTGTTCGTCATCGTTTTCGCAACGGTAAACGGGACGTAGATCGGCGTGTCCATCTGCGTGCCCATCGCGCCACCGAGGGCCTTCAGGACGCCTACCACGGTGAATTTCCGCTCGCCGACACTGATGCGTTTCCCCAGCGGGTTGGCATTGCCGAAGAGGTCCTCGGCAGTCTTGTTCCCCAGAACGGCCACGCTCTTCCCGCCCTTCAGATCGCCGTCCGTGAGCAGCCGTCCAAGCTCGAGTTTCATGGACCAGTTCGTGAAAATGTCTTTGGATGCCCCGAGGATCATGGGACTCAGTTCCTCCGTTCCGTATGTCACCTTCTTCGCGACGAAAATGACAGCGACCACATTCTTCACCGTGGAGAGCTTGGCGATGGCCTCCGCGTCCGCTTCGGTGAGAGTCATGGGATCCTTGCCGTATTCCTCCAGTCCTTTTGACTGGATCTCGAAGGTGTTTCCGCTGAAGGTACTCACTTGATCCAAGATGAATCGTTGGAAGGTGGCACCGAGCGACACCATGAGCACGACGGACCCGACGCCGATGACGATGCCGAGGGTCGTGAGGAGCGAACGCGTCGTATTGCGCGTGAGCCCTTCGAATGCCGAGCGTGCGGTGTCAGAGAGAATCATTATTCGTAACGGAGAGCTTCAATGGGGTTTAAGCGGGAGGCCTTGCGTGCCGGATAGATACCGAAAGCCAGGCCGGTTCCCGCCGCCATGAGGAGCGCGGCAACGATGGCAATCGGATTCACAGCGAAGATGTAGCGTTCGAGGAAGCGCGTGGCGATGGCAACAATGAGCGCATTGACCCCGAGGCCGCCTATGAGACCCACGAGGCCTCCGAGGAATGTAAGTGTGACGGCCTCAATGAGGAACTGAAGCAGGATGTCGCGTCCTTGTGCGCCGAGCGCCTTGCGCAAGCCGATCTCGCGCGTCCGCTCCGTGACCGCGACAAGCATGATGTTCATGATGCCGATGCCGCCGACCACGAGCGAGATCGCAGCGATCATGGTGATGAAGACGGTGAGGCTGATGGAAACCGTAGAGAGGATTTCCTGCGCCTGTGCGGATGAACGCACGAGAAAGTCATCATTGTCCGTGGAGGCTCCCGTCGCGGGAGGGACGATCTTGTGGCGGCGGCGCAGCAACCACTGGATGTCGTCAATCGCATCCGCAGGATCTTCTGTCGATTGCATCGACACCATATCCACATATGTACGCCCGGAGACGATGCGTGCGGTTTCGAAGGGGATGACGACACGCTCATCGGCGTTCTGGAAAAATTGCGTTCCGACAGGTTCCAAGACGCCAATGACCGTGTACTTGTGGTTACCGATAGAGATGCGCTTGCCGATCGGACTCTGGTTGTAGAAGAGGTCGCGCGCCGTGTCCGGACCGAGTACGGCGACGAAGCGCCCATCAAATTCATCTTGAGCGTCATGCAGACGTCCCTCGGCGATCGTGACCACCTGATTGGTGTAGGCTTCGGGAGAGGCCCCCATCACGCGCGTGTCGGTCTCTTCCGTGCCGTAGGTGGTCTTTCCTTCTATGAAGATTCCCGGAGCGATATTCGAGACGGTTCGCAAACGCTTCAGCGCTTCCACGTCGGACAATTTTATGCTGTCGAAATCGGGATTCAGTGTGGCTGCCCCCATCTCCGGACCGTTCTTGCCCGGCCACAGCGCGATGGTCTTGGGTCCCAACGCACTGATCTGCCCGAGAATGACGCTCTCCATACTCTTGCCGACGCTCGTCATGAGTACGACCGCTCCCACGCCGATAATGATGCCGAGCATTGTGAGCAGGGCGCGGGAACGATTCCGTGTCACCCCCCTGAGCGCGGTGGTGGAGAGATCGTGGAGTCGCATGGGAGGGTGTTACTTGATTTGGCCGCCACGCTTCGCGATGCGGCGTGTGAATGCGCGGTCGTCGGAGATCACGTGGCCGTCATGGAGTCGGATGATGCGCTCCGCGTGTTCGGCGGTCATTTGCTCGTGTGTGACGAGGATGATCGTGTGGCCGGACCGGTGCAGATTCTGGAGAATTTCCATCACGTGGGTTCCGGAAGTCGAGTCGAGGTTGCCCGTGGGCTCGTCCGCGAAGATGATCTCCGGCGTCGTCACGAGCGCCCGCGCGATCGCCACGCGTTGCTGCTGTCCTCCGGAGAGCTGATTGGAGAGGTAGGTTGCGCGGTCCGTCAGACCGACGGACTCGATTGCCTTCATCACCCGATCCTTTCGTTCGGAAACCCGCGTGGCGCTGTTGTAGAGCAACGGCAGCATCACATTGTCGAAAACGGAGGTGCGCGGCAGGAGGTTGAAGGACTGGAAGACGAAGCTCACGCTTGCCGAGCGGATGCGTGCGAGTTCGTCTTCACTCTTCTCTTCCGTGGAAGCGCCTTTGAAGTTGTAGTGGCCGCTCGTGGGCACGTCGAGGAAGCCGAGGATGTGCATGAGCGTGGACTTCCCCGATCCGGACGGCCCCATGATGGCGACGAATTCCCCGCTGGAGATGGAGAGATTGATGTCATGAAGCACCGGCGTTTCCACTTCGTCGTTCACGTAGGATTTGTTCAGGCCAATCGTTTCGATGAGGGGGGTGGTTTTGGAGGATGTCATGATCACTTCTTGATGAGGACGACGACGGTTTCGCCTTCTGCCAGTCCGTCGATTACTTCAACGTCCGTGTCTGATTCCATGCCGGTCTTCACCGGCTTCTCAACCACTTCGCCGCTGTCCAGAATACGGACGATCTTCTCCCCGTCGTCGTTCTGCAGGACCGACCGGACCGGAGCGAGCAGAACAGAGAGCCTTTCCCCCGTCACAATCTCCGCATCTCCGGTCATGCCGATCTTGAGATCTTCATGCGGGTAGATGAATCCGAGAACCACGCGGTACTTCGAGACGCCGCCCACGTCAGTGGCTGCCGGATCGATCTCCTGCACCCGTAACGCAAATTTCGTTCCGGGGAATGCGTCGAGCTCGATGGAACCGGACTGCGAAAGTTTCACCTTGGGGATATCCACTTCCGACGTATACATCTCGATGCGGTACGGAGACGTGCCGAGCATGTTGATCGCCCCGACGGTTCCAGTCGTGTATTCGCCCGCCTTGAAATCCACTTTCGTGATCGTTCCTTCGACGGGGGCGCGCAGGATGGCATCTTCCAAGCGGGCTTTGGCATGTTGAAGTGAGGCGTAAGCCGAGTTCACGGAGGCGCGTGCGGCATCGATCTGCGTTTTTCTCGCACCAGCCTTCGTGAGGTCCAGTTGCGCCTGCTGGGTTCGCAGGGATGTCTCGTACGTGAGGATGTCGGAGAGCGACGCCTGCTTGGCGCCTTCGGCGGCTGCGAGAGTGGCCTCCGCGGAGGCGATTTGCGTATCGTAGCTCGCCGACGCATCCCGCAGGTCCTTGAGTGCGGAGTCGAGCGTACTGAGTGCCGTCTGCGTGTTCGTACTCTGCGTGGCGAGCGTCGTCTTGTGCGCTTCGCGCACGGTGAGGGTGAATCCTCCCGCAAGCGTCATGTTGGAGATCACGCCGTAAGAGCGCGAAACCGTATCCGCTGTGCGTCCGACGGCGCTGCGGGCCTGTTCCAGGAAACTCAGGGTCTGTCTGTAATCCGTGAACACGGAGGGGATATTCAGTCGGACCGCATCTATGGCGGCTTCCGCATCCCTGCGCGCGCCGGTGACGAAGGTGTAGTCGATTGGTTGGGTGGTATTCAAGATGCTCTCCACGGCAGGATCCTGAAAAACGCCGTCGTAGACCTTAAGAGCAGTCTCGGCGACCGTGAGCTGACGGTCGATCGTACTGCTGGCCGTGCCGTAGTATCCGGATAAGCTCGTCTTCGCCTCCTGCCTGAGAGAGTCCAGCTTCACCTGCTCGTTTTTCAGATCATCCTCCGCCGTAGCGAGAGCGGATTTCGCCGCTTCGAGGGCCGCCTTCTTGTTTTCGACCTGTGCCTCCGCGATGGCGATATCTTCCGGACGCGATCCTTCTTCCAGCTCCCGAAGATTTGCCTGCGCGGAGGAGAGCTGCGCTGCGGCACTGGAGACATCCGCTCGCAGGGCATCCGCTTTGAGGCTGGCAAGCTCCTGTCCGATGATGACGCGGTCACCCTCTTTCACGAGGATCTCCGCCACCACACCCGCCAAAGGGAAGGTGAGTGTGAGGTCACGGTCCGAAGTGACGGCACCTACCGCTTCCACCCTCTGCACGAGGTCGCCGAGACGTACCGTATCGGTGACGTACGTGGGAGCCTGAGGCTGCATGAGATAGTACGTCAATCCCCCGATGGGGATGACGATGAGCAGAATGATGATCATTTTGCCGTAGTGTCGTTTCAGGAAGGACATCAATCGGGAGAGGAAATGAGCGAAGAAGATACCAGAATTTTTGGCCCCTGAGGCGGGATCTCCGGAGTTTCCTAGATATATGATTCCACTCCAATAATTATACCTGTCAATCTATCAGAAATCAAGCATATTTAAGCCAGTATTTGGCTATTGGATGAGAAATTCGTTACACTTTTTTCTCACATGCCATCGCGCTCTTCCATCGATGGGATTCACCGACAGGTGCGAGATCGCCCCGGACCCACGTCGTATCTCACGGAGGAGCGGCAGACGCTCGATGAGGCGCTCGTTCATCACATCAGCGAGGAGAAGCGGGAGCCCAAGTGGATGCTCGATTTACGGTTGAAGAGCCTGCAGCTCTTCCGTGCATCTTCTCCTCCGGCATGGGGGCCGGATCTCTCCGCCTTGCAGCTGGATGATTTGCTCTACTACGCGCATCCGGGTGGGCGGCAGACGGATGAATGGGGGGAGGTGCCGGCGCACATCCGGAGAGTTTATGACCGTCTCGGTGTGCCGGAAGCGGAGCGGCGTATCCTCGCGGGGGCGGGGGCGCAGTATGAGAGTGCGGTCATCTACCATCGGCTGAAGGAACAGTGGGCTCGTGAGGGGGTGATCTTCCTCTCGATGGACGATGCGGTTCGGGAGCATCCGGATCTTGTGCGGTCGTACTTCGCGCAGTGCGTTCCGCCTACGGCGCACCACTTCGCCGCGCTGCACGGAGCCGTGTGGTCCGGCGGGACATTCCTCTACGTCCCGGCGGGCGTGCAGGTGCGCGAACCGCTGCAGGCATACTTCCGCATGAATGCCCCGCATATGGGCCAGTTCGAGCACACACTCGTCATCGTTGAAGAAGGGGCGAGCGTGCACTACATCGAAGGGTGTTCCGCGCCGCAGTATGGATCGTCGTCGCTCCATGCGGGTACGGTGGAGATTTTCGCGAAACGCGGATCAACCGTACGCTATTCCTCCGTGGAGAATTGGAGCCGCAATACCCTGAATCTGAATACGAAGCGGGCGCTCGTGGACGAGGGTGCCACGATGGAGTGGGTTGGGGGAAACCTGGGCAGCGGTGTCACGATGCTCTACCCGTGCTCCGTGCTGCGCGGGAAGGGAGCGCGTTGCGACCACTTCTCTCTCGCGCTCGCGGACGGAAATCAGTGGCAGGACACAGGCGCGAAGGTCATCCACCTCGCGCCGAAGACATCGAGCACGGTCATCTCGAAATCCGTGAGCGTGCGCGGGGGGACGGCGGTCTACCGGGGGCGGCTCGAAGTCGCGCCGGAGGCGCACGACTCCACGGCGAGCGTTCAGTGCGAAGCGCTCCTCCTCGATGCACGCAGTCGCGCGGAAACGGTGCCCGATATCCGCGTGCGCAACGTCACCGCTGTCGTCTCGCATGAAGCACGGGTGGGGAAACTCTCGGAGGACGATCTCTTCTATCTCGCATCGCGCGGCCTTCCCGAGGAGCAGGCGCGGGCGATGATCGTGAACGGATTTCTCGAGCCGATCGTGCGGCTCCTCCCACTCGAGTATGCCGTGGAGATGAACCGGCTCATTGAACTGGAGATGGAGGGGGCTGTGGGATAGCGGCAAAAGGGGCCGGACGGCTTTTTGAAGGTCAAAAGTGATCATTGACTATATATAAAAATAGTTTAGAATATTTGACTTTGCGTGCTCTTTCACACCATTGCCCCCCACAGCTCTGTGGAGCCTCTCGTTGTCGTGCGATATGCATTGCGTGTCACCCTGAGCTTGTCGAAGGGTCGACACGCCGCTTACCAAAAATATGTCGAGTCTTCGACAGGGCTCAGACTGACACATTTGTGATTTATCGTTGTTTGAAAGGCTCCAGAGAGCTGTGATGGGGGAAAGAAAACCCCAAAATTACCCCTATTTGTTCCAAGGAGCGTTCGATGAGACACGTAATTGTTTGTGTGGTGTGGGCCCTCGTGGCCCAAACGGTGCTCGCAGCGCCGTCAAGTAAACCCCCTGCGGGGCCGCCCCCAAAGGCTGCCTCGCAACCCGCGGCGAAAGTCGCGCCGTCCGTCCCCGTGCAGTCCGCGGCCAACCCGGTCGCATCGCCTCAGGCGGTTACCATTACAGGGGCAACAATCGTCGTCGCACCGGCAGCTACCTCACAGGAAGTGGGGGCATTGGGCATGAAGCTCGATGCCTTCATGGGCGAAGTTCGTTCCATGAAGAAGGACATTGCCGATGTGCGCAAGGATGTCGGTCTGATCCGCAAGGACCTCAGGATGGTCCGAAAGGATGTCGACAAGCTCCTCTCCGCAGTTGGGCCTGATTCTGGATGGGCGAAAGCCCAGAAAGCCAGGCAGGCGGAGGAAGCCAAGAAGACCGCCAACCTCAAGGAGAAGTGGAGTCATCTCAGTTGGCTCTCCAACTGTGCCAACGTGGGTGAAGTACATCTCCGCCTCAACCGGCGAGGCATGTTGGAAGGGAAGCTGGTTGGGCTGGGGCAAACCGAATGGAGTTCCACGGACATTTCAAATGGCCGTGTCTCTGTCGCTTGGGGAAACTACATTCTGATTTCGAATGATGCTGCTTGGTTGATGTCCGAGGTACAGCAGTATCACTACACCAGTCAGGACGAGTAGTCAGCTCCGTCACAGCATGTCTTGCCAGTCCAAGGTAGGACAGCCGCCCCTCTCTCGCGCAAGCGGGAGGGGGGTGGTTGATGTACAACGAAATATATTGTATAATAGATTTGTCACTCCACACACACTCACATGGGTCGTTTCATTGGTCGGATTCGGGAGCGTCTCGCAGAACGACGGAATGCAGGATCCTTCGCGCAGGAGGAGACGGAGCAGGTCGTGTCATCCACCGAGGAGCAGCTTCAGAAGCTCAAGGAGCAATCCAGGCCCGGGCCGGAGACGCCGAAGCAGCCGCTTAATATTCCTCCTCCGACTTTGAACGAGGGGTGGCATCAGTACGAGATTCCGAATATCGGACAGGCGGTGAAGATTCGTTATCAGTCGGAGCAAGGGCAGGCGGAGCTGCGACTCGATTCTCAGGATGTCTGGAGGACGGCTGGTACATTGGAGGCGCGGCGCCTCGAAGATGGAAGAATCGTCGTGAGTGCCCGCCAGGAACTTTCCGGCGTCACACTGAAGATAGATTCCGATGGATTTACGGAGCAATCCGTCATCGTTCCGGAAACGAAGGAAGCGTCTGAGCCCACAGAGGAAGCAAAACCGCAGCCGCATGAGGCTGAGGAGAAGGAAGAGGAACGGCAGAGTGTGCTCTTCGTCGACAAAGTGGGAGATCGGGAATTTCTCATTCCCAAGGCAGATGCTCCGCTCTTCATCCGGTACGATCAGGCAAATCATCAGGGGTCCATGGTGGGGTGGTACGACATGCAGCCCGATGTCCTCAAGAGCGAGCACGAGCACTTCATCGTCGATGGGCGCGATCAACCGTTTTTGCACCTCTCTGTTCAGCCGAATTTTACGGGTGAGATTCAGCTCTGGCGGAACAATCGTCAGGAGGTCATCCACGCCGGCCCCGAAGGTGCGGGAGTGGATCAGTCGTCGGAACGCACGGTGGCGCGTACGAAAGGGCTCCTTGAATGGTTGCAGAGTCAGACTCGCGAAGAGGATGTGATCACCTGCGAACAGGCTCACGGCTACGAACGCGGCGAGTACGGCGGTCGCGCACTGAGTGCGGTTCTGTCGGAGGCGCTGGCGCAGAAAGATGCAGTGCAAGCCGTGGAAAAAATACTGCAGAGCAAAGAGGACAAGCTCAAGAAGCTAACGTCCGCGACAGGCACTTCCGAGGGGGAGGAGATCAATTGAGCACTATGGTTCCGCGCATGCGTGCTGCGTAGATTCTCCGTTCTTGCGTGAGTCTGCGTTGGATGATGGGCTCGGGGATGCTGCGACCCCTCAGACGCTGGAGGGCCGCGTCGCGTCCCTCTGCATCCCTGCTGGTCGCGGCCTCGCGAAAGTCAGATTCCCTCGAAAGAAAGTCGGCGTACCGTTCGATGAAGGAAACGATGGGCACGCACCCGCCCCGCTCTGCGGGAAATGAGGGGAGCGCTCCCACCGCCTCCTGGAGAGCAACGGAGACGTGCACGCATCCGTCTCGTGGGGAGTCTAACGGGGAGGCCGGTTGTTCGATCACGGAGGCCATACGGGCAGATGGATGGAGTATAGTGATATATCGCAATATTGCAAGTAATACGCAAGTCATGGAGCATGGGCGGTCTTTCCGCTAGGATCATGGTACTTCGATACTCATAAATCGCTTCCCTATGCGAAAAACTAAGATACCTTCGGCTGGCTATACCTTCTCGAAGATGACGAGTGCGGATCTTCGCCGCGTGTCAGGGGCATCTTCGACGTCTCAGAAGTGCCGTGGTTCGATTTTGCATATTTCCAAGGGGTCGACTCTGCGAAAACCGGTCGAGGTGACGATCAAAGATCCTTACTCCGCGCTCTTCATCTTCGCCGAAGAGAAATCTTCGTCCGTTATTCGCCTGCGGCTCTCATCGAAAGGGAAAGGTGCATCTCATGTGACGAAAGTACATCTTGCCGAAAGCTCTCACCTCACGCTCATCACGCTCGATGAGTCTTCGGGAGGGGCTATCACACAGGAATGCTCCATCGAGAAAGGTGCGAGAGCGCAGTGGATCTGCGCTTCATTCGGAAAAGGGAAGGTGATGCATAATTTCCGGTCGGAGATGCCGGCGCGAGGAAGTACATGCGATGTCCGGTGGCTGTTTTCTGCGAATGGAGAAGATCATTTTCACCTCTCCGCACGTCTCGATCTGGCGGGGGCGAAGAATCGGGGAACCGTCGACATGCGCGGCATCGCCGCGGGCAAGGCGCACGTGACCTGCGACGGATCCGTCTCCGTACAGCGCACGGCGAAAGGATCCCAAGGCCACCTCACGCAGCGTGCACTCATGCTCGGAGAGAAAGCAGACATCCGGATGGTGCCCAAGCTTGCGGTTCATACACGTGACACGGAAGCGAGCCACAGTGCGTCGGCTCTGCGGATCACGGACGATGCACTCTTCTATCTTCAGAGCCGCGGGATTCCTCCTGCGAAGGCGCGGAGGATGTACGCAGAGGGATTTTTGAGAGAGGCTTTGATGGGATTGGAAGATGAGAAGACGAGGGAGAGGATCGTGAGGAGGCTGACGGGGAAGGTGAGATGATCTATTTTCTCTTGTCAGGCCACGTCGGTCGCGACCGACGTGACAGGGCGACAAAGAAAAAAGCACGTCACCCTGAGCCCGTCGAAGGGCGATGTGCTCATGTCATGGTTCGACGGGCTCACCATGACGAAGTGGCGGTGGTGCCAACCCATACAAAACCTCCCCCGCGTACCGCCGATTGGCAGTGCACGGGGGTAATGACCGGAGAAACCGGTCAGAGACTATATGTTGATAGTCTCTTCGGGGGTTGATCGGGCGGCCGGGTGGTCGCGGGGGATGTGAAGTATCACCCGCCTTCCGATGGCGGCCTTCCTGAAGGTCTCCTCGGAGGCGACGACGATGGAGATCGTCTCCTCGCTTCCGTCCAGTTGCACATCGATGGTCATGCGGAAGGCGATGGAAACCCCGCCACCGCTTATGTGGCGGACGATACCCACCTTCTTCTTCCCGATGACCGTTCCGGTTACGGGAACGGTGCCCATCTCCTCCAATCCCGGAAAGGATTCGGCGGGAACCAGAAACTTCTGGTGGTGCATCTCGGTGGTGATCGCCATGCGGATGATCAGCGCGGCAGTAACGATTGCCGTGCACACAAGTAACACTGAGGCCAGGTCGGGACGCTGTGAACCACTGTCGCGATGTTCCATCGCAAGTCCTCCTTGAGAAAAGGCGGCGAAGTGAAAGGTCAGTAGGTCAACCCGTAAGTGTGAATTTACAACTTATTTTCCGGAAAGCAATGCGGTGGCGGGGTTCTTTCGCCGGAGGCGAATCGTTTGGCAGGAAAGGCGTACCATGAATGCATGGAGCGCTATTTCGTCTACATGCTTCGCTGCTCGGATGAGACGTACTACGTCGGGATGACGAATGACGTGGAGAAACGTGTCGCGCAGCATCAGGAGGGATGGGATCCGAAGGCGTACACGCACAACCGGCGGCCGGTGAAATTGGTCTATGTCGCCGAATTTTCCGAAGTGACCGACGCAATTGCATTCGAGAAGCAGGTGAAAGGGTGGGGGAGGGAGAAGAAAGAGGTGTTGATACGGAGGGAGTATGAGAAGTTGCCGGAGTTGTCTTCATGTAAGAACGAGACTCACTTCAGCAATGCCCCTAAGCAACGTCGTTCCAAATCATCCTAAGCCCGTGTCATCCTGAGCGGAGTCGAAGGATGAACACGGGACTTGGAACAAAGCGTGTCGCGCTTCGACTCCGCTCAGCGTGACACGCTTTGTATGGACACGCGGGGCCTACTCGTCTGAATGACGAAGTCGGGCAGGCCGAAGAGTCGACATGGCATGGAGGGCACTCCCCGTGATGGTAGACCTGCAGAAAGCTCGTTGAAGATTGGCTTGTAAAGCATAAACTCTAAGTTATGCCGAAAATCGTATATTCGAAAAAAGAGCAAATATGGATCATGGTTCCTGATTTAATTATGATTCAGGAATTAGAAGAGGGCACCTTTCGGGATATCGATCTTTTCAGTTTATTTGGACAGGCCTCCTTTATTCAGAAATTCTTTTCTGAGGGAGGAGAGAAGGATGGCATTAATGTAGAAACTGATTTCTTTAAGAAAGAACTCCTCATAGGCCTCCAAGATCGGTTGGCGATCTTGAATTATTTCTCAAAGCGACTTCAAGAAAGACAGCAGCGAATAATCGAAATTGAGCAAAAGAAAAACTCCAATGAAGTTTATGATGCATCTCCCTATCAGGTTTTTCTTGCATGCTTATTGGGCCATTTGAATGCCTTCAAGGCGATCGATGATTTATGCAAAAGCATTGATAGTCATTTGCATAAGCAATATTGGGAAACTATCAAGAAAGATGCAGATAATTACTACACAGTAATAGCCCTTAGAAATGCCTTTCAGCATCATGAAACTCCTCTTATCACTACAAATGATAAGAATACTGCAATTGTACTTACATTTAGCTTTTTAAATCGAATCTGGAGATGGTCTAGAGTTTTAAGACTCGAGCTTCCTTGGCTTAAACAACCGGATAGGCATCGGTTTGAGTTTGTCTCGCCAGGACCAGATCCTCTGCGAAAGTGGCTGAATCAATGGGCTGCAATGCATCTCGCAGACATTGATCCCCAAGAAAAGCTATCCTTCATTGACAGAAAAAGAACCGCTAATGGTTCACTTCGGTTTGTCAGCCTTACCTTGGAAGAGGTGCGTAAGTATCAGCGAGTAGGTGCCTAAAATAATTCAAGAAAACAATTGTCGCGAAGCGCGGGTCTCGTGGGCCCCGCGCTGGAGCGACTCCTATGGGGGAAGGGTTTCATCAAAAAGGGGAACCATACGGTTCCCCTTTTTGCATTCACAGCATTACAGAGTAGAGAAGTCTTCCGGGCCGCGCGGGTCCTCTGAGAGGTCGCGGGTTTGCTCTCCCGGGCAATCAATAGCATGTCGGCAGATGAGCAACGCCGTTGCATGCGCCCCTCGCGATCCGAAGATCGTTAGGGCCAGGTATTCCCTGGTAAGGAAGTGTTCCATCCGCAGGTTCTCCTACGGATACCTTGTTACGACTTACTCCCAATCAGCAGTGTCGCCGTGGTACCCCCCCTTGCGGGTAAAGGTGCTTCAGGCGCCCCTGCCTTTCATGAGTTGACGGGCGGTGAGTACAAGACCCAGGAACGTATTCACCGTGGCGTAGCTGATCCACGGTTACTAGCGATTCCAGCTTCATGAAGTCGAGTTGCAGACTTCAATCCGAACTGAGGCCGGTTTTGTGGGATTGGCTCCCCCTCGCGGGTTCGCTGCCCTTTGTACCGACCATTGTAGCATGGGTGTTGCCCCAGGCATAAAGGCCACGCTGATCTGACGTCATCCCCACCTTCCTCCGCCTTGGAGGCGGCAGTCTCCTATGAAAAAACAACATAGGACGAGGGTTGCGCTCGTTGGCTGACTTAACAGTACACCTCAAGGCACGAGCTGACGACGACCGTGCAGCGCCTGTCTTTGGATTCCTTGCGGCACGCCCCTGTTTCCAGGGGATTTCCAAGATGTCAAGCCTGGGTGAGGTTCTTCGCTTATTATCGAATTAAACCCCATGCTCCACCGCTTGTGTGGGTCCCCGTCTATTCCTTT
>DMXL01000006.1:155152-155626 GCA_003483925.1 Candidatus Peribacteria bacterium | reverse complement strand
ATCGTTTAGGGCGTGGACTACCGGGGTATCTAATCCCGTTTGCTCCCCACGCTTTCGTCCATGAGTGTCAGTACACCCCCAGCACCCTGCCTTCGCTTTTGGCGTTCTACTGTGGATCAACGGATTTTACCCCTACACACAGCATTCCAGATGCCTCTGAGTGACTCTATTCCTGCAGTTTCCGGCACGTGCGCGGAGTTGAGCTCCGCGATTTCACGCCAGACTTACAGGAAGACCTGCGGACGCTTTACGCCCAGTAATTCCGAGTAACGCTTGCACCTTCTGTCTTACCGCGGCTGCTGGCACAGAATTAGCCGGTGCTTTCTCCTGAGGTACCGTCAAAAATTTCGTCCCTCAGAACAGAAGTTTACACCCAGAAAGGGCTTCATCCTTCACGCGGTGTCGCTCCGTCAGGCTTTCGCCCATTGCGGAAGATTCCTCACTGCTGCCTCCCGTAGGAGTATGGGCCGTGTC
>DMXL01000006.1:0-155011 GCA_003483925.1 Candidatus Peribacteria bacterium | reverse complement strand
CTCAGACCAGCTACCCGTCATAGTCTTGGTAGGCCGTTACCCTGCCAACAAACTGATAGGCCGCAGGCCCCTCCCGCACCGCCGAAGCTTTACCCTCACGGGAACTATCCGGTATTAGCCCGCCTTTCGGCAGGTTATCCCTGAGTGCGGGGTAGGTACCAACGTGTTACGCAGCCGTTCGCCGCTGCCCTTGCGGGCCGCGCGACTTGCATGTGTTAGGCGCACCGCTAGCGTTCACTCTGAGCCAGGATCAAACTCTTCGATAGAAGAGCTCTTGGCTCTCATAAACTTAAAAGAAAAATTAAGAGATTTGCCGTGCTTGCTGCGAAAAAATCGCAGAAGACGGTCACACTTCTCTACTCTGCGATGCTGTGAAAGATCTTCATGCGATCTTGAGACAGAAAATGCTCCTCCCGTACGGATGGCGTGCGAGAGAGCTGACCTATCTTAAGCGCCCTATAGGCAGGGTCAAGCGGTTTTCGAGGATTAGGGTTAGGATTAGGGTCAGGGGTCGATGGTTTGAATGCAATGAGCCAGAGGAAATTATCTTTCAGCCCTTACCTTAATCCTCAATCCTAACTCTAGCTTTGCCGGTGCCGCACAATGATCTCCGCGAGCATGCCGAAGAGGACGATCTGCAGGCCCGTGAGGAGCAAGAGCAGTCCTGAATCCGACACGTTCGCATTGCGGATGACGGTCGTGACGATCATTGCGGTGCCAGAGAGCATGAGCAGTCCTCCGGGCCACCCGAAGAAGCGTACGGGTCGGAAGTAGGTGGTGACGCGGATGACGAGGCCGAGGAAGTTGATGAAATTGCTCAGCCCGTTCCAGCCGCCCATGGAGCTCTTCCCCACGCGCTTGAAGTAGTCGATGGGGACGAATTCCACGAGGTAGCCGCTCGTAAGGGAGGCGAGTGTGAGCGTGAGTGTGAAGGAGAAGCCGCGCGGATAGAGGTGCATGAATTCCAAGCCGAGCGAGCGCCGAAAGACGCGCATGCCTGAATTGTTGTCAGGGATGCGCATGCCCGTGAGGGTGTTCGCGAGGAAGGCGAGGATCATCTTCGCGGGGCGCCTGAGGAGCGGGATCTTCGCCCCCGCCTTCGTGCGGGCGCCCACCACCATGTCCGCGCCGGTAGCCTTCAGGTGTGCGATGAGTTTGGGAAAATCCTCGATGGGGTACGTGCCGTCCGCGTCGACCGTCGCAATGACGTCACCTTTCGCCTGCCGCAGACCAACCTTCATCGCCGTGCCGTAGCCGCGGTTCTGCTGATTCCGAAAGACGCGGAGCATGGGGAGAAGCAGGCCAGAGATGATCTTGCCGGAGTCGTCCGTGCTGCCGTCATCCACGACGACGATCTCGAACTCCTCGCCCGTCTGGGTGAGTGCACGCTGCGCGCGGAGGATCGTATCCTCGATGGCGCGTTCTTCGTTGAAGACGGGGATGAGGAGCGAAATCATCGCAGGTCAGAGGGGGATTACCTGGGGGAGCATACCTCGAATTCCGTCTCCCGTAAGCCTTTTCTCTTGGTAGTTTTCGTCATACCTTTCCAGATTTTGCGCAGCAAATTGAAAGCGGGGCCGACAAGTCCCATCGGGAGATGCTCGACGGTCCAACGAGAGATCCGGAGTGAACCCACCGCGAAGAATGCCCTCAGGCACCACTCGACGAAGACCCGCGCAGGGGAGATGGAGGTCGGACGGTATCCGTAGTCCGGTGCGACCGGCTTCCATCGCATGCGGATGAAGGAGCCGCGCTTCTTGAAGTCGAGCATGTGCCCGTGCATGGCGAGCGCTTCATCGAGGTGGACGTCTTCGAGTGTGAGGAGATTCTGTGCGCGCATATCCTTCAGGACTTGAGTGGCGCGCGCCGACCGTGCGAGGATGACGGAGTAGCCCCCGCGCCTGGATTCGTACTTCGGCGACCACGCGTCTCCCACAGAGATGTCTGTGAGTTCGTTGGTGAAGTCAGGAAGCTGCAGGCTGCTTGTCGTCATGAAGAAGGGGATCAGGTAGTTATAGTGGAACTTCTCGGCCGTGAGCACGCGGCCGTCCTTGAGCGTGATTTCCAGATGACCCGGCCACTCGCCCGCGCGGTACTTGAGACGCGTGATTTCCTCTTCCGATAAGATGCCATGGGAACGAAGGAAGCTCCGGATCGCGTCGAAGGTCATCTGCGTGCCCATGTAGGGCCCGAGGATGAAAGCGATATTCCGAACTGAGGGGTGCTTCAACTGCTGGAGCTTGCGAATGGAAGCGACCTGATCGGGAAGGCCCACGTACGCGAGCGGACCCTCCTCCTTTTCCAGTGTCTCGAGAATGGTATTCACCGGCGTGACGCTGTAGACACTCTGCGCACAGCGAAGAATTTCCTCCTTCGTCCGCGCGATCACCGGCTCGGCCCGGTAGGGGACAGTCTTGCCGACTTGCAGGCACACGGCACCGACGATTTGTTTCGTCTCCAGGAGATGGATGAGGATGGCGGAGATCACGCCGCCCGACGCGCCCGCGCGCCGGACGCTCTCGTCCGCCGCGTGCCCGACGAAGCTCCCCTCGACGACCCCGGAGAGCCAGTTCCTTGGGAGCTTTCCGAACACGAAGCGGTTCAGATCCGGGTAGCGACACACACGTGCGGGACAGCCGCGGTACGACGCTTCGGGCACCTGGCCGGACTTTTCCGTCCGGATGGGCAGCATGATGCCGTGATCTTCCTTGAATGCGAGCGTTTGCTGAGAGACTCCCACGCAGCTGCCGCACTGGGTGCAGAGGTTACAGTCGATGACGTCGCGCCGAAGCTGGTCCCACCATTGATCAGCCATTCTTGCGGCAGAGGAACGTGTGCCTGAGGCAGAGCATGCGCTTGAGCCACTGAGGGAAGATCTTCTCCAGCCACTTTCCGAAGGTGATCAGCCACCGCGGGCCGGCGGGGATGAGCACGAAAGCGCGCTCTTTTATAAGATTCCAACCGGATGCGCGGAACATGTCGAAGATTTCTCCGCGCGGGATCATGCGGTGCGGGCCTTCGCTGTGATGCAGGTGCAGAATCGGCGCGAGCGCGTGCATCGGTTCCCAGAGCACGTTCGGTGTCGTGAGGACGAGCAGCGCCCCCGGTTTGGCGAGCCGTGCGAGCTCCGAGACGAATGCACGCGGATCCGGCATGTGTTCGAGCGTCTCGTAACTCAGGATCACGTCGAAGCTTCCACTCGTCCCCTGTAACGGGAAGCCCTTCAACACTTCCACGTCGGCGTGCAGGTGTTCTTTCGCCAGCTCCTCGTGTGCGAGTCGCTCGAACCGGGGCGACATGGCTACGCATGTGAAATGTGCAGTGGGATACTTCTTGAGAAAGAATGCCGTCCCTCTCGCGGTGCGGCAGTCGATGTCCAGGACGCGTGCGTTCGGGACGATCGAGAAGAGCGGCGCGGAGTCGGTGAAGCGGCGGAAGTAGGAATCCGTGTGTTCGTTCACGTCGTCATACTCAAGGGTCGCGTCCCAGTGAGCCGCCACATCTTGGAGCGTCCACGATTTCATGAGGAGCAGTGTAGCGGAACCTCTCAGGCGGTTCCGCGAATCCAGTAGAAAAATCCGGGTATGCCGGAGAGGAGAATCATGAGGAAGATGAGCAGGGAGAATGCGACGATCTGTCCGGAAGCGAGACCGAAGGGGAGGAGCAGGGTGAGCAGCGCCGCGTCGCGCGTGCCGAGGCCCGACGGAGCGATGGGGAGGAGCGCGACGATCCCTGCGATCGTGAGAGTGGCGACGAGGAGCAGCGCAGGAAGATCGATGCTGATGCTTCGCGCGATGAGGATGGTCCAGACGAAGTAGAGAGCCCAGCTCACGACAGTCCAGAGAACGACGGATGCCATCATTGCCGGCGTGCGCAGCATCTTCAGGAATTTTAGCCACTGCACCGCAGCCAACTTTCCCGAGAGCGCCCACGTAACCAGTCCCGCGACGCCGACGGCGGCGAGACCGACGAGCGCCCACATGCCGCCGAAGAGAGTCGCAACGGCCCAGATGGCGACACACGTGATGACTGCGGCGTCGGCGAGACGGTCGGTGATCGAGAGCGCGAGAGCTGTGCCCGTGTGCATGCCGCGGCCGCGCAGGTACGCCGCACGACCAAGCTCACCGAGCTTGGCGGGTGTGATGAGCGCGAGGAAGACGCCGACATTCAAGAGCGCCCAGGATTGGCGGAAGGTCGGGTTCGCTCCGCACAAGCGGACGAGCAGGTGCCAGCGGGCGGCTTTGGTCAGATACGAGAGCATGACGACGGCGAATGCCGCCGCGATCATGGGAAGATTCGCGTGCCGGAGGACGGAAAGGAGTGCCGTGCAATCGACGCGCGCGAGAATCCACACGAAGAGGAGGACGCCGATGATCTTGAGAAGGCCAAGAAGGGTCCGGAAATTGAAGCGCGGCATCGCCGGCATGGTAAACTCTCCCTTCGGTTCCGTCATGCAGCGCGAACGATTTCCCATCGGCCACTTCCTCCTCGCATGCGGGTGCTCGGGACTCCTCGTCTTCGTCTGGCTGATCCCGGTTGCGTTCACGGGGTTCTCCTTCACCATTCCCGCGCTCCTCTCCGCGCGCAATTTCGCCGTCACGGGCATCTTCTCCGTCACCGATTCCATCGGGCGCGTCCTCTCGCCGTCGCTCCTGCCGACACTCGGCGTCATCAATTCTTCCGACGGGCGCTTGAGTGACGTGCTGTACGCCCTGCTCTCCCGCTGGATTCCATTTGGCTCTCCATTTGCGTGGACGCTCACGGGAGCCGTGCTCATGGCGGCGGCGCTCCTCCTTTTCTGGGTCGCGGCGGCCGGGATCGTGGGCAAGCGCACCGCGTGGATCGCTCTGATCCTCTCCGCGCTCACGCCGCTCTACTGGCAGCAGGCTCTTCTGGTCGATCCGTACAAGTTTGCCTTCCTCTTCCTCTTCGCGTCTTTCGCCGCTTTCGTCTGGATCGCGCCCCGCTCGCGTCTTCTCGCTGTGATCGTCGCCGGCGTCTTCTTCGGGCTCTCCGTGAGCGCGAAGGACGTCTTCCTCACCTTCCTTCCGTGGTTCCTCGTCGCGTACGTCTGGATGGAGCGGCATCGGTGGAGGAAGGCACTCACGGGGGTCGTCCTCTTTTCCGTCATTGCCGGAGGCATGTACCTGCTGCCGTACATGGGAGACATGCGCACGCTCGGGTATCCCGCGAATCACAATCTCGCGCGCCTCTGGCCGGGAGCGCGCGATCTCGCGAATGAGACATATCTGCATCTCTATCCCGATCCGTACACGTACCACTTCGACCGCGAGCGGTTCGATAGAGAGCACTTGAAGGAAGTCGCCTCCCAGCCGCTCATCGCCCGCTTACAGAATGGGAAGACGCTCCTCAATTACGGTCTCATCTCCGGCACTTTCCTCTCCGTCGGGAACGGCGCGTGGTTGCTCCTCAACAGCCTCCCGTCCTTCGTCCAACAAGGGCGTATGGGCGGCATCGTGTTCTGGCTCTTCTTGATCCCCGGTCTCTTCGTACTTTGGAAGAGAGATCGCAGACTCACGATTCTTTTGGGAGGATTGATCGTGAGCTCCTACTTCATCGTCTCTTTCGTGCTCCACTACGAGCGGGAACACCTCATGGACGTCGTGTGGGCGGTCGAGCTCTTCGCGGCTGTGGGTATCCTCGCCGTGAGCGAAGCGATTGCGCAATCTTCGAAGCGCATCTCCTCCCGCGCCGTTGCCGCGATCATCACCGGCATCCTTGCCGTGCAGCTCATTCAGGCAAACCGCTTCGAGTTCGCCATGCTCTATCGTGGGACGGCCGTGCCGCAAACGTTTGCGCAGGCGGAGATGGCGAGAGGGTTACCCCAGGAAGCCGTCATCGCGCTTCCGCTTCATACGACGGTCATCGATACGCTCGCGTTCTTAAGCGCGCGGACATTCGTGCGGTTCGATGAGGCAACGGTTGTGCGCCTCCTTGCGGAGCGGCATCTTGCGGAAGCATTCAAGACGTACGGAATCACGCATGTCTTCGGTTATTCGAAGGACACGGAGGCCGCGCTGAAGAGACAGGTGCCGTCTGTCATCATTTCCACAGTTGCAGCGATGAAGGAAGGAGTGCCGATCTCGCCGCTCCTCAACTATCTGCTGCACACAGTCCGATAGGGTATGCAGATCATCCTTTCGTAGAGCGTTCGTTCCGCCACGTCCATGCTCTTCACCTCTCTCTCCTACCTCCTCTTCTTTCCGACGGTCGCCGTCGCGTACTTCGTGCTGCCGCAGAGGTTTCGCTGGGTGCTCCTGCTCGTCGCGAGTACCTTTTTCTACGCAAGTTGGAAGCCGATCTATGCGCTCCTGCTCTTCTGTTCGATGATCGTGAACTTTCTGGCGGCCCTTGCGATGGGACGGGAGACAAATCGGAAGCTTCGATTGGAGTATCTCTGGTTCGCCATCGCGATCAATCTTGCGCTCCTGCTCTTCTTCAAATACTTCAACTTCATCAATGATGAGTTGCGATCACTGTTCGGATTCGCCGGGCTTCCGTATGACATGCCGGCTCTCAAGATCCTCTTGCCTCTTGGCATATCGTTCTACACTTTTCAGTTTTTGGGGTACCTGATCGATGTCTATCGCGGAACGGTCGCTCCCGAGCGGCACTTCGGCGTCTTCGCCGCGTTCTCCTCGTTCTTTCCGCAGCTCATCGCGGGTCCGATCGCACGGGCGGTAGATCTTCTGCCGCAGTTCCGGGCCGTTCATCTCCTCGAGTACAGGCGCATCGTCGACAGTTTGCTGCTCATCTTGTGGGGATTCTTCAAGAAAGTGGTGATCGCGGACAACCTCGCCGTCGCGGTGAATACCGTCTACGACCATCCGGAGCGTTTCACGGGTCTCCCGCTCATCGTGACCACCGTCTTCTTCGCTTTTCAGATCTACTGCGACTTCTCGGGGTACAGCGACATCGCCATCGGCTCCGCGCGGGTGATGGGCTTCTCGCTCGGGGATAACTTCTTACGTCCCTACTCAGCCCGTTCTATCCGTGATTTCTGGCGCCGTTGGCACATCAGTCTCTCCTCGTGGTTTCGCGATTACGTGTACATTCCTCTCGGGGGGAATCGCGTCTCGTCTCTGCGACGCTCCTTCAATCTCATGGCCGTCTTCCTCCTTTGCGGATTGTGGCACGGTGCCGCGTGGACATTCGTCGTGTGGGGGGCGCTCCACGGTTTCTATCAGATATGGGGAGTGATGACTCGCTCGATGCGCGAACGACTGGCCCGGATGTCGGGGCTCGTGCGATTTCCGCGCCTGTTGGATGCGTGGCAGGTTGCCTGTACCTTCCTCCTTGTAACTCTTGCGTGGGTCTTCTTCCGGGCCGCGACATTCACGGACGCCGTCTACATCTTCACTCATTTTACGACGGGACTTGCCGATCAGATCGGCAGCTTCGCTGGCCTGCGCGAAACACTGGGGAATCTCAGTATGTCCAAGACGCTCTTCGTCGGTTCGATCCTCTCCATCATTCTTCTCGAGGGGGTGCAGTGGCTGCAGCAGCACGAAGGTATGCGGCACGGTTTCCGTCAGATGCCGAAAGCTCTGCGGTATGCCGTGTACTACGTCATCATCTTCGCCATTCTCTTCGCCGGTCGCTGGGAAACGCCGTTCATCTACTTCCAATTCTGATCCATGCCGACGCGCGCCCTCTGCCGTTCGGGAATCATCTTCATCTTCGGCTTTGTCGTGCTGTTCGCAATCTGCTCGGTGTACTACCAGGTGCGTGTCCTGCAGTCTGACAATCTCCTGAGGCAGTTCGAATATGTGAAACAGGAATCTCTCCAGCCGGAGGTTGTCTTCTTCGGGGATTCGCATCCGGCGATGGACGTGCGGACGAGCGTGATGGGGGAGCGCTACTTCAACTTCGCCTTCCCGTCGTTCAACTTGCGCGAAGCGTATCTTAAGGCGCAGTTCATCCTTGAGCACAAGCCGCACGTGCGCGCATTTGTCATTCCCGCTGATGATCACATCTTCAGTGTGTATCGGGCAGAGGATCGGAATTTCGCTCCGATGCTGCACCTAGTACGCCTCCGCGATGTGTGGCAGGTATATCGGTTCCGTCCGCTCGATGCGTTGGTATCCCTCGCGACATACGCTGTGCCCCTCTCCCATCCCATGCATCGACAGGAATTCGTGCGTGTCTTCAAAAAAGACGTCGCTTCACTCTTCACAGGCGAAAGTCTCGAACGTGATCTCTTCTGGGATGATCGAGACCAGCTCATCCTCCGCGAGGGAAAGAGCTGGTCCGATATTCCGGAAGGACAGCGCAAGGAATCCGTGGCCAGCAGGGTCCACGTGCAGTTACGCGATCCCCTCGTCAATGGAAAGCTGATCAGTGCACTGGAACGCATCTTCACTCTTGCCCAGGCTCATGGGGTGATGGTCATCGGGGTGCGCTATCCGGTCGTGAGAGAGTATCAGGATCATGCACGGTTTATGGATATCGCCTCGGTCCGTGCAGTTTTGGCTGCAATGCCGTTCCGTGCGATTCTCGATTATCAACAGCTCTACGATGACCGGCAGGATCTTTTTCAGGATGAAGATCACCTGAACGAAACAGGCGCACTCCTCTTCTCGCAGCGCCTTGCAAGCGATCTGGAGGCGCTTCTGCGATGATATTCATCGATAGAGCGCGAGGTGGGCCTCCACCTGTTTCTCGACGGAGAAGTGTTCTTCGGCGCGTCGTCTGCCCGCTTGTCCCATCCTCTCCGCGAGCGCCGCATCTTTCAGGAGCACGGAAAGATGCTCGGCGAAGACCGAAATATCGCGCGGATCGCAGACGAAGCCGGTCTCCCCGTCTCTGACGATCTCCGGAGTGCCGCCGTAGATCGTGCCGACGACGGGTTTTGCGAGCGCCATCGCTTCGAGATTCATGAGATTGAACGTATCGAGGCACAGCGACGGCGTCGTCACGAGATCCGCCGCCGCGAAGGCATGCAGCGTATCTGTGCGATTCAACCAGCCGGTGCACCGGCAGTATTCTTTCACCTGTGTTTCCACGTCGGAGGAGCGAAGGAGCCCCCGCCACCTGGCCTCCTCGCCGATGACGAGCAGGAATGCCTCCGGCACGGTGCGCCGAACTTCTGCGAGCGCCTGCAGGAGCTCGCGCGCCCCCTTATCTTCGCTCAAGCGCCCGCCGAAGAGGATCACTTTCTTCCCCTGGAGATGATGAAGCGCGCGGAAACGCTCGCGGCCTTCCGCGGACACCTGCCACTTCTGCACGTCGATGCCGTGGTGGATCACCGAGATGTTTCCGACGCCGTTTGCCTCGAGCGCGGACTTGAGGGCATCACTCACGGCGATGACACGCCGCACATTTGTGTGCAGGACACTCCGGATCCGCCAGTTGCGCAGCGGGTTCCACTGCAGCTTTACGGCGCGGATATGGTCCATCCACGTGAGGCGCGGGTCCCTGCCTTGTGAATCGAGATAGCGAACGGTCGCGAGTCTCGCGAAAGCGAAACTGAAGACGTCATGCATGGTGATGAAGACCTTTGGCGTGAAGGCACGGGCGACGCGAAGGGCGTCGTAGGTGAGGTACTGGTGGATGTTGTGTGCATGGACGATGTCCGGGCGGATGCGGGTCATCTCCTGCTCCAGCATGCGCGAGACCGACGGCATCTTCAGGCAGAGGTAATGCCGCAGCGCCGTGCGATAGGAAACGGGGAGGCTCGTGACGTTCCCTTCCCGTAAGATTGTCGGGGAGACTTCCTTGCGGTGAGAAGTGAGGATCGAGACGTCATGCCCTCTGTGCGCGTATCCCTCGGCGAGATTTTTGACGACGGAAGAGACGCTGCTTGCACCTCGTGGCGGATAGTCGTCATTGAGCAGCAGGATCTTCATGGCTTCATCGGAAAGAGGTCTCCTACCAATTCGCCGTTGGTGCGCATGCGAAGGTGCTGCTTGTGCGATGCGACGAGTGCGAGGAACTGCTCCAGATTCTTCCAGAGATCATAGTGTGTCAGCTCCCAGCTGTGGCCCCAGAGGTGGAAGAAGGGGGGATCATTCTCCATCGCTTCCAAAAAGAGTGCCTTCGCGAGGGATTGCCAACTGCGCAGGGCCAGAAGTGGGATATGGAGTGCTCTTAAGCGTGACCACGAGGTGCGCAGTTGCCCGACGGGGTCGAGTACGTGCCACCAGCGCGTGAATTTGCGTCGCAACGGAAAGGGGTAGACATGGAGGCTTGTGGGAAGCAGGAAGGGGGAGGTTCCGGAGAATGCGTACCGTTCGGTGGTTCGGGCTCCCAAGAATCCGGATTCCTCCACAAGGGAGACGACAGCCGGATCTGCGTCCCCCTTCGGATAGCAGAACATTGCGCAGGGTTTCCCTGTGACGTCCTCCACCCATTGCCTGCTGTCGGCGATCTCTCTTCGCGCTTCTTCGCGGGGAATGTGTGCGAGGCGGGGATGGCTGAGCGTGTGCGCGCCGATCTCGTGTGTCGCGCTCAGCGTACGTATCTCCTCTTTCGTGAGCATGCGCGCGTCATGCTGCGCGGCGGGGCAGACGTAGAACGTCCCGCGCACGCCATGACGGTCGAGCAACTCCGCAAGCTTGAGATCCGAAGCGTAGCCGTCGTCCCACGAAGTCGTGAAGATCATCGGGAGAGTCGGAAAGAGGATTCGAGGATATCGCCGACGTGTCGCCAGAGGAAATGCGCGCGCACGCGGGATGCGCCGGCCCGTCCCATCGCTTCCGCTCCGCCGGGATCGGAGCAGAGTCTCTCCATCCGCTCTTTGAGCGCGCCTTCATCGCGGGGATCGACGAGGAATCCCTCCTTGCCGTTCGTCACCGCATCCTTCGTACCCCCGAAACAGGAAGCGATCACGGGTTTCGCGCAGTACATCGCTTCGATGACGGAGGTGGAGAATCCCTGGTAGATCATCGGATCGACGAAGGCACAGCAGTGCTCCATAAATCCGGCGATGCGCTCATGCGGGATCTCCCCGAAGGAGAAGATGTGCTCGCGGTCGCGTGCCACGTTCTTCTCCAGTTCTTCGGTGAGCCGCTTCGATCCTCTCCCCACGATCCAGAGCTCGATATCCTCGCGGGATTTCCTCAGTTCCCCGAATGCGGCGAGCAGGTGGAAGAGGCCTTTGCGTCTCGCGATGCGTCCGATGAAGAGGAAGACGAATCTCCGGGTCGATCGTGGCGGGGGTTGAGCGACTTTGAAGAGTTCCTCTTCCACGCCGTTTAAGAGCTCAGCGGTCTTCGCGGAGAGTTTCCTGCTCCAGCAGTCGAACGTGTCCTTCCCCTGGCAGAAGACGAGATCCACGCGGTCGGTGTGATGTTTCAGGGGGAAGAGGACGAACCACAGATCGGCGAGCAGCGAGAAGATGCGGTACCAGAGGGGCTTCCCGCGATCCTCCCACCCTTCTTCTTCATCTTTGCGCTCCCGGTCATACGCCCAATCTCCGCTCGTGAGAAGCTTCAGGACATCGGGGGTGTCCGGGGAGAGGACGCGCACAGCGAGGCGCGCTCCGAGCTTGAAGCGGTGAAAGGGAGTGCGCGCGGAGTCCAAGACATAGATCCAGTCGAATCGCATCGCCATGCGCAAGCGCAGCGCGGTCAAAAAGCAGCGCAGCGCGAGAGGCTTGCTCAAGTTGTGCATGTTGAAGTGCGCGATGGCGTGCAACGCGATTCCTTTCGCGCGCAGCGTTTCTTTCGTCTCATGGTGGAGAGACACGTACGTCGCGATTACGTGCACTTCATGCCCGCGCCGCGCGAGTTCCCGGGCCGTGTTCCACACGACGGTATGCAGGCCGCTTGCGGGGCTGTCCGTGAACGCGTGGGTGGGCAGGAGGATGCGCATGGGGAACGGTGCGGGAGTATACCTGAGAAGGGTTAGGGTTAGGATGAGGGTTAGGGAAATTGGTTTGATTGTCCGAGGGCGAAATCCCTCATCCTGACCCTAGTCCTGACCCTCCTCCGTGTTACACTCTTTCCCGATGAAGCAGAATGGTGTCTCTTCTGCGGCGCCCCTCTCGCACGGCAAGCGCGTGCTGTACTGGCTTGTGATCCTCGCGATCCTCCTTGTTTGCCTTGAGCTCACGGCGTGGGGTGCTCTGAGTTTGCTCAAGGGCACGGTGGCCACGTACGGCGGCCTGCGCGATGAACGCTCGGTTCTTCTGGATATCGAGCTGGGCAAAGTCCACTCGGGGAGTGGGGCGGTGTCGGATGATACGCGTATCCTTCACCCGTACGTCGGCTACGTGCACGGCAACAGAGCCCCCGAGCTCTTCGTTCCGAAAGGAGGTGGGAACACCTTCACGGTCGTTATGGTCGGCGGATCCGTGGCGCGGAATCTCGGCCGCCTGCACTCCGACGGGCCCGATGCGCTGATCGCGGAACTTCAGAAGCTCCCGCAACTCAAAGGGAGGACGGTGCAGTTCCTCAATCTCGCGGGGGACGGGTACCGCCAGCCGCAGCAACTCCTGCTCGTGAATTACCTCCTCACGCTCGGCGCGAAGGTCGATCTCCTCGTAAATCTCGATGGATTCAACGATCTCTATGTACCGGAGAACAATCGCCAGCTTGGGAGTTTCGCCACCTATCCGGAGCTCTGGACGTCGCGGATGAGCTGGCTGATGCGCAAGTCGCAGACCACATCGGAGCGGCTCTTCGATGTCCTCATGCTCCAGCGTTTCCGCCTGGCGTCCATCATGCAGCGCGCACCCCTCAAGTACAGCATGACGGCCAATTTCCTCTGGTCGATACTTGAGACGATGCTGCGCAAGCAGGTCCTCTCGACGACAGTGCGCCCCGGGGAAGCGATTCTGCGCATGAAGGAGACCTATGGCCCGGTCACCGCGTCCGGCGCGGACATCGGGGGCGCGTCACTCGCGCAATCCGCAACAGTTTGGGAACGGAGTTCCTCACTCCTCTCCGCACTGGCTTCCTCGCAGGGGATCGCGTACTTCCACTTCCTGCAGCCGAATCAGTACTATCCCTCTTCGAAGCCGATGGACGAAGACGAGCGTGCGCGGGCGATCGGGGATTTCTTCTGGAAGGGGATCGTGGAGAACGGCTATCCGCTTCTTCAGCAGGCAGGAGCGCGTCTCCAGCGCGAGGGGGTGCATTTCTACGATATGACACTCGTCTTCAAGGATGTGACGCAGCCTCTCTACATCGACAATATCGGTCACTTCGACCGGCACGGAGAAGCCATCCTTGGAAAGGCGATGGGGGAGAAGATCGTGAAGGTGCTCGGAGGAACTCAGTGAACGAGGACTTCCTCGCACAGGAATTTGCCAGTGAGATCACCAACAATCCGGTGCCCGAGCGTGTTCCAGTGGCCCTTCCCCGATCCATCGAATCCATGGAGGAAAGTCTGATCCGCTCCAGCGGCCATGCGCAGAGGGGGCGTGAGGGAGAGAGCGGGGATTCCGTGCGACTTCGCGAAGCGGACGACGCGGTCCTCGGTGTACGTGAGAGACGTTGCCTTGATGGATGATGTGAACTGCGCGCGGACGGACGGGTCCGGATGGACGGCGATCGCGGGGCTGAAGACGATCAGGGCGAAGCGCTTGCCGTGCGCGGACACCTCCTGATTCATTTCCAAGATGAGCGCCTCGGTGACCGCCCACGCGTCGCGCACCGGCGCCTCGTTCGGCGGAAGGAAGATCCAATCGGGGATGCCGGTCTCGCTCCACTGTGATGTAGGCGCAGGAGGTGCATCGCGATCGAATGTCAGAGGTTTGCCTTCCCATCGGGCTTTCGCGAATCCCTCCGCAGTATCCCAAAGCAAACCAATCCCTTGCAGGAAGCGTGAGCGGTTGATGATGGAGGCCCAGGCGGTTCGAAGCATGGAGCTCTGCCGGATGAATTTCGTGTCATATAAGAAGCCCCTGTCCTCCGCGAGTGTCGTGCCGCTCAACGTGAAGTACGGTCGCAGGGGGTCTTCCTCGAGAGCGCGAGAGTTGTTGCGAACATCATTCCCTGCGAAGAACGCGAGGAGCACGAGGTCCGGGTCGTACGCCCAGATGCGGCTCCGGAGCGTGAGCAACTCCTGGGTGGTGCCGTATCCTCCCACGCCGAAGTTGATCGGCTCGACGGAGAGGTTCGCTTCACATGCAGAGATTTCCTGTCGCATGACGGACCAGAACGCCTCCGGCAGAGGCACTTGAAATGCTTCCGTGAACGAATCTCCGAGCACAGCAATCCGCAGGGGCCCTGTCGGCTTCTGCAGGGAATGTTCGTCATCACGCAGTCCCTGACTCGAGATGCGGACGAAGTTCATCCCCTCGTCGCGATGCCATCCCTGCGCGTACGGACGCAGAGCGTACCCCACGGTATTGTCCATGCGGTACCAGGAGGGATTTGCGATGCGGGCGATCCGCAGGGCGACCTCGATGAAGATGATCATCACCGCACAGACGGCGATGAGCAGCGTGATCTTGGCCGCGAGAGAGGCGAAACGGCGCATGGGGGTCGTTTGGGTAGAGTATACCTGAGAAGGTTAGGATTAGGATTAGGGTTAGGGATGAATTATTCATCGTCACTGACATATTGCACGTGGAACATCGCCCCCTAACCCTAACTCCTAACCTTGATCTTCTCATTGCTTCAGACAGCGGGAAGTCGTTAGAGTCTCATCGATATGTTCACGGAAATCCGAAAGTGCCGCATCTGCGGGAATGCGCAACTCACTTCCCTGCTCGATCTTCATGAGCAGGCGCTCACGGGCGTCTTCCCTTCCTCTCCCGATCAGAAGGTGGAGACCGCTCCCGTGGAACTGGTGAAGTGCACGGGCGCGGGAGCGTGCGGCCTCGTGCAGTTGCGACACAGCGCAGCCCCCTCGGAGATGTATGGCATGAACTACGGCTATCGCTCTGGTCTCAATCAGTCCATGGTGCGGCACTTGCAGGGCATCGCCGATCAGGCGCTCGCGCTCGCGCACCCGTCTGAAGGCGATCTCATCGTGGACATCGGCAGTAACGACGCCACCCTCCTCAAATGTTATGACGCTGCCAACTATCGGCTCGTGGGGATCGATCCCACCGGCATCAAGTTCAAGAAGTACTATCCGAAAAACGTCCGGCTCATTGCTGACTTCTTCTCCGAAGGGCTCTTCCGCCGCGAGTTTCAAGATATCCGGCCGAAGATCATCACGTCGATTGCAATGCTCTACGATCTGGAGAATCCGCAAGCGTTCATAGACGATGTCGGGCGCGTGCTCAGCGATGACGGCATCTGGATCTTCGAGCAGAGCTACCTGCCGTCCATGTTGAAGGCGACGGCGTACGACACAATCTGCCACGAACATCTCGAGTACTACTCACTTACGCAGGTACTCCCCATGCTGAAGCGTGCGGGAATGCGTGCCGTCGATGTCGCGCTGAACGATGCGAACGGCGGGAGTTTCCGCGTGGTGGCCGTGAAGGGGGCAAATCCCGCCCAGCCGGCTCCGTCCGTCGCGCAGCAGTGGGAGCGCGAGCGCGAGGAACACCTCGGAGATCTCGCGGTCTACGCGCGGTTTCGCGAGCGCGTCGAGCGGCATCGGGACGATCTTCAGGCACTCCTGAAACGCATCAAGGAAGAGGGGAAAGTCGTCTTTGGGCTCGGTGCCTCCACCAAGGGTAACGTTTTGCTGCAGTACTGCGGGATCACCGTCGAAGATCTCCCCTTCATCGCGGAAGTGAATGAAGACAAATTCGGCAAATTCACGCCGCGAACCGGCATCCCCATCCTCCCGCAGGCGGAGGCGGACGCGCGCAAGCCCGACTACTACCTCGTGCTTCCGTGGCACTTCCGCGCGGGAATCACGAAAGGGATGGCGGCGTTCCTGAAGGGAGGTGGGAAGCTCATTTTCCCGCTACCGGAACTTTCCGTTGTCGGCGAGGAGGTTTTATGACGAAGGGAATCATAGCTTGCGCCTCGTATCAATTTCATTTCCAAGTGAGCCAAGATGTCATGGTGAGCGGAGACGAACCATGGCATCTTGGCTGTCATCCTTCGTCTCCGCTCAGGATGACAGCCATTGTGTGGTTTAAAGTGGAATTGGCGTCGTGGGTGCAGGAAGAGTGTGGTATAAGCTTCTGAGCCATGATTGAGGTGCACTATAGCGGCGGGCTGGGGAATGTCCTCTTCCAGTACTGCTTCGCCAGAGTGTTGGCGGGGCAATTGGGTTACGCTCTCGAGGCGAAACCCGTCCCCGGATTTCCTCATACCGCCGATCGCATTGACGGCAAGAGGTTTCCCGGCGGTGCAATCGTGGTCCTCGAAGGACACAAGGTCGATCTCCCCGCCATCCTCGCCGATACGCGCGATCGGAAGATCATCGTGAAGGGATGTTTCCAACGGTACGAGTACTATCATTCTTTCCGCGAGCAGATCCGGACGTGGATGCAGCCGGCATGCTCTGCTGCGGCGAAGCCGGATCCGCGCGCACTCGTCATGCACGTGCGCCGCGGCGATTACCTGCGCGTCGAGGGGTATCCGCTTCCATTCTCTTTCTATAAAGATGTCTTGAAGCGTGCGGATTTCGACCATCTCGTCATCTGCACAGATGACCCCAGAGATCCTTTCTTTCGGAAGTTTCGGCATCATGACCCCGAGATCAAGTCGGGGGACTTGCTGGAGGATTTCTGTTTTTTGAAATCCGCGAAGAAAATCGCCCTCTCGCAGAGTACGTACTCGTGGTGGGCGGCGTACCTCTCCGATGCGACGGAAATTTATTTCCCCCGCTCGCTCACAGGCCCATTCAGCTCCTCTCGCCCCGATATCGATCTGGAAGTCGATGAGCCGCGTTATAGGTACGTGCAGTGCCGGGAGCCGTACACATTCAGTTTTGGTGAACGGATGGCACAACTGAAGAAATCCTTCCTGTATCATATCAAGCATCTCCTCGCGTTCGTCATCCCGGAAGCGCTCAGGCGGCGGGTGCGTAGAGTGAAGAAGGTTTCCCCCGTACTCTTCCGATGAAGAAGAAAGTTCTCATTACCGGCGGGCACGGGATGCTCGGAACCCTCATCAGAGGGAAGCTTAAAGATCGAAAGTGGGCCGGGGAAGTGCTGGCGCCGACGAGTGCCGAGTGTGATCTTCGGGATCAGAGCGCGACGCATGCGCTCTTTCGGGCTGCAAAACCCGCCATCGTCATCCACTGTGCGGGGAATGTCGGAGGCATCGGTTACGCGAAGGACCATCCGGGAGACTTCTTCTACGACAACCTCATGGTGGGGATCAATGCGCTGCACGCCTCCCACGAGGTGGGGGTGGAGAAGTTCGTCGGAATCGGTTCCGTGTGCGCGTACCCGGAGTTCGCGCCCATTCCCTTGAAGGAGGAAACGCTCTGGGACGGCTATCCGCAGGAGGTGAATGCGCCGTACGGCATCGCGAAGAAGGCAATGCTCGTTGCCGGGCAGACGTATCGGGAGCAGTACGGCTTCCACGCGATTCACCTGCTTCTCGTAAATCTCTACGGTCCGGGAGACAAGTTCGATCCAGTCCGTTCGCACGTGATTGCCGCGCTCATCCGGAAATTTTCGGAGGCCGTCGAGAAGAACGAGGCCGCGGTGACGCTCTGGGGTGACGGCACGCCGACGCGCGAGTTTCTCTTCGCAGGGGATGCGGCGGAAGCGATCGTGCTTGCCACGGAGCGCTACGACGAACCCGGTCCGGTGAATATCGGATCCGGACAGGAGATCTCCATCAAGGATCTCGCGGCACTGATCGCACGCGAAACGGGATACAAGGGGAAGATCGTTTGGGATACCTCGAAGCCCAACGGACAGCCCCGACGCTGCCTCGACACGACGAAGGCGAAGGAGAAGTTCGGCTTCATAGCGACAGTTCCGCTTCAGGAAGGCATCAAACAAACAGTCGCATGGTATCGGGAACACCACGCGACGAAGCGCTAGCACTTCAGACTCCCACGTCCGTGGTCACGGGGTCCATGATCGGTTCGGAGACCCGGGCTGCGCGGCGGTCGCGCGCGGCGATGATCCACATATTGATGAAGTGGCTCACTTTCGATGAGAGTGTATTGGTGACGTGGTAGAGGACCACGGCGATGATCGCGGGTACGCTTCTGAAGGTACAGAGCCACACGATGACGCCGCAGATGACCGCGAAGACTTGCGAAGTGATGGCGAAGGCGAGGGCATGGTGGATGCGGTAGTAGCTTCCGAAGCCCACGGTAATGCCGTCGATGCCTGCGATGAGCATGAGCAGGTACGCGGCTTTCGGCAGCGCGAAGGCGGGACCGTAGAGGAAGGTGAGGCCGGTGTTTCCCAACAGCATGAGGGGGACGAGGATCACGAACGTGAGCAGCATGTTGGCGATGTTCCCTTTCCAGAATGCCCGCGTCATATTCTTGGTGTTCTTCGCGTAGAGGTAAGGAAGGACGCTGCTCATGAGACGCCCGACATTGCTCGAGAACATGAAGGCGATGTTGATGTAGGAGATGAGGACACGGAATTGGCCGATGGCCGTCGCCGATCCGAGTAAACCCAGAAGGTATGTCGGAACGTAGCCGGAGAGCTTCCCCACCTGTTTATCGGCAGCGATCCACAGGCCGAGAGTGAGGCCCCGGTGCATCGAACTGGTGGATCCGCGCAGGCTCGAAATACTCGGGAGCATCGGATCGCCTTTGAGGTACAGGCGCCAGAGCAGCGGACTCAAGGCCGCCTTCGCCGCCGCCGAGGCGACGCGTCCGAGGACGAGGGCCGTGACGCTCCGTTCCCACAGGAGCAGGAGCAGCGGGAGTCCGATGTCGAGAGTGTTCCAGACGATGTCCACGACGGTGAGCGGGACGATTTTCCGCGCGCTCTGAAGCGTGAGTGAGAGCAGATCGTGGATGGGCAGACAGAAGAGCGTGAGGAGACCGAGCTGCACCCAGAAAGCGATGTCATTGTCAGGGGAGAAGAACCGGATGACGAAGGGGGTGGCAAGGAGCAGGAGGAGGGTCACCGGATAGACCCAGAGGAGTGCCACGCGCAGGAAGTAGCGCATCACCCCCGCCACCTCCTCGGGCGATTTCCGGCCGTATGCTTCGGGGAGCAGCGTCGTCACGGAGTAGTTCTGGCCGAGATCCGTGAGCATCCCGACGGTACCGATGATGGTGAAGGTGAGAGCGTAGAGACCGAGCAGGCGGGGCCCCATGAGTCGCGCGATGATGATGCTCGAAACAAGCTGCATGCCCATGATCGCGAATGTGCCGACCTGGAGCGTGGCCACATCGCGGACGAACGGCATGCGGAGATGACGGAGGAGAAAGCTACGCATGATCAGGAGCGGGAGAGCGCACCGTTGCCCAAAGATAGCGATCGTTCTCACGGAACGTTTCCACCTGTCGGAATCCCACCTCCATGAGGGTGGACTTCAGTTCCGCGTCCGTGAAACAGGCGCCGTATACGGTGTCGTACGGACGGAGCCATGGCAGCGGGAGCCATCCGCGCCAGAGCGTCAGTGCCAAATAGAAGGAAGCGAAACCCTTAAACCACACCACGCGTCCTGGGGGGTCCCCGGGAGCGCCGCGGACTTGGATCTTCGCCAGCCCCTCAGGCTTGAGGACGCGCAGAAGCTCGCAGAAGTATTTTCGGATCACCTCCTTCGAGGGGATATGCTGAAAGACCATGTAACTGAAGCAGAAATCGATGGAATGATCATGGACGGGCAACGGGCCGGTGCCGGAAGCGAGGAGAAAATGCGCATTCATAATGGAACGGTTCTCCTCCTTGGCGCGGCGGATCATCTCTTCGGAGATATCGATGCCGGTCACGGAGCCGAAGATGCCGGCGAGCGCTCGCACGAGACGGCCGGTGCCGCAGCCGATATCGAGCGCAGAGAGCGTCTTGGTATGTTCCGGAGAGAGTCCATAGCTCTTCAGGTACGGGACGACTAGCCGTGCGATATCCTTCTCCCCCTCACGGTAATATTCCTCCTTCGTCCACTTCTCCTGTCCGCTCACGACCCAGTAGTAGGCGTTTTCACGTGCGCGCTCATTCCATTGCCGACGCATGCGATCGGAGACGGTCATTGCGGTGAGTGTATCAGTTCGTAGATCTTCTCCGTTTCCTCTGTCATTTTTCGTGCGTCATGTTGCTCCGCCCACTTCCTGCACGCCTTCGGATCGATACGATGTTCATCGAGCACCCAGCGCATACGCTCCGCGATCATTGCCGCATTGTGCGGGTCGATGCGATAGCCGCTCACCCCCTCGGAGATCGCTTCCTCCGCGCCGCTCTCGTTCGGGCCGATAGAGGGGATGCCGTGGGCTGCGGCTTCGAGGTATACCAGCCCGAATCCTTCGAAGGTATCAACGGTCGTCAGTGCGGGCATGAGATAGAGGTCTGCCGAGCGGTAAAGACCGGCGAGTCGCTCCTCGGAGACGCTGCCGAGAAGCGTGACGCAATCCTCCAGTTTGTGCTCGCGAATGCGTGCTCGCACTGTCTGGACATAAGAATCCTCCTTCGTGCCTTCGCCGACGATCGAGAGTGTGAACGGCGAAGAACCGGGTGTGGAACGGTAGATCGCACAAGCCTCAAGCGCCTCAAGTATGCCTTTGCGCGGCTTGATCCCGCCCACCAGGAGAATCTGCCGCCGCGCGGAAGGTTGCGCAGTCTGATGCGTGTCCTGCGTGAGCTCGATGCCATTCTCGATCACATGGGTGCGTTCCGAGAAGGCTGCTGCGGCGGCAGGGCCGTACCACGAACCGAGCTCGCCAGCGACGCGTCCCATCGTGTAGTGGCTCACGGTGATGAAGCGTGCGATGCGGCGGTAGTAACTGCCTGCGATGAGCCGCCGCGGCCACGCGAGGTGGAGCGGCCGGATGCCGTAGCTGCCGTGGATGGTGAGGACGGTTTTCTCCGTTACGGATTTCGGCAGGAACGGCACGGTCATGGCATAGGGTTCCACGGTGAAGTGGATGACATCGTACGAGTGTTCGCGGAAGTGCCGCCGCAGCGCGAGCGCTGCGAGGAGGTTTTTCCAGGGGTTGGTGAGGATGGAGAGCGGTGGCGGAAGGATGGAAGCGCAGTCCTTCGTTCCGTCCTTCAGCGCACAAATGACGTCCACGGTATGTCCGCGCGAACGCAGAGAGCGCGCGAGGGAACGCGTGTATGCAGCCCAACCGTTTCTGCCGGAGATACTCTCGCAGACCAGTGCGATATTCACGGTAAAACGTTACCTTTTTTACGGGCGCTAGGGTATCTTTTTCCGCGTTTATGCCGCGGAAAAGAGCGCTCATCACCGGGATTACGGGTCAGGATGGTTCGTATCTGGCCGAACTGCTGCTGGAGAAAGGCTACGAAGTTCATGGGTTGGTGCGTCGGTCTTCCACCTTCAACCGCGGGCGGATCGAGCACCTCTTCACCGATGCGCAGGTGGGGTCCAAGGATCTGGTTTTGCACTACGGCGATCTGGGGGATTCCAACTCCCTCATCCGCGTCCTGCTCACTGTTCGTCCCGAGGAGATCTACAACCTCGCGGCGCAGAGTCACGTGGACGTAAGCTTCGACATTCCGGAATACACCGGTGACATCACGGGTCTCGGCACCACGCGCTTGCTTGAGGCGTTGCGGTCGAGCGGACTCCCTGCACGGTTCTACCAGGCGAGCTCCAGCGAGCTTTTCGGCAAAGCCGTGGAAACTCCGCAGAACGAGCACACGCCGTTCTACCCGCGCAGCCCCTATGGGTGTGCGAAAGCGTACGCGTTCTACCTCACGAGGAATTATCGCGAGGGGTATGGCATGTATGCGGTGAACGGGATCCTCTTCAATCACGAGTCGCCGCGCCGCGGCGAGAATTTCGTCACACGCAAGATCACCCTGAGTCTCGCAAACATCTACACGGGCAAGCAGGAGACGCTGCTTCTCGGCAATCTGGAGGCGCGGCGCGACTGGGGATATGCCAAGGAGTACGTCGAAGGGATGTGGCGCATGCTCCAACGCGAAACGCCCGACGACTTCGTGCTTGCGACTGGCAAAGCGGCTTCCGTCCGCGATTTCCTCGAGATGTGCCTTCAGAAGGCAGGCATCCCCTTCGTACGCAGCGGCTCGGGGAAGGATGAGAAGTACACCGATTCCAAGACGGGGAGAACAATCGTCGCCATCGATCCGGAGTACTACCGTCCCACCGAAGTCGATTACCTCCTCGGTGATCCGTCCAAGGCGAAGCGGGAGCTTCCGTGGGAGGCGAAGACGCAGCTACCTGAGCTCGCACAGCTCATGCTGGAGGCGGATTTCAAGGCGAAGGGGGTGAAGTTGCCGGTGTATTGAGAAGCCACCTTTTTCGTAATCGAAAAAGGTGGAGCCAAAAAGGTTTCGGCGATGATGCTCGTCGCTTGTACGACAATGGTTCGTCTCGCAGAGCGCCGAAGATTCGTATTTGGTGGGTCGGCGCGCCACGGGGGGTGAAGGGGAAGGCCATGCTGCGCGAAGCGCGCCGACGAGGCGACCCCGAATCCTTGGAGGGGTCGACGAGGAGGCACATGGCCGGGTGGAGGAGCTCTGGCGCGCCGGCGTTTTGGCGCCACCTTTGCCGCCGGGCAAAGGTGGCAAAGAGAATCAATTGCTCTCCTTTACAAGGCCAGATACCTTCGCCCTGCAAGCTTCTTCGGATCGAGCAGCGATTTGAGATCGTAGATGAGGCCGCCTTCCTTCGTCGCCTTCACGAACGCTCCTTCTCCCGCGGCGAGATATTCGCGGTGGGGAACGAGGAAGACGATGGCGTCATAGGGACCGGATCGAAGCGATCCGGGGATAAATCCCAGCGCCTTCATTCTTTCCTCGTCGAAGGAGGGATCGTGTGCTTCCACGACGCAGCCTGCCTTCCGTAAGGCGGCGATCACCTCTCCGGATTTTGAGTTGCGGTTGTCCGGCACGTTCTCCTTGAAGGTGAGTCCGAGCACGAGGATGCGTGCCGCCTTCGGCTTCGGGAGCGCATGAAGCACTTCCTCCGCGACGAAGGTTGCCATCGAGTCGTTCAGGGCGCGGCCTGCGGCGATCACCTTCGTATCCATCCCGAGCTGCCGTGCTTTCTCCACGAGGTAGTACGGATCGACGCCGATACAGTGGCCGCCGACGAGCCCGGGGGAGAAGGGGAGGAAATTCCACTTCGTCCTCGAAGCACTCAGGACGTCCGCCGTTTCGATGCCGAGACGATGGCAGAACTTTGCAATTTCGTTGATGAAGGCGATGTTGAGGTCGCGTTGTGCGTTCTCGATGGCCTTCGCCATCTCCGCGACCTTGATGGACGGAGCACGATGGACGCCCGCTTCGATCACGGCTCCGTAGAGCTCCATGAGGATGTCCGTCGTCTTGGCGTCGGAACCGGAGACGACCTTCTTGATCTTCGTGACGGTGTGCTCCCTGTCTCCCGGATTGATGCGCTCGGGAGAGTAGCCGAGCGTGAAATCCTTTCCGCACGTCATCCCCGAGGCTTTCTCGAGGATCGGGCCGCAGACCTCCTCGGTCGTGCCCGGCCAGACAGTCGACTCGAAGACGACGATTGCTCCTTTCTTCATGTGCTTGCCCACCGTCTCGGTGCCGGCTTTCAAGATCGCGATGTCAGGGTTATTCTCTTCATCGATGGGGGTGGGCAGCGCCACAATGAAGATATCCGCGTCTTTGAGAATGGCGGGGTCGACATCGAATCGGATGGGAACTTCTCGCAGTTGTTCGGGTGTGAGCTCATGGGTCCAGTCTTCGCCTGCTTTTAGTGTTTCAATCCGCTTGCGCGAGATATCGTATCCGATCGTCGGATAACCATGCTTCGCGAAGGCATGTGCGAGCGGGAGGCCGACGTAACCCAAACCGATGATGGCGATTGTGGGACGGTCCAACGTGTGCACAGTGTATACGCCCCTTCGGGAGCGTAGAAGCGTGAACTGCGAGACTTTTTTGAGAATGTGGTCGGTCAAACTTAGGGCTTCGGACAAATTCCTGTATAGTCGGCGCGTTTTCCTCCGTCTTTTTCGTGAAGCACTACCTTTTCGGCCGCACGCAGAGATTGCACATCCAATTCCTGCGTTACCTCTTCGTCGGGGGGTCGGCATCGGTCGTGGATTTCGCCGTGTACGGCTTCTGCGTGGCCCGGCTCGACATGCACTATGCCTGGGCGGCCATTGTCGGTTACACCATCGGTCTCATTTGGAATCACCTCTTCAGTATTCTCTGGGTCTTCGAGAGCAAGCGCTGGTTGCGAGACTTCTTCCTTGCTGCAATCACGGCGGCGGGAGGACTCCTCTGGACCGAGCTCTTCCTCTATCTCTTCATTGAGTGGGGCGACATGCATCAGCTCCTCGCAAAATTCATCACGCTCTGGATCGTGCTTCTGTGGAATTTCTCCGTACGCAAGTACCTGATCTTTCGCAACTAGTCGTATGACGGCGCGGCATAGACGCTCTATGATCGGATCCCATGTCTTCTCCTGATTCCTCCAGTGGCGTACTCGTGCTTGGCGGCGGCCCCGCCGGCATGGCTGCCGCGTTTGAGCTTTCGCGCGCAGGCAAACGCGTGACCGTCGTCGAACGCGAAGAGAACGTTGGCGGGCTCGCCAAAACGCTCGTCATTCATCGCCCGGAAGGGACGTATCGGACCGATATCGGTCCGCACCGCTTCTTCAGCAAGAATCGTTATCTCTATGAAATGATCGAGGATCTCCTCGGCGAGCGATGGATCGCGGTGCCGCGCCACACGCGCTTCTACGTCAACGAGAAGTTCTACTTCTACCCCGTTCGGTTGCGCAATGTCATCGGGCAACTGGGATTCATCCAGTCATTTCGCGTCGTCAGAGATTTCCTCTACGAGAAAGTGCGGTCAGTGCTGAAGCCGCGAAAGATCGCGTCCTTCGGTGATTACGCCATCAGTAATTTCGGCCGCACGCTCGCGGAATTCAACATGATCAACTACACCGAGAAGATTTGGGGGTTGCCGGTCGATCAGATCTCGGTCGATTGGGCGTCGCAACGCATCGCGGGCTTGAGTCCGTGGGCGACTCTCAAGAAGATGATTTGGAAGCAGGGCGGCCCCAAGACGCTCGTCGATTCTTTCCACTACCCCGATCACGGCAGCGGGCTCATCTATGAGCGCATGCGTGAGCGCGTGGAGAGCGCGGGCGGTATCGTGCTCACGCGGACGGAGCCCACGGCATTGGAGTGGAAAGATCATCGCATCACCCGCGTTTTTCTCAAGAACGAAGAGGGGGTGAAGACTTTCGAGCCGGAGGCGGTGGTGAGCTCCATTCCCATGACGCACGCCGCTCTGCTCTTCGCTCCGCAGGCGCCCGCGCATGTTATGGAGGCTGCGAATAGTCTGAAATTCAGAGCACAGGTCTACCTTTTCCTCACGGTCGACCGCGATCATGTGACGCACGACAACTGGATCTACTTCCCGAATAAGGAGATCCCGTTCGGTCGTATCGCTGAGATGAAAAATTTCAGCAGCCGGATGGTGCCCGACGGCAAGACATCCCTCTTCATCGAATTTTTCTGCTTCGAGGGCGACGACATCTGGCGCAAGAGTGCCGACGATCTCTTCCATCTCGCTATCCAGTGGCTCGAGAAGCTCAAGTTCCTGAAGAGGGAAGAGGTGCTGTCCTTCCATCACTTCCGCCAGCCGCACGTGTATCCACTCTACGATCTCACGTACTCCGATCGCGTTTCCGAGGTGATCACGTGGATGGATACCTTCGAGAACTTCCACGCCATCGGGCGCCCCGGCCGCTTCCGGTACACCAACCAGGATCATTCTCTTGAGATGGGCATCCTTGCCGCGAAGAACGTGCTTGCGGGCCGGCGCATTCACGATATCGATGCGGTCGGAAGCGACAGCGAATACTTCGAGAAGGGCTATGTGCCTCATGAGAGGAAACCTTGACGGTTTCCTCTCATGAACTCTCCTTCCCTTCAGGGTGTCGCTCCAGCGCGGGACCCACAAGACCCGCGCTTCGCGAATTTATATTTCGTAACTTTACAAATGGCACGTACAATTCAATGGATGACTGTCGACCTCTCGGTATGCCGTATTCTCACGCGTCCCTGGTTCCTCGTTTCTCTCATGACCGCGGGGTTGGCGCTCAGTATGACGGGGGCATCCCCCGCGCCGGATCGGGATTTTTTCTTCTATCAGCGTTTCATCGAGATGCTCGCCACGGGCAGGCTCGATCTCACCATTCCCGGCTTCCACGGTTCGGATCTCCTCGCGGTGCCGTGGTATCTGTTCTCACGCTCTCCGATTGCCGAGATTGAGTTCCAGATGGTCGCCGCCCTCCTCGTTCCGTTGAGCGCCTACCTTGCAGGCAGGTCGTTCTTCCGCGGAAAGTGGGAGGGGATCGCCCTTGCGGGCATCTTTACGATGATGCCTTTCTACTCGCTCATCGGACTCACCGGCTACACCGCCGCCGCCTATACAGTGCTCATGCTCCTCACGGTTGCCGGGGCATGCAGGAAGGCATTCTGGACGTGGGTCACATGGGGGCTCGCCATGACGACGAAACCCTTCGCCGTCGCGCTGCTTCCGATCCTTCTCCTTAAGCAGCCGCAGGCTCAGGCATGGATCAAGCGCTATGGAGTCATCATCTTGGGGCTTCTCATTCCTCTCGTGTACGCGGCCATCCAGTATTTCCAGGCCGGGAGGCTCATCGTGGGGGTGCATCCCGAGCTCGATGAGTCGACGGTCTGGCAGGGGCCGGTAAAAGTGCTGCTCAATATCGCTTACGCGCTCCAGATCCTCTTCTCCGTTCACAACTACCACTATCCGAACCCGGCCGGCACGGGACACGAAAACCTCCTCCAGACGACCCCGATTCTCGTCTTCCTCGGTCTCTTCGCGCTCCTGTATCCGCGCGAATACTTCCCGGATCGACGTACCTATCTCGCGTTGCTCGCCGGAGTCGTGATCGGACTCGGCATGAATGCCTTCATCGCCACGATGAATCATTACTACATGCAGGCGGGTGTTCTCGTGCTCATCTTCGCCTCTATCCCTGTCCTCAAGCGTCACCCGCTGTGGGCTCCGTTCGTCCTCGCCACTCTCCACTTCCAGTGGTTCTACTTCGCTCTGCAATTTGCGCAGCGCATGGATATCACGTGGCTCTTCTTCGCAGCGCCGGCAGTGGTGGATGCGCTGTTTTTCGTGTGGGTGCTCATGCATTACCAATCGATTCTGCATCAGATCGGGTTGACTTTGAGGGGGGTCAAGGCCGGGAACTGGTGATCAGACCGCCCCGTACTGTCCGTACCACTCGACGGATTTCTTGATGCCCTCCTCGAACGGAATCTGCGGAGAATAGCCGAGCTTCTCGCGGGCCTTCTTCGTGTCTGCCACGTATTGCACCACCTCTCCGGTCCGGCTCTCCGCGATGACGATTTCCGAGCGGCTGGAGAGCAGCTCTTTCAGGGTCTTCGCAAGGTGAACGAGCGATGTTCCTTCGCCGTAGGCGATGTTGTACGTACCCCCCTGTACGGTTTCAAATTTCTCAAGAGCGAGACAGACGCCACGCACCGTATCGTCGATGTACGTGAAATCGAGGCATTTCTTCTCACCGAAGACCGTGAGCGGTTCGTGCTTCTTCGCGCGTCGGATGAAGAGCGGGACGACGCGATCGGAGTCGTCGTACATCCCGTAGACGTTGGAGAACCGGAAGGTGACGGTTCCGAGGCCGTAGCAGCGGCGGTATGCCTCCACGAACGCTTCGCCAGCGATCTTGCTTGCCGTGTATGCGCTCTCACAGTTCTCGATGCGCACCATGTCCTCGGTGCACGCCGTCGCATCGATGTTGCCGTATGTCTCGCGTGAGGAGGTGAAGAGGAAGCGGGGAATCTTATTGCGGCGGGCGAACTCGAGTGTATTGAAGAGCGTGGTGACGTTGTCCTGAGCGCGGTCCGGTTGCTCCACCAAGTCATACACCCGTGCATTCGCCGCGAGGTGGATGACGGCTTCCACGTCCGTCGGGATCTTCTTGAAGGTCTCGTCCAGCTTCAGATCGCTGTGAATCGTCAGATCATCGATGTTCTTGTGCCACTTATTATGCTGCCAGTCGACGCCGATGACATCGTGGCCTTGCCCGAGGAGCGCTTCACAGAGCCGTGTGCCGATAGTACCGGAACTTCCGGTCACGAGGATTCGCATCGGTTGTATGGTAGCGTCTCGGAGTGCGATTGCACATGATTTCACCTTCCTATTTTCTGGCGACGACGAGCGTTTCATCCTCATAGAGGATCGTCGCCTGCGGAATTTTTGTAAGCTCGTTTCGGTCGAACACGATGAAGAGTCCTTTGTGGGAAGGGGCAATGTCCATGTCGTTTCCCACCAGCACTTGCGCAGTCACATACCACCGCACGTGGTGCCCCACGGAACCGAGGGCGATCACGCTCTTGGCATCGGCGAGAGCCGCATTGATGCGATCGGCGTGCGTATTCCAGTATCCCTCTTCATGGTAGAGCGGGTGCGTCCAGGGCGTGGCAAAGAGCGCGTGCGGAGCAAGGATGGCGCACGTATTCGCGACGAGCAGTGCCAGCAGCAATCCGCGTGCAGGCGTTGCCATTCGTGCGAACAACAAACCGATGGGCAGGGCCCAGTACACCAAGTGCGTCGTGTAGTACTCATGTCCGGGGCCAAGGACGAGCCCGATTGCGGTTCCGAGCAGGAGCAGCACCCAAACGGGCCAGGGTAGCCGTTTCATCGTTGCGAGGCTTGCGATCATGACGGGGAACGCGAGGAGCAGTACCGGCCACCACGTGATCAGGAGTGTGGTCATCCGTGACCAAAAGCCCGACACGCCGTACATCGTGCCTCCATAGAGAAGCAGCGTGGCCGCGATGCCGGGGTGCGTGACGATATAGAGCGCGATCGGGACGAGACTGAGAAGCAGGATCCAGCTGACAGGGTCTCGAAGGACTTTCCCTTTCCGCTCGATCGCGCGACCGAGGAGGAGAGTCGCCGGCAGGAGCAGGCCTTGCGTCTTGATGAGTGTCGCAGCGACGGAGAAGACAAAGAGGAGGAAGAGCCAAAGAGACTGCCGCTTGGATGTCGCTTTCAGATATGCCCACAATACTGCGAGCCATGCGCAGGAGAGCGGCACGCTCAAGTATGCGAGACGGCTGAAGAGAATGTGGCTCGGGAAGATCGCTGCGACGGCGAGCGTAATGAGGGCGGTCTTCCGGTCGAAGAGATGCCGGACGATTCCGTAGATGACACCTAACGTGACGATGCCGAGGAGAACGGACACACTCCGCGCAGCGACAGCGGATGGGCCGAAGATCTCCTGAGCAAAACGCAGCAGAGCCATGCCGAAGGGTGGTTGCGCCGCCGATGCACCGAGCGCGAACTGTGCTTCGTCGGTTGAGATGTCGGGGAAGGCGATATCCGTCATTCGGAGTGCGACACCGACGACGATGACGATCCAGAGGCCGGCGGATTCAAGGTGGCGTCGCATCATCGGCAGGTGGTGATCTGTTCGGGGGGCAAGGTGGTCGTGCGCGAGCGGTAGAGGTACTCCCAGCGGAAGCACACCTGATCGGGGCGTTCATCGATGTCTTTCAGCTGCACATTCACAAGCCACATGCCTCGTGTACGCAATTGCGCGAGGGCATCGGGAGCTGCTTCGCGCACTCGCGGGGAGAGGAAATGCGCGGAGAGGGGCAGGCTCGGCAGGAGCGGCACACAGAGAAGTGTCGTGAGGAGTGCGCAGAGGAGGACCGTACGCCAAGCGGGCATTGTTGCTATTATAGCTCCTTTCCTCCTATGCTTTCGCACGATGTTCTCTCTCATTCTCCCTACCTTCAACGAGGCGGCCAACCTTCCCGAATTGCTTCCCAGAGTCGAGCAGGCGCTTGCAGGTATCGATCATGAGGTCATCATCGTCGACGACGACTCACCGGATCGCACGTGGGAAGTGGCGCTGGCTCTGGCGAAGGAACGCGATGATCTCCATGTCATCCGCCGCATCGGCCGGCGCGGGCTCTCTTCCGCTGTCATCGAGGGATTCCTTGCCGCCAAAGGCGACGTGCTCGCGGTGATGGATGCCGACGGCCAGCACGACAGCGGACTCCTCAAGCGTCTGTACGAAGCGGTGCGGGGCGGGAGCGGGATCGCGGTCGGCTCGCGTTATGCGAAGGGGGGCAGTGTGGGCCAATGGGATGAGCGGCGGCACTTCTTGAGCCGCGTCGCAACCCGCCTCGGACAGGCTGTTTGCAGGGTCAAGGTGAGTGATCCCATGAGCGGATTCTTCGCCATCGACGCCCGTCTCTTCGAACGCGTGCGGCCGAGTCTCAACCCGAAAGGATTCAAGATTCTTCTTGATCTCCTCGTTCATATCCCGAAGGACACACGGGCGACCGAGCATGCGTTCACGTTCGGCGGACGGTTGCACGGCGAGAGTAAGATGTCGCGCAGGGTGCAGGTCGAGTTCCTCGAGTACCTCTACGATGTGACCATCGGGCGATTCATCCCCCTCACTTTCCTGAAGTACTGCGTCGTGGGATTTCTCGGCGTGTTCGTGAATGTCGGTGCGTACTGGGTCTATGCGGAGCTGCTGCGTGTGGATGGCATCATTTCTTTCGCAGGTTTCTCCGTCGCCGTCATCGCATCCATCGAAACGGCGATCATCTTCAACTTCCTGTTGAATAACGTCTGGACGTTTGCGCACAAGAGGCTGAGGGGAGCCTCCGCGCTCATGGGGTTTGCCAAATACAACGTTGCCTGTGCACTCGGCGCGCTCGTGAATTACGCCGTGAGCGCCCTGCTCGTCTGGCGCGCCTGGCCCGATCTCCTCGCCGTCACGATCGGATCGTTCACCGCTGTCCTATGGAACTATGTGATGAGCAGGATGATCACATGGAAGGACTAGCCACCTTTTTCGTAACCGAAAAAGGTGGTGCCAAAAAGGTTCCGGCGCTGCTACGTCACCCTGAGCCCGTCGAAGGGTCGTCGCCTGTACGACATCGGCTCGCAGAGCGCCGGCGGGGTTATATTTTGTAGTACCCCCGATACCACTCCACGAACTTCGGGACGCCGGTGGCGATCATCGTCTTGGGTTCGTAGCCGAGCATCTTGCGCGCCTTGGAAATGTCCGCGAGGCTCGCGCGCACGTCGCCGGGCTGCATGGGGAGGTATTCTTTCTTCGCCTCCTTCCCGCATGAGCGTTCAATCGTCTCGATAAAGTCCATGAGCTCCTCTTTGCGGCCGCATCCGAGATTGAAGATTTCTTCGGGGTAGTTCCGGTCAAGGGATGCCATGATGCCGGCGACGATATCATCTACGTATGTGAAGTCCCGTTGCATCTTCCCTTCACCGAACACTTGGAGGGGATGGCCTTTCAGGATTGCATCCGTGAAGAGAAAGAGGGCCATGTCCGGCCGCCCCCACGGACCGTAGACGGTGAAGAAGCGCAGACCCGTGATGGGGAGTCCATAGAGATGATGGTACGTGTGCGCCATGAGCTCGTTGTCGCGCTTGTTCATCCCGTAGAGCGACAATTGGTTGTCCACGCGCTCCTCCTCGCTCGCCGGCAGGTGATCGTTCCCGCCGTAGACCGAGCTTGAGGAAGCGTAGACGAAGCCGGGGATCTCCTGGAGCCGGGCTTCGTCGAGGACCTCGAAGAATCCCTGAATGTTATTTTCGATGTACTCCTCGGGGTGTTCGAAGGAGTAGCGCACGCCTGCGAGGGCGGCGAGGTGGCAGATGCGGTCGACTCCTCTCATCGCCTTGTGTACTGTCTCGCGGTCCGTGATCGATCCGCGGATCATCGAGAACCCCTTCTCCTCCTTGAGGATGGCTGCGCGCGCCTCTTTGAGGGTCGGGTCGTAGTAGGGGCTGAAATTATCGAGACCGACCACCTGGTCTCCGCGCTTGAGGAGTGCGAGGGCGGTATGGAACCCGATGAAGCCCGCGGCACCGGTGAGGAGGACTTTCATGGGATGGAAGAGAGGAAGAATGTGCGAAAGATTCTACGGGGGTCACCCTGAGGTAGTCGAAGGGTGAGGAGAACTTTCATGAGCGAATGGAGAAAAACGTCACGGGACGAGGCCGATGCCGTGATAGGCGAGACCGGCTCGCGATACTTCCTTGGGCTCGTACACGTTGCGTCCGTCGAAGAGGTCCGCCCCCTTCATGCGTTTCTTGAGTTCGTTGAAGTCCACGCCGCGGAAGATGTCCCACTCTGTGAGGAGTACGACGGTATCGGCCTTGTCCGCAGCGGCGAACAGGTCGTCCACGTAGACGATCTCCTTGGGCAGGAGAGGGCGTGCGGTTTCCATGGCGGCGGGGTCGTGCGCACGCACCGTGTGGCCGTTTCGTACGAGCGCCGGTAGCAAGTCGAGGCTCGGTGCTTCGCGCATATCATCCGTCTTCGGCTTGAAGGAGAGCCCCCAGATGCCGACGGTCGCGCGAGCAGGGAGTGATTTCAAAATCTGATCGAAGAAGCGCTGACGCTGTCTGAAGTTGATGCGATCGGTTGCCTCGATGATGTCCATCGGGACGCCGAGCTCCTTTCCCGTGGCGAGCAGCGCCTTCACATCTTTCGGGAAGCAGCTGCCGCCGTAGCCGATGCCTGCGTGGAGGAACCGCGGGCCGATGCGGTTATCGAGCCCCATCCCCATCGCCACGTCGCGGATGTTCGCCCCCGTCTTCTCCGTGAGCTCCGTAAGCATGTTGATGAAGCTGATCTTCGCCGCGAGAAAGGAGTTACTGGCGTACTTCACGATCTCCGCACTCTCGCGGGTCATGAAGACGAGGGGCTTGCCCACGCGCGTGATCGGGCGGTAGAGCTCTTCCATCAGCTCCTTCGCTCCCTCGTCGTGGTTCACGCCTACGACGATCCTGTCGGGCATGAGCGTGTCCGGCACGGCCATCCCTTCGCGGAGGAATTCCGGGTTGCTCACGACGGGAATCCGGTACGTTACCCCGCGGGCCTTCAGGGTCTCCATGATGAGTTCCTCACACTTCTTCCCCGTGCCGACGGGCACGGTGGACTTGGTGACGAAGACGATATCGCTCTCAGCGCGCTCGGCGACGGTCTTGGCGACCGTGAAGACCGCGCGCAGGTCCGCCTTGTAGCCCTCTCCGGGCGGCGTGGCCACGGCGCAGAAAACGATCGAACAACCGGGGAGCGCCTCCGTGAGCTCCGTGGTGAAGGTCAAACGGCCACTCTTGAGTCCGGAAACGATGAGTTCTTCCAGCCCCGGTTCGTAGATGGGGCTGATTCCCTCTTTGAGCTTGCGAACCTTGGCGGCATCGATGTCCACGCCGCACACGGTGTGCCCCAGCTCCGCGAAGCAGGCCGCTGAGACGAGTCCGACGTACCCGGTACCGACAATCGCAATCTTCATGAGGTGAGTGTAGCTAAAAACAGAGGGCAAGAATATTCTTGCCCTGCTTTTTTCTCCGATTTGGCCCGTCGCATCCTCATTACCGGCTCCATCGCTTATGATGTCCTCCTCGGATACGAGGGATCGTTCGCGGATGCTATCGACCCCAAGTCTTTGCAGAACCTCTCCCTCTCCTTCTTCTCACCGCGCTTCGCCCGTCACCACGGCGGGACTGCGGCGAACATCGCGTGGAATCTCAGGCTCTTGGGGGGCGACCCTCTCGTCGTAAGCGCAGTCGGAATCGACGGTGGGTCCTACAAAGCGCTCCTCTCCGAGCGGGGGATCGATGTTCGGCACATTCAGGAGATCGCCGATCACGTGACGGCGACGGCGATCATCGCGACGGACTCCGGCGAGCGGCAGATCGCCTTCTTCCACCCCGGCGCGGATGCGGCGGGAACATGGCCCGTGCTCGATCAGGAACGTGATGATCTGGCGTACGGTATCGTGAGCCCCCGCGATACCCGGCAGATGACCGAAGCCATGCTTTGGTGTGATCGGATGAAGGTGCCGGTCTTCTTCGACCCCGGGCAGCAGATCATCGCCTTCAGTGCGGATGAGCTGAAGCGTCTGACCAAGGTAGGGTGCGGTGTGATCGTGAATGACTATGAGTGGGGACTGCTCAAAGATGCCCTGAAAGTATCGGAGAAGAGCGTGACATCCCTCACGCCGCTCGTCATCGTCACGCACGGAGAGAAAGGAGTGACGGTTCTCACGAAGGACGGGGAGATGAAGCTTAAGGCATGTCGTCCGGATCGCATCATTGATCCGACGGGTGCGGGCGATGCGTTCCGCGGGGGGTTACTTTTCGGCTTGTCTCAGGGCTGGGACACCGAGGTCGCCTGCCGTCTCGGTGCAGTCATGGGATCCAAAGCCGTCGCGCAGGAGGGAACGCTCTTAGATTCGCTCGACCTCGATGACGTGTGGGCGAGAGCGCAGGAAACGTACGGGAAAGCGCTGCCGATGTTGTAGCTTGTTGGCAGCAGGCAAGTATCTGAAGTGCTTCTGTTTCCCCCAACCCAATAAGCCAACAACCCAACAAGCTGATGTAATAGCCGTAACGCAAACCCTTCCCGTTCGTTTGAAGGAGTGTCCATGATTCTCTCATACGTCACGCGCCGGTCCGTCGTCATCATCCGTCAGAAGATGATCGGGCGGCTGCGTGCGTAGATACGGTAACGATATACCTGCACCAGCCTCCCGAAAGACGAGGCGGGTGTTTTCGCTGTTCCTTTCCACCATCGTTTCCCTCGAAGAGGGCGGTCTGCAGATTGTTTCAAGTCTTCAGTCCCCCCTACTCAAGCACTCGTACAGTCACCCCCCATTCCCTTGAAAGGAGACACTTCCATGTACTACGGGCACACGGTTTTCTTAGACAAGAGGAGCGCCCATCGCTCGTACAAATCCCTCCCTCTTCCCGCACGCCTTGAGCTCTGTCGCAGGCGATTCGATCGCAACACGAAGCGCTTCCCGCGCCCGCGGCCGATGCTGCTCCGCTACAAGCTTGCGAAGGCTCGTGGACTTCCGGACTGTAAGGTTTGGCTCGACCAGGACGGCAATCTCTGGCACGCATCGTGTTCAGAACCGATTGCCAGCGCGAACGGACACCCATGACAGATATGAGTGCTTTGAGCAGGGGACCCCCCGGGGTTGCACACGACGGTGTGCAGCCCCCCTTCCATGCATTTTCCATTTTCCATTTTCCATTTTCCATTACACTTGTCCCATGTCCTACGTCAAAGACCCCTCCCTCGCCGCACAGGGATTACTGAATATCGAGATCGCAGAGAAGCGCATGGGCGCGCTCCTCGCGGTGCGCGAACGTCTCAAGAAGACGCGCCCCTTCAAAGGCCTCACGATCGGCATGGCCCTCCACGTCACGAAGGAGACCGCCGTTCTCGTGCGCACGCTCATCGCGGGCGGCGCGAAAGTGGCCATTACGGGATGCAATCCCTTGAGCACGCAGGATGACGTCGCCGCGGCGCTTGCCGAGGAGAAGGATGTCCTCGTGTGGGCGTATAAAGGAGAGAGCAAGGAGGATTACTACAAGTTCCTCACTGCCGTTCTCCAAGCCGAACCGGACATCACCATCGACGACGGGTGCGATCTCGTGACGGAGGTGCACAAGAAGCATCAGCATCTTCTCCCCAAGCTCATTGGCGGCTGCGAAGAGACGACGACGGGGATCATCCGTCTCAAATCCATGCACCGGGACGGTGCGCTCAAGATGCCGATGATCGCCGTGAACGACAACAAGACCAAGCACCTCTTCGACAACTACTACGGCACGGGCCAGTCCACCTTCGACGGCATCCTGCGCTCGACCAACCTCCTGATCGCGGGCAAGACGGTGGTGGTCCTCGGCTACGGCAGCTGCGGCAAGGGGGTGGCGTTGCGGGCCAAGGGGCTCGGTGCACAGGTGATCGTCACGGAGGTGGATCCGTTCCCCGCGCTGCAGGCGGTCATGGACGGACACCGCGTATTGCCCATGGCACAAGCAGCGGAGCTTGGCGATCTCTTCATCACGGTGACCGGCGACATCCATGTCATTCGCATGGAGCATGTCGATCGGATGAAGGACGGGGCGATCCTCGCCAACAGCGGACACTTCGATCACGAGATCGATATGACGTCGCTTGAACGGTCGGCCAAGCGCAAGCGTCGCGTGCGTCACTACCTCGATGAGTACCTCCTCAAGTCCGGCAAGATCGTCTATGTCGCCGGCGAGGGGCGGCTCGTGAATCTCGCATCCGCCGAAGGGCATCCGAGCGAGGTGATGAGCTTGTCCTTCTGCGGACAGGCGCTCGCGTGCGAATATCTCGTGAAAAATCGCGGCAAACTCCCCAACGATGTCATCACGCTCCCGCCGGAGATCGATCAGGAGATCTCGCAGCTCCAGCTCAAGGCGATGGGGCTCACCATCGACACGCTCACACCGGAGCAGGCGGAGTACTTGCGCAGTTGGGAGCAGGGGACATGAAGAAAAATGGAGGCACGTAACAAGGTATAAATCTCTTGTACCGTTACAGCATTTCCATTGACAGGAAGCCAAAAAGCGGATACCCTGCAGGCGTCATGCAGTGTTCGCTATTTCTTTGCCCGATTCGTCAGTATCTCTGCAATTTTGCAGAGGGGGGATGCTGAAAAGAGCGAGAGTTCCGCTCCATGCCACCCCCCAAGAACGCCTTGTCGGGGGTCTTTCGTCCGAAAGCTCTTTCACATCACTGCGATCAAAATGATGAGAAATCTGCTCCTAGAAAGATTTCCAGTCTTGGATGCGAGGGGCCGCGGAGTTGCGGCCCGCTGGGATATTTTCAGAGCAGTTGGAGGCTTTTTATGTTCCACGGCTTGAGCGTTATGGTGATTGGCCCGCGCGGAGGCAAAGAGAGGTCGATCTGTAAGACATGTCCCGGTTGGGAAAATGGTTGTAGCCGCAAGATACGACCTGAATGTCTCGGGCAGCCGCCTCGCTCCGCCCGCGCGGAGCGACATTGGGCAGCTCCCCTGCTCGGTGTTCGTTAACGGAGAAGAAGCCTCCGCGCCTGACATAGTCAGGCGGATTGTTTAGGGGTCGGACTCGGTGCGCGCACCGAGTCCGACCTACTCTCAAAGAAGCAGATTTCTCGTCGTTCATTTGCATCATCGCTAACGTATCTAATCCGCCCGGTGCTCTTCTTTTACAATGGACATGAAGGGCCACGCCTTCCTGGCGTAATTTCACGGGCAACTTGTAGTTCGGAGGGTTGTAGTATGTGCGTCGCACTTGGTCGCAAGGGAAGAGTTTGGTCGCGCGAACCCAGTCTCCGGAGGGCGAAGAGGCGCCGGAACGGTTCCCGACGGAAGAGACAGAAGCGCGAGTAGTGCCCTTGCGGCATCTACCCTCCTAGCAATCGCCCGGCCCCCGCATATGCGGGGGCCGGGTCTCGTCTCTCGCACCAGGCGGATTGGATATCAGTTGTTGGAAATGGCCGCGTACCGTCCTTCGACGGGCTCAGGATGACACAGAGCGGTACGCAGCCATTTTGTCATAATGTGTTATTGTGCGATGCTGCTACAATTCCATCCTTGATGGAGAACAACCGGAAGATTGCCGAGCATTTGCGTCAGATCGCCGCGCTCCTCGAGGAGCAGGGGGTCGCTTTCAAGCCGGCGGCATACCGCAGAGCGGCGAAAGTGATCGAGGAACTGAAGAGCGATGTCGCCGTGTTCCAAAACGAGAAAGAGCTCATGGAGCTTCCGGGGATCGGCGCCGCCATCGCCGGGAAGATCCGCGAGTACCTCACGACGGGGCACATCAAAGCGCTCGAACAGTTACTTGCCACGCAGGGGGGCATCCCTCCTGCGCTTATGGAAATCGAGGATCTCGGCCCCAAGCGTGCCCGGCAGTTGCAGATGGCACTTGGTATCCAATCTGTCGCCGATCTAAAGAAAGCGGCGGAGGAAGGAAAAATCCGATCCCTTCCGGGATTCTCGGAGGTGATGGAGGCGAAGCTCCTTGAGAATGCCAAGCGCGTGAAGGAACGCACGCGGCGGTTCACGCTTAAGGAAGTGGAGGATGACGTTGCCGCACTCTTGAAGAAGATCCGCTCGGTTGCGGGCGTGGAGAGGTGCGAAGCAGCCGGGTCGTTTCGACGTCGCAAGGAGACGGTCGGCGACATCGATGTCTTGGTTGTCACAAAATCGGCCGGGAAAGTTGGCGATGCGATTGCCGAGTTGCCGATCGTCCGCGATGTCGTGGCGCACGGCGAGAGCAAATTATCCTTCGATCTAAAATCCGGAATCCGCGTCGACATCCGCTTCGTGAAGCGCGATCAGTGGGGCGCGGCCCTTCTGTACTTCACCGGCTCCAAGGAGCACAACATCGCCCTTCGGAAGCTGGCCATCCAGCGCGGGTGGAAATTGAACGAGTACGGACTCTTCGAAGGGGAGAAGGTGATCGCCTCCCGCGAGGAGGAAGATATCTATAAGGCCCTCGAGCTCCCATTCTTCGATCCGCAGAAACGCACGGAAGAGCTCAAGATTTAGCCGATAATTCGTGTATTAACAAATTGTCAATTTAGTTGTATAATATAAGTTGAATTCATCCAATACATACATGCACACTCCGTATCGGATCTTCGCCGCCCTCACGCCGCTGCTCGTGGCTGTGGCGCTCCTCGGAAACGTTGCCACCAGCAGATTCGCGGCTTGGGATACCTCTACCGGCACGGAGGCTGCAAGAGGCGCCTACGGTGCACGCTGCTGGGTCGACAGTGACTGCGCGTCGGGTGTCTGCAAGCTCTGGACCAGCAGTCCCGCTCACCGCCAGTGCGGTTGCTGCGAAGACAGCCAGTGCGCAGAGGGGCAGAAGTGTACGGGGTATCCGGGATACAACTGCTTCACTCCACAATGCGAAGCTGATGCCGATTGCACCGGTCAGGAGGGTGGGTACATCTGCCGGGAGCACGTCTGCGTTCCGTGCATCACACCGGGACTCGGGGTGGGCTTCAAGTGCCCTGCAGGAAAGTACTGTTCCGCCGACGGTGCGTGCATTGCCCTCAAGGCGGCTGACGAATTGTGTGACAAGGGAACGGAATGTCTCTCCGGCGGGTGCGTCAGCTTCAGCAATATCCCCGCTCCTCCGGGCGTCACTCCCGGTAATCATGCGGGGATCTGCGGATGCTCTGCTGCGGCTTCCTGCCCCTCCGGTCGTGTGTGTTTCGGGGATCACTGCACGACTCCCACGGATGATTCCGCCGATGGAGCAGTACCGGTGACAAAGAAAGAGCGCATCGACGTGGCTACGGCTGCTGTTCAGCAGGCGCAACAGGGCGTGGCTGCGGCGCAAGCGACATTCAATGATGCACAAGACGATGTCGATGCGGCACTCAGCGTCGTGGCGGAGGCGAAGGATGCGTATGCAGAGGCAAAGGAGGCGAGAACGGATGCGAAGCAGGCTTATGTCACCGCGAAAGTCACTTACAAAGCGGCGGATGATGAAGATAAAGAGGAGGCACTGGAGGATGTGAGTGCCGCGAAGGAGGTCTACCTTGAGGCTTCCCAAGATGTTATCGAAGCGAAGGCGACGTACGCGATTGCGAAGACGACGTACACCACAGCCAAGTCCGCATATGCGGGCGCCAAGCGGACGACGAAGGCCGCAACCAAGGAGCTCAAGGTGGCCGAGAAAGCTCTCTCGAAGCTGCAGACGAACGATTAATTTTCCATTTTCCGTTTTCCATCATGCTCACCCGTCGTACCGCTCTCCTCGGCATCGCATTCACGCTTCTCGCAGCTGCGTTCGTGACCATGCGCGCGGATGCGTCGCTACGCTCACGGGGTCTCACGGCGCAGAATTACCCCGGCGATATCCTCGAGGATGGCAGCATTCTTTGTGCACGTGAACGCGTGAAGAAATATATCCATGAGGTGGGAGGAAAAGATTGGAAATGGGTCATGAGCGACACGTGCCCCAAAACGGGGCCGAACGGAGCCATGCATTGCGTGAATTACGATCGGGATGGAAACAATGGCCATTGTGCATTCGATGGGCCGCCAAGTTGCAAGAGTGATAGTGACTGTAACCCCGATTCCCTATGGGCTGTTTGTAATGTGAGGGGTGGACAATGTCAGAGTAAAGACGATCCGCTTCCCTACGGGGGGAAATACGGCGAAGCCTGTCTTGATGATCTCTACTGCATAAGCAACAAATGTATCCGCGAAAAAATCACTGCCCCGATGAAGTGTGGCTGCAAGGTCGATGCCGATTGTCCTGGTTCAGGGTTTTGTACCGATGCGGGGACGTGCTTTAAACAACTATCGGCTGGCTCGCAATGTGATTTCGATAAACAGTGTATAAGCAACAATTGCGTAAAAGCCCTTCCTTGGTCTCCTGCGACCTGTAGTTCCATTTCCAGAGAAGAGCAGGAAACACAGGCCGCTAATGCCGCCAAGCAGGTCGCCACCGATGCCGCCCAAACGGCCGTCGATGCCGCGCAGGAAGCGAATGACGCCGCTGCGGGAGCGCTCGACGAGGCGGAGGCCTCGATGACCGAGGCGAAGAGCGCTGTCGACGAAGCAAAGGGCGCATACGCGGATGCGAAGGAGGCAAAAGCAAATGCGAAGCAGGCCTACCTTGATGCGAAGGCTGCCTACAAGGCAGCGGATGATGAGGATAAGGAAGATGTGTTGGAGGATGTGAATGCGGCGAAGGCCGATTATCAGGATGCGACGCAGGCCATCGCGGATGCGAAGGCCGCGTACGCAGAAGCGAAGGCCGCATATACGACCGCAAAGTTCGTGTATGCGGGCGCCAAGCGGACGACGAAGGCCGCAACCAAGGAGCTCAAGGCGGCCGAGAAAGCTCTCTCGAAGCTGCAGACGAACGATTAATTTTCTATGTTCCGTTTTCCATCATGATTCACACTCGCCACTACATCATCGCGCTCGTGCCACTTCTCCTGGCTGTCACTCTTCTTACGCACTATCAGCCGCCCGCTCTGCTGGCAGCTACCGAGGGTGATCAATGTGGTCTGTCCGCAGGTACCACCGATCCGGAATTCTGCCTTCCCTACGGATGCAATAAAACCGATTTCCGCTGTCGGCGTTGCGGTTGGGGCTATAACAAGAGCTATACCTACTGCCCATCCGGTTACAATTGTAATTTCACCAGCGGGCTCTGTGAGGAATATGTGTCGCCGGTATCATCGACATCATCAGCAGCATCATCGCTCGATGGCGCAAAGTGCAGACCGCAGTACCCAACCGATCCAAACTGCTCCGATGCTGCGTTTGTGAAGGCCGAAGAGGAATATCAGGCAGCTCAAGATCACTGGCAGGCAGCTCAAGATCACTGGCAGGAAGCGCAGGACGCAAGGAGTGAGGCGAAGGAAGCGTACGCGGAAACGAAGATTTCCTACAAAGAGGCACTCAGTGAGTGCAAGGATGGCTATGCACAGGCTCTCGAAGGGTGCAAGGCCGAGGAGACCAAGGCAGAACGCAAGACATGTGCCGATGCTGCCAAAGCAGAGAGGATGACATGCATTACGGAAGCCAAGGCTGATGCGACCGTGGCGAAGGCGGAATATGCCGTCGCGCAGACGACGTATAAGACGGCGAAAAGTGCGTATGCCACTGCGAAGATCACATGGCGCTCCGCAGAGCGGACGTTCGAGAAGACAAAGAAGCTTTTTGGGAAGTAGCAGAAAAATAAATAATTGGTTGTGAGAGCAGCGCCGGAAAACGAACAGCTCGAGGATTCTCTCAGAGCTTTGCAGCGATCTTCGCACTCGCGACGGACTCATCCATGAACGGCTTGCAGACCCGTGCGAAATCTTTCGCCGGTCCGACGAAGACGGCCGAGTAGAGCTCGCCATTTGGCGAGAGGAATCCGTTCTGTGCGGAATGGATGACGGTTTCTGCATTGACCGAAAGATCCGCCTCGACGGTGGTTCGGTCCTTTGTGATGAGCTTCCGCGTGATACTTACCGGTAGCTTGTCCTGTTGCTCCTTAAGCGTTTTTTCGGTGTGTACCTCCAGTGTCTCGCCTGCAGGAACGGAGTGCTTCATGAGGAGGAAATTGCAGCTGTCATTGTTCACGGCGACGAGGGTCGTTTCGATTTTCGTGAGGGCATTCTCATCGATGGCGGGCCAGGAGGGATAGAGGATTTGGAAGGAAGCGTCGCTGTAGGTGGCGTATTTCTGCCCGTCCTTTTCGGTGAGCTCCGGTTCCTTGCCGCTTGGGCATGTCGTCGTAGGCATGGGGGCGGACGGATTGCCGTGTTTCACCCACTGGCCGCCTTCGCAGATCCAGGAATCTTCTCCCGATCCTTTGAGCAGGATGATCGCCGCGCCGATCGCAGCGAGGAGGACCAAGAAGAGAACGACGGTTTTCGTGCGCATGGGCAAGTGGGGAACCCGCTCACGATAGCATTGCTTGATTAGCTATTTCCAATAGTTCGTTTGCTGTTTGGTCATGGCTCTTCGATGCGCTCATTGCGTTCGCTTACTCAGAGTCATTCGGCTCGCTTCGGATGTGGCTCGAACCCTGAGCCTGTCGAAGGGCGAGAACCATGAGCGAGCGCCGAAGGCGCGAGTCGAATGGCGGAGAGGGGGGGATTCGAACCCCCGAGGCCCTTTCGGGCCTACCTGCTCTCCAAGCAGGCGCACTAGGCCACTATGCGACCTCTCCGCGTACGCCAAACTCTACCGATGGCGGGGTGATATTGGGAAGTGATTCCGAGTGAATCCTTCTTCCTACTTCTTGGGCGCGCAGCAGCACCCGTTCATGCAGGCAAGCAGGATGTGCAGGGAAACGGCGAACGAAAGGAGGGCGAGCGAGGCTGCCGAAGTGCCGAACGTGGCGCCGCCGTTGACGAAGAGCGTGGAGTAGACGCCCATGGCGGAGGCAACAACGACGAGCAGCAGGAGGATGCAGGCGACCCAACGGACGAAGGATGCCAGGCCGAAGCTGCTGGAAGCGTTCTTCATGGAGGAGAGGGGAACAGACGGAAGAGAAGTGTACTCCTCTTCCGTGGTAGTCGTGAATGGTATTTCGCAGATGCAGCGGATGTGGGGACGAAAACCAAGAAACCCATAAACCCCCTGCACCGCAGCGCAGAGCCGGTGTATGCTGCATCCGTATGAAGATTTCCCTCCATTGGCTCAGCGACTTCATCGACTGGAAAGAGACGGATCCTCTGACGATCGCAGATCGTATCACCGCTTCCGTAGGCGAAGTGGAGGAGGTGGAGGTACAGGGGGCGAACCTGGAAGGATGCTGCGTGGGGAAAATCCTCTCGCTCAAGCAGCACCCCAATGCCGATCGTCTCGCAATCGCCGAGGTGAAGACCGATCGGGGGACGAAGAGGGTCGTCTGCGGCGGGACGAATCTGCGCGAGGGAATGCGCGTGGCGTTCGCACATGTCGGCACGCGTGTGAAGTGGCATGGGACCGAGGAGGTGATACTCGAGAAAGCGGCGATTCGCGGAGAGGAGAGCGAAGGGATGATCTGTGCTGGTGAGGAGCTGGGAATCGCGGCTCTGTTTTCGTCTCCGAGTACACAAGGGGAGCGCCCCATCGTCGATTTGGGGGATGGAGACGAGGGTGTCGGGGAACCACTCAAAAAGTTCCTCAAATTCGATGATGTCATCCTGCACGTCGACAACCATGCCATCACTCATCGCGCGGATCTCTTCTCACACGTCGGTTTCGCTCGCGAGTGCGTGGCGCTCAAGCTTGCGAGCTGGAAGAAGCGGCCTGCGGTGCGTACCCCCGCGTTCGCCGATGCACCGCTTCCTTTCAAGATCCTCGTCGAGGATGAGAAGCTCGTGCCGCGCTACTGTGCCTGTACCCTCTCCATCTCCGGTTTGGGTGAGACACCCGCATGGATGCGCCAGAGGCTTGAGGCGACGGGTTGGCGGAGCATCAATCTCCCCATCGACATCACCAATTACGTCATGATGGAAGTCGGCATGCCGCTTCACAGTTTCGATGCGGCGGACATCCAGGGGGCCGTGCGTATGCGTGCAGCTCGGGAGAAGGAACGCATTACGACGCTTGATGAGGAGGATCGAACCTTAAGTCCGGGGGCGCTCATCATGGAGGACGATCGCGGCATCTTCGATCTGCTCGGTATCATGGGCGGGTTGCGGGGGTCGACGAAACCTACGACGCGCCGCATCTGGCTTCACAGTGCAGTGGTGGATCCTGTGAATACCCGCTCAACTTGCATCGCGATGGGGCACCGGACGGACGCAGCCACCGTCTACGAGAAGGGTGTGCCGCTGTGCATGGCGCAGCAGGGTCTGCTGCGCGCTCTCGAACTCTTCCTCGCGCATGTGCCGGGGGCACGTATCACCTCGAAGCTGCACTCATGGGGGACGGACGGGAAGGCGCACGCCGTGCCGTTCTCCGCGGAGAGCGCTGCGCGCGTGTTGGGGTTGTCCATTCCCGAAAAGCGCATCGACGAGATTCTCACCGACCTTGGTTTCACAGTGCGCAAGAAGAGCGTCACGCCGCCGCTTTGGCGCCTGAAGGACGTTCAGGGCGAACACGATGTCGTGGAGGAAGTAGGACGGATCGCCGGTTATGAGGCGATCGAGCCCGCTCTCCCGTCCGCCTTCGTGCAGCCGCCTGCGCGAGACCAGAGGGTTCATGTTCTGCGTGATGCTCTCAAAGCAGAGGGCTATACCGAAATCCTCCCGCTCTCGCTCTTGAGTCCGGCGCTCCTGAAGAAGTGCGGTTTGGATCCTGGCAGTGCTGTGGAGCTGCTCAATCCCATCGGCGAGGAGCTCTCTCTCCTGCATACGAGCGTCCTGCCCGGCCTCCTCGCCCATGCCGAACGCAATCTTCTTCTCACGGAGGATGTACTCGAAACGTTCACGTGGGCACGTGTGGTTTCTGCGGGAGCAGGAGAGACGCAGATGGGCCTGCTCCTCGCGCGGCGTACGGACAGCGGGATCAAAGATGACCCCTTCCTTCTCACGAAAGCACATCTCTCCGACGCACTTTCAAACAGCGGCTATACGATGGCGATCCGACCGCTCGCCAATCCTCCTGCCTTCGCCCATCCCGGACGCTGCGCCGAGATTGTTGTCTCCGATACCACTGTCGGCATCCTCTTCGAAGTGCACCCCGCTACCCGTGCGGCATTCGCCCTGCCAAAGCGAGCCGCTTGCGCTCTCGTGAATCTCTCGCAGCTTCTCTCTCTCACGCCTGCGACTCCGATCGCACGTCCGCTTCCGCAATTCCCGGCCATCACGTATGACGTGACGCTCCCCTTCAACTTCGGCCGCTCTGTCGGGGATCTTCTGAAGGCCATGCGTTCCAAGACGGACCTGCTCGAGAGCGTGGACATCGCGGATCTCTACGCAAAGGGGGACAATCAGCTCTACAACCTCACGCTGCGGTGCATCTATCGCGCGAAGGATCGGACATTGACCGAGACGGAAGCCAAGAAAGCGCATGATGCGGTTCTGCTTGCCGCGCAGTAGTACAATGAATCCCCATGAGTATCGTCACGCGCACGGGCGATGATGGCACGACGGGCCTCCTCAAGAGCCGACGGGTTTCGAAAGCATCCTTACGGATGCATGCCATCGGAAACACCGATGAACTCAATGCGGTGATCGGGGTCGTGCTCACGGACCAGTCGGTTTCAGAGCAGATTCGCGCACATCTTCAGACGGTGCAGCGACATCTGTTCCTCGTGGGGGCTCACCTCGCGGATGGAACTGCGAAGGCCGATCATCTCGCGGAAGCCACCAAATTTGTGGAGGGATGGATCTCCGCGTTCGAGCAGGCGTTACCCGCGTTGAAGAAATTCATCCTCCCCACCGGCTCCCGGTCGGCGGCGGTCCTTCATCTTGCCCGAACGGTTTGTCGTCGTGCGGAGCGTTCCATCGTCGCGCTCGCGGAGAGCGAGAAGGTTCCTCCGCAGGTGCTGGCATACATCAATCGTCTGAGTGACTTCCTCTTCCTCGCGGCGCGGATGGAGAATAAGAGGGCCGGGGAAGAAGAACAGCTTGTTAGCTGATTAGCTTTTTAGCTTATTAGGAATGGAGACATTTCATCTATTTGCTTGCTGCTAATAAGCTAAGAAGCTACAGCCTAAGAAGCTTGCACTTACATCATCGGCTGTCCCTGCGGGAGCGGGAGCGCTTCCCAGAAATTGAGCAGGACGAGGAATGCGAAGAGGCCGAGGAGGAAGAGCGTGATGAGAAGCGCGAGAACTCGAGACGGAGCGCCGCGCGGGCGTACGCTCAAGTAGAAGCTCACGCCGCCGTAGAGCAGTGCTGAGCCGAGGAGCGGCAGGTCGGCGCGTTGGAGCCACCAGGCGGCTTCCAGAGGTACGATGCCATTGTGCATGAGCAAATATGCGGCGAAGAAGCTAATGCCGAGCAGATAGAACAGGACGGCCGAGAAGCGATGCAGCGTCACCACGATCGTATCGTAGCTTACTTCCCCTTCTTCTGCACCGTCAGGCGGGCCCGTCCGCGCGCGCGGCGCCGATTCAAGACCTTTTGCCCATCACGGGTCTTCATCCGTGCACGGAATCCATGGACCCGAAGCCGTTTGCGCCACTTGAGTTTGCGAAGCACTGAGGAGGGGGTGAAATGCGTGGAAACGCTACAGATGGTGCAGAAGAAGGTCAAGGAGCTCTCGTACATTTGATGTTGTTCTTCCTTCTTCTTTCTTTGTCAGGGCGACAAAGAAAGAAGCAAAGAAAGCGCTCCGTGCCTTAAGCTCCTCCTCTTAGGCCCTGTGCCTCCTCGTCGACCCCTCCAAGGATTCGGGGTCGCCTCGTCGGCGCACCTAAAGGTGCAGCAGGGCCTTCCCCTTCACCCCCTCCTTCGTCAGGCTCAGGACAGGCAGTGGCGGCGGGGCCCTCCCCTGTTCTCTCCCCAGCCGCTCCTCTACACTTCATCCAACGTGTATTCCGTCTCCCGCCTCCCCTCAGGTCTCACGATTCTCACTGCTCCGGGCAGCGGGACGGAGTCGGTGACGGTTCACGTCTTCGTGGGCGCGGGATCGCGCTATGAGCTTCGGAAAGAACGCGGCATCAGCCACTTCCTCGAGCACATGTTCTTCAAGGGCGGGAAGAAATACCCCACTACGCAGGCCGTGAGCGCGGCGATCGACGGCGTGGGTGGTGATTTCAATGCGTTCACCGGGAAGGAATATGCGGGCTACTTCGTGAAAGTGGCGGCGCCCGAGATTGAGCTCGCGTGCGATGTCTTGGGGGACATGCTCCTCCATGCGCGGTTTCCCGAGGAAGACATCGAGCGCGAGCGCGGCGTGATCATCGAGGAGGAACATATGTATCAGGACACGCCGATGTACCGCGCAGGGTGGGATTTCGAGGAAATGCTTCTCGGCGATCATCCGCTCGGGTGGGACACCATCGGACGAGAGGAGGTCATCCGTTCCGTCGGACACGATGATTTCGTTTCCTACCAACGCCTCCTGTATACGCCGGATAATCTTATCCTCGTCTTTGCGGGGAAGATCACGGAGGAGCAGTCCCTCAAGCTTGCGAAGCGGTTTTTCGATGCCATCAAAGGGGAGAAGGGGCGTTCCTTCGTGTCCTTCAAGACGTATGGGAAGGAGCGCGTGTATCTGCGCGAGAAAAATACGGAACAAGCGCACCTCGTGCTCGGGGTGCCGGCCGTGGGAGCACTGAGCCCCGACCATTTCGCACATAAACTTCTTGCCGTCATCCTTGGCGGGAACATGAGCTCGCGCATGTTCTTGCGAATTCGCGAGGCCAAGGGTCTGTGCTACTACATCTCGACGGAGACGGACAGCTATCTCGATGCGGGCGTGCTTTCGACGCGCGCGGGAGTGGACCAGTCGCGCCTCCTCGAGGCGATTCGCGCGATCGTTCACGAGTATCGTCTCTGCGCGGAGAAGGGGGTCACGGCGGAAGAGCTCAAGCGTGCGAAGGAGTATCTCAAGGGGAAGATCACCCTCGCGCTCGAGGATTCCGAGGAGCAGGCACACTTCTACGGCCGGCAACTGTTGCTCTATCCGAAGGTGCGTTCCAGAGCCGAGTACTTCCGCGAGATTGATCACGTTACGGGCAAGCAAGTCGACGCTCTTGCGGCGAAATTGCTGCAGACAAAGGAATTCCGGTTGGTGGTCATTGGCAAAGGCACGACGCAGAAAGAGCTGGGGAAGGCGTTGCTCTGAACAGGAAAAATGGGCAGTTGTTCATTTTCATTTTTCCATTTTCTCTCTACCATACCGTCACCTTTCTTCCTTTCCATGCAACGCTCTCTCATCCTCCTCAAACCCGATGCGGTCACCAAGAAGCTCTGCGGCAAGGTCATCGCGCGCTTCGAAGAGGCCGGTTTGGTCATTCGCGGCGTGAAGATGATCCATCTGCAGCCGGCTCTCCTGCGCGAGCACTATGCGCACATCGCAGACAAGCCGTTCTATCCGGAGGTGGAGAAATTCATGGGGTCGACCCCTGTCATTGCATTGGTGTTGGAGGGGGATGATGTCGTCGCGAAGGTACGGGACATGCTCGGCGTTACCGATAGCCGCAAAGCGGCGCCGGGAACGATCCGTTCCGAACTTGGCGTCGATCAAATGGTCAATGTCGCTCATGCCTCCGATAGCCCCGAAACGGCGGAGAAGGAAGTGAAGAGGTTCTTCCGGAAGGAGGAGCTCTTCGATTACTGAGCCGGGGATGTGCCAGCCGCGGGCGTGGCCGGTTTCTCATGATCGAGGAGCCAGTCCAGCGCCGCTTGAAGCTGCGGATCGATCTTATTGACCGCCTCCTCGCGGGAGCGGGGGACATCGAAGTCGGGGTGGATGCCTTCCTTGCCGATGTCGCGGCCGGATGGTGTCAGCCACTTGGCAGTGGTGATGCGCACACTGGTGGAACCCGGTAGGTCGAAGACCTCCTGCACTGTCCCCTTACCGAAACTCTTGCGGCCGATGATGGTGGCGCGTTCGAGATCCTGCAGAGCTCCCGCGAGGATCTCCGAGGCACTCGCAGAGCCTTCGTTGATGAGGACGACCATCGGGGTGAGCGCATCGATCGGTTTTCCGGTGACATAGTGGTTTGTCGGCTCGCCGCTGCGGCGCTCGACGGTAACCACTTTGCCCGATTTGAGGAACATCGAGGCGATTTGCACGGCACCTTCGAGATAACCGCCGCCGTTGGACCGCACATCGACGATGAGACCGTCCGGCTTGTCTTTCTCGAGTGTACGCAGGGCATCCTCCACTTCCGTGATGGAGTGGTCGCCGAATTGGTTCAATTGAATGTAGCCCACGGTGCCGCTGCCCGTCTTCTTCATCTCCCACTCGACGCTCGGCACGGTAATGCTCGCGCGCACGACTGTGATCGTGATCGGTTCCAGAGCGTCTTCGCGCACCACTTCAATCTTCACAGATGTTCCCTTGGGGCCGCGAATGCGCTGGACGACCTCGTTCAATGTCTCTCCCTCCACGCTTGCGTCATCCACTTTTGTGATGATGTCCTCCGGTTCGAGGCCGGCCTTGGCAGCCGGTGATCCCTTGAGCGGGGCTACGACGATCACCCGATCGTCACGCAGGGTGAGCTCCGCACCGATCCCTTCGAGCTGTCCCTGGAGGGATTGGACGAATGCCTTATTCTCCGTGGGTGTCATGAAGACTGTGTATGGATCGCCGATGGCGCGGACGAGGCCCGAAACGGTGCCGAAGACCATTGTGGCCGGATCGAGCTGGTCGGGGGTGATGTAGTGCTGCAACAGGAGTCTCCATACGCCCCACAGGAGTGACAGGTTCACCTCTTTCTCGGGATCGGCGAGGAGCGTCCCGCTCGCGGTCTTGCCCGAATATAGAAGTTCCAGTCGCTCTGAGATTCCTTCGAGCTGCTTCTGTTCATAGCGCACGCCCAACTGCCATCCTAGTGTCAACGTGAGGATGGGCAGAACAATGAGGATGGCGAGGCGTAGGAAGCGCTTCATGCAGTGGCGGAAGATTTATTCTGAAAAACGGTAGGGATCAGAACCCGCACACGGTAGCATCATCCCATGACGAGCGCGAAGAAGAAATCGGCGGAAAGCAGTGCCGCATCCCCCGTGCGTGGAGAAATGACGGTGACGAGTGAGGCTGCAGGGCAGATCGCTGTCATTGCGGAGCGCGAGAAGCGCCCCGGCATCCTGCGTATCGTTCGGGACGATGAAGGCGCTCTCTTCATGGAATTCGCTGCGAAGCCCTTGGCAGGCGACCAATCATTCCGACATGTGGCTTTTCCGACGGTTACCGTCTGCGTTTCCAAGGAGATCGTTGCGTGGCTCGATGGTGCGACGATCGATTTCCGCGGTGGTCGGTTCAAGCTTGATCTGGCCGGAAGCGGCTGCGGTGGCTGTGCGGGGTGTTGCGCGGAATGCGGGGGATGCCAGTGAAAATGCAAAATGCAAAATTAAAAATGCAAAATGACTGCCAGCGATACGCGTTGTTTAGCCATTTCCTATTTTGTATTCCGCACGTTTTGCCGCTTCAGAACGTGGTACTATACGCCCATGATCCGCATTCCCGCTACTCTTGAACGAGAGTTGGCGAAGCTGTTCCCCCGCGTGAAGGAGCGCGAACGGTTCGTGGCCGAAGCGATCCGACAGGCCTTGGGTGACGGAATCCCGCAGACATCCTCCGAGAGTGATGTTGAGCTGGTCGGAGGCACCATCCATCTGTTCACCGACGGCGGTTCACGGGGGAATCCCGGACAGGCGGCCATCGGCTGTATCCTGGAGGATCCGATTCGCGGCACGGTACTGCGGGAGCACTACGAGCGCATCGGCATCGAGACGAACAATGTCGCGGAGTATCGCGCGCTCATTGAGGGGCTCAAACTTGCGAATCGCTATCACCCCAATCATCTCGTGTGCCATCTGGATTCCGAATTGATCGTGAAGCAGCTCAATGGCGAGTACCAGGTGCGCATGGCCACTCTCAAGCCGTTCATCGAAGAGATCCGTTCCATTATCGAAGATATCCCCTCCGTCGAGTTCGTCCACATTCCGCGCAGCGACAACTACCGTGCCGACGCTCTCGTGAACAAGGCCCTCGACGAGCATCCCGCACCGCACTATGACTCGCGCACTCGTCATTGATTCGATGTCATCACCCGTGCGCATCATGAAACGCCACCAATGGTGTGCACTCGTCTTTCTTGTACTGCTCTTCGCCGCGGGCTCCGCGCACGCATCCTCTTCGCCGATCACGTTTCGGTATTTGCATCATCTCTTCACGCTGGACCCGGATGAATTTCCGCGCTGGCACGGAGTGGAGGAGGAGTGGTCGAGCAATGGCATCCCCATCCGGGCTCTTCCGGAGTTTCGCGTGGATGGAGACGATATTCCGTCGCTCCCGCGCGGGGTGGTGCGGCGGATCGTTCCCGGATGGAATCGCACCGCGATCCGTGAAACGCTTACGGAGCGCATCGCGAACGTGCTGGACCGCGCACCGGGTTCCGTCGTCATCCGTCGCAATGCCTCCGGCGCCATCGTCTTCGATGGTGTGGGATTGCCGGGACGCACCGTGGACATCGCATCTTTGACGGAGCTCACCATTGCCGCCATCGAGCAGGGGGTGACAGATGTCACCCTTCCTATCGAGGAACTGCAGCCGGCTCTGCTCGTAGAGGATCCGGCTCTGCGAGCCGAGGGCATCCGTGAGCTCCTTGCCGTGGGGGAATCCGATTACAGCGGCTCAGCCATTCCTCGGCGGCACAATATCGCCCTCGGGCTCTCCAAGTTCTCCGGCCACCTGATCCCGCAGGGGGCGGAATTTTCCTTCGACGAAACGTTGGGCCCGGTCAATGAACATACCGGATACTGGAAAGAACTCGTGATCGAGGGGGATAAGACACTGCCGGATTACGGCGGCGGACTCTGCCAGGTGAGCACGACTGCGTACCGTGGCGTGTGGGAGTACGGGTTCCCCATCCTCGCGCGTCGCAACCACAGTTTCGCCGTCCGGTACTACGCCCCGCAGGGGACGGATGCCACGATCTATCCGCCGTACACGGACATGCGGTTCCTCAATGACAGCCCCGGAGCCGTTCTGATTCAGACGTATGCGGAGAATGGTATCGCCTACTTCCTCTACTACGGCACGCGTGATAATCGCGAGACGCAGATCATCGGGCCTTACACGTGGGGGCGCACCGCTCCGCCACCCGATCGCACGGAGTACACCACGGAGATTCCTCCGGGGACCACGCGTAAAGTCGGTGAGCGCGTGCCGGGTCTCCATGCGGTTTGGTATCGCATCGTCCGCAGAGGGGAGAGCGAGGAGATCGAAGAAGTCGCGTCTGTCTATGAAGCGCGGCCGTTCTACCTCCAAGTTGGCATCGAGCCTCCGGCAGATGCATCCGCAGTTCCTATCGGGCCGGAACCGCCCACTCCTTGAGCTGCCGCGTGACAGAGAGACATCGCGAGGTGCGGTTCGCATGTTCTTCGATGCGTTCTCTGCAGAGGATCGAGAGCGATCGCAGGAGCGCGGGCGGGAGCGAGGCGAGACTTCCGGAGCTTCGCAGAGCTTCTTCGATGGTGCGAATGGCTTGAGGAGCGAGGTGGCCGGGAAACTCCTTCTCCGTGACGGCTGGGAGCAATCCGAGCAAGCGAAGCAGCTCGAGGGAGAAGGCGAGAACGGGATCTCCTTGTCCTTCCCGGCAGCTCTGCAGGAAGTGCAGGGTGAGATCGAAGATTGCGGGGAGCGCTTCCTCGTCGTGGAGGAGAGCGAGGAGGAGCTCGCACCCCTCTTCCGCCATGGCGAATTGTTCGATGGGGAGTGCGGCAGAGTGATTCAGGCGTTGTGCCGAGGTGACGGTCCATCCGGCACTGCTCTCCGCGAGTGTAAGGGAGAGGTGCTGGTGAGCCAGAAGGTGGCCGCCCATGCGGCTGCCTAAACGACGAACCCCACGGGCGCGGGCTGCGAGACGGCCGCGTTCCCGTGTGAACAACAGGAGGAAACGGTCAGCTTCGCCGACATCGTAGGCGTGCAGGACAAGGGCCTCGACGGAGCAGGTGCGAGCCATGGTCTTTCAGAGGGCGCTTAAGGAGAGCGGGAGAGCGTTGAGTTGCGGACGGATACCGAGGTAGGCGCCGAGACCTGCGAGGAGGGGGGCGAGGAGGAGCTCGACAGCGAAGAGGACGGGCAGGGTGCTCCGGGCGGAGAGCGTGAGATTCTCGCCAATGGCGGCGAGTAAGCCCGAAGGCTGGAATGCAGGGACGAAGAGCGGGAGGATTGTCAGGAGGAGAATGAGGGCGACGGCGCTCACCACTGTTGCGATCCAGAGGAGGATAGTCGCTTCCGTTGCAAAGGGGAGGAACACGGTAAGAGGATGGGCGCCGACGAGACGCTCGATGAGAACCTCTTCTCCCCGGTCCTGCGCGCGTCTGCGGACGAGCTCCGTAACGATGAATGTCAGCACGCCGCCGGCGATCACGAGGAAGAGCCCGGTCAGGGAACCACCGGCACGTGTGAGGCTCAGCAACTCATGCGCTTGCGCTTCTTGGTCGGTCGCCTTTGTCAGGAATGTGGGATCCACCACCTTCTTCCACTGTTCCTGCTGGATATACTCCGCGAAGGCATCATAGTCCGAGAGGGAGCGCAGGGTGACGGAGACCGTATCGGGGAACGGATTGTCCATGCCGAACTTCTCGAGGAATGCGACAAGCTCTCCGTCGCGCGTCTTGGCACGCTCGTACGCTTGCTCCTTCGTGATGAACTGGATCTCCTTCACCTGTTCCATCTGCTGCAGGGCCGCGGTGAACTCCCGAATCTGCTGGTCCGATGCGTCTTGGAGGATTTCGAGGCGTAAGTCCGCCCGGTCCCGTACGGCGGATTGCATTGACTGGATGGCGAGGGAGCCAAAGACGAGGAGTTGTAAGAGAGTGAGGACTCCGGCGAGCGCGCCGAAAGCCGCGAGCCAGTGCCGCTCGCGCTTCATTGCCGTGATTCCTCTCATGATTCCTCGCTTCCAGAGGACCATGGAGCCCTGATCCAGGCGCAGCATGGGTGACAGTATAGGCTAGGGTTAGGGCTAGGGCCAGGATGAGGGAGGTCATTATGAAACAATCGGAACGAATTCCTAACCCCAACCCTCACCCTCATCCCCGTACCGCCTTCGCCAGCCTCTCCACTGCCTGGACGCATTCCTGGGCGCGAACGTTGCCCGGATCGAGGTCGAGTGCACGCAAAAAGAGCGTGCGAGCCTTCATGAAGTTGCGGATCTGCAGGTACGCCACTCCGAGGTCGCAGAGCGTGAGAGGATTTTCACTTTCCAGATTCAGCGATCGCTCGAGTGTGACGACACCCTGTGCCCGCTGACCGCTCGAGAAGAGTGCCCAGCCGAGGCAACGAAGGATCTCGGCGTTGTTCGGCTTGAGGTGATTGGCTTTGCGAAGCAGTTGCACCGCCTCACTCCACTTCTCCTTATGCGAGAGGATGTAGCCGAGGATGTAGAAACCCGTATAGCTGCCCTGATCAAGGGTCACTGCCTGTCTCGCGGCGGCTTCGGCGCGCGCGAAACGTTCGAGACTCAGCTCATTATCAGCCACTTCCTCGAGCGCTGAGATGTTCTGCGGGTCCTCGATCAAGAGCTGCTCGAGGATCTTCAGTGCTTCGTCGTGCTTGCCTGCAAGTTTGAGCTGCTCTGCGCGCTCGAGACGTTCGAGGATGTCCGATGAGAGGCGCTGGGAGTCATCCATGAAGAAAGAAAGTATAACGGAGCCGGAAGGATACCAGCAGAAACTCAAGGACTTTTTCTAACTCACGAAGTACAGGACCGTATTCATGATGATTCGCGCTCCGGCGACGATCGCCACACCCATGACTGCGCCTATCATCATTCCTTTGCCGAGCCCTTTGCGCTGGTCGTCACCTATAGAAATAACATAGAAGAACGCACCCGTGATGAAGATCGCTCCGAAAGCGAACGGTGCCGTGATCATAAGAATGTCTGCGAGGTTTGACAGCATTTTTCCAATCGAGAGCCCCCCAACGCCGCCGCTCACGCAGAGTTGGTCCGGTCCGCACGCAGCAGAAGCTGTCAGCGGAGCCGCAAAGGCGATGATCATTGAGAGAAAACGCATCTCCATAGTATAGCACACCTTCTGCTCTCATGCACGTTGCGGAGAGCGGTTCCGACGCCTACACTCTGTTCTCACTCCATGACCTCTTCCGGCTTCCAGACGCGCTTCCTCGGCGATGACACCCCCCCTCCTCGACCGGCCCGTTTCGGCGGGCTCAAGCGTGCGACGGGCGACGGGCGATTCAGGCGTTTCGGGCGAATGCTCGCACGCGCCTTCTGGGCAGTTCTGCGGGTGACGAAGCGCATCCTTTCGTTCTTCGCGCCGCAGCGGACGGGGAGCCTGCGAAAGTCGCTCCTGCGTATCGGCGGAGCCGTCCTCCTCCTCTTCTTCCTCTATACGGGTTTTCTGTGGTTCACCCTTCCGGATGTCGGGGACTCCGCAAGCCTCATTGCTTCGCAGAGCACGGTGATCACCGATCGCAATGGCGAGGAGCTCTACCGGCTCTTCTCTGAGGAGGACCGCACATACATTCCCAGCAGTTCTATCCCCCAAAGCCTCAAAGATGCGATCGTCGCGATTGAGGACGAACGGTTCTACGAACGCGGGTGTCTCGACATGCGCGCCATCTTCCGTGTGTTCTTCCGCTTCGGGCAGGCAGGAGGTGCTTCCACGCTTACGCGCCAGCTCGCGCGCAACGCACTTGATCTGAAGAAGGAGAACCTCTTCAATCGCAAGTTCAAGGAGATCATCCTCGGTTGCCAGCTGGAGGCGCGCTATAGCAAGGAACAGCTTCTCGAACTGTACTTGAACTGGATTCCCTTCGGGCAGAATGCGTACGGCATCGAGCAGGCGAGCCGGCGGTACTTCGGCGTCAGCGCGAAGGATCTCACCCTTGCTCAGTCCGCGATTCTCGCAGCCCTCCCGCAGCGCCCGACGTATTTCAATCCGTACGGGAGTCACCTGCACACGCGTGTGGAGCCGGAAGTGATCGACAAGGTTTTGAGCGGAACGATCACGCGTTCGAATCAAATTGCGGACGATGAAGTGACGATTGGGTTGCTGGGTACCGTCGTCGGGTCCGGAACCACCGCGCTCTACGTGGGCGGGCGTACCGATCAGGTGCTCAGCGATATGCAGGACCAGGAAAGCATTACGGAGCAGCAGAGGTTGCAGGCGTTGGCTGATATCGAGAAGATCGCTTTCAAACCGTTCCGCGAGACGATCCGTGCGCCGCACTTCGTACTCTGGGTACGGGATGAGATGGGGCGCATGTTCGGTGGCTCGGAAGAGGGTGTGCTCGAGCGGGGGGGCCTTCGTGTCGAGACAACGCTCGATTGGAAGATGCAGCAGGTGGCCGAGCAGGTCATCACGAATCATCGGGAAGACATTCTCAAGCGTTTCGGCGCGCAGAACATGGCGCTCGTCGCGGCCGATCCGCAGACACGCGAGGTGCTCGCGTACGTCGGCAACGTTGATTACAGCGACGAATCGAACGGTGGGAAGATCGACATGGCCATCGCGCCGCGCCAGCCGGGGTCCAGCTTCAAGCCATTCGTCTACGCAGCTGCGTTCCGCAACGGGTTCAATCCGGCGACCATTCTCTACGACGTCCCGACGAAGATCGGCAATGACGAGCCTGTGGACTACGACGGAAAGACGATGGGTCTCATGACCATCCGGCAGGCGCTCGGTGCCTCGCGTAACATCCCCGCAGTGAAGGCCTTCTTCCTGGCGGGTCAGGAGGAACCCATCCTGCAGCTTGCGGGTGACATGGGGGCCCCCACGCCTGGGCTCAAGCGCCAAGAGATGAAACTTCAGCAGCCTGAGTTCGACTACGGCTGGCCGCTCGCGCTCGGCGCAGCGGAAACACCGCTCACCGAGATGGTGCAGGGCTACTCCACGTTTGCCGCCGGCGGACTCGCCGCTCCGCTTGTGCGCATCCGTCGCATCACCGACAAGAAGGGGAATATTCTCTTCGAGGCGAAGCCGCAGGAACCCAAAGCCGTCCTCGATCCGCGCATTGCCTATCAGATCACCTCGGTTTTGAGCGACGAGTGGGCGCGGCCGACGGATTACTGGAAGACGCAGCTCACCGTCCCCGGCTACCAGACGGCCGCGAAGACCGGGACGAGCAACAAGTGCCTTGAGCGCAAGGATGACGGCTCATGCAAGCTGCGCAAGCCCGACAACGCGTGGGTCATCGGCTACACGCCCAATCTCATTGCGGGCGTATGGGCGGGCAACGCCGACAGCTCGTCCATGTATGAGAAGGCGGACGGACTTACGACCATGAGTCCCGTATGGAAGGAGTTCATGACGGGTGCTCACCGCCTCCTCAAGAATCCGCAGACGACCTTCCCGGCCCCTTCCGGCATCGTGCAGCCGCAAATCTCACTTCTGTCCGGGCAACTTCCGACTGCCTGCACACCTGTGGAACTTCGACGTGCGGATGTCTTCCTTGAAGAGGCGGCACCGACCGAGCCCGATCCGGCTTGCATGATGCTCAGAGTGGATAAGGTGACGCACCTCCTTGCCTCATCGAAGTGTCCGCTCTCGGCTCAGGGCACGGGAAGTTTCCTGCAAGCGCATAGCATCCTTCCCGATCGCTGGCCGACATGGGAGGAAGGCGTGCAGAAGTGGGTCAAAGTGCAGAACGATCTTTGGTATGCCACGGAAGATCACTCCGGCTCGCTCCTGCCCCTCCCGGTGGCGCCGGAGCAGGAGTGTGACCCCGCCCTCACGCCCGGGCGTCTCACGCAGCCAACACTTTCCATTCTCTCGCCGAGTAACGGCGGGATCGTAGGGTATCCCGCATTCAAGATCCGTCTTGCGTATACCGTGGGGTCCTCCGTGCAGGAAGTGCGTTACAGCGTGGACGGCAAGTCGGTGGCAAGCTCGGTCGAGCCACCCTTTGATCGTTTTTTACGCATGCCGCGTTCCGTCAAGAAAGAGGGGTCGCACATAGTCACCGTCACGCTCATCGATCGATATTACAACGAAGCAAGCGACTCCCTCTCGATCCGTTTCGGAGAGGATCGTGGTCTCCCTGTCGTACAGTTCTCAGAGCCGGTCGGCGATATCGCGGTGAAGAGCGGCGATACGCTCACGGTGCGTGCGGAAGCGGAGGATTCCGATGGCGAGATCAAGTATGTGCAGTTCTATCTCGGGCAGACACTGCTCACCACCAAGCCGAGGGAGCCTTACGAGTTCTCCTACGTCGTCGCGGTGCCAGATGGAACGTATCAGCTTCGGGCGGTGGCGGAGGATATGGCGGAGAATACAGCCGAGGACAGTCTCACGGTGACGGTGGGGGCCGGGGGAAGCGCTCTTAAACCGCCTGCGCCGATCGGCGAACCTCAACTGGTCAGCCCATTGGAGGATCAGACGATTCAGAAGAGCACGCCGATCGATCTTAAGGTGCAGGTGCCGCGTCTCTCTACACAGGACTACGCCTCGCTGAAACTGTCCGTGGCCGATGAGCAGGGGGTCGAGGATGTCCTCCTCGAATTGACGAATGGCGAGGGGCTCTACGTCCGTCAGTGGCAGTCAAAGCGTGCAGGCACATTCGTCATTTATGTACGGACGAAAAATCGGTCCGGGGAGGAGAGGGAGTGGAGTGAGAGGAAGATTGTGGTGGAGTAGTGATGATGTAACTCGTTGATTTCTTCTTTCTTTGTCAGGGCGACAAAGAAAGAAGAAAAGAAAGCGCTCCGCCGCCAAAGCCCCTCCGCTTAGGCTCTGCGCCTCCTCGTCGACCCCTCCAAGGATTCGGGGTCGCCTCGTCGGCAATGCTGCCTTTGGCAGCAGAGCCTTCCCCTTCACCCCCCGTGGCGGCGGAGCCCACCTAACTGTATGCGGAATATCACAGTTGCTTCGCCACCTCGTCGGAGAGGTTCGCGTTCGTGTGCACCTCGGAAACGTCGTCGTCGGCTTCCACCATTTCGATGAACTCCATCAGCTTTTTCGCCGTCTCGACGGACGTGACATCGAGGCGCTGCTTCGGGACGTACTTGAGTCCCGCACTCTCGATCGCGTAGCCGGCCTTCTTCAGGATATCGCGCGCCTTGGACCAATGCGCCGCATCCGTCGTCACCGAGACGAATCCATCTTCTTGGTCGATGTCCCGAGCTCCCGCATCGATGAGTTGCAGTTCGAGGTCCTCGGGAAGGACGCCTGCTTTGCGGCCGGAGACGACGCCGAGCCGATCGAACATCCAGCGCACGGCATTGCTCTCCGCCCAGCGACCGCCCCTCTTCTCGATGATGGATTTCACGAGACTCAACGTGCGGTTCCGGTTGTCCGTGATGCATTCGATGATGCAGGCCACGCCGCCCGGACCGTAGCATTCATAGACGACTTCCTGCATCTGTTCCCCTTTAAGCTCGCCGGAACCCTTCTTGACCGCGCGCTCGATATTCGCGTTCGGGACGTTGTCCTCCCGCGCGTTCTCGATGGCGGTTCGCAGAGCATTATTGATCGTTGGATCTCCTCCTCCGCGAGCTGCGATCTCGATCAGGCGCGCATGGCGCGTGAAGACCTTGCCGCGCCGCGCGTCCTCGGCGGTCTTACGAACCCGGATGTTGGCCCATTTACTGTGTCCGGACATGAGAGGATTAGGATTAGGGCTAGGGTTAGGGAAGACGACAATGCCATTGTAGCATCATCAGTCTGTTTCGAGTCTCAATATCTTCGAACCCTAACCCTAACCCTAAGACCCAGCCCTACTTTCGGTACGCCAGCATCCCCATGAACCGCGCGCGCTCGATAGCCTGCTTGAGCATCTTCTGATACTTGAGGCTCACGCCGGTGTAGTAGCGCTGGCGGATGTTTCCGAAGTAGTCCACATACTGCTTCAAGAGCGGGTAGTCCTTGTAGTCGATGTATGCGACACCCTTCTCCTTGAAGGGACACTTCTTCAGTCGGGGGTCGGTGCGCGGAGATTTGTTGGCTTGCTTCATGGGAGGAGGGGGAATCAGAGATTGATCTCGTCGTCGGAGATGAGCTTGGAAATTTCTTCTTCGAGAGCGCCTTCACTGAGTGGCTTTTTCGGGGCTTCCGTCTCCTTCTTCACCTTCTTCTCCTCCTCGACGCGCTTGGCCTGACGCTTGGCCCGATCCGCCACCTGCTTCCTGAGCTTCTCTTCCGCGGCTGCGGCGTTTCGCTGGTCGCCTTCCTCTTTGCTCTTCTGCCAGTTCTTGAACTGCTCGGAGAACTTCACCACTTCGTATCCCTTCGGCGGCTTGATGAGCAGATGCCGCAGCACGTTGGGGGTGATGCGAATGGCTTCATCGATCTCGCGGATCTTCTCCGGATCCACTTCGTAGTGGTAGATCACGTAGCAGCCTTCCGTCGATCCTCTGATGGCGTAGGCGAGACCGCGGCGGCCCCACGAGTCCTTGGAGATGAGCTTCGCTTGGGCGTCTTCGAAAATATGCTCGACCGCCTTCAAGACCTCCTGCTCCTCTTTCTGGGGGAGGGGGTAGGGGTAGAGCACACAGAGCTCGTAGATACGTCCTTCGTCGGTGGTGGGCACGAGTGATGGCATACGATTCGTGGGTAAATCCGGTGCGGGAATCCGCACGGGAGAATCGGTAGAGCCGACTGTACTGGTGACCTGATGCTTGGGTCAAGGACGATTCAGCCGTTTTTGCGCATTGCATAGAGGATGCAGTTCACGCGTTCGACGACGGAAAAGCCGTGTTCTTCCAGGTAGGCACGCAGAGCGCCGTGCATGAAGCGGCCCCCCTGCGGGAGATCGTGGTACTCCATGACGATCATGCGGATCTTGCCGAGGTCTTCCGCCGAGAGGGCATAGAGGATGTCATACTCCGCACCTTCGCAGTCGAGCTTGAGACAATCGCATTCCCGGACGGAGTTCCGGGCGAAGATCGTCGCGAGCGAGACGACGGGGACCGTCACAGCGGTGCCTTCGTGGTTCTGCGGCTTGTAGAGGGAATTGAACCAGCTGCAGCGCTTGGTCACATAGAGCTCCGCCGTTCCGTCCTTCCCGCCGACGGCGGCGGAGAATGCCTGGACGCGCGGCGCGAGGTGATTCTCGGCAACGTTTCTCGAGAGGATCTTCGCCGTTTCCGGTTCGGCTTCGTAGGCGAGGATCTTCGCTTCGGGTGCGAGAGCTGCCGCACGGATGGTAAACGAGCCGATGTTCGCTCCGACATCGATGATCGCGCGGCAGGACTTCCAGTCGAATACGGGCGGCTCGTAGATGTGGTCGAACCACACTTCATTGATGCCACAGCGATCCACCGAGAAATTGCGGCTCGTCAGCGTCATGCCGTTTCGCAGTTTGTACGTGAGTGTCTCCCGGCGGATCCAGCCGAGGCGATTGAAAAGATAGAGCGGCCAGTTGCGGACCGTTCGTATCAGCTTCCAGAGGTAGTACGCCATCGAGTGTTCCCGTTGCATGGCGGGAGTATGCCTGAAGTATGAGGGGTAGGGTTAGGGTTAGGATTAGGAAAACCGTTTCGGTCGTTCTGTAGCGATATCCCTAACCCTCAATCCTAACCCTAACCTTTCTATGCCCCCTTTCTCGCGATTGAGAGGAGCAGGTCCGCGATGGCATTGAGGTATCTCCTCGCGCCCGGATCTTGTTCCATCACCGACGTGCCGGGCTTCGAATTCAGTTCGATGATCTTCCAGACGCCACTTGCGTCCCGGCCGGTATCCACGGAATAGAGACGGTCGGGGAAGCGCTTGAATGCATGATCAACCGTCTGGAAAATACCCCACGCCTCCTTCGGTACCTGCTCGCGCGGTACCTCTTGTATGTTGGCTCCCAGTGCGACATTGGCGAGCAGGCTTCCGGGTTGTGCCGTTCGCACGTAGGCGACAATAAACTCTCCGCGGATGGAGATGATACGGAAATCATGAACGGTGTCCGTGATCCCCGGAATGCCTTTCGATGTGTCGATGAATTCCTGAAGGAGGTAGGGGTATGTCGGGATTTTTGCGAGGATGTCCTTTTTGGGGAAAATGAAAACGCCGCGGCCCTCCTCTTCGTCAATGGGTTTCGCCACCGCCATTGCGGTGGGGATCGATTGCAGGAAGGCGGCGGCTTCCGCAGGAGTATGAACGACGGCGGTCGCCGGGAAGAGCTGCGGAAACTCCTCGTAGGATTTCCATTTATCCGTACAGAGATCGTCGAAGACAGGTTCGTTCACCGTCATGGCCTGTGCGTCACCGCGGAAGGAGCCGCGGTTGAAGATGACGGCGGGGTGCACGAGATCTTCCGTCCGCTTAAACGCTCCGTCTTCGAAGATCCATCCGCCCTCGAAGGTGTTTCCTCCGCGGTACGTCTCCTGCCCGCGCACGATGGCGAATCGCCCTCCGCGGTCACGGATGCATTCGGCGATCTGTCGGTAGGCGATCTGGTATTCCTCTTCGTCGAAGGGATTGTCGTAGAAACCGGGATCGGAGAAGAATACCGCCACTGTTTCCATATTTTGAGACTAGTGAACTTTGTGAGGCGATTCAAGGATATTTGAGGATTAGGGTTAGGATTAGGTCTAGGGAAGTCGATTTGATTGTCCGAAGACAAAATCCCTAACCCTGACCCTAGCCCTCACCCTAAATTTGCCATGGAAAAATCTCTGAGGTCTTGTATCTCGCAAAACGGGAGACGTTATACTGCATGCTCTTGAAGCGCATGCTCCTCAGCATCGGCTTATCAGTCTGTCTGTGTGTGATCGGTGGGGTCGCGTTTGCGCAGGACACGGATCTTCCGCCCGAAGCGGAGCGTATCGTCCCATCCATCAAAGGGCCGCAGGACATCATCGTCGGTCGCACGATCATTCTCGATGCGTCGGAGACGCAGGGGTTGGGGGAGAAGACGACCTATCGCTGGTACCGCGATCGCTCTCCGCAGTCCATCAGCCAGAGCTTCGAAGCGGTATTTACGCCCGAGCGGACGGGAACGATCACGTTCCGGGTGGTGATCCGCACCACGATCGACGGGAAGGAGTATGAGGCGGAGAAGGAGCACACGGTCGTGGTTTACGAACGGAAAGTCATTCTGATCACGGACGCATCCGCCATCACGGAGGAGAAGCTCGCGTTCCACAAGGAGGAGGCTGCGCATGCCGGGACGTACCTCCTTGCGCTGTGGGCGGAAACAGCCGGTACATCCACGATCGATACGCTCTCATCTCTCGTGACGGCGAATGCCGACGCTCTCGCAGGCGCACAAGCCGTGGCAGTCTGGAGCGATGATGCCGCTTCGGGTTTGCAGGCGCTCATGAAGGCCGTCGATGCGAGCGGCGAGCCGCTCCTGCAGAAGCAAACGCTCGTCGTGATCACGGATCGCAGCCTCAATATCCTCGCGAGGATGTCGCGCGGCCCCTTCGCGGTGCTCAAGCCTGACCGCATCATCCTCACGCGGCAGGAGGCGCTCAGTCCTCTCCTGACCACTCAGACTATTTCCGACTTCACGGAGGAGTTGGCCCGCCGGGATATGGGGTACCGGATCATCGATGAATCCACGATGGGAGTGCGCCCTTGGAATCTCCTCTCCTCACTCGTCACCTACATGTTGACTCACGGGGTATCGAGCCAGATCGTCATTCTGCTCCTCATCCTGCCGCTCATTGCCATGATTTTGGCTTTCCTTCGCCAGGTGGTTGGCATCACCACATTCGGTCTCTTCACTCCTTCCATCATCACCTTGAGTTTTCTCGCCATCGGTTGGAAAGCGGGGATCGTGTACCTGCTCCTCATTCTGATTGCGGGATACTCCACGCGGGCGATCATGCAGCGGTGGGAGCTCCTCCATGTTCCGCGGATGGCGGTCGTTCTCAGCGTAGTCAGCGTGACGCTCCTGCTCCTTCTCGGAACGGCGGCCGCCTTCAAGATCACCTACGAACGTGACACCGTTTTCATTCTCCTCATCATGTCCACGCTTGCCGAGAGTTTCTTGAGCCTCAAGGCCGAAGAGGGGTGGCGCAGCGCGATGATCGCGACCACGGAAACGATTTTTGCGGCGCTCCTCTGCGTCTGGGTGGTCCAGTGGCCGCTTCTTCAATCCTTGATACTCGCTTACCCCGAGCTCATCTTGCTTGCCATACTGGCGGACATCGCGCTCGGACGATGGTCCGGATTGCGGCTCGTGGAATATTTCCGCTTCCGTGAAGTGATCGGTCACCTTCATGAGGAATGACGATGTTTTCACGCGTCATCAATCACGGCATCCTCGGCATCAACGCGCGTAATCTTCTCTATATCAGACCGTTCAATCCGCGGAAATCCGTCGCGTTCGCGGATGACAAACTCCAGACGAAGGCATTCCTCTCCGCGCGCGGAATTCCGACGGCGAAAATTTTCGCACGCATCGAATCGCGCAGCCAACTGAGGGAATTCTCCTTCGATGCGCTGCCGGATGAATGTGTTCTCAAGCCGAATCGCGGCTATGGGGGCGAAGGAATCCTCATCCTGCATCGGCAGAAGGACGGCATTTTTTCTACGAAGGGGAGAGCATCCCTCACCATCCAAGACCTTCGTCGCCATATCGAGGACATCCTCGAAGGCCGCTATTCCCTCAACGGTCGCCCCGATACGGCGTTCTTCGAACAACTGCTTACCGCGCACGAATGCTTCGCTCCCTTTCGTCCCGTGGGCCTTCCCGATCTGCGCATCATTGTCTTCAATCTCGTGCCTGTCATGGCGATGCTGCGCATTCCCACCGCGGAGAGCGGCGGCAAAGCGAACCTTCACCTCGGAGGCATCGGCATCGGCATCGATCTTGCCAAGGGCGTGACGACGTATGCGGCGCAGTACCACCGCATCGTCGACCGGTTGCCCCACGGGCTCGCGCCGTCCGGGATCAAGATTCCGTTCTGGGATGACATCCTGCTCATGTGCTCGCGCATTCAGCAGCTCACCAATATCGGCTATATCGCCTGCGATATCACGATATGCAAAGAGATGGGCCCCGCGTTGCTCGAGGTGAACGCGCGTGCCGGTCTCTCCGTGCAGATTGCCAATCTCGCGCCGCTCAGGTCGCGACTTGAGCGGGTATTGGGGGTGAAAGTCAGCGTTCCGGAAAAGGGAGTTCGTCTCGGTCAGGATCTCTTCGGCCAGAAGAGAATCAAGGAGGAGGCTGCGGACGATCGTCAAATTCTGGGTTTACAGGAGGTCATCACTGTTGCGATGGATGGCGCATCCATGGATGTCCTCTGCAGCATAGCGCCGGAGCGGGAACGAACGGTGTTCGACCCCTCTCTCATCGAGGAGCTTCGTCGAGAGGGGGTATTGGAAACGGAAGATGCCGCAGCAGGGACGTATCGGATGAAATTTATGTTGGGGAAGCGAAAGATTCAGACGCTGGTCGCCGGGGGCGCCGTACCGTCACCGTTTCGTGCCCTGATCGGGAAGCGTGATCTCGTAGGTTTCCTCCTCGATCCGGCGCGTGAACAGCCTGCTTCCTTGCGGCCGAACAAATCCGGGATCGGCGTGCGTGCCGCGGACAGATTGTTCTCCCAGATCGATGAGGATCTCTCCATGCTTCAGTGGCTGAAACCGACGAACCTTCTCGATGAGCTTTCGCGACTTCAACAGGATCGCACGTACAATCCACGCTTCTCCTATCCGTCTTGCGGTGACGTGCTTGAAGATGCGGAGCGCAGACTGGAAGAAGAGGTGATCGACGATTCGGCTCAGGGAGTTCTTCTCGAGAAGAAGCGCAAGGAACTTCTCCAGCGCATTGCACTCTTGCGGGCCAGAGGGAATGCCAATTCATTCACGGAAGCGTCTCACGCGCTGTTCGGTGCGCCGAGTCATGCGCTCATCCGCGTGGCGACCACCGCTCTCCGCGATCGACCGAAGGAGCCCTTCGCTCAAGAAGAACCTCTGGACATCGAAAAAGCCGCTCAGCTCCTGCGTTCCGCTCTTGCGCGTTACGGTCTCCATGACTGGCAGGTGGTCGTGAAGTCGAAAGTGGTCGCGGACAGCGCGACGGGGCCGAAAACGATCTTCCTGCGTGAGGGGGTGGACTTCTCCCGTCCGCGCATCGATGCGCTGATCGCGCACGAGATCGAGACACACGCGCTCACGACGGAGAATGGCAGTCACCAGCCTCTCGCATTACTTCGACGCGGTTGCGCGTACTATCTCGATACGCAGGAGGGGCTCGCTATCTACAATCAGAACAGAGTCCTCCCTCCGTTCCATGAGAAACGCTACGGCCCTGCGAGGAGCGTTCTCGGAATTGTGTTTGGTCTGAAGCACTCTTTCGCCAAGACACGACAGTACCTTGAAGAAGAGCTTCGGTACTCTTCCCAAAAAGCCCTGACCAAGACGATCGATATCAAACGCGGCCTTAAGGATACCTCCGAGCACGGCGGGTTCACCAAGGGGGTGACGTACCTGCGCGGGTTGCGCGCCATCGAGCGGTTCGTCGACGGCGGTGGCGATCTCAGGCGTCTCTACATCGGCAAAGTCTCGCTTCGTGATCTGGACTTGATCGAGAAGATTCCGAGTCTCCTGCCCCCCCTGCTTCTGCCTTCCTATCTTCGGGGAGAATCGGCGAACGAGAAAGAACGCGAGTGAGGAGATTGGAGCCGCCGACCGGAATTGAACCGGTGACCCTCTCCTTACCATGGAGATGCTCTACCTCTGAGCTACGGCGGCCCGATGTGCCAGGAGTCTATAAGGTTTGTGTCTGGAGCGACAAGGTGTTCGCTCCTCAATTTCCTATGGTTTCCGTCCAGCTCTGCGCCGGTTCACCATTGAGCTTCCTCAATGCATTCTTCAGTGCGTGCAGGCACAGAAGGGCGCACTTCGTGCGGCGGGGGCCGATGGAGACTTTGAGCAGATCGAACACGGAGCGTGGGGGGAGATGTGCCGCCTCTTCCGTCGTCATCCCTTTGAGGTGGCCTGCGAACATCGACATCGCCGCCTGGCTGATGGCGCAGCCTTCGCCCTCCCAGCGGATATCGTTAATCCTCTTTCCTTTGATGAGGAGCCGAAGCTCCAAGCTGTCACCGCAACTTGCATTGGTCTCCTCGTGCGAAACGGTCGGGTGCTTCATCGGCCCCTTGCAGAGCGGATGATGGGCGTGGTCGAGGATGGATTCGGCGTAGAGATCCATGAGAGAGATCGGGGGATGATCATTTCTTCAATTTCGCGATGGCACGACGGATTTCCTCTGCGCAGCGGTCGATTTCTTCAGGAGTGTTGTAGAGGCTCACCGAGAGTCGCGTCGATGCGCCGATGTCGAGGCGCTCGTGGAGCGGCTGCGCGCAGTGGTGTCCGGCCCGCAGGCAGATGCCCTGCCGGCCGAGAATGTCCGTGAGATCGTGCGGGTGGACGCCTTCGATCGTGAAGCTTACGCAGCCGGCGACTTCGTCCGCGGAAGCGGGACCGAGAATGCGCAGGCTGGGGATTGCTTTCAATTTTTCAATGGCGTGCGCGAGCAGTGCATGTTCATGCGCTTCGATATCCTTCCATGGGTACTGCGTGAACCACTCGATCGCCGCCTTGAGGCCGATCGCCTCCGCAATGGGCGGCGTGCCCGCTTCAAATTTCGCCGGGGGGTCCGCCGGGAGGAACTCTTCGCGCGTCACGCGCTGCACCATCCCGCCGCCGCCGAGGAACGGGGGTATCTTCGAGAGGAGGGGCGACCGTGCATAGAGCACGCCGATACCCGTTGGGCCGAAGAGTTTATGGCCGGAGAAAGCCAAGAAATCACAATTCAATTCCGTGACATCGATGGGCCGGTGGGCGATGAGCTGGCTAGCGTCGATGAGTGTCAGAGCATGGGCGCGGTGTGCGCGCTCGATGATGTCAGAGAGTGGCGGAAGCGTTCCCAGGACATTGCTCAGTCCCGTGACGGAGACAAGCTTCGCTTTTCCATCCTTTAGTGCGGCATCGATGTCCGCCATGCGCAGCGATCCATCCTCTTCCATATCGATCCAGCGAAGAGAGATGCCGATCTCCTCCTTGAGTTGCAACCACGGAACGATATTGGAGTGATGCTCGAGTATCGAGAGCACGACGCCGTCTCCCTTCTTCAGATTCGCCTTGCCCCACGTCTTCGCGACGAGGTTGATGCTCTCCGTGGCCCCCTTCGTGAAGACGATTTCGTCACGATGCTTGGCCGCGATGAATGCACGTACGGTTTCGCGGCTCGCTTCGTAGCGGTTCGTGGCCTCATCGGCGAGTGCGTACATGCCGCGGTGGACATTCGATGCGGCTAATCGGTAGTACGTATCCATGGCGTCGATCACGTTCGCGGGCTTCTGCCCCATCGCCGCCGAATCGAGGTAGATCGGCGGATGCTCTTCCCGGAAGATCGGGAATTGCCGGCGGATGGCGGCAGTATCGAGGGGCATGGAGCCGTAAGGATACCAGCTCTGCTTGGTGTTTTCTCTTCTTTCCTCTGCTACCCTTGCAACGTTTTCCTCCCCTTATGCAACAGAACACCGTCAGGACGCTCTCCATTGCGCTCTTCGTTTTGCTCCTGGGATGGGGCTTCTACACGTTCCTCTTCTATCTCGGCGTGCCGGGGCACGGAGTGGTACTGTTGGGAGACAAAGGCTACGAGACGGTCGTCGGGCAGTGTACGAACTCGGGCGAGATTTGCAGGGGGTTCTTTTCCCTCTTCGCGTTCCTCGAGCATAGCGCCGTCCGCGCCGCGCCGTTTCTGTGGTATGCGGTCGTCTGCCTCGTCATCTATGCCGCCGTTCTCGGATTTCAGGTACTGAAAGGCCGTGCGCTGGCATGCCGATGGACGCTGAAGCCCTGGCACATCATCGTCTTCTTCGTCGCTTCGCTGTGGTTGATCTTCACGACGCTCACGCTGTCCATGGGGGACAACGATATCCCGCTTCGCAGGCTCGTGGAGCCGACACCCGAGATCTATTCGGGGACCAGTGCGGAGGGGCTCAAGGTGCTGCGGGAGAACTTCGACGGCCTGATGCAACGCGGGTGCCTCATCCTCAAGGGGACGTACAACAACGGCGTGAAGGGGTACGACGTGAGTGTCCGCTGCATACAGCAGTCGTTCGTGACGCGCGTGTTCGCGCCGCTCGCGTTCATCGCCCTGCTCCTCGCGGAATTTCTCGTTCTCGGGAGCATGGTGCTTGGCTGGCTCAAGCTCAAGCCTGTCTCTTCGCTCACCGAAACGGTTCTCAGCCTCGGCATGGGTGCTTGCGGATTCATCGTCATTCTCTGGTCGCTCGCCGTCGCGAGTTACCACCTGACGGGTATCGCGCTCTACACGATGACCGCAGGGTGGGTGGTCCTCGCGCTCGTACCGATCGTCGGATTCCGTCATGTGCTGTACTGGCTGCGGAAGCTGAAGGATACCGTTTGGACGCTCGACGAACGCTGGTACAGCGTGCTGATACTGCTTTCGTGGCTCGTCATCAGTTACCTCGCCTTCAATTTCCTCACCGTCGTCCGCCCCTTTCCGATCGGATGGGATGATCTCGGCAGCTACCTCAATCGGCCGCGCCTCCTCGTGAGCTTCGGTCAATTCATCTACTCCATGGCGCCGTTCCAGTGGGAGTACATCACGTCGCTGGGGTTCATGCTCTTCGGGTACGAGAGCTTCTTCGGGGCGACGATTTCCATGCTCATCAACTGGATGGCAGGTTTGCTCGCTCTGCTCACCGTCTTCATGTTCGCGCGTCACTTCCTCGGAACCGGTCGCGGCGTGCTCGCGGCGCTGCTCTACTACACGTTGCCGATGGTGGGGCACTTCTCCTTCGCGGACATGAAGGTCGACAACGCCGTCTTCACGATGGGGGCGTTGAGTATGTTCTGCGTTTTCGCGTTCCTCGCGCAGGAGTTTGGAACGCAGGAACAGACGGACAGGCATAGTGGCTCATGGCTCATGGTTGCGGGTATCTTCGGAGGATTCGCCTTCGCCATGAAGCCGACGACGATCATGACGCTCCTCGCGACCGGGGCCGTCCTTTGCGGCGTGCTGCTGCACTGGTCGGCATTTGTGGGGGTCGTTCTGCTTTCGATCTTCATCTTCGTGTTCCAGGGCACGCTCAGTTTGCAGGATGTCGCTGCACGCATCTTCGGACAGGGTGCTTCGATTTCCGATAGCGTCTTCCTCGGCGTGTGTTTACTCCTCGGTCTTGTGTGTGTGGGGTGGGCGATGTGGAAGCGCCGCGACCGACTCTGGTTCATGCTGCGCGCCGGCATCATCTTCGCAGGATTTTTCCTCATCACGCTCTTCCCGTGGGTCGAACACAACAATATCCTCCGCGGGACATTCATCCCTCACGCGGATTTCGGCGCGCCGAACAATATCACGCCGGTATTCGACGTGACGGGGACGCTCGACCCGAACCAGTACAAGAATCTCATCCCCATCCCCAAGGAACTTCGTGTCGATAAGACGAATCCCGCCTGCAAGGCGACGGGTTCCACGGAGGAGCTCGGACGCTACTGGGGCGAGCAGAAAGGCTGGGGGCACTATCTCCTGCTGCCGTGGCGTTCGGTCAACAATATCGATGCAACCGGCTACTACGTAACGACGATTCCGGCACTGCTGCTTGTGCCCCTCCTGCTTCTCCTGCCGTTCTTCTGGACGCAGAGGGGACGGTGGCTCCGGTGGCTCTTCCTCGCGACCGGTTTCATGCTCTTACAGTGGATGTTCCTTGCCAGCGGCATCGTTTGGTACGGCGTTGGCATGTTCCTCGGGTTCGTCGTGCTTCTGGAGACTCTCCTCGCCAAGGCGCCCGATGTGCCGAACCGCATGGTTACCGGTGTTCTCCTGACACTTTCGCTCTTCTCCGCATTTGGCATGCGCTTCTGGCAATTCGAATCACAGCGCAACCTCCTCGAGTATCCCATGGGCAAATCGAGTGCCGAGGTCATGACGGAGCGCACGATTCCGCACTACAACGACATTGCCAACACTGTGGTGGAACGGGCGAAGACTCTCAAGGATCGGCCGTACCTCTACCGCGTGGGGACGTTCATCCCGTACTTCATTCCGCGGAATCTCGAGATCATCGGCATCGCGGATCACCAGCTCGATTTCTTCAATTGTCTCTATCAGGAGCGCGATCCCAAGCTGACGATTGCCCGCCTGAAAGCCATGGGGATCAACAGCATCGTCTTCGATACGAATACGGCGACGATCGAGCGGGAGTCCGACGGCACCCTGCATCAGAAGGTCAATGCGTTCATTGATTTCCTCAACACGCCGGATGTCGGTCTGAAGGTGGTTGTCAGCGACGCAAAAGCCGGCGTCGCCTTCATTCTTGTCGACTAGTTATTCCCTTCCATGAAGATTGTCGCTGTCATTCCGGCCTACAACGAAGAGACGCGCATCGCGAGTGTCATCCGTGCCGCATTTACCTTCGTCTCGGCGGTCATCGTAGTGGATGACGGATCGCAGGACCGAACCGCCGAGGTGGCGCGGGATGCGGGAGCCATCGTTCTCGTCCATCCGGAGAACAGCGGGTCCGGGGCCGCGACGATGACAGGGGTCGAGGCCGCACGCCATATGCATTCCGATATCATCGTGACGCTCGATGCCGACGGCCAGCATGATCCCAAGGATATCCCCGCCCTGCTGAAGCCCGCGGCGGAGGGGCGTGCGGACATCGTGTTCGCCAATCGTTTCGGACAGCGGAACAGAATCCCGCTGGTGCGGCGCCTCGCAAACGGAATGGGAAACCTCATCACATTCGTCGTCACGGGGAGGTGGGTGTCGGACAGTCAGTGCGGGTTCAAGGTCTTCGGGCCGAAGGCCGTTGCCCAGCTGGATCTGAGGATGAGCGGCTTCGAGTACTGCACGGAGATTGTTCGCGAGTCGGTGCAGCGCCGCTGGCGCGTTGTCCAGATTCCCACGAAAGTGGTCTACTCGGAATATACCATGGCCAAGGGGCAGTCGTTTGCGAACGGGATCAGGACTGCGCTCAAGATTCTGCTGCGTTCCTTCCTAAGATAATGGTTCTCCGCTGTCTGATTTCCCTCTATACTTCACGTCTGTCATGACTCTCACGCCCTACCAGATCGTCGCGCCTATCGTTTCTCTCATTGCGATCACCTATGCGTGGAGCCTCGTCTTCCGGCGCAAGAAGACTCTGTGGGAGGCGGTCCTCTGGTCACTCTTCTGGGGCATGGTGGCATGGTTCGCCCTCCAGCCGGATATCGTCGGATACCTCGCCGTGGTGACCGGGATTCAAGATCGGGAGAATGCAGTCGTCATCACCTTCCTCGGCATCCTCTTCCTCCTCGTCTTCACACTGGTGATCCGCATCGAGGAGCTCGAGCAGCGTCAAACGCGGATCGTCCGGCGGATAGCGCTGAAAGATGCCGGGATGGAAGACAAGGAGAAGGGGGAGTGATGCCTCATTTTGCGTGTATTATCGCTGCGGCTCCCGTCGTTTTGCTTTACCATAGCGATCTATGGAGACAATCCTCCTCATCTCTCCCTATTGGAAGGAAGAGCACCGTTGGATGGTGAGCTCGGTCAAGCTTGCCGAGCTCTGGCAGCGGTTGGGGTATCGGGTGGTCGTCGCGTGCATGGGATCGCAGACAGGGGCGGAAACTGTTTCGCCGACTCTCACGATCTATCGTCGCAGGGATGTCTTCCTCCCCGATCCGTGGAACTACGGAATCGCATTCGGATTCACGGGGCTCGTGCGGCGTATCATCAAGATCGAGAAACCGGATCTCATCGTGGTAAACAAGCTCCTCTTCTGGACGTCGCTCTCTGCGATTGCCTTGAAACTCTCCGGTCGGCGCGTGATCGTACTCACCGATGCGCTCGTGGGGATGACATGGTGGCCGCGGGGATGGTTCCCGAAGGTTTGTGCGGCCATCTATGCGTGGACGCTCGGGTGGTTCGTGCTCTTGAGCGCGTGGCGCGTGGTGACGTACCACCCGCAGCCCCCGCACCTCCTCAAGCGCCTTGGCATTGCGGGAAAAACGCAGGTGATTCCGACGGGGATTGATGCGGAAGCATTCCAAGCTTCGGTCCGGAAGACGGACTTGGACACTATGACGGTCACGTACATTGGCAGACTCGAATCCGTGAAGGGGGTGGATGATTTCCTGGCGGCAGCGGCGGAGGTAAAGATGAAATATGCTCCGGGACTGAACGTTCAAGTGGTGGGTTGGTATAAGCCGGATCATCCGCTCGTTGCAGAGTATCGTGACCGGGTCACGTTCACGGGTCTCAAGCAGGATGTGAAGCCGATTCTCCAGTCCACGGACATCTTCGTGCTCCCGAGCTACAGCGAAGGCTTGAGTAATGCTCTCATGGAGGCGATGGCGAACGGGTGCACGTGCATCGCCACCGAAGTCGGCGGCAATCGATTCCTCATTCAAAACGGCGTGACGGGGTTCCTCTATCCGCCGGGTGACCGTGCGGCGCTCGCTTCGCACATCCGGCGGCTCATCGAAGATATGGCGAAGCGCAGGACGATGGGGGAGGCGGCACGAAAGAGGATCGAGGAGCAGTTCAGCTGGAAAGTAATTGGGCAGAAGTATCTGGATTTGTTTCAGATCGCTCATCACGAACACGCATGATGTACCTCACTACTGTCGGCTCTCCTCCTTCTTTCTTTGTCAGGGCGACAAAGAAAGAAGCAAAGAAAGCGCTCCGCCGCCAAAGCCCCTCCTCCCGGCCCTGTGCCTCCTCGTCGACCCCTCCAAGGATTCGGGGTCGCCTCGTCGGCATACCGCTAAGCGGCAGGGCCTTCCCCTTCACCCCCCGTGGCGGCGGTGCCCACCTTCACTGTTTATAATCCTATGAAGCCTCGCATCGTCATCCTCTCGGCGTTCTTGAGTCCGCTTCGCAGCGGCGCGGAGGCGTGCGCGGAGGAAGTGCCGCTTGCGCTTTGCGATCGGTACGATTTCACTATCGTGACGGCGCGCATGCGAAGATCTCTCCCGAGGCGGGATCTTCTTTCCGGGAAGATCCCCGTCATTCGCGTCGGACTTGGGCTTTCCATCGATAAGTGGCTCTACCCTTTCCTCGCTCCTTTCGCTGCGCGAAGCCAAAAACCAATCATCATTCACGCTGTCCTCGAAACGTTTGCGGGCTTGGCATTACTCCTGTGCCGGTGGGTCACTCCCGAGGCGAAACGGATTCTGACGCTGCAGACCACCAATCGCAGTTTCCTCAAAGGGCCGATCGTTCGATCTGCAGACAAGGTGACGGCAATCAGCTCCGCTCTGGTGTCTATTGCAGAGGGATTCGGCAGAAAAGATGTTACGAAGATTCCCAACGGGATTCCATTAGCTCTCATCGGAGATGCCGTGAGGCGCAATGCAAAAATTCAGGGAAGAATTCTCTTCGTCGGGCGATTGGAGAAGATGAAGGGGGTTGATACATTGCTCAATGCGTTCGCACAGTTAACAGTGAACAATATACAGCTTCGTATTGTCGGAGACGGCTCGCAGCGAAGCGCCTTGGAACAGTTGGCACAAGAATTGAAGATTGCTGACCGCGTCACCTTCACCGGTGCCATCCCGTCTCCGCGCGTCTATGATGAATTCGCGCAGGCGCAGATCTTCTGCGGTCTCTCACGCAGTGAAGCATTGGGGAACGTATTCCTCGAAGCGCAGGCTGCGGGGTGTGCCGTCGTGGCCACCCGCAGAGGTGGCATTCCGGATATCGTGGAGGATGGGGTTACGGGGTTGCTCGTTCCTTCCAGTGATCCTGCGGCGGCAGTCGAAGCGATCGGGAAATTGTTGACGGATGAAGGTATGCGCAAGCGCATGGCCGATGCGGGACTGGAGCGGGCTCGGCGGTACGATTGGAGAGTTATCGCGGAAAGATATGTTGCCCTCTATGAGGGGTAGAGGTGATGTACAACATTATTGTGTGATTATTAATTTAATTGTATAATATTATTATGGAGAACAATGAGATCAATCCCTTTTACAAAGCGTTTAGCGAAAAAATGTACCGGGACAAGATCAATTCCCCGTCGAAGAGTGATACGTATTATCACCAGTTTCATCGTCCTCTCATTAAAGAGGCGAGGAAGTATTCTGATGATGGGAAGGTTAATGTCCTCGACCTTGCCTGTGGACACGGCCACGAGATGGATTTCATGGCCACCGATCCGAATGTGCGGCTGTTTGGCATGGATCTTTCCACCGAGACGCTTTGTACCTCAACAAGGCGACGTCTTGGTCAGGTACACCTTGTCGCGGGTGACACCGAACGATCGCCGATTGCTGCAAATTCTATGGACGTCGGCATAGCAGTGAACGCCGTCGTCTATAAACCGGATCACATGTTGCGCACTCTCTACAGGGCACTGAAGCCGGGCGGGAAGTGTGCTGTGAATTTCCGCGTATTCTCGCATCATCTGAATGAGCCGTTCTATCGGTATTACTTGGATCGCAATTGCACGATGTCCGATCAGGAGCTTCTGGTGGGGGGTGAATCGTTTACACTCAAGGTGTTGGATTACCGCGAATGTAGCGATCCGGATATCAGGAATCTCGACAGGCAGGTATATTTTCAAACAACGGAAGACGTCGAACGTCTTGCCAAAGCAGTCGGATTTGCCATTGCAGGGCATCAGTACTTTCATTTTTCCTCACCTGCAAATCCGGAAAATGAGGTAGATGTATACACATTCCAAAAGCCGTGGAAACCAAGAGCGCAGTGGGAGGTTGATCGATAGAAGGCGAAGAAAGCCACTTTTCAGCTTTCACCGAAGCACTTCCTGCACCTTCTCCTTGGCAATTTCCTGGGTCTTCCCTCGTCGTTTGCGCACGAGAGTTGCGGCGCGATAGAGGCTCTCGAACGTTCCTGCGTCCACCCATTCGTCATCGAGGATGGTGGCGGAGAGTTCCCCGTGATCGAGATACCACTTCGTGATGTCGGTGATTTCCATCTCTCCGCGCGCGGATGGCGAGAGACTTCGGATGATATCGAAACAGCGCTGGTCGTAGAGGTAGCAGCCGGTCTGTGCGAGGTTGCTCTTCGGATGAGCCGGCTTCTCTTCGACCGATACGGGCTTTCCATTTTTGAGTTCCACCACTCCGAAGCGTTGGGCATCCGACACTTCCTTGAGGAAGACATGCCCGCCGCGCTCGAAGGAGCGAATGGTAGGGGAGAGATCGGAAAAGAAGATGTTGTCTCCAAGGAGAGCACACACAGCGTCTCCGTGGGCAAATTCCTCCGCAAGGCTCAGGGCGTGCGCGATGCCGCGGGGGGCATCCTGCACGCGGTAGCTCAAGTTGCAGCCGAAGCGAGCACCACTTCCGAGGAAGCTTCCCATCTGGTCGATGTGCTCCGTCCCCGAGATGATGATGACTTCGTGGATACCCGCGCGAGCGAAAACCTCGAGCGGGTACAGGATGAGCGGCTTGTCGTAGATGGGCAGCAGACTCTTATTCGTGATCTCCGTGAGGGGCTTGAGTCTTGAGCCCGTGCCGCCGCAGATGAGGACGCCTTTCATGGGGTGATGCATACAGCGGCCCATTGTGGCCTTAAAAAGCCTATTTCTCAATTCAAAACGGAACATTTTTGCTATGATTCAGTCGTGAATCTCCTCGTTACCGGAGGCGCCGGCTTCATTGGGTCACACTTCGTGCTCCGCCACTGCGCGCAATTTCCGAAAGACCGTCTCGTCGTCCTCGACAAGCTCACCTATGCCGCGGACCGGCACTTCCTCGATCCGGTGAAAGATCAGATTACTTTTATCGAAGGCGACATCGCAGATCAGACGATCGTCTTCAATCTCCTTCAGGAGAAGAAGATCGACACGATCGTTGATTTTGCCGCCGAGACACATGTGGACAACAGTATCTCCGACCCCGGACCGTTTTTGCAGACGAATGTGCTGGGGGTGCAGAACCTCATCAACGCGTGCCGCGCGCGTCCGCAGATCCGATTCCTGCACATTTCCACGGATGAGGTGTACGGCGATGTCGGAGAGGGGGGGCGGCCGCGCACCGTCGGGGATCCGCTTGTCCCGAGTTCCCCGTACGCCGCCTCAAAAGCGGCAGGGGATCTCCTCATCATCGCCGCGATGCGCACGTATGGTATCCACGCGGCGATCACTCGCTGCACGAACAACTACGGCCCCCACCAGGCGGCGGAGAAATTCATCCCGACGATCATCCGCTCGGCCCTCGCAGATAAGCCCATTCCGGTCTACGGGAATGGCAGGAACAAGAGGGATTGGCTCTTCGTGACGGATCACTGCGATGCCGTGGAAAAGATTCTCTCTACGGACTGGGCCTTCGCCGATGCTGCGATACACTCCGGCCACCTCTTCAATATCTCTGCCGATGATGAGCGGGAGAATCTCGCCGTCGTGCGTGCGATTTTGGAAGTCCTCGGCAAGCCCGAGAGCCTCATCTCCTTCGTTCCCGACCGTCCCGGTCATGATTGGCGGTACGCGCTCGACTCCTCCGCCACCCGCGCGCTCGGTTGGGCGCCGAAAGTGCCGTTTGAGAAAGGACTGGAGGAGACCGTGCAGTGGTATCGCTCCCATGTGCGTTCCTCCTCTTCGACATGATGCGTTTCATTCGCCGTCTTGGGAATGCGCTCGCGCTCTCGCGTGCGTTTCCGTATGCGGGAGCCGGAGGAAAGGGACGCTTGCTGCAGTTGCTCTTTCTGTACGCCTCTCCGCGCAAGTCATTCCCGCGGATGAGTATCGTCCCTCTTGTTCGTTCTGCGTACAACCTCCCGGCCGATGACGCGTTCTTCGAGCGCTACGCTGTGGCCACACAGGGGTTCGAAGAGCTGTGGCAGTCGAAGCCGCGAGCTACGAAGGAGGATATCGAGCACTTCTATCAGGAGCATGACAAAGACATCTGGCGGCAGGCGTATCTCAGTTGCAGACAGGCGGAGTACAAGAAGAAGATCCTGAAGGCGTACCACACACTCCTCGCGGCGGGCATCGACCGCGATGCTCCGGTGCTCGATTATGGCGGCGGGGCCGGCGTGCTGGTGCACTATCTGGCAGTGAAAGGGTTCACTGCCCTCGACATTGCAGATATCCCGTCGCAGACACTGACGTTCGTCCGCAAAACGCTCTCCTCCTCTCTGCGGAATATCATCGCGGTCGATGGAAACGAGAATTTGGGACAGCAGTCCTATGCGGCCATCGTGAGTCTGGATTGTCTGGAGCATACGATGGAGCCTCTCGCGATTGCCAAGCGCCTGCTCGCCGCGCTCAAGCCGGGCGGTCTCTTCGTCCTTAATTTTCCAAAAGAAACCGACTTTTCGACAACGCACACCCGTGAGGCGCAAGTCGAGCGAGACCAAGTCTTTGCTTACTTGCAGGAGCATTGCCATTGCCTCTGTCCGTTCTATGCCTATCGTAAGCGGCGACATCCGTGATATGCGCTCCATTGTTCTCGCCACGGGCATCTATCCGCCGGACATCGGCGGACCTGCGACATACGTGCGCGCGCTGGCGAGCGAGCTGACGAGGATGGGTCACGAGGTGACGGTGGTGACATATGGAGAAATGCAAAATGCAAAATGCAAAATGCAAAATGAGGAGAGGTGGCGGACTGTGAAGGTGGGGAGGAGTGGTGGGCCGTTACTGCGGTGGTGGCGCTACAGCCGCGCTCTCCGGAAGTATGCTGCCGATGCGGATGTCGTGGAGGCTTTCTCCTCGGTGAGCGTGGGCGCTCCCCTGATACTCGCGCGGCTCCGAAAACCGAAGAAGGTGCTCCGGCTCGGTGGTGATTTCTTCTGGGAGCGTTACACGGATCATGGCGGGACGAAGTCCCTCCGCGCCTGGTACGCATCGCATCCGATCCTCCAGTGGCTCATGGGGAGAATCCTGAAGGCGTTTGATTTCATTGTCTTCTCGTCGGCGTTTCAGGAGGGCATCTACGAGGATCACTACGAGTTGCCGGGGCACCGCGTGATCGAGAATGCCGTGCCGGGCGGGGCGCCCACGTTGCACGTTGCGCATCGGCCCCTGCGGTTGCTGTTCTTCGGGCGGTTCGTGGCTTTCAAGAATATTCCGGAGCTCCTCAAGGTCGTATCACGCCATCAGGATGTGCGTCTCACGCTGGTCGGGGAGGGGCCGCAACGCTGTCTCATTGAGAGACTGGTGGAACGCCTGGGTCTCCAGTTGCGTGTCATGATCGTCTCCCCTGTCGATGGGGAGGAAATACGATCCATTTTCTCCACACATGATCTGCTCATCCTCCCAAGTCTGACGGAGATCAGTCCGAATACGGCGCTCGAGGCCCGCTCTGCCGGGTTGCCGGTTCTCCTCACGGAGGAGACAGGGTTGAGTGAGGAGTTCACGTCCGGGATGAAGCTTACGGACCTATCAACGGCGGATCTCATCGCGACTGCCCTAAAGGAAGCGGAGGATCGTTACGGAGCGTTCGCCGCCGAGGCCTCTGCCGAGCCCCCGAAACGCGAGTGGAGGACCGTGGCGCAGGAGCATGCGGAGCTCTTTGAGCAATTATGCGAGAAGGATCAGTGAATATCTCTTCAATAATCTGCTACGATCTTCACCCATGAAGCTCCTGATGATCTCCGGGGACCGTTCCATCCTGAAACGCCAGCAGGGGGCTTTTTGGTATACGTTGCAGGAGTTGCGCAAGCACTGGGATCGGATTGACGTGATCTGCCCGTTCGTGCCGGCTGTTTCCTCCGGTTCTGCGTCGGGTAATCACGCCCCCAATCCCGCACCGTCCCCCGGCGGGCAGGTGTATTTCCACCCTTCGCCATACGGACTCTTCCTCCAACCGCTGTGGATTCTCCGGAAGGGGACCGCGCTCATCCGGGAACACCATCATGATGTCATGACGGTGCACGAGTATCCGCCGTTCTACAACGGCATCGGGGCGCTGCTCCTCGCGAGGCGTACAAGCATCCCCTATGCCCTCGAGGTACATCACATTGTTGGTTTTCCACAGGCGGCGAACATGTGGGAGCGGATTGCCCGTATGTTCTCCCGATTCTATCTTCCTTGGAGTGTCGGTGCCGCCCGTGCGGTGCGTGTCGTCAATGCAACGGTGAAAGCCATCTTGGAGGGGTGGGGTGTTCCCGCTTCCAGGATTGCAGTGGTACCGTCTTTCTATCTCGATTCGACGCTCCTCAAGTCCGTACCCCGGCCGCCGATCGCCTACGATGTTTCTTTCTGTGGGCGACTCGTTCCGAATAAGGGATTGCGGACGGTGATTCAGGCTCTGAAAGCCATCCCGGACGGACGCCTGCTCGTCGTCGGCGACGGTCCGGAGCGCGGTCCGTGCGAAGCACTGGCCCGAGCGCTGAAGATGGAGAATCGCGTGACCTTCCTCGGATGGTTGCCGACGATCGAGGCGGCAATGGGAGCCATCATGACTGCGCGCATGTTCGTCATGAATTCCTTGAGCGAAGGGGGTCCACGTGTCGTGCTTGAGGCGATGGGATGCGGGATGCCTGTGATCGCCACGCGCGTCGGCGTGGTGCCCGAGGTGATCCAAAACGGGATCAACGGCCTCTTCACATCGGGCGATGCACCGGATCTGGAAGCCAAAATCCGACTCCTCCTCTCCGACGATGCAATGCGTGATCGTCTCGGAAATGCGGCACGGGCGGTTCTGGATCGCTTCGATCGGACGAAGCTCATCGCGGATTACGCAGCGTTCCTGCAAGGCTTGTCCGTCGCCCCTCCTTCTGCGTCATGAGGTTGCTCATCGTTACACAGAAGGTGGATCGTTCCGATCCTATCTTGGGGTTTTTCCACCGCTGGCTGATCGAGTTCGGTCACACCTGCGAACATGTCGTTGTCATCACGCAGTCCGGTGACGGAGACGGTCTCCCCCCGAATGTCACAGTGCATTCCCTGGGAAAGGAAGCGGGGAAGAGCCGCCTTCTTCAGATTCTGCATTTCTGGGGATTGTGCTTCCGCGAGCGTGGTGCGTACGATGCGGTCCTCGTGCACATGACGCCCGTCTGGGTGCTGCTCGGATGGCCGTTGTGGACGATCCTCGGGAAGCGCATATACCTCTGGTACGAGATCCGGCGCGGGAGCAAGCGTCTTTCGGTGGCGCTCTGCATCGTGCGAAAAATATTTTCGGCGACGCAGGAGGGGTTGCCGCACGTTTCCCCCAAGCAAGTCGTCCTCGGTCATGGCATCGATACCGCCGTTTTCACCCCGAATCCGTCCGTTCGGGAGAAGGGAACGGTCGTTTCGGTCGGGCGCGTCACGCGATCGAAGAAGTATGACGTCATTCTCCGTGCATTTCAGCAGCTTTCGTCCGCTTCCCGTCTGTTGATTGCCGGCGGGACCGTCACGGCGCGCGATGAGGAGGAGTGGAGGAGCCTCCAGGCGCTGATGTGCGAACTGGGGATCACGTCCCGGGTGGATGTTCGATGGATCGATCCTCAGGAAATGCCGTCACTGCTTCAGCGAGCCGATCTCCTGCTCCATGCGTGCGTCGGCGGACTCGACAAAGCTGTCCTCGAGGCGATGGCGTGCGGTTGTCCGGTCGTTTCTTCTTCAGAAGCAGCTGCATCGGTGCTTCCACCTTCGTGCAGAGCGACGGATGAGACACTGGGGCAGACGGCACTCGCTCTTTTGGGACTTTCCGAGGGTGATCGCAATGCTCTCTCACAGGATCTGCGCCGCCGCGTGCTCGAGGGGCATGACGTGAAGAGGCTGATTGCGGCGATGGTGAGGGAGATGGAAGGGTAATTATTTCATCATTATTCATCTTCTTCTTTCTTTGTCAGGGCGACAAAGAAAGAAGCAAAGAAAGCGCTCCGCCGCCAAAGCCTCTCCGGCCTTCGCCCTTCGGGCTACGGCCGGCGGGCCGCCCGGCCCTGTGCCTCCTCGTCGGCTCCTCCAAGGATTCGGAGCCGCCTCGTCGGCAAAGCTGCCTACGGCAGCAGAGCCTTCCCCCTCATCCCCCGTGGCGGCGGGGCCCAGAATAAAAGCAATCTTGTTCTTGGTTGATAACGGGATGATGCATTGAACTTTATTCCCTTTCCCTCTCTTCCCCTGTACGCTGGCGCGCACATGGCCGATACGCCGCGGTTGAGTATCATCGTGCCCGCATACAATGAGGAGCGCACGCTCCCCGCGATCATCGAACGCATCTACGGCGCCTGCGGGGATTTCGCGGAGGTTATTTTCGTCGATGACGGATCGACGGATCGCACGCTCGAGATCCTTCGTTCCCTCAAGCGGCCGACGGATACCGTGCTCACGAAACCGAACGGCGGCAAAGGCTCCGCTGTTCGTATGGGCTATGCCCATGCACGCGGCCAGTACTCCATCGTGCAGGATGCGGACCTCGAGTACAGCCCGGAGGAGATCCGCTCTATCCTCGAGTATGCGGAGAGCAATCGCTTCCTCGCCGTCTTCGGTTCACGCCGCTTAAAGAAGCAAAAGCAGTACGTGCACCTCGCGTTCTTCCTCGGTGGCAGTTTCCTGACATGCTACTGCAACGCGCTCTACGGGACGCACCTCACCGATCAACCGACGTGCTACAAACTCGTGCGTACGGATATCCTCAAGACTATTCCCCTGAAGGAGAATGACTTCCGTTTCGATCCGGAGCTGACCGTAGCGCTCGCGCGGCGCGGCATCTCCATCATGGAACGTCCCATCTCTTACCATCCGCGGACGGTATCGGAGGGGAAGAAGATCTGTTGGAAGGATTGGTTCCGTTGGATGTGGGTCTTCACGCGACTGAGGTTCGCTCCCGCCTCGGCTTTTTCGGTATGATGCGGTCCATGGGAAGGAAAATTGCCGCCTGGCGTACGCTGCTCCTGCTCGCCTTCTTGTGCGGGCTCTTCGTCGCGCTCACGTTCCCGGGATTTCAGTTCCCCGTCGTGAGTGACACGGTTATCTACGCGCTCACGGGGCAGAGTTTCTGGACCACAGGTCACTATGTGCTCTTCGGTGAACCGCATGCGAAGTACCTGCCGCTCTTCGGGATTCTCTCCTATCCGTTGGTATGGGCGTTCGGCATGCAGATCGGCATGAAGGTCGCGAGCATCACGGCCGGATGCGGCGTACTCGTAGTCACGTACTTCCTGCTTCGCCGCACGTTTTCTCAGCAGGTCGCCGTTCTCTCCGCATTCTTCCTCGCGATCCATCACGGATTCGTCTTCATGGCGATGGTGGGCTCCGCCGATCCGCTCTTCGTTCTCCTCTTCCTTGCGTCGGTTCTCGCCTATGTGAAAGGAGGCGACGATCGAAGATGGTACCTCGTGATGGGCATCGCGGCGGGTCTCGCCTGTCTCACGCGCTACAACGGCATTCCGCTCTTCCCGCTCTTCCTCGTCGCGGCATTCGTCCAGCGCAGGGAGGACCTGAAATCCGGTTGGTTCTGGGCGGGGCTCGCGGCAGGTGGTGCGCTTTTTTCGGTGTGGCTGGTCAGGAATACGCTCACATTCGGCAATCCTCTCTATACGGAATATTCCTCGGAGTGGACGACCAACAGTCTGGGATTCGTTTCCCAGCTCTTCGCCAACGCGCTCTTCTACCTCAATCCGCTTCACAACATTTTGCTGCTACTCCCGTTCGCGCTCTGGGGGATGCTCAAAGCGAGCAGGTTCCGCTGGTTGCTCATCTTCGCCATGCTCACGGCGTGGGTGCTCACGTCGTTCTGGTGGGTGGAGGGGATGCGCTTTGCGCTCGCAGGTTTCCCCATTCTCATCGGGTTCGCTGCATTCGGTCTCCTCGATGTCGTGCACAGAGTATCGCGGACGGTCGGATACTCCGCGATCACTATCATCATACTCGTCCACATTGCCGCGCTCTCGCTCTATGCATACGGTTCGGTCAATGCGTGGTTCGATCGCACTGTCGGATTGCTGCCCAACGATCTTCACCTCTCCTCGGAGGGGTTCTGGGCATGGCAGCAGGCGCGTGATTTCGTGAATGCGCACGCGGAGATCGGTGCCGTGGTGCGCGTCGCGCCGCTCGCGGAGATCGGCTGGAAGGAGCAAGGGATTTATCGCAAGGATCTTCGGCTTCTCTCGGATCCAAAAAACGAGTGTCCTGTTTACGAGATTGCACAGCGGGTGCGATCAGGAACAACGGCCATTTTCCAAACGGAGAGTTGGCCGGTGACATATGTTTTCCTGTCGCCGTGTCGGTAAAATCGTCGGGCACGGCCTCATACTGAGATGAGACCCGTGTGGTGTTCCAGACGGGTGACGCGATCCTTGATCGTTCCTATTTCATCGCGGTTTGCGCCCTGCGGATTGTGCCGGATGGTTTCGACGGTGAGGCCGAAGTGGCGAAGGATTTCTTCTTTGAACACATTCATGTCATTGCGGACTGCTCGGATGTCCGCTTTGACCACGTTCACGTCATCGCGGATGGCTCTGATATCCGCCTTTGTCGCCGGAGTCTGGTCGTCCTTTGTCATTAGGAGGGCAAATGTATGCTCATTATGCGTTGGCAAGACTGTTCAAATCACAGGAAAAACTTGGGCGTCGCTGAGCGACGCCCAAGCAGGCCTTCCTACCATCCGGCAAGCGCGAGCACGCACGTCGGAGCGCTGCAGATCAGTACCATCAGGATCAAGGCGATAACGAGCGAACGCTTCGCCGTTCGCTCGAAAGCCAAGTCGGACTGATGGGGTCGACGCAACATCTCCTCCATGAGTGCGAAACCCGGAAGGTAGAGCAGGAAGCAGGTGGCCAGAATTGCGAAGGCCACGAGAGCGGCAATGCTCTCCATAGCTGTTCTCCCCAATACGAACCAATCCCCACACGGCTGACACATGCCAGCTTCCTCGTGTGAAAGACCTATGGTAAATTATAGACCATTTTTTTGAAAAAGCAATCGTTCGTGTGACCCACTGGCGTCCAAAGAACTTCAGAGCGCTGCCCGTAGTCGTTCGCTCACGCGCTCGACGCGCTCGAACGGTTCCATTGTCCACAGGAGCGGTCTGAACCGGTCGCGGATACGTTCGAGTTCGCCCCGTTCGGGGAGAGATGGGAGCGGATAGCGCTTCCCGCGGAGTTTCGCGTAGAGGTCCGCGATGGTACAGATCGCGAGCATGCCGGAGAGCGCTCCGGGGAGCATCCCGCCTTTCCAAGCTGTTTGTGGCGGCGAGAGGAAGTACCCGAGCGTCTCCTGCGGATTGCGGAAGTAATTGAGGAGCATGACGGCACCGCTCATGCCGCTGAAACCCGTGACGTATCGCTCGCGTTCCTCTTCTTCGATGATGGCGCAGCGGTAGCCCTTCTGCAGGAGGATTTCGTTCGCCTTGTCGCATGTGTCGTATCGCTTCACCACCTTGCCGATGAGGGGGCGATGATTGTTTCCGTCCGCCGGGGCGAGCGAGAGATTCTCCCGGTCGATGAGGATCTCGCGGTTATAGGCGATGCAGTAGCTGCTGCTCGGCGGATAGCTGCGCCCCGCGATGGAAAATTCCCACCACGTCCTCGGCCGGAAGCTCACCGAAGCGGTGCGCGGGACTGTAAGCTCTTTCTCGACTCTCTCGACCGCTCCCGGTCCGACGAAGAACATGTCGTCGTCGCACAGCCAGCCGATTTTTCGGAAGCATGCGATCGAACGAAGGAACTCCTCAGACTTTGTCGCGGCGTAGAAGTTCAGGAACTTGTGCACGCGCGCTCCGGGACACTCCGCTCTCTCCAGCTCTCCGGATGATTCGAAGATGACGATGTCCACGGAGTCCCCAAGGTACTTGCGTGCGAGGTGGTACCACACCGTCATCATCGGCGACAGGATGTTCATCGTAAAGAGGGCGGGCTTGTCGCTCGCTGGAAGCGGCGTACGCGTGCAGTAGTACTGCATCGTCGGCAGGATCGTCTTGAACGCCCGCAAGACGGAGAACCGCTTGAAGGCGTAGGGCAGGAGGTGGACGTAGTCGCGTGCGATGGACGTATGATAGTGCAGGAACCGGCGGCGGCCAGTGTCTTTTGGGGTTATCATGGGGTCGATGACACAGCGAACCCGATGGATGCTCATTCTCGGCGTATGTGCATTGGTATTGGCGATTCTCCTACAGATGCCGCAGGCGTTGCGCTGGGCGTCTCCGCTGTATCTCGGCGTATCCGTACGCTTAAGCACGGACGAGGAGGCGTATCTGGCACGAGTGGAAGAGGGCCTTACCGGTCGTCCGGAGCTGGCGGCAGAGGCGATCATCGGAGATGAGAACCTGGCGGGCACACAAGCTGCGCTCATCGAAGAGACGATAGGCCGTCTTTTTTCTTGGACGGAATGGCGTGCGGCCACCGTGCTGCAGGTGATCGATTCCGTCGTGCCGCCGCTGCTCCTGCTCACCCTATGGATCTTCTTCGTTCTGAGCGGACTCACCCGTATTCAGGCCCTCATCGGCGCGGGCCTCTTCTGTGTTCTTCATCTGAGCGGCCTCAATCGTCCCATCCACCAGGGGGCGAGCACGCTCCTAACGGTGACGGCGCTCATCGGCATCCTTCTGGGGCTTGAGTATCGTCGTTGGCTCGGCGTCCTCGGCGGCATACTGCTCGGCATCCTCACCGGTGTTTACTTCTGGAGCTGGACGTACGCATGGGCGTGGATCGGTGTGCTGATGATATGGTTACTCACCGAGCAGTTCTTCCTTAAGGAAGACCGAGCGGCCGCGTTGAAGCGCCTCGTGACGTTCATCTTCATCGGCGTAGTGACGGCGGCACCGTTCCTGTGGATGCAGTGGCGGCTTGCGGGGACGCCTCTCTACGCGCTGGCGTTTTTTCGCAGCGGTGTGCGCTTCGGGCATGCACCGGAATCACTGATTTACAGCTCTCTCTTTCTCCTCATGATGGCTGGCGTTCTCGGTGCCGTCCTCACGCAGCCTGAGCTGCGCCGGCGTTACCGGCTCATCGCCGTCACCGCAGTCGCAGGTTTCCTCCTCATCAATCAGCAGATGGTGCACGGCGTCATCTTCAACTTCGTGTCGCATTACATCTTTCTTCTGTGTGCCGGAGCGTTCATGGCGCTCCTCATGAGTGTGCGGCTTCCCTCCAAATGGTTGGTGCTCTCGCTTCTGGGGTCCGTGGTGTACCTCTCTGCGATAGTCTCGGATAACGTACGACCCTTCGTCAGTCTTTTTTCCGTCACGCCATCCAATTTCGCCGAGCAGCACTTCGCCACGGCGCTGCCCGTTCTCGATGCCTTGCCGCGCACGACGATCCTCTCGGATCCCGCAACCGAGATGTTCATCGCCGGCGCGTCACGCCATGACGTCGTCTTTTCGACGTATCTCAAGAATGCGCTCCTCAGTCATGACGAGCTTGCGTGGCGGCTGTGCATGACGCTCGAACCGCTGCCGCCACCGGAACGGGGGATCGATCAGCGACAGCATTTGATCTATCCGGATGCCGTTGTTGCGTTCAAGGATCCGGTGGTCAGGTCGCGCGAAGTTGAGCTCGTCACGGCTGCTTGTGCGCAGGTCGATAGCGATCCGGAGCGCTGGTTGAGACGATTCCATGTCGAGTACGTTCTCTGGGACGAGCGACGGCAGACGCAGTGGGATCTCAACCGCTTGGGCGTACCAAGGCAGATTGTTGCGAAAGGGGATGGGTGGTCGCTGTGGAAGTTTCAATGAATGGAACATGCATGTTCTTCTTTCTTTGTCAGGGCGACAAAGAAAGAAGAAAAGAAAGCGCTCCGCCGCCAAAGCCCCTCCGCTTATGCTCTGCGCCTCCTCGTCGACCCCTCCAAGGATTCGGGGTCGCCTCGTCGGCAATGCTGCCTTCGGCAGCAGAGCCTTCCCCTTCACCCCCCGTGGCGGCGGAGCCCACTCAAGATTTTGCCGTTGAGGATGTGCGTGCGATCGTCACTGCGCTCTGACCGTCCGTTTCCGTCGCGTAGCGGATCTGCTCGATAGATAGGCCTTCTTTTTCGCAGAGCTCTGCGAAAAACCTCCGGTCATAGCGGACGCAGTGCAGCGCCCCCTTCCATTGCTGTCGGTAGTCCGCGGGATTCTCCTCGCAGTCGGCGACACCCTCTTCGAGGAATGCCGTGAGGAACACTTTTCCCGTGGGCAGAAGCAAGCGCCGGAACTCTTTCAGGTACGTACTCACATCGGGAGTGAGCAGGTGCGAGAAGACGGAAAAGAGATAGATAATGTCGAAGCATGCGTCGTCGTAGGGGAGACGGAAGTGCTCCGGCATCCGGCCGCCGGATGGGTTGTAGCGGGCATTTCGGATATCGATTCTCGTGAATCGAAACGTCGGGTGACGTGGTTCGATATGGTGCTTGCACCACGCGATCGCCGCTTCGCTTACATCCACACCTCGGTACGCAGCGATCTCTCCGATGATGCTCAAGATGCCGATGGGAAGTCTTCCCGTCCCGCAGCCGATATCGAGGACGGCGCTCTCCTTTGCAAGTTCGAATTCCTTCTGAAGGCGTTTGGCTTCCGCCTCACCGGATGACAGGAACGCTTCATCGTCGTGGAAATGTGCGCCACAGAAACGCATGCTCTTGATGGGGAGCGTGCTCCCGCGGAAGCGGACACTGTCGAGCCCGAGCGTGGAGCGGACGAGTCTGCCGGCGGAACGCAGAAGGGTGAGCATAACGGAGGCAAGACTAGCTTCGGTCTCGATCGTGCGGAAGGCGTCGCAGGGGACACGTGTCGACGATCAATCTCCAGCCGTACCAGAATCGCAGCAGCTCAAAGCGCAGAGGTAGGCGCTTGCCGTCGTGCGGGAGAAGCCAGATCCCAAGCAATCGGATCGTTCCGATCAGTCGTGAGCGCAGAGTATGCAGGAGCCGGTGACGGAACCAATGCCCCCACCCTCTCTTCGCACTCCCCATTGCTTCGATTGCGAGATAGCGGAGATTCTTCTCCTTGTACTCCGCAACCGTCGGTAATGGGGCGAGGCTTGCCCCGTTTAAGTGTAAGAGAGGCACGCCAGGTTTGAGTTTCACGCGCTCGTGCACGGGTTTGATCCACCCTTCCACGGCGTCGCGATGAAAGAAGTAGATGCGTTCGTTCGGGTAGGTGCTTGCGTGTGCGATGATGCTTCCGTCCGGCATCTGGTAACGGCGGGGGACGAGATATGCTGCGGGGTCGGAGTGATGGTGCGCGATCGTTTTCACTTCGGCGAGGAGCCGAGGCGATGCAGCTTCATCACTGTCGAGGACGAGAATCCACGGCTGGGTGCTCGCAGAGAGACCTGCGGAGCGAGCGCGGGAAAAATCAATGGTGGGAGAGGGGGTGCCCTGCGGGATGACGGTTGCCGAAAAGCGCTTGGCGATTGCGACGGTGGAGTCGGTGCTCCCGCCGTCGATCACAATGATCTCCTTGCAGCCGGATACACTTTTCAATGTTCGCTCCAACGTTCGTCCGGAGTTCCACGTGAGAATGTGTACGCTGATCGGAGCGTAGTCTTTCGGTGTGGGGGCGATGCCACGATCTTTCAGTCCGGCGACAAGTGGCGCGATGATCGTGGACGGCTGGAAGTGCTTGAGCGCGAGGGACCGTCCGCCGTCGGCGATACGCTTGGCGAGACCCGGATCACGGAGGAGCTTCCGAATCTTCTCTGCGAGATCATGGCTGTCTCCGGGATTGCAGAGCAGCGCATGCTCGAGATCTCGGAGCCCACGTTCGCTCGCGGGAGTGCGTGCGGTGATGAGCGGTTTGCCGCATTGCAGCACTTCGTAGGCCTTGTGCGGGATGACACGGAGGGCCTTCGGCGAAGTTCCGAAGATTCCCAAACAGACATCACATTCGGCGATGAAGTCCGGCAGCTTCTCGAGCGGGACAGATTCGCGGAACTCCACGTTGGAGAGCCTCAGTTGCTGTGCCAGTTGCTGTATCGCGGGGTACGTCTGCCCTTTTCCCAAAATGACGAACCGCACGTCCTCGTTGGCGAGCTCTTTGGCGGCTTGCAGGATCGTATCGATGCCTTGCAGTGGGATGAACGTGCCGTAGAAGCCAATGATGCGCGGTCCGCTATGCGCCCTTTCCGGCTGCGGATGGAAGAGATCCGTGCGACAACCGACGGGAGTGATGGCGATCTTGCATGCCGGGACGCTGAATGTCCGCATGAAGTACTGCCGGTGCTCCTCGGTATCAACGAGGATGATGTCTGCGAGGTGACACGCCAGCCAGTCGACTGCGAAGAGCAGCCATGCTTTAGGATGGAATCGCGAGACGCGCCGCCGATCCGAGACATCCGTGTCGTAGAGGGAGATGATCGCGTCGAGAATGACGGGGATCCGCCGCCTGCGGGCAAGCCGCCAGGCGAGCGGCATGTAGTAATGACTCGGGAAGACGACGTAGAGAGCGTCGACGTCGTTTTGCATCGTTCTCCACCGCCTCGTGAGGTCGCGCATTTTTGCGAAGAAGCCGCGAACGGAAGTGTTGCAGAAGGTGAGGTCGTATCCCGCCTCTTGAAGCCCCGTGCGGATCACCCACGAGCGCGCGCCGACCAAATCAAAACTGCCGAAAGCACAAACAGTGGCCATTGGCGCGTATGCTAGCACGATTTCACCGCCCCTCAGACGTAAACGACGAATTTATACAGGAAGAAATTCCATGCGACGACGGTACCCATCGCAACGATCTTCGCAGCCTCCTTCCCCAGTCCCACCCACTCCACGAGTCCGATGAGCAACAGTGTGGTCAGTCCCGTATTGATGATGTCCGCCACGATGTAGCGGCTGAGGTGTTTCAGGAAATCGTTCTTCTTCTCGAAGACGAAGTACTTGTGGAGGAGGAATGCGGTGATGAACCCCAGAACGCTTCCGGTGACGGAAGCGGCCGTGTACCACCAGTGCAGGTTACTGAGGCGAAGGAGCAGCGCATAGCTCCCGAAATCCACGACAGCGGCCAGAGAGCCGCTCACGATGTATTTCGTAAATTGCTTTGCAAGGGGGATGAGACGTTTCATGGCTGCGGGCACGGGGAGGGTGGAGCAATGATGAAGAATCGGCCGCTCAAGGGAGTCAGGATCTCCGCCCATTCCTTCTGTTGTTCTGCGGTTACCTTGTTCACGACGGGCCAACACTGCGTCTCTTCCATGCGTTGACGCACTTCCGTCGGTCTGCGGGCGGACTGCTCCATTTCGCTGGATTGGTAGAGCCAATGCGGGTTATTGTCGAGGCGGAAGAAGATGTCCGGTGCGAGAAAGACCAGGTCGGTGTCGCGGAAGCGCTCGGAGACGATTTTGGCTGCATCCTCCGCTTCCGCGGAACGGCTGGAGCCCCCGTATGTCAGTTGCCACCAACCCTGTAGCGCAAGGATGATGACCAAGAACGCGATCCCCAGTCTCTTTTTTGTCAGCATGAAGATACCGGACGGCACGGCGAGTGTAAGAAGCAAAGTCGAGGGCAGGAGCTGCCGATACCAACCGGCACCGTTGAGGAAATACAGGGCGAAGAGCACGATCAGTGTGCCGATGGTCGCCGCTTCCGTGCGTGAAAATTCTTTGCGTGTGCGAAAGAAACCCACACCGCCGAGAATGAAGAATAGGGAGTAGTGCAGGTAGGGGACACGCAGCAATTGGAGGGGATCGCGGCGCAGAAGATTCATGAGCACGAGGTCATCTCCGCCGCCGAAGACAAAGATATTGATCTCGCGGAAAAATCCCGGTTCGAGAGCGCCGAGAAAGGGGGCGCAGGCAAGGAGCGTGAGGAGTGCGATAGTTCCGATCACGACGATCGTTCGCAGCTCATACCATTGCCGCTTCCACGCGACGATGATCGCTGCAACGGCGAGTGCGGGGAAGAGGAGTCCGTAGGGGAGCTTGGTCACGACGGAAAGGCCGAAGGCGATGCCTGCTGTGATCGTGAGCCACATGCTATGGCACCGCAGACGTAAGCAGAGGAGTCCTAACATAAGGAAAAAGAAGGCGGGAACCTCGCCGAGGACGGGCTTGCCCGTGTTCACGAATGCGGAGAGGGTGATGACGAATGCCGTAGCCCAGAGGGCATTTCTTCGTCCGAAGAGCATGCGGGCGTACAGATAGAACGTTCCGGCTGCGAGAAAGAGGTAGATCACCATCGGGATTCTTGCGGCGGCGACTGTCGCGCCGAAGAAGTGGATGGAGAGAGCGGCGGGGGCGATGAGCGTGGGGCCGACGGCAAGGATGTACGGATTCGGCCAGTCGTATCCGAGAATGGGGAGGACATAGCCGCGGCCTTCGGCCATCGCACGGGCGACGATCATGAAGAGAGAGTCGTCGAGCCAGGCGGCGGGGAAGGTTCCAAGCTCGCGCAGCGCGAAGAATGCGAGGAGGAGGGCGAGCAGGGTTTCGGGAAGCCAGCGGGTCAGTCGTAGAGACTGCATGCGGTGCTCAGCTTGGCATGGAGGTCGCAGCGCCGCAATCCTGCTTTTCGGTTCATCGTGTTCAAGCATCTTCATGCTCCACTTTCTGGCCCATGCCGATTGTTTACGCGCTTTCACGCTTGTACCCTTCTCCTCATGCGCATTGCGTACGTCATGCACACGCGGTTCCCCACGGAGAAGGCCCACGGACATCAGGTGGCGCAGGTTTGCGCGGCACTCGTACAGATGGGCCATGACGTGACGATCGTCGCGCCGGATTTGCCGACTCCCATCACTGGATCACCCGCTGCCTATTATGGGACTGCGGACACTCTCACTGTCCGCCGCCTCCCCACGTTCCACGCGCTCGGAAGGTGGTACATCCCCGGGTTTCTCGCGTTTGCCGTTTCCATGTGGTCCTACCGGAGAGCGCTTCGGAAGTATTTCTCGATGGAACGATTCGATCTGCTCTATGTCCGGTCCACCGCGGTCCTTCCGGCACTGATTCCTCTGGGGTCGCCGATCATTTTTGAGTTGCATACCGTTCCCGGGCGCGGCCAGTCCGTGTTCGTCTCCCTGTGCAATCGGGTTTCCCTTGTCGTCTGTCTCACGTCTGCGATGCGCGATCAAGTGCGCGCACTTGGTGTGGATGGTCGACGCCTCCTCGTCGAAGCGGATGCAGTCGATCTGCATCGTTATGCGCGCCCGCTCCCGCAGGCGAACGCGAAGAGGAAGTGGAGCCTGCCGTCCGATCGCCCCGTTATCGGATATGTCGGTTCTCTGGTCACGTTCGACAATGTTGAGAAGGGAGTATCCATTCTCATCGAGGCGCTCGCGCAGCTGAAGGCCCGCGGCGTCCGGGTGTTCGGCTGGATCGTCGGCGGGCCAAGGGCGTTTGGCGACCGCGCCTGCGCACTCGCGCGCTTAAGAGGGCTTACTGATGCGGAGATCAGGATCCAGAACGCCGTTTCCGCCGCAGACGTCCCGTCGGCGATCCATGCGTGCGATGTGTGCGTGTACCCCGCTCCGGCATCGGATCATCCTTACTTCCGGCGTGATGCGTCCCCGCTCAAGCTCTTCGAGTACCTCGCCGCCGGTCACCCTGTCGTCTGTGCGGACATCCCGCCGATCCGCGACGTGGTTTCCTCCGCAAGCGTCCGTCTGGTGCGTCCCGGAGACGCCATGTCCCTCGCGGAGGGGATCGAGGATATCCTCACACATTCGCAGTCAGCGGCGAAACGTGCCGAGGAGGGGCTTCGCATCGCTTCCGAGCATACGTGGGAGAAGCGCATGGGGAGAATTCTCCAGATCCTGAAGCAACAAAAGCACTCCTGACGTACAATATGTCCATGGACGACATCGTCCCCGTCACCAAAGATGGCCAGCTCTACGCGCTCTTCTTCAAGCGCAAGATGCCGGTCGACGGGGCCCGGTTCCTGACCCCGCCCGATGCGTCGCTGCAGGTGGGTGTCTTCGAACGGCCCAAAGGGCATCGCGTCCACGCGCATCGGCACGCCGAGCAGGACAGCGCTCCGACGTTCGGGGAATTCCTCTATTTCGAAAAAGGGAAGGCGAAGGTCACAGTGTTCGATGCGGAGTGGGAGGTGCTCGCGGAGCGGATCGTTCAGGGTGGGGATTTTCTCCTGTTCCTCGCGGGCGGTCATATGCTGGAGATCCTGGAGCCCGCCCGGATCGTTGAGGTGAAGCACGGGCCGTATCCGGGGGAAGACGCAGCCAAAATCTTCCGTGATGCGCCATGAAAGTACCCGTCAATGAACCGGTCATCACGCCGGAGGCCAAGACGAATGTGCTCGAGGCGCTCGAGACGGGCTGGATTTCCTCTGCGGGGGAATTTCTGCCGGCTTTCGAAGAGTCTTTCGCCGCCTTTCTCGGCGTGAAGCATGCCATTGTCGTCTCAAGTGGGACGGCAGCCCTCCACGTGGCGCTTATGACGCTCGGTATCGGACCCGGGGACGAAGTGATTGTGCCGGATTTCACTATGATCGCTTCCGTCTATGCGGTTCTCTATACCGGGGCGAAGCCGGTCTTCATTGATGCCGAGCCGGATACCTACAACATGGATGTTTCGCAGCTTGCCTCCAAGATCACGCCGCACACGAAGGCGATCATGCCCGTGCACATCTACGGCCACTCTGTGGATATGGATCCCGTCCTGAAGATCGCCAAGAAGCATGGAATTGCCGTGGTGGAGGATGCGGCGGAGGCCCATGGTGCGAAGTACAAGGGGCGCATGTGCGGAGCCATGGGGACGATCAACTGTTTCAGTTTCTATGGGAATAAGATCGTGACCACAGGGGAGGGCGGCATGGTCGTGACGGACGATGATCGTCTCGCGGAACGTGCGCGATCACTTCGGGACCTCGCGCATTCCAAGAGCAAACGTTTCTTCCACGAAGAGCTCGGCTTCAATTACCGCATGACGAATCTGCAGGCGGCCGTGGGCTTCGGCCAGATGCCGCACATCAAAGAATTCATCGAACACAAGCGCTGGATGGCTCAGGCGTACTCTCAGCAACTCAAGGATGTCCAGGGGCTGAGGCTGCCGATCCAGAAACCCTATGCCGAACACGTGTACTGGATGTACGCCGTTTGCGTGGAAGATGCATTCGGGATCACGCGCTCCGAGTTTAGTGCGGCGCTCAAAGAGCGCGGCATCGATACGCGGGACTTCTTCCTCTCATCCGCGGATCAGCCGCTCATCCGCAAGCTCTTCCCGTCTTCCGAGCGCTTCCCCGTCACCGAAGATATCGCGCGACGCGGACTCTACCTTCCGTCCGGTCTCGCGCTCACCGAGGAGCAACTTCAGTATGTCTGCGATTCCATTCACACTATTGCCCATGCCGCCCGTTGAATTCGTCTCCGTCATCCTCCCGACCTATAACGAGGTTGAGAATATCGTGCCGCTCCTGCGGGCGATCGATGCGGCAGTCAGCCAGCCGCACGAGCTCATCGTGGTGGATGACAATTCCCCCGACGGGACGGCACGAAAGGTGCGGGAGGTAATGGTGCCGGGCGATCTTCCCTGCGTCCGCCTGGAAGTGCGCACGCACGACCGCGGGCTCACCAAGAGTCTGCAGCGCGGCATCGAGCTGGCCAAGGGCGATACCGTTGTCTGGATGGATTGCGATTTCTCCATGCCACCCGAGAAGATCCCCGAGCTCCTCTCTCAAGTGGAGCGCGGTTGCGATATCGCAGTCGGCTCGCGCTTCGTGTCCGGCGGCGCACAGAAGGGCTACGACCCGGGGGAGTCTCCGCTGGCGATCTTCTTGAGCAGCATGCTCAATCTCACACTGCGGTGGAGCTTGAGTCCGCGCTTTCACGATTACACGAGCGGCTTCATCGCGATCCGGCGGGATATCTTCAAGGTCATTCGCCTGCGCGGAGATTACGGCGAGTACTTCATGGATCTCATGTTCCGAGCCATCCTGCTCGGCTACAGCTTCGTCGAGATCCCCTACGTGTGCGTGGCGCGGCGTGCGGGGGAGAGCAAGACGGCACCGAACATGCGCTTGCTCGTATGGCGCGGACTCAAGTACCTCGCCTGCATTCCGCGGTTGTGGGGAGTGAGGATCAAACACCTATTGGGATTTTCGATTACTGGTTGATTCTGTCCCCTTCTTTCTCTTGTCTGCCCGACAAGAGAAAGAAGCAAAGAGAAGCGCACCGCCGTCAGAGCCCCTCTTCTCGGCCCTGCGCCTCCTCGTCGACCCCTCCAGGGATTCCGGGTCGCCTCGTCGGCAATGCTGCCTACGGCAGCAGGGCCTTCCCCTTCACCCCCCGTGACGGCGGAACCCACCAATGGGAATTCATTATCGTACGATGCTGTTCGCACGTATCGCCTCCGCGATCACCTCGGCGGCTTTCGCAACCGATTTCCTGCTTGGATGCACCGTGTCGCCGGAGAGCATCGACATCTGATTCCCGAAGGTGTCGTAGAGATCGACCACCGAGAAACCGCTATCTTTAGCCATTTCTTTGAGCCTCGGACGGCTCTGTGCGTGCATCAGATTGTCCGGCCAGATCACGAACAATCGGGGGAGGGAATTTGGCAGTGCCGAAGCGAATTTCCGAAGAGCCGATCGGTACTGAGAGAGTTGAGCGTCCGTGACGGGGTCATCGTTGGGATGTTGCATGGAATAGGTACGTTGGGATGCTGTCTCCACGACACCCGAATGCGTGATGACCATCTTCTTTACGAATTTGTAGAACGCGCTGTGGGTGTCGAGCCAGCACTTGCCGGGAAGGAGGCCCAAGATGCCGTCCAAGACGGGCTCGCACTCTTGTACGTGCGGCTTCCACCCCTCCGCGCGCAGGACGCCCAGATCGTCGAGCCATGCGATCGAAAAATCGAAATCATTGAAGTAGAAGACGAGTACGAGGGCCGAAGGATGCAGCGGAGTGATTTTGGTCTCATAGGTCGCCGCTTCCTGCGTGAGATTGTAGCCGGGGACGGCGGCATTCAGCACCTGGACGTCAGGGAGCAGCTCCTGCAGGCGTGCGGGCAGCGTCTCATTGTTCTTAAGTCCGTAGCCGAACGTGACGGAGTCCCCGAGGACGGCGACGAGGGGTTTCCCTTCCGAGATGGGCGGGGAGCGGAATCCCTGAGCGTTCGTCACGATTCTCGCCCGCAGCGCCTTCACATTGAGGTTCGGCTTGAGTTCGTAGCTGATCGAAGGATTGGCATTCGTCCGGTAGATCGGCGGAGGATTCGGAGCGACTGTCTGGATCTTGGTCACGCGCAGGGCAACCTCGATCCCAAAGAAAAACAAGGCGATGCTCGCGAGCAGGAGGCCGATGTTTACGATGGTCTTCCGCATGACTTCATCGTAGCGGTGCGGCTGTGTGTTGTCAGTCGAGCTTGTTAGCTGATTGGCCTCTTAGGGATGGAAGCGGCTCGACACCATGTCCCGCCTGTTCATAAGCTAAGAAGCTAGATAGCTTTCTTTCCCACAAGCACGAAGAGCCCCCCTTCCTTCCCGATGGTGAACATCCATTGAAGTTGCCTCAACACGTGCCCGGCAGGCGTCCCGCGCGGATGGGGGAGGAAAAGGCGCGTCCCGACCTTCGCATCTTCCGGCAGGCTCTCGGCGATCGCGGGGACACCGCTCAAAAATTTCACGCCGGAAGAGTCGAACCACTTGAGCACCTCATCGACGCTGTGCCAGCTCTCGTGGGGATTGAAGTACTGGTCGGCGTACCAGATTTCCTTCTTACTCGCGTCGACATCGCGTCGCCGCATGTGATAGTCGATCCAGCGGAAAGCGCCGCCGGTGCAGTGAAAGAGCACCTTCCGCAGCCCCAGAGGAATACGTGCATAGGTGTTGTAGAGGCCGATGACGATCGTCCCGCCGGGTTTCACGCGCTTGAGGAGTTCCCGGTAGCCGCCCTGAGGATCCGGAGTGTGGTGCAGCACCCCCGAACATATCAGAACATCCACACAGTTCTGCCCGATCGGGAGCGCGAAGATGTTTCCCTGCAGGAAATGGACGTTTTGCATGTGATGTTTACATGCGAAGGCGTCCCCCAACGTCAGCGAGGCGATGCTCATGTCGACGCCGATGAGCGTGCGCGTGCTCACAAGGCTCAAGAAGTTCGTCATCTGTCCGGTGCCGCAGCCGACTTCCAGCACCGTCGCAAACGGGGAAATGGCTTCGTCCAGCCAGCGGCCGAACTGGCTTCGCCGCGCTTTCTCGATGAGGACCCCCGGGGAGTCGATCCCGTCATAACCCGGGAATGTGTGCTGTTCGTAGAACCGTTGCATCTTCTCGCGCAGCGCTTCCTCCTGCGCATCCTTCGTCGGAGTCAGCAACCGGGGGATCCCGTTCACGATCGGGTAACGCTGTCCGCTTGCATTCACCAAAGCGTCGCCGTCCAGTGTGAGAGGGGAACCGGACGCTGGACAGCGAAGGAGCGAGGTGAAGTCCATCAATCGAGAGTGAATTTCTTCATGTAGGCGTCGTGCGCCTCCTTACTCACCTGTGACATGTTCTCTTTGGACAGAAGGCAGTTGCCTAAAACCAGATAGTCCATGTGCGTGTGGAGGAAGCAGTTCAAGGCATCCTCGGGAGACCGGACGATCGGTTCGCCGCGGACGTTGAAGGAGGTGTTGATGATCACCGGGCAACCCGTGCGATCCGCGAAGGCCTTGATGAGATCGTAGTACTTCGGATTCTGATCGCGGCGGATCGTCTGGATGCGCGCCGAACCGTCCACGTGGGTGACGGCGGGAATTTCCTTGCGCTTATCCGGCTGGACGTCCGCGACGAGGAGCATGTAGGGGCTGGGCCGGTCCAGATCGAAGTAGTCTTTCGTCCGCTCCTCGAGCACTGTCGGCGCGAAGGGGCGGAAGGACTCGCGGAATTTGATTTTCAGATTCACCTTCTGCCAGTTCGCGGCGTTGCGGGCGTCCGCGATGATCGAGCGGTTCCCCAGTGCCCGTGGGCCGTACTCCATGCGTCCCTGGAACCATCCGATGACGTTCTCGCCCTCGAGCAACCCCGACACTCTTTCGATGAGAGAAGCATCGGAGAGTTTCTCGAAGGCGTACCCTTCCTTCTTGAGAAGCGTCTCGATCTCCTCATTCGAGAATGCGTCGCCCAGATACACCTGTTCCATTCGCGGCAGGCGCGCCCCGTCATGGAGCCGGTGCCACAGCAGCAGCGCGGAGCCGAGTGCCCCGCCCGCGTCGCCCGCGGCAGGCTGGATGAAGATGTCGTCGAAGAGACCCGTACGCAGGATTTTCCCGTTTGCCACACAGTTCAGGGCTACTCCGCCCGCGAGACAGAGGTACCGCGACGGACAGACCTCCTTCGCGTGCCGCACGATCTTCAGCATGACTTCCTCCGTGATCTCCTGCAGCGATCTGGCGACATCCTTGTGGAATTGTTCGAGCGGCCCCTCACTGTCCCTGCGCGGGTGGCCGAGCAGTTGCTCGAGCTTCCGCCCCGTCATCCTGAGTCCGTACTCGTAGGTGAAGTACTCCATATTCAGCCGGAAGCTGCCGTCCTCTTTGGCTTCGATGAGCTTGCGCATCTCCTCCATGTACTTCGGCTGTCCGTACGGCGCGAGACCCATCACTTTGTACTCCGCGCTGTTCACCTTGAAGCCGAGATAGTAGGTGATGGCCGAGTAGAGCAGACCCAGCGAGTGCGGGAAGTGAATCTCCTTCTTCAAGGAGAGGTTCTTGCCTTCCCCCTTCCCGAAGGTGGTCGTCGCCCATTCGCCCACGCCGTCCACGGTGACGATGGTCGCGTCCGGGAATCCGGAGCAGAAGAAGCTCGACGCCGCGTGCGCTTCGTGGTGCGGGATGAAGAAGATCTCCCCCTTGTACTTGAGTTCCTTGCGGATGTGCTGGGGGATCCAGAGCTTGCGTGTCATCCACTCCTGCATGGCGTGGTGGTAGGAGAAAAGCCCGCGCGGCCAGACCTTGAAGTAGGTCGAGAGGATGCGGTCGAAGAACTTGAGGAGCGGTTTCTCGTAGAAACCGACCGCGCTCACGTCATCGATGGTGATGCTTGCAAAGGCAAGCGCGGCGCGCACGGCGTGCAGCGGGATGTCCTCGTCATGCTTCTCGCGCGTGTAACGCTCCTCTTGTGCCGCGAAAACGATCTCTCCGTCTTTCAGGAGCACCGCCGCGGAATCGTGGTAGAAAAACGAGAGGCCGAGGATGTAAACGGGTTTGGCCATCTAGAACTGGTGACGAAGGGCGTCGGGAGCTTCGGCAGGCGGGTCCACCCAGTAGCTTGCCTGCGGTTTCTCGGGCCGCAAGAAGCTGATGATTTTCTGGATCACTCCGTAGATGCTGAAGAGCACTATCCACACAATGGTGAGGATGATCTTGCTCATGATCAGCCCCAGGAGGTGACTGAATGCCATCCAGCCGTCTCGAATCCAACGCAGCGGAGCGGGGAGTTTCATGGTTCAGAAGATCGTATAGATGAGCGGGGCCAGAGCGGATCCCTGTGCGAAGATGAGGATGAATCCGAGCAGTGTCAGCATGAGAATGATCGGCAGCAGCCACCACTTCTTGCGCACGCGCATGAATTGCCAGATCTCCGCGAAGATCGCGGCCTTGCCGGAGGAAGTCGATGCGGACATGGGAGAGGGGGGCAGGGTTACACTATCGTATAGATGAACGGGGCGAGTGCGGAACCTTGCGCGAACATGAGGATGAGGCCGAGAAGCACCGTCAAGATAACGATGGGCAGCAGCCACCACTTCTTGCGCACGCGCATGAAGCGCCAGACTTCCGCGAAGATCTCGAGCTTGCCGAAAGCGTGTTTCCAGTCGGACACGGGGGCAGTGTACCAAGGGGCGGGACAATCACAACCATCCTGCGACCCAACTCATCATCTTTAAGACCGCTTCGGCGATGCCATCCACCCACCAAAACAGCAGCGGCAGCCCCGTAAACCGGTCGGCGATGAGGAGGAAGAGCAGGAGAAACGGTCCGTACTGCATGAAATCGTCATAGGAGCGTTCGGTATGGCGCGGGATGAAGAGACGCAGGATCTTCGATCCGTCGAGCGGTGCGATGGGAAGAAGATTGAATGCCATGAAGCCGAGATTGATGATGATGGAAGTGCGGAAGATCTGTTCGAAGATGAGCAGCACGCCGCGACCGAGGGTCGGCTGCAGTACGCCGCCGATCGACGGGATGAAATGGCTGCCGTCGACGAGCAGGAGACCGATGAAGGCAATCCATGCAAGGAAGAAGTTACTCGCGGGTCCCGCGAGCGAGACGAGAGCCGTGTCGCGCTTGGGGGAGCGAAAATAGAACGGGTTCACCGGGACAGGCTTGCCCCAGCCGAACCCCGCGAAGACGAACATGAGCACACCCAGTGGGTCGAGGTGTGCGAGAGGATTCAAGGTGAGACGTCCCTCCATCTCCGCTGTCGGATCTCCGAGCCGGCGGGCAACCATTCCGTGCGCCCACTCATGCACGCTCAATGCGAGCAGGATAGAGATGATGGCCGGAGGATTGAGGAAGAGTCCGATGAGCCGATTATACTGTGAAGACCAGTCATTCGCCACGTCCGGACGGAGGCGATCTCGCGGAACATTTCCGCCTCAGAAAGAGTTGTAAGCGTTTGACGGCCTGCGTTCCAGTCAGTACCCTTGCGCCGATCCATGGCACGCAGATGCGTCAAGACCGGCCGGAAAACAGCCTTCGGGAACACCCGGAGCCACTCCATGCGGCACACCCGCCGGCCCTTCCGCGCGAATATCCAGAAGAAGCGTGTCTTCGATCCCCAAACAGGCAGCTACAAAACAATGAAGGTCTCCGCAGCGTACCTGCGTACGCTCTCCAAGAGGATGCAGAAAGGGTTGAGTGTGTGATTGTCCTACTCTTCCAGCGACTGGTGGAGCAGGTTCACCCGCGTTTCTTTGACGGAGCTCCGGTGATGCTTCTCCTTGAGCATCTTCTCCTTGCCCTTGCGCGTGCGGCGGGCCTTCTGCTTGCGGATCTTGAAGATTTCCTGCGCGCGTTTGGAGGCGGCCCCCTTTACTTTCTCCTCGATCTTGTGGATTAACAGTTCGTAGGCGGCGATGCGGTTTAAGTGCTGCTCGCGGAACCGCTGAACCCGGACGGTGAGGCTGGTCGGACGGTGCGTGAGCTCGACGCAACTTTCGGTCTTGTTGATCTTCTGCCCGCCGTGTCCGCTTCCTCGCGTGAAGAATTCGTCGATGTCCTCGGGCCGCACAGTGAGTTCGGTTGCGAGGGCGAGCAGGTGCGGCGGAAGTTCGATGGGGAATCCCATTGCAGACGGAGTGTAGCAAGCTACTTTCAGAATTTCTCGCGGTGGATTTTCTTTGCGGAGAACTCCGCGTCGGAGTGCGGCACGGTCTTTCCCTTTGGATGCCCTACGGGAATGAGATTGATGAGCAGGTACTGTGAGGGAATGCCGAGGAGTTTCTTCACCTTTTCGCTCTCCTCCTCGGAGACGTTCTTCCACACCGTTCCGAGTCCCATGGAAGCCGCTTGCAGGAACATGTTCTCGGTTGCGACGGAAAGATCCTGGACCGGTGCGACAGATTTTGTCCGATCGAGAACGGGTGCGATGAGGACAGGTGCGTCGTGGACGAATTCCTGGTCGAGGAGCGTAAAGAGAGCATCCTTCGTCTTGGGATTGCGGATGACGATGAACTCGACCGAAGCGTTGTGATGAGCAGTCGGAGCGAACTGGCCGGCCCGGATGATGTCTTCGAGCTGGGAGTCGCTGATAGCAGCATTCTCGTATTCTCTGACAGCGCGTCTCTTGAGAATCGGTTCGATGACCATGGGGAGAGCGGGGAATCTTGGCGTAGAAGTGGCCGGAGTGCCGAAGGCACGACGACCGTGAGCGAGGCCCGAAGGGCCGAGTCGAATGGCGGAGGGAGTGGGATTCGAACCCACGAGACCTTTTTGAGGCCTACTCGATTTCGAGTCGAGCGCCTTCGACCACTCGGCCATCCCTCCGTCGTTCTATTGTGTCTTCATGCGGTTTGCTTTGGCAACAGGAAGATGTCTCGTCTATGCAATTTTGCACGCGCATTGCCGATTCTCCTTACGCTACGGTGCGTAGAATCGACTATTCGTCAATTGAACATTGAGGGCCCTTCCTGTGAGTGAAGTAAGAAAAATGGCTTGCGGAGCTCTTTACTCCTGCATAGAATCCGCACGCATTTATCTATTTACCCCACTTCCCATGAGTTACGTCGTTGCCTCCAAGCTCAAGGAGCTCGTCAAGAAGGTCAACATGATGTCCGCCGGAGATCTCGCCGATGGCGTCAGCTCCGCTGTCGAGGAACTCGTGAAGAAGGCCGTCGCACGTGCGAAGGCCAACGGACGCAAGACCGTCCGCCCGGAGGATTTGTGATCCTTCCTTCATTGTACGATCGATAAGGCGCCTCCGGGCGCCTTTTTCGAACCGTGGCATGAGAGGAAACCTTGTCGGTTTCCTCTCATGAATTCTCTTTCCCTTTAAGGTGTCGCTCCAGCGTTGGGTCCCGCCAGAGGCATCCAACGCTTCGCGAATGATAGAAATACGGGCGGAGCCGTTGGCCCGCCCGCATTCGAGCATTGTCGATTAACAAACTCCTTGCTTCAGCTCCGCGTCGATGAACATTTGAATATCTCCGTCGAGAATGCCGGTGGTATTGCTTGTCTCCGCATCCGTTCGGAGATCCTTGACCATCTGGTACGGATGCAGGACGTAGCTGCGGATCTGTTGGCCGAAGTCGGCGCTCTTCGTCGCCTTCGTAAGCCCCTTCTTCGTGCGCTCCTCGTCCTCGCGCTTGCGTGCGAGGAGTTTGGCCCGGAGCATGTTCATGGCTTGTGCGCGGTTTTGCAGCTGGCTGCGTTCGCTTTGACAGGCGACGATGATGCCGGAAGGGATGTGAGTGATGCGTACGGCCGTCTCAACCTTATTCACGTTCTGTCCGCCGGCCCCGCCGCTGCGGTACGTATCGATCTTCAGGTCCTTCGCGGTGATGTCCACCTCGGCCGTCTCGGGGAGCTCCGGCAGCACTTCCACGAGTGCGAAGCTCGTCTGACGGAGATTCTTCGCATTGAATGGGGAGAGACGCACGAGGCGGTGAGTGCCCCGTTCGCCCTTCAGATATCCGTAGGCGGGTGATCCTTCGACGTGAACCGTCGCGGACTTGATGCCGGCCTCCTGTCCGTCCGTTTTTTCGAGGATGGCGGTCTTCCATCCTTGTCGCTCGCAGTAGCGCATGTACATCCGCAGCAGCATCGCGGCCCAGTCCTGCGCTTCGGTCCCGCCTGCCCCGCCGCTCACGGAGAGGTAGCAATTCAGGTGGTCGAACTCGCCGCTCAGGTAGATCTGCGGCTCGATCGTTTCCCACTTCTTCAGGAGCGCGGCCGCCTCTTCTTCCAGTGCGGGAAGGTCGGAGGATTCCGCGTGAGCGATCAGGTCAATGAGACCGGCGATGTCGGCACTGAGGCTCGCGGCCGGCTCCCACTGCTTGCGCAGCATTTTGAGTTCGGTGAAGAAGGCGTTTGCGGATTTCTGGTCATCCCAAATCTTCGGATCATTCGTGCGAAGTTCGAGCTCACTGATTCTCGTGGGGATTCCTCGTGCGTCAAAGAGAGTCCTTCCCCGTATTCACGGCGGACTGCAGGTCCTTAAGTTTTTGCAGAAGTTCCTCCACGGAGAAGGGGGAATGGGATGGATACGGACTAATAGTAGCGGTGGTTGCCTCCGTACGCACCCTCTTTGTGGGGGTGGCAAAAACAGGCAAAATCCGCTACAATATAAGGAAAACACATGGAAGAAATCCCTACGCCCTCGACGCACCTCACGCCGTGGCACCTCACCAAGCGGGTCGCCCTGCCGTTCGTGATTTTTTCGGGGTTACTCACTCTCTGTCTCGTCCTCTCGTGGACAGTTCTGCTTCCGCACTTCACGCGCGTGGAGGTCGGTGGAGTGATGCGTGACTCCCGGAATCTCTCCTCGTATGCGACGACATTGAAGGCGGATATCCTTGTGGCGGAGAGCAGGCGCAGTGAGATCGTCACGCCGGAGCGACGCGGATTATTCGGCCGCCTGCGGGAGGCTAAGCTCAGCTCTCCGTCGTTCCTGCTCCTCAGGTCCCAAATTCTCGCCGAGGCGGAGCGCATTGTTCTGCAGGTGCGGGATGCCGTCATCGTATCCTCAATCCAGTACCGTCCGCTCGAGAAGACCGTCACGGTTGCCGGCGATGTCCGCAATGTGGGTCCGCGCAGCATGACCGTCCTCGCGGAGTTCGTCGATGCCATCCGGCGTATGCCCGGTGTCGCTTCCACCACTGTGCCGCGCTTCACGCGCGAAGAGGATGCCCAAAAGCAATTTCACTCGCCGTTCATGTTCGAGATTCAGCTCCAGTGACTTTCTACCTTCTCCTGCGTCGTGCCCATCCCATCCTCGCCCTCATCGCAGGAGCGCTGTCGCTCGCGCTCTCCATCAGTCTCATTATCAAGCATGTCGAAGTGGTGCGGGAAGTGAAAGAGGTGGCTGTGCCGCTCGTGGCGACGCTTCCGGCCATGGAGAAGCACCTCACGGTGCTCAAGGAGCAAGTGGAGCTCTCCGAGCTCAATCGTGCGACGGAAGTCGGTTCGATCGGTGAGCGGTTGAATGTGTACGTGCTGCCACGCGAGACGGATCTACAGCGGCTCATCTCCACGATCGAGCTCCTCGAACTCACCTTGAAGAAACAGAACCAGCTCTCGCAGGCATCCGACATCGTCATCGGCGAACCGCGGCCGTACGGTTCCGAGCCCACTGTCTCCTCCCGTCCGCTTACAGTGAGCTTCGCGGCGAACGAGGAAGGTATGCAGCAGATCTTGCTCTTCACGCAGCTTGCCGGACTCCTCACGGTCGGCGACGCTCTCGCGGATGACGAGATTGCTCTGCTCTACGCGAGTCTTGAGGAAGAGAATCCGGTCGGGATCGTTTCGCTTGAGCAGTTCCTCTCCCTCGATTTGCTGCGCTACGCTCGCGACAGTCATGCCGCCGAAGACCAGCTTCAGCGTTCGCTGCCCAGTCCCGCGTTCGGCAGTGCCCTCAAGAGTGTGACGAAGTCATCGCTTCTGCTCTCCGCCCAGCGGGTGCTGCTGGGGGATTTCGGGCGTCAGATCGAGGAGAAACGCCTCTGGCCTGTTCAATTCCTGCTTCCACAGTGGTTCTCCGTCGAAGCGGGCGGGGCACCGGGATGGTACAAGGTCAGTTTGCAGCTCTCCGTTCTCGAGCGGGTGGGGGAGTGATTGATGGATCATAGACCGTAAGTCTTCTTGTCTACCACTTCCGGTCGTTCTACCATTCCTTTTGGTATTCTTCTTTGCTTTCTTCCCCATTCCACCTCTGCAGAAACGTTCATCGCACTCGGGAATGAACCACGGTTCGGAGCGGCGGCCTCGCACCAATGACCAGATTCGCGTGCCGGAAGTTCTTCTGGTGACGGAGAAGGGTGTGGAGAAGTTGTCGATTGAGGAGGCGCTCGCACGCGCGCGTGCAGCGGAGTTCGATCTCATCGAGGTTTCCCCAAAGGCCGTTCCGCCCGTAGTGAAGATCGGTGATATCGGCCAGTACCTCTACCAAATCAAGAAGAAGGAGCGCAAGCAGCGTGCGCACAGCAAACAGACGGAAGTGAAGACGCTTCGCTTCGGTTTTCGAACGGATCGTCATGATCTCGACCGACTCGTTGCCCGTGCGAAGGAGTTCCTCGCGGAGCGTCACCTCGTGAAGTTCCTCGTACGCCTGCGCGGACGTGAACTCACCAATTCATCGTACGCCCGGCAGAAGCTTGAGGGTCTCATCGCCGATCTCAAGGATTGCGCGGAAGTCGAGCAGGAGGTCAAACAACATGGAACGCAATTCGTCGCGGTGGTGCGGGCGAAACACTAGGCATGAGAGAAAACCTTGACGGTTTTCTCTCATGAACTCTCTTTCCCTTCAAGGTGGCGCTCCAGGCAGGCAGAGCCTGCCTTCGCGCATTATTGTCATGGTGGATTTTTGCGGGAAATCCTTTGCATCCCCCTTTCATATCTCTATACTTTCCTGCGATCTGACCCGCTTACGTCGGATCACGACCTTTTCTCTATGCCGAAGATCAAGTCACACAGCGGCGCCAAGAAGCGTCTCCGCAAGACGGGGAGCGGCAAGTACGCTCTCAAGCGCAGGGGCCGCAATCACCTTCTCCTGCAGAAGAGCAAGCGTCAGAAGCGTCTCAATCGCACGATGATCGTCGATAAGACCGAGTACAAATCTTTACGATCCCTCGTTCCCTACCTCTGATATGCGCGTCAAGCGCGGCACCGTCCGGCACCGCAGGCATGCGAAGATCCGCGCTCTGGCGAAGGGCTACCGCGGCATGCGGCATTCGACTTTCAAGAAGGCGAAGGAGGCCGTCATCAAAGCGGGGCAGAATGCCTACCGAGATCGTCGTCTCAAGAAACGAACGTTTCGTGCTCTCTGGATTACGCGCTTGAGTGCGGCGGCTACAGAACGCGGTGTTCAGTACTCGCGCCTCGTGAAGGCACTCAAGGAGAAGCATATCGAGCTCGATCGTAAGGTCTTGAGCGAGTTGGCCATTCATGAACCAACTGTGTTCGATGCGGTGCTGAAGCAGGCGGGGGTGGGGAAATAAGCTTCATATTCTAAGAAACTAAAAAGCCAATCAGCTCATAAGCTCTTCACCGCGACAGCTTCAATCTGCCGTATACGACGGTCGTGGCGAGCAGCATCAACATCAATGGGAACGCGAAGAGCAGAGCGCTCAGGACAGGAAGGACGAAGATCATATTCGGATGCAGCGGCTGCAAGAGGATCTGCAGGATTGCATCGATGAGTGATGCTGGAACGAACAGGATAAGACCGATGACAATCTGTACGCTGATGGCGCCGATGAGTCGTCCTTTGGTCACTTCCTTGCTGCGCGTGAGAGCGTCACGGAAACTGCAATCCTCCGCGACGATCGCAATGGGATAGAATGCCGTACGCAGGTAGTAGAGGATGCCGGGAATAATGAGGAGAAGCGACCAAAAGAAGGTGAAGCATCCGCGCAATATGGATGTGAAGAGGAGTGGGATGAGATAGCCGGCGGCTTCTGTCCGCACCGTCTTGAAGGATCTCCGGACGCGCCCGGCACGCTTCAGGATGAGCCTTTTACCTACGAGCAGCACGCAGGCGATGCCCCACAGGAGCAAAAGCGAGAGGGCGGTGTCCGCAGCGAAGACGAGCAGGAAGAGCCTGAGATCCGTCACATGCGCGATACCCTTTTCCTTGAGCATCTGGAAGTACGGATGCTCTTCCTGCAGCACGGAGAGCTCCGTGAGGCCAATACTCGGCAAGACGAGCAGCCACAGCAGCGCGGCATTGAGAATCGGCTGCTTGCGGTAGAACTTCCATGCTTCGCCGATGGGTGAGAAGACGGAGAGCCGACGCATCGGTCGCAGATGATACCGATGCCCGTTGGTCGTTCAAAGCTCCTCGGCGGGTTTTTCGGCAGCGGCAAGGGAGACGGTGCCGGTTTTCCTCAGTCTTTGATCCAACAAGGAACTGACGAAACGCCGGTCGAGTACCTGCTGTTCCTCCACAGTACGTGGTTCGAATCTGTGGGGACCATGAGGAGTGCCGGCTGCTTCGATGGCGGTTTGTTTGAGAGTGTCTTGGCGGGAAGTGAAGGGCATGAAGGAAGGGAAAAAGCCGGAGCATAGTAAGGAATTTTCCCTTCTCATCAAGAAAAATGTCTTTTCTGGGATATAGCCAAATACTTAATTATGTGGTATAATGTCTGTAATGAACATACACCAATTCCAAGAGGGGTTCTTAGCGCTCGCTTCGATTCCGGAAGACCAGGCAGACCGTGCCCGCACGATTGCGGAGGGGCTCGATGATGGGCAGCGCGATGAATTTCTTGGGAAGCTTCGGACAGTCAACGACCAGCTGCAAACCTCCGGAGGCCAGCTCGAACAGCTCTTCTCTGAGATGGAGCGGCTCATTTCCCGGACGGAGCGCGCGATCGATGGTACCGAACGCTCGGAGCAGGAACAGGATGAACGCTCTCTCGATATTCAGAAAGCCGAACAGCATCTTTCCCAATCTGCTTCATGAGCCCCTTCAATCGCCTTCCTTCGCCGCAGGAGCGCGGGCAGCGTCAGCAGGATTCGTCATCCGATTATCTCCAGCAAGCCCGGGAAAGGATGGAGGCCGGTGCCCGACAGAGAGAACAACTGAAGACATTTATGCAGCAGAAGGATGCACTCTTCGGGCGCGGCCGGGCGGTTCGTAAGAAACTTGAATTCAATGCGCAGACAGGTCTGGACAAATCGAAGTGGCAGTCTCATTTTGAGGGATTCAATGCGGAGACGCTGCAGATCGTAAATCGTATTCGTGGCAATGAAGGGAAACTTTCGCAGCCGAGAATGGCCGCGTCCTACGAACAGTACCTCGACGGAACGGAGCAGGTACTCCGGGAATACGAGCAAAATCTCCAGGGTCTCGAGGCCCTCCTCAATACTTACGAGCAAGCAGTGGATATTCCTCCTGCGTTCCGTTTCCAGCAGCGTCGCCCTCCTGTTTCCTCTTGGAGGTGGGAAACAGCATCAACCAATACCGGGAGGCCCGTAGAAAAGGCTGCGTCGCCTGCAGGGGCGAGTGCAATGGAGCAGTCGCGTGAAGCGGGCAGACGCAACCTACTCGATCAGGCGGAGCGCCGAATCAAAGGGTTGGAGCAGTCATGGGAGACGAATGGAGTCATCAAGCTCCCCGACGGTCCTCTCTATGATCGCCAGAGCGGTCGTTCCCTGCGTGGCTCCTTCTTGTTGGAAGCGCAGAAAGAAGCATTGCATCGTGCCGCCCTCACGCATGCATTGCGTGTATCCCTCCGCGTGCCGGAAGCATCCATACCGGCGATCCTTGGAGAGCCGAAATCCTATACGGAGCAGCCGCGACCGACGGGTTCCTCAAGGACTATGGAGAATTGAATAACGTTCTGGTGGTAGGAATTACTTCCTCTTCACCCGGACGAACCCCGAGATCTCGAGTGTCGTGAGGTTCTTCTCCAGCTTGGAGAGACGGTCGAGCATCATGTTCATGCCGATGGCGTCGGAAGCCATATGACTGCACTGAATGATATTCACGTGGCATTCTTGGGCTTTCTCGAGCGATTTCTCCGTGGCGTGCATTGTGAGGATCGTTCCCACGCCTGCGTGCGATTGTGCAGAGATGAATTCCTCGGGGCCGTTCGTGCCGCCGGTGAATTCCGAGGCGACCACCCTGCCCGGTCGGCTGTTCTTCGCGCCGTGCACGATGAGAGGCGGATTGCCCTTCTTCGCGTACCACGCGTACTCGGGGACCTTCAAAAGCGCATTCACAACGTCGTCGAGTGAGTCGTACTCCTTGTTGCAGATCGTCTTCGTCATGAGTGTCCACACGAGATTGTCGCAGGCTGTGTGGCAGGTCATGGCTGGGAAGCCGAGCAGTTCCGCCACGCGCTCCGTACGGAAGAGATTGTCCGGATGGATGGCGCGCATGACGCGCTCGATGCGGGGCTTGAGGAACCCTTCGCTGATATTCACCGGTACGCCCGCGAGCGCGAGGACATCCACTTGCATGGGGAGCATCTTCTCGAGATCTCCCAGTGCCCGGCCTTCCGGATGGTGAATGAAGAGGGCATCAATCTTCATTCCCTTCTCCCGCAGGCGGTCGGCCAGGAGTACTTCCGGCGTTTCGATATCGATGCCCACGAGCAGATGCTTCACCTCTTCCTCTCCCGTGCCCGCGATGATCCGCGTGTCCGCAAAGGGATTCCATGTGCGTTCGATGTCGAAGTATTCCTTCTCTGCGCCTTCGAGTTTCTTGGCTCTCTCCTGCTGTTTTTTGAGAATCTTCTCCACAGCCTTCGCTCCGCGCGGATCGGCGGAGATCCCGATGTCTACAGCGTGTTTGAAGAGAGTTTTGAGCTTCATAGTGTTGTGAGCGTACTCCCACGTCTTCGTGGCATGCAATAAATTGCGTTGGCTCATTGCTTCGTCCTCCTCTTCTTTCTTTGTCAGGGCGACAAAGAAAGAAGCAAAGAAAGCACTCCGCCGCCAGAGGCCCTCCGCTTAAGCCCTGTGCCTCCTCGTCGACCCCTCCAAGGATTCGGGGTCGCCTCGTCAGCAACGTCCCGCGGCCGGAGGACAGGGCCTTCCCCCTTCACCCCCCGTGGCGGCGGTACCCGCCATTACATCTCAGTGCATTCTCGCAGATCGCCACGCGTTCCAGAGCGTCACTGCCGCGATGATCGGGTGTCTCACGCAGAAACGTTTCACGCATCCCACACCTGTGTAGGTGATGCGATCGCCCCGTGATTTCTTCGCCGAATACTTGGCTGCCATCTCTCTGAATTGCTCGACCTGTGCGGCCAAGGCCGTGGTCCTGTCCGGTCCGCGTGGCAGATCGGAGATGAGTGTTTGGAGGATCTGGAAACGGTCGAAGAGACCCTGTCCGTGCGCGCGGTTCACGGCGGTGGCGGCCTTCGGGTGGACGCGAAACATACCGAGGTTCTCCTTGAGGTAGTACCAGTCGGTGACCCGTAGCAAGCGCACCCAGTATTCCGCATCGAGTGACTGTGGCATTTGCTCATGGAATGGCCCCACCTCCTCCATGATCTCCCGTCGGATGACCACGAAGTCCGGCTCGCCGATGAGATTGGGTCGCAGTCCCCGTACGATCCACTCGCGGAGGAACTTCCGTCCATCATGGATTCCGGCAGGTAGATTGTGTTCTTTCATGTGCGCGAGTTCCGAGTAGTCCCCGCTTGTTTGGATATCCCCCTCGATCTGATAGCGGTGTCCCATCGAGACAAAACCGATGTGTGGATGATCGAGGAGCACGTCCGCTGCGCGTTTCAGGTACTGAGGTTCCCAAGTGTCATCCTGGAAGAGATAGGCGACGAGTTCACTGGAGGAGTTTCGCAGGCATGCGTTCCAGTTCCGTCCGATGCCGAGGCGCTCCGGGGATCGGAGAAAACGCAAACGTTCATCATTGAGAAACGGCTCGACAATCGCATGCGTATCGGTAGTCGAGCAATCGTCATGCACGAGCGCCCGCCAGCGGGGATAGGTCTGGTGGATGAGTCCCTCAAGCGCTGCACGCAGATGTGCAGGATCGGGATTGTAGGTCGGAATCAGGACGGAAATCGTGGGGAGTTCCATGGCAGAGTTGTATACTCATTCTACATGCGCATCGACATTCTCACTCTCTTTCCGGGCATGTTCTCAGGTCCCTTGACCGAGAGCATCCTCAAGCGTGCGCAGGAGGAGAAGCTCCTGACGATTCGCTTCCATGATCTGCGGACATTCGGGCTCGGCCGTTATCATCAGGTGGATGACCGTCCGTATGGCGGTGGTGCGGGGATGGTGATGCGGAGCGATGTGGTCGTTGCCGCATTGGAGGCTGTGGTGAGGGAGGGGAATAAGCGGAAGCGAAGCAAGAGAAACGGGAAACCATGGACGATCTACCTCTCGCCGCGGGGAAAGAAATTGACGCAAATCAGAGTCGAGCAGCTGGCGAAGAAGCACGAGTGGCTCATTTTGCTCTGCGGACACTACGAGGGGATCGATCAGCGGATCATCTCCGGCGGGTGGATCGACGAGGAAATCTCTATCGGCGACTACGTCCTGACGGGCGGCGAGATTCCGGCGATGGTCCTCATCGATGCCGTAGCGCGGCAGATTCCCGGTGTGCTCGGCAAGGATGCCTCGGCCGAAGAAGAGAGCTTTTCCAAGTCTCTCAAACGGAAGCGCGAATACCCGCACTACACGCGTCCGGAGGTATTTCGCAAGCAGAGAGTGCCGAAGGTTCTCTTGAACGGGAATCATCGCGAGATCAAGGAGTGGCGTGAAGATCACCTCTCCTAACAATGGATCTCACCGAGCTCCAGCAGCGGCTTGAGAGCGAGCGAAGTATCACTCTGGCCATTCATGTCCGTCCCTCTTCTCCGCGAACGGGATGGCGCGGGATGTTGGCCGATGGGAGTCTGAAGATCGATGTCGCGCAGGTGCCGGAGCGCGGAAAGGTGAACGGAGAGCTGATCCGATTCCTCGCGGAGGAGTTCAAAGTGTCGCTCCATTGCGTCGAAATTCTTCGTGGCTTTAGCGCGCGAATGAAAGTGGTGCAGGTACGACTGGGCTGAAGCGCACGCCGCTTCGAACGTGTACAATGGTCGATGCACTTCCCTTCGTATCATGCATCGCATCCCTACGTATGTTCCGGTCGCAGGTCTCGTCGTTCTCCTCTCCCTCTTCACCGTTGCCAGCGCCTACGGACGCTTCTCTGCGGAGGCCGGAGCCGGGCCGCTCACAGTGACAGTAGTGAAGAATAAGCCTGCCATCGTGAAGCCGGGGGTGAAGGTGCAGTATGCAATCACGGTGCGCAACACCGGAACGCAGCCGGTGAAGAATGCCCGTGCCATTGCGGATGCTCCTGCGGGGATGACGTACATCTCCGGCACGTCTTCGTGCAGAATCGAAGGCGGAGTCATCACGTGCACCAATTACAGGATCAAGGCGCGATCGTCCAAAACCTGGAAGCTCAACTTTCAGGTTCCCAAGAGCACTTCGTGTCCCGGCAGTATCTCCTTCGCCGCCCGCGCTGCGGCCGATGGTGTTGCGGAGGCAAGCGCTCCTTCTGTCGACTGTGCGATCACCTGTCCGGTCAAGAAAACACAGAAGTCGTCGAGGTCATCATCCGCTTCCGTCGCGGAGACGCCGTCTGCGTGCATTCCGGAAGGAGGGGTTGGGCGAGCTATTCCTCCCCCGGGGCAACGCTGTTGCGATGGCTTGGTTTCCGTCATGCGTGCCATATCTGCGGCGGACGGCATGTGTATTGCCACGCAGAATGGCGGCTTCGTTTGCACGAAATGCGGCAGGGATGGCCGGTGCGGTGCAGGGGAGAACTCGTGCAATTGCAGGACGGATTGCAGTGCGGGCAGCACTTCGAGCAGGCCATCATGTACGTCCGAAGGGGGCATCGTGAGCGAGGCAACCGGATTGATCCGATGCTGCGCCGGCCTCACGTCCGTTCCGAATATCGGCCGCATGCCCAACGGTCTCTGTACCGAAATCGCACTCACCAGCGTGTGTGTACAGTGCGGGGACGGTCAATGCGGAACAGGAGAGACCGCGTGCAACTGTCCGCAGGATTGCTCTTCGTAGGGCAGAGCGTCTTCGGCAGATTTCATCGTTGCCGTGTTGCTCACCGATCCTTGAGCGCCCGATCGATCATGCTGCGCAGGTCCGCGGCGTACGGAAGCCCCGTCACCTTCTCTCCATTGAGGAAGAAGGTAGGGACGAGGGAGACGGCGAGGCTGTGCGTCCATGCCTGCTGCTGTCCGAGAATGAGTGCAGTGCTCTCGTCTTTCATACAGGCGGAGAACGGACCGGATGCGAGGCCGATGAGCTTCGCGATGGAGGCAATGGGAGTGGAGTCGTCACGGTCGAAGAGCGCGTCGTGCATGGCTTGGCCTTTCCCCTCCATTGCCGCACAGATCAATGCGAGGGCATCTTCTTGCGAGGAAGCATATTTCTTGAGCGGGGAGATCGCGATTCCGAGACGAACGTCGCCTTTGGCGATGTACTCCTGTGCGATTCTGGGGAACTGATCGCGCCAGAATTCCTTGCAGTAGCGGCAGTGGTGCTCGGTGAAGAGGAGCAAGGAGAGCGGGGCATTACGATCGCCGATCTCGAGGACGCCTGTGGGGAGTAACCGCTCCGCGAGAGCGCCCGTGCCGGTGAGCAGGGGGGAAGCTTCCTCCTGCGGGATCTGTTCCGTTCGCTTCGTGGGGTCCTCTGTCACCGCTTGCGGCTGCGTGGGGGAGCCGGGTTGCGGCAGGGTGCAGGCTGCAAGGGTGATGGTGCAGAGGGCCAATGGGAGGAGACGAGAGGTGCGCATGGAGAGATGAACGTGTCGAGAGGATAACATAAAAGGACTTGGGACTTGGGACATAGGACTTAAGGTCCCTGTTTTCACTTACACCGAAGCCAGATGTCGCTTGCGTTCCTAAGTCCTATGTCCTATGTCCTAACCGTACGTTCCTTCGCTATCCTTTTCCCATACCCCCCCGTGTCACCCTTCTCGGCGTCCCCATCGATCCTCTCACTCAAGCGGATGCCGTCATGCGCATCCGTGGGATGCTCGCGGAGCCACGTTTCCATCATGTCATGACGCCGAACAGTGAGATGCTCGTGGAGGCGTGTCGCAATACAGCATTCAGAAAGATCTTGCAGGCAGCCGCTCTCAATCTTCCGGATTCCATCGGTCTCAAGTGGATGGCGCACCTCACCGGTCAGACACTTCCCGCGCGCGTGGCGGGTGTGGATACCGTCATGGCACTGCTGAAGAATCTTCCTGAAGAGCACGCCGTTTTCCTCCTTGGTGCAGCCGAAGGAGTCGCGGAACGTGCGGGTGGGGTACTGAAGAAGATGAATCCGCGCTTGAAGATCGCAGGTACGTATGCGGGAAGCCCCGGAAGAGAAGATGCGCAGACGATTATCGATCGCATCTGTCAGGCGCAACCGCACCTCCTGCTCGTGGCCTACGGTGCGCCCAAGCAGGATCTGTGGATCGCCGAGCACGCACGCGTTCTTCTGAGTGTGCGCGTAGCAATGGGTGTCGGCGGTACGTTCGACTTCCTCGCGGGTACGGCGCACCGCGCACCGCGATGGATGCGTTCCGTGGGATTGGAGTGGCTCTGGAGGGTGCTGCTCGAGCCGTGGCGCCTCAAGAGGATCTGGAATGCGGTCGTCGTGTTTCCGATTCTTGTGATGCGGTATGGGAGGGAGGCACCGACGTTATAAGGGGAACTCGGAATAACTAGGCCAACTTGTCATCCCGAGCGGAGACGAGGGATACAAGTTGGCTCGTGTCGTGGTTCGTCTCCGCTCACCATGACACGAGCCAATGTTATTCAAAACCTTCTTATTACTCCGTCGCGTCTTCATACGCCTTCTTCGCAGCCTTGAGCGCGGCAGCCTCCGTCTTCACCGTGCGCTTGGCGCCCGCGTACGCGGCCTTCGCCGTCGTGTACGCCGTCTTCGCAGCTGTATAGTCCGTCTTCGCAGCCGTGACGCTTTGCAACGATTCCTGGTAATCCGCCTTCGCCGCATTCATCTCCTCCAGAGCCGCTGCCTTATTTTCCGTATCTGCCGCCTTGTAGTCGGCCTTCGCAGCAACGTACGCCTGTTTCGTTTCTATCTTCTCATTCTTCGTTTCGCTGTACACGGTTTTCGTTTCCTCGAGGGTACTTTTCGTCTCGTCCACAACCTCTTTTACTGCATTGAGAGCCTGTATCGCAGCGCCGTAGCTTTGCTGTGCGGCGGCGAGGCTGTCTGTTCCTTCATCTTGTGGATTGGTATCTTGCGGATTGGCGGAGGAAGCTTCGGAACATGTTCCATATTTATATGCACTTACAAATACTGAAGTGTAGGGGCGACAGACATTGCTGAGACACTGAGCATCTCCGGTGCAATCGGCGCCGTTTGGATAGAGATCTTGGCACTTGTAGCGTTCATAGGTACTTCTGCCGCTGGGATGTAGTGTGACGTACGCTAAGCAGAATTGGCCTTGTGGGCAGTCTCCATGGGGAACCTGACAATCGTGCGGCTCGCACCGCCCCGCAGCGTCGCATTCCAATTTTTCCGGGCAGTCGCTGTTCTCTTTGCAGGAACACGTTCCGGGGTGTTTGACATCCTTCCATCCGTCCCGACGATTTGGCTTGCAGTACCCCGTGAGACATGCCTCATCGAAAATGCAGATATCTCCGAGATTCTTTCCTCCTTCATAGCACACATGATTCCGGTGGCAGTGGTTCTGCCCGCCGCCGCAGTCGCCGTCCGATCTGCAGCCGAATTGGCAGTAGCCGCTCTGGCACCACTTGCTCGTGGGGCAATCATCATCAGCCTGGCAGCCGCAGAGGAATTGAAAGCCATTGGAGTAGCAGATCCCGCTCTCACAATCCGAAGGATCGATGCAGGCAGCGTCAGCCGGTTGAGGGACAGCAGGATGTTGATGCATGACGGCTGCAATACATTTCTTTTTGTAATCAAAAGGATCAATCTCACAGCGATTACTAAGACACTGGGAATGTTCAGCGCAGAGCCCCCCGTCTAGGTAGAGGTCTTGGCATTTACCGCGTCCCACGAGGCCTCTGCCGCCAGTTTGTGTCTCGAAATACGCTAAGCAGAATTGGCCTTGTGGACAGTCTCCATGGGGAACCTGACAAGCGCGCGGCTCGCACCGTCCCGCATTACTGTTGCATTCCAATTTTTCCGGGCAGTCAATGTTCTCTTTGCAGGAACACGTTCCCCATGTTTTCCCGCCTGCCCGTACTTCCGGTCTGCAGTAGCCTTTGAGACATGGAAATTCACCTTCCATGTCGCAGCTTGATCCGATTCCTCCGAGAAGATCTGCCTCGAAGCGCATGTCTTTGGGTATGCGTGTATGGAGTATGGCGGTAATGAGGAATATTGGGAGAAGAAGGCCGATGAGGAGTGTGCGTGTGTGAGTCATGGAACCATTGAACATTGAAACCTACCTCGTCGCGTCTTCGTACGCCTTCTTCGCGGCTTTGAGGGTGGAAGCCTCTGTCTTCACCGTGCGCTTGGCGCCTGCATAGGCGGATTTTGCAGTCGTATATGCCGTCTTCGCAGCTGCATAGTTCGTCTTTGCGTTCGTGACGCCTTGCAACGATTCCTGATAATCCGTCTTCGCCGTGTTCATCTCTTCCAAAGTTTCTGCCTTCTCCTCCGCATCCGCTGCCTTGTAATCGGCCCGCGCGGCAACGTACACCTGTTTTGCATCCGCCTTCTGATCCTTCGCTTCCGTGTATGCATCCTTTGCTTCATCTCTCGCATCCTGCGCTTCGGTCGCCGAGGCCAATGCCGCATCGAGCGCCTCCGCGGCTGCGTCGTAGCTCTGCTGTGCGGCGGTGACCTCCCGTGCACGGGACTGCGAACGGCCGTAGCTAGGATCCATGAGCTTGCAGTAGCTGGAACCGCCCAGATTGCCCGGAGATGCCGGCTCAATGGAGCAGGTGAATCCCCGCGGACATATCGCGCAGCGATAATCCTCAGGTCTATCCCAAGGGTTAGGTGAAGGACAGTAGCGGACGGGCTCACATCTCATAAACGAGCATGAGCGGCGCCCATCCGACGAGAAAGTGCGGCAGAATTCCTCGTCGGGGCACTCATCATTGGTGGTGCACTGAGGAACGGAATCGGACGGATTCGTAGTATCTTGTGGGGGCGGCGTTTTGCACACTCCATCATTAACATCGCAGTAGGTTCCGTTGGGGCAGGGCACCTTATTGCCGTAGTCGCCGTACAACGTTCCACAAGCGTAGCACATGCCGAGGCTACACAACTTTCCGCCGCAGTCTGCATTGGTCGTACACTTTGAGCTGGTTTGAGACAACATCCGTGGCCCCGCTCCTGAAACGAGGATCGCTGCGACGAGCGCAATCGGAAGAATTGCAGTGATGCCGATGAGGAGTGTAGAGGTGCGGGACATGGGGAGAATGCAGAATGGGAAATGAGCGGTTACTTCGTCGCAGCCTTGAGGATTTTCTGCGCGGCCTTGAGGACCGTCGCCGCGGTCTTTGCCGTGCGCTTCGCTGCTGCGTACGCGGCCTTCACCGTCGTGTACGCCGTCTTCGCGACCAGGTAATTCGCCTTCGCATCCTTCACTTCCTGGGACGCCTCAAGGTAATCCGCCTTCGCCGCATCCATGTCCTCCTTTGCATCCGCTTTGTCCTCCTCGTCCGCCGCCTTGTACGCCGCGCGCGCATCGAGGTATGCCTGCTTCGCGTCACTCTTCTGTTCCTTCGCTGTGCTGTAGGCATCCTTTGCCTCTTCGACGGCACTCTTTGCCTCAGTTGCCTCCTCCTCCGCCGCATCGCGCGCCTCCACTGCGGCGTCGTAGCTAGCTTGAGCGGCGACAAGATCGATCGATTGAGTGCATACCCCCGCAGAGCAAATATTGCTGACGCACTGATTATTGGAGCTGCATGCGTCGCCGGCCCCTTTTTTAGGAGAGCATACATTTCCGTTTTTGTATGTTGTTGATGGACATTCGGTTCGGACACCACTGCATACGCCAGTTGTGTCATTAATGCGCCATTTGGAACAGCGATCACTGAGGCACTCGTAGTCACCAGAACACTCAAAGCCATTGCGCTGCCTAGCACTGCACATAGTGTAGTAGGTTCCGTCACTATTCCTGAGGTAGTCCTTGCTCCATGCCCCCCCAACCCATTCTTTTACGGGGGTGTAGTGGCAATACGCCTTTTCTCCGCAGTCTTCATGAGTATCGCATTCATGCACCGGTGCGGCGGGTTCAGGTAACACAGGCGCTTTGCACACCCCATCACTTCCATCGCAGTAGGTTCCGTTGGGACAGTTGATCAGACTCACGCCGTTTTCCAGCATGCGGGTATCGCAGTCGTAGCAGTTGCGCGAGTAGCACACTCTTCCCCCGCAGTCTTCGTTGGTTGAACACTTCGGCTGCTCCGGCGGTCTCTCTTCGCAGAGACCTGCATTACAGATGAGGTTGCCTTCGCATTCAAACGGAGAGGTCGTGCAAGGATAACACTTGCCGTAGACGCAAACCTGTCCGTTACAATCAGCATCGGTACCGCATCCAGGCTCCCGCGGAGTGGTGGTCCTTTTTTTACATTCTCCACTTTGCTTGTCGCAGACATACGTGGAGGGGCATACGACTGCATTTGTATTACAACTTTCGATTTGAGTGTACGTGCACGTCCCCATGGCCCAGGAAGTGGGCGTCACACACTCCCAGATCTTTCTTTGGGGGAAAGGATTTCCATACTTATCGCAGCTCATTCCCTGTCCACAAACAAGATCGGTTTGGATCACAACTATGAACGGTGGCGTGCTGGCCCGCAGCTCACCGGAGCGGATGGAGGGTGCGAGGGTAACGACAGCGAGGATGGCCGTCAATGTCACAGCAAAGCCGGCGAAGAAATGATGGGGGAGCTTCATGGGTATGTGTGTGGAATATGTATATACTTACATTATAACATAAATTATTAAGTATTACAATTACTCAAGAAAGCGCTCTATAAAGGCAAATATTGATGGGGATCGATGATTAATTATTCTCCGCTCCTGTGATCTGTGTTTGCCATTTTCGCTCCTCTGCGAGGACTGCATCCGATTGAGCGATGAGCGTCCGAAGGGCATCACGGATGGTGAGGAGCCGCATCTTTACCTCTGATGGATTGAGCTCGTGCTTCCTCTGCTCAAGATCTCCCAAGGACTCTGCCAACTCGCCCGCTCTGAGGCGGTACTCATCATCCATGTCGGGGTTGCGTCCGATTGCCGTGGCACCGAGCGCATAGAGTTCGGCGATGGTTGGTACGTTACGATCGGGATCGGGCATGGTTCTTATGGGGAAGGTCATCGCAAATTCTCCACTTCCGAAACATACCACTCCTTCTCGCCTTTGCGTAGGATCGCGAGCTTCGGTCCGTCCTTTGTTTCCACGACGTAGTGGCGCTCGTTTTCCAGCGCACGCAGCAACGTAGCGGAGGTGACGTGTTCATCCGGAAGCAGCATATACACCGCGAGGTCCGGTTTGTCCGTGACGGCCGCTGTCATGTTGTAGCTCGCACGGCCGAGAGTCGCCGCCACGGCGACGATCACACAGCACAGGAGTACCGCCCAGAAAGTGGTACCCAGGAACCGACCGCGGGAAACGTGAATGATGTCCATATTTCGTATCAGTATAGCACTTCTGCGCACGCTACGAAAGCTGTGATACTCTTGGGGCATGGGTACCCTCATCCTCCTCCGTCATGGCCAGTCACAGTGGAACCTCGAGAATCGCTTCGCGGGATGGACAGATATTCCACTGACGGATCGCGGGCGTCAGGATGCCGCCGCCTGCGCAAAAGTCCTCAAGAAGTTCCGCTTCGACCGCGCATTCACGTCACGGCTGCTTCGCGCTACGCAGACGCTGGATGTCGTGCTCAAGGAGCTGAAGCAGACCGCCATTCCCATTGAATGCGATTCCGCGCTCAACGAGCGGCATTACGGCGATCTGCAGGGGCTCAATAAGGCGGAGACGGCGAAGAAATTCGGCGAGGAGCAGGTGCAGCTCTGGCGCAGGAGCTACTCCACGCGGCCGCCGAACGGCGAGAGCATGGAGGACTGCGAGCGGCGGACGAAGCCGTACTTCCTCCAGTACATCCTCCCCTTCGTCGTGAAGGGCGAGACGGTCTTCGTTGCGGCGCACGGCAACAGCCTGCGCCCTATCATCAAATATCTGGACAACCTCGACCCGGAGAAGGCGGCGACGATGGAAATCGGCCTCTGCACGCCGTATGTCTACACGTTCGACGGAGACAAGATTGCGAAGAAGGAAGTTCTCGAGGTTCCGGGGATCGTCACCAAAGGTGCGTCGATCACCGAGACGAAGGTGAAAGAGGGGAGGGTGTGAAAAGGAGGTTGGTTGTGCGGTCTTTTTTCCCTCTCCCGACGGGAGAGGGTTAGGGAGAGGGGGTCTGATAGGATCGTAAGAGTAGATATTATCGATTTCTTGAATTGACCCCCTCCCCTCGATCCCCTCCCGTCGGGAGGGGAGGAGTGTCACGGTTCGGATAAAATCATGCAGCGGCCCGTTCCGGCCCCTGCACGGGGGGCGGAACTTCCTGATCGGTATCATTGCCGTGGTGATCGAGACGCAAAATCCTTCCTCCGGTTTTGGTGACGATGGCATCAATAGTTTCCTGCGAGCCGATCACTTCGATCGTGCCGAGGCCGGGGACGGTCTTTCGGATGGCACCCGGAAATTCCCGCTCGAGCTGTGTCATTCTATCCCCCATTCTCCTCTTGAATTCCTGCTGATGCGTTTCGAGCTCCGATACGTTTGACGGTAGCGCGGAGAGCCCAAGGGAGATCTCCGCGGTGAAGTTCGTGCAGCATGGCTTCTCCGGTCCGGTCGGTTCCTGCGCTGGTTGTCTCGGGAGGCGATTACCCATGGGATGAAAGGAGGGAAGAAAATGGAGCGTTATGATGGAGCACGGGAGGCCCCCCGTCTCATTCCTGGATATCCGAAAGAGCCAAAGAACCATTTCTCCGCTTTCAAAAGCCGAGAAACAGCGCAGTTCGTTCTCGATCTTTCCCTGGAAGGCACTAGGTTCTTCCTGCTACGCTAGCGGTGCGATGCAAAACATCACCTATCGCACGAGCCGTTTCTTCGATGATGTCGCTGACCAGCGCGATCGTCATGTGCACCTGATCCTCATCGCGACCAAGCCGGACATCATCAAGCAGGTGCCCCTCTATAGGGAGCTCAAGAAGCGTGGCCACCTCGTCCTCCTCGGCCATACTGGACAGCATTACGATGAGAACTTGAGCGGCGGAATGCTGAAAGAGTTTTCTGTCGAGCCGGACTTCAACTTGAACGTGCGCGGCGCGATGCACGAGGTGGTGAGCCAGATCATCGGGCGGCTCGGGCATGTCATCTCTGAGCTGAAAGCGCGGGGGAAGATCGTCATTCCCTATGTGCACGGGGACACGACGACGGCGATGGCCGCGAGCAACGCGGGCTTCTGCCACGGGTTCGCCTCGGTGCACGTGGAGGCGGGGATCCGAACGCTGACGCCGGACTACGAGAAATTGAAAATGAAAAATGGTAAATGGGAACTAAACGATATCGGTGCCTGGAGGGATTTTCAGATGCAGGCGCAGAACTGGACGCGGGGCAGCCTCGAGCCGTATCCCGAGCAGTTCAATACGCGCTGCTCTGAAGCGGCAACCGGTATCCATCTCGCACCCGTCGCTCTCGACCGCGGATTCATGCTCTCCGAAGGGTTCTCCGAGGATCGGATTTTCGTCGTGGGCAACTCCGTCGTGGATGCCACCGAGGAGGCGATGAAGGACGCGAAGAACGCGACCGTGTTCAATCGGCATCCGCAGCTCAAGGAGGGGGGCTTCGTCCGATTCTGCATCCACCGCCGCGAAAATTGCGCGTCCGAGAAGCGCTTCCGCGCGATTTACGACGCGATGAAGGCGCTGATCCTCTCCGGCCGCACGGTGCTGCTCATCGAAATGTTTCAGACGAATGCGGCATTCGAGCGGTTTGGCCTGAAGAAGGAAGTGGAGGAGCTTGCTCGTACGCACACCAATTTCGTCCTCTCACCCGTGTGGTCGGAGTACCGCGACGTGATCGCCGCCATGAGCCGCGCCGCTGTATGTGCCACCGATTCGGGGTCCATGCAGGAGGAGATGAACGCGATGGGCGTTCCGTGCGTGACGCTGAGGTTCGGGTCCGACCGCTCCGAGTCGGCCATGGCGGGCGGCAACCTCATCGCGCCGCCCGTGAGCGCGGAAGGGATCCGCAAGATCATCGAGTTTGCTTGGGATCACCCGGAGATGCGAAGAAGTCCGAAGCTCTACGGCTCGGATGTCAGTCGCAAGTGCATCGATGCTGTTTCGAGAGTTCTCAAGGAGGGGGAGGTGTTCCGGACGGAGGAGGAGAGGCTGGTTGCATAATAAAAGAGCCCCTCACACACATCTGGGGCATCTCCACCCGATTGTGGAGTGATTTTCCCGGCGGTAGCCCTAGGGGAAGTGTGAGGGGCGAACCCAATCATATGGATGAGTTCAGCCTATTGTTTCCTTGTGGTGTGGAGAGTGCAAAGAAAAAGTTGAGGAATTGTTAATATAGTTGCCCTCCTTCTTTCTTTGTCAGGGCGACAAAGAAAGAAGCAAAGAAAGCGCTCCGCCGCCAAAGCCCCTCCGCCCGGCCCTGCGCCTCCTCGTCGACCCCTCCAAGGATTCGGGGTCGCCTCGTCGGCAATGCTGCCTTCGGCAGCAGGGCCTTCCCCTTCACCCCCCGTGGCGGCGGATCCCGCCCCATTCGATTCCGCTTCATTTTCCATTTTCCATTTTCCATTGTACATTTCTTTGGTGCTCCAACGACTTCGCGAACGGCTCACGCTCCTGCTCATTGCACTCCTGCCGCTCCACGCGCTCCTCGTGACGGTGGGGACGAAGCTGATCGAAGGATCCGGTCATGCGCCGATGGCCGTGTTGGCGGTGTGGAAGGAGGGAATATTGGGGATCATTCTGGTGCTAGCCGTGATGGGATTGCTCATGAATGCGAAGCGGGCATTGCTGTGCTTCGACGCGGCGGATGTTTTGATCGTTGCCCTCATTCTTCTCTCATTCGTCGTCACATACCTCACGCATCAGGATTGGAAGCTCGCTGCCCTCGGCTTCAAGTACGATTTCCTGCCGCTCACGGCATTTCTTATTCTCCGGCGCGTTCCGTGGTCGGGAGATTTTCTGCGTTCCGCGCGCACGGTGCTCTTATGGATTGGGGCTGCGGTCGCCGCATACGGCCTCGCAACACTCGTTTTGCCGCGGGGATTTTTCCTCTGGCTCGGCTACGGTGACGCGCATTCGCTGTATTTCCCGGACCAACCATTGGCATCGTTCCAGCTCATCGCCGAGACGGGGATCCGCAGGATTCAGAGTACATTCAGTGGGCCGAATCAATTTGGGCTGTGGCTACTCTTACCTTTGAGTGTCCTCCTTTCTCTTGTCAGCCAGACAAGAGAAAGGAGCAAAGAGAAGCTCTCCGCGCGCCAGAGCCCCTCCGCCCGGCCCTGCGCCTCCTCGTCGACCCCTCCAGGGATTCGGGGTCGACTTGTCGACAATGCTGCTTCGCAGCAGGGCCTCCCCCTTCACCCCCAGTGGCGCGCGGATCCCCCCCATGGGTGGTTGTTTCCGTCGCGTGTAGTCATAAGTCTCATCGTACTTATTCTTTTTGCCCTCTTTTTCTCCTTCTCCCGCAGCGCATGGATCGGCGGCGCAGTCATGCTGCTGGTGACATTGCATGCAGCACTGCCGCGGCGAATCTTCTGGCGCTCCTTCGCGGCGCTGATGCTCGCCGGTGTCATCGTTGCGGCTGCGGGGATCGCGCTCTCTCCCAAAGTACTCGGCCGCCTCTCCTCCTCGCGCGGGCACCTCACGCGTCCGCTCGAGGCCGTGCACATGATCATCGCGCACCCCTTCGGCTTAGGTCTCGGGACGGCGGGACCGGCGAGCAATCGCGTGAGTGAGACGTGCGTGATGCTCCGGCCGCAGGACGATCCGGCGTGGGCCAAGAGTCAGCCGACGCTCTGCGTCTTCCTCGGGGATACCCAGGTCCAGCCCGCCGATCACATTTGCCGTTGCCCGTTCCATCCGGAGAACTGGTACCTCCAAGTGGGCGTGGAACTCGGCATATTGGGATTTGTCCTCTTCATACTATTGATGATTACGGTACTTCGCCGACTGGGAATGCAAAATGCAAAATGCAAAATGCAAAATGATATCCATTCGCATTTCTCATTTTACATTTCTCATTTTACATTTCTCGCCTTCCTCGCCGTCTCCATCGCCGCACTCTTCCTCCATGCCTGGGAGGATAGTGCAATCGCGTACACGCTCTGGATGCTCATTGCTTCCTCTTGCCCTCCGGCTTTTTCGGCGCCGGCCCACGGGCATCGGTTTCGATGCCCAGATCTTCCAGATTGACACCCCTCTGCGGCTCTTCCACCAGTTCAAATTCTTCACCTCCCACATCGTCTGGAGTCGAGGGGGTGGTCTTTGGTGCGGGCTTCGATGTCAGAGGAGCGGCCTTCATAGTGGCCTGGGGGCGGGAAGGTGCACTTTTGTTTCCAGGCGCTACGCTTATTCGTACCGCCGGCTCTCCAGATGCCGGTGTCGCCTTTTCTGTCACAGGAGTGCGGTGAGCTGCATCGAGTCGCTTTTCGATCTCCGTGAGCCGAGTGACGTGATGGTCGATTGCCGTGACATAACCTCCGTAGAGCTGGGCGATCGTTCCGATCATTGTTTCCGCTTGCGATTCGCTCCGGGTAGGGAAGTGCTTCTCCAGAATGCCCTTTGCTGTTGCGACGTGCGTCGGATCGGGAAGTATCTCATTCAGTGGGGGGACATTGAGTTCGATCATTTTGAACGGGACAGAGACCACCCCCTCGAGGGCGAGTGTGACGTCGTGACGGAGGCATTGTAAAATTTTGACGATAGCTTCTTCCCCCGGCGCTTCCGCCGTTCCTCCGTCTTCCGGCCGACGGCTTTCCTTGGGGAGTTTTGTTGCATACTTCGCAGCGAGTTGTCCCAACTTCTGTGGCACGATGCTTGCTGCAAGTTTCAGTCCCCTCTGAGTGCCGTGAAGTGTCTCTCTCCGCTCCTCGATGGTCAATTTTGCCATAGGGGGAGCATCCTCCCCTCGGTGTGTTTTGTTGTCAACGCTTCTCGCACTATGATGGTGCCATGGGGAAAACCCTCACTCCGCGCCGTTCCATCATCATCCTCGACTTCGGCGGACAGTACGCGCACTTGATCGCAAGCCGCGTGCGGCGACTCGGCGCCTATTCCGAGATCCGCGATCCGGAGACGAAGGCCTCCGCCCTCAAGGACGCTGCCGGCATCATCCTCTCCGGCGGGCCGCAGAGCGTCTATGATCCGGGCAGCCCGGCGGGAGATCCCAAAATTTTCTCCCTCGACATCCCGGTGATGGGTATCTGCTACGGATTGCAGTGGATGACCAAGGCGCTTGGCGGGGAGGTGAAGCAGGGGGCGGTGAAGGAGTACGGCCCGATGGTGATCGAGAAGGTGGGGTCCGGCGGGACACTCCTCGAAGATTGCCCGCAGCGATTCACGGCGTGGATGTCTCATGGGGATGAGGCGAAGGTCCTGCCGAAAGGATTCACGAAGATCGCGACGTCCAAGAGCTGTGCGCACGCGGCGATTGCGGACGAGGTGAGACATCTCTACGGCGTTCAGTTCCACCCCGAGGTCACGCACACGGAGCACGGGCAGGAGATTCTCAAGCGATTCGTCTCGCTCTGCCATGCCGATCCGTGGTCGGTAGAGGGCTATGCCAAGCGCATCGGTGAAGAGATCAAGGCTTCTGTGCAGGATCGGCGCGTTTTCATGCTTGTCTCGGGTGGCGTGGACTCCTCCGTGGCGTTCACACTGCTCAATAGCGTGCTCGGACCATCGCGCGTGCAGGGATTGCTGGTGGATACCGGTCTCATGCGCTCAGACGAAGTGCGCGAGGTCCGGTTCGCATTCGAGAAGCTCGGCATCCGCAATCTGCGCATCGAAGATGCTTCGGAAGAATTCTTCGCGGCACTGAAGGATGTCTACGATCCGGAGGAGAAGCGCCGCGCGATCGGGGAGACATTCCTCGCCGTGCAGAAGCGCGTGAGCGAGGAGATGGGGCTCACGCATGCGGAAGGATGGATGCTCGGGCAGGGGACCATCTATCCGGACACCATCGAGACGGGAGGGACGAAGCATGCCGACCACATCAAGACGCACCACAACCGCGTGGAGGCCGTCGAGCGGCTGATCGAACGCGGGCTTGTCATCGAGCCGCTCAAGGATCTCTATAAAGACGAGGTGCGTCGGTTGGGGGAGGAGCTGAAGTTGCCTCACGATCTCGTCTGGCGGCATCCGTTCCCGGGACCCGGGCTCGGTGTGCGGATTCTGTGTGCGGAGCGCCCGGCTGCGTTGGACGAATGGAAAATGCAAAATGCAAAATGGGAAATGGATTCCGCGGTTCTTCCGGTGCGCAGTGTCGGGGTTCAGGGGGACGGACGGACGTACCGGCATGCGCTCGCGCTCTTCTCCGGCCACCCCTGTGCGTCGACGATGGATGTCTGGAAACTCGCGACGGAGATCCCCAACAAGGTGAGTGCGTTCAATCGGGTGCTGCTCTGCACGTCACGATCCACAGTCGCAGACTTCGTCTTCACGCCGGGATTCGTCACGCGCGCACGTGCGGACACAGCGCGGGAAGCAGATCATATCGTGAGCGAGGAGATGCGCGCGGCCGGTCTCTACGAGAAGATCTGGCAGTTCCCCGTCGTGCTCCTGCCGTTCGGACTCAAGAAGGGCGGGCAGTCGGTGGTTCTGCGACCGATCGAGAGTACGGATGCGATGACGGCCGACGCCGTGCGGTTGCCGGAGAAGGCGCTCAAGAGCATGACGGAGCGGATAATGAAGATTCCGGGCATCGATGCGGTCTTCTATGATCTGACGAGCAAGCCGCCGGCAACGATTGAATGGGAATAATGCGGAAAAAATGAGTGGCTTAACAGGGTCTTAATCTCAGGCTTATATCTTCGGCCCTTGGCTTCCATCCGCTATACTGCTGCCTCCATGGCCTCAGAGAAGCTCGACCCCGGCTCCATCAGTGCTCTCGTCAAGTCGGCGCAGGACGGCGACACCGAAGCATTCGGAAGGCTCTACGATCACTTCTTTCCGCAGGTGTATCGCTATGCTGCGTTGCGCGTGCCTGCCGCGGTCGCGGAAGATCTCACAGCGGAAATCTTCGTGAAGGTGTGGGAGAAGCTTGCGGGGTACGAGGAGCGCACGAACGTTCCGTTCGGGGCGTGGTTGTTCCGCATCGCACGCAACATGGTGGTTGATGCCTACCGTACGGCGCGTACATGGGAGGAGATTCCCGATGATCTGAGTGATCCGGACGAGTGGAATCGGGCCGACGATCGGGTTCGGCGGGTGCTCCTCTTAAAGACCGTTCGCAAGGCGCTCAGTGAGCTCCCGCGTCGGTACCGGGAGGTGCTCGAACTCACGTACATCGCGGATCTTCCGCATGCCGAAGCCGCGGGGGCGCTCAAGATCTCCGAAGGGTCGCTGCGCATCCGCAAGTTTCGGGCTTTGAAGAAGCTCGAAGCCATCCTTCCGCCGGAATTCAAGGAAAATATGTAACAGAAGCCATTTTATCCCGTTTTCTGCAGTGCGAATGTCCTCAGGCGAACATCTCCTCATAGAGCTGAAGAAGAGCCTCGCGGCCCCCAAAGGGGTTCGGGACCGCGTCATGAAGCGCGTCGCGGCACGTATCGCTGCGCCGGGGGTTCTGAAGGATGTTCAGGGGGTGCTCACACCCAATGCGGAGATCAAACATCAGGTATGGGTTCGGATTCTTCAGAGCATTGATGCCGACCGCACGGTGGTCGCTCTCCTCGATCGCTTGCGCGGATTGCTCACTCCGTCGAGGGAATTCATGCAGAATCTGAAATATTCCGTGATGCCGCGACTGGTGCCCGTACAGGTGGTGCCGATCGAGCGCCGCGTGCTTCAGTGGGTGGCGGCTTTCTGTCTCGTGCTTTTCCTCGCGCAGCTCGGGCCGCAGCTGCTCATCGCTCCCCGTACCGTTGCGCAGAGCGAGGTGACACTTTTGCCCATGCGTGGTGAGGTGGCGGTGTCCGTCGGCGGTCTCTGGCAGCCGGTGGCGGAGGAGATCACGCTTGAGCCCGGCATGATCCTGCGGACGCGCGTCGGAGAGGCGAGCATTCTTTTCCGAGACGATGCGGTCGTGCGCCTCGATGCCAATACCACCATCGAGCTCATCGATACCTCCGACCGCGCCGATATGCATTCTTCTGCGGAGGAAACCATTTCGCTTATGAGCGGGAGAATCTGGGTGCAGGGGCTCATCCCCTCACACCTTCGTGCCATCGATATCAAAACGGCGCGCGGGTTCATCTCGGTCTTCGAGGGCAGCGTTTCCGTGCAGCAGGGAGAGGGAGTGGATGTCAGCGTATGGGATCGCGGTGCGCGTGTGACGGCGAACGGATCGACAGTGTACTTGGTGGCGGGCGAGCGCACACGGCTCGAGGGCACGGGGCCGTTGGTCGTGAAGAATGTGTCGGAAGATGCCTACGAGAGCCGCTGGGTGATGCAGAACCTCGAGCGTGACGCCGTGCACCGCCGGTCCATCGCGCAGATGCAGCAGGAGCGTCGTGCGGCGCGCGCAGGCATACTGCCGACTTCCAGTCTCTATCCGGTGAAGCGCCTCGCGGAGGCGATGGACGAGCTCCTCACTCTCGGGGAGGAAGCACGGACACAGAAGCGTCTCGATCATGCGGATACACGCCTCGACGAGGCAGCGGCCCTCATTCAGGAGGGGAAAGTGGAGGAGGGGAAGGTTCCACTGGCCGACTACCACAAATCTCTCGTCGCTCTCGCGAGCGGTTCGGGAGACACGATCGTCCAGTCACTCATTCAACAGTCCATCGCGCGCGCGTCCAGCGACATGGCGGCGGTCCTGCCCGATGACAGTGCGTACCTCATCAAGGAAGCCGTGCTCGAAGCAGGCTCCTCCATGCCGCAGGTCGCTATCACGACGGCGGATGTGCAGGGGATGCTGCTCCTCGACACCATCTCCGCTCTCCTGCGAAAAGTCGATGAAGGGGGTATCGCCGAAGTCGGGCAGACGTGGGCGGATTTCCAGAAGTACTTGGCAGTTCTCGATGATCCGCAATCCGATCTCACGCCGGAAGTTCGCAAGGAAGCCAAGGTGCTCCTTTCCGAGTTTGCCTTTGCCGTGACGCAGATTGCCGGGCAGTCGTCCGAGATTGATCCTGCGTTCGTCAAGGAGGTGGCGGCTTACCTGCCGCCGGAGATGGATGCAGCGGTTTCGGTTCTTTCGGAGGAGCAGGTTATGAGCATCGTGCAGGCGATTCGTGCGCGCATCTTCACTTTTGATATGGCGCGGTCGCGCATCAATCAGCTCAACAGCGAGTTCAAGGCTCTTGAGGGTCATCCCGATCAGGGTCGCATCCTGCGCCGGCTCTACTTCGAGCTGCCGGAGGGGCCTGAGCACTTCCCGGAGTTGGTCCGCAAGGAGGTCATCCGGTTGCAGTGGTCCAAGGGGGCATGAAAGGAACCCGTTACGGTTTCCTTCTTCGCGCAATTGTTTTTTTGAAGGGCAAACTTCTTGAGATGGTGGGTATTTACAGGCTGCTTTCTTGACTTTGCCAAGTCTCGCACCTTTACTATCCGCAATCATGTACGAGATCACTGAACTCAAGCCCGGCCGAGCCATTCAGATCGACGGCGTGCCGTACCTCATCACGGCGTCCCAGTTCGGTCGCAAGAGTCAGTCGAAGGCGAACATGCAGTGCAAGTTGAAGAATCTGCGCACGGGTGCGGTGATTCCGAAAAATTTCCAGGGGAGCGAGCAGATCGAACCGGCGGATATCGGCTACCGTCGCGTGCAGTATCTCTTCCATGACGGCGAGTCATTCCAATTCATGGATTCGAAGACGTACGATCAGTTCCCGTTGGATAAGGAGACCGTGGGAGATGCAGCGGAGTACCTCGTGGAGGGGGGAGAAGTGGATGCGTTGGTCTTCGAGGACAAACCCATCGGCATCCAGCTGCCGCCGACCGTGGATCTGAAAGTGGTGGAGACGAGTCCGGGCGTGCGCGGCGATACCGCCACGGGCGGCACGAAGCCCGCCAAGCTGGAGAGCGGCCTCACCGTTGCCGTTCCGCTCTTCATCACGGAAGGGGACGTCGTGAAAGTGAATACGGAGACGGGGACATACACGAGAAAGGCATAAGGAGGCCGCTACGCGGGTCATTTACAAAATAGCGTAAAAACTGTATAATGTTTTTGAAATGCACACCACACATCGCATCTTGATCGCCCTCACGCCATTGCTTGTTGCACTCGCCCTTTCCGGTGGTGCGAGCCTCTCGCATCTTCGGGGTGAGACCGGGGGAGGGAGCTGTTTCGACCAGTATGATTGCCCTCGGGGCACCTGGTGTACCACAAGTGGAGGTCCCGGAGGGGAGTGTCGTCCGGCCAATGGGAAGTATGCAGAATCCTGTTGGGTTCATGGGCAATGCATATCCGGCATGTGCATGGCAAGCAATAGCGCGTATGGCAACGGCATATGCGGGTGCGCGTCGGATGGAGAATGCCAGGAGTGGAGCGGGTATTCCACCTATCAGTGCCGCGATTCGTATTGCAAGTACGTCCCGGACCGTTCGAATGATCGCGTGGTTGAGCTGAACATTCCTTGCACGGTGGTCAACATGCGAGATCCTTGTATGCCCATGTCCCCCACTCGATCCGATATGGGATATGTCTCGTGTGCTCATGTGGGCCCCGACGACAATACGGGAACGTGCCAGTTCGTTCAGCAGCGGGCGTGCGGCGAGCCAGCCGATTGCCCGAATGTCCCGACGGGGATGACTTGTACGGGACAGGGAGAGTGTGTCATGTCTTCTGTTTCCAGCGTCGATGACGAGCAGTGCCGGCGGGCGGAAACCGATTTTGCGGATGCCGAGACCGCTCACGCAGCCGCGCGAGAGACATGGGATGAGGCCCAAAACACATGGGAAGAGGAGCAAGGAGTGTGGACGGATGCGAAGGAGACGTACGCAGAAGTGAAGGCTGCTTACAAGGAGGCAGCCGGCGAGTGCAAGGAGGAATACACACAGGCTCTCGAGGGGTGCAAGGCGGAAGAGACCAAGGCCGAACGTAAGACATGCGCCAGTGCCGCCAAGTCTGAGAGAACCGCGTGCATCGCTCCCGCCAAGGCGGAAGCACTGGAGGGCAAGAGTCTCTACGCCTCCGCGCAGCAGACGCGTACGGCTGCGAAGAGCGCCTACGCCGCTTTCAAGGCCGAGTGGCGCTCCGCAGAGCGGATCTTCAAGGCTGCACAGAAGACATACAACAAGGCGACGAAGGCATGCGATTCGTGATCAAGGCTCGTATTCTTCCCCATTTTTCTCCATGACACGCACACATAATCTCCTCATCGCTCTCACGCCTCTGCTCGTGGCCGCCGCTCTCGTCGGAGGGGCTCTCCAGGGAGGTAATGATGGAAGCGCACTTCAAGCTTACTTCAATGGTACTGGCAAAATCGGTGACAGGTGTGGCAATGAAATGGATTGCCAGTCAGCGCTTTGTCGGCATGGGTTTTGCACTGAGTGCAATGGGAACCACCCGTGTTCTAAGGGGAGATGGTGCTCCCCATATATCATGACAAGTATGAGTGTCTGCGTGCCTTATGATACCGCGGATGGTGACGATGATGATAATAACGATACGAATACCCCCAGTGGAGATGATGACGCCGACGATACCGACTCTTCCGACAATGGTGCCTGCATAGCCGCTGCGGATGAGGCGCTCCAAACTGCGCAGAGTGCGTATGACACCGCTCAGGCAATGTGGGAAGAGGCACAGGCTGCGTGGGAGGAGGCGCAAGGGGCGCGGGATGAGGCAAAGGAGGCGTACGCGGATGCGAAGGCTGCTTACAAGGAGGCAGCCAGCGGGTGCAAGGAGGAATATGCAGAGGCTCGCGAAGAGTGCAGCGACGAAGAGACAGCGGAAGAACGCAGCGCGTGCAGGAGCGCCGCCAAAGAGGAGAGAACCGCATGCATTGCCGAAGCCAAGACCGAAGTGACGGCTGCGAAGGCGGACTATGCCGCCGCGCAGCAGGCGCGTACGGTTGCGAAGAGCGCCTACGCCGCTGCCAAGACTGCATGGCGCTCTGCGGAGCGCACCTTCAAGGCAGCCGAAAAGACCTATGACAAGGCGACGAAGGCGTGCGATTCTTGATTACTATTCACGATTCACTTCTCATGACACGCATACGAAGTCTCCTCATCGCCCTCACGCCCCTGCTCGTTGCGATCGCTTTGGTCGCAGGTTCTCAGACTTCTCCGCAGCTTGTGGCGTACACGCCCGATCGAATCAACTGTAATGTTGAGTACTGTAATTACAGGTGCCTGATGAATAGTAATGTTGGTCAGGCCCTGTGTAATGCCGTGTGTCTGTGCAATGAACAAGATGAGCGGCAGATCGAGAGAAGGTTCAGTGGGAGGGCCTGTATCAGTATCGATTTCCCGAATGATTATGATAGTGAATGCACAGCCGAGAACTGGGACGATATGAATTACTGGGACGATATGAATGATGAAAGCGCAGACGACAGTTCAGATCAGAACAACGGGACTCAAAAATGTTGTCAGAGGGGTACATGTGTTGGGGTTGGGGGGAGCTCTGGGTATCTTTGTGCGTACGGTTATACGGCGCCGGATGGCGGCGGGGGAACTCGATATTCCGCCACCGCATGTACCCCGGCCACGCAGAGCGCGGATTGTGTTGAGTGTGCCACGTGTTCTTCCGATCAAGTGTGCGATGGCGGCGTGTGTCGAGCGCACAATGAGCAAGAAGAACAGGCGGAGCGGTGCCGGCAAGCGGAAACTGATTTTGCGAGTGCCGAGATCGCTCACGATGCCGCGCAAGGGACATGGGACGAGGCGCAAGCCTCATGGGAAGATGCGCAGGGAGCGTGGGATGATGCGAAGGATGCGTATGCGGAAGTAAAGACTTCCTACAAAGAGGCAGTCAACGGGTGCAAGAATGACTACGCGCAATCCCGCAGCGATTGTGCGGATGAGGAAACGACAGCGGAGAAAAAAGCATGTCTCGCCTCGGCCAAGTCCGAGAGGACTGCTTGTCTCTCTTCCGCGAAGGCGGAAGCATTGGAGGGCAAGAGCGTGTACGTTGCTGCACAGGCGGAGCGCAAGGCGGGGAAGAGCGCCTACGCCGCTGCCAAGATTGCATGGCGCTCTGCGGAGCGTACCTTCAAGGCCGCACAGAAGACGCATGACAAGGCGACGAAGGCGTGCGAGGAATGATCGTTATCCGGCATCTCGTTTCCTTCGTGGAATCGTTGACGGAATCGGCGATTGATAAGAGAATCCAGCACTCTTTGCTCACGTTCGCTGTTTCAAACCACTGTTCCCCGATAGGAGGTGTCTCATGACACGAAAGAAGATTGTCCCGAAGTCGCCTGCACGCAGGCGCAGGCGCGCGAAGAAGATTGGCGCGGAGCGAAAGAAGCCCAAGGTGCCGCAGATACGAATTGCCGTTTGGGCGGCTTCCGATTTGCCCTTGGGGGTCGATAGCGAAGTCCTCATCGGGAGGGGGCATCAGCCGAGGCCGGGAGGCATCATTGTGGATCTCAACAAGATCGCGCGCCTCGGCGGGCATGCCGCGAAGCTTCCCGAGTTTGTTGACGCACTCCGCAGGCTCTTCGGTGTCGATGAGAACTACGAGATGTGCGCGATGCTCGATGTGCTCAATGCCGTCATGTTCGCGGCCGGCCGGCAGTCACGCTGCGGGGGGTGTTGCGGCCGCTGCGGCGGGTGCAGCGGAAAATGCCACAGGTAGATCCTGTGGCCGATCGTTTCAATGGAGTGAAGAGGTTGCCCTGTCCCGCGCGTGCGGGATGGGGCGATTTTTGTATGGCTTAGCCGAGTTTCTTCCTCAAGATCTCGTTCACCATTCCCGGATTCGCTTGTCCTTTCGTCTCCTTCATCACCCACCCCACGATCGCACCGAGAGCCTGGGTCTTGCCGTTCTTGTACGATTCGATTGCTTTCGGATTCTGAGCGATGGCGCGGTCCACAGCCGCTTCGATGGCGGAGGTATCGGAGATTTGTTTCAAGCCCTCGGAAGCGATGATGTCGGTGGCTGATACACCCTTCTTCACCATCTTCTCGAGCACGTCCTTCCCCGTGTTTGCCGAGATCGTTGCGGCATCGATGCTCGCGACCAACGCGAGGAGATGCTCCGGGGACGGGGCTTCATGGAGGCCTTTTCGATGGGCATTGAGGAAACCGACGAGTTGTGTGAGGACGATGCCGGAAGTGCGTTTGGCGTCTCCTGTTTTCCCATGCACGGCATCGAAAAGCCTACGCAGGACCGGCTCATTGACGAGCAGATTCACCTCGGCATCGGTGAGACCGAGCGATGTGTAGCGTGCCTTCAGCTCCCGCGGCAGGGGTGGAAGATCCTTACAGATGTTCTCGATGTCCTTCGTGGAGAATTGCATCGGCGGGATGTCCGGTTCGGGAAAGTAACGATAGTCCGTCGCCGTTTCCTTGTCACGGAGCATCCGCGTCTGCTCCTCATCGTCGAGCCAGCCGACGGTGATGTCGTGCGGCAGAGGGCCGCTGTCCTTCTTCCACAGATCCGCTAGTCGCTTACCTTCGTACGTGAGCGCTTTCTCGAGCGACTTGAAGGAGTTTAAGTTTTTGATCTCACTGCGGGGATTGAGTTTCTTCGATCCTTTTTCCCTGAGCGAGATGGACGCGTCGAAGCGCATCATTCCCTTGAACATGTCTGCATCGCTCGCGTTCACTGCGATGAGGATGCGCCTGAGCTCCTGCACGAACGCCACAGCTTCCTGCGCCGAGCGGAGATCCGGCTCCGTGACGATTTCCATGAGGGGTGTGCCCGCGCGATTAAAGTCGCAGAGCGTTCGGTCTCCGTAGTGCGAGAGCTTGCCCGCGTCATTTTCCACGTGGAGGCGGATCAGACGGCACGTGCGTTCCTCAATCGTCTTCCCCGACGCATCCGCAACGGCGTACGGAACGCTGCCGCCCTTCGCGAGCGGGAAGTCGTACTGGGAGATCTGGAAACCTGCCGGAAGGTCCGGGTAGAAGTAGTGCTTCCGATCGAAGTGGTTATCCGGCTGGACGGTCGCTCCGAGTGCAAGAGATGCCGTGATCGCCTTCTCGATTGCCGAGCGATTCGGGACGGGAAGGGTTCCGGGGTGGCCCATGCAGATGGGACAGACCGTCGTATTGGGCGGCTTATTCCATGCATCATTGTCACACCCGCAGAACATCTTCGTATTCGTATTCATTTGGGCGTGGACTTCGAGGCCGATGATGACCTCCAGTTCTTTGGTCATTTCAGGCAAAAGCCTAGCGGTTTGGCGCTCCTCCATGCAATTGAATCGTTGAGCGTTACACCACTTCAGCCGAGGAAGGCAGCACATGCACAGCTGTGCCGGAAATCTGCGGGAAGTCGCAGATGAGGATGTTTCGCAGATGGTCCGTTTCATGCTGCACGACGCGCGCATCCCAGCCGGTGAGGCGACGCTCCTGCGGACGGCCGCGGGCATCCAGATACTTTACGGTGATCTTCGTCGGGCGCTCGACCGTCACGGTGAGATCCGGCAGACTCAGACACCCCTCGTCTGCAAAATCCGTTTCCTCGCTCTTCCACGTGATCGAAGGGTTGATCAATGTGTGGAGCTTCCCCGCGAAGCGTGCGATGCACACAGATGACGACACGCCGATCTGCGGGGCGGCGAGGCCGAGTCCGCCGACGTGACGGAGGGTTGTTTCCAGATTTTTGATCAGCTGCAGGGTCTCCTTCGTCACTTTCGTGACGTTCGTCACCTTGCGCCGCAGCACGGGGTTATCACTACCGGTGAGGATGGGGAAGACGGACAAAAATGCAAAACGAAAAATATAAAATGCAAAATGACGATACAGCGGAGCAATTGTAGCGATTACCAGAGGTGGTTGCATCGAAAAACTAGGCAACCAATTGCTTCAGACCGGCTTTCTTTTGCAGATCCTCCATCGTGCGGATTTCCTTCAGGGAGAGGATCTTGAGGAGAACTTCGGCGGTTAAGAGCACGTCCGGCAGCGCCCGGTGTCGTTTTTCCGGGAGCGCAAGGCCCAGTCGTTGACTCACGATGTCCAGACTGTGGCGAAACTCGTGCGGGAAGGTGTTCTGGCTTAAGCGCATGGTGCAGAGACACTCGGGGAGATCGATGTATCCCCAACAGTAGTTCTTCTCCACTTCGAGGAATCCCATATCGAAGTCCGCGTTGTGTGCGACGAGCAGGGACCCTGCCGCGAACTCCAGGAAACGCGGCAGGACAGTGTCGATGGTCGGGGCGGATGCGACATCCGCATCACGGATTTTGTGAATCTGAGCGGTTTCCGCCGGGATCGCTCTCTCCGGATTCACGAGTGAATGAAAGGGGGCATCGGAAAGGATCTTCCCGTTCTCGACGCGCACGGCGGCGATCTCGATGATGCGGTGTCCTCTCTGCGGATCGAGGCCGGTGGTTTCCGTATCGAAGACGGTGAAGGATGGGAGCGCGGACATGGGTTCGCACTATACCGCAGGGGAGAGGGTGTGCCAGAGCACTTTCCTTGACGTTCAATTTTCCGGTTCTTCGGGCCATACTGGTATCGATGGCGGTCCGAGAATTTTCGGCGAAAGAAGTCTTGCAGGAGCTCAAGAAGCTCTACCATCCGCCGCGCAGTTTCCTCAAATGGGATACGCCGTTCGAGCTTCTGGTCGCGACGGTCCTGAGCGCCCAGTGCACCGATGAGCGTGTGAACAAAGTGACGAAAACGCTCTTCAGTACATACAGTAGGCCGCAGGATTTCCTCGATCTTCCCCGCAGGGAGTTGGAGTTTCTCATCCACTCGTGCGGGACATTCCGCGTGAAAGCCAGATATTTGCAGGAGATCTCGCGCGAAATTGTGGAACGATGCGGCGGCAAAGTTCCCGGGACGATGGAGGAGCTCCTCCGCCTCCCGGGCGTGGGCCGCAAGACGGCGGCGATCATCCTCTACGCCGCGTTCGGGAAGGTTGAAGGCATTGCGGTGGACACGCACGTCTTCCGGCTCGCGCGGCGCCTGGGCTTCAGCCGTGGCCGGACGGCGGAGCAGGTTGAACGGGATCTCATGCGACAGTTTCCTCAGAAGGAGTGGGGGAGAATCAATGCGCTCTTCATCAGCCACGGTCGTGCCGTCTGCACGGCGCGGAACAGGAAGTGCGGGGAGTGCGTGTTTCGGAAACGATGTCCGTCGTCGATGGTGATGGGGAGGGGGGATTTGGCCGAAATCCCGTAGCTGGGTTTATGAGTCCCATCTACGGAAATAGATAGCATTATTGTTGTTCATTGTTACAACAGTAGTATCCTCTCCCCATGTCGGGCGATCTTCTGCACATTCTCCGGTCCGTCGGTTTGGACGAGAAGCAGGCTGCGCTGTATCTGGCCGGCTTGCAACTGCAGTCCGCGCCCGCGTCGGAGTACGCGAAAGCCACACAGCTCAATCGCATCACGGCGTACCACACGCTCGAGGAGCTCGTGCGTCGCGGGATGTGCACGATCGTGAAGAAGCGGCGTGCCAAGTGGTACGGGCCCGTCGCGCCGGAGAAACTTGCCGTCGAGGCGCGCAAGAACGTCGATGCGCTCCAGCGGGTGCTCCCGGAGCTCAAATCCCTGCAGGGGACCAAGCATCTGCGTCCGGACGTGCTGTTCTACGAAGGATGGGAGGGGATCCGGCGCGTGTACGAAGATACGTTCACGGCGAAGAGCGAGCTCCTCAACTTCGCGAACTCGGCGGTCGTCCGCCGCTACTGGCCGAATTATGACGAGGAGTACGTCACGGAACGTGTGCAGCATGGCATCCATCTTCGCGGAATTGCCCCGGACGATGCGGCGGGCCGCAAGGTGCATGGCGAAGATCGCAAGAGGCTCCGCGAAATCCGTCTCGTACCCGCGAAGGATTTCGACTTCACGAACGAGATCAACATCTACGATCACAAGGTGGCGATCTGCTCGTTCGGATCGCCGCAGCACATGTTCGGGGTGATCATCGAGAGCAGGGAAGTGGCCGAAACACAGCGTCAAATCTTCGAAATGGCGTGGAGATACGCGGGAGGGCATGAGAGGAAACCTTGATCCTTCGTCAGGCTCAGGACAGGCTAATTCCTCTCATGGGTTCTCTTTTCCTTCAGGGGGTCGCGGAAGCTTTGGGGCCCGCGAGACCCATGCTTCGCGAATTCTTTGAGATGCAGCAGGCCAAGGCCCGCTGCATCAATTCGCCACACAACGAAAACTCAAATCAGTTTCTTTTGATTTCACCTAGTGGCTAGTACTATGCGGTTGCATGCGTCCTTACTTGAACCTCCTCGACAAAGTGCTTCATGACGGCGTCCGCAAGGATGACCGGACCGGCACGGGGACGCTCTCAGTTTTCGGCTACCAGATGCGATTCGATTTGAGCAAGGGCTTCCCCCTCCTCACCACCAAGAAGCTCCACACCCGCTCGATCATCCATGAACTTCTGTGGTTTCTGAAGGGCGATACGAACATCCGGTACCTTCAGGACAACGGGGTGACGATCTGGGACGAGTGGGCGGACGAGCACGGTGATCTCGGGCCCGTCTACGGTCATCAGTGGCGCAGCTGGCCGGGTCCCGACGGGCGCACGCACGATCAGATCACCTCTCTCATCGGGCAGATCAGAGAAAATCCGAATTCCCGGCGTCTCATCGTCTGCGCATGGAACGTCGCGGAGATCGAAAAGATGGCGCTGCCGCCGTGTCATTGCCTCTTCCAGTTCTACGTCGCCGGCGGGCGGCTTTCCTGCCAGCTCTACCAGCGCAGTGCGGACATCTTCCTCGGCGTGCCGTTCAATATTGCGTCCTATGCACTGCTCACGCACATGGTCGCGCAGGTGTGCGGTTTGCAGGTCGGGGATTTCGTCCACACGCTTGGCGACGCGCATCTCTACCTCAATCACACGGAGCAGGCGCTCACGCAGCTCGACCGCGCGCCGCGGGCGCTCCCTTCCCTGAAGCTGAATCCTTCAGTTCATTCGATTTTTGATTTTAAATTCGAGGATTTCGAAATTGTGAATTACGACCCGCACCCTGCGATCAAAGCGCCGATTGCGGTTTAATGGGTGAGTTTTTTCCCATTTTTCATGTTTCTTGTGCACACGACCATCGGTCCGAGCCCACTTCACGGCGTAGGTGTCTTTGCGGCGGAGCACATAAAAAAGGGAGCTCCCATTTGGGAATTTACGAAGGGCTTCGATCTTCAAATTCCCACACAAGCTATTCAGAATTTGGCTCCTCCGATGAAAGAAACCATCATGAAGTACGCATATAGGGTTCCTGGCACCGATACCTATGTGTTGCCTGCGGATGATGCCCGGTTCATGAATCACTCGAATCGTCCTGCAGTGCGAATATCGAGTGATGACGGTCCTGATATCGCCGCGCATGATATTGAACCTCACGAGGAGTTAACGATCGACTACTCCACATTCGATGAGGATTTTACCGGTTCCTTTCCATTCCCATGAAGCTTTCACTGATCGTCGCCGTGGCCGAGAATGATGTCATCGGCGGAGGAAACTCATTGCTCTGGAAACTGCCGGCGGACATGCGGCATTTCCGGGAACTCACGACCGGGCACCCCGTCATCATGGGGCGCAAGACGTTTGATTCGATCGGGCATCCTCTCCCCAAGCGCGTAAACATCGTCGTCACGCGCCAGAAAGGTCTCTCCCTGCCGCACTGTAATGTCGTTGCCTCGTTGGACGACGCAGTCACACTCGCACGCGGCAGCGGCGCCGAGGAGGCATTTGTGATCGGAGGCGGACAGATTTACATCGAGTCCCTTCCGGTTGCCGATCGCATCTACTTCACACGAGTGCATGCGTCATTCGATGGAGACGTCTTCTTCCCGAAGCTCTCGCCAAAGGAGTGGCGGGAGACGAGTAAGGAACGTCATGAGCCGGACAGCGAAAACTCGTATGCCTACACATTCCTCATCTACGATCGGATTCGTGGATAGAGATGCGCGAGTATGTGGCTTCCGCGAGCGGAATTAACGGATCTATCCGACATTATCATCTTTCTTCTTTGTGAAAGGCGAATATCGTCCGTACAGTGGCATTGATGACAGCGGTTGAAACAGCACGGGCGGTGTACGAAGAGATCGCTGCAGCGGACGAGCGGTCCGTATGTGAGCTCACGCAAGAGCTGATCGTCGTGGCGAATGACATCCGTGAAGGCACCCTTGAGCATCGTCAGGAGATCGCGGGGATCCTCGAAGGAGCTCCATCGGAGGACATGCGGACCATCGCCACAACGCTCGATCAAACTGCCGGGGATTTGCGGCAGGTATTCGGTTCCGCTTCGCCCACCATGAAAGTTTTGCCGGGCAACACGGCGGGTCAGGCACCGCTCGGAGGCTCTGTCCAAGATGTCATGATGGATCCCCTCAAGATGGAGGCGCAGGAGGGCGTGACGATCATCGATGTGGATATGGCGCAGGATATCTTCACTCATGAACAGGAGCACCTGCTGCAATCGCCCACGCCGGACGCAGAGGAGATCCATGTCGGTTCTGATTCGTTCGATAAGGGGAAGGTGTGGGAGGCCGGGGCGATCAGCATTCAGGCGGACACAGGTTTTCTTTCCGATGAGTATCAGCAGATACACGCAGATCTCCCTTTGGATGAGCAGGATCGTCTGCTCGTGCGGGAGGGGAGATTCAAAGATCTGGAACGGAAGTTGAATGGTCAGGCGTATGCAACGGCGGCATGAGTCCCGTGGCGGCGGTATCTGCCAGAGGTTTGTTACCCTCGAATGAGCCGCAAGAACTCCTCCCGTGTCCGGGCATCGCGGCGGAAGGAGCCGCGAACAAAGCTCGTGACGGCGGTGGAGTGTTGCTTCTCGACGCCGCGCATCATCATGCAGAAGTGATTCGCTTCGATGACGACGCCTACTCCCTTGGGTTTCAGTACGTCCTGCAGCGCGTCGCAGATCTGTTGGCCGAGGCGTTCTTGGGTCTGGAGCCTGCGAGCGAACATGTCCACGATCCGTGCGATTTTGCTCAAGCCGATGGCCTTCTCAGAGGGGATGTAACCGACGTGTACCTTCCCGACGAACGGGAGCAGGTGGTGTTCGCAGAGCGAGTAGCACTCGATGTCCTTCACGATGACCATCCCGTCCGTGTCAGTCGGAAAGAGCGCGCCGTTCACGACTTCCTTGAGATTCTGGCCGTAGCCCGATGTGAGGAATTGCATCGCTTTCTCCCAGCGTTCGGGAGTTTTACGAAGCCCCGGACGCTTGGGGTCTTCGCCGAGGAGCTTCAAGACGGTTGCGAGGGCGTTTCTCATGCGATGGCGAGCGTACGTCATTTCCGGGGTATGAAACAACTTTTCCGCATGGTAATTAAAGTGCGATGTCCGTGCGTTCACAACGCTGATCCGTCGTTTGCTCCTTCAGCGTATTCCAAGACTTTTCGAGGATGGGGTGCAGTGTTTCGGGATCGAGCAACTCGCTGAGCGGCTCGAGGACGAATCTCCGTCGGTGCATGCGCGGGTGGGGGATGACGAGCCCGCTGTCTTGGCCTTTTCTCTCTGTGAAGTGTTGATCACCATACAGCAGCAGATCCAGGTCGATCGTGCGCGGACCGAAACGGTCGGTCACGGACTTCGCGAGCGCATGTTCGATGGATCGCAGGAGTTGCTGTATCTCTTCGGGTGGTCCATTCGTTTCGATCGAAGCGACGGCGTTACGGAAGTCCGGCTGGTCCGTGTTCTCCTGCGGCGCGGTTCGAAACACGTGAGAGAAACGGACAGCCGGCCAGTGTTTGCGCAGGAGCTTGGCGGCACGGGCGAGGTTGGTTTCCGGATCGATATTTGAGCCGATGCCGATGAAAACGAGTGCTATGGGCGGGTGATGGTGAGCGAGACCGCACGCGCATGCGGCAGCGGAAATTTCCGGACCGTGACGGTGACGGATCCGATGTTCGGCTGCTGAAGTGCGATGGAAGAGACCTCTTCGGCGAGTCGTTCGATCGTGCGAAAAGAACGGCTTTGCAGAGCGCGCAAGGCGTGAGCGAGCCGCTCGTAATCCACGGATGATTCGATGGAATCCTCCGTCGCCGCTCTGTGCGTGTCGAGGGACAACTGCACGGTCAAAAGGATGCGCTGCTCATGCGATCGTTCCTCCTGCGGGACTCCGATGCGGAGCCACAGCTCGAGGTCTTCGATGGTGAGGGAATCAGGCATGCGATGCGGAGTCCTGCTGGGAGCGCTTCACGATACCGAACAAGATCCAGCGCTCACCCCACGGTTTCGAGATGACTCTCTCCACCAACCATCGTGTGACGATGATGGCCGTGAAGAGCGAGGTGACCACGCCCATGGAGAGGGTGATGGCGAAGCCACGGACGATGGAGGTGCCGATGATGAAGAGGATGGCGCAGGTGATGAGGGTCGAGATGTTCCCGTCACGGATACTCGGCCAGGCGCGCTGGAAGCCGAGAGCGACCGCTGTCTTGAGGAGTTTGCCCTTTTTGAGCTCCTCCTTCGTGCGTTCGAAGATGAGCACGTTCGCATCCACGGCCATGCCGATACTCAGAAGGATGCCAGCCACGCCCGCAATCGTGAGCACGATGTATTGGTGCGAGAAGAAGAGGAGCGGGAGCTTCACGATAGCCAGGAGAATTGCTGCGTAGACGCCAAGCGCGATATTGGCCAGGACACCGAACAGCTTGTACAGCAGGATCATGTAGAGCATGACGGCAATGATGCCGATGATCGCCGCTTTCGCCGAGGCGAAGAGGGCTTCGGCACCCAAGGTGGCCTCGATTGTGCGCTGGCCGGAGAGGTAGATGGGGGCCGGAATCGCACCTGTATTCAAGTCCTGCGCGAGCGTCTTCGCCTCTTCGAAGGTTTTGCTGCCGGTGATCACCGCAACGCCTCCGCTGATTTCTCCCTGCACGGTCGGTGCGGAGACGATTTCGCCGCCGACGAAGATGGCGATACGCTTGCCGACGTTCTTCTTCGTGAGTTCCTGGAACAGCTGGGCCCCCTTTTCGTCGAAGGAGATCTGGACGATCGGAAGATTGCTCACCTGATCGAGCGTGACTGCGGCGGCGCGGAAATGCTCTCCGTTCAGCTCAGTATCCTTCCATCCGGTGGGAATGAGTGAGAAGAAAAGAGCACGGATGAAAGCGACATCCTCATTGCTCTTCACGCCGTTGGCGAGCAGCTGGGAGAAGCCGTTGGCACGATCGACGGCTTTCGCACCGGAGACGATGATCTCGTCGAACGTCGCGGTATCGGGGGCCGTGGTCGGCGCGCTGTCCGCGCGGATGATGTGGTAACCGAACGGGGTTTCGACTGGGTCGGAGATGGATCCCTTCGGGAGGCTGAAGGCGACTTCCTCGAAAGCCGGTACCATCGTGCCGCGGCCGAAAAGGCCGAGAATGCCACTCTTCTTGGCTGATGGGCCGTCGGAGAGCGTACGGGCAAGGGTGGTGAAGTTTTCGCCGGCGTCGAGCTTCTTCTTCACTTCCTGCGCCAGGCGTTGCGCTTCCAGCTTCGAGCGTGTCACGGATTTCTCGGCGGAGAGAGCTCCCGAATAGGAGAGGAGGATGTGGCTTGCTTCCATTTGCTCCGTCCCCTTGGTGATGGAGCGAAGCGCCACGAGGCGTGCATCACTTGGTCCGATCGTGACCACGCGCATTTCGCCGGCAGTCATGCCGCCCAGCGCCGTTTTGAGGGGGTCGGGAATCGAGGAGTCGAGCACGCGGTCGGTCTCCTTCTTATACCGGACGTCCGTCTGCTGCTTGCTCATGGCGATGAAGGCCTCGGAGATATCTTTCAGCAGCCGGCCCGATTGTGTGCGGGGCTTCGTGACTTCTGCAATGAAGATGCCGGGGATCTCCCGCTCAGTCACTTGTCCTTTCTCGTCCACTTCGGGCTGGCGCACAACTCCCTCAATTTTCTTCACGCCTGAACCCGGAGCCGCGTTCCAGAGTGTTTCCAGCCCGTCAGGCAGCTCATCACGGTAGAAGGCGCGCTCAGCAATGAAGGCGACACCCAGCTTGTCGCTCAAGTCCTGGCCGACAGCAGAGAGTGTTTTGCCACTGGCAGTGATGCTCTTCAGTGCGGCATTCGCACGCTGGCGCACGCTGTCTTCGTACTCCTTCGTCGGTTCGGTGAATTCCTCCTTAAATTCCAATTGGATGGTCTTTCCGACCGTATTGATGCACGTCTGCGTGTCGACGACACCCGGACATTCCACAAGGAGATGCTTCTCGGACCCGATGTACGAGGGAGTGATGATCGCCTCACTGACGCCCATGGAATTGATGCGGCGTTCCAGAACCGTTCGAATGGACTCCACGATGGTCGAACGCTGGGCATCAATTGCTTGCACCTGATTCTGCAGCAGGGCGATACGCTCCGAAGAACCGTTCTGTGCCTCCAGTTCGGCAATCTGCTTCTTCACAGATGCAAGTTGCTCTTCCATCTCCACTTCGGAGATGCGGAAGTCCAACTGCGTGCCTCCTGCGAGATCCAATCCGTAGTGGAGCTGGGGAGATTGCAGAAAGGAGGGGGCCCATCGGCGCATGCTCTGCGGCAGGGCGATTGTTCCCACGAGCAGTGCAATTACTACGGTGACAATGGGCCAAAAAGTCGAACGGGAGGCGGCCATAGTTACTGGACGGGGGTGAACGTGACGTATGTTCCGACATTCACGTCATCTGCAAAAATCTCCGCAAGATCGAAGCTCGGAACACCGGCGATGACAATGGAATCTTTCAGACCCCCCTCCGCCGCTTTGTAGGAGGACACGAGGCCTCCGCGGACGAAGAGGCCGATCAGCTTGCCCTGATTCTCCGTGAAGATTTTCTGCATCTGCTTCTTGCCCTCTTCATTGAAGGTGATGGTGAGTTTGCCCTTCGCGCCCGGCTCTTCCATCTCCGCTTTCACCCAGAGGAGTGCGGATTCCGTGATTCCCATGTCTTTGAACGCTCCGCGACTCTCCGTGATGATATCCGGTTTCTCGTCCTTGGCCGCCTCACGCATGATGCGGAACTCCAGTGGCAGAGCGAGCTGCTGAGCGAGGATGGCAGGCGTCTGCTCGTCATTGACTTTGAGTGTCATGCGCGCCTCTTCACCGTCCTTCGTAATGGCGATTTTCGGTCGTTGCTGTTCGATGGCGTAGACGCGCCGCTCGATCACCCCTTCACTTGCCGTGATGAGCGCTTCGCGCAGCGAACTGTCGCCGCGGAAGGTTAGGGTGAAGGCAGCCGGGACGGAGCTCTTGCATGCTGTGAGCAGCAGGAACGCCGCAATCGCCAGAGACAGACGTTTCATGGAGGGTATTGGAAAGCTCGGGGAGTGTAGGCAACCCTTCACAGAAATGCAATTCAGGCATCCACTATTTTCGCGTCAATCTCGTGCCTGCCCGTAGCATCTTCCCCGTCAGATCGACGCCTTTGAGCACGCAATCGGCATCAATGACGCAGTCGGTGAGGACGCAATCTTCGACGGAGCAGCGGTCGAAAAGAACGGTATCGGTGAGAGTGCTGTCCGTGACGCTCGATCCTTTTCCGAGAACGACGCTGCCGTTGCATTGCGTCCGCTCGCAGCGAACATCCCCCTCGCTGATCGTCCGGCTCCCGACCAGCGCGTGCGTGGCGGCGAGATACGCCTCGAAGGATCCGATATCGAACCAGAGGGCGTCGGAGACGAAACAATCGACGGTCTTCCCGCGCTTGAGCAGCTCCTCGAAGATCCCTCCGACGTTGTCGGGATGGTGTGCGGCATACTCCTGCAGAATGGGGAGGATGGAAGCGGGCAGGAGGGAGCAACCGGTGGAAACGAGGCTGCTCTCGGGGGAACGCGGTTTCTCCTGAAACGCCCGGATCGTCCGCCCGTCCGCATTCAGGATCACCGTGCCGAAGGCCCGCGCGCGGTCGAGATCACCGATGTCGTGGGCGGCGAGGAGTGCCGTGTCTTTGCGCGCCGCCGCGATGAAGGACTGCAAATCGAAGCCGAAGTAGTTGTCGCCGGTGAGCAGGAGAATGTCTTCATCGATGTGTGATTGAGTCACCCACTGCGCCAGAGCGCCGAGGGCGCCGAGCTTCTGATCGTCGCGCTTCGATTGTTCGATCACCACGTCGATCGACTCATGATCGATCGTCGAGCGCCATTCGATAAATCCGTGCGCGAAGACGGCATTGGTGCTCACCGTCACCGGGATGGAGCGCGCTATCCCCTCGACGATGTAAGAGATGAGGGGTTTGCCTGCGAGCGGCAGGAGCGGCTTGGCACGCTGCTCGGTCAAGGGCCAGAGCCGCGTGGCGAATCCTCCTGCTAGAATGAATGCGCGCATGTGCATGAGGGTAGCAGAGCGGCTGCTGGTTTATCCTGAGCCTGTCGAAGGACGAGGATGAAGGCACGCATGTCCGCTGTATTGTGCAGGTGTGCGGTCGCGGAGGGAAGTATGAAGGTTAGGATTAAGTATGAGGGTTAGGATGAGGGGGTGATGTTGCACTTGCACTGACTTGGCAGTCGTCTCTCTTCGTCCCTAACCCTAATCCTAACTCCTAATCCTAACCCGGCGTCACCACCGTCACGGGCCACCCCTCAAGCGATTCCACACGCTCGTCGCGCTCGACGATCCCCAGGACGGACGGCAGGAGCATGTACGTGATCCCGCGTCGGCGGCATGCCCCCAGGAGATTGAGGGATTGCTCGAGGTCGCTCCCCTGGATCAGATGTGTAATGTGTAACTTTTCGAGGGTCTCTTCGAGCTTGTGGAGCCGTCCGAGCACCGGAATGCCGGCGATCTCCTTCTCCGTACTCCCACGTCCGTCGAGGATCGCCACGGGCTTCAGAGGATTGCGACGACGCTGAAGGGTTTCGATGAGTGAGCGCGACTCGCGCGTAATGCCGACGATGAGCGTGGGGTACGTCGGCGGATCGCGGCGCAGCGCGGAGCGCAGCACCTCCTGATAGAGGATGTGCCAGAGCCAGGGAATCGCCGCGGAGAGCGCGAAAGCGAGCGCGAGGAGCAACCTGCTGAAGAATTTCGTGTAGTGGAAGTAGTATGTGAGCGAGAAGAGAGCGACTGCGACGAGGGCGACGAAGAGCATGGTGGCGGCGTTTGCTGCAGTGCGTTGGTTTCTGAGCGGATGGTACGCACGATTCATCGCAAGAAGGATGAGCCACACCGGTGTGACGATGGTGGTTGCGAGCAGGTACTTGCCGAACGGGAAGTCCGTCGAGAGGAGGAACCCCACGCGCAGGAAATACGCCAGCACGTACGCTCCCGCGAAGAGCAGGGCATCCGAGAGAACCCAGAGAATCGTGAGAACTTTCAGGCGCATATCGATATGAGCAGGGTAAGCCAACCGAGGGATTTTCGGAAGTCCATCGGATGGTGTTTCCGCTTCACGGTTACCGTGCCACTCCCTGTGCCAAAGACTGGTTTCCCTTCCAGCTGTAGGCGAGTTTCGTCACGTCCCATGGCACCGTGTCGTTCCAGACGCTTAAGCCCGTAGCGATGTCGTCGATATTCACATGGTCTTTCATCCACTGGAATTTGCGGGCAATGGTATCGTTCTCCCTGGCACGTGCGGCGAAAGCCGGTCGCTGCAGGACGTAGTAGGCGTAGGTTTCCGCGAAGTCCTCAAAAGGGTCCCATGCCGCGTAACCGGAGACGAAGTCCGCCGATTGCGTTCCGGGTTTCTGCACAGAAGGCGAGTTCCAGGAGATCGCATAGAAGCTCACACTGGGATCGTCACTGTAGATGCGGTCGGAGCCGTCGCGGAACGCGCTCTCGCCGCTCGACGGGTCGCCGCGCACGCATCCCAAATCGGTGATATGGCCGAACTCATGGACGACGAGCGCCATGAACTCGCTGTCCGGCACCGATCCGTCGATGATCATCGAACTCTTGCCGGCGAGCCCACGTTGCGTGGGATGGTCGTAACGCACGTAGAAGTTCTTGAGCGCACTCAGGCATTCCGGCTGTAGTGACCGCAGCACATCGTCCGCAAGCGTGCGATGCTTGAGGGAGATGTTCGGCTGGTTGACGACGGCGAGGAAGGGGGAAGTGCCGGGGGCGGGAGCTGGAGCTGGAGCGGGAGTGCTGAGATGCGGAGTCGTGACTCCGGCGGTAATCCTCGGCTTGGTCACGGAGATGCGCACGCCGCGGATGATGGCGTTTCCGTAATAGCTCAAGAGGGGGCGTTTCTTGGGAGCCACTCCGGCGGTGTACTGTCTTGCAGGCCTATACGTTTCTGCTATGCTGACGTCAGGCGTGAGGATGGATCCTCCGCAGCTTGCAGCGAGCAAGAGACCGGTTATGAAGAGGGCGTTTGCTCTCATGTGAAAGTAGCTATTTATAATGTATTCTTCATTAAATGTCAAGTCCCTCTGACCCTGCGGTCCACCCCGGACAGCTCTATACGGTCACCATCGAGAAACTCACGTTCGGTGGGTCCGGATTGGCTCATATCGGCGAAATACCCGTTTTTGTACCCGGTGCGATTCCGGGGCAATCCGTCGAAATCACCGTGACCAAAAACCGAGGGAATTACTACGAATCGAAGGTGCTCGCGGTGAAGCGCAGAGCCAAAGACGAGATCCCGTCGAAGTGTCCCCATGCGGCCGAATGCGGCGGGTGCGTCTGGCAGAACCTTCCGTACGTGAAGCAGATTTCCTACAAGGAGGACATCATCCGCGAGACGCTCGAACATCTCACGCCGGTGGATGCCGAAGCCCGCGCGCGCCTGCCCGGACGGGTGCTCAAGATCATTCCCAGCCCGCAGGTCTTCCACTACCGCAACAAGCTTGAGCTGAGCTTCGGGTACCGCTCTCAACGCAGCGAGGAGCAGAATGGAAAGAAGATCTACTTCGACGAGGACCCGTCCATCGGATTCCACCAGCCCGGCCAGTGGTCCACCGTTTTGCCGATCAGCGAGTGCCACCTCTACGACGAACAGATCGGATCGCTCATCGCGGATGTGCAGCGGTTCATGCAGGAGACGCATCTGCCCGTCTACAATCCGAAGATCCACAAGGGGCTGCTCAGGACGCTGCTGCTTCGGCGCGGGGTCAACACGGGGGAGCAGATGATCGCCTTCATCGTGAACGGCAAGAAGAAGCAGCTCGAGCCGCTCTTCCAGTACTTCATGCGCTTCGGCGGTCGCTCGGGCTTGAAGAGCCTGCTCATCATCGAGAACACGGGACTCAACGACAAGCCGGAGCATCCGAAGGTGCACTGTCTCGTGGGCAAGCCGGCGATCACCGAGCGCCTCTTCGACCTTGAGTTCGAGATTTCGCCGTTCTCCTTCTTCCAGACCAATACTCTCGGGGCCGAGAAGCTCTACCAGGCGATCGCGGAGGGGGCGGATCTCGTGGAGAACGATGTCGTGCTCGATGCGTACTGCGGCATGGGGACCATCGGTCAGTACCTCGCGCGGTTCTGCCAGAGGGTCGTGGGCATCGAGAGCCATCCGTCGGCGATCGAGGATGCGCTCAGGAGCGCTGGCAAGAATCGCATCGCGAATATCAGCTTCTACAAGGGGCGCGTGGAGCAGGTGCTCTTGGAGCAGCTCAAGCCGGACGGCAAGTATCGCTTCTCCGTCGTCGTGCTCGACCCGCCGCGCGCGGGTCTCCATCCGGATGCGCGGGAGGCGGTCCTCGCCCATGCGCCGCGCAAGATCATCTACGTCTCGTGCAACATCGCCACCTTTGCGCGCGATCTCGGAGAGTTCATGAAGGGGGGCTACGAGCTGAGGGCCGTGCAGCCCGTCGACATGTTCCCGCACACCGCTCATATCGAAGCTGTTGGCGTGCTCCAGAAGAAGTAGTCGATGTTCCGACGGGGCGCTCGCCCTGTACCCGACCCCGCGAATGCGGGGGAGTGACATAGGGCACATCGAGGCGGTGAGTCCGCCGACAGTAAACCTCATAGTTCTGTTGGCCCTGTTCCTGATAGTTACCCAATGATGCTATGCGCCAGGTTTGTATTTCTGTTTTGCTCCGCCAAGCAACCCAGGTCGTCAGGCCGGGGGAGTCTACTTTTAGATTAGGAGAAGTAGCGGTGGTTTTCTCCGCTTCGCTCTGAAGACGATTTGTTTATAAATACGAAAAGAATACAATTACGCAAGCCTTTCCATCTTTATGATTACAGAAAAGTTCATACAAGCTGAAAGAGTAAACACCTTAAATGGTAAGGCAAAATATGTTTTGGATGCCAAAGAATTATTTGTTGAGCAACTTGCACAAAAAATTTACGAAAAAGAAGGTTTTATGTCGTTGTGGTCAGAAAATGATTATTGGTGGACTATTTTTTCTTTACTCTTTTGGGATGTGATATTTGCAAAAATAGATGGTGCGTGGACACCCGAATTTGGCGAATTTCCAAGTCAATATCAAGACATACCACAAGACTTTTTCTCAGACAAATTTTATGAAACAAGAAAGAGTCTTTTTGATAACAAAATCAAAGAATTATCTCATTCCGATATAAAACAACGCTTAGAAAATTCATATAAAGAAAATTTTCAGAGGCCATGCAGACCAATAGAGAATTGGCATAAGTTTTCAATTGAAGAGCTTTTAGTTGCTGTCGAAAAAATCGAAAATGATAGGTTATTAAAAATTATGGAAAGATTGGCGAAAGACTTTAATAATAACAGAGCAGGTATGCCTGATTTATTTGTTTATTCAGAAAATGACTGTTTCTTTGCTGAAGTAAAAGGTGAAAAAGATAAAATTTCCAAACGGCAAATTCTTTGGCATTCATTTTTATCCGATGAGCTTGATTTTAAGGTAGAAATCTTCATGGTAAATAAGAATGAAAAACAATCGAACGCAAAGACAAAATCAAAGCAAGTAAAAATCTCTTTCGGTAAATCAACTTCTAAAAAACGAGAAGAGGCAATCGCATTTATAAAAAAGCAACCGACTTTTAAACAATTTAGGGGAAATGGCGATGATATTTATTCAGCTACTTTTGATGTCTGCGATATAGAAAATCTTTATGCTGTTTTAGATTGTACAAGTGGCTGGAAGAGTCAGAAGATAGAAGTAGACGGGGAAACATTGAAATCAACAAATCTAAGAGATTCCTTGTATTGTTTTCGGCAAAAAGAGAAGGAAAAGAAGTCTATGGATTATTGTCTTACAAACGAATGGGACGGAAAGAAAAATAAATTTCAATGTCGGAATTTTTACTTTCGTGAATTGGAAAATGATTTTTGGGACAATTATGGATATGTAAATACACAAAAAGAAGAATGGATTTTTGATAAAAAAGCGATTCAGAAAGAAGTGGAGAAACAAATCAATAGATTATCGCTTTGTCCACTGTTCAATGAAGAACAAATATTAAGTTTGGTTCAAAATATTCCCGAGACTATTAATCCTAAAACTAACAATAAATGGGGGTTTATTGATAATAATCGAAATATTTGGTTTTGGAAAAATCAAAAGTGGCACTCTCAATGGAGTGATGATTCATTTCCGGGAGTTTCTATGATGATTGGTGTGAAAAAGCTGGAAAAAAACGATATTCAATATTCATCGAGTTATAAAATTTCTACAAGTAAAAATGTTGATGAGTTAGCTGATGAATCAGTAGATATCGGTAAAAAGGATTGGTATAAAACTTGGTGGGGAATATTACTTATTATTTTTTCCATCATAATATTATTTAAAATATTGTAGGTTTTGTGCAGCGTGTCACCCTCCTCTGTATCGGTTCCCTCAAGACGTCCTGGATCGCCGCCGGGGCGCAGGAGTACGTGCGGCGCCTGCAGCCGCTCCTGCGTCTGACGATGGAGGAGTTGCCGGCGAGCAAGAAGAAAGACGAAGCGGCACAGAAGCAGGATGAGTCGGAGCGGCTCCTCAAAGCATTGGAAAACAGAGAGGGGGACATCTGGGTCCTCGATGAAGCGGGGAAGGGGATGACGTCGCGCGCGTTTTCCGATCAGTTGCAGCGTTTGTGTGACGTCGGGCGCCCCGTCACCTTCGTTCTCGGCGGCGCGTACGGGCTCACCGATGCCGTGCGATCGCGCGCGGGTCGCGTCTTTGCGTTCAGCTCGATGACTTTCCCGCATGAGCTGTGCCGTGTTGTGTTCCTTGAACAGCTCTACCGCGCGGCGATGATCATGCGCGGGAGCGGATACCATCACTGAAGAAATGCAAAATGCACAATAAGAAATGCAAAATGATGGAAGGTTCCTACGGAGGATAGCTTTCAGTCATTTTGAATTTAGCATTTCCTATTTTGCATTCTCCAGAGCGATCCCTTCCTCCTCAAACCGCTTGAGGACCTGCTGCGTGACCTTCGTTGCCACGGAGCGGCGCTTGCCGATGGGGGCGGGGAAGCACAGCGTGAAGAGCATCTCTCCGTCATTCACGAGTTCCATGTACACGCGCCACGACGGAGATACTTGCGAGAAGTAGAAGCCGCGCATCCGCTGATCCATCTGGCGCTGCGCCTCCTGAGAGTACTCTTCCGTCTCCGCCCTCAAGATGTCTTCGAGAATCGCGTACGCTTTCTCCCACTGGGCGGTCATTGCGATGCGCACGGGGACTTCCACGTTCTCGAAATCGGATGTCGCGTGGTAGTTCACGAATGGGGCGGAGGACAGGAGGACGTTGGGGATGCGTACGATCTTTCCCACTTGGCTGAAGTCCGTCATCTCCGGGGAACGCGAGATGAGGAGCGTTGTGTGGAACATGCCGATATCCAAGACGTCGCCGGTCACCGATCCGATGGTTACGCGCTGGCCGAGGGCGAGGGAGCCCTTCTGTGCGAACCATCCGATGAGGCCGCGCAGGGCGTCCTGCAACACGAAGACGAACGCGGCGCCGACCACCGCAACGACGGCGATGATGCCGGGGAGGTCCGAATAGATCTTCTGTGTGATCCAGAAGATGAGAGAGAGGTAGACGACGAGGGTGAACACCTTCGTCGCCGTGTAGCGGATTCCGCGATGGTGGATGTGCAGGAGCATCGCCTTGCGGATGATGCCTTCGAGCCAGATGACGGTGATGAAGACGAAGATGTAGAAGAGGATGTTTATGAGCACCGAGATGCTCTTCCACTGCTGTTCGGACTTGAGTTTGTTCAAGCGCGTCTCCTGCGCGGTAAGCATGGTTTTTGTGGCGTCGATGCGCTCTTCGAGGACGGCCTTCTTCGCGAGGAGCTCGGGATACGAGCTCGTGGTCATGAATGGCTGGGTTGCTCCCGTACCGGTGGGCATGCCTTCCTTGTAGAAGACTTCTTCCTTATCGAGGAGATCAAGATCCACATTGCTGGAATCGACGCGCTCGCTCAAGGAAGAGACGACGGTGCGCTGCTGTTCGATGACGCGGGAGAGGTCGGTGGTGTCGCTGCTGACTGCCGTATTTGCCTTCACGAATGCAGACAGTTCGTCTTCAATCTGCGCGTGAATTCGCTCGCGCTCACTCGTGATCTGTTTTTCGATGGCATCCTTCGGCTCTTTGGTGGCAAGCAGTTGTTGGTAACGCGCAATGAGCCGCGTGTAGTCAACCTTCGTTTCCCCCTGCGCAAGGCACACGCTTGCGAAAGAGAGGGAGAGGAGGACGGCTGCGGAGAGGAGGGTGGTTGATCGCTTCATGAGATGGTGAGTGTAGCACAGGCGAGTTTTTTAGCTGATTGGCTTGTTAGCTTCTGACCAGCAGACGAGCTGTTGAATCACTTCCATTCCTAAAAAGCTAAGAAGCTACAACCTAAAAAGCTACTAAGAATTCATTAAAATCAAAGCGAGGAAGGCAAAAGCGATCCCTGCGAACTGGGTGTGCGTGAGTGATTCCTCGAAAACGAAGAGGCCGATGCTCACGGTGGCCAGCATGCCGATGAGCAGCCATGCGGTGCCCATGATGGCGAGGGAATTGCGCTCGAAGATGGCGGGCAGCCACAGCGCCGTGCCGATGGAATCGACGACGAGCACCGCAATGGCGAGGCCGAAGCCCGGAGCGAGGCCGAACTTCTTCGAGAGGTATTCACCCCATGCGAAGAAGACTGCCGAGACAATCATCCAGACGTATGCGGGGATTGAGCGAACGATGTCCATCGCTGGGGAGTATAGCAAAAAGACGGGTCTCAAACCTCTCCAAATTTTTGCGCTCCTCCCCACTGACGCTATACTTCCGCTCGCTTTCGTTGTTTCTTTTCAACGGCCCTATCGTCTAACGGTTAGGACACAAG
>DMXL01000005.1 GCA_003483925.1 Candidatus Peribacteria bacterium | reverse complement strand
GATGGTCGAGCAGATCGTCCCGCGCCGAAACCCGGACCGCGCCGATCATCGCCGCGGGGAGAAGGTGGAGCAGATGAGGTTATCCCCCCTAAACCAAAACCGCGTAGACCAGTGGGAGGAGGAGATGCAGATGAGGTGTAACCCTTCAGTTCACCTGATGAGCCACTGCTTTGCTCGGTAAATGATTTCTTCACCTTTCTGAATGCCTACAGTCATGCGCAGCTTGCGCAGCTTGCGAACTTCTGCGAATTTTGAAGGGATGGTGAACGCACCGTTCTGCGTTTCAATTTCCTCGAGCTGCTGCCCGCTTTCTCCGATGTATACCTTTATATCGCGTCCGAATGTCAGTTGGTTTCCCCCACGGGGGAGAGTGATGGCGACTTTGTCTCTATCCACAGAAACAACACAGGCATTGGCAATCTGCTGAGGTGTCATGGGAGGAGTCTTCTCTTTTTCTGCCATATCGCTTCCTGTTTTTTTACTCTCTGTTCGCACGTCTTGTTTCGTTGTCTGTGTGGACGACGACGCTCTCGGTGCGCGTTTTTCGGCAGTCGGATTCTCCTTTGAGATCGACACAGACTTGTTCTTTCTTTCCTCTTCAAGAAGAGAACTTTTCTGGCCCGCGCCCGACCAGAGCTTGTATCCTGTCTGTGCGGCGAGGGTTCCGATGATTCCCGCACCCGCCATGCGTGCGGAGTGCGCGAGGAACGCGCGGCGCTTGCGGCGTGTGATGGCGCCGGCGATCCTGTCGTAGACAGCTTCGATGCTCTTGCGCATCGGGTGAGGATGTTCCACGTCGGCGTGGGGAGACTGCTTCGTGCCGAAGGCGACGTATCCCACGCTCTTGGCGATGGCGCGCATCGTCCTGCTCACTTTGGCACTCTTCGTGTCGTATGTTCTGGAGGTTTCTCCTGGCCAAACACAACCCAGGAGCCGCTTCAGGCTTGCGGCGGTTTCTCTGAGACTCTGCTGACTGGCGAGATCGAGGTCGTAGATCGCCGCTTCCGGCACGAAAAATACCTTCAACTGCTCCGGTATATCCTTGAGCGCATAGTCAAAGTTGGTCCACGTATCTTCGCCATTGACGATGGCGAGAGCCTTCTCGACAGACGCGCAGACGGCATTGACGTGATGGGTAACCTGCTCTTCGGGAGTCTCGGTGGAGGCATCACCCAATAATGGATTGTCGAATTCCTTAGATGTTCCATCATCCGGAGGAGGCGAAAAGGTGTCTGATGGTTCTTGCGGCGGGGACTCTATGGTTGTTAACAGAAGCTTTTCCCAGGCATCAGGAGCAGCAGGCATTGGGAATAGGCGGCTGAATCGGGGCACACCATTGGTGCTGAGTCCGATGTCGACTTCTCTCGGCTCCTCCTGCGTGATGAGCTGATATTCAAAGGGGTGCCCCTGTTGACCTGAAGGAGTAACGAAGCGGACATTCGACCTATGATCAGGATCGTCGAGCACTGCGATGGACCAGTGGTGTCCTGCCGGTGGAGCGGGGGCATGAATGACGAAGTGCCTTCCATCGAGCTCGGTAGTCACTTGATCGAGGAGCGCATCAGCTTCTTCTTGCGAGATGCTCGACTCGTCGGGGGCGGCAGGCTCGGGCAGTTCCGGTTCGCTCAGCGACAGACCGGAGTCTGCGCCCAAGTTCAGGTCGGAATCCTCCGGACTAGGTTCTTGTGGTCCAAGGTCGATGCCGGAATCGGATCCACCCAGATCTATACCAGAATCTTCCGGAACCGGGGACCACGCTATGTCCGAACCGAGGACATCGGCGCTACTGTCATCACCAAGATCAAGTGAAGAATCGGCGAGCTCAACCGAATCCGGAAGCTCTCCCGACAAGTTGAAGTCGGAGTCAGGGATTTCTCCCGAGGCTGGCTCATCTTTCGCCTCTTCGAGCGGCGTGAGGAGGAATTCTCCGGGGATGGTGAACTCGCGGGGTTTGCCGATAGGTGTTTCTAGGAGGTCTTCAGTCCTTACGAGTTGTACGGATAGCGTTTCGTCCGTCATTCCCTCTGGGAAATGATAGGTTCGGATTCCTTCAGCCAAGGAGTAGGGATAGTCGGCGCTGACTTCATGACCATTACGGTGGAAGAGCCAATCATGCTCCGGCGGCGGGGTCGGCGTATGCACGAGAAAGCTGTCCCCGACCAATGTGGTCTTGATCTCTTCGACGAGAGTTTGAGGATCCACTGAGGGTGCCGCATCAGCCGGAGTCTCGTGTGCGGGAGTTCCGAGTGCTTCGATCGTGAGCTCGCGTGGGGTCTGCGATTGCCTTTGAAAGTCGTTCATGTCCCTGAGACGCAGGAAGACCGAGTACGATTGTCCCTTTTTTCTGAAGAGAAGTTCTGTGCGAGACGGTTCGATGGGGGTGTAGAGCGTTCCTCCGAGGCCGGCAATATGGTACATCCATTGCGTCCCCGGAGGAGGAGGTGGCAGAGCGAATACTTCGTATTCCAGATCAGAAGAAGAAAAAGAGTGGCGCTGGAATGCAGCAGAGCTGATGTCGAGCGGGTCGTGCTCAGGTTGGGCTGGGGCGCCTGCGAGCGTTCCCTGAACTTGCTCTCTTATGGGTTCCAGGGGCAGGGGGAGAGGTTGCTGCTGTGCTCCTTCGACGGACCCCAGCTTCAGTGTGAGCTCCGTACTTTTCGTGGACCTACCACCCGGAGGCTCCGATACGATCCAGAACTTTACATCGGAATCGGGATGCCCCCTCATTTGGTATGTGACGTACTCCTGAAGGTAACCGTTGACTTCGAGTATTCCTCCTCGATGCAGTGTGGTGCAGGAGGGTGAGTCGCCAACACAAAAGGCCCATTTCGCGTAGGGTGCGGACTCCGCGGGGATTTGCTTGAGTTGGAAGCGGCGGTTGCCCAAAGGCACCACGTCTCCCTCTCGGAGTTCCTTGATGTCGGCGACGTACTCGGTGGATTGACGCTCAGGGGTTGTAGACATGGCGGTGGGATGAGGGAGGATAGCGGATTACTGTATAATTATATTATAATTTACAGATATGTCAATAACACAGGAATTGCTACATTTGGCAAAAGGGCCGTGCGAGCACGGCCCCTTGAGCTGAACGACGTGCAGCCTGTACATGACGAGCTGCGGCGCCCTCACACGTAGCGAAGGTTCATGACCACCCACATGATGGTCATTCCCACCGCTCCTCCGAAGAGGAGGGTGATGAGGATTGTTCCGAAGCCACCGCCACCTCCTGCCGGTCGGGGCATGAAGACGACGATGATGAACCACGCGAACAATCCTGCAACAACCAAAACCCACCAGAACGGCAGCATTGCCGAAGCTGCATAGATCCTGTCCATACAACAATCCTCTTCTTTGTGGTGTAAAGAAACGCGGAATCGAACAGCGAGAAGGATTATAGCACATTATGATAATAAAAATCAATTATTCAAGTATGTCAAATAACGCTCATGTACGTATACGGTAGAGAGGCCGCAGCTTGCGCCGCAGCCTCTCAAAAAGGTGGTTGATCGATCGGACGTTAGTTGGTCTTCGGGGGCGGTGGTGCAGGGGGTGAAGTGGAGGTGTTTTCAACCTCAAACTTCAAAGCCTTGCCAGCCTTGTCGCCCAGAACTTTGTAGAACCTGACGATCTGTGGTTTCTCCGTTGGTTCTACCGTCAACGTGTTGCCTTCCAGCTTGGAAGGTGCCCCGGGTTTGGCAGGATCGCCAGTGATGGAAACCGCCCAGAATCCTCCTTGCGGGGGGTCGGTCTTCACCGTGAAGGTGTTGCCGATGTGCCCGACCTCCTTCCAGTCCGCATCAAGTGGAGAGGATGGAGGAGTCGTCGGTACGGCTGCCTTGGGCATCACCTTCGACACGATCTTTGAGACCTTCTCCTTGGCAGTCTCGCCCTTCGGAGCCTCGGCAACCGTCGGAGTCTCCGTCGTCGGTGCAGCTTCAGAAGGCTGCTCCACCTTCGGTTTTACTGCATTCCAGCATGCGCAAAGACAGAAGCCGATCACTACGGCGCAGCCGAGGCAGATGACATCCGCAAGCGCGCTCTCCCTCCTCCCGACGCGGTAGATGATGGGAATCAGGATTGCGAAACACACGATCACGATCAGGTACGAACTCGGTCCAAACATGGGCATTCTCCTTTCAGGAAGAATTGTGGGTTTCTCTGCACTCTGAAGGAACGACCAACCAATTGCGTACGCTACAACAAATATCGTTGTAAATCAAATAATATCTATGTCAATCGGCTCGCTTCGTGCATGCGAAAGCCTCCCATCCCCCGGAGGGGGACAGGAGGCAACGCATCGAACGGAACGTATCACGGTTTCGCCGGCTGCTTGGCCGAACCGGCGGGCGGTTGCAGTGCACTGCCAATGGCATCGGGCACATCCACATCCTTTGGCAGGAGCCCGAAATCCTTGAGGAGTGCGGCAATCATGCCGACGCCCGTACCCAGTTTGGCGAGATTGACGCTGTCGCCGCCTGCGAGCAGCAGGCTGCCGTTGGGCTTGAGACCCGCGCTCTGCATCGCTTGCGCAAATGCGTTCGCGAATGGCACGAGCTGGTCGGGCTCCACCTTGCCGAGAGCGTCGACGAGCTGGCCCCTCCAGGCACCTTCGCCCCCCAGCAGTGCGAGACGGGCGGTAAGATCGGCGATGCCGATCTTCGCCTGTTCGCGTGCATTGACGAGACGTTGGTCGATGAGCGCCTTCTCCTGCGTCGCAATCGCTTGCTCGACTTGGATTTCCCTCGCGCGCGCGGCAAGCAGCGCATCGGCGGCCATGAGGCGGGCATCACGGGAGGCAATCGCTTCCCGTTGCTGCGTCCTGCTCAGTTGCTCGGCCTTCACCGCCTCGCTCCGGCGGGCGACGTAGCCGCCTTCGACGACGTCCAAAACGTCCGCGATGGCGACATCGATCAGCTCAATGCCGTACTTCAGGAGCTCGGTCCTCAAGGTGTCGAAGAGCTCCTTCCGCGGGACGCCGACGTCGGTGAGCAGTTGCTCAATCTCAAACTTTTGCAGAGGCTGCACCGCAAGGGAGACGACGAGACTTGCGACTTTGTGTGTTACGCTGGTGCGTAACGCGCGTTCGATCGCCCTGAGCAAGTCCTCTCCGTCATGAGCGCGGAAGTCGTCGGTGTACCGTTGGACGATGGTTCTCGGTCTGGTGGTGACGGCGAAGCACCACGCCACCTGCAAGATGACGAGCTGTCGGTCGCTTCCTCCGGCAACCGTCGGATTCGTTCCCTGACGCAACTGGACGATCAATGCCCCCGGCATGATGTTTCCTTTCCCTTCCTTGCCGGGAGTGAGAAACACTTGTTGGCTCATGGGAAACATCACGAGTCGTGCACCGAGAGACTCGGGCACGAAGACGAGACAATCCGTGTACAGCTCCACTCCCCACACCCATGTCACGGCTCCGAGCATGTCGGGCGGGATCCGTTTGTAGGCTGGAATCGTTGCGCAACCGATGGCGGTGAGCACGGTGCAGGCGATCAGGGCTGCGACAGGCAGCGGCGAAAAATCGCCGAAGAGTGAGCCGATGCACAGGAGGCAGCCGCAGGCTCCGATGCCGATCAGGAAGATCGTGCAGATCAGGAATCCGTCCGTGCGCCGCAGGTGCGTCTTCACCTCGCTTCCGTCGGACATCGTTTCAGTAATACGCTGGGTCATGTCAGTTCTCCTTCTCGTTGAGAGAGTTCGGTGGTGTGTTGCCGGAAAAGGTTCCGGCAACGGTTGAAAATTCGACAAGTCTTTCCGTTCGATGCTGTGAATGACCAATGAACAGTTGATCACTGATCAAAGTAAATCATACAATTCTACAGATATATGTCAATGAATCGCTTCTCTGCGTTGTTTTGTCACGAAAGAGAGGCCGCAGCTTGCGCTGCAGCCTCTCAAATAGGGTGGTTGATCGATCCTATGACTTCGGCGCAGATGACGATGCATCTGTGGTGACAGGGTATTCCCTGTACAACCCGCCCTTCCCTCCTTTCTGTTTGTAGAATTTCACCTTTGTCGGGCTGGTCACTGAAATGGTGATCGTTTTGCTGGGATCAGTAATGACCTCAGTTTTTTCTCCGATCACTTTGACCCAGTACACATCCTTAGGGACAGGTCCGAGTCTGAAGGAATTTCCTTCTTGCTGAACCTCTTCCCGGCTGAAAGTCAGTGCGTCTTCTGGTGGCTTGATGGCTTCCAGTCTCGGTGCCTTCGTAACTTGCGGAGTCTTCGCAGCGGATGCAGTCTCCGTTGCCGGTACAACCTCGGAAGGCTGTTCCGTCTTCGGTTTCTCCGTATGCCGGTACTCTGCGATGCAGATGCCAATCACCAGAGTGAGAGCAAGGCAGATGACATCCGCAAGCGCGCTCTCCCTCCTCCCGACGCGGTAGATGATGGGAATCAGGATTGCGAAACACACGATCACGATCAGGTACGAACTCGGTCCAAACATGGTACGGCTCCTCTCTAGGGGAAATGTGGGTTTCTCTGCACTCTGAAGGAACGACCAACCAATTCTCGATAGTAAGGAAAAGTGGTGAAACAATCAATCATTAATTCAGTCAATTACCGCACTTCTTTGCATACGAAAGAGAGGCCGCAGCTTGCGCCGCAGCCTCTCAAAAAGGTGGTTGATCGATCAGACGTTACTTTTCGGATGGGGTAGCGTCGACCTTGAAGTCGACGAACTTTCCACCCTTCGCGCCCTTCGCCATGAAGAAACGCACCCACTGTTCTTTCCCAGGAAGAGGAGGCACTTTGACGGTGCTTTCCGGAGAGGCCTTTACGGCCTTTCCTCCCGTTTCCGGATCAGTACTTACTGAGTAGTACCAAGACACCCCGTCTGGCGGGGTTTTCTTGATCTTAAACTCGTTCGAACCAATCGGCTCAACGTCCTCCCAAGTTGCATTGAGCGACACAAGCGGTGTCACTGTCGTCGTTTTCTCCTTGGCCTTCGGCTTCTCAGCCTCCGCAATCGTCGGAGTCTCCGCTGCCGGTGCAGCCTCGGAAGACTGCTCCGCCTTCGGTTTCTCCGCTTCCAGCTTGTCTGACTTCGGCGCTTCCGCTTCCGGCTTCTCAGCCATTACGGCTTGCAGAGCCCCGGATAGCATCGGCTGCAACCAGCGAATGGGGCTGCCCCCCGGCCACTGGCCTCCGATGTTGATGCCGAGGATCGTGAGGAGGATCATTCCGATCCACTCACGTAAGCTGCTCTTCTCGGTGCGCTTGATCAGCAGCACGAGCAGAGCGAGTGCTAGGGGGACAGCGATGAACCCGAAGGTCCACCAATCCGTCGGTCGCGACGACGCCAAGTCGTCGCGCAATCCACTGGCAGCGAACAGAATCGTACTTGTCATCTCGAACTCCTTCCCGTAAGGGGTGAACGTTAACGTTACGCGTTGCTGTCAAAAAACGACCGATCAACCTCTTCTCAGTATAGTAAAGTTTACATAACAATCAATAGTAAAATCTGTCAAATATCGGTAAACCGGAGGGATTGGGCGATCCCTCCGGTTTCGGTCGTGGATGTCGGTACAGAGTCACGGAGTCCGGGTACTCATCGTCTCCGTTGAGAACAGGTGCTCCATCTGCTTTTGGAGCGACGCGAGGCGTGGGATGTTCTCCAGCCTCAGGGTCTTGCCTGACATCCTGTCGGTGATGATGAGTGCACCGGTGCCGGGCACCATGATCCGCTCCAGCACATCCGGGAAGTCCACGTTGACGACCCGGTTATCGGCGAGGAACGTGATATCCGATTCGCCGTAGATGGAAACGATCACTTCCCCGCCCTCGTCGATATGCACCTTTTGGAAGAGGTGCACCCACCAGTACATCAGGATGTACAGGATGGCCAGGACGATGCTCACGAAGAGCGCTCCTCCGGCATCGAAGTACGGGGTGCAGAGCTTGAGGATCACGAACGGTCCGGTGTAGATGTCCACGCCGGCGAGGTTCAGTGCTACAAGCGATACAACGAGGAGCAGCACGAGCACCAGACAGACCAGCATGTGCCGGAATCTCAAGTCGATTCCGAGCGTGGCGACGACGATGATGAGGATGGATTGGTAGATCCACCCCAGCGTCGTGTCGGCCTTCGAGCCGATGGCGAAGTACAGCAACCAGAAGAGCACCCCGGCCACGATGAGCGGCCAGGCGAAGATGAACTTCGGGTAGTAGTAAAACGTCACGCTCTTGGGGGTTTGCGGATTGGGCATGGGAGCCTCCTTCTAGGGAAACGTTGTGTACCGACGGTGATTCCAGAGAACGACGACCGACCCCCAGTGTTGCCGTCCGACGAGGACAGCGGCGGGGGAAAGAAAAGTTTACATTATTTAGTCGAAATGACAAGGTTCCGGGGGCGGGTCGCCCGATGGCCCTTCTTTCTGTACACTGCCGCCAACGTGGCAATGCTCACTCTCGCCGACGGCACCGTCTTCTCCGGAGAATCTTTCGGCGCCAAGGTCGACGCTGACGGAGAAGTCGTCTTCAATACGGGGATGGCGGGGTACGTGGAGAGTCTCACGGACCCAAGCTACCGCGGACAGATCCTCGTCTTCACGTACCCCCTCATCGGCAATTACGGCGTGCCGAGCGCGGAAATGAACGAGTGGGGATTCTCGAAGAACTTCGAGAGCGAAGCGGTGCATGTGCGCGGCGTGGTCGTCTCGCAGGTGAGCGAAGATTTCAGCCACTTCAAGGCGGTGAGTTCGCTTCATCATTGGCTGGAGCACCATAAAATTCCGGGCATCACCGGCATCGATACGCGTGCGCTCACGCAGAAGCTCCGCGAGCACGGGGTGATGCTTGGCCGCATCGCCCAAGGCGATGCGGAATACGGCAATGCAAAATGCAAAATGCAAAATGAGGGAAGGGAGATACCCGATCCCAATCTTCTGAATCTCGTGGCCGAGGTGAGCTGCAGGGAGGTGCTGCGTTACGAGCCCCAGCCTTCGCCCCGTGCTGCGGGGCTACGGTTGGCAGGGAAGGAGAAAGCGGATCATCCACGCACCATCATCGCTTACGATTGCGGCATGAAGCGCGCTATCTTGCGCAGTTTCTTGAAGAGGGGAGTGACAGTCGTGCGCGTGCCGTGGGACTTCGATTTGGACTCCTACGATGCCCCGTACGATGCGGTTTTCATCAGTAACGGCCCCGGCGATCCGAAGATGTGCCAGGCGACCATCGCGCAGATCCGGAAAGCCGTTGAGCGGAAGATTCCCACGTTCGGGATTTGCCTCGGCAATCAGCTCCTCGCGCTCGCCGTCGGCGGCGACACCTTCAAACTCAAGTACGGACACCGCAGCGCCAACCAACCGTGTATCGAGCACGATGCCTCAGGCAAGCCGACGCAGAAGTGCATCATCACGTCCCAGAACCACGGCTTCGCGGTGAAGCCGGAGCTTCCCGCCGGCTGGCGCGTGTGGTTCACCAATGCGAACGACGGAACGATCGAGGGCATCCGTCATGAGTCGGGTCGGTTCTTCTCCGTGCAGTTCCACCCGGAAGCGACCCCCGGGCCGGAGGATGCAAACTATCTCTTTGATGATTTTTTGGCGATGTTGAAATAACGGCCCTCACCCTTGCCCTCTCCCAGGGGAGAGGGAAATATGATCATCGTGTTCATGGAGAATCATGAGAAAATCATTGGTGGTTCTGTTGGCAAAGCTCGATATTTGCGGAAAGTCATGACGCCAACAGAGCGCAAACTTTGGTTGAAATTGCGTGACAGGCGCTTCCATGGATTGAAATTCCGTCGTCAAGTGCCCATTGGTCACTATTGTGCAGACTTTTTCTGTGCAGAGAAGAGACTCATTGTAGAAATCGATGGTGGAGTGCATGCGTTCAAAATCGAAAAAGATTCACTCAGAGGCATATATTTTATGGAGAAGGGGATTACAGTGATTCGATTCACCAATGTTCAAGTCAGGAGCAATCTTGAATGGGTGCTCGAAGAAATGGCGCGTGCGTGCGGCTTGCCCCTTTTCTCTTGAGAGTTTCGGCCCTCACCCTTGCCCTCTCCCACGGGGAGAGGGAAAACGAGCATCCGCTGCCCTATCTGGTAGCTGTGATATTACCCCCTCTCCCTTGAGGGAGAGGGTTGGGGTGAGGGGGTTTATCCGTATCCTTCCGTCTTCACCTGCTCTGACGGGATGCCCCACTCCTCGAGGCAGAGCCTCTTCACGTCATTGACCATGTCAGGGTTGCCGCAGATGGCGACGGAGCGCTCGCGGAAATTCTCGACGCGGTCGATGAACGCTTGCACCCAGCCGCGGTAGCCGGTCCACTGCGGGGACGGCTGGCTCAAGACGACGGTATAGGTGAAGTTTCGGTGCGTCTTGGCGAGCGACGTAAATTCCTGACTCCAGAAGAGGTCTTCCTCGGTGAACGCGCCGAAGATGAGGTCGAAGCGGCGCGCATCGCCTTGCGTAAGAGTCGTGAGAATCTGCGATCGGAACGGGGCCACTCCGACCCCTGTTGCGACGAAGATGCAGTCGCGCACGGACTCATTTGCCAGGAACGATCCGAGCGGACCTAAGAGCTCCACGGTCGATCCTTCGCGCAGCGACTGCTCCACCCACGTGCTCGCCCTGCCGCCGGGCTTCAATTTGATGACGAATTTCAGGTCGGGCTCCTCCGGAGTGGAGGCGATGGAGTAGGCGCGCGGCTGGATGTCCGTGGGGTTACCGACGAGAGGGACGGAAAAGAGGACGAACTGCCCCGGCCGGAAGGTGAAGCCTTCGGGTTTCGAGAGCGTCACTTCGTAGACCTTCCGTGCGATCACTTTCTTCCCTGTGCAGGTAACGGTGAAGCGGGGAGTGGACATGGGGAAGGGGACTTAGGACTGAGGACTTGGGGGAAGAGACATCGTTCCTTTTTCGATCATTGCCAGCACTTTCGGATACCACTCTTTCTCCAATCCCTGCACGCGTGTTTTCAGAGTGTCGGGCGAGTCGGAGGGGAGGACGGGGCAGCGCTTCTGGATGAGGATGGGTCCCGTGTCCACGCCTTCGTCGATCAGGTGGATGGTCATCCCCGATTCCTTCTCCCCCGCCGCGAGGACGTCTTCATGCGCGTGCGCACCTGGGAATCTGGGTAGCAGTGACGGATGCACGTTGAGGATGCGGTTGCGCCAGCTTTTCACGAACCATGGGGAGAGCACGTACATCCAGCCGATCGCGGCGATGAGCTCGACCTTGCCAAGCTTTCGGATGGCGGCGTCGAGGCGCCGGTCATAGCTCTCGCGCTCTTCGCCTGCGGCGTGCTCAACGATCGAAACGGGGAGATGTGCTCTGCGCGCTTTCTCCACGCACCCGCGATCCTCCCGGTCGGCCACGAGCCCGAGGCAGCCCGTGAGCGTCCCATCGGCGAGCCGGTCGAGGATGGCTTGGAAAGTCGTGCCGTGCGAGGAGGAGAGGACGATGAAGTTCATGCGTACATTTTAAACGATTCCGCGGAAAAGGTCTTCTTCCGGCTCGACCCCCGGCACCCATCCTTCGAAATCGCCGAAGGACAGTCCGTGATCGCGGATGATCGCCGCGGGGATCGACTCGCTCGCATTGCCCATCACCGTATTCGCGGCGGTCGCGAGCTGGTCGGCCCGCGCTTCCTGCGTCATCGAGAGCGTATGTCCGAAGAGGTCTTCCCGTCCGCGCAGATCTTCGAGTGGATCAAGTCCGCTGACCGCCAGCGCACAGGCGACCACGCCCCACCTGCGCGGGCGGCACTGCGAATCCGTGATGATGACGGCGACGTCCGCGCCGGTCTTCTCCTTTATATGCCGCCGGATCGATGCAATGGATTGCACGGGATCGTGCGGCCATCCGATGGCCGTTCCTTCGGTCGTATTGGACAGATCCAGTCCCGCGTTCGCCACGAGGAGAGAGCCCTCCGAGAGGCCGTCGGGCCGAAGCTCCGTGAGCATTGCGAGAGGACAGGAGCCAAGCACCCGCCCGTGCATCCGCGCCGTTTCGTCGAGAATCGCCTGGCGAAACTCCGGCGAGCGTCCGCAGCGCTCCGTCCATGCGATTGCTTCTTTCGATGGCGTGATCTTCGTGAGATCGATCGTCGCTCCTTCGGCGGTTGCGACGGCTTTGGACGACACGACGACGATGTCGCCGCTCCGTAGATTCGAGCACGCGATCAGCACATCCGCGATGACGTCGCCGCGGCGGATGAGGGGGGTGGGGATCGGAAGGACTTGCATGAGAAAGGAGGCCTATCGTAGCACTGTCAGAGGTTTCCTCTCATGCCTGTTACCACAGGATCACCGGCAGCTCTTTCACAAGGAGGATGTTGCGGTCGCTTACGCCGGTGAAGAGGTTCACGAGAGTGAGAGGCACCGTGAGGGAAACCTTCGAGGGATTGTGAAGCATGACCGAAGCAGGGAACGTAGGGAGACCGAACGACACGGAAGCTTTCGGCGGGAGGCTCCAGCGCGTCGAGCCGAGGGAAGACGCGTCGGCAGTCACCGCTTTCAGCGCGACAAAGCGCACCTCGCGGCGGTTCCAGGAAGTGGGGATGGAGAGGGCGATCGTCTCTTTCCCCTCATTGGTGACGTCGAGGATCCCCACACCCTTGAGGACGGAAGCGGAAACGGAGAGGGTGAGCGGTTGCGTATGTTCGACGATGACATCCGTGGCGGGCGGAAGCTCTCCGCCGGGAGTCGACACGTCCGCCTTCAGAGAACCGAAGGCGGTCGCCCCGATTGCAGCGGCGACGGCGAGGGCGGCGATGACGTGGGTTTGCAGTGAAAAGCGCGGGGCGCGGATGGGCATACGTGTATAGTATCTTTTTCTCATGCGGAACAGGAAATTTTTTGTTGCGGAGTGCGGAACGTGGTATACTACTGTTGATGGAGATTGACCCGCACACGTTGCAACAGATTCTCCAGCGCATCTATCAGCAAATGCGTTGTCCCCAGTGCGGAAACCGGGTACCGGTTGACTTTTCTGCCGTGCGTGTCGTCGCCGCTAATGCCATGCTCCTGCAGCTCAAGTGCGAGGCATGCAGCGCGTTCATCGTGCTCCATGCGTCCCTCACCGGCATGGAGAAGGCGACGGAAGATCGGCCGGAGTTCCAAACGGCCAACGTTTCTTCCACATTGAACTTGGCGGAGCACGAGGCGCAGATGCTGCACCAGGCGCTCGCGGAGTCAGGTGGCTCGTTCGAGAAGCTCTTCGCCAAGTACGGAGTGAAGGAGGAGGGCATCGATCACAAGAAGCTTCCGTGAGACGGCACCTATGCATACCCGCATCTCACATCGGTTGAATGGTGGTGTCGCGTTTCTCCTCATGTTCATCCTCAGCGCGGTGCTCCTTGTCGGCTGCGTACCGGTCGAGCAGCGCCAGGCACGCGCGGAGGGATACTGGGCATCCGTGTCGGCGACGGTCCTCACGTCGTGGCGGGATGCCGCTCAGCAGATCCGGGCGGTGGTGGATCTTGGCAGGGTACTCCTGGGAAATGTCCAATCAGGTGTGGAGGAAGTGAAGCGTCGCGCGGATGCAGTGCAGGAGGGCGTCGATAAGATTGCCGAAGGGAAGAAGCTCTTGGAAGAGGGGTTGGGAAAGGAGACGTCGAGTGCAGCGGCGGAGTAGCTTGTTGGCTTGTTCGGTTGTTGGCTTTTTGGCAGCAGGAACGTTTCTGAGTTGCTTCAATCCCTAACAAGCGAACAACCCAACAAGCCAACAACCTCAAAATATGCTTGCAGAATTTTCTTGCACCCCCTTCGAAAGCCTGTAAACTACATCAGAAATCGCCGAAGTCTTTCCGCTGATTCAGACGATCAGGGCCGGAGGGGCTGCGGTCTTTCGTACGTGCTTCCCCCCTTTCTCCCATGCCCGCGCCCGCACGCCGCCAGACATCCGCCACGGATTCCTTCGATGCCGTGGCACTCTCCATCGCCAGCCCCGAGGACATCCTCGCGTGGTCGCGCGGAGAGGTGACCAAACCCGAAACGGTGAACTACCGCACCCAGCGTGCGGAGCCGGACGGGCTCTTCTGCGAACGCATCTTCGGGCCGACGAAAAACTTCCAGTGTTTCTGCGGCAAGTACAAGGGTGTGCGCTATTCGGGTGTCATCTGCGAGAAATGCGGCGTGGAGGTGACGCGCTCGATCGTCCGCCGCGAACGGATGGGGCATATCAACCTCGCTGTTCCCGTGACCCACATCTGGTTTTTGCGCAGCTCCCCCTCGCGCATCGGGCTGCTCCTCGATCTGCCCATCAAGACGCTCGAGCAGATCGTCTACTTCGCCGCGTACATCGTCATCACCGTGGACGATTCCATCAAGCAGGAAGCGGAGAAGGAGCTCAACGCGGGGATGGAGACGCGCAGGGCCCAGCTCAAGCGCGAGTATGAGGATGCGAGCAAACATCTGCAGGAGAGCAAGGCGACGCGCGCCCAGCTCGATGCACTCGACAAGGAGTACGCCGACAAGATGGAGAATCTGAAGGCCAACCACCGCGAAGCGCTCGAGGATCTCAGGCACCTTAAGATCGGCTCGGTCTTGAGCGAGCTTAAGTTTCGGGAGATGAACATGAAGTTCGGGCACGTGTTCCGCGCGGGAACGGGCGCAGAGTCGCTCCGCGAGATCGTGGCCAACATCGACTTAAGCCGTATGTTCGACGAGTTGCAGAAAGAGCGCGAGCAGTCGAGCGGTCAGAGGCTCAAGAAGATCATGAAGCGCATCAAACTGGTGAGCTCGCTCAAGAAAGCCGGCATCAAGCCGGAGTGGATGGTCACGACGAGATTGCAGGTTATTCCGCCGGATCTGCGTCCGATGGTGCAGCTCGACGGCGGCCGCTTCGCCGCGTCGGACCTGAACGATCTCTACCGCCGCGTCATCAACCGCAACAACCGCTTAAAGAAGCTCATGAGCATCGGCGCGCCGGAGGTGATCTGCCGCAACGAGAAGCGCATGCTGCAGGAAGCGGTCGATACGCTGCTGAATAACTCCGCCCGCGCGGGCAAGACCCTCTTCACCGCGGGGGACCGCAGGAAGCTCCGTAGCCTCTCCGACATGCTCAAGGGCAAGCAGGGCCGCTTCCGCCAGAACCTGCTCGGCAAGCGCGTGGATTACTCCGGTCGCTCCGTCATCGTCGTCGGACCGCACCTGAAACTCAACCAGTGCGGCTTGCCGAAGGAGATGGCGATGAAGCTCTTCAAGCCGTTCGTGATCGGTCGCCTCATCCGCGAGGAGCTCGCGCACAACGTGAAGGGCGCCGAGCGTCTCGTGCAGGACGGCGGCAAGGAGGTGTGGGACATTCTCGAGGATGTGATCAAAGACAAGTACGTGCTCCTGAACCGCGCGCCGACGCTCCACCGCCTCGGTATCCAGGCCTTCAAGCCGCGACTTATAGAAGGTCTCGCCATCCAGGTGCACCCGCTCGTCTGTGCGGCATTCAACGCCGACTTCGACGGAGACCAGATGGCCGTACACGTGCCGCTCTCCGAGAAGGCGCAGAAGGAGGCGCATGAGCTCATGTCCGCTTCGACGAACGTGCTCAAGCCTTCCGCGGGCGAACCGGTCATCAACCCGTCGCAGGACATGGTGCTCGGCTGCTACTTCCTCACGAAGATGCACAGCGGCAGGAAGGGGGAGGGGATGGTCTTCAGTTCTCCCGAAGAGGCGATCATGGCGCATGAGCATGAGGTGGTGGATTTGCAGGCGAAGATTTCCGTGCGTATCACGGATGCGGAGGGCAATGCGCAGATGCACGAAACGTCCGTCGGACGCCTCTACTTCCGCGAGATCGTGCCGCCGGCAATGGGCTTCTACAACGAGACGCTTAAGAAGGGATCGCTTTCGCGCATGATCCACCACGCCCTCGACGTCGTGGGGATCGAGGAGACCGTTGCCCTCGCCGATCGCATCAAGGACATCGGCTTCGCCTACGCGACGAAGTCCGGCTTCTCCATCGGCTCCACCGACATGCTCATCCCGAAAGAGCGCGAGGAGATGATCAAGAACGCCAACGAGAGCGTGCGCCAGATCAACAACTACTACTGGAAGGGTCTCATCACGGCGGACGAGCGCTACAGTCACGCCATCCGCATTTGGTCGCAGACGAAGAACGACGTGTCTGCCAAAATGATCGAGGAATTCCTCCGGCACGAGGAGAACCCGATCACGTACGTGATCGACTCCGGCGCCCGCGGCAACTGGGGACAGGTGACGCAGCTGACCGGCATGAAGGGGTTGGTCGCCAACCCGTCGGGCCGCACGATCGAGCTGCCGATCCAGTCCAACCTCAAGGGCGGCTTCTCCGTGCTCGAGTACTTCATCGCCACGCACGGAGGACGCAAAGGAAAGTCCGACACCGCTCTCAAGACCGCGGAAGCGGGCTATCTCACACGCCGTCTCGTCGACGCCGTGCAGGATATCCTCATCCGCGAGGAGGACTGCGGCAGCAAGGAGGTGCACATGGTGAGTCGCTCGGAGTCCGAGCAAATCGGCGAGAAGTTCGAGAGCCGCATCTTCGGCCGGACGCTCGCGCAGGATCTGTCCGTCAACGGGAAGGTCGTCGCGAAGCGCGATGACGAGATCGACAACCAGCTCCTGAAGCTCATCAACGATCACAAGGTCGATGCCATTCCGGTGCGCTCCGTCATGACCTGCAAGACCCGCAAGGGCATCTGCGTGAAGTGTTACGGGCGCGATCTCGGAGACAACGACACGGTGAAGATCGGCACGCCGGTCGGCATCATCGCTGCGCAGTCCATCGGAGAACCGGGCACGCAGCTGACCATGCGCACCTTCCACATGGGAGGTGTCGCCGAAGGCTCGGACATCACGCAGGGTCTTACCCGCGTCGAGGAACTCTTCGAGGCCCGTTCGCCGCGCACGCCCGCCGTCCTCGCGGACATCGCGGGGAAGGTGAAGGTCACCCACTCGGGCGGCCGCACCTTCGTGAACATCATCGCCATGGAGAGAGGGGAGGATAATTACCGCATTCCTGCGGGGTACGTCATCCAGGTGAAGAAGGGGCAGACCGTCAAAGAGCGTACCGTGCTCGCCAAATCTTCCATGGACAAGTCGACGGTGAAGGCTGCGGTGGCCGGTAAGGTTTCCGAGGCGGAAAACGGGATCGTGAAGGTCCATCACGGGGAGATCCAGGAGCGCAACTACGAGTTCGGTCCGCGCGAGTCGCTCTTTGTCAAAACGGGCGACATGGTGGATGTCGGGCAGCCGCTCAACGTCGGTCACTTCAATTTGCAGGAACTCCTCGAGAAGAAGGGGCCCTACTCCGTCCAGCGTTACATCGTGCACGAGGTGCAGCACATCTACGCATCGCAGGGGCAGACGATCAATGACAAGCACCTGGAGATCATCGTCCGCAAAATGTTCTCCAAGGTCCGCATCCTCGATGCAGGGGCAACACCGCTCGTGCCCGGCGAGACCGTGGATCTCGGCGACGTGATCTACGAGAACGATCATCTCAAAGCCAAGCAGAAGCCCGCCACCTTCGAACCGCTGCTGCTCGGGATCACGCGCGCCGCGCTCGCAACGGATTCATGGCTCTCCGGCGCATCCTTCCAGGAAACCATCCGCGTGCTTGTGGAAGCAGCGACTACGCGCCGTGTCGACACGCTCCAGGGCTTGAAGGAGAACGTGATCATCGGCCGCCTCATCCCCACGGGCGAGGTCTACCGCGCCCGGTTCGTCGGAGGGGTGGAGGTGAAGGGGGGAGACAAGGAGGAGTGAAAAAAGCCTTAAGCCCTAAGACTTAAGCCAAAAGCTTGGGTCTTTCGGCTTATATTTGGAGCCTCTGAAAAACGCCCTTCGAGACGGCCCAGTGTGTCATGCCGAGGAGGAGCCTCGCGCATGCGAGGCGACGTCTCGAAACACAGACACGCTGGGCCTCCTCAGGGTGACACGTTTTTCAGAGGCTCCATGCATATTGCTGCACCACATCTTTTGTGCTACAATACTGAAGAACACACACATGCAACCCACGATCGCCAATCCGGTGGCGCGCAGCCTCTATAACGCCCTCATGGGTGAGATCGAACCGGATCTGCGTCTGGACGCTACCGGGGCCACTGCGGCCAAACTGGCTGCGATGTCCCCCGAAGAGCGAAGAATTCAGGTTGCCCGTTACGAAGAGGCCTATGCGACATTTCACCAGCGCTGGCCGAAATTTGTGGAAGAGTCGAAGGAGCGGGTGAAGCTGATCATGAAGATGTTCCGGTCGTTCAAGGAACATGAGGACGACAGAGCGACGGATATCCTTGAACAATCTCTCAACTCCTTTCCTTCGGCATCATGAGTCACTTCGGGTTCTCCTCATCGGAGCGGAGGCTGCTCCATAAATTGACCGGAGGGGCCCCGGACAAACTGCCCATTGTACGCGGTGACAAGGCCTTCGATCCGGAGTCGAAAACATGGAAGGAACAGGAGGGCAAAGTCGTGTACAAGAGCAGAGAACAGCTGAAGGAGGAATTCCGGGCGAAGCTTCAGAATATCTTTGAACGCAATCGCAGGCGGGATTTTGCGAAGAATGCCAACGATGAGTGGGAGCAACACGCGAAGTATGCGTACCTCCACAAATATCCCCCCCAGCCTCGTGGCAACAAGCCCCGGGGACAGCATCTGCTTGACTGGAACTATCGTCACAGTCAGATGACCCACACGAAGCACGAGTTCATCTCCGGACAGATCGTCAGACAGGAAGCGCAAACCGAAGGAGCGGATTCCTTTGAGACTGCTATGGAAGAGAGGTTTGGTTTGGATCCGGATACCGCGAAGTCCGGATTCGATGCTGCACTGAACGACGTGGTGGACAGTATCATGGAGGACGAGAGATTTCAGAGGGGGGTGGCGAGCTTCACCAAAGTGAGCGAGCTGGCATTCCGGCGTTTCGGGGAACAGCTCATGGATACGGACAATCTGTGGGCGAGCAACGATATCCCGCCCGAGTTCAAGAATCTCTGGAAGCGCGGGAATGACGGAAAGTATGCCCTCCATGCGCCCGGCGCGTACGAGAACGGACGTCTGGTGAAGGATTCTTCGGATCCGTATGAGCGTTTCACGGGGCCGAGAAAAGACAAAAATTATCTCTACCAGCACGAGGTCGATCAGCTGGATCCCAACGAGTGGAAGCGTCTGGATGAGACGGTCGATTTGCGCATCCGCACTTCCACCGATGCGGACGGCGAGAAGTTCGGCAAGAGAATGGCCGATGCCATCGGCTATGATGTGGAGAAGCCGAAACTCAATGAATTTGCACATTTCCGCGAGGTGAAGCATGACTCCCCGGCGATTCCCGGGCGCATCTTCATGTTCTCCATCGACAAGGCGGCTGACCGGAAAGTGCCGGCCGATGAGCTCAAAACCATCAATAAGTCAGGCCGGGAAGGGATCGTCGTCGTCGATCAGGATGGCAGGATCCAAAATGCCGTGCATTTCGAGCAGGTCGATCGGCGGATGGACTTGATGAAAACCGATCCGGAGGGGCAGAAATTCTTGCGGATGTTTCCGCGATTGGGGGATGCGGGGGCCGCCTTCGACGAACAGCAGTACGTCACGGACTTCGCGACAAATCTGGCGTATCGGGATGCCGTCAAGTACGCGGATCCCAAACTCAAAGTAGTGATGGATCGCTACGAGCGTCTCAGTAAGATCGATGCGACAATGGAAGACGTGATGACGAAGCAGGGGCTGACCAAAGCGAATTTCGAGGGGAGGGCACATTTGGCATTTCCAGATCCAGCCAAGAGAAACGCAGTGGTCGATGCGCTGGCGAAGCTCGCGAAGAACACTTCGCCGCAGACCATCGGTGACATCATGCGCTACTTTTCCGTGGAAATGGGCATGGAGGGGGAGGCGGATCTGGTTCCGCAGAAGGGTCTTGGGACGCTCGTGCACGAGAAGTATATGACCATGTAGGGCTCTCTTCCGGAGCCCTCTCTGAAGCCATTTCGAAGCTCTTTTGAGGGATGCGAAGCCCCTTCTCAGGGGGGCAGAAAAGTGCTATACTATTCATGATGAAACAAACAGCAATACAGGATGCAGCCATGAAGGATGGGTGGCTCTACGATGCGATCATGGAGGTGATTGAGCCGGAGCTGACCGAGCAGTCCATCGGGACGCTGGATGGCACGTATCGAAGCGAATCGAAGGATGCGCATGCCAAGCGCATGGCGCGCTACGATCGGGCGTTTGCAGCGTTCGACGACGTGCTCACCTCTCTGGGGGCCGGCATGATCGAGAAGACGCGTGCGCAGGGTCGCGGCAAGAAAGCGGCCGTGCATAAGCAGGAGGAGAAGGAGCGCGGGGCAACCCTTTCGAAGCTCGAACAGGATCTCGATTCCTCTCTCTCCTGATGCACTCTGAACCGCTCCATACATTCGGCCGGATGCTCTCAGATTCCCTCTTCCGCGAAGCGCGGATGCTGCGGGAGGTGCCCGCAGAGGGGCCGAGGAATGCTGCGGAAAAAGTGGAGGCGGAAAGATTTATGGAAAACTATCGGAAGAGGAAAGGGGAAGCGACTCGGGTGGAGGAGAGACTGAAGACTTTGCGGGAAGCACATCCGGACGACCCCGAGCTCGGTCGCGATCGTGTGAGAGGAGAGGCGAGGAGATTGGCTGCGGAAAGGTCGCTCTCGAGGAACTTCTCGGCCCTTGGCTACCCGAAGAACTTGACGGATAAGTACGTCACGAACATCGCCCAAACGCACAACATCGCCTTTGGCTTGAGGGGATCGAGTCTCGTTGTGACGCGGGCGAAGCTGGATGATGTAAACAGTGCTCTGGATGATATGCAGGCGCTGACGGTTGAGTTTAAGAACAGGGGGCTCCAGCGCATCGAGAGCGCATACGGTGCAGTGACGCCGCTCAATCGCGGGAAGCGCGAGACCGTCACCGTCGATGAACACAACCGGCAGTACGCCGAACGGGTGAAGGAAGCCGAATTGGGAGACATGGTGATCAAGGCGCTCAGCGATTGCCGGGCGCACTTCACGAAGTACGACGGCACTAATTTTCGGAACTCCGTGAACGATCCCACGTGGATCGCGGACAATCCGGAGCGTTACCGCGAGGTGGCCATGCAGGCATTCAAGCAGGATCCGGAGAATATCAAGTACTTCGACGAGACTGTCTTTCCTGAGGAAGATCTCCACCGCATTATTCTTCAACAGTTGAATCGGAATTCGAGCTTCATCCTCCATGTGCCGAACAAATGGAGAGACAAGTATAATGATGCTTACCGGTTAGCAGTAACGAGTTATGCAGGGGAAACGGGTGATCCTGCTCTCCTGGAAACGTTGCGTACCTCCGATTGGGGGCCAGATGATGTGGGACTGAAGTTCATTATCACGAAGATTGTTGCACGAGATCTCTCATTGCTCGATCAGTTGAACACGCGCTGTAGGTTCTATGTGGATAGTGAAGGGGGCATGGGCAATGTCGTGCGGGAACTTCTGACGAAGGACGAAGTGTTGAAGAATGAGAATATCCTCGACATGGTCATCGCGAAGAGAATGACGTTCGAAGCAGTGGAAAGCGCTGATCCTGGCTATGGCAGAAGCACATCATTTGAGGGGGTATTGGAGAAAATCTATGCGGTGCAGCCCGGGGCGGCCATGAAGTATCTCATGTTCTTCCCGCAGGAGAGACTGTCCGAGGAGGGCGACGAGGAAGTCCGGCAGCTCTTCGAGAAAATTGCAGCGGATAACCCGAAAGTCATGGAGAAATTCATCGTCGATTATAATCCGAAAACAGTTCTGACGAAGTATCCTGCACTCTTGCGATTCGCTCCCGCCAATCTGAAAAACAAGTTTTCCGTGACGAGGGAACTTGCGAAGACGAGCCCGTGGGCGTTGTTCAACCTGAGTGACACCTTGTGTCAGAAGCTCGATGCACCAGGCACCGCCAAAGAGAAAGAAGACCGCAGCAACTATGAAAAGTTGGTATTGAAAGCGTTCGAGGGCGCGAAGAAGGCGGACTTTGAAACCGCGTTGACTCTCTACGGGATACAGAGGAAGTACCTGGTTATACACATGCCAAACGTATGGAACACGATTAGAGAAGACGTGAAGAAGGCGGTGTGGAGGAATGACAAGGCAAAAGAGCTCAATGAATTCTTCGAGGGGAAATAGTAGTAAGGTCATGGCAGTTTCGTCTGTATGTCGGTAAGGCGAGGGCGCCGGTTTTCCCCGAAACTCTCTTTACTTCCCCCTTCCTTTGCCAGTAGCATGATGCCCTCTCCTCTTTGGAAGAGGGGAGATCCTTCGTATGCCAACGATCAACCAGCTCACCCGCCCTTCGACTAGCTCAGGGCTTTCCCCCGCTTCTCCTCACACAGGTACGTTTCATGCCAACGATTAACCAATTGATCCGCCGGCCGCGACGCGCCAAGGTCCGCAAGTCCAAGGCTCCTGCACTGCAGTACACGTGGAACGCCCTCAATATGCGGGCGGTTCCGCTGCCCGCCGGCGCGCCCTTCAAGCGCGGCGTGTGCATCAAAGTGACCACGATGACGCCCAAGAAGCCGAACTCCGCTCTGCGCAAGATCGCCCGCGTACGCCTCGTGAACGGTCATGAGGTGAAGGCCTACATCATGGGGGAGGGGCACAACCTGCAGGAACACTCCGTAGTGCTCGTGCGCGGCGGCCGTGTGAAAGACCTTCCGGGCGTGCGTTATCACATCGTCCGCGGCATCCTCGACACGGAGGGCGTGCAGAACCGCAAGCAGGGCCGCAGCCGCTACGGCGCCAAGCGACCGAAAGCTTCCTGAAGCATTTCCCGTTTCTTTTAACTTCCGCCCATGCCGAAACCCATCAAGCCCTTCATCCCCTCCGGTTCCGATCCGCTCATCGAGAAGTTCATCTGCTCGATGATGATGCAGGGCAAGAAATCCATCGCCCGCGGGATCTTCCAGGATGCCATGGACATCATCAAGACGCGCACGAAGGACAGCCCCCTCGACATCTTTTCCAAGGCCCTGCTCAACGTGACGCCCCTCGTGGAGGTGCGTCCCAAGCGCGTGGGCGGAGCGGTGTACCAGGTGCCGGTGGAGGTGAATCCCAAGCGCCAGCAGGCTCTCTCCATCCGCTGGATCATCACGGCGGCCCGGGACAGGAAGGGCATCCCCATGGCCCAGAGATTGGCGCTCGAGCTCCTCGACGCATCGTCCGATCAGGGCGCCGCGGTGAAGAAGAAGCAGGATGTCATCAAGATGGCGCAGGCGAATAAGGCGTTTGCACACTTGGCGAAGTAGATTTGTGTCACCCTGAGCACAGTCGAAGGGCGACACAAATCGTTTCATGGTGCGACTGTGTCATGGTTCGACCGTGCTCACCATGACACGGACTTTTGCAGATGGGAGCGAGTAGTTTGGTGGATCAGGCGGATTCTTCTTTGCATGGCATTGCGTGAGAGCGCTGACAAATCTTCGTATGCCCCCTTTATAAGAGATTCCTTCTTCTTCCGTGTCCATCGCTTGATTCTTTTCTCCCAAGCAATCGCGTCCATGACTTCATGAAATGCTGCACTGTAAACAAGATGAACGGGTCTTCTGGCATGTGTATACGCCGACGGATCCCATCCTTCTTGATGTTGATTGATGCGTTTCTCAAGGTCGCTGGTTATTCCAACATAGTAGCTCTTGTCCGCGCACCGAAGCATGTATACGAAATAGTGCTCCATGGGGCAAATAGTACGCCTCTCGACATAGTGCTTACGTCGGTATAACGAAGAAAAATTACTGGCAATCATTGCATCCTCCCCCCCTTTTCCCTATAGTTTTCGCACTTTCGGCAGCCTGCGTGAGCATCTGCCAGGGTGCGCATTTCGTCTGACTCTTTTCTTCTTTCTCTCATGGACCTCAAGAATCTCCGCAATATCGGAATCATCGCCCACATCGACGCCGGGAAGACGACGACCACCGAGCGTGTGCTCTTCTACACGGGCAAGAACTACAAGATCGGCGAAGTGCATGAGGGCGAAGCCACCATGGACTGGATGGAACAGGAGCGCGAGCGCGGCATCACCATCACGTCCGCGGCCACGCAGTGCCACTGGAAGGCCAAGAACGTGGAGGGGGAAATGACCGACTTTATCATCAACATCATCGATACGCCGGGGCACGTGGACTTCACCGCGGAGGTGGAGCGCAGCCTCCGGGTTCTCGACGGGGGTGTGGTGGTCTTCGATGGGTCGCAGGGTGTGGAGCCGCAGAGCGAGACCGTCTGGCGGCAGGCGGACAAGTACAACGTCCCGCGCCTCGCCTTCGTCAACAAGATGGACAAGACAGGAGGCGATTTCTTTATGTCTATAGGCAGCATTCACGATCGCTTGAGCAAGGACGCCGTGGCCATCCAGCTGCCGATCGGTGCGGAGGACACATTTTCGGGGGTGGTGGATATCGTCGCGAAGAAGGCCTACAAGTTCACAGGCGAGCACGGCGAGAAGATCGAGGAGATCCCCATTCCGGAGGATATGCACGAGCAAGTGTCCGAGTACCGGGCGGTGCTCATGGAGAAGGTGGCCGAGTGCGACAATGATCTCACGGACTTATATCTGCAGAATAACGCTCTCTCGGATGCGGAGCTCATCCGCGGCATCCGCATCGGAACGGTGAAGGGGAAGATCTACCCCGTGGTCTGCGGGTCGTCCCTGCGGAACATGGGCGTACAGATGCTGCTTGACGCCGTCGTAGCGTACCTGCCGTCTCCGTTGGATGTTCCGCCAACGAAGGGCATCAATACAAAGACGGACAAGGAGGAGGAGCGCGGGCCCGATAACGCTCAGCCGCTCGCCATGTTGGCCTTCAAGGTCGCCACGGATCCGTTCGTCGGCAAACTCACGTTCATCCGTGTCTACTCCGGCGTGCTCCAGTCCGGCAGTTACGTCATCAATACGCACAGCGATACGAAAGAGCGCATCGGGCGCATCGTGCGCATGCACGCCAACTCGCGGCAGGAGATCGAAAAGGTGGAAGCTGGGGACATCGCAGCCGTCATCGGTCTCAAGGATACGCGCACGGGTGACACGCTCTGTGACGAAGCGCACCCCATCCGTCTCGAGTCCATCACCTTCGCCGAGCCGGTCATCTCCATGGCCGTGGAGCCCAAGACCAAGGCCGATCAGGAGAAGATGGGTATCGCCTTGAAGAAGCTCTCCGAAGAGGATCCGACGTTCCGCGTGCGTACCGACGACGAAACCGATCAGGTTGTCATTTCCGGCATGGGCGAGCTGCACCTCGACATCATCGTCGACCGCATGCGCCGCGAATTCAAGGTGGAGTCGAACGTCGGCAAGCCGCAGGTGGCGTATCGCGAGACGATCCAGAAGGAGATAGAGCACGAAGAGAAATACATCAAGCAGACGGGCGGTCGCGGGCAGTACGGGCACGTGGTGTTCCGTCTGTATCCGCAGGAACCGGGCAAAGGCTACGAATTCGAGAATTCCATCGTATCCGGCAGGATTCCGCGCGAGTTCATCCCCGCGTGCGACAAGGGCTTCCAGGAGGGCATGACGCGCGGCATTCTCGCGGGGTACCCCGTGGTGGACGTGAAAGTCGAGCTCACCGACGGGTCTTACCACGACGTGGACTCCTCCGAAATGGCCTTCAAGCTGGCGGCTTCCATCGGCTTCCAGGCGGCGGCGAGGAAAGCCGATCCGGTCATTCTGGAGCCGATCATGAAGGTTGAAGTTGTTACACCGGAGGAATTCCTTGGGCAGATCATGGGCGACTTGAACGCCCGCCGCGGCATCATCCAATCTACGGGCTCGCGCGGGACGGCCAAGACGATCCAGGTGCTCGTGCCGATGGCCACGATGTTCGGCTACGCCACGGACATGCGTTCCATGACTCAGGGGCGCGCGAGCTACGTCATGGAGTTCGGCCACTACAACAAGGTGCCGAGGAACGTCGCCGAGGACATCATCGCGAAAAGGGCGGGGACGAAGATACGGTGAAGAATCTCATGTCTCATTGCGCTTCATAAGCCACAAATGTGTCGAGTCTTCGTGGTTCGACAGGCTCACCATGACATGGCTCAGACTGACACATTTGTGGTTAGGCGGCGTGTCGACCCTTCGACAAGCTCAGGGTGACACGCCTTTGGTAAGGTTTAAAATGCAATTTGGCTTCATATCACGTAGCTGGGATTCGCGAATCCCAGCTACGGGAATAAGAGTGCAATCGATAGATCACTGTTTCCCGAGCAACGCTCGCAACGCCTCCACCGTTTCCACCTCCGGCCCGATGGTAGAGTCGGCGGGCGCGGGAATGATCGCCACGATGTCGATATCGGCTGTTGCGTGTCCGTTGAGCAGTTGGAAGAGCAGCCTCTGCCGGATGAGAATCTGTTGCCTCTCCAGCCCTCTCACGCGAATTCCGAAGAGTGCGTCCGGTCCGAGTATCGCAACGTTCTCGAATGCTTCAGCACGTGTCACCATTTCGGGATCGAAAGGCCACTGATAGTAGATGTCTCCTTGCATGGGCGGGCAGTATGACCCATGTCGATTTCAAGAAGGAGTATTTCCGCCGATTTTTCCCTTGACCCGACTTGTATCACCGTGGTAAAACAGTGTCACGTACCTTTCTTCCCCTCTCATGCAGAAGCGATTCACCGAAGACAGCTGGCGCCGCGAGCCGTGGCTCAAGTCCCTGTGTGCGGCCCTCCTCACCCTCAAGACCGAGGAGGACGTGGCGTCGTTTCTGCGGGACATCGGCACCCTGAGCGAGCTCAAGGCTTGGTGTGAGCGTCTCGAGGTGGCCAGGGAGCTTGCGAAGGGCTTGAGCTACCGTCAGGTGGCGGCCAATACGGGAGCGAGCACCACGACCGTGACGCGCGTCGCCAGGTTCCTCGAGAACGGCGAGGGCGGCTATCGCAAAGTCCTGAACGCCCATCGGCACCATCGTTTGGTCCATTCCTCCGAGTCTCCGCACACGACGGGGACTCCCGGGGAGAGGACGGCATCGGTGCTGCAGGGGTATCTCGAGAAAGCCAAGAAGTAAGCCGCAGACCGAAATCGTTCCCTCCTCGGATGACGAGGGGGGTGTTTGCCTTGTGCAAGCAGTCGGTCGTTGCGGTTCTTTCACATCACTGTTGTTGGGAGGTGACTCATGTCGCTCATCGATTTTCGGGCGTGCGGCGGACTCGTCGCTGCGATTGCCCAAGACGCCCAGACCGGAGAAGTGTTGATGTTGGCTTACATGAACGAAGAAGCCTTCAGCGAGACACTCCGGACCGGTCGTGCCGTCTACTACTCCCGCAAACGCCGGAAGCTCTGGCGGAAGGGGGAGGAGAGCGGCCACATCCAGATCGTGCGGGAGATCCGCGTGGATTGTCCCCCCGAGGATGCGATCGTGCTCAAGGTGGAGCAAACGGGTGCCGCGTGCCACAAGGGCTACAGGAGCTGTTTCTATCGGAGGATCGAAGACGGACGACTCGTCGTCGTCCTGGAAAGAATCTTCGATCCTGAGCAGGTGTACGGGAAGAAGGGAGATTGATCATGGTTTTGAAGGTTGTCTGTGGAAATGGTTCGCTCGCGGAGCAAATCATGATGTATCTCGCCATTGCGGGGTACGTATTGTTCAAGCCGGACCGCACCGGATATTGCGGAACGGCGAACGGCGTGGAGTTTTATCAGTTCGACCGTCGCACGGCCCCGTGGTTTCTCCTGAAGGGATTCCATGTAGTGATCACGGGGTACGACCTCTTCCTCGCGAGCAATCTGACGACCCTGCGTGTTGTGGGGCCGCTCTGCTTCTCGCGGAAGACCGATCAGCCGACCCGTTGGGTCCTTGCGTGTCGCGCAGGATGGATTCCCGATGCGGAGCGTGTAGTCAGCATCGGATGCGAGCTCCCGCGTCTTGCGAAGAAGCTCCTCGCATCCGTCGAGAAGCCCCTGCCATTCCGCTACCGCATCGAGAAAATCGATGGTTCGGAGGAAGCGTGCGTGAAGTACGGACTGGTGGACATGGTGCTCGCGGTGACGGAAACCGGCGAGAGCCTGCGGGCGTGCGGCCTGGAGATCGTTCCGGGATATGACTGTCTGCTGCAGAGCACGCCTGTGCTTCTCGCGGCGAACGGGCTGACACCCGGGCAAGAACAGCAGCTTCAGGAGCTGTACCTTGCGCTCCGGACCGTCGTGGGGGCTCAGGCGTACGTCATGGTCACGTTCGATGTCCCCGCGGCGGCGGACATCAAGGGGCTCGATTTGCCTGCGGCGATCGCACCGACCAGATCTCCGCTCGTCGATCCGCTGTGGACGGCGTGCGAGATCTGCATCCGGCGCACGGAGCTGGGGAGCGTTCTTCGCAAGCTGAGCGCTACCGGAGCCAAGGGCATTGTGATGCGCGACGTGCAGGGGTACCTCTCCTGACGGCAATGGTGTACGGAGACCGAAATCTTGCCATGAACGAGCGGTTCATGGCCGCCCCGATTCAACGGAATCGGGGCATTTTTTGTGCCATACTGATCCCGTGGAAGACATCACCTTCATGCACCGTTGCCTTGAGCTTGCCGCGCGTGGCCGGGGCAGAGTTGGCGTCAATCCTCTCGTAGGCTCCGTGCTCGTCAGGAAGGGCTCTGTCATCGCGGAGGGCTGGCATGAGGGATTTGGGCTGGCTCATGCGGAGAGGGCTCTCCTGGAGCGATTCAAGGGCACTATGGAGCCTGCCGATGTCCTCTACGTGAATCTGGAACCCTGCTGTCATCACGGTAAGACTTTGCCGTGCATCGATCTCATCCTTGAGAAAGGAGTGAAGCATGTGGTCTACGGGATGCAGGACCCTGCTGAGCATGCTCAAGGGAAGGGGATCCTTACGTTGCGCGCTGCAGGGGTGGATGTGCGTGGACCGGTATTGCCGGAATTGGCCGCAAGGCTGAATCGAGGATTTGTTTCACTTCACACGCAAGGGCGCCCGTGGGTTACCTTGAAAATGGCTCGTACTAGGGCTGGAGCCGTTTCCAACGTCGACGGGAGCCCCCTGAAAATTACATCGCGAGAACAAGATGCGTGGGCACATGAATTCCTTCGTGGAACGCACGATGCGATCATCGTAGGCGTGGAAACCGTGCTCTCCGATGATCCGCAATTGACACGCAGAATTCTGAACAAAAAAATTGATCATGATTCCTATCATCCGCTTCGCATCGTGCTCGACCCGAATTTTCGTATACCGGAAAATGCCAAGCTGGTCTCTGAGTTTGCGGTCGGAACGATCGTAGTGACGGCGCCCGGGAACATCATGCAGCCGAAGTGCGCTTCGCTGCGGGGACGTGGGGTGAATGTATTTCCGGTACCGTTGGACGGTCGCCTCTTCGATTTCGCTGCGCTCTGGAAAGTACTCATCACATCCAGCGGTGATTTTCACGGTGTCGTCAGCGCGCTCGTGGAAGGGGGAAGGCGCACGTGGGACGCATTTCGGAAAGCAAGAGTGGTAGATGAGGAGGTGCTCTTGGTTGGGGATGAATACTGATTCAACGGATGATCGCGAGGAGTCGCTGCGTAAGGCTGTATGCCTTGTGCATCATGCCGTGCCGGATAGGGAGAGATCCATCGAGTGCATAGTGTGCTGCACTGCGGGCGAAGCGGGTGCCTTCCTCACGCATGCGTGCCAAGCTTTCAGGTCTTTTATCGACGACGAGGCCGAACCTGCCGTGGCCCTCCATGCATCGGGGTTCGTAGTGTTGGCCGAGCACCGAGCCGCCGAAGTACTTGATCGCCTGCGGCAGAAAGCTCACGGTCTTGCGCATGAGCCCCGTCCAGGCGGCCCCCGGCGAGCCGCCGGTGAAGATGAGGAAGAACGGTTTTCCTTTGAGGGTACCGCGGGAGCGGGTGGCATCGAGCGCGAACGACCCCATGCGATCGATGAAGTTCTTCAGGTGCGCCGGAACCGAGAAATTCCAGACGGGAGTGGCGATGACGACGCCGTCCGCTTGCTCTACGAGGTGCTGCAGGGCGCAAAAATCCTCTTCCTGCGTGCATGCGGGATCGTAGAATTCCAAACGGAAGTGATCGATCTTCAAGGCGGCAAGTTTCACGGTGTCGATTGTCAGATCGTTGACTGCCGACCGGGCACCTTCGGCAAAGGCGGAAGCGAGCAGGACACCATTGCTCGGATTGTTCGTGCCGGCGATGAGGACGAGCAGGCGAGTCACGATCCTATGGTACAGGAGAGAGAGTGATTATGAATGCTGGCATAGCATCATTACATCTGGTTTCCCGTTCGATGCAACTGCAGTTTGTTGAGCGGGGTACGGACACCATATATCGTGCCTCATTGCTGTAGGTAGGCACAGTATATAGTATTTTCTATTTCCTCCGCCAAAACGCATGAACCCGCAGAATCCGCCTTCTTTCCCGCGTTCCGTCACTCCTTCCCACGGCTCGATTCCACGTGCCGATGCGGCACGCGCAAAGGGGAAGGGGCTCTCCGTTCCGCGCGTCTTCACGACGCCCGGCAACGATCCTCTCGAGGAAGTGACGTACGAGAAGCGGACGAGTGCCATCAAGAATACCGACGGTTCCACTGTTTTCATGATGGAGGGGGCCGAGGTTCCCGCAGACTGGAGTCAGGTGGCGACGGATATCATCGTGAGCAAGTACTTCCGCAAGGCGGGTGTGCCGCAGGAGGACGGGAAGGGCAACCTCCTGCGTGACCAGAAAGGCGAAATCGTCACGGGCCCGGAGCGAAGCGCCCGGCAGGTCGTGCGGCGCATGGCCGGTTGCTGGCGGCACTGGGGACAGCAGGAAGGCTACTTCGAGACCGCGCAGGATGCACAGGCGTTCGAGGATGAGCTCTCGTACATGCTCATCCACCAGATGGCCGCCCCCAACAGTCCGCAATGGTTCAATACGGGTCTGCACTACGCGTACGGCATCACGGGTCCGGCGCAGGGGCACTACTACTGCGAACCGAAGACGGGCGAGGTACGCGAAAGCGAGGATGCCTACACGCATCCGCAGCCGCACGCGTGCTTCATCCAATCTGTGGCGGATGACATGGTCAACCCCGGCGGTATCATGGATCTGTGGGTCCGGGAGGCGCGATTGTTCAAGTATGGTTCGGGAACGGGTACCAATTTCTCTTGTCTCCGCGGATCCGGCGAACCGCTTTCGGGCGGCGGCATGAGCTCTGGTCTGATGAGCTTCCTCAAGATCGGCGATCGTGCGGCGGGAGCCATTAAGTCCGGCGGCACGACGCGCCGCGCCGCCAAGATGGTGTGCCTCGATCTCGATCATCCGGACATCGAAACGTTCATCGATTGGAAGGCAAAAGAAGAGCAGAAAGTCGCCATTCTCGCGAAGGACGGCTTCTCCACGGATTTCAACGGCGAGGCGTACCAGACCGTCTCGGGGCAGAACTCCAACAACTCCATCCGCGTCCCCCAGGCGTTCTTCGATGCGCTCGAGAAGGACGGGACATGGGATCTCTATTGGCGCACGGAGCTGAGGAAAGCGGAGGGGGAGGGGAGAGTGCCCGTGCCCTGCAAAACGCTCAAGGCGCGCGATCTGTGGGACAAGATCGGCTACGCTGCGTGGGCGTGCGCCGATCCCGGCTTGCAGTACGACACGACGATCAACGATTGGCACACTTGTCCCGCCGACGGCCGGATCAATGCATCGAATCCCTGCAGCGAGTACATGTTCATCGACAATACCGCCTGCAATCTCGCATCCATCAATCTCCTGAAGTTCTACGATGACCCTTCGTCGGGCTCAGGGCAGGCTCTTTCATCCGGGCCGGGAGGTACGTTCAATATTGAACGTTTCCGCCACGCGGTGCGTCTCTGGACGGTCGTTCTGGAGATCTCCGTGCTCATGGCGCAGTTCCCGAGCGCCGAAATCGCACGCTTGAGTTATGAATTCCGTACATTGGGCCTTGGTTATGCCAATCTCGGCGCGCTGCTCATGCGCATGGGCATTCCGTACGATTCCGAGCGCGGGCGCGCGCTGTGCGCCGCAATCACCGCCATAATGACGGGTGAGTCGTATGCGATGTCCGCGGAAATCGCCAAGCATCTCGGAGCATTCCGGGGATTTGCGCGCAACCGCGCTCACATACTGCGCGTGATCCGCAATCACCGCCGTGCCGCGTACGATGCGCCGAAAGGGGAGTACGAGGATCTCCGCGTGCCACCCGTGGGGATCGACCAGAAGTACTGCCCGCCCGATCTGCTCCATGCGGCGAAGGAGGCGTGGGACCGCGCGCTCGCGCTCGGGGAGAAGTCAGGCTATCGCAATGCACAGGTCTCCGTCATCGCGCCGACCGGAACCATTGGCTTGCTCATGGATTGCGATACGACGGGCGTCGAGCCGGACTTCGCGCTCATGAAGTTCAAGAAGCTCGCGGGGGGCGGTTACATGAAGATCGTGAACCAGTCCGTCCGCCCCGCACTCGCCAAGCTCGGGTACGGTGAGGACGAGGTGCGCGCCATCATGCGTTATGTTCTGGGGACCCTCACGCTCGAGGGATCCCCGCACGTCAATCGTCAGTCGCTCAAGCAGAAAGGATTCACGGATGAGGACATCGCGAGTGTCGAGAAGACGCTGCCGCAGGTCTTCGATCTCCACTTCGCTTTCAATCGCTTCGTGCTCGGTGACGCAGCGATGGCGCGTCTCAAGATTACCGAGGACGATCTGGCCAAGACGGACGGCAACATGTTGCGTGCACTCGGCTTCGCACCGGAGCACATCGAGGAGGCCAATGTCGTCATCTGCGGTCACATGACGGTCGAGGGCGCTCCGCATCTCAAGGATGAGCATCTTGCCGTCTTCGATTGTGCGAACCGCTGCGGAAAGATCGGCAAGCGCTCCATCGCGCCCGAAGGGCATATCCGGATGATGGCCGCTGCACAACCATTCATCACCGGAGCCATCTCCAAGACCATCAATTTCCCCAATGAGGCGACCGTTTCGGACATCAAGAACGCCTACTTCTTGAGCTGGAAGCTGGGGCTTAAGGCCAACGCGCTTTACCGCGACGGCTGCAAGCTGAGCCAACCGCTTTCCTCGAAGGAGAACAAGGACAAGAAAGCGGAGAAGAGTGCCGAGCCGGAACGCGTGCGCATCGTCGAGAAGATCGTCGTAAAGGAGATGCCGCGGCGCCGCAAGCTGCCGGACGAGCGCATGTCCCTCACGCACAAGTTCTCGGTTGCCGGACACGAAGGCTACGTGCACGCTGGGCTCTACGAGGACGGCGCGCCCGGCGAAATCTTCATCAAGATGAGCAAGGAAGGCTCCACGCTCTCCGGCGTCATGGATACGCTGGCCCTGAGCCTCTCCATGAACCTCCAGTACGGCGTGCCGCTCGAAGTGCTGTGCCAGAAGCTCGTGCGGACACGCTTCGAGCCGATGGGCATGACCATCAATAAGGAGATTCCGATGGTGAAGAGTCTCATGGATTACCTCGGGCGCTGGCTCGCGCTCAAGTTCCTCACGAAGGAGAAGGCCATACAATTCCACAACAAGGATCTCGTCGAAAAGGCCTACGCGGAAGGGTCAAAGAGCAAGGATGCGTTCGCCATGCGCTTGGCGATCGTGGATGAGGGGGCACCTGCGCCCATGGCCCAAAGCAGTGAGTCCGGAGAACAGACGCACGACGATGACGAAGAGTCTCCGCCGGAGGAAGTGGGTGTAGTGATGGGGAAGATCGAGCTGGCCAAGCAGCAGGGTTTCACCGGAGCCATTTGCAGCGGGTGCGGAAGCTTGCGCGTGAAAGCGAACGGATCGTGCGAGGTGTGCCTGGATTGCGGCTCGACCTCCGGCTGTAGCTAGGCATGGAGAGGAAAACCTACGGTTTTCCCTCCATGAACCTCCCTTTCCCTCTATGGTGCGGCGGAAGCATCGGGGCCCGTCCTTCGTCAGGCTCAGGACAGGCTATGACCCGCGCTTCGCCGATTATTGCGGACTACCCGTGGTACACTTTGTCCATGGCATTCTGGCTCGATCTCCTGCCGTCGAATGAACGCGAGAAGATTCGCAAGCGCTTGCGCAGCCCGGAGGAGTACGAGCGCTTGCGGGAGAAGGTGAAGGGCCCGGAGGATCTTGAGCGCGAGATGGACCGGAACGAGCGAATAGCGGAAGCACGCTTCGCGCTCGAGTCCGAACCGAAGGCGAAGGAAATGCTCCGAAAGCAAATCGCCGAGGATCTGAAGTCCTCACCCCCCGAGTCCGTGTTGGATCGCGCCCCCGCCTCCGTCTCGAAAGGCAATTTCGATGTCATCATCGACGTCAATCCTCAAACGAAAGAAGATCAGGTGTTCGTGATCCCCGAGGGCAATGTCCAAGAGAAGATTCCGGTGCAGCAGACCTTTTCGGAGCAGTACATCACGCAGTTGCTGTCGGGCGGACAACGGGGCACCTGATGGATTGGGGGCAGGTTGGTACTGTACACTGCAGGTATGCTGGCGTTGGTCATACACAATCCGATCTTCTTCTACTCCATCGTTCTCTTCACCTCCGTTCTTTCCGCCGCGTTGGGCGCAGGAGGAGGCTTCATTCTGATACCGCTTGCGGCGATACAATTCGGAGCGAAAGAGGGCGTGGGTATTCTGGCCATCTATTTCCTGTTTCAAAATATCAACAAAATTGCCGTGTTTTGGCCTCACATTCAATGGCGTATCGCCCTCCGCGTCATTCTCTGGTCCCTCCCGGGCGTTCTCATCGGCAGCGTGGCGCTCAGCTATGTTCCGGTTCTTCTCTTCAAAAGAACTCTCGCCATTGTCATTCTGATTTACCTTGCTGACGATCTGTTCAAATTGATTCCAAGGAAGCGACAGCCGGACGATTATCTGCCACTCCTCAGTGTGTTCTACGGTTTCCTTTCGGGGTTTGTGGGAAGTGGAAACGTTATCAAGGGACCATTATTCACCAGTCTGGGTCTGCTCAAACAAACCTATGTGGCAACATATGCATTCACATCATTGTTCATGAATGTCCCGAAGATTATGACCTACTATTCCATGGGCGTCATTGATTCCTCCGCACTTGTGAAATCCGTTCCGTTTCTGGTCATTTCCATCGTTGGAACCACCATTGGGAAACGATTCATGAACCTGATTCGGGATGATGTGTTCTATTACGTCGTGACGGCGACATTTGCACTGTCCGCACTCGCGCTTCTTCTCGAGTGATCTACAGCGACAGGAACAGAACGCCGAACATGGCGACCAGGAGGAAGGCGCGCATGGCGAGAGGGGAATGGGGGGCGAAGCCTACGCTCCGGCAAGATGTACGTTCAACCCCAAAATGCAAAGAGCCCTTGCAAGTGAGGAAAAAGATGAATAAATAAATAACTCACGGATGTAGTTCTTGGAGAAAGTGAGCTGTTCATTTAGCGCTCTTCCTTCGAGAAACAAGTCAGATCATCATCGGGAGCCGCTTTATTCGGGACGCGCTTGCCACATTTCTCGCACTCATGAATAAGGATCCAGCCCTTCTTCGAGCGGAAATCGAGTGATACGGGTGCCATCATCCCCCCGCAGGTTGACGATCGATCACCGGGACCTTCGCTATCCACGTGCTTGCTCCACAGGCAGGTGGGGCAGTGGTTGCGGTAGGTGCCGTGTTTCAGTGGTACCACGCTGGTACGACAGTGCTCGCAGATGAAGGGCTCTTGCCGGGGAAGGAAAATCATGAGGGTGGAATAAGAGAATGAGATAGCTTGATTGGTGACTATTATCATTCTTTCTTGAATGGTTTGCCACCTTTGCCCGGCGGCAAAGGTGGCGCCAAAACGCCGGCGCGCCAAAGCTCCTCCGCTTAGGCCCTGTGCCTCCTCGTCGACCCCTCCAAGGATTCGGGGTCGCCTCGTCGGCGCGCTTCGCGGCAGGGCCTTCCCCTTCACCCCCCGTGGCGCGCCAATCCACCCAGACAAGTGTGTAAGTGGATGGTGAGCGATTCGCTTTTACACATTAAATCTAAATACCATCACGTCCCCGTCTTGTACAACGTAGTTCTTCCCTTCTATGCGCAGTTTGCCGGCAGCCTTCGCTTTCTGCTCTCCTCCGAATGTCACATAGTCTTGATAGCCGATCGTTTCCGCGGCGATGAAGCCGCGCTGGAAGTCGGTATGGATGACTCCCGCCGCTTCGGGGGCGGTGGCTCCCCGATGGGTCGTCCAGGCACGCACCTCCTTGGGGCCGGCCGTGAAGAAGGTGATGTAACCGAGAAGGTGGTACGCGCACGCGATGAGCCGATCGAGGCCGGACGAAGTCACTCCGAGCTCTTCGAGGAACGCCTTCGCTTCCTCAGGATCCAGTTCCTGTAGGTCTTCCTCCACCTTGGCCGAGATCATGGCCACTTCGGCGGTCTCCGGAAGACCGAGAGCTTCCTTGGCAGACTTCAGGGGGATGGTTTTGAGTTGCTCCTCCGAGACGTTCGCGGCATAGATGATGGGCTTCAAGGTGAGGAGCTGGAATTCCTGCGCGAGCTCGAGATCCTCTTTGTTCCAGGGAAGGCCGGATGCCAGCCGTCCGCTCTGGAGAGCCGCTTCGATCTTCTCGAGGAGTGCGAGTTCCCGGATCTTCGCCTTGTCCCCCGTGCGCGCGGCACCGCGACACTTGTCGATGCGCTTTGTCACTTGGACGAGATCCGACAGTGCCAGTTCCGTCTCCACTGTTTCGCGATCGCGCTTACTGTCGACGCTCCCCTCGACATGGATGACATCGCCGCCTTCGAAGAACCGGACGACGTGGCAGAGCGCGTGCACCTCGCGGATGGCCGCAAGAAATTGATTGCCCAATCCCTCCCCCTTGCTCGCCCCTTTCACGAGGCCGGCGATATCGACGAATTCGACGGCAGCCGGGATGATCTTCGCCGGATGAACGATGGCGGCGAGCTTTTCCAAGCGCCCATCGGGGACCTCAACGATGCCGACATTGGGGTCGATGGTGCAGAACGGGTAGTTGGCTGCCTGGGCGCCTTTGGAGCGGGTGAGCGCGTTGAAGAGCGTGGATTTGCCTACATTGGGCATGCCTATGATTCCGACGCGTAATGCCATGTGTGGGCCAGTGTCCCTGCTTTGTGGTGCAGATGCAAATGGGCTGTTCTGGCATTTTCCCTTCCCCAATCGACTCAGGATTGATCTTTGGCGAATCTCTGCCACCTTTTTCATACCTGAAAAAGGTGGCGCCAAAAAGGTTTCGGCGCTGATGCTCGCCGCCTGTACGACATCGGCTTGCAGGGCGCCGAGGTATTGCCATTATCGGTTCATGTCTGGTGGGCCGGCGCGCCACTGCCTGTCCTGAGCCTGACGAAGGAGGGGGTGAAGGGGAAGGCCCTGCTGCGAAGCAGCTTGCCGACGAGGCGACCCCGAATCCTTGGAGGGGTCGACGAGGAGGCACAGGGCCTAAGCGGAGAGGCTCTGGCGCGCCGGCGTTTTGGCTCCACCTTTGTTGCCGGACAAAGGTGGAAGAGAGCGCTTTTAGAAGCATTCCTGGAAGTTCAATGGCAAATCGTGTGGAGTAGGAGATCACGTCGTAGGCTATTGACAAAACATAAAAAATGTCTAATATATGTCCTCTATGTCCTCGCAACGCACCATTGCGCTTCTCCTTGCGGTCTTCATGACCTTTGGGTCGGTTGCGCATGCATGGGCCGATTACTACCCGGATACGGCCGGGACGATGTATGACGCGGGCTTCGCGTACCTCACGGAGAAGGGGATCGTTCAGGGGTACAGTGACGGGAGCGGACGACCCGAAGCCGCCATCAATCGTGCGGAGGCGCTTAAGATCATTCTCGGACTGAAAGACCCCGCCCGCGTGAAGAAGTTCCAGGCGAACATGCCGCCGCTCCCCCTCTTCTCCGACATCGACCAGCGCGCGTGGTACGCGTCGTACGTGGAGGCGGCTTTCGAGACGCGCATGGTCACGGGGTACCCGGATCGCACGTTTCGGCCGGGGAGGTACCTCACGGTCGAAGAGGCGGTGACGATGTTGCTTCGTGCGTACGGATCCCAGGGGACGCAGGGGGCCGCTCAGCTGTCGCCGTATATCCAGAATGAAGATGGTGAGTGGTTCACGCCGTTCATCAATGCCGCAATCGGCAAGAATCTCGTGATGCACAGCGGCCGTCTCGAACTGGGGACCGCGATCACGCGCGGCAGCTTCTTCGATATGGCCTATCGTATCGATGATATCCAGTCGAAGGGGCAGACGGCATTCCAAGGGTCCGAGCCGTCCTCCGTCGTTGTCGGTGGCAACCAGACCACAATCATTTCCATGAACAATCCGTCGATCCGTGCGCCGCAACCGGCAAATCTTGCAGGTTCATCGGAGCGGTACTTCGCCATCAACATGCCGACATTGGGCATCAGTGATCTCACCGTCACGCACCCGACGGATCCCTTCAGCAAGGACGGCATTCTCCAGCCGCTCAACTTCGGCGTCGGCCACCTCTTCGGCTATCCGGGCGGAGGAGGCAAGATCATGATTTACGGCCACTCCAGCGGTTATCCGTGGGATGTCTCGCAATTCACGAAGATCTTCCGCAAGGTGAATCAGCTGAAGGTCGGCGATCGCATCTCCGTCGCATATAACGGTAAACTCTATGGGTATGAGGTGTCGTACAGTCAGACGATTCCGGCTGATGACACCAGCCCCTTCAAAGATGACGGACGCGGAGAGGAACTCATCCTCTACACCTGCTGGCCGCCCGACTCGATCACGCAGCGCTACCTGGTTCACGCACTCCCCGTGAGCTCGGCTGTTGCGGTGCGGTAGGGGTGGATGATCCGCATGAAGACAAGAAAAAAGGGAGGAATAACCCCTCCCTTTTTTTCTTGGTCAGAGTGATCCTCAATTCATTTCATTCGTCTTCTTGTAGAGGATGCCGCTCTCCCAATCGTCGACGCAGTGGATGAGGCGGCGGCCTGTCAATTCCTGACAGTACTCCGGCACCCCCTCCCACGCGGCGGCATGGTTCTGTTCGTCCGTCTGCGCCGTGTCAGTGGCATAGCGCGGGACGCGCAGGTACTCATCAATGGTGGAGCGTTGCCTCGTAAGCAGACCGGAACGCGCGTCTTCGCTGGTCGCAGCGGCATTGGGGTCTACGCCCCCAAAGGCGACGACTTGCGCGTACTGAACGGTTCCTGCACCGAGGAGAGCCCCCATGACGAGGCCGGCAAGGGCGGTCACAACGAGATGGTTGTCTCGATTGGCCATAGGAAGTTGGGGAAAGGAAATAAATGTGTGTATGTACATATTATAACACAAATCAATATTATTACAATATATGATATTTACTCTCTATTAAGCCAATAACTTCACCCGATCCTCCTCAGGATCTCCCGATCCACGAACTCCTTGGAGCGGCCGTAGGTCAGGCGGCTCAATTGCTTGAACGCTTCCGCGGCCTGCGCGTCCTTGGCGTAGGTCGTGTCTTGCCAGGGGCGGGGGACTTCGATGGAGAAGGGGCGGGACGGTTTGCCGTCGATGGAGAGTTTCATGGCGCCCTTGAAGGCGTCCATGTTCACGAGATCCTGCTCCGAGAAGACGGGAGCCATTTCCTTCGCGCAGACTTCCGCGTCCTGCGGGCCGATCTTGTAGAACATCATGGTGCCGATGTTGCCGAAGACGGCGCCCTTGAGACTGACTTTGCCTGAGAGGCGGTCGTCCTTCTCGAGCTGATCGATGTACTGATGCGCGAGGATGAGACCGAGGCGGTATTTGCGGGCTTCGGAAAGGATGGACTCGATGGACTGGGTGACGAAGTTCTGGAATTCGTCCACGTAGAGGAAGAAATCCCTGCGCTTCTGCGTATCTTCCTTCTGCCGGCGCATGGCAGCCACTTGAATTTTATTCACGAAGATCATGCCGAGCAGCTGCGAGTTGATGTCCCCGACGAGACCTTTGGACAGGTTCACGAGGAGGATCTTCCCCGAATTCATGACGTCGGTGATGTCGAAGGCGCTCTTGGTCTGCCCCACGATGTTGCGGATGAGCGTGTTGGTGTAGAACTGGCCGAACTTCGCAGCGAAGTAGGGGATCATCTCCTGCTTCTCGCGCTGGCCGGTCTGGGCCATCTGCTTCTCCCAGAAGGCGCGGACGATGGGGTTCTTCACTTTGGAGACTTTGTACTTCTGCCACTCTTCGTCGGTGAAGAGCTTCACGAGGTCCGTGATGGCACCGCCTTCTTCTTCATCTTCCATGAGCGTGAGGCAGCCGTTGCGGAAGTAGTCCTGGATGCGCGGACCGAAGATCTCGTTGCCGAACATCTTGATCATCATGTTCATCGCGTCGAGGGCGATGAGGTCGCGCTCCTCGGGCGTCTTGCCTTCGAGGAGGTTCAAGCCCATGGGGCGCTCGGTGTCCGAGGGGTTGAAGTAGATGACGTCATCGGCGCGGTTGCGCGGAATGTAGGGGATGAGGTCTTCCACGAGAGAGCCGTGCGGATCCACGATGCAGAGGCCCGTTCCATTGTGGAAATCCTGACGAGCCATGACTTGGATGATCGAGGATTTGCCCGTTCCGGTCTGTCCGATGATGTAGAAGTGTCGGAAGCGATCTTCAGTCTTCATGAAGACTTTGCGCCGCTCCCCGCGGTAGGTGTTCGTGCCGAGCAGGAGGCCTTCCTGCGGCACGTCCTTGGGGGCCGGAGCGACCTTGAAGTTCTGCCACTTGATCGTATCCACTTTGTTGTACTTGATGTTCGGCAGATGGAAGAAGCCCGTGAGTTCGCTGGTGCCAAGCAGAAGCTTGGGGGCCGTGAGAACGAAGATCGGCGGGTGTCGCGGTGATCGCCGGATGAAGCGCTCGATGGTGGAGCGGCGATGGGGGGAACGCGGATGGCGGAAACTGTTGCCACGGACGGAATTGAACTGCGCGAATGAGGCGACGATCGTGGCGAGCAGCGATTCTGCGCGGTTGCGGTTGTCCGCAGATGCGAGGAGGCGGAGCACCGCCTCGTAGCCCGGCTGCCCCGCTTTCTCATCGACGGACTTGCTGTATTCCTCAACCATTTGCGAGACGCGCTCGCCCGTCGACTGCTCCTCACTCTTGAGCTCTGCGATGTCGTCGCCGGATGTGAGCATGCTGAAGAAGGCGCTGAGCCACGTGAGAGGATTGAACAAACTGCCACGATGTCTCTTGGGGTTGATGAGCTTGCCGGCTTCACGTTGCAGGCGGCTCTGCCAACCGCTCGGGGCGGGGCGCAGAACGAACTGGACCGCGGCCCCCTCCGTGATCTGCAGCTTGGAGAATGCATTGGTGATCGTGTTGAACGGATCGCTCTTGAGCTGTTCGAACGTTTTGAAGACGGCTGTGAAAGGCTTGCGGGGCAGGAGCGTCTGCGCGGCAACCACGGAGTTGTCCGTGAAGATGTTGTAGTCCTCGGTTTCATCGATGATCGCATCGGGGTAGAAGGACGTGATCTGCTTCTCGATGAGTTGGGCGTAGGCGCGGGGGCAGACGACGAAGAACAGGATCTCGCCGGCCAGCGCGGCGTACTCGACGGAGAAAAAGGGTTGTCCGAGCCAGAAACGGTTGATCTTCGAGCGCTCGATGGAGTGGAGCGATTCGAAGAGGTGTTCCATCACGCCGAGGACTTCGCGGAAATCCTGCCCCGTGGAGAACCGCTCGGATTCGACTTCCTTGTCCTGCTTGCTCTCCTTCTTGGGCATCTGGATCTGCAGGAACGTGAGCGAGCGTTCCATTCGCCGTTCGTTCGCCAAACGCAGCACCTGAAGCACGCAGGCGGCGAGGCCTGCGAGGACGAGAACTGCAGCGAGGAGGGTGAGGAAGGTGCTCATCGGCGCTATCCTACCATTTTAGCATGAAAGATGTTGTTGCGGTAGCGGTGTTCTCCCTCTCTTGGTGGGGGAATTCCCCGTTACTTCTGCCAGTACTTCTTCGCCCGAAGCAGGTTCTGCACCATCTCCAGGAGCGATTTGATGGTCATTTCACTCTTCACGAAGAGGTCGTCGGCTCCGAGCGCCGTGGCGCGCTGGCGGGTCTTGTCGTCTCCGAAATTGGTGAGCACGATGATCGGGAAATTGCGCTTGTCCTTGGGAAGTTTCTCCATCACGGAAAACCCGTCGAGGACGGGCATATTGAGGTCCAGGATGAGGACAGCCGGCATCTTCACAGCCATGGCTTCGAGGGCTTTCTGACCGTTCTCCACGGCGCGAATCTGGAACCCGGACAGCGAAAATTTCTTCGTGTAGACCTCCCGCAGAACGGCGTCGTCTTCTGCCACGAGAATGTCCAGAGTCTCCATAACCATCTATTATACACTCTTTCACTTGGTTATACCAGATGGCTCAGAAGGAGCCGCGGAGACATCTGGTTTGCGTCGGGCAGGGAGACAGCGCATCAGACGATGACACAACACGCGGAAAAATTGTGACAAATGCTGAGAATGAGCGCGTTCCGGGGGTGCGGGGGAAGGGCGGTTCACCTGATCAGCTTGTACGCTATCGCATTGGCCGGCACTCCCCCTTCCTTGTTCTTTTCGCAGCCGATTCAGAGTGACCTCGACCACGACGGCCAAATCGAAACGTTTCGGGTCATGAAGAGAGTCCATATAGTCTGCCGCGATAGCGCGTGCTCGTGATCCCCAACTCGCCTCAATACTTCGCAGGTACTCCTCTTTCGTGGTTCGGTCTGCAAGCGAGATCTCACGTGATCGCATGGGTGCGCGAGGGTTGTGCGGATTCTCCTCCGGCATGGTGCATTACTGTACGCGCGGACTTGGACTTCGGGCAATCGCTTCAGGAGAAGGACAAGCGCAGATAGTGCGTCACCTCGGCGTCGCCGAGGTGGGCACCGACGGTCTTCGTCGGATCCTTCACGAAGACTTGAGAGGTCAGCGCACTCTCTTCGCGGAACTTCTTCTCCTTGCCCATCATGATTTTGTCCCAGATCTGCTCGGGCTTGCCTTCCTTCTTGAGCTGCTCGCGCCAGATCTCCTTCTCCTTCTCGATGGAGGCACTGGAGACTTCGGCGGGAGTGCGGAAGAGCGGGTTCATGGCGGCGGCATGCATGGCGGCATCCCTCGCGAGCTCCTGAGACCCCTTGCTCAAGCCGACGATGACACCGATCTTGCGATTCGTGTGGACGTAGCTGCCGAGGACGGGAGCCTCCACAACCTCGGCCGATCCGAGCGAGATATTTTCCCCCAATTTCTGCACGATGGACGGAAGGGAACCCTGCAACTTCTTATCGAGACCGCCTTTTCCTTCTTTGAGCAGCAGGTCGGCGCACTCCTGTCCGAAGGCGACGAAATCGGCATTGCGGGCGACGAAATCCGTCTCGCACTTGAGCAAAACCAGCGCGGCCTTGTTGCCGGATTGTGCGAGGAACACCGCACCCTGCGATTGCTCGCGGGCGGACTTCTTCACCGCTTGGGCTTCGCCTGAGCGGCGGAGAATCTCAATAGCTTTCTCTTCATCACCCTTCGCTTCTTCGAGGGCTTTCTTGCACTGGAGGATCGAGACGCCCGTGCGGGAGCGGAGGGAAGCGACGGCGGCGGGGGAAATGTCTGCCATGATCGTGGGGAGGGAAAGGGAACGAGGGAGGATCAGTCTTGGACGGAAACGCGTTTTCCGGGGGCGGCTTTCATCTCATTGATGACTGTGTCGATGACGAGGGTGAGGGCTTTCACGGCATCATCATTGCAGGGGATGAAAGCCGTGAAGAGATCCGGATTGGCGATGGAATCGCAGATGCCGAAGAGGGGGATGGAGAGTTTCTTCGCTTCGAGAACGGCGACGTGGTCACGGACGGCATCGACAACGAACACGGCGTCGGGGAGCTGCGTCATGGCGGCAACGCCGCTCAAGGCGGCGTCGAGCTTGGCGAGCTTCTTGCGGAGCGTGAGTTGCTCCTTCTTCGTGTATTTCTCCACTTCACCCGTCTGGAAGGATTGCTGGAGTTCGAGGTAGTACTTGAGACGGCGCTTGATGGTGGGCCAGTTGGTGAGCAGGCCCGGGATCCATTTCTTCGTGACCGTTGGCTGGTCGAGTTCTTTGCCCGCCTTCTCGATGAAGGGAATGCTCTGCTGTTTCGTGGACACGAAGAGGACCGTCTTGCCTTCGGCTTGGAGCTTGCGCATCTGCGCGCAAACTTCCTCGAGGCGCCGCTTCGTCTCGGTCAGATCGAAGATGGAGATGCCTTTGCGGACGCCGAAGAGATACGGAGCCATCTTCGGATTCCACTTCTCTTTGCGGTGGCCGACGTGGCACGAGGCGGCGATGAGATCTTTCTCGGTGGGAATGGACATGGAAGGGGGGGTGAGGAATAGGGTGAGGGTTAGGGGCAGGAGGACTTCGGAACGTGGACACATTTTCCATTTTCAATTTTCCATTTTTCATTGCACACGATGAGTGGAGCAGTTTCCGACTTTGTGCCAGTGGAACATGATCCTTAGGGCTTCCTTCCGATGTCTTCTCGCCTTAAGCGCAGGAGTCCTCGTTGAGAGGATCAGGATCGCAGCGATCGATCGGAAGTGTGATGACCTTATACCGATTGGCTGCGTGGAGCGCAAGCAACTGGCTGAGGATTTGATTTGCCACCTTTGTCCGGCGACAAAGGTGGCGCCAAAACGCCGGCGCGCCAGAGCCCCTCTACCCGGCCCTGTGCCTCCTCGTCGACCCCTCCAGGGATTCGGGGTCGACTCGTCGGCGCGCCTTCGGCGCATCAGGGCCTCCCCCTTCACCCCCCGTGGCGCGCCAACCCACCCCATTGCAGGATTACGATGAGGGCGTTCGCCTCGCCGCGTCGTACGACGGCGGCTCGCAGGGCGCCGAGAAGATATTGTGCCGTTTAGTCCACGCAGAGCTGTCGGGCGTTTCCCTGCATGAGCAAGATTTGGCAACCGAAGGTGAGGCGCCACTCACTGCAGGTGCCGGAAGTCGCTGTCGGTACATCGCCGAGGCAGGTTCCCTCGCACTCGTCGACGTCCGTGCAGGTCTTTCCCTTGTCTGAGGTGGGGAGATTGCAGGACTTCATGGGGCTGAAGCCATGGATCGCCCATACGCCGTTTTTTGCGACGCATTCCTCCTCCGTGGAGGGGAACGGAATCTGGGAGGCGAACTTTCTGCACCGCTGTCGCGTGGTGTCGGGCGAGTCGGTGATGCGGTCGCAGAGGAGGGGATTTCTCGTTTGGACGGCGATGGTGTTGTAGCAAATGTTGGAGAGATTGCCGGCACGCGCGCACAACTCGGCGTCCGTTCGATCGATGGCGAGATCGCGGAAGCACTGGTTTTTCTTCGCGCCGCCGAGTGTGTCACATTGGTGTGTGAGGGCGTCATCTGAGGAATTCGTTGCTTGCTTCAGTTTCTTGTCACAGCGTGTGCAGTCCGTGCATGTCCTGTTTGTTTTGCACCCGACGATTGCTCCGTTCACTGTTTCACACTTCTCGCCCCGCTCCTTCACGTTGTTCCCGCATTGGGATGCGATGCACGTGCCGGTTTTCTTGCCCGGAGTGCGGACGCAGGAAGATTTGCTGCCGCAGTCGCGGTTGCGTTTGCACGCGACGGTTGCGGAGCCGCTCAAAGAAGATCCTTTCCATATGACGCCTGCGGAGACGAGGATGATGGCGAGACCGAGGACGAGGACGAGACGCTTGGTCATGGGAAGAGGGGGGACTCCCACCATCTTAATCGCTTCTTAAACACTGTCCAATATGCTCTCCGTGCTTGACGCTCCTCATTGGCACTTTATACTTTTGAGTGCCAATCACCTTACCCACCGTTGTATGAAGAATGTGCTCTCGAAAGCAACGTTTACCATCGGCATCGGCTCCTTGATCGCCTCAATCTTCATCGTTTCGACGGGGGATGCGGCGTGGACATTCTGGAAGCCGTGGGACAGCGGCGCGGATGCCAGCTCCTCGTCGGCGAGCTCGGCTGCCGCAGCACCAATCGTTCGTAATCAGGTGATGAATCAGGAGGAAGCGATCGTACAGGTGGTGCAGGAGGCCAATCCGGCCGTGGTGAGCGTCATCATTACCAAAGAGCTTCCCAAGATGGAGCAGTACTTCAAGAGCGTTCCGTTTGGCAATGACTTCGGGTTCCCGAATGATCCCTTCTTCCGGCAGTTCAATATCCAGGTTCCGCAGTATCGCCAGAACGGCACTGAGAAGCAGGAAGTGGGTGGCGGAACCGCGTTCTTCGTGACGGCCGACGGACTTCTCATGACAAACAAGCACGTCGTGGAAGACGAGACGGCGGATTACACCGTGCTCCTCAATGACGGCCGCAAGCTCGGTGCCAAAGTGGTCGCGCGCGATCCGGTGAATGACATCGCCCTCCTGCAAGTGACCGGCAGCGACTTCGCACCGCTTTCCATCACGCAATCAGATGAGCTCCACCTCGGCCAGACCGCCATCGCCATCGGGAATGCTCTCGGCGAATTTTCCAATACGGTGAGTGTCGGTGTCGTCTCCGGCCTCAAGCGTTCCATCACCGCGGGCGGAATGCTTGGCGGCTCCACGGAGCGTCTCGATCAGATCATTCAGACGGATGCGGCGATCAATCAGGGCAACTCCGGCGGGCCGCTTCTGGATAGCCGCGGCGAGGTGATCGGCATGAACACGGCGGTCGCCTCCGGCGGGCAGAATGTCGGCTTCGCCCTGCCGGCTTATGAGCTGCGGCGCGTCCTTGAGAGCTATCGGAAGAACGGCCGGATCGTGACGCCATACCTCGGCGTGCGCTACATGCCCATCACGCCGGAGCTCAAACAGAAGAACAGCTTGAGCTATGACTACGGCGTCCTTGTCATCCATGGGGAGAACGCCGACGATCTCGCGATCGTTCCGGGGTCTCCCGCGGACAAGGCCGGGATCGAAGAGAATGACATCATCCTCGAGGCGGACGGTCAGAAGCTCACATCCGCCGTGTCCTTAAGCAATCTCATCCGCGTGAAAGCTCCGGGCGATACCATCACGCTGAAAATCGTGCACAAAGGGACGGAGAAGACGCTGACGGTTACGCTCGAGGAGCGGAAGTGATTCTGGATTCTCAGACGACTGTCAGTGCCCGGACGAGCTCCGCAATCGTCACCCGTTCCTGCTTCAGGCTATCCCGATCCCGGATCGTGACGGTGTCCTTGGAGCCTTGCTTGTCATCCTCTCCCAATGTGCCGAAGTCCACGGTGATGCACTTCGGAGTGCCGATTTCGTCCTGCCTTCGGTAACGCTTCCCGATGGACCCCGTGATGTCGAAGTCGATCGAGAGAGAGGTTTCCTTCACAAGGGTGCGGTGGAGATCGCGAGCCTTCTCGACGAGATGCTCCTTCTTGCTCAAGGGGAGGATGGCAACGTCGATCGGCGCGATGCGCGGATCCAATTTCATCACCGTGCGCACCTCGCCGTTGGGCAGTTCCTCGTCCGTGTAGGCTTCGAGCAGGAGCGTGAGGATCGTGCGGTCGCAGCCGAAGCTCGGTTCGATGGTATACGGGAGGAACTTCTTCTCGGGGGTGTCGGGATCGGTAAATGTGAGGTCTTCGCCCGAAAGCTTCTGATGGCAGGAGAGATCGTGGTCCGTGCGGCTCGCGAGCCCGAAGAGTTCGCCCCAGCCCCACGGGAATCGGTACTCGATGTCGATCGTGCGCTTGCTGTAGAACGCGAGCTCATCCCGTTCATGTTCGCGGAAGCGCAGGCTCTTCTCCGGGATGCCCAGCGAAGAAAACCACTCCCACACGAGCTCCTTCCACTCCTCGAAGGCGTCCGCGTCTTTGCCCGGCTCGACGAAGTATTCGATTTCCATCTGCTCGAACTCGCGGGTGCGGAAGGTGAAGTTGCCGGGTGTGATCTCGTTTCGGAAGGCCTTGCCGATCTGCGCGATGCCGAAGGGGAGCCGCGGGCGCATGGTATTGAGGACGTTGCGGAAATTCACGAAGATCCCCTGTGCCGTCTCGGGGCGCAGATACACGAGCGTGGCGTCATCCTCGACCACGCCCTGATGTGTCTTGAACATCATGTTGAATTGCTTGGCTTCGGTCCAGTCGTGCGCGTCGCAAGCGGGACAGGCGATCTTCTCCGCCTTGAGCATCGGGCCGATCTGCGAGACCTTCAGGACCGCAGCCGCCTCGATGCCGAGCTTCTCTTCGAGGAGCTTGTCGCCCCGGAAACGCTCCTTGCACTTCCGGCAATCCACGAGCGGGTCCGTGAACGATTGCACGTGTCCGCTCGCCTGCCACACCTTGGGATTCATGAGGATGGAGCTATCCATGCCGACCATGTCGGCGCGCTTCGTCACGAAGCTCTTCCACCATAGTTGTTTGAGACGATTCTTCACCTCCACGCCCAAGGGGCCGTAGTCCCACGTATTGGCCAGGCCGCCGTAGATCTCGGATCCCGGAAAGATGAATCCGCGGCGCTTGCAGAGGGAAGTGAGCTGATCGAGAGTACTGGCTGGCATCGATTGGAGAGGGTAGCAGTGGCGAAACGGTGCCGCTACCCGAAGCCAAATCACTACTTCCATTACAATATAAATTATGTTATAATATCCTCGAACATACCCACATCCTCATTCGCTTCCTCCCGCGATCAGCGGCGCTGCCGGTAGCAGTTATTGCAGGCATTCTCCTGCCCGTCATCGGGTGGGCGGCGCAGGATCCCGCTACGTCTTCCCAGGATCATCTCTTCAGTGCCCTTGTGATTACGGCGGCGGTCGTAGCCGGTGGCTGTGTGTTGGCTATCTTATGGCTCGGGATCATGAATCACGGATTCCTGCGTTATGAGTCCCTCTGTTCCATCGAGAAGCGCAGCCCGTTTCTGCCGCGGGCACGGGTCGTCGTCGGAACGGTTCTCGCGACTGCAGCTCTCTTCTTTTTGTCGCGCAAGGTCCTCGCGGGGATTGCCCCGTTCGACCAGATCCCGGGCATGTGGTTGCTGGGGATCTTCGCGGCGTTTGCGGTGGTGGCGTGCGTGCTCGAGCTTAAGTGGTTGTGGGTGCGCGATGAGATATTCGCGTTCATCGTGGGAACGGGTATCGCCTTCACGCTGCTGGCGTTTCAGAAGGTGCTCTTCGGCGGCGAGGCTTCGAAAGATCCTTTCATCATGGCGCTCGGAATCGTCTGCGTCGTCATCCTGTGGCGCGCTCTCTTCGGCCCGTGGTCGGCCCGTATCAAGGCGACCGTGCTCGGCACATTCATCCTCTGGATCGCGCTCCATGTGCTCTTCAGGGAGACGCCGCAGGAGCGCCTTACACATCTGCTTGCGGCGGTGGTCGCCCTCATTCCGGCGGCGCTGTGGTGCTGGCTGTTCATCGAGTACCACACGCAGCGGTGGAGCATGGTGCTGCTCATGTTCTTCGCCGGCATGCTCTCGACGGCGCCGATCCTCTTCTACGACGCCCTCGTCCGTAACGGCATCGAACTGCAATTCTTCCTCTTCAAGATCGTCCCGCAGAACTTCAGTTACGTCTCGGATGCGTTCGTCTCCGGCACGATCGTGAGCGCCTCCGGCGTCCGGTCGACGGTGCTGACGACGCTCCTCTCCTTCCTCATCGTCGGGTTCATCGAAGAGGTGAGCAAATTCTGGGTGACGAAGGAGAGCGGCAAGCCGTTCTTCACGAGTATCGATGACGTCATCCAGCTGGCGATCATCGTCGCCATCGGCTTCGCCTTCGCGGAGAACATCCTCAATCCCACGTACTTCATCGGCTTCGTGCGCGAATTCCTCGTCGATCCGCCGCAGCCGCAGTGGTGGGCGTTCCTCGCCAATGTCTCCGGACGCGCCATCCTCACGACGATGGTGCACATCGTTTCCTCGGGGATCATGGGCTACTTCCTCGGGCTTGCCATCTTCGCGCGCTCCTACCTCGAGGACGGTCATCGTCGGGGAAAGTGGCATCTCATTCCCGATACGTTGCAGTACGTGTTGAAGTGGCCGGAGAAACGCGTCTTCGCTTTCGAGATGATCGTTGTCGGTCTTGTGCTTGCGACCGTGCTCCACGGACTCTTCAACTTTATGGTGACGCTCCCGGATATTCTGCCGGGCAACCCCCAGACGCTCGGAGCGCTCTTCGGGGCGGACACAGGATCATTCTTGCACTCGATATCGCTCCTCATCCTGCCGTCGCTCCTGTACGTGGTCGGCGGATTCTGGATGTTCACGGCGCTCTTCTACCGCAAGGATAATATGAAGGAACGCGGGCGGGTGATTACGACCGATTCGTTTGTCTCCGGCAGAGAGCTCCCGTAGGATGGGCGGGCTTCATCCCGTGCGATCTGCGCGTGGGAATGTCACCCTTCTCCATCATCCTATGATTCGCCTCCTTTCGCGGTTTGTGCGCTGCTCTTCTGCGGCGGTGTTCCTCTGCCTGACGCTCGCGATGCCCGCTCAATCGCTGGCGAAACAGGTGGTGAGTGGAACGTCGCTTCCCGCCAAGCAGTCGGTGAGTTGCATGGCGTTCATCCGCTCTGCGGTGAAGGCGCTGAATCTCCCGACGGATGCAGGTGACCAGCAGGTACCCGCGAATGTCCCCGTCGAGATGAAACCATACGTTGAGGTGGCGGCTGCGCACGGCGCTCTCGGTATCTTCGGCAAAAATCCGCAGCTTGCGAAGCCCATCACCGTCGGACAGGCATTGCAGGTACTCGTGAAACTGAAGGACATCACGGAGACGATGGCGCAGGAGCCGGCGAAGTATCGTGATGTGAAAGCGGGAACGGCCGAAGCGCAGGCGGTGGCTGTCGCGCTTGCGTACAACTGGATGACGCCGGTCTCATCGACGCTCTTCGGCACGCGGCGTGTCCTCAACGGAAAGGATGCGGAACTTCTGATACGGAAGGCGAGCGGGGACGTCCCCGTGCGCACGCTCCCGGACAAGCTCAAGCGTGCCAAGGAGACGACGATCACCGTGAATCTCGACAATCTCACGGCACGCAGCAGCGGGACGCTCCCGAAGTCCGATATTCTCGAAGCGATCTGGCAGATCGTGAGTGACGAGTACTACAAGGTGGATGCGATCAATGCAAACGAGGCTGCGTACAAGGCCGCGGAGGGCATCGTCAGCTCGCTCAAAGATCCGTACTCCTCTTTCATGCGTCCCTCGAGTGCGAAGAGCCTCGAGCTGCAGATCAAGGGAGAGGTATCGGGGATCGGTGCGCAAGTGGAACAGCGCTCCGGCATTCTCACCATCGTCACGCCGCTACACGGCTCGCCGGCGGAGAAAGCGGGGCTTCTGCCCAATGATGAGATATTGAGCGCCAATGACGTCAGCTTGAGCGGTTTGGACTATCTCGAAGCGGTGGATAAGGTGCGCGGTCCCAAGGGGACGAGCGTCAAGCTCCACATCCGCCGCAGCGGGAACGAATTTGACGTCACGGTCGTGCGCGACACCGTCACCGTGCCGGAGATGGAGATCTCGAAGCAGGGGAATGTTTCCATTGTGAAACTCATGCAGTTCGGACAGGCCACGGAAGATTCATTGCGAGCCGAGATGGAGAAGATCGCAGCGAAGAATCCCACGGGGATCGTGCTCGATTTGCGGAATAATCCGGGAGGGCTCCTCGATGCCGCCAATACTGTCGTGAGCAATTTCGTGCCGAAGGGTACGCCGGTGGTGAAGATCTACTCCAGAACGGGGACGCGCACCGATACGACCAAGTTCACGCCGACGATCTCCCCGACGGTTCCGCTCGTGGTGCTCGTGAACGAAGGGTCGGCGAGCGCATCGGAGATCGTGGCTGGTGCTCTGCAGGATGCGGGGCGCGCGACGGTCGTGGGGAAGAAGACGTTCGGCAAGGGGACGGTGCAGGAGGTGCTTCGGTTTGCCGATCAGTCCGGTCTCAAGCTTACGGTGGCGGAGTGGAAGACCCCGCTCGATCGCAAGATCGACGCTACGGGCATCAGGCCGGACATCGAAGTCGAATCTCTGACTGGTCGTGATGCGCAGCTGCTCAAGGCATTGGAGATCCTGCGATGAAACGATCGATTGGGCTGTTGTGCGCTAGCTTATGAGCTTCTTAGCTTTTAAACAGCAAGGCACGTTGTTGAATAAACCTCTCACCTAAAAAGCTAACAAGCTACAACCTAAGAAGCTCACTTTCACATATTCGAGTAGAACTGCTTCTTCCTGTTCGCCGTGCGGAATTCCTCGCGCTTGAGGGCGCGTAAGCGCACGAGGCGCCTGCTCTCCTTGCGCTTGTGGATGGAGCGCGTACGCATGAGCTTCATGAGGCCGGTTTTCTGCACCTGCTTCTTGAAGCGCTGCTGGAGCGCATCGTTGGATTCTTCGCCGCGCTTGACTGCGTAGATAGCCATGGGCGCGCCTAGGGTAGGGGAGAGACGGAGCGGGTGCAAGGAAAATGCGCGACGAAAAGGACATCGTGATACGACGGCACCTTCTGCATCCTCCCCCCATTGCCTCGGGGCCGCGAACTCACTACACTCTGCCAAGATATGGCGAAAAGTGAGTACAGTGCACAGCAGATTCAGGTCCTTGAGGGCTTGGAACCCGTCCGGAAACGGCCAGGGATGTACATCGGATCCACGGATATTCGTGGGCTGCACCACCTCGTTTACGAGATCGTCGACAATGCGATCGACGAGGCGATGGGCGGTTACTGTGACACGATCACGGTCATGCTCCACGATGACGGATCGGTCAGCGTCGAGGACAACGGCCGCGGCATTCCCGTGGACATGCACCCCAAACTCAAGCGTCCCGCGCTCGAGATCGTGCTCACGACGCTGCATGCGGGTGGCAAGTTCGGCGGGGATGACAGCGGCTACAAAGTCTCAGGAGGTCTCCATGGCGTGGGGTCCTCGGTGGTGAATGCGTTGAGCATCTTCATGCGGGCCGAAGTGTATCGGGACGGGAAGATCTACGTGCAGGAGTACTCGCGCGGCAAGCCGACCATGGACATGAAGGTGCAGGGGAAGACCGATAAGATCGGGACGAAGATCATCTTCAAGCCCGACAAGGACATCTTCGACACCGTCGATTTCAGCATGGACATGCTCATGACGCGCCTGCGGCAGCAGGCCTACCTCACGCGCGGCGTAACCATCGCGCTGCTCGATGAGCGCCCCAAGCGACCGGAGGACGATCTCAAGCATCCGCGGCTCTACCGTTTCCATTTCGAGGGAGGTATCGCCGCGTACGTACTGCACCTCAACGAATCCAAGGATCGTATCGGTTCACCGATTTGGTTTGAGAAGGATACGTCGGATGGCATGGTGGAGGTGGCGTTGCAGTACACGCAGGCCTTCCAGGAGATCGTCGTGAGCTTCGCGAATAACATCCATACCAGCGAGGGCGGGCATCACCTCACGGGGTTCAAGGCCGCGCTCACGCGAACGATCAACGCGTATGCCCGTGCGCAATCCCTCCTCAAAGAGAAGGAGGAAAATCTCACTGCAGATGACGTGCGTGAAGGGCTCACGGCCGTCGTGTCCGTACGTTTGAAGGAGCCGCAGTTCGAGGGGCAGACGAAGTCCAAGTTGGGGAATGCCGAGATGAAAACGGCGGTGGAGACGGTCGTGAACGAAAAACTGGCGCAATATTTCGAGGAGCATCCGGGGGAGGGGAAGGAAATCGTGGGGAAGTGCATGCTCGCCGCCCGCGCGCGCCTCGCCGCCCGCGCCGCGCGCGACTCGGTCATCCGCAAAGGTATCCTCGAGGGAATGACGCTCCCGGGCAAGCTCGCGGATTGCTCCAGCAAAGACCCCTCCGAGTGCGAGCTCTTCATCGTGGAGGGCGATTCCGCCGGCGGCTCCGCCAAGCAGGGTCGCAATCGCGAATTCCAGGCCATCCTGCCTCTTCGTGGAAAGATCCTGAATGTCGAGCAGGCGCGTCTCGACAAGATGCTGGCGAATAACGAGATCCGGTCCCTCATCATCGCCATCGGCGTGGGGATCGGCGAGGCGAAGGATCTCACCAAGCTGCGCTACGACCGCGTCGTGATCATGACCGATGCCGACGTGGACGGCGCGCACATCCGCACGCTGCTGCTCACGTTCTTCTTCCGCTACTTCCCCGAGCTCATCGAAGCCGGGCACATCTACATCGCCCAGCCTCCGCTCTACAAGATCTCCCGCGGCAAAGAAGCGCGTTATGCCTTCTCCGATGCGGAAAAAGAAGGGGTCTTGAAGGAGTGGGGCGTGGATGCGCAGCAGATGCAGGAGACCGAGGAAGAGCAGCCGGAGGAGGTCAATGAAGAGGAGGCGCTCGTGAAGGCGGTCAAGAACAAAGAGGTTCGCAAGACCGCACGCGCATCGGTGCAGCGCTACAAAGGTTTGGGCGAGATGAACGCCGAGCAGCTTGCGGAGACGACGATGAATCCGGATTCCCGCAGCATGCTGCGCGTCACCATGGAGGATGCCGAGAAAGCGGATGCGACCTTCACGACGCTCATGGGTTCCGAAGTCGCCCCGCGCCGGAAATTCATACAAACGCACGCCAAGACGGTCAAAAACTTGGATGTCTAAAGTGATAGGCGTATCTGCGATGCGTCCTGAGCCTGACGAAGGGCGCACGCCAAGACGGTGAAGAACCTCGATGTGTGAGGGGTCACCAGTTTTCCGTCTGCAGCTGTTCCTGCGAACCGGCGCTTCTGTGCCTGCGCGGCAGGAGGGATCGCCAGTCTTTCACGTGACCAAACTCGATGAAGCGGTAGCTTAAGAAGCTGGTGACGAAAACGAGGAAGAGATAGCGCACGAGGCGGACGGGAGTGGCGGATGCGTGGAGGATGCCCATGGGGGGCAAGTGCCAGACGTAGAGCGAGTAACTCATCATGCCGAGGAGCTGTAAGGGCCAGTTGGCCACGATCATCCGGATCACGCGTGACGGGCGGACAAGGAGACCGAAGAGGAGCAGGCTGAAGCCGATGGTCGTGAGGAGATTCGCGATCAGAACGGTTCGTCCGGAGATGAGTTTGAGGAGGATCAAATCGGAGAGAAAGAAGCTATACGCCAGAAACAGAATGCCGACCATGATCCACAGGACAGCGCGCACCTGTTTGCGTTGAGCGAACGCGTATGCGAGCGCCGCTCCGGCAAGCATGTCCTTCAGGTGCATCATGAGGCGTCCGATGCCCCAGTTCGGTGCCGTAAGGTTCCATTGCCATGCTTCGGGGAAGAGGGAGAAGGAGCAGAAGTAGAAGATGATGGAAGCAAGCAGCAGCAAGGTCCACCCATATCGTCGTGCGCAGAGGATGAAGAACGGCAGTGCGATGCTGAGCCAGAACTCAGTGCCGAGGTACCACAGCGGCGCGTTGAAAGGCGGGATGTGGAGCGTGGAAGAGAAAGGAAAGAGGAATGTCGTCATGAAGAAGAGATGCTTCACAGTATCGCGCGGAGCCGGATCGATGCGGAGGAATGTGAGGAGGAAGAGTGTGTTGAAGAGCAGCAGCGGCAGGAGCCTGCGAATGCGCTTGCCAACGAAGCACAGCCAGTCTTCGGAGCCGGAGAACCGGCGTTCGCCGGTTGCGTAGGGCAGCGCGAGGACGAACCCGGAGAGGATGAAGAAGAGCGTCACAGCCTGCCAGCCGTTGGTGATGAGCGTGTAAGGCGTCACTCTCAGTCCCAGGAGAGGGATGCTCATAAGGTTCGTGGCGCGGAGCGGAGCGATGTAGATATGCCCGAAGATGACGGCGAGAATGGCGTAGCCTCTCAGTCCGTCAATAATCTCGATCCTCGGTGCCCGTGATTGTGGAGCTTCTTGCATTATCTGAAGAGTTAGCGGCTCACGATGTTGAGATGTTCCGTCGCATTTGCTTTCCCCGGCCTATTCGGCAGGAGGGATCGCCAGTCTTTCACGGAACCGAATTCGATGAAGCGGTAACTCACGAAGGAGATGGCGAAGACGAGGAAGAGGTAGCGGATAAGGCGGACGAGTGTGGTAGCCGGATGGAATGGACCAATGGCCATGGCATGCCAGACGTAGAGCGAGTAGCACATCATGCCGCAGAGTTGGATAGGCCAGTTGGCGAGCAGGAAACGGAAGACCGGCCAGCGTATGGAGAGAGCTCCGTAGATGATGAGAGAGAATCCAAGCGGTACCGTGTAACTGGTGATGGCTGCGAGTTGTGCGGGCACGAGTTCCATCCAGAAGGCATCGGAAAACAGAAAACTGACGGAGACGATGAGTATTCCCGTCATGAACCACCTCCAGCCGCGAGCAGGCAGTTGTTGTGTGGCATACAGATGCGCGAGAAACATACCGAGGGCGAAATCTATAAGTTGCACTCCCACGCCGTTGACAGACCAGTACATTTCCGAGATCGGTCGGAACGTGAGAGAGAAACTCAGAAGGAGAGAAAAGGCAATGAGCGTAAGCAGCACCCTTCCGAATCCGAAGCGTCGCATGCAGAAGATGAGCAGCGGCATCAGGAGGGAAAACCACGCCTCCACCCCCAGCGTCCAGAGGACGCCGTTGTACATCGGTATTTGCAGGGAGCGAATGAATGGAAAGAGAAACGTGAGGAGGAAGAACAGGTTCTTCACGGTGTCGCGCGGGAGCGCGTCCACCTTCACCATTGTCGCGAAGAGGAAGATATTGATGAGGTAGAGCGGGAGGAGGCGTCGTGCGCGCCGAAGATAGAATGCTGTCGCATCTTGCCGGTTCTCCATCTTTCGGATACCAAGAGCGAACGGCAGAAACAGGACGAATCCTGAGAGGATGAAGAACAGCGGGACGGCTTGATGGAAGTTGGTGAAGAAGGTATAGGGCGACAGCTTCAGGCCATGAAACCAGAAGCCGTGGTACCCCCACGGGATGAGCTCACGAACATAGATATGGCCGAAGATGATGGCGAGGATGGCGTAGCCTCTCAATCCGTCGATGCTCTCAATCCTCGGTGCCCGTACTGTCTGCTCAGGCATACGGAGAAAGCATAAAGATTTCAACGACTGGGCGGAAGAGTCAGTGTACGTGAGCGCTGTAGAACAGCGCTCACAGAGAATGATTCGCGAAGCGTGGGTCTCGTGGGCCCCACGCTGGAGCGACACTTTGAAGGGAAAGAGAGTTCATGAGAGAAAACCGTCAAGGTGTTCTCTCATGCTATGCCTAGTCTTCGTCCACGTCTCCGATCTGGTCCCGGATGGTGTACGTGTCGAGTGCCTGCTCGCCCAAGAGCTTCACGATCGTCGGGATCGCTTGAGCGTAGGAGATCTCCTTCTGCTTCCCCGCCTTCATGTCCCTCAGAATGATCGTCCCGCCCTTCACCTCCATCTTGCCGAGCAGCAGGGTGTAGCGCGCCTCGAACTTATCGGCGAGGCGCATCTGGCTCTTGAGGCTCGCTTCGCCGAGCGCTCCGAGCGTGTGGACACCCTTCTCGCGCAGGTTCGAAATCAGGGTGAGACACTTCTTCTTCGCTTCGGGACCGAGCTGTGCGACGAAAACGTCTACCTGATCCTTGTGCGGCACCTGGACGCCCGCCTGCTTCATCTGCCAGATCATGCGCTCCATCCCGCCCGCGAAGCCCACGCCGGGCGTCGGTTTGCCGCCGAAGAGCTCGATCAATCCATCGTACCGTCCGCCGCCTCCGACGGCATTCTGCGCACCGGTTTCCTTGTCCCAGAACTCGAAGACCGTCTGGGTGTAGTAGTCCAATCCGCGGACGAGGCGGGTATCTTCGATGTAGGGGATCTTCAATTCTTTGAGGTAATCGAGCACCGTCGCGTGGTACTCCTTGCTTTCGGGGGAGAGGAACTGCTCGAGGGTGGGCGCGCTCTTGAGGAGGATCTGTGTGTCGCCCTCCTTGGAGTCGAGCAGGCGCAGGGGATTCGTCGTCAGGCGCTCGCGGTCGAGCTCCGGGAGATTGCGCTCCTTGCCGATGAAGTAATCCCGCAGCGCGTCGGCGTAGGCCTTGCGGTTCTCGGCGGTGCCGATGTTGTTGATGTGCAGCTCCATGCGCTCGAGGAACTTCAGGTCCGAGAAGATCTTCGTGACGACGTGGATGAGCTGCGCGTCGAGACTCGGGTCCTTGAGTCCGATCACTTCCAGATCGAACTGGTGGAATTGCCGGTAGCGGCCCTTCTGCGGCCGGTCGTGGCGGAAGCACTGGCCGATGGCGTAGAACTCGACCGGCTGCGGCAGCTGCTGCATGCCGTTTTCCACGAAGGAGCGGCAGATGCCCGCCGTGAATTCCGGGCGCAGGGCGAACTCCGCCTCATCCTCGTCCGCGTGGTGCGACGTCACGAGGAAGAGCTCCTTCTCCACGATGTCCGTGTGCTCACCGATGCCGCGCTCGAAGACGGCACGGTTTTCGAACATGGGTGGGTCGATGCGTTTGTAGCCTGCCTGGCGGGCGCGATGACGCACGGCCTTCTTGATGTAGGTCATGTATTGGTGATCCTCGGGGAGGACGTCGTGGGTGCCTTTCGGAGTTCGAAACAGTGGTTGGGACATTGCGAAGGCCCAGCATACCCGCCTCTTGAGGATCAGCCAAGGGTGGATCATGAAAGATGATACTAAAAGACGCCCCGCGGATGCGGGGCGTCTTCTGATGTTGCACTGCTTCGATCAATTCCACGGGGATTGATTCGTAGTGCAGGTTTCAGCAGGACTCCTTGCTTGCTCCTCAGGGGAGCGTCACCTCTCGCACGAACTGACCGTCCTTCTCGTCGAGCGGGCCGACGCCGGAGCAGGCGGCGAAGCCGCCGTCGACGACGACGGTCGTGCCGGTGACGAAGGTGCTCGCTTGCGACATGAGGAAGACGAGCGCTCCGACGAGCTCTTCCGGCTCTCCGAAGCGGCCCATGGGGGTACGTCGGAGGACCGATACCGCGCGAGGCTTCGGGCTTTCGTCGGGATTCAAGAGCAGATTGCGGTTCTGCTCCGTGATCAGGAACCCCGGCGCGATCTCATTGACGCGGATCACCGTTCCCGGGAAATCCACGCGCACCTGCGCCGCGAGCCATCGGGTGAGGTTCGTCACCGCCGCCTTGGCGGCGGAGTACCCCGGGATGTTCGTGAGCGGTGCGAAGGCACACATGGACGAGGTGTTGATGATCACCCCCTGTCCGATCTGTGCGAAGTGCTCGCAGAACACCTGACAGGGGATGAAGGTCCCCATGAGGTTCAGGTCCACCACACTCCGCATGGCATCGAGAGGAAGTTCCGTGAACTTCTGCGTTGGCTGGACCGTGGCAGCCTTCTGGTTGCCGCCGGCCCCGTTGATCAGGACATCGACGTTGCCGAGTTGCAGCACGACTTCCCTCAGGGCAGCCTTGACGCCGTCGACGTGGAAGACGTTGCAGAAGAGCGCGAGCGCCCTGCCGCCTGCATCCCTGATCGCTTGGGCGGTCGCTTCCGCCTGGAGAGGGCTGTGGTGATTCTGCGGATCCACCCGTTTGACGTCGAGGAGCGCGACAGCAGCTCCTCTGGACGCGAGAGCCTGCGCGACGTGACTGTAGATCACGCCAGCCGCGCCGGTGATTACAATCACTTTGCCATCGATATAGAACAGAGGGTCCTGGTTCATGAGAATGTCCTCCAAACAAGGGGTGAAATGGTTGCGAAAAATTCGTTCAATACACACGTAAAGTCCTGCCGAATTGTGAATGACCAAACCCTCACAATCGTGAGGTCCCTACGCCGACGAGGCATAAGGAGGGGATTCTACGACGGAGAGCGGGAAAAGAAAGGAAGTTCACAGCCTATTGGCGATGAATACATCGAGAGAATATGCCTTTTGTCATGCGCAATTTATTCTTCAATCAACTTTACATTGAATGCACCGGTGGAGTATTCATATCCGACCATGGATAAAACATGGAAATCACCGACAGGCCTGCAATTTTCCTCTCTTGCTGTGGGGCAGAAGGGGGCGATTGTCGAGGTCTACTCTGAGAGGAGAAACGGCTTCGATGCAGGAGAGGAAGTGGAAGCGGTATTTCCGGGGAAGGGGAAGGCCGTTCTGAGAATCCTCACGGACACGCAGACCTGCATGCGATCGGCCATCAATGAAAATGGGCCCGGGTGTTCGGGGCGGAAGATGGATCTCAGCGCGTTTCCATCTGATGCCAAGTTTTTTGCATTTGTTCGTTATGAAGTGCTGCAAGTGCTGACAGGTGAAAATCCTCAGCGAGAGCCTCCGCCTTCGGTTTGAACTTGGGCGAGCGATGGGGATCGAATCATGAACCATGACATCTCACAAGATGCACGTTTGTAGGTGAGAATCATGCTATGATAAGCCCTCTCCTCCCTATGCATCGTTTCGCCATCATCGGCTGTACACTGATCGTCGGGTCCGTGCTGATGATCGGATGTACCAGGAAACCGGTCTTCCCCGAGCCTTCGGTGATCATCGATCGTCCGCCTCTTCTTTTAAGTTCGTCTTCGTCGCAATCGTTCTCGTCGAGTCCGCCGGCTCCCGCGCCCGCCTCTTCGTCACGACCGGCGAGCCTGCTCATCAAGGTGCCATTTGCTCCGCAGTCACCGTTCGCCGTTTGGGATACGCTTCACGAAGAAGCGTGCGAAGAAATGTCGCTGATCATGGTTCATCACTTCCTCGCAGGTATGCCGCTCAGCATGACGGATGCGGAAACGGAAGTGCAGCAAATGGTGGCTTGGGAGAGGGCGCATGATTACGCGGATGATGTGACTGCCCAGGAACTGGGGGATATCGCTGAGTCCCTGTACGGATACCGTGCCCGCCTCTTGACCGATGTGACAGCCGACAGTCTCCGTAGGGAGCTCATGCGGGGAAATCCGATCATCATCCCGGCGTTCGGCCGCGCGCTCAAAAACCCCTTCTTTAGTGGAGAGGGCCCCTTCTATCACATGCTGGTCGTCATCGGATACACAGGAGATGGCTTCATTACAAACGATCCCGGCACGAAGCGGGGAGAGAAGTACTGGTACCCGACGGATGTGCTCTTAAACGCGCTCCATGATTGGATCGGCGTCAAAGAACTGATCGCCACCGGTCCGAAGAACGCACTTGTCGTTGAGCTGTGATGCTCTTCTGCTGCGCCTGGCTGATGTTTCTCGGATGCCCCCCGTATCAGAAACCCCGCTGCGCTATGCCGAGACTATTCCATCACCAAATCACGGCGTAGTTCCATGCGAAGCATGGAACGAAGCCGGATGGGGCGTGGACGCAGCAAGGTTACTTTTTATTTGAGGTTAATACTTACATCTGCTTTCTCGGAAATCGCAAGCAGCAGGAGCACTGATATGCATCATGCCATTTTGCGACTTTAAGGTATCGTGCAATTTTGTCGATGGCATATGCATTTCCCATTCTTTCCCTGCGGAAAGGACTGCATCAGTCAATCAAACCTTCTTACCGCCTCTTCTTCCGGTCTTTCATGCGAGAGCATTCGTACCGCATCCGCACGAGAGAGTGCGTCCGATGAAGGTTGGCTTGCTGGTCACGGTATTCCTCCAATGCATTGGCAGAGCACAGCCAACTGGGTACGGGTGCGCTTTGGATTTCGGGTGGCGACCGGTCCAGAGCGGTGGCTGGAACGTCCGATTCCGGCGACTCCGTGTATTCGCAGACGCTTGCGCAACCATCGTATGCAACTATTGTGATGGTTCATTTCCTTAGATAACGACTACTTCCACACTATGAAAAACCTGAGCGCAGCACTGGCCATGATCGTTGTCTGCCTTCTGACAGGAAACGCAGCGGTAGTGCTCGCCAAGGAGAAAGGAGGGTTCGCGGAAGATGCAACTGCAATGAGCATCACAGCCGGAACGGGCAGCGGATCGATGGGAGATCACAGCGCTTCCTCCTCCGTTCGCCGCCGGAGATTGCGCACAAAACCGGTCAAAGCAGTCGTGAAAAATCCTGCGAGTGCCTCCGGCGCTTCATCGCTCATACTTCCTGCTGAGACCGGTGCAACGGTGTTCCCCGATCCGACGGTATCCTCCGGCTCCAAGGCCATTTGGATCTATCTGGGCATCCAGGAGGCATTCCTCACCGAGAGCGGAATCGTGGTGAAGACGTACCAAATCAGTTCGGGTGCCCCCGCCACTCCCACACCACTGGGCGTATTTAAAATTTACAAGAAGGAAGAGCTGCGCGTGAGTGGTCAGGCTGTTCCGTACCGTATGCCGAATTACATGTCCTTTACGAAAAACTCCGCGTTCGGACTCCATGGTCTGCCTTATCTGGGGGATTCCGCCAAGGCTTCCTCGTACTGGAGCGAAGCGCTGAGTCACATCGGCATTCCCGTGTCCCACGGATGCGTGCGTTTCCTGCCAGAGGAAGCGATCGAGCTCTACAAATGGGCGGATAGAGGGATTCCGGTCTTCATACAGACCTGATAATCGGTTCATGACCGACGCAATGCCATGGTCACCAACAATACAGTGTTGTATGACACTCCAATTTTTCTCTTCGCGGAGCCAATAGTATATTCATGACGTTATTCGCAAGCGCAGAGTTTGTCGCTACACGAGGTATTTCTCCGCAATGGCCCAGACCTGATCATCATCCATATCACTTTTGATGAGGTATTCATTCACATCAAACTCATCACATTTGATGATACTTTTTTTGTCGCTGAGATTGGAACAGACGACAACGGGAAATTTCATTTTCTTCTTTTTCCTATACTGAAGCACGGCATACCCGTCCACATGCGGCATCAGCAGATCCAGCAGAAGAAGGTCGGGCGGATCTTTATCGATGATATCGATTGCCTCCTGTCCGTCACGCGCGGTACTCACGCGAACGCCGTGCTTGCTGAGCAAGCTCCGTATCATGCCCAAAAGAAAGGCTTCATCCTCGGCAACGAGGACATGTTTCTGTTTCGGTTGCTTGTCCATAGAGGTTGGAGGAAGGAAGTAAAGAGAAGAGTAAATGAGGCGTCCTTGTTCAAGGGAGATTGATTCATCGATCAGTCGTTTAGTGCAGATATTCCTCGATCGCGGGCCAGAGATCATCATCGTCCAGGTCGTTCTTCACAAAGTAGTTCTGCGCCTTCATTTCCTTGCACTTATCCCTCGTCTTCTTGTCGCTGAGATTGGACAACACGATGACGGGACACTCCATGCTCTTTTCTCTGATAAACTTCAGCACGCCGTGACCATCCAGCACCGGCATGAGGATATCGAGGAGCAGCAAATCCGGCACTTCTTTCTCCAGAGCTTCAACCGTTTCCTTCCCGTTATAGGTGATCGTGACACGTATGTTGTATTTGCTCAGAACTTTTCCCATCATATCGGCGAGAGCGGTGTCGTCTTCGGCGATGAGAACGTGCTTTTTCATAAAAAATCAGGAAGGAAATAAAAGAGTGAATGTGGTGCCTTTGTTCTCCTGCGAGACAAAAGAGATCGTCCCGCCGATCAGCCGGACGATGTTATACACCATATACAGTCCGATGCCGGTTCCGGCTTCCACGGGGCTGGCGACATTCGATGCACGGAAGAATTTCTCCGGAATCCTCTTTTGCTCCTCCTGCGGGATACCGTAGCCCGTGTCCGCGACATCGATACGGATCGACTCTCCTTCTTTGGCGACACTCACATTCACCTTGCCGCCTCTGGGAGTGTACTTGAGGGCATTACTGAGAAGGTTGTCCAGAATTTCGATGAGCAGCTGCTTATCTGTTCGTACCATGAGATCCTCCGGACACTGAAGGGCGAGTTCCAGCCCGTTCCTCTGCCGATGGGCATCATGGAGGCGGGAGATCTTCTCCAGCTCTTTCTGCAGGACCACCTGTTCAAGTTCCGGCTCCATTCCGTCCTCTTCAAGATGGGAGATCATCAGCATTCGCCGGATGGTCGAGGCCATGTTCATGGACGTTTCGTGTGCGGTTTTCACCAGTTTCGCCTGTTCCTCGGTGAGATTTTCCCGCTTCAGACTCGAGAGAACCCATCGGATCGCCGTGAGAGGTGTCCTCAGCTGGTGGGATGCGATGGACATGAATTCCGACCTGGCTTTTTCGATTTCTTTTTCTTTGGTGATATCCCGAAATACCTTCACAGCACCGATTAGCTCTTTGCCGATGAAAATAGGCGCAACCGTTATGGCAACCGGAAAAGACGTTCCATCCTTCCGCTTATAGTACATGGTCGTGGTCGTGGTCGAGATAGAGCGCTCCTTCAAAGTCTTTGTGATCAGGCGTTCTGATTCCACAATGATTTTGCCGGTCGAGTCCGTCATAGGTATGACCCTGGAAAGCAATTTTCCTTGCATCTCTCCCTCCTTCCAGTCCAACAATTTCTCACATGCCTTGTTCACGAGGAGAATTCGTCCGTTTTTATCCGTAGCCACCAAGCCTTCACCGATACTTGCCAGGATCGCCTCGTCTTTCGCCCTGACCTTTTCCAAGTCTTTGGTGCGCTCAAGAACTTTCTTCTCAAGCGTTTTTCTCGACATCCGGAGTTCGTCCGCTGTTATAACCAGCTTGCGCCTGACGACCTCTTTTTCCTTGGCAGTTGCGGCGAATTGTGTGGCCTTGAGACGGAGTTTCTCTGCTGTTTTAACCAGCTTGTTCCTGACATCCTCTTTTTCCCTGGCGGTCACGGCGAGTTGCGCGGCTTTGATACGGAGTTTCTTTGCCGTGATCACCAACTTACGTCTGACATCTTCCTTTTCCCTTGCAGTCACCACCAGCTTGCGCCGGACGTCTTCTTTTTCCTTCGCCAGAACTTTGAGTTTGAGGGCTATGCCATCGGACGCGGAATGAATAGTTTTCCTCATAATAGTTCGGACTGATGGAGAGGGTTATTCACATGAGTGTGAAAAGTTAATATACACATTTTTGTGGCAGGAGACAAACGCTTGCTCTCTTCAGGACGGCCGTGCCCCTTCGATGCTTCGCAACTTCGCTTCGAGGATAGTGGCCTGTTCCCCGATCTTTTTCTTGGCCGCCTCCCGACGCCGGGTTTCTTCGATGAAACCTCTCTGGATTTCTTCAGATAAATGGACCACTTCGCCTTCCCGTCGCAGGGTTTCTTGAGACACGCGATCTTTGCGGGCATTCTCTTCCATCTGATGTGCCTCCTCCTTTTTTAACGTCGCCAGCTTTGCGGTCTCTGCTTGCTTTTCCGCATATCGTCGCTCCGTTTCGGTCTTCCTGTCCTTCAGCAGTTTGCTGTTGAGGCGCTCCTCCTCTGAGACGATTCTGGTGATGCGGTCCTGTAAGGGTTGGATGGTATCATCGCTCATGGCGTGAAAGGGAAAGGAAATATCATGCGTGTTTCAGTGTGCGCAGCGCGGCAATCAGGACAATGGCACCGATGACCGCCATAACGATAGTGCCGAGCGTTCCGTATGCGGAAATGCCGAGGAAGCGGAACAGGAGGCCGCCGATGAGTGAGCCGACGATCCCGATGACAATGTCACCGATGATGCCGTACCCGCCGCTGCCCATAATCTGCCCGGCGAGCCATCCTGCGATGAAGCCGATGATGAGGAACCAGAGGATGTCCATAAGCTAAGAAGGAGAAGGACAGAAAAATGCTTAGCGGAGATTACTGATGATCGAGCTTGGTCTATCCGTCACATTCACTTTCAGGCGATAGACGATTTCCGCCATTTCGCCGCGGGTCAGCGTCTGAGCAAAATGTGTGATGCTGACGGGGATGGCGTGCAGATCGGAAAGGCGTTGCACATAGGAACGATACCAAAACTCTCCGGTCTCCTGAACGGGGATATCAAGGGAGAAGACATTGCAGATGATCTTGGCCGCCTCCACGAAGTTGATGGAATTTGCGGGGCCGTACGAGCCGTCCGGATAGCCATCAATGAGGGAATTCATTTTAGCGAAACACACATCGGCGGCGTACCAGGAATCTCTGGCGACATCGGAGAAGAAGACGGTACTTGCGGTGTCGGGCACATTTGCTCTCAGACAGTCGCCCACATTATTTGTGTCCAAAATGAATGGATTGACCACGAAGTGCACGAATTCCGCACGGTTGATGCGCGTATCCGGCTTGAATGTTCCGTCCAGGTAGCCCTTGAGCACGTTCTGCGTGCGAAGATATTCAATACTTTCGAAGTACGTACTGTTTGCGGGTACATCGGTAAACGGATTTTGGGAGAACGCCGTGTCTTGCTGCGCAATAACGCTGCTGCCCAAGAGCATGGAACCGATGAGGAGAGACCAGAGGAAGTACATGGGATAGAGAGGGAAGAGAATAGTTACGAGTAGTTCTCTTGCTGCCCCTTTTGAGCTATGAGAGCAGCAAGAGAACAGTATCTGTTACGGAAGCATTGCAAGTGAGTGTAATCTTGTTTGCTCTGCGAGATTGGCAACGAGCAAACGACGACTGGGTGCGTTTCCGACATACGTGCGTGAGACTGCGTTCCCTGAGAAGATACCGGTTCTGCGGAAAGATATTGTCGAAGCGAAGACGGGAGTACCGAAGTCTGCCGTACCGGATACATAGGTCGGGCCGTCCGGGGAGTAGATCGTCTGATCGGTGATGTACCTGGCCGGATGCGTTGAGGCATTGAACTGCGCGAGATCGGACGGGCTGAAGTTCAGCTGCCGTTGCATCATATTCAAGTTCTGCAGGAGCAGGCGGTGCGCCTGTTCGTACGTCGGTGAACCGAGTTCAAGCCGATCCACCTGATGGATCAGGAAATTCGTCGCCCTGGCTTCCTGCATGAGCGTTGGATAGAGAGCTTCGAGCACGGGAGGGGCGTCTTTCCAAGCAGGTAGTACCTGTTCCAAGAAGCCAAAATTCGGCTGCGTCATCGGGGGGCTGGTTGCAGCCAATGCCGGTGAAGCCATTGCACCGAGGAAAGCGACTGACATGCCGATGGTGAAGATGCGGTTTCTCATGATGGGTGAAGGGGAAAGTGAAGTGGGAGAGGAAAAAAGAGAGAAGTGCAGGGTGATGCCATCTCCGGCCGGCATCACCCTTAGCGTTTCTCAAGAGGGGGAGGCTGTCCCCGCAGAGGAGTCCTCGATGCGGGGCTCTACATAGGAAGATGGGGGAAAGGGCGGAGGATGCTTCATGCCCGAACCATCGTCCGTCGCATCGCGGACTTGATAGCTCGGAAGCCGGGTACATCCCCGAAGGTTTTCTGATGGATCGAGGGGAACCACGATTGCAGGACGCCGGGGAATCTGCGGACAGGCCGATGAGAGGGAAAGAAATAGCGATACGTGGGCATAGGGTGGGGGGGGAAGAACCATGACAATGGGCGCATGGTTAAATTGCGCAAGTCTCTACGCATACAGGAAGTCGCCGCGTTCGAACGCTCTTAACGCTCTTCTGGACTGATCGGAGCAGGTACCTACTGCTGGTGAGTTGCAATTGAAGGTTTCTTCGCACTGAGCAACCAGCTGGTGAGGAAATCCATGGGCATCAGCTCGATGATTTTCCTCGCCTGCAGCTCGGGTTCGAGAGATCTGTTGTTGTATTTCCACTCAAGTTCCTTGAGGAAGAAACCCGTGTTCCGTTTCCAGATGCCATGGTGGTTACGGATCCGCTCCCGAATCCATGTCCACAGTTGCTCTGCGCCGTCCTTCTCCTTCTCATCCTGTGTGAAGCGGTGGAACTTGCTGCAGCAAATGAATCCCGCGAAGCCCTCGCGTCGGCCGATTGCCTCCTCCTTGGAGCCGAATGTGTGGAAATGGAGCACCGCTTCATCATCTTTGAGCGGATCAATGGTGACCTCTCCACTTTCCCGCAATTGCACCCCGAACACCGGTGGCTCTTCCCGCGTACCGGAACGCAATTTGCTTTTGCACCATCTGCAACGAGATGTGTCGTGCACCTCCTGAATATCTCCTTTGTGTGTGGTGAGGAGCTGTAGTTTTTCCAGCGACAGGCTCTTTTCGGTGAGGAGTTTGCGAAAGTGGTCGTAGAAGACGGTGACCAGCGGATAGCGGTGATGTGTGATTTGCACCGTTCTGTGTGACGAGAAATCGAGACAGAAGCAGAGGAGAATCTCCGCGCACTGCTGCAGCTTGTTTTCATCCGTCACCTTGTGGAAGCGGAACTTCTTGCCGCATACGGTACACTTCTTGCGTCCGTCTCCCAAGGTGTTCAGTTTCGTTCGTATCCTGCAATCGGGGCAAAGGATGTGACGGGAGGTGTCACTCTGAGTGAGACGCACCTTCTCCTTGAGGTGCGGCAGAAGGGAATCCGCATTAATAATCATGGTGAGAGCGGAAAGGAACCCTTTTGAGCAAAAATTATAGTCCTTTCTGTAGAGTAATGTCATGAAATTTATATGTTATCGACACATTCTCGTATTATTGCATGGCATCGCGTTATCGGTTTTCGGGACACCTCTTTGATTCAAAATGAGTGAATAATAGGCACGACAACGCCGATGTTGATGAAAATGTGCCCCTCGGCTGCGCTCGGGGCAGGATTCAGGCAAAGGAGTGCCTTTCGACTCATCCCTCGCTCTGCTCGGGATTCGTTCAGGGCGCAGTATCTTGCGACTCACTGCGTCGTCCCTCGACAAACTCGGAACTCCTTGTTCGTCTGCAATTCAACTGTGGGGCGAGCGATGGGGATCGAACCCACGACCTGCTGGGCCACAGCCAGCCGCTCTAACCAACTGAGCTACGCCCGCCACGAGCAGCGCAATAGTACGCAAGGTCCACACCGAATTCTAGGAGAACTTATGCTGATTTCTTCGGGGTGCCGCTCGGGGGCTGCGCGCCTTCGTCCGGCGAGAGCGAGTCTGCGCGAATAAACATGATCGGCTCCTCGGCGGGCGGCTTCGGCTCCGTCTGCTTCGGTGCCTGCTGTTGCTGCGGTTTCGGTTTCTCCGGAGCCGGTTTCGGCGGTTGCGGCTTCTTCTCAGGAGACGGCTGCACCGGAGCTTTCACGGGAGGCTTCGGCTGTTGCACCGGCTTGGGAGGCGTCTGCTTCTGAGGGGGCGGTGTCTTCTGCACGGGCGCGGGTTGCTGCGGCTTCTTTTCTGCGGCCAGAGGAGGGATCGTGGGGGGAGTCGGCTTCGAAGGCTGTGGTGTGGGAGCGGGTTTCGGGGTTGTCGGCTCAGGGGTTTTCGGTTGCAGAGCCGGAGCAGACGCTTGTGCGGGTTGCTCTTTCTTTTCCGACTCAGTGGATTTCATTGTCTCCTGCTTCGGGGCTGCGGGCTTGGGCTGCAGCCATGGCGGGACGGGGCCGGATCCGTTGCTTTGCGTCTGCGCGGAGGTCTCGGCCGGTTTCGAAGGGGTTGGAGGTTTCTGGGCCGGCGGAGGAGTTGGCTTCGGCGGTTCGGGAGTCGCTTTCGGGGGAGCGGGGGGAGGAGGGGGTTCCTTCTTTTTCTCAAGAGGTGGGCTCGGTGGAGTCGGCGCGGTTGCGGAAGCTGGTTTGGGCTTGAGCCAATCGGGCACGGGTCCCTCGGAGGCGCTCGCTGCAGGCTTCTGCGGTGCCGGAGGGGCGGGAGGAGGAACGGGAACAGGAGAGGAAGGAGGAGGTGTACTCGGAGCGGGTTCTTCCTTCTTCGCTTGCGTCGGTCGCAACCAGTCAGGCATTTGTTTGGATTCCTGCTGAGGAGTCACGGAGGCCTTCGGATCCTCGCGCTTCGGTTCGCTCGGGGCTTTCGTGACCGGTTCCGGTTTGGGCTTCGTCACCTCTTGTGCGTCGATGATTTGGAGTGGTGCGATGACGTCGGTCGGTGCCGCGCCTGTGAGCTTCTCTTCGGCGGCGGCGAGAGTGGATGCCAGGGAGGAACCTTTGCGACTCAGCTTCGAAATGAGGAAGATGACGATGAATCCTGCGAGGAGCGAGAGAGCCCCGACCCCGAGGATTCTGAAGAGTAATCCGAAGGAGAAACCGCCGTTTGTCTCGCCGTTGCCTGTCACTGTTCCTGCGGAAGAGCCCGATCCCGTCACGGGGAAGGAACCGATCGTGATGAGTGTCGAACCGCTCTCGATCACGCGTCCGGTCGTGAGGTCGCGCACGCTCACCGTCACCGTGTAGTTTCCGTTTGCCGGATAGAGATGTTCGGGCTCGTCGAGCAGACTCTGTCCGCCGTCACCGAATTCCCAGTGGATGAGGACGGGGCTTTGCGGTGCCCCCTTCGGGTACGTGACTTTCAGCTGGACGGAGCCGCTTCCGGTCGGCGTGGAGACGATCTCGATTGCTTTGAGGAGTTGCTGATCCTCGCGCGATGCTACGTCCTCATGTACCACACGCAGATCCTGCGAATGCATGCTCCCGTCCGGGAGCTGTGCGGTCACGCGGACGGATCGTTCGAGAATGGGGGAAGAAAACCATACGGCAAGCGGGTCGCCGTGTGACGAGAAGAACGTGTCTGGAGCGTCGTTGTCATTGGTGGGATCACCGTCGCCGTTGCTGTCGCGCAGAGTGTCGAGATCGATGAGGAAGGTGCTCGGAGATTCCCTGGCCGGTCGGAAGGTGACGACGCTGCGCATGCGCGACAGAACAATCCTGTTGAAGCGGTCGAGCGGAGGATCGGCGATGACGAGGGTGTCCGCCAGAGTGCCGGTCCCGTGTGCGGGGGGACTCGCGGCATCGGAGACAACGATCGAGATGGTGCGGCGTTCGCGCAGGGGATTCGCCGGATCGCTTCCCGACACTTCCGCATTGAGCAGGTACGTGCCCGGATCGGCAAAGCGCGTGCGGAACGTTTTCGTTCGCTCTGCGCCGAGGAACTCCTGATTCTTCGTGAGGATCCAGCCGTACTGTGCGTCGGTCATGTGCGTCTCTGCCAGGATCTCGAAGACGGAGCCGAGAGGGGACGTGATGGTTTCAGTGGCTCCCTGCGCGCTCGCTTGGAGAATCGCAACAGCCATCAAGACCAAGCTGATGGTCGTGGACAGAGGTGCGAGCCGCAGGCGACCGGGAGAGAGCATGAGGGGAATCGATGGGGAAGTGCGTTTCTAAGGGAATGGACGCTTACGTCGTGCTGCCGCCTCCGGCAGTGATCACAAGGCTGACGATGGCGTTCGCCAGCAGGATGATGATGAGTCCGATGATCGCATAGAGAATCGTTTTCTTCGCCTTCTCCACGGCACTGTCGTCACCCGATGAAATGACGAGGCGAATGCCGGCGATGATGATGACGACGACGGCAGCCAGTGCCATGTAGCTCAAGACCGTCGTCACGATGGACTCGATCGTGCCGCGGATGTCGCCGCTGCCACCCGTGACACCGAGATTGGAAGCGGCCTGGTTCACCCCCTGACTGATGCCGGCTCCCTCGAACGCTTGAGCGCAGGCAGAGGCTGTAGCGCCCGCCCACAGGACAGCGGAAGCACCGAAACGTGCGAGGAAGCGCTGCGTTCGTGCGGTTATCATGAGAGGAGCAGGGGAATGGGTTTGCATTGGTCTTAGTATAGCACGAATCGCCTTTTCGCGCTACGCTGAAGCCCATGCGCCCTACGAGTCCTTCCGAACTCCTCGCCGAAGCCGATATCGGTGCTTTTCTCGTGAGTGATCGCGTGAACATCCGCTACGTGACCGGTCTCGAATTGAGTGCGGGGTTTCTCCTCGCTCTGCCTCGTTCGTATCATCTCTTCGTGGACGGGCGTTACCGCGAAGTGGCCGAGCGCCAGGTGCCGGACAACGTGCGGGTACATGATCTTTCATTGCTGCCGAAAGCGTTCGCCAAAGTTCCGGAGTGCGCTGTCGAGGCGGAGGTGGTGACGCTCGCACAATGGGCGCGGTGGAAGCGGCAATTTAAGGATACAAAATTTGTTCAGATGAAAGGGCTTCTCCAAGGCTTCCGTCGTCAGAAGGATGCGAAGGAAATCGCGCTCTTCAAGCGTGCGCAGTCCCTCACGAGAGAGCTCCTCGCCCGCGTACCAGCCTACCTGCGAAAATCCGTCACCGAGCGATCGCTCGCGTGGCAGTTCCACGTGTGGGCACACGAGCTGGGCGCGGACGGACTCGCCTTCGATCCTATCGTCGCCTTCGGGACGAACACGAGCCGGCCGCACCATCACCCCACCGATCGTCCCATCCGGAAGGGGCACCTCGTGCAGGTGGACGTGGGCGTAAAGTATCGGGGGTACTGCGCGGATTTGAGTGCCGTGTTCTTCACGGCGAAGATGACCGCGCAGGAGGAGCGGGTCCTCACGGCCGTGCGCGATGCGCTCAATGCTGTCCGGAAGATCGTGAAACCGGGTGCCACGAATCACACGCTCCATGCGGCTGAGGATACGGTTTTTCAGAAATATGGCGTGGGGCATCTCAAGGCACACTCCCTCGGGCACGGCGTGGGGCTCGAGATACATGAGGGGATTTCCCTAAGTGACCTCGTACCCGAGAAAGCCCTTCTGGAAAACGAAATCGTGGCCATCGAACCGGGGCTGTACCTTCCAGGGAGATTCGGAATGCGGTTGGAGGAGGATGTGATTGTGTAATGTATTGCCACCTTTTTCATAATTAAAATCGGATGCACGGATATTGATTCATGGTTTATTGAATTTCCTTTGCCGGAGGGAGAGGACACCTTATTCGGTTTCCTCTCCCTCCAGCACCTCCCTCTCTTTCCTAATAGTAACGCTTTATTGGAGTGAATTGACTGGTATAAATGCGCTCTGCCGTGTCACTCTGAGTGTTCTTTGCGAGCCCCGCAGCCGCGGGACGAGCAAAGAATGTATCGAAGAGTTGACACGGTGGCTCGCAGGGCGCCGAGTGTATTGCTGTTTGTTGATCGATGTTTGGTGGGTCGGCGCGCCACTCCCACTTGTAGGAACCTTGACATAGATCAGAAATAATAGATAATATTTTTATGAATGAAGATTTTAGCGCAGAGCGAAAGGATGCAGCTGATCGATTAAGTCCTGATGAATTGAGGGGGAATATTGAGTGGGCCCTCAACGAGCTGAGGGGACATAGTGCTCTCCAGGGAATGGAGATCATTCAGGGCGTTGATCTGATCCAGGATTACTGGATGGAAATCGCTGTGTCCGTTCAAGCATTGGTCGACAGACACGAAGGAGTGCCGACAATTAATCTCTCGGGTATTTGTGATTCATTTCTGTGCGGGATGCCGCGGCATCCCGTGCTTGAACGCATCGAGAGAATGCTTGATCAGCAGAGGATGAAATCGCGGTTGCTGGCGAAGTGGGGACCGAGAAGGACAGCAACAAATACAGTGACTATTCCTTGAGAGATAGTAGGCCCAAGTGTCATGGTGAGGTGCGAGCGGCGTGTATGGATTCGTGGCTTTTTGCTGACGCAAAAAGCTCCTCACCATGACACGCCGCAAGCCACGAACCACCACTTGGGCTTAGGGGATAATCACCAAAAACACACATTGTCACAATTACTTGACAATTACATACAAAAACAGAAGGCAAATCCTCTGTCATCTGCACTGCGGAGCCGAAAAACCCATTTTTTGGTATACTGAGAGGAAATGCACAGAAAAACCCACACTCATCGCGTTTCATCGCGTGGCAGGTCACGCGCCGGTTTCACCCGGCGGCCCCTCTATCGCTCGCGGTCTTCCGCGGTGGATCGGTGGAGCTTCTCCAGCATGCCGCGGCGCATCACCTTCGTTCTCATGGTCGTTGCATTGGTCGCCCCGCTCATCGGAGGCGCCAAGCTCCTGAAGAGCACGGAACCTTACGAGCAGGAGTTCGTCATCACGGCGTACTACTCTCCGCGGCCCGGACAGTGCTGCTACGTCACCGGCGGCGAGCGACCGGACAGGGTGCTCAATGGCGAAGGAAGGGCGGGGGCGGATGGGACACCCGTCTATCCGGGCATGATCGCCGCACCCGCATCCTATGCATTCGGTACACGGGTCACCTTGCCGGGTCTTGGGACGTTTGAAGTGAACGACCGCGGCGGCGCCATTAATGAGCAGGCGGATGGAACGCACCGTCTCGACATCTGGGTGGGGGAGGGTGAGGAAGGACTTGCACGCGCTCTCGCGTTCGGCGTGCGGCGCGTGCGCGGCACGGTCTATCCGGTCGAGAGCACGCAACCGGCAGTCAGCTTCGCTCTCGCTACGATTCTTCCGGTCTTCGAACGGCTTGCGCCTTATCGGGTTACGGAGAGTCTGCTCGCCGTTCGCCCCGCGCTTGGCGACCGCGGCCCGTCCGTCGAAATGCTGCAGCAGCGGTTGAAGGATGCCGGGTATTTCCCGTCCACCGTGAGCGGATTTTTCGGAGAGGAAACACGTGCGGCTCTGCAGACATTTTTGAAGGATTATCGCATCGATGAACCTTCCTCTGCGCTCACCGAACGTGCGGCTGCGTACATCGCCGCCGCGGCGTGGCGAAGCAAAGTCGGACAGCCGGTCAGTGGTGTGGTGGAGGATGCGAGCCCCGCGAAGGTAGTCGCCGAAGCTCAGAGGATTCTCCGATTCCTGAAGTACTACTACGGCAGAACGAACGGGGTCTACGGCCCGGGACTGAAGGCGTCGATTCTCAAGTTTCAGCAGGCGCACGGACTCGTGGGCACGGAGCAATCTCCCGGAGCAGGTCGCATCGGTCCCATCACCATGCGCTCACTGACGGCGGAGTGGAATCGCACGCTCGTCGCGCGCAGAGCGCAGATGCTCCTCGACAAGCGGCGCATCATGCAATTGCTCGCACAGCGAGGCGAGCTCCTGGATGAGTTTCTGTCGGAAGGTGATCAGAATAATCGCGTACGCATGCTGCAAACGCTCCTTGCGCGGGAGGGATATTTCCCGGAGAATCGCATTTCAGGCACGTTCGGCGAAGTCACGAAAGCCGCGCTCCTCAAGTATCAGTTGGAGAAGGGGATCGTTTCGAGTGTGTCTCAGAACGGTGCCGGCCGCGTGGGCCCCGCGACATTGCGTGAAATGGCAGGGGAGAAATTGAAGGAGATCTATGGGCTGGTGAGAGCGAATGGGTGGAGGGCTTTGTGAGCGCTAGGGGTGCGATGCAAACAATCAATAGCGTGTCACCCTGAGCTATGTCATGGTGAGCTCGTCGAACCACGAAGGGTCGACACGCGGATGCTTTGACAAAGTTATTGGTACTTTCCTTTCTTGGCGGGAGAGGGAACCTAGTCCGGTTCCCTCTCCCGCCAAACCACCCTCTCCCTCCTGACGGCCAAGCGGGGGAGGGAAACCGTTCGGTTTCCCTCCCCCCTTCCGACCCCTCCCTTCCCTCCGCGCGTTGTTCGGCTCTGGCTCGCAGGGTGCCGACTTTTCATGCCTGTTATGAGAGTGAACCGTCAATTGCACTTCGGAGATCTTTCCTCCAAGCTACTTCCGTGCGTCGATTGCTGATTGCTTCTTTTCTCGTGCTCGTACCCTTCGCGGCCTTCGCGCAGGATGCCCTCTCGCGACGCGATGGGTTTCTCCTTCTGTGGGACTCTATCGATCGCTTGGCCGAAGAGACAAAAGAGACTTTTGAAGACGTGGATGCGAGTAGTCTCGGTGCGCGGGAAATCGGCTATGCGTTGGTTCGGGGGATTCTCGACGATACGTCCGGGCTCTTCCGCCCGGAGGAACCTCTGCTCAAGGAGGATGCGCTTCTGTGGCTCTTTCGCACGCGGAACATCGATGATCTCGATCAGCTCACGCTGGAGAATATGCCGGCACTCCTCGGGCGATATCCCATCACACAGAATGACGCGAGCATGCGGCAGCCCCTCGGCAATCGTGAGGCGCTCATCACCCTCATGCGCGCTCTCGATACGATGCTGAGCACGGAGGTGCACGAGGTGAGTCTGTACGCGGAGGATTTCCACGGAAAGGGCACGGCGTTCGGCGAGAGCTTCGATATGCATGCTCTCACTGCCGCGCATCGTACGTTTCCCCATAACACGCTCGTGAAAGTCACGAACGAGGCGAACGGGAAGAGCGTCGTGGTGCGGATCAACGATCGCGGTCCCTACGTAGAGGGGCGGGACATGGATTTGAGTCTGGCAGCCTTCACGACGATCGAGGAGCGCAGCCGCGGCATACTCCGCGCGACATTCGAACGCATCGGGGACGCGAGTATCGTCGACAGTTGTTCTCTGGAGAAAGTTCTCTATCAACAGCGCATCATGAGAGACGTGCGTTTGCGGCGCGGCGTCCCGCGCACGGCTGAATTGGGCAAGCCCCTTGTCCTCATGGCCAATCGCGCTTTCGTCGTGCGAGGGATCGTCTATCCCAACGGGGTGAGCAAACGCGTGCAGGATTGGGTGCTCCCCGGCGAACAATTCACCTTCACGCCCGCGGAAGTCGGGCGCTACGTCTTCACGTTTGGGGCAACCGAAGGCGGGCGGCGCGAGATGGTGATGGAGGTGACGGGATGCGGGACGGTAGGGAAATGACCGCATGAAATGGGCCTACCCGAAAGGAGTGTTTTCTGCTACAATAAGAGGATTCTCATACCCACAACTCTCCCTCCGTGGTCGCATTCCTGAGATTCTTCTTCTGGCCGGTTCTATGGCTCACGGTCATCGTGACGACGACTTTGTGGAAGGCGCAGTTCTGGGGAACGGCATGGAGGTGGTTCATCGATGCGCCGCTCAACAACACCCTGCTCATCGTCACGGTGTACTTCTGCTGGAGACTGTTCGTGTACTACGGACGGTATCTCTATCAGCACTTCAAGGCCCCTTCACTGGTGGCGCTCAGGGTCATTCTCCCGCGCAACGACAGCAAGGGCGATCAGGAGAAGCGGACGGAGAAGGATTTCAAGGAGAAGGTGGCGGTCATGGAGCAGCTCTACCGCGCGCTGTGGGAAGTTCGCAGTCTCAATTTTTGGCAGATGATCCACTTCTGGGTTTTCCGGTACATCATCTTGAGTTTCGAGATGTACATCGAGAAGGGGCAGCTGACGTTCTATGTCGTCACGCAGCCGAGCCTCGCGTCCATCGCCGAGAAGCAGATCACTGCGTTCTATCCCGAAGCGGAAGTCTATCCGTCCAAAACGCCCGTCATCTGGCCCAAGGGCTCCAAGCTCGTCGGGTACACGATGGCCTTCAAGAAGAAGTTCATGTATCCGCTCCGGTTCTACGAGCAGATGCAGGACGATCCCTTGAACGGCATCGCGAACGTTCTGAGCAAGATGGAGGAAGCAGATACCGCTGCGATCCAACTCACGCTTACGCCGTCCTTCTCGGGCAAGTGGGGCAAGAAGGCGGAACGTTTCGCGACCATGCAATTCAAGGGGAAGAAAGATTCGTGGATCTCGCACATCCCCATCCTCTCCACGCTCGTTTCCATCTTCAGCGGGGTGGCGACGGGAGCCGACGGCAAGACGTTCGCGCCGGGTGCATCCAGCGGGGATCAGTACGTCCGCATGATCCAGCCGCAGGAGGAACTCTTCAAGCGCATGGGGGAGAAGGCGGGCATGAGCTTCTACCACGGATCCATCCGCATCCTCGCCTCCGCGAAGACGTATCAGCGCGCCATCGAGATGACGGACAACATGCAGGTTGCGTTCAACTCATTCAAAGACCTCTACGGCAATTATTTTGTGAACAATCGCATGTTCGTGGACTTCTTCCCGCTTGCGTGGAACGCTCCTCTGATTCATTACCTGTGGAAGCGGCGCATCAACGGGTTCTTCGCGCCGGAGTGCCTGCTCGTCGAGAAGGAGCTCGCGGGTCTGTACCACTTCCCGGACAGTCGCTACAACAAGATGCCGATCATCCAGTGGACCACATTTAAGGCGCTCCCGCCGCCGCCGAATGCTCCGAAGGAGGGGATTACGCTTGGCGAGAACATCTTCCGCGGGGCGAAGACGCCCATCCGCTTCCTCCCGAAGGATCGCACCCGCCACCAGTACATCATCGGTAAGTCCGGCTCGGGAAAATCCGCACTCCTCTCGTGGATGTCCCGCCAGGACATCGCGAACGGGGACGGCGTGTGCATCGTGGATCCGCACGGCGATCTCATCGAGGACGCGCTCGCGCACGTGCCCAAGGAGCGGGCGAAGGATATCGTCCTCTTCGACCCGGCGGATTCCGAGCGGCCCATGGGCTTAAACCTTCTCGAAGCCAAGACCGACGAAGAGAAGGATCGTGCCTCCATCGATGCGATGGAGATCTTCATCAAGCTCTTCGGCAACGAGATCTTCGGCCCGCGCATCCAGCACTACTTCCGCAACGGCTGTCTCACGCTCATGGATGATGAGGAGGAGGGTGCCACGCTCATCGACGTGCCGCGATTGTTCGTGGACGAGGAGTTCAACCGCTACAAGGTGGCGAAGTGCCGCAACTCCGTCGTGCGGAGCTTCTGGGAACACGAGTACCAGAAGACCGGTGCGCGCGAGAAGGAGGAGATGATCCCGTACTTCTCCGCGAAGTTCGGCCCCTTCGTCACGAACACGACGATGCGCAACATCATCGGTCAGCCCAAGAGCGGATTCAATATCCGCGAGATCATGGACAGCGGCAAAGTGCTCCTCGTGAACTTGAGCAAAGGCAAGATCGGCGACACGAATGCACAGCTGTTGGGCTTGATCTTCGTGAACAAGGTGAACATGGCGGCGCTCTCCCGTGCGGATATTCCACAGGATCAGCGTCGGAGGTTCTACCTCTACGTCGACGAATTTCAGAACTTCATCACGGACGCGTTCGTCACCATTCTCTCCGAGGCACGCAAGTACGAGCTCGCGCTCATCATGGCGCATCAGTACATCGGACAGCTCGTGGGCAAGACTTCGGCGTACGGCGAGTCCTCGACGCAGATGCGCGACGCCGTCTTCGGCAACGTCGGCACGATCATGAGCTTCAAGATCGGCGCGGAGGATGCCGAGTACATGGCCAAGGAATTCGCGCCGGTGCTCACTGAGCAGGATGTCATCGGGATTCCGAACTTCAATTGCTACAGTAAGCTGAACATCAGCAACGTTCCCTCGCGCCCCTTCAACATGGCGACGTTCTACGACGAGTCCCAAAGGAACGAGAAGCTCGCCGGACTCATCAAGGAGTACAGCCGGATGAAGTACGGACGCAAGAAAGCGTTCGTGGACCAAGAGATTGAGGATCGCATCGGGATCACCAGATAGGATTAGGATTAGGGTTAGGATGAGGGGTGTTGCAACAGAACATCAAAACGATTTCCCTAACCCTAACCCTAACCCTAACCCTAACCCTAACCCTAGTCCTCTTCCTGCTCCCCCTGTACAATCCCTCCCGTATGCCATCCTTCTCCCAGATCAAAGACATGTTCCGCCTCCAGCGCGAGGCGAAGAAAGTGCGCAAGGAACTCAAGAAAATCCACGTCGAGGCGGAAGCCCGCGGCGTGAAAGTCGTCGTCTCCGCGGAGATGGACGTGGTCTCGATCGAGATCGCCCCTGATGTTTCGCGCGAATCCATCGCCGCGAATCTCCTGGATGCTTTGAATCGTGCCCTGAAGAAGGCGCAGATCGTCGCTTCCGAACGCATGCAGGGGGTGATGGGGGAGATGGGATTCCCGACGGAGTCGAAGATCAAGGGGGGAGTGTGAGAGAGCTCGCTCTATTATCTTCTGTGATGGCATCATTCCCTCTCCCGACGGGAGAGGGTTAGGGAGAGGGGGTCCGGTTGTCTGATATGCTTCCACCGTGCTTCGCAATACTGCTCGCACAACACGGCGACCGAAGGTGCGCTTTGCCTGCAGTCTTCGCAAAGATCAGACGCCGGGAGAGAAAGTACTGTGGAAGAGACTGCGTTCAAAGCGTTTCTATGGATGCAAATTCCGACGTCAGGTTCCATTCGGTCCATACGTTGTAGATTTTCTTTGTGTTGAGAGAAAGCTGATCATTGAAATTGATGGTGACTCTCATTATGAACTGGGTGTTCAGGAATACGACGAGAAGCGGGAGCGCTATCTCCGCGCACACGGATTTGAAGTAATTCGCTTCGGAAACAGGCAAACATGTACAGCAATCGACGACGTTCTTGCGGAGCTCATGCATGTGCTTGAGCATCTCTCCAATTGACCCCCTCCCCTTCATCCCCTCCCGTCGGGAGGGGATGAATCTTGTTCCACTTCGGGGCACCATGACTTTTTTCCTCTCTTTCCCTACTATTCCTCTGCCATGAAGAAGATCCTCCTCATCGCAATACTGGTGATCGCCGCCGGCTTCGGTTGGTATAGCTTCTCCCTGCGCCCCGTCGATTCGGCCAGCCAGGATCGTCGGACGGTGAAGATCGAGCAGGGGACAGCTGTGAAGCAGATCGCCGCGCTCCTCGAAGAGAAGGGCGTCATTCGCTCTTCCCTCGCATTCACCCTCGCGGTGCGGTTCGGCGGAGCGCAGAGCTCGCTCCAGGCCGGGAAGTTCGTCTTGCGTCCGTCGCAATCAGTAACGGAGATCATTGATTTGCTGCAGAGCGGCAAGGCGGAGGAGCTCATCATCACCATCCCGGAGGGTTTCACCGTGAAGGACATCGATGCGCTGCTCACGGAGAAGGGCGTCATCGCCTCCGGCGCGCTGCTGCGCTGCGCGCAGACGTGCGACTTCTCCACGTTCACTTTCCTTCCTGAGGGCGAGGGTCTGGCGGATCGCGGGGGACGTCTCGAGGGGTACCTTTTCCCGGATACGTACTATGTGAGCGTCGCTGACTTCGTGCCGAAGTTCTTCCTCGAGCGGCTGCTGACGACGTTTGACCGGAAGGTCGTCCAGACACTCGCAGCGAACTTCGACGAGAGTGAGAGATCCCTCTCGGACATCATCGTCATGGCATCGCTCATCGAGAAGGAGTCCAGGAACGATGACGAGCGGCCGGTCATTGCCGGCATCCTGTGGAAGCGGTTCGATGCGGATCTCGGGCTCGGCGTGGATGCGACCGTGCGCTACATCCTCGAGAAGCCCACCGGCACGCTCACGGCCGGCGATCTCAACGTCGCCTCCGATTACAACACGCGCAAGTTTAAGGGTCTTCCGCCCGGGCCGATCGCGAGTCCCAGCATCTTAAGTATCCGTGCAGCCCTCCGGCCGGAGGAGTCGAAGTACTGGTATTACTTGCATGGATCAGACGGGCAGATCCACTATGCGGTGACGAATGAGGAGCAGAATCTCAACCGGTACCTCTATATACGGGGAGGATCGCTGAAAAAGCTCGAGGGTACGGAGGTTGGAAGATATTCCACTTAAGGACGATTTGTGCTATAATATCGATGTCATTTCATATCAATACACATGAAAACTACCTGCCGTGTCATTTCGATAGGTACCCTCACCCTTGCAGCTGCCGGAGCTGTCGGTTTGGGGATTCTCTCGCAGCGCGATTTGCTCGCACAAACCTCCGGTTCCGAGGATGGCGAGTGGGGTGAGTGGAGTTGCGCGAAGTATACCCCTCCAGAGAATGAGCATATGCCTTGGGTTAATCTCAAATGTCAGCGATCGAAAACCTATCGGGATCGACGCGGGGAACTCGTCTGTACGGTCAGTGGCCACGATAGGAAATTGTGCAATACAAACACGGGGAGATGCTCTGATCGGGGATGGGGCACTGACAACGAGGATTGCACTATCTGGATAGCGGGGGAGGAACCGGAGGAGATTCCGTGCGCCCCCGACCCGCCGCAGTGTTGCATGACCGCCGACGGCTATTCGGGTACTACTGCCTGTAGTAGTAGCGATTGGAAACCGATATGTTTGGCGTGTATGCCTGTGTGGGGCAGGGGCAAACCCATATGTATCAAGGGGCGCTGTGATACATTACCCGCACCGAACCCCAACTCGGGCGGCGAAACCGGCGATGTCGCTGGTGCCCAGCGGGATTACGATGCCGCGACGGAGGCGCTCTCCGCGGTGCAGGAAGTCGTAGAAGATGCGAAGAGTGCTCGGGACGATGCTAGGGATGCTTATGAGGAAGCGAAGAGCGAGAAGACTGAGGCAAAGCAGGAAGCATCCACAGCCAAATCAGCCTTCAAGGGGGCCGATACTGATGAGAGGGCAGGGGCAATGGGAGAGATGTTGACGGCGCAGAGCACATACGCGGAAGCGGTGCAGGCCGTCACGGATGCAAAGACGGCGTATGCTGCAGCGAAGACGGCATATGCAACAGCCAAGGCCGATTTGTCTGCTGCCAAGCGGACGCTGAAGAGCGCGGCTGCCGCCCTCAAAGCCGCCAAGAAGGCTGCGCAGTGACATCAATGTGCAGTTGAAAGATGCGATTTATGTGGCCAAAAGGATATTCTATCTAGACGAAAAGTGCTATAATATTAAAGATCCTTTCATAAAGATACACATGAAAACTACCTGCCGCATCATTTCGATAGGTGCCCTCACCCTTGCAGCTGCCGGAGCTGTCGGATTGGGAATTCTCTCGCAACGCAATTTGCTCGCACGATTCCCTGTTGTACCCGAGGGGGGTAAGTGGAACTGTGTGCGGAAGGCTCCGAATAACGTTTATCTCATTTGTAAGCTATCACAAACGTATCAAGAACAACGCGGCGAACTTGTTTGTACCGTGAGTGGCTATAATGAAAAGTGGTGCAAAATGTACTCAGGAAAGTGTGTGGATTATGGATGGACGACCGACAATGAGGATTGCACCATCGGGCAATTAGAACCAGAATCTCCGAAGTTCATCCCGTGTGCTCCGGGGCTGGCGCAGTGTTGCATGACTGCCGGCGGCTATTCGGGCAAGATCTCTCCGTGCACCAATCCGGGTGCGACCTATGAGGCGAAATGCGAAGCGGTGTGCGAGCCTGTGCATGGACCTTGTATAGAAAGACCGGGAGGGAATGGTGCGATATGCAGTGCCGCTTACTCAAACGGAGGCGATTCCGGAGTGGATGCCCTCTTCGTCGCCCAGCGGCATAACGATATCGCAGCAGCCGAGCTCGCTGCCGCACAGGAGGCGGCCAACGATGCGAAGGACGCTCTCGACGAGGCGAAAGATGCGTATGTAGAAGCGAAGAGTGAGAAGACGGAGGCGAAGCAGGAGGCATCCGCCGCCAAGTCGGCACTCAAAGGTGCCGATTCCGGTGAAAAAGCTGATGCGATGGCAGAGATGTTGACGGCGCAGAGTGCGTACACGGAAGCGGCGCAGGCTGTCGCGGATTCGAAGACGGCTTACGCTGCCGCGAAGAATACCTATACGAAGGTGAAGGCTGCTGTATCCAACGCCAAGCGCACATTCAAAAAAGAAGCGGCCGAACTGAAGGCCGCCAAGAAAGCTGCGCAGTAGGAAAAGCAGCCCCGTGAGGGCTGTAGGCGTGGTTTTGATAGCGATTATCCCTTTACAGCACGTGTCATGGTGAGTCCGTCGAACCATGACACGCCATCGGTCATCCTTCGACGAACTCAGGATGACACGATTGTGTACGTGCTCAGAAGGGATAATCACCGTTTTGATGATTATTGCCTATAATCATTATATATGTTATAATAATAACAGTATGAAAAAATACATCCTCTTCTTCCTCGGCATCGGCATCTTCTGCTGGGCCGCACTCGTTCCGCCGGAGGGCATGAGCAAAGTTCCGGCGCTCAACGTGCGCATCCAGTACACGCAGGAGAACGGGACGGCGAAGATCCGTCTCGAAAATCTTCCCGCGGAACAGCGAGAGCCTGTGTCCGGTCAGCAGGCAGTTGAACCGGATGCGGATGACAGCGATGACGCAAGTGCATCTTGAGCATCCTCTCCTTACACTCCCCCATATGGTTTCGCAGCACAAGCTGAAGATCGGTGTCATGGGATCCGCATCGGGTCCGCAAATCTCCGATCCCATCGCGCAGGAAAAGGCGCGCAACCTCGGACGCGCCATCGGCAAGCGCGGATACATCTTCATTAACGGGGCGTGCCCCGGACTGCCGCACGACGCGCTCCTCGGGGCCAAAGAGTCAGGCGGTCTCACGATCGGCATCTCGCCTGCCTTCTCCGAATACGAACACCTCAATGAGTACCAGTCGCCCCTCGACAATGACATGATGATCTACACGGGACAGGGGTTCATGGAGCGTGACATCATCAACATCCGTTCCTCGGACGGTGTGGTCTTCGTCGGCGGCGGCATCGGGACCTTGAACGAATTCACGATCGCCTACGATGAGGGGCGCCCCATCGCCATCCTCACGAATTCGGGAGGGATCTCAAATTCCATCGAGAACATTGTCGTGAATCTCTGCCAGCGCAAGATTCCGCCGAACATGGTCATGGACGATGATCCGGAGAAATTGATCGAGAAGCTCGAAGTCGCCATTGCGGCCTTCCCGCTGCCGATCCATGAGGACGGGAGAGTGAGGGATAGCAGGATCGGGAGGGGATAAGAAGAAAGGGTTAGGAATCAGGGTTCGGGTCAGGGCTGAAGAATAAATAGCCACTGACGTTATTGCACGTGAAGCATCTCCCCCTAACCCTAATCTTAACCCTACCCCTCTTTCCTCGCCTTCTTCGTCACCCACCGTATCGGTGTGCCCTCGAAGGCGAAGAGGGATCGGAGGGAGTTTTCCAGATACTTAAGCTGGCTGGAGCGCACGGCCTTCGGGTCTTTCACGAACAGCACGAATGTCGGCGGCGGATCCTCGGCCTGGGTGATGTACTTCGCCCGCAGCGCGCCCATGGGTCGGCCGTAGATCGCGTCCGCGTACCACGCGCGCAAATCCTTGATCGGGATGCGCCGTGAGCGGTTCGTTTGGACTGTCCCAATGACGTCGAAGATCTTGAGAAGGCCGTCGCGAGAGAGAGCGGAGCAGGGGATGACGGGCGCGAAGCGGCAGAAGGGCAGCTGTGCACGAATTTCCGCAACCTTTTCGAGGCGCTTCTCTCCTTTGAGAAGATCGATCTTGTTGATGAGGATAATGAGTCCCTTGCCGCTCTCGACCGCGAGCCCTGCGATGCGCTTGTCGACGTGGCTCACGGTCTCCTCAGCCGGCAAGACGAGCACGGCGATATCGGATTCCTCGAGGGCTCGGATGCTGCGCAGGTAGGCGAACGTTTCGATGTCACGATCGGTTTGGCCCCTGCGCTTGATGCCGGCCGTGTCCACGAAGACGTAATCGCGATCATGGAAGCGGATCGAAGTGTCCACAGCATCGCGCGTCGTGCCCGGAACGGGGGAGACGAGGAGCGGGGACACCTTGCGCTGCGGATCGGACATGAAGGCATTGATGATCGAGCTCTTGCCTACGTTCGGCTTGCCGATGATGGCGATCTTCGGTGCACCGGCTGCCACGGCTGTGTCGTGGACCTTCTGAAAGTGAAGTCCCTTGAGCGTTTTCACAATGACTTTTGTGAGGTCCTCCGTTCCGATGTTGTGGGTGGCGCTTACGGGGACGATGTCTTTCGAGACGCCGAGGCGGAAACACTCGGCCTGCGTCTCGTCCGCGAACTTCTGCGCATCGCACTTCGTCATGACGATGATGACCGGCACGTGCGCTTTGCGATTCTTCCGCAGCAGCTCGGCGACTTCAAAATCGCTCTTCGTGAGAGCCTCCTTCGCGTTCACCGTGAAGAGGATGAGATCGGCGTTCTCGAGGGCGAGCAGGGATTGACGGTGGACGTCCGCTTCAAATGCCTTGTCATCCGTCCCGCCGCCCATGCCGCCTGTGTCGAGCAGCAGGAAGTCGAGGTCCGGAGTCTCGATCCGACTCGCGATGTGATCGCGCGTTGTTCCGGGGATTGCGCTCTCGATGGCCTTGCGCGCTCCCGCCAGACGGTTGAAGAGCGTGGATTTGCCCGTGTTGGGTCTACCAATGATGGCGACGGTCGGCAATTTGGGCATAAGAGAACAGTGTGTGAGTGGAGGATGAAAACGGAATTATCATCACCTTGACGTGTCAGAGCATAGCGGAAAATGTGGTGTCGGGAGTGGTATTTGGATGAGAGAATCGCTATTCTTGCGTCACCATGAAAGACTACGACCCGTCCACCATCGAGGCCAAATGGCAGCGTCGTTGGGAGGAGGCGAAAGCCTTCGAGACGGATCTGAAGAAGGCCAAGGATCCGTACTACGTGCTCGTGATGTTTCCGTATCCCAGCGGGGATAAATTGCACGTGGGACACTGGTACAACTTCGCGCCTGCGGACAGTTACGCGCGCTTCATGCGCATGCATGGGAATGATGTCCTCGAGCCCATGGGATTCGACGCCTTCGGCTTGCCTGCGGAGAACTACGCCATCAAGAGCGGCATTCACCCCGATACTTCCACGCGCAGTAACGTCCAGACGATGGTGAAGCAGCTCCGGCGCATGGGATGCATGTACGACTGGAGCAAGATGGTGAATACGTCCTCGCCTGAGTATTACCGCTGGACGCAGTGGCTGTTTCTGCAGATGTACAAGCACAAGCTTGCGTACAAAAAGGAAGCCTCGGTGAATTTCTGTCCCCAGTGTCAGACGGTGCTCGCCAACGAGCAGGCGCAGGATGGCAAATGCGAACGGTGCGGGACACCGATCACCCAGAAGTCCCTGGCTCAGTGGTTCTGGAAAATCACGCAGTATGCGCAGCGGCTCCTCGACGGACTCGAGGATCTGGACTGGCCGGATAAAACGAAGCTCATGCAGAAGAACTGGATCGGACGGAGCGAGGGCATCAATTTCCGCGAGCGGGTAAAGGACCTTGATATCGAATTTGAAGTATATGATTCCATTCCGCAGACATTCCTCGCGCAGACATTCACGGTGATTGCCCCCGAGCATCCTCTTGTCCCCAAACTTGTTGCCGGAACGTCCTATGAAAAACCCGTCATGGAATTTGTGGAGAGGATTCGCAGGAAGAAGCTCGCAGACAAGTTCAAAATCGAGGAGGAGGCAGAGGGTATCTTCACGGGACGGTACGTGGACAACCCGTTCGGAACCGGGGATCTTCCTATTTGGGTGTGCTCCTATGTTCTTGCAGACTATGGAACGGGCATCGTGAACTGCAGTGCCCATGACGAGCGGGACTTCGCATTCGCCAAGAAATACAACATTCCTCTTAAGGTGGTCTTGTTGCCCAAGGATCATGCGTTGGCGGAAAAAGTGAAAAACTTGGAAGTGTTTTATCGCGAGCCGGACGGCATCATCCAGACTCCGGGGGCGGCGTTCGGTATGACGTGGGAACAATCCCGCAAAAGAGTTATCGACTACATCGAGATGAAGGGATTCGGAACGACGCGCGTGCACTACCGTCTTCGTGACTGGCTCATTTCGCGTCAGCGCTACTGGGGTGCCCCCATTCCCATCGTCTACGATCCCGAAGGCAATCCGCATCCTGTTCCTGAGAAGCACTTGCCATGGCTCTTGCCGGAAGATGTGGAATTCAAACCCACAGGAAAATCTCCGCTCACGTATTCCAAAGAATTCATCAAGCGCACGGAGAACCTCTTCGGCAAAGGCTGGACGCCGGAATTCGATACCATGGATACTTTCGTCTGTTCGAGCTTCTACTATCTGATGTATCTCTCGTCGGAAGGCTTCGGCATGCAGGCTCCACACTTCAGTGAAACGGGAGAGGGAAAGGGCGAGAGGAACCATCTCATCGACCCGCACGTCGAACGGACATGGATGCCCGTGTCCATGTACATCGGCGGACCGGAACATGCGTGCATGCATCTGATCTACGCCCGTTTCGTGATGATGGCGCTCAAGGATGCAGGAATCGTCTCGCACGAAGAGCCGTTCCAGAGGCTCGTGCATCAGGGGTTGATCACGAACAAGGGAGCGAAGATGAGTAAGAGCAAGGGCAATGTGGTGAGTCCGGACGCACTCGTCGAGCGCCACGGGTCCGATGCCTTCCGCATGTACCTCATGTTCATGGGGCCGTTCACTGACGGCGGCGACTGGAGCGATACGGGGATCAAGGGGATCGACCGGTTCGTGCAGCGTATCTTCCGGATCCTTCCGGAGAAAATGAATAAAAAATGTGAACAGAGTTCAGCCCTTCGGTCAGGGCTCCATCGCACGATCAAGAAGGTGACGGAGGACATTGCGGCCCTCCGGTTCAATACCGCCATCTCCGCGCTCATGGAGCTTCTCAATTCCATGGAAAGAGAGACGGCGATCCCCCTCGAGACCGCGCTGACGTACGTGAAGCTCCTCGCGCCGCTGGCTCCGCACATCGCCGAAGAATTATGGGAGATGCTTGGGGGGAAGGGATTCGTCATCGACCAGAAGTGGCCGACATTCGATCCTGCGTTCATCAAGACCGATACCCTCACGATTGCGGTGCAGGTGAACGGCAAAGTGCGGGGCGAGATCGAAATCCCGGCGGATGCGTCGAAGGAGGACGTGCTCAAGGCTGCGAAGGATCAACCCAACGTGCGGAAATTCCTCGAGGGTCATGCCCTCAAGAAGGAGATATACGTGGCGGGGAAACTGGTGAGCTTGGTGGTGTGATGGGAGAGATGTTCTTTTGACCTGACCCCCTCACCCTAACCCTCTCCCGTCGGGAGAGGGAACAGAAGGTATCGATTACGGGAGAGAGGATCGTAGATTTTCCCTCCCCCATTGGGGGAGGGTGAGGGAGAGGGGATCTGATAGTATCGTGAGAATGGGTATCAGCTGTTCTTTGAATTGACCCCCTCCCCTTAATCCTCTCCCGTCGGGAGGGGAGAAATCTCGCGTTACACTGCGTTACGGCTTGAGTCCAGCGAAGGTTCAGCATTCAAATGCCGACGATCACCCGGTGATGCCGAGATGCTGGAAGTCGACGCGCCCGGACTTGCGGCCACGCACTTTGCCTACCGCATCTTCAAACTGCAAGAGGGCTGCTTGTACCTGCGGATCTGTCATGCACTCTGCATCGATTTCCTCGGGAGGTACTGACAGGTCAACAGGGAACTGGCTCGCCCTGAGACCGAGCAGGTGGCTTACTTGCGCCGCTTGCTGATCGAGTTGAGCGACCACCGGTTCAGGGGCTCTTTTGCGGAAGCACGGCTTGAGGACGAATGTTTCGAGAGCTTCGAGACGTTTCCTCAGGAGGCTCGCACGCTCGGGAGGAAGGGGAGCGGACTCAGATCCTTGATCTATGGAGTGTTCCATAGATTGGAGGATACCATAGCAAGATCCTCACCGCGAAGGGCGTGTCAGAACTGCGCAGCGGATGGCTTCCTGATCGAGCGGGGCTGCGTGACCTAAGACATCGTAGCCCGCATCGCGCACGAATGCTTCGAGCGATGCGGGCGTGAATCGTCTTCGCGTTTCGGCGAAGGAGTCCTTTCCCATGCTCTCTTTCCATTTCTGTTCTTCGCGTGAGTTTAAGAGGTGTAGCACTTCCATGTTCGATCTATTCCGGAGCGTGTAGTCGATGATGACGGTGACGGCCTGCGGCTGGGAAAGACGAAGTTTGCGGAGCAGTGAATGTGCTTGCTCCTCCGTTTCTATGCAGCATAGGACGTACGACAGGCTCACAACATCGAAGGGGATGCGATTGTCCCCATGCACATCCTGCGTCGATGCGATGTGAACATTTGATTGTGGAGATGGCATGATATTCGCATAGGGATCGAAGAGATGCAGTCGGTCTGTGTCGTGAGAGACTCCTTCGAGGATGACCCGGGAGATGCCTCGCACTCCGCAGCCGAAATCCAGAAGTTCGAGTGCAGCTTTGGATCGATGTCGGACTTGGACGATTGCGCGGTAGATTTTCTCTTGCATGATATAGGCCTCGAGGTGCCGGCCGTTATAGTACTGGGGAAGGATGCCGAGTGCTGCAGGTTCCATAAGCGAGGGACTCTACGATCCGTCTCAAAGCATGTCAATTCTCTGCACGAGCTCTCGATTATCCCTAGAATAGCGCCGTGCCGCACCCCCTCGATCGCTACGCGCCGTACACGGATATCGAAGTGTTGAAAGCTTCCATGGAGAAGCCGCTCAGAAAGTGCGTGCGGGTGAATACGCTCAAATGCTCCGTGGGGGAATTTCAATCGTGGGCGAAGGCGAGGGGATGGGCGCTCACGCCCGTGCCGTGGTGTCATGAAGGATTCTTTCTCGAGCGCGAAGATCACTCCCGCGCGCTTGGGAGGGATCTTCGACACCTGCTCGGACACTTCTACATGCAGGAGGCTGCGAGCATGCTGCCGCCGAGCTTGCTCGATCCTCAGATGGGCGAGGTGGTCCTCGATCTCTGCGCCGCTCCCGGCAGCAAGACCACGCAGATGGCGGCAAGGACGGAGGGCGGCGTGGTCGTTGCCAATGACGTGCAGGAGAATCGTCTGTGGACGCTCAAGAACGCGCTCTACCGATCCGGCGTGACCAATTGCGTGGTCCTCAAGAAGGTGGGTCAGTGGTATGGCAAGAACATGACGGAGCGCTTCGATCGCGTGCTCTGCGACGCCCCCTGCACGGCGCAGGGCACGGCGCGCAAAGGGTCCGATGCATTCGCATATTGCTCGGATCGTTCGATTGCCGCGTGCGCCAAGTTGCAGACAGAGCTCCTCGAGGCGGCGGTGCATGCGACGAAGGTGGGCGGCCGGATCGTCTACTCCACGTGCACGATGACTCCCGAAGAGAATGAAGCCGTCGTGCTGCATATATTGAATAAATTTAGTGCTCAACTTGAAGCAGTGGATCCACGTTCAGCCCTAGCTGAAGGGACGAAGTGGAATATGGAACAGGCAATTGAGGATTCGAAACGTGTGCAAGAGTGGCTCCATTCCCGTTCTCCTAATCCTAACCCTGCCCTTCATCCTTTCCTTCGCCTCTGGCCGCAGACGTACGATACCGAAGGATTCTTTGCGGCAGTGCTTGAGAAGACCGCGCCGACACGTGAACGTACCGATGTTGATTTTGTGAACAGAGAGGAGCAACCGCTCAAGTCCCACGAAGTGCGTTTCATTATTGAGTGGTTGGAAGACATCTACGGGACTTCATTCATGGAGGAGGGTGATGTCCTCATCCGGCGCGGGGAGACTGTCTTGCTCACGACGTCGCAAGCCTGGACGCTGCCGCTCCCCGTCCGTGACTACTCCATCGGACTGCCGTTTGCGAAAGATCTTGGAGACGGGCGCTATCGCCTCCACTCGGAGCTCGTGACGGCCCGGGGGAATCATGCGACGAAGAATGTGTGGAGGATTGACGATGCCACCCTGCAAGCATTGCAGCAGGGCAAGGACGCCCCCTGTCCGGCAGATTTGGGCGGCGACGTTATCATCCTGTGGAATGATTTGCCACTCGGGACGGGTTTGGCGAAAGAGGGGGTGTTGAAAAATAGATTGTCGCGGTGGATGGTGCAGCATGCGTAATTCTAAAAGGTGACTACCCCTTCGAAACTAGGAAACCCAGGTGTCATGGTGAGGTGCGAGCGGCGTGCATGGATTCGTGGCTTTTTCTGCGGAAAAAGCACCTCACCTACTTGTCCTGAGCCTGACGAAGGACGCCGCCGCGAGCCACGAACCATCACCTGGGCTTCAATGGATAGCCACCCTGAAGTATGACGAAGGAGCCGTCCCGCATCTGCGGGACGGCTCTTTGCCGTGGAAGTCAGACGGATCGCTCATAGTTGCCGCCCCCGCTCAAGGAACGGAAGCCTTTCTCGTACAGGATGTCCTGCATCTCACACTGGAACGCGCACTGGCAGACGATGCGATCTGCGCCCATGCGCTTGGTGAACGCGGAGACCCCGTCGAGGAGGCTCCGAGTGATCGCGTGGCTGTCTTGGCAGCCGGTCATCGAGGGGATGATGATCGCGAGGATCCGGACGATCCTGCCTGAGACGTACGTGAGGGCGAGGCCCTTCGGGTACTGTTCCTGAAGCTTTTCGACGGCTACCTCGTACTCCGTATCGCGATCTTGCTGCGACGAACGCCACGGGCGACCGCAGCGTTCCCACCGGAAGTAGGCGGCGTCCCGTTTCTGGCCTTCCGAGAAGGCCTCAGGCAGCGGCAGCGCCGCGATGATGTTGTAGCCTCCGCGTGGGTGTTCGAGACTGCTCTCGAGCAGCTCGAGCATTCCCGGATTGGCTCCAACCACTGGACGACTCATCAGGCTCAAAATCATGATCAGACTCCTTTCCCCCACGGCATCCTCTTTCCTCACGCGCTCTGCACGTGTTTGTTGAAGATTGCCATGGAAAAACGACACAGAACGGGTACGTGACAGAGAACGCCTCTGTCACAACAAAAAAAGAGGGTGGATGGGGGATAGAAAATGTTGTGAAGGAACGAAGGGGTCATTGTTCTCCGCGAAGTGGAAAATGCAAGGAGAATCAGGATTTCCGTCCGTGCTATACTCCCTCTCCCATGGACGAAGTTTCCGAAATCAGAGCGCGTCTCCCCATCGAGGAGCTCGTCGGCCAGTACTGCCAGCTCAAGAAGAAGGGACGCACGTTCGTCACGCTCTGTCCGTTCCATAACGACACGCATCCGAGCCTCACCGTATCGCCCGACAAGGGCATCGCCTACTGCTTCGCCTGCCGCACCGGCGGCGACATCTTCAGCTTCTATCAGGCGATCGAGAAGGTGGACTTTCCGCAGGCGCTCAAGGATCTCGCGGAGCGTACGGGGGTGGAGTTGCAGGATCGCAGCCCCAAGGCGACGATGGAGAAGGACGAGAAGGCCCGCCTGCGTGCGTGTCTCACCGAAGCGCATCGCTTCTTCCAGGAGCAATTGCACTCGTCGCAGCAGGCGCAGGACTACTTGAAGAAGCGTCAGATCGCCTCCGAGCTCATCGAAACATTCACGCTCGGCTACGCCCCCGATTCCTTCTCGGATACGTATCAGCATTTGCTCAAGCAGGGCTTCAGCCGGTCGGAGATCCTCGCGGCCGGTCTCGGCGTTCAGAAGGAAATCCGTGAGGAGCGCATCTACGATCGTTTTCGCAATCGTCTCGTGTTCCCGATCTTCGACCAGCGCGGCGACCTCGTCGCCTTTGGCGGCCGCACGATCGGGGAGGATGACGCCAAGTACATCAATTCTTCGGACGGTCCGCTCTACAGCAAGTCCCTCGTGCTCTTCAATCTCCAGCGCGCGAAGGAAGCCGCCCGCGAATCGAAGCGGCTCATCCTTGTCGAAGGGTACTTCGATGTTCTGGCGTGCCACCGCGTCGGTGCGGCGAATGTCGTGGCGGTGAGCGGAACGGCGCTCACGGAACAGCATGTGAAGCTCCTCAAACGCTATGCCGAGACGGTTGTCCTCTGCCTCGATCAGGACCGCGCGGGACGCGATGCCGCCGAGCGCGCGTTCCTCCTCTGTGCCAAAGAGGGCGTTCAAGTGTCTTGCGTGACCATCGAAGAGAAGGACCCCGACGAGGCGATGAAGAGCGATCCGGAGAAACTCCGCAAGACGTTGGAATCCGGGGATGTGCCGTACCTCGATCTCGTCTTACGGGAGATCGGAGCCACCGATCTCGCTTCCGCACCGGCCAAGCATGATGCCCTCAGGCGTCTCCTGCCCCTCCTCGATGCGCTCCCCACGGCGGTCGAGCGCCAGCACTACGTCGCGCGCGCGGCAGCGGTCTTCGCGACCACCGAGGCGGCGCTTGCACAGGACCTCGATCACTTCACGCGCCAGAACATCGCGCCGGTTGTCAGTCGGGAGGCGGCTGTGCGCCCGAAGAACGGCGATGTCTTCACGAGCATGGAGCTGACACTCGGGCTCTTCCTGCTGTATCCCAAACTGCGTCCTCTCTTGAAGGAGCTCATTCCGCCGGAGGAAGGGTTTGCCGCAGAGCTCTACGGTGCCATCAAGGAGGCACCTGAAGATGCCGCGGTGACCATGGAGTCCCTTGCGGTCGATCCGAAGTGGAAGGAGCGCGTGGCGATTCTGCAGCTCTACTGCGAGCATCACGGGTTCGGGGAATGGGCGGAGACGCTTGCGATTCGTGAGATCAGGAAGAACTGTTTTCAGGCCAACAAGGAGATGCTCACTCTGAAACAGAAGGAACTCTCTTCGAGGATTCTCGAGGCGCACCGCGCGGGAAAGACGCTCGATGAGGCACAGCTGACGACGCAGTATCAGCAGGTCCTCAAACTGGCGAGGATGGCCATGTGAAAAGAATCGAAAGAGTCAGAGGATTCAGATGAGTCAGGAGAATTGAAGGAGAATCGCCCATCCTTTGAATCCTTTGACCACGCTGCTTCTTCTGACTCCTTTCTTCCGATCCCTCTGACTCTGCCACTTTTCCCTTTCCCTCGCCTTCTTTTTGCCTATACTGCTCCCGCAGTGGCCTCGCATCCGCGTAAGTTCATCGCGCAACCGACCGAGGAGGACTTGAAGAAGTTCCCTGAAGCGGTGAAACATCTCATCAAGAAGGGGCGCGAGCAACGCTACGTCACGCATCAGGAAATTATGGCCGCGGTGCCGACGGTGGAGGAGAACGTCGATTTGCTCGATGAGATCTACACGCTGCTCACGGATCTGGGTATCCAGGTCATCGATGTGAAGGACACGCTCATTTGGGAGAAGAAGGGCAAGGCGGAGCTGGGCATGCCCGAATCCACACAGGATCTCACGGAGGTCGCGACATTCGAGGAGACCGAGGAGGACGCTTCTGCGGAAGGAGAGGCTGAGGACGAGGATGAAACCGTTTCGACAGCGGAGAAGATCGACCTCGACGACGACGATGCGGTTCTCGATGTCATTGCGACGGCCGGCATCGCCATGGACGAGAAAGAGATAACGGAAGAGGAGAAGAACAAGCGGCGGCGCGAGAGGGAGGTGGATCTGCTGGAAATCAGCAACGACTCCGTGCGCATGTACCTCTCGGAGATCGGCCGCGTGCCGCTCATCGATGCGCGCAAGGAGGTGGAACTCGCGCGGCGCATCCGCAAAGGGGACGCCGCGGCCAAGCAGCAGCTTGCCGAAGCAAACCTGCGCCTTGTCGTTTCCATCGCGAAGAAGTACATCGGCCGGGGTCTCTCCTTCCTCGATCTCATTCAGGAGGGGAACATCGGCCTCTTCCGTGCCGTCGAAAAATTTGATCCCGAGCGCGGATTCAAGTTCTCCACGTATGCGACATGGTGGATCCGCCAGGCGATCACCCGGGCGATCGCCGATCAGGCGCGTACCATCCGCATCCCCGTGCACATGGTGGAGACCATCAACAAGCTCACGCACACGCAGCGCCGCCTCGTGCAGGAGCTCGGCCGCGAACCGACGGTGGAGGAGCTCGCCGTGGAGATGGAGATGGACATCAAGAAAGTGCGCCACATCCAGAAAATCAGCCAAGACATCATCTCTCTCGAGTCACCGGTTGGTTCCGAGGAGGACAGTAAACTCGGAGACTTCATCGAGGACGAGGATGCGGTGAATCCGTTCGAGGCGACGAATCGCCAACTGCGAAAGGAGAATGTGCATGCGATGCTGGAGTTCCTCACGCCCCGCGAGCGCAAGATCATCGAGATGCGTTTCGGGCTCCGTGACGGGATCGGGCACACGCTCGAAGAGGTGGGCAAGGAATTCGGTGTCACGCGCGAGCGCATCCGCCAGATCGAGGCCAAGGTCTTGCAGAAGATGCGCGACCATCCGCGTTCCATGACCATTCGCGAACACGGCGGATCTCCGAAGCGCGTCGGGTTCTCCGCCATGCAGGCGTTCAGCCAGGGCAAGCTCTGTCCGGAGTGTCTGCGCGGGAGCCTCGTGCAGGTGATCAAGAAGGGGGAGAAGCTCTTCAAGTGCGACCACTGTGCGTATGAGGTGACGAAGACGGCGGTATGATCGATTGAAAAACAAAAAAGCGGGCAATGAACTTGCCCGCTTTTCTTCAAAACGTTGAATCAGGCGCAGCTGCACTTGCTCCCTTTCCAGGCGACGACCAGGGCGGCGAGACCCACCAGAACGTAGACGGCATTCTCTGCCTGAGCGGAAGAACCGAGGAGCAGGTTCACCACGTTCAGGTTGCGGCCGAGGAAGGCTCCGATGCCGACGAGGCCCCAGTTGAGTGCACCGATGATGACGAGGATCTTGGAGATGACACAGACCAACTTCATAGGGTAAAGGGGGAAGGAAGTAGTCAGTTTCTCACGGTAGCACACTTCTGTAGGAGAGGAAGTTGTCGGAAATGAAGGTTGATAGCGTGGTTGTATTGCACTCTATAACGAATGATCTGCTTCTTTCTTTGTCAGGGCGACAAAGAAAGAAGCAAAGAAAGCGCTCCGCCGCCAAAGCCCCTCTGCCCGGCCCTGTGCCTCCTCGTCGACCCCTCCAAGGATTCGGGGTCGCCTCGTCGGCAAACCCAGCACCATTGCCGTGCAAGGGTGCTGGGCAGGGCCTTCCCCTTCACCCCCTCCTTCGTCAGGCTCAGGACAGGCAGTGGCGGCGGGGCCGCCCTATGATTGTTTGTTGTCTGCTATGCTTCCGTTATGCCGAAGAAGAAAACGACGGAAGACGGAGGGCTGCATGCGACGGTTCCTCCTTTTGAAGCGGCCTACAGGCGTTTGAACGAAGCCCAGCGTGCGGCGGTGGATACCATCGAAGGGCCGGTCATGTGCGTGGCGGGGCCGGGGACGGGAAAGACCGAAGCGGTGGCGCTGCGCGTCGCCAATATCCTGCGCAAAACACACGCGCGCCCCGGGAACATCCTCTGCCTGACGTTCTCCGTTTCCGCGGCAACGGCCATGCGCGAGCGGCTTCGCGCTCTCATCGGGTCGGATGCCTATGGCGTGACGGTTAGCAACTTTCACGGATTTTGCAACGATCTCATTGGCGATTATCCGTTGGTTTTCGACGCGTGGTCCGCGCTTGAGCAGATCAGCGACGTAGAGAGGTATCGGCAAGTGAACAAAATAATAGATCAACTTTTACCTGATCTGATACTGGTGAATCGAAAACAACCATACTCACGCACGAAGGAGATCATTGCGTGCATTTCTTCCCTCAAGCGCGAGGGGAAGACGGATCGGGAGGACTTGCTGCGCATCGCCGATACGTACGAGGCGGATCTTACGGGCAGGAGCAAGGAGGGGACGAAAGCAGCGGAGAAGAACCTGCTCGCCGCGCGCAAGTTCCGCGAATTTCTGGAAGTATTTTTCCGGTACCAGCAGATGCTGGCGTCCACGCAGCGGTACGACTATGACGACATGATCCTCTACTGCATCCGCGCGCTGACGGAGGAGGATTGGCTGCTCGCGGGTTTGCAGGAACGTTACCAGTATATCCTCGTCGATGAGTTTCAGGATACGAACGGCGCGCAGGCACAGCTTGTTTCTCTTCTCACGACTTCACGCACGCCCGAAGACAAGCCCAACCTCTTCGTCGTCGGCGATGATGATCAGGCGATTTACCGGTTTCAGGGGGCGAATCTCCTCAATATCCTCAAGTTTCGCGATCGTTTTCCATCCGCACCCGTCATCGTCCTGACGAAGAGTTACCGTTGTACGCAAGGCATCCTCGATGCGGCGGAGTCCCTCATTGCCGTGAACACCGAGCGGCTGGTGGGACGTATCGAGGGTCTCGACAAACACCTCACTTCCGCCGCAGAGGCGGAGGGGCCCTCTCCGGAGCTCCTCTTCGCACCGAGTGATGCGACGGAGGCGTGGATGGTGGGCGATATCGTCGAGGACGCCCTGCGTCGCGGGATCGCTCCGGAGGAAATCGCCATTCTCGTGCAGACGAATGCGGAGCTCCTCATACACTACGATGTGCTCACGGCGCGCGCCATCCCCGTGGAGACGAAAGGGAAGGCGGATCTCCTGAACCATCCGTACGTCCGGCAGGCGGTGGCCGTGATGCGAGGGGTGGCTCATCCTCAGGCAACCGCGGCTCTGAGTGCCGCTATTTCCTGCGAGTGCTTCGGATGCCACCCGGCGGACATCGCGCGCCTCAACGGCTTCGCTCGTGAGCAGGAGATGACGCTGCAGGAGCTCCTGCTCAAGATGGATGTTCCGATCGAAGGATTACCGAAGCTGACGAACAGCTCCTCCGTCATCGCTGCCCGTGATTGCATCTTGGATCTTCATAACAAATTGGCGACCCGTACGGTCGTGGACACGCTCGAACACCTCCTGAAGGAGTCTCAGTTGCTGGAACTTGCGAAAGGGGAGGGGAAGGGCGGGAAATTCAACGCTCCGCACTTCGCGGCATTGCAGGAATTCTTCGACCGGCTCAAATACCGCGCGTATGAACAGCCGGGATTTGGTTTCGAGTCGTTCCTGAACGATCTGGAGTTCTACGAAAACCCCGAGTATTCCGATCTGCGCATGAGTTACAGTCTCCCGCATCTTGCGGAGAAGGGGGTGCAGCTCATGACGGCGCATCAGAGCAAGGGCTTGGAGTTCACGACCGTCATTCTCCCGAACTTCCGCGAGGGGCACTGGGACAAGCGTCATCATCCGTCCGGTCTTTCCTTACCGGAGGACCTGCTCTTCGGTTGGGAGAAGGAGCAGAAAACATTTGAGCGCAATCAGGATGAACGGAGGGTGGCGTACGTCGCCATGACGCGGGCGAAGCGCGAACTGATCTTCACCTGCCCGAAGGAATTGACCACTCTCGACAAGATCCGCTCCGTCTCGCCGTCGGGATTCTTCGCGGAGGCGGGGAAGCTGCCGGAGGCGTTGCGCGATCTCAAGGATCCGACCGGCGCTTCGCTCCTGCTCTTGAGTCCCGTTCGCGACTTCGACAGCGAGATGAAGGCGTTCCTGCGCTCTCGCCTCAAGGAGTACGCGCTCTCCGTGACGGCGCTGAATCACTTCCTGGAAGACCCCAAAATCTTCCTCGAGATCGACCTGCTTTCTACCCCCCAAGCCAAGAAGTCGAGTCTCGTCTACGGGAACGCCGTACACGAGGCTCTCAAGAAGTGGGGGCTGAAAGCCATGGCAGGGGAGGGAATGGGTGTGGAGGGATTCGTTGCAGCATTCCGCAGCTACCTGGAGACGAGGGAAATCCTCACGGATGCCGAGCGCAGGCGTCTCATGGCGCACGGTGAGGAGAATCTCCCGCGCTACTTCAGGGAGCGTCTCGATGGCCTCCTGCCGATCGTGCACAAGGTGGAGCACGTGGTCGCCACGCATTTCGAGGACGTGCCGATCAAGGGAAAGATCGATCGCATCGATCTCCTCTCTCCCGACTCCGCCCGCGCTGTGGTCATCGACTACAAGACCGGTAGACCCAAGACGGAGAAACAGATCCGCGATGAGGGGGATTACTTCCGGCAACTTAAGTTCTACGCGCTGCTTCTTGAGGAGAAAAATTCCCTCCTCAAGCCGGAGAGCTATGTATTGGATTTCATTGGCGAAGGAACGGACCACCCGGTGACGCGGGTGTTTCAGATTTCGTCGTCCGAGCTCGCCGACTTGAAAAAGATCGTCAAAGCCGTCTGGGCGAAGATCACGGCGCTGGATTTCACGAAACTCTAAGCTTCCTTCGCCGCTCGTATCTCCACGCGAATATCCCGCGCCCTTGCTGCCACCCTATCGCGTACCGCCGCAGCAGTTACGACTGTGGATACCTTCTCGGCTCCGGGGAGCGATTGGAGGAACTCCAGTCTGTTGCGAGCGGTCGTGGAAAGATCATCGCGGATTCCTGTCACTCGATCAGCATGCAAGCCCAGACTTTCGAATTTCTTCATTTGCGCGCTTATCGCCGCTTCGATGAGGGCATCGATTGAAGAGTCTCCTTCGGCGGCAGCCGCTTGTTCGGCGGGTTGATCTGGTCTCTCTGGATCGGGCATGGATGAATCGGGGAAAGGAGAACCATCAAAGCATTCGGGATTTCGCCCGTCAACGCATTCCTTCGCGGTTTCCTCCTTATCGGCAGGATTCCTTCCAGGGACGCATACACCTGTTCCTCGGCGCGCACCACGTGTAGCCGGCTGATGCGTAACAGCCGTGGGCATCCCTGTCGCAGCCGACACACTCAACGGAGATCGAAGATGAGGATGAAGAGGCGGTCGATGATTCGGAGGAGGAGGAAGACGATTCGGTGGACGAAGACGATGAAGAAGACGAAGAGGAGGATGTCAGATTTTTACAGGGGTCGACGGAGTAGTTGAGGGTGAATCCGGCAGCACTGCAGGTGGGGAACACGCGGCCGTCCGAGCATCTCTTGGGATTGCAGTGGGGAGCAACGAAAACAGATACTTTCTTGCACTGAGCAGTTTTCTGGATGCAGCGTCTCTGGAACACACACCACCGCTCGGTGGGTTTCGCGCAGCCGTGCGCGTCCAAGTGAATGATGCCCGTTCGTGCCGCCGCCGTGCCGGCAAGTGTCATGAATGCGATGGCGGAAGCTGCGAGCAGCGTGGAAGACAGAGAGAGCATTTTGGAAGTTTTCATGAAAGGGGAGGGGGAGAACAATGAAAGAGTGTAGTGGATTGCCGCCGACCTGTCGAGGTTTGTGCGGAGGGGGTCTATCTACCGGGCAATGCGCGTTGGCAAAAATGTGGCGTTGGGCGTTTTTCAGATGTATGACGAATGCTTCGATGAGCTCTGTACGACATCGTTGCAACGTTTCCTTCATGCCGGGAGGTTGCAGAGCAATTGATGACGCATCACCTGTGATGTCCGAGGGTGATCGTGAGGTGTTCCTTCAGGAGATGGGCTGCTCTTCCCCTATGGCTTGTACTATTTTTTTGTTCGATAGATAGCGCTGAGAATACGCGATCGTGGCCTTCGGGCTTGAAGCAGGCGGAGATGGGAAGGCCCGGAAGATAGTCGGCTTCGAGTTTCTCCGTGATGACGCCGTCGCAGCGTCCTTCGAAGACGTGGAGCCGTCCGTCGCGATCGATGTACGCGAGCGCACAGAGGAAGGCGGCGCGCTTGTTGGCTTCCGCACGCATGCGCTTGAGGAAGTGATCGATCCACTCCTCATCCGTCGCCGCGGGTCCCGCGCCCCAACGCCGCGTGTGGATACCCAGTTCATCTTTCAGAGCTTCCACAGCGATCCCCGAATCGTCGGCGACGGTCGGGAGACCGGAACGCCTGAAGTAGTGCCGGGCTTTCTCAATGGCGTTCTCGAGAAACGTGTTTGCAGATTCGGGTGGCACTTCCGTGATGTCCAAGTGCGTGGGAGTGAGGATGGTGACGGGAAGATCTTCGAGTACCTGCGAGATCTCGATGACTTTGCCGGGGTTAGAGGAACCGAGGAGGAGGTGCATGTCGACAGTGTACCGTGCCCTGAAGATCACTCACATTTCTCTTCCCATGATCGGATGCACTCCTGCTTCGTGGCACACCAGCTGTATCCGGCGGAGATGTAACAGCCATGCGCATCTGTCTGTCCTCCGATTTGCTGAGGCTGAAGGGCTGGCGCCTGCTCTGTCGTTCCTATTTGGCCACAGTCCTTCGGGCAAGTGCATGAATCCTCGTATGTATCGCATCGCCCGTTCCCGCAGGTGCTCCACCATCCTTCGACGCATGTCCCCAGAGAACCGTCGGACGGGGCGATGCACGTATTGATGTCGGTGCGGAACGCGCTCGGTTTGACTCCTGCGTTCTTGCTGCAACAGGCCGTGGAACCAAATGTGGAAGAGCTAAAGACTTTTTCACCCTCCCCGGAGCAGACGGGTTTGGGGGTCGGACCAGTTTGGCAGTCCTCGGGACATGTGCCGCCTGAACAGTTTTTTTTGCAATTATTGGCGCCTCCGATCGAACACACCGTCAGGCAGGTGGAAGCCTCCCCCACCTCACACTTCCCATTGCCGCAGACAGCGGGGGCGATGACGATTTCCTTCAAACAATTGGCGTTGCATCCGTCACCGTTCACCGTATTTCCATCATCACACTGCTCGCTGGCTTGCACGACGGTATCCCCGCAATATCCGAGGTTGTTCTTCGTGCGCAGTTCTTCCAATTGTGCACGCAATGGCTGTACGACATTCTGGTCGTAGCGGTCGATCATGACGGTCACCTGCGCGCGCGTAACGGGATCACTCGGGCCGAAATTTCCATCGTCGTACCCTTTCACCACTCCCGATCGCACCATGGTGGCAACGGAGGGGCCGAAGAAGGTATTCTTCTGCACATCTGGAAACACTTGCATCGTGGCAGTCGCGGCGGAAGGGGCAGACTCGATAGCGAATTGGCCAATGGCCGTACCCGCGAGAGTGATGCTGACACCGCTCAGAAAGATGAAAAGAGATCTGAGAGAACGCATGTGAGAGAGAGGTGAAGAACGAAAAATCATTTTAAGTCTCTTTCCACATGGAAATCAATAACGATCTGCAGTTGCCATCTTCTCGATGTACACCTTCCGCGCCTTCGCGCCTTCGACGGGTCCGATCAGATTCTTCTTCTCCATGATGTCGAGCAGCTTGGCGGCGCGGGCGTAGCCGACGCTCAATCTTCGTTGCAGGAGGCTGGCGGAAGCCTTACCGGATTCCTGCACCACGCGCACGGCATCGAAGAAGAGATCGTCGCCGCCGTTGTCATCCGCTTCAAGATCGATCATGCCGGCTGGCACGCCCCCTTCCTCCGATTCTTCCGAGTCCTCTCCTTCTTTCCCCTCTTCGGTGAGCCCGATCTGCTCGGTGATCCGGCCGCCGCCGGCGATCTTCACGGCGTTGATGACGCGTTCAGTCTCCTTCGTCGAGATGAAGATGCCCTGGATGCGCATGGGTTGCGGGAGCACCGCGTTGAGCAGCAGCATGTCGCCTTTGCCGAGCAGATCTTCCGCGCCGATGCAGTCGAGGATGGTGCGCGAGTCCACGGCGCTCACGACGCGGAAGCCGATGCGCGTAGGGATGTTGGCTTTGATGAGACCCGTGATGACGTCGACGCTCGGACGCTGCGTGGCGATGATGAGGTGCATGCCGACGGCGCGGGCCATCTGGGCGATGCGGGCAATCATCGTCTCCGTGTCCCGGCGATGCTGGCGCATCATGAGGTCGGCGAGCTCGTCCACGACGATCACCACGCGCGGGAGGATGTTCTCTTCCTCCATCTGCTTCTCGTTGTATTCGTCGATGTTCTTCGCTCCCACTTCGGAGAAGCGATGCAGGCGGCGGCCCATCTCCGCGACGGTCCACCGGAGCGCCTGCAACGCCTTCTCGGACTCCGTAATGACGGGGGTAAGCAGGTGCGGGATGCCGTCGTAGGGCATGAGCTCCACGCGCTTGGGGTCGATGAGGATGAACTTCAATTCATTCGGCGCGTTCTGGTACAGGAGTGACACGAGGAACGTGTTCATGCAGACGGATTTCCCCGAGCCCGTGGCGCCGGCGATGAGCAGATGCGGCATGTCGTCGAGCATCTGCACGACGGCATTGCCCGAGACGTCGCGTCCGAGCGGCAACGTGAGGGAGGAGCGGCTCTGCATGAATTCGGGACTCTCGAGGATTTCCTTCAAGTGCACCATGGTGCGGACCTTGTTCGGCATCTCGATGCCCACGAGCCCCTTGCCCGGGATCGGCGCTTCGATGCGGAGATTGCTCGCCGAGAGCGCGAGTGCGAGGTCATCCTTCAGCGTGGCGATCTTGGAGAGCCGCACGCCCTCCGCCGGCTGCAGCGTGAACTGGGTGACGGTCGGGCCGGGATGCGCGTCGCGCATCGTCACGGAGATGTCGAACTCTTGCAGCTTCTCCTCGATGAGCTTGGCCTGCTTCTTGAGCTCCTCGTCGTCGACGGTCAGCTCGCTGTGCGCGGCATCGAGGAGATCGTAAGCCGGGAATGTCCATTCCTCGAAGCGCGTGTCTTTCATCTCGAGTGCGTCCTTCGCGATCTCTTTGATCTTCTTGGCAGTCTTCTCTTTGACGATCTGCTGGGCGAAGACGGGACGGACGATATTGAGCTCCGGCGTCTCCTCATCTTCCAGGAAGTCATCGTCCTTCTCCTTTCCTTTCTCCCACTCCTCCTCGAGGATGTCGGGCTTCGGACGGGTGCGGCGGGCGGGCTTCTCCTTGCGGAAGAATCCCGTCACCATGCGCGCAAGCGCTCCGAAATCCGGCTCGAAGGCGATGGCGAGGCCGATGAGCATCACACACGAGAGCACCGTGTAGCCGACGGCACGGCTGGCGAACAGCACGAATGGGATGGAGACGGTGAAGCCGATTGCCCCCGCAAGCTCGTTACGCTTCATGCCGATGTCCTCGATGGGGGCGCCCATATGCATGATGCCGAGGAAGGCGAGGAGGCACAGGACGAGACCGATGGAGCGCTTCACCTCAAACCCCGTCTCGATGGAGAAGAGGTGCAGCATCCCCGAGGCGATGAGGAAGACGGGGAAGACCGCGCCCCACGATCCGAAGAAGAAGGTGAGCACTTTGTTCAGTGCATCGCCAACCACGCCTGCTTCCTGCTTGATGACCAGAAAGAGGAGGATGCCGGCGCAGATCTGCAGGAGGCCGCTGATGATCCGTTTCGTTCCCTGACTCAAATCGATGAGCGGCTCGCTCCGATGCGTCGTACGCCTGTGGGTCGTCAGTTTCCGTCGCTTGTGAGGCATCGACCCTATCTATACCACACTTCCTGTGTCCTGAGAATGTCGATTTCTGCGCGTTTCTCAGCTCTACAGTTCGTGCTAACATGCCGCAGCCATGACCATCCTCATCTTCGGAGCCAAAGGCTATCTCGGACAGGCGTTCCTCACCGTCTACCCCGATGCGGTGACGACGAATGCCGACATCGCGGATCCCCAGGCCGTCGCGAACGTTTTGGATGAGGTGAAGCCGACTGTCGTCATCAATACCGCCGGCAAGACCGGACGACCGAACATTGATTGGTGCGAGGAGCATAAGATGGAAACGGTCCGGAGCAATGTCTTGGGACCGCTCGTGCTCCTCGAAGAGTGCGCCAAGCGAAAGATCTACTGGGTGAATCTCGGATCGGGATGCATCTACGACGGCGACAACGGAGGCCGGGGATTCTCCGAAGAGGATGAGCCGAATTACTCCGGCAGCTTCTACTCGCGTACGAAGCTCTGGATCGATCGCATCCTCAGGGATTTTCCGGTGCTGGTGCTGCGCCTGCGCATGCCGTTCGATGGGAGCGTAAATCCCCGCAGCTTGATCACGAAGATCTCGAGCTATAGCCGGGTGCTCGACGTGAAAAACTCCATCACGTATTTGCCGGATTTCCTCGCGGCCTCTGCACGATTAATCGAAAAACGGAAGACCGGTCTCTACAACATCGTGAATCCCGGGGCGATCTCTCCGTACGAGATCATGCAGATGTATCAGAAGATCGTGGATCCGGCCCGCCAATTCGAGCGTCTCACCATGGAACAAATGCCGCAGGTCGCGCGCACCGGGCGCAGTAACTGCATCCTCTCGGGCAGAAAACTCGAAGCGGAGGGCATCCGCATGCGGCCCGTTACGGAAGCGGTCCAAGAGGCGCTCATGAAATTGAAAGAGGCTTGATGGGGAAAATCATGCCCAAATCTCTGATTGACGATCAAATTCATTGTGCATTCTCCTTGGAGGAGAGGGAAGAATTGTCTAGAATACTTCACGATGAATACGGGGACCACCTCCTTCACCCTGCGGCATGAAGAAAGGTTCCGTCCCTATTGGAAGGCGGAGCAATTATTGAGGGCCAATGGGGTGACCAAAGTCTTTGCGGAAGAACCGAGGGAAGGGCGATTTGTATTGCACGTGCTCAATGAGCATGCGGAGAAGGCAAGAACAATATTGCAGAACCAGGGGGTGGAGATTCTGAATTGATGTTGCGGGAAGTATCGGTGTGATCTCCTTGTTAAAATATTGCGGGCGGCTATCATGCGCCCCAACCTTTCCCCAATTCTCTCATGTCTACGGTTGATCAGGCATCAGTCGATCCGAGCCTCGGTTGCGAATTCGTCGTGCACTGCGCTACGGGACAAGAGGAAGATTTGAAGAGCGCTCTCACAGAGGTCGATCATGCTTCCGTATCTCCCCTGGACGATGGATTGGTGCTCGTGATCGTTCGAAGCGGGGGCGAAGATACCCGTCAGCAGGTGCGCAGTATCCTCGAAGGAAGCGGCCTGAGGACTGCGTGCGAACGGCCGGAGCGGCTGAAGCAGACGCGGTACTTTCGTATGGAAGGAGATCCGGGTGAATTTGCACTGTGGTCGCAAGTACGGAAGGGATTCGGGTTCAATGCGTTCATCCACGAGTTTCGTGGTGACCATTGCATTATCGCTGTCCAGTGCACAGGACAGTCGCAGCAGAGTATCGATGAGACGCTCGGAGAGATGTTCGTCGGTTGGTCGGTACAGGAGGAGAACGGCGAAGGGGATGCGCAGTAAATAGTGTGCCACGGCTTCGAAGCGGCGTGTGCAACATGTAACGCAAGTGAACACGGAATATGCTGAAGGCAGGTGTGTGATTCCGGTGGAGCAGTATTCTCTTCCCGATGCGCTGTTCGAAGATTGAACGCATTGCGTGCGCTTGCCGGAATCCGTTGACCGGAGCTGGCGAGACTTCTACAAAGACACCAATCCTTTCCCCCTCATCTATGCACAGCGATGCCGAGAGCACTCCATCTGTCGCCCCCCTTCCGGAAGCCGGTTCCCCGATGCACGATAGCGTACCGTTGGAATTCCCGACGGACTACCGGGGCGCGCGGCGGGTCATCACGATGCTCACGGGGCTCGATGGGTATTCAATGCGGCGTCTGCGACTCGATGCGCAAGAGAAGGTTGAGCTGGCCGCGCGCGAGCAGCCGATCATCACAGCGTCGCAACCGCTTCAGATGCGTGGCCAGCCGCTCTCGGCGGAGCATCGCAGGATGATGGAAGAAGTGTTCGCGATCATGAAGGTCCCGGGTTCCGCGTGAACACATCTGACATCGACCCTTGTCACCGGCTCGAAAGGGGCATTAGATATACCCCTCCATGCCTTCCTTCATCGGACTCACCGGCTTCATGGGCAGCGGTAAAGGGGAGATTGCCAAGATCCTCTCCGCGCGCGGGTACACGTACATTTCACTCTCTGACATCGTCCGCGAGGAAGCGACGAAGCGGGGACTCCCACATGCGCGCGAACATCTCCAGAACGTGGGCAATGATCTGCGCCGCCAGTCCGGTGCGGGCGTGCTCGGTATCCGTGTGCGTGAAACGGTGGAGAAGGCGCCGGCGGGCGATTGGGTGATCGATGGCATCCGCAATCCTGCGGAGCAGGAGGAGCTTAGGCATTTGCCGGGCTTCCAGATGGTGGCGGTCACTGCGCAGCCGAACGTGATCGTCGAACGCCTCGTGGCGCGCGGTCGTGAGGGGGCGGCGCTCACACGCGAAGAGATTCTGGAACGCCTCTCGCGCGAGAGCGGGGTGGGGGAGCAGCCGGACGGTCAGCAGGTGCGAAAATGCATCGAGCTGGCGGATTACCTGATCATCAATGAAGGCACGTTGGAAGAATTGAGGAAGAAGTTCGAGCACTTCCTACAGCTCCTCACGGGCAAGGATCGGCCGACATTTCACGAAGTATTCATGGAGATCGCCTACACGTGGGCCAAGCGTGCCACCTGCCTCAGACGCAAGGTGGGCGCCGTCATCGCGAAGGACTCGCAGCAGCTCACGGCCGGTTACAACGGTGCGCCGCGCGGCGTGCCGCACTGCGCGGAGATGGGCGGGTGCCTGCGCGAAAAATTGGGCATCCCCTCGGGTTCTCGCCACGAGATCTGCCGCGGCACGCATGCGGAACAGAATGCCATCACGCAGGCGGCCAAGCTGGGGATTCCCATCGAAGGCTCCACTCTGTACTGCAACACGTTCCCCTGCGTGATCTGCACGAAGATGATCCTCAATGCCGGCATCCAGACGGTGGTCTACGATTCCGACTACGACGATCCGCTCAGCAAAGAAATTCTCGGACAGCAAGATGGGTTGAAATTGGTGCGTTACGAGGGAAAGAAATTCCGCGCATGAGGGCGTGTCATGAGGGCATCATCCACGTAAGCAGGCGCAGGACAATCGTTCGCCGCCTTGATCCGCGCGGCAGGAGCCGCGGGATGCGCCGGTCGAAGAAGGATTCGGCACGTTGAGCGAAGAGAGGGGCGGCAGCCGGTTGTCTCTGTGCGGAAGGGGATGTCGGTATGCTCTCTTCCTTCGGCGTGTTTTGCATGCGCAGAGAGGAGATCGTCTCCTCCAGCCACGCACTCTTCGTGCATTCATTTCGGAGCATCTCCTCCAGCCACGCGCTCTTCCGCCGTTCATCTGCCAGTGCCTCTTCCGCCAGTGCGGATTGTTTCGTCATCTCTCCCTCCAGCCACACGTTCTTCGTACGCTCGTTATTGAGCATCTCCTCCAGCCATACTTTCTTTGCTAGCTGGTTCGAAATCTTCTTTTCCAGTTCTCTGATACGGAGGGATTCGAAGGAGGGGACATTTTTGCCGTCCTCATCCCGTGCCCAGAAGTAGTGGCGAACCTGTTCGTGCAGGGCGGGTTTGTCCGTGGCCCACGTCCAACATCCATTGTCATCGATGCGGATGTCCGTGCGCGGATCAAAGGGTTGCAGGATGGATGCGCGCTCGATGTAGTAGCGCTTCCGCTCCGTTCCGTGCCAGAGGTGGAGGATGCGTCCGGGGAGGAAGGAAACGCTGCCACGCACGATGGAGGCCATGTTCTCCGCCCAAGCGTGAGCATCCGACAGGAGGGGCGCAGGATAGCTATTGATGGTGATATTGTCTTTGGGGAATACACCCATGAATGCGCCCATCACGACCGCATCGCCTCCCCCCATGATCATTCTGTCGTAGAGGGGACACTTTTCCAGGATCCGGCGTCGTGCGGCGACGACGGCGCCCGGAGAGCCGCTATAGGTGAAGTGTTGGGGGGAGGAGGCGGTCGCCCACCGGTTTGCGGTGCCATGGTATGTCTTTCCCATTCCATGAGAGAAGCCGGTCTTCTTGCGGGTCTGGTAGTAGTGGGGGAGCAGGGTGACCTCTGCGAACGGCTGGACGATCATGTACCGTTCCAGAAGTGCACAGGTTTTCGCAATCCAATCATCCTCCATAAACAGGATGTCCGTATCGATCCAGACGACCTTGTCGCAATCGGGCGGAAGGTGTGCGAATGCGACGGAGAGGAGACGCTCCTTCTGCCAGAGGACGCTTCCGGCTCGCACCCGGATGACCTGTTCCGCGTCATCATCCGCAAGCTCGAATGGTTTTCCCTCCATGGCTGCCTCGACGACGATGAGCTTCAGCCCCTGACGCTTGGATGCTGCGCGGAATGTCCGGTAGTTCGCCAGCCGATTACGGTAGGAGGCGGGATTGAAGTACGTGGCGATGCCGAAGATCGTTCCGGGGAGCGATTCGGGAAATTGCGGCGGGTGTATGAGCGGCGGAGAGCTCGCTTTCTGCTGCCGTGCCTTCAAAGGAGCCAGCGGATGCATATGCAGGGGTCTATTGTGAAGGGTGGATGTAGGTTTGTCACCGTGGATTCCCGAGAGGAATGCTGCGACGGGGAATGGTGGTCTGATCTGTACGACTTTCGAACCGATATTTCTGACACTTACGTAAGACTTCGAACGTCACTTCTTTGCTCCAACTAGGCACAATTGCCTAGGTTTCAAACTGTATTGCGCTTCATAAATGACACGCGAGTGTCATGGTGTACCATTCTCCATGAATATGACGACCCCCGTGACCTTTCAAGAGCGGCTTTATGGGAGAATTACCGATGCGATTGTTATCGCAGCATTTACTGCATGGGCATATCTTCTTGCATATCTATATGAATACGGCTATCTCTCATATTTTGGGATCCCGTCGGATTTCATCGAAATTGGGTTGATTAATATTATTGTGGCATTGCTCTGGATTTCTGGTTTTCTAATTCTCTTTTTTGTCTTGGGTACTTTTATCATTCCATTTTTGTTCAAAAGTAGAGAAACGCTTTTGCAGAAAAAAATCTTTTTGTGGATTGCCATGTTCGTGTTCATTGTATTCATACCACTCTTAGCTGGTGGGTATGGCCATGCCCAAATAGCATTTGGGAGTTTTGTAGGATTTCTTACCGTTGAGATTGCAGAAATCATTTTTTTCACCAAAGGAGGCTCATTGAATGAAAAAATTGAGAAGCAGGAAGAAAGAGAAAGTAAGCGCAGTTGGATATTCGAGTGGTTGGAAAGGAAAATAGGAATCGGTGGTATCTCTGCTATTGCATTGTTCGGTATAATTTCCTATTTAGCGTTTTCCATAGGAAATGGGAATGCGGTTAGAAAGATACAATATCCAATTATTGGTATTAATGGAAAAGAATTAGCCGTAGTTAGTGTCCGTCAAAGTGTAGCAATTGCTCTCCCTATTAACCGAGAGAAAAAAGAATTAATCAGAGAGATTTTTATTTACGATCTACAGAACCTTGCAAAAGATGGAATGGGCTTAAGGGTGGAGAGAATTGGAAGGCTGAATATTCAGGATTCTAATAATTAAGCAGCAGCTCATCCCAAATATTTTTTTTGAGGCTACTTGCGAACTAATTCACTTAGATTCAAATCTTGGAATATTCTCTCCTGCCATTCAGAAGGCAATTCGATGAGACTGCAAGCGAGTTCCGATACGTTTTTCGATTCTTTTTGGGCATACCAAGTTAGCACTTCTTTCGTGCGAGGAATGTAAACAAAACCAGCGTTCTTCGGCATTTCCAGAATGAATGGAATTATCCATTTCTTGTAATACATAGGTACGATTGGCAAATATTTATCGTCTTTCTTCTTCGCCGCATCAATGAGTATATGTCCCATTGTTGATATCACTCTAAAATGTCGATTCTTCCTCGTCTCAATAAGTTGTGCGCAGATATCGACATCTTCTTGTGATGAAAAGCCCTCAAGAATTCGATTGCGCATGTCGGTTAGCAACTGTGCGATTTCCTCTTCATTCCCTGGAGTAGCAAGATAATCATCAAACTGCTTTCGAATATCGCTGAGCTGTTTCGCACCCCACTTCTTCCAAACATATTCCTTCGCAAACCTCGCATAATACGGAAGGACCCAATGGGTATCCTCTCTATCTTCGCCTAATTCGAGAAAGGCTTGAACTTCTTCAAAGGTCAAAATTGGACGCAGAGTAGCCATCATTCGATTAATCCCATGCCAGAGACAGGGTAAGTTATACGGGTTATGCTTAATAGAACTAAGCCCATCACTAAAGCACTGTCGGAAAATTCCTCTCGCTCGATCGTAGTCATAACGATGCCCTTCCCCTTCGGGAACATGCACCAAATAATGTATCGAGGCATGCAGCGGGAAGGCGGCCATATATTTAAGGTACACACCAGTTGTATTCAGCCAATAATCCAAGGATATCTTATATATTTCTTCGGGATGCTCTTTTGCATGACGATGAATGATGAAGAGACTTCTGCCTTCGATTCCACTGATTGCAAACACAGTTCCCTGGTCCTTCTTTGTCATTGATTCATTAAGATTGAGATACTCAGCAGCTAAACGGTCCTGATCTGTTAGGCCTTTGCGAAGATAATCCATGCAAATTGCATATGCCCTCTCTCGTTCTTCAGGTGATTCTGATTGAGAATATTTGTCTGCAATCTCAACCATAATTTCTCCAATCCTCTGCATGGAAAAAGTCCCTCGATATTCATCTAATAGTGAGTGAACTAATGGCAAATTAGCTTCGTTGCCTGATAATTCTTGGAGGCAGTATGCAAGTAACTTCTCAACATACTCATGTTGTCCTACTTCATAAACGATTCTGTGCACCAAATTCTTTCCTCGTTTCGGCTGTGTTAATAGAAGACTGTTAATAATGGCTTTGAGCGAATATAGAGGGTTTATTGCACTGTCAGACGAATTGAGTTCATCGACGTGATTAGTAAGAAGAGTTAAAACTACATCTTCCAATAACTCGGTGTCTTCTGCTTGCAGCAAGATATCAAGTGCACAATCAAAATGAGTTGTTCTCTGAATATCAAATAATTTTTCAGTGAATTCCGAGAGCCAATTGTAAGCAATCTCCTGAGCCTGTTCTCGAATATTTTTCTCCGCATGAGTGTACAGGGAGAAAAGAATTCGGAAAGAGAAAATAGTTCTGAAATACCAGTTCCAATGGTGCTCAGCATCTTTGCGATAATCAGCAATATCTGCATTCAAAAAATCAAGCTGTATCTCTGCTGGAATTGACACTTGCTTAAGTGAAAGCTGCTCGAAGATGATATCGGTGATATGAGGTATTCCTTTTCTTATTGATAAAAATTCTCTCAGAATATCAATGTGGTTTCGATCATTAATCTTATCTATCAATAGCGGAACAAGAGCCCTTTTTAGGGCAACTGGCATCTCAGGAGATACCTCAGTAGAGGTTAGCCGTTTCCAAAATTCTGGCCATCCCTTCGGTTTTTCCGCAAAAAATTTCCTCAATGCAGGACTGAATATTTCTTCAACATATATATAGTCACCAAGCCTAAAGCTGCTACCGAATACAGATACACCGTGACCTACAACTTCATATCCTCGATATGAACCATCTTTGCCAAATCGTTTGTTCTGCGCCTGCCTAATAGTGTCTAACAGTTCGAGAAAATGATCCCAACTCTGAAGTGCAAATTCACGTAGCTCTTTAAGTTGCTCCGCAGTTACCCCTGAATCCAGGGGAGAGTGCTGGATTAAGAATCTATCATTGCCTATGAATTGGAGAGGGGTAGTCATGTGCAATCAAACCATGAAAATGAAAGTATCTGATCTCGTTCCCCAGCATTTTCGATGATCCCTTGAGATAATGCTAGATGAACAAGTGTTTGAGATGACAATTTATCTAATAAACTGGTACCTCTGACTGCTGCTATTCGATCAGCTACCGAATAGCAAAATGAGAAAATGTGTCTTGGTTTTTGGGGGGCCTCATAAATTGCAGAAATTGTTTCGTCAGAAAGAACATAGCTCGAAGTACTGCAACAACTCAGTATAAATGCTTCGCAATTTGTTAGATCAATAGATCGAATTTGTGGCAGTAAGTTACCACCTGTAGCAGAAGAATCATGCCAAAGCCCATTAGCCCCACCATGACCAATAAAATAGAGAATCCATGGCTGGCTTGTATCTATTGATCGAAAGTCGGAAATTTCTCGATGTTCCATGCCCGTATTACTGCAAATGTCGGCGATGGCAGTATTTTCATCTTGTGCTCGGGGTGTATCTCCAACATAGACATATGTACGACGAGCAGAGACTGTTTGGTGCAAACCCGAAACCTGTTGACCTCTTGATCGTCGAAAAATTACTGAAGAGGAAGAACCAACTGGTAGTGCAATTCTGCTGTATTCCCTATCTCTTCCCGACGCACTGAATTCTTGCGCCTTAAGTTTTAAGGAAGACAATTGCTCAAATGGGATCAGTAGACTGGAGGTATCATCTGATATAATCGATACAAGCAGTTCGTTTCCGCCATTCAGATGTTCAACAATGCGATCCCAAGTTTTTAGAAATGAATAATTTTCTAAATCTCCCTTAATCAATCTCAGGCAATCGACTTCGGGGTCCGAGATATTCAACAAACTGGGATTTGTTTTCATCAGAGCTAACGTGTGTCCCTGTTGATTTGTTCCAAATGGTTGCCTTGTTAACAATTTTCCCTCGCAAGACACTTCGATCCATCCTGGGAACAATCCGAGATCACACGGAACTATCTTGGTAATTAGTTCCTTCCACATTATTGCCATCGTAGTTCAAATCAAAAAAACAACAAGATCTGAATATCTCCAGCAGAGTGCCACCAAAGCACAATCTGGCATAGATTGATTCTGTAACAGCACAAAGCGCTTACAGGGAAGAAGCCTAGTCTGGGAGCTGCGTTCTCCCTTCCGACAGGCTTCTAAGAAAGCTGATTGTCCTGAATGGTGGGCCGGGAGGGACTCGAACCCCCGAAGCCGTAAGGCACCGCGTTTACAGCGCGGCGGAATTGCCACTATCCGACCGACCCACGAGCAACAATGGAAAACGAAAGAGCAGAATGCATTCCGGAGGACTCGTCCCGCACCGGAGCCGAAGGCGACTGGTGTTGGGGCCGACCCACGAAGCGAAGGAAGCATACCGCAGTCTTTTTCCAGTGCAACGGACAAAGCCGGTCTACCCTTGTGTCTTAAGCCACCCCCAGCGCCTTTGCGAGCTTGGGCGGTTTTCCGCCGAGGATCGGGTAGAGCATCATCCGTACGCCGTAGGCCATCACGCCGATGGCTGCGGCGACGCCGAGCGGCTCCGCGATGATGTCGATCGTTTTGAGCGCGGCGGAACCGGCGGTCTCCTTCGTCACCTGTGCCAGAGCCGAAAGCCTGCTTGCAGTTTGCGCCTTGACGGCCTCCTCTGCGGCGGCAGCGGGTATCGTATTGTCGGGGTTGATTGCTTCCAATCCAATATTAATATTATATAATAAAATAAAAAGAATGTAAAATGGTTGCATTTGCTCTCAGGAACCAGTAAAAAGTGCGTCTCAGATTTTAAAAATAGATGGAATCTGAGCATTGTTCTTTGTCAGGACAGGTACAGGTCTTTGGCGTGGCGAGCGGCCGCTGAAGTCTTCGCGCGAGGATTTCAGCGGCTGCTCCCGCGTCGGGAGAGCGCAGTTGCGTGGACGGATTATTCAGTCGGCAAAGGCTTGTCGACACACGCAGCGGTGCGGAGCCGAATGGAGAGAATGGTACTATGGTACAAGGTTCGGCAGTTTCTCAGGATGTTGCAGTGCGATCACAGGTCATTGCGCACTACCCGCTTGCCCGTTGCCTCATGGAGGCACAGACCGTTTTCGGTGGCGAGATGGTTCCTTGGTCGACGGTGAACGATCCGCAGGAGGTTCTCTACACGACCATCTTCGATGAGTGCAGGAAAGGAGCGTTGACCCTGCCGGGGGCGGAGTGCATCGCGACATGCGATGTCGGCGTCTGCGGTGCGTTTGTGCAGAAGCATTGCCTGACGGGTGTGGAGCCGGTGGTGCTTGGCGACGGTGAGATGGCCCTCTTGAGCTCGTTCTCTCTCATCCCCCGTCTCAAGAACCCCGTCATTCCGACTGTGGTGTGCGAGGGGAGGTACCGGGCGGTGAGCGTCGAGAATGTCCACATCTTCCCTGCTATCTATCATTACGAAGAAGACGGAGAGGAGAAAACGGCGAAGGTATCTGTGGTAGGGCTCGATGCGGAGAATGGGGATCACGTGTATGTGATGTCCCTGCCGGATTTCGCACCGAAGGACATGCTGCATGGTTTTGAGTGGCTCGAGTTCCTCGATCAACTCCATCACTCGCTGCGGCATGTGCCGAAGCCCACGTCCGTCGTGCTCCCGCTCGTCGACTACGTCGATACGACGGAGATTCTGTGGATGCAAGGCATGCATGCCTTCGGGGCGGGGAATCGGCGCTTCCGGATCGCACGCGCGATCGCGCGTGCCGAGCTGAGGCTGGAAACCACCGAGCAGCAGACGGACAAAACGCTCGACCCGGATCTCGTCTTCGACCGCCCGTTCATGCTCTGGGTGGAACGCTTCGGGTATGCCGATCCGATCCTCCTCGCTGTCCTCATGCAGGATTCCTGGAAGATGATTCGGCATGGAACCTGATTCGGCCCGTACCGACTGATGGAAGTCCATCAGTGATTGTCCTGACTTCGAAGCCCCTGTTCTGCGCAAGCCGAATGGGGGCATCTTTTATCGTGAAATGATGTTGTGCAGCGTAAAGCTCAATTATTTCACAGAAAATGGCAAATGTTTAACATTAAGGACATTCTTAACCTTCTTGTGATATGGATTCTCCAGTCTTGTCGCGGAAACACGTTTTCTCCGCGGCCCTCTTTGCTATGGCCCTCGCGATGCCCTGTGCTGCTCTGGCCTTCTCGGCGACGAGCGTCGGCAATCCGATGAATGGGCAGGGGAGCGTCCCTGTCTGGCCGATCATCGATCGCGAGTTCGATGCAGCGGTCGATCAGGGGACGGTGTCGGTCGGGGCGGATGGCACCGTCAGGCTTCAGGCGCATCTCCCCAATACGCAGGAGGGCACGGCAACGGGAGCCAACTTGTGCAGCTCCGCGCATCTCATGAATTCCACACGAGTTGTCTGCGAACACGGCCAGCTGACCGCGGGTGCATGGTATACCCTCACGTTTACGACGGGCTTGCAGTCGGATGCGGCGGCGGCCCTGGCGTCCGACGTGACGTACACGTTCCAGACCAGCTCGTTCGAGGGGGGCGATATGTTCATCTCGCCGCCGTTCATCATCGGGAGCGTGCCGCGGTCGGGAGCGACGTTCCCGTCGAACGCGAAAATCCGCGTCTACTTCGAGCCGGGTGGCTCTGGCTCCGGCTCGACGATGAAGACATCGGAAACCGGTTCGGTGATGAGCCCGACGAATGTGCAGCTCTATGCGGCGGCCAACGGTCAGCCGACGAACGACACCAATCTCCTCGCATGTGCGACGGTGGGGGGGAACGCGGCGGCGCCGACGGATTGTAACATGGCGTGGCTCTCCGCGTCCCGTGAGCTGGTCATCACGCCGGGGAAGAAGGCTCCCGCAGGCTCGCAGGATTCGACGGGCGGCACCACGCTCGCTGCCGGCAGCTACGTTCTCGTTGTGAAGGGGCCGACGGGTGGCGGCGGCCAGGGGCCGAGCGCCGTGGGCGGCGTGCGCAACACGGACAACGTGCCGTTGGGCGGTGCGGACTACTACGTCTCGTTCACCGCCACTGGCGCGGACATCGTCGCCCCCCGCGTCAGAGCGACGTTCCCGCAGGAGAATGCCACGGGCGTGGATCGGGCGACCTACAACATCGCCATCGGGTTCACGGAGGCGATTGATGCCGCGACGATCACGACATCCACAGTGAAGCTCTACAGCGATGAGGGCGACACGGCTTTCGATGCGGACACCGATACGCTGATTGTCGATACGATCGTGGAGTACTTCCCGGATCGCGATGAAGCGGTCCTCTCCCCGACGGTGCTCCTCACGGCCGGTACGAAGCACTTCGTCGTCCTCACGACGAGCGTGAAGGATATCGCGGGCAATGCCTTCGCCGCCCAGAAGGTGATCCCATTCACCACCGGAACGCTCGTCAACGGCGCCGCGGCTCCCGATACGGCCAAGCCGAAGATCGCCTCTGCCGCCGCGAACAACTTCTCCGTGGCCGTGACGTTCACGGAACCGCTCAAGGTGGATGTGACGGCGAATAGTTCGGGCGAAAGCAGCGGAAATGCGACCGTGGTAAATAATATTTCCAGCTGGACGATTGAGTCACCCATTGGCTCGTCCGTCCAGCTCTCCGGCAAGGATATCTCCTACAGCCCCTCGACGCTCACGGCGACGATCGAAGGGGTGATGCTCCCGCCCGATCAGACGTTTCGCATCAAGGCGCTGACGGCGACGGGGGTGGTGAAGATACAGGATCTCTCGGGGAACGTGGTGGATACCACGTCTTCCGGGAGCCTTGCCACGGGGACGGTCCAGAATGTTCATACGATGGGAATGCTCGGAATGGGGCAGACGTCGGGAGAGGTGAACTTCTTCGATCGCGGCATGAAGCCCATTCGCGTCTTCCCGCGCACGGGCATGGCGGGAGCCACGAGCATGTATGAGGTGGAGTTCCCGGCGGATACGGCGATTCCCAGCGGTGGGACGGTCGTGCTCACCTTCCCGACGGGGTTCAGTTTCGTCGGGGACGGCGGATCTACGGAGTGCCAGGATGCGGTGACGACCATCGAGAACAATGACTTGAACGGGCCGTCAACGGGCACCGTCACCATCGCGTCGATTGCGTGCAGCAATGCCGCGCGTACCGTGACGGTGACGACGGCCGGCGCGGCGACGGTTGCGGGTGATCGTGTGCGCTTCATCCTGCAGGGGATCGTGAACTCGCCCGTGCCCAAGGATTACAATACCGGCGGCTACACGGCGGATATCAAGACGAGGAATGCGAGCAGCGTGCAGCTCGATTCCATGACGAGCATGCCCTTCCTCTTGAGCCAGCCGGGGACGCAGAAGGTCGAGGGGACGGTCTTCAACGACGATGGCGCGGGAGCCGGCGAGCCGAACGACGGCGTCATGAGCGGCTCCGAGGCAGGGGTCGCCAACATCAAGGTGTGTCTTGGAGGCATGATGGGCTTCACCTGCCAGACGACGACGGCGACGGGCGCCTACAGTTTCACACTTCTTGGAAACGGCATGTACAACCTCAACATTCCGCCGCTCACGTCCGGCAATTACGTGGGCGGTCCGTTCTTCCGCGACATCCCCTTGAGTGCCGGTGCGAGTCAGACGGGCGTCAACTTCGCCCTGCGTGGATCCACGCGCACGATTGGTGTGGCGATCAGCGGGATCCCGGTCAATACCAATCTCGATGTCTTCGCTTTCAACCCCTCCGATACCACCGGGGGTGGAAATATCGTGCGTGAGGTGACCTACTCCGCCGCGACGGCGAACGTCAATGTTCCCGTTTCGGATGGAACGTGGGAGGTGGGCGTGGGGCCGTGGATGCCCAAGGATCCGTCGACGGGTCCGTCTGGGCCGCCCGTCTTCAGCTTCATGCCGCCCAGGCCGCAGCAAGTGGTCGTCTCGGGGGCTGGGACGTACACGGCGACATTTGCGCTTCAGAGCGCCAATCGTACGATCATCGGCAAGGTGCTCGATGGTGCGGGATCCGCGATCCCCAATGCGTTCGTGATGGCGCGTCCGGCATCACGCACGGATGAGATGTCTGGTGGTGGTGTGGCGCAATCTCAGAACGACGGAACATTCAATCTTGCTGTGGTGAACGGCGTGTATGTGATCAATGCCAATATCCCCGGCATGCCTCCGTCGTCGGACATGGAAGTCACCGTGCAGGACAATACGGGCGCATCCGACAGCAACGCGGCGGCGGATGTGTATCAGGAAGGTGTCCTCATCACCAATGACGGCAGTGGGACGGATAACCTGATTCTGAAGATCGCCAAGGGCGGGCGCTCCATCGCGGGCCGCGTGCTCGACGAGTCGGGGAACGCCATTCCCTACGCGTTCGTGAATGCTCAACAGGTGAATGATTCCGGCAGCCCGTCAGGGCCCTTCATGGGTGCGCCGACGGACGCTTCGGGGAACTTCACCATCTATGTATCCGATGGGCGATGGAAACTCTCCGGATTCGCGCCGGGGTACGGCGAATTACCCTCATTGACGGTCGTGGTCAACGGAGCGAGTCTCACGGGGCAGAACCTGCAGGCGAGCTCTTCCGATTTCGGCACGCTCACGGGCTCCGTGCTCAAGGGCGGGTCCGCGGTGGCCGGAGCGTTCGTGAACGTGTATGGGTCATCCGGCGGCAACCGGACGGTCACGAATACCAGCGGACAGTTCTCCCTGAAGGTGAAGGCCGGGACCTACACCGTGGAAGGATTCGTGCCGGGGTCCGGGCCCCTCACACCCGTGACAGGTGTAGGGGTGACGGCGAATCAAACGGTCGGCAATATCATCTTGAGCATGAGCGCCGCGGGGACGATCAAAGTCACGCTCACGGGTTCCACGACGATTTCGGATGCTTTCGTGGATGCGCGTGACAGCTCCGGACGCGGCAACGGCACGGGCGCGAATCCCACGTCGGGAGTCTATGAGATCCCGGTGCCGGCTGGTACGTATAACGTGAGGGCCAATAATCCGCGCTACGGGCTCATCGGATATCGAAATGGCGTCACGGTGACTGCAGGGGAGACGACGACCATAAACTTCACTCCTGCGGCGAGCTACATCGTGAGCGGGGTCGTGAACAGTGCATCCGCCCTCTGCCAATCGAGTCCGTCCGTTTCCTTCGCCGACAAGACGAACGGGCGCGTGGCGGTGACGACGGCGAGTTCCACGGGATCGTTCTCGATTTCTCTGCCGAATGGTTCCTACTACGAGCAGGCGTCGAAGCCGGGGTGCATCGATAGTGCCGCACCGTCCCAGATTACGGTGGCGGGGGCCAATGTGGCATCCGGAGTGGATCGTACGCTCACGGAAGCCAATGCGACCATCCGGGGGCGCGTGACGCTCTCGGGAACGGGGGTGAGCATGACGACGAAAGTGATCGCCGAAAGTTCCGATCATCGGTTCGCCTTCGCGGATGTGGAGACGGCGGCAACCGGCGGCGAGAACAACTACACCTTAAGCGTCATTCCGGGAACGTGGTCGGTGAAGGCGCGGTCCGATGGCTATGAGTCGGCCGAGACCACCGTCACCATCACCGCGGGTGAGACGCGGACATCCAATTTTGCGCTCTCGGTCATCGCAGGGTACACGCGTTATGATCCGCGTGCCTCAGCGGTGACGCCGGCACAGGGGGGCATGGTGCGCGATCCGAATATCGGTGCGAACTTCGCCATCAATTTCCCAGCAGGCTCTCTTGGCAGCACATCGGATTCCGCATCGGTGACGACGAGTCAGACGACGGCCATTGCCACGACGACGCCGACATCCATCGTCATCGGAGGGAAGGGGATTGAGATCACGCCTGCTTCCGCCGGAGGGCAGGAGATCTCCACACTCTCCTCGTCCGATGGAGTGGGCGTAACGATCACCCTTCCGTACACCGATGCGGACGTGACGTCAGCTGGCGTGACGGAAGATCAGCTATCCATTGGCTATTGGTCCGAGGAGAAGCAGCAGTGGGATACGCTCGCCACGACCGTCGACACGACGAATAACACGCTCACAGCGGTGACGACGCACTTCTCGACCTTCGCGCCCGTGGGGCCGCGAGGATCGTCGAGTACCACCGGCGGTACGACAGGAGGGGTTACCGCTGGGAGTACTGGGAATTCCGGCGGTCGCCGGGGTTCGGGAGGGGGCATCGTCAGGACGATCCTGAATCAGGCGGTGAAGCCTGAGCCGCAGGTTGTGGCTTTGGAGCAGTTGCATGCCGTTCGGGATTTCCTCTCGGTGATGGTGGGTGGCAGCGAGGTGGTCTTCAAGGACGTGCCGGTGGAGCAGTGGTACGCACCCTACGTGGCCACGGTCTTGCAGTCGGGCATCGCGGAGGGCTACCGCGATGCGCAGGGCAATCTCAAGGGGGAGTACGGTCCGGGTAATCCCGTGACGTACGCGGAGATCCTCAAGATGGCGCTGGAGTCGGCTGGAGAGACGATGGGCGTCGGGTCTCCCGATAACCGCGCGGCGCGCACGCACTGGGCAGCTGGGTACGTCTATACGGCCGAACAGCTGGGAATCTCGGTCTATGCCGGAAAGAATCTGAATGTGGATGGCTCCGCCACGCGTGGATCGGTCGCCGAGACCCTCGTCGAGGTGCTCGACATTGCGCAGCCGCCTCAGGAGGAGGAAGAGACGGGTACGGGAGCGACGGTCACGGGATCGGGAGCGGTGGTGACCGGGTCCGGAGCCACAGCGAGCGGAACGGTGGCCGCTTCATCTGAAGAGACAGAGGAAGTGACGCCGGTTACGTTCCGGGATGTGGCTGCGGGTTCGCAGTATGCCGATGCGATCAACCTCCTCGCGTCCCTTGGAGTGGTGAGCGGCGACACCGATCGTAATGGCGTTTCGAAGGGGACGTTCCGCCCGAATGCGCCGATCAACCGCGCGGAGGTCGCGAAGATCTTCTCGAAGCTCATTGAGCTGAAGTACATCCAATAGGAGGAACCTCTGAAAAATTGCCAATTTGTCACCCTGAACTGAGTCGAAGGGTCGACACATTGGCCGCGCGTGTCGTGCTTCGTCTCCGCTCAGCATGACACGCTGAAGCGTCGTGCTTGCTATCATCATATAAACGCAAGTTGGTATCACCGTGTCACAGAGATCCTCCGCTGGTCACTCACTCCTCCGCTGCGCGCCTCGATCGCGAATGCACCCGGAGCAGGTTTCCACTCGAGGTGGAACGTGGGAGGCTTGCCTGTGCCGATCTTCTTTCCATCCACGAACCACTCGATACGTTCGATGTCTCTCGATGCCTGCGCCTCGAAGATGATCTGCTCCGAAGCATCCGGCACGAGCGGATCGAGCGCGAAAGAGTCATTTGCTTTGGGCTCCGTGATGAGGATCCACGATGCAGGCTGCTTACTGGATGGGGATGAAGTTCTTTCGCAGAGGGGGGAAAGTGAGCGCGGCGGGGCGGGCCAACCGTTCTCCAGCGCCCACTGCACACTGTCTTTCGGGAAGACGGCGAATGTTTCTGCGCGGACGAACTCACGTAAGCAGTCTGCGGACGCGAGCAGACCGTTTCGAGTATCGATGGAGACGGACTGAAAGATGTCGTCGGGTTCCGTCGGCTCCGTCCCTTCGATGAAGTGCTCCGTGATCGTGTGCGGACAGAGGGGCGTGGGGAGCTTCCCCGAGAGGGCGCACACCGCGAGATCTGCGATGCCCTCCGGGCGGGCGAAATCTTTTGGGGGATACCTTCCGGCTGCTTTCAGCATCGCGTCGTGGAAGATCGGCCCGGCCCCCGTGACGCCCGAAGTGTTGCGCATGGGCGAGTTGTCGGCATTGCCCACCCATACGCCCACGATGACATCCGGCGTGAAGCCCACCGTCCAGTTGTCGCGGGAGTTTCTCGTCGTGCCCGTTTTGGCGGCGACGGGGAAGGGGAATGCGAGCGGACCCTCCGCGCCGAATTCCTCCACGCGGGCGGTACCGTCACTCAAGATATCGGTGACGAGCCATGCAATCTTCGGGTCGAGAACCTGTTCGCCAGCTGAGACCGTGTCGCTGAGGAGCAACCGCGGTTTCAAGGTGCGGCCGCTTCGGGGAAAGATGCCGTAGGCCGCCGCGAGATCGAGGAGCCGCACTTCGCCATCACCGAGCGTGAGCGCGAGACCGTAGTGCTCGGGTGCCTCCGTGAGAGTAGTCAGGCCGATAGTACGCAGGAAGGACAGGAGTTTCCCGATGCCGACGCGCTCGGCGACTTTCACCGCTGCGATATTGTAGGAATTCGCCAGCGCTTCGCGGTAGCGCACGAGACCGTGCGTCGAGAAGTCGTAGTTGCGCGGCGTGTAGGGATTGCCTTCCTGCGTGAAGAACTGCGTCTCCGTATCGGCGACGGTCGTGGCGGCTGTTGCGCCATTCGAGAAGGCGAGAGCGTAGGTGAAAGGCTTGAGCGCGGAGCCGGGCTGGCGCGGAGCAAGCGCGCTGTTCACCGCGCCGTCGTGGGTCGCATCGAAGTAATCTGCGGATCCGACCATCGCCAGTACGTCGCCGGTGCGGGCGTCGAGGACGACGACGGCCGCCGATGTCACATTCTGCTTGGCGAGTTCCTTGAGGTGTACGGAGACGATGCGTTCCACGTCCATCTGGAGGGCATTGTCGAGCGTCGTGGAAACGGAGTCGGCTTCGAGGGCGCCCGGTCTCGTCTGCATCATCCACATCACGAAGTGCGGTGCGAGGATCGGCACCGTATCCCGCGCAAGCGTGATCGGCTCCATGCCTGCATCGCGCTCCTCCTCCGCAGTGATTACATCCGTTTCGCGCATGGCGGCGAGTACGATCTTTTGGCGCGATTGGGCAGCCGGAAGGTTGGCAAAAGGATCGAGGGTGCTGGGGGATTGCGGTAGTCCCGCCAGCAGTGCGCACTCCGCAGTGGAAAGCTCTCCCACAGACTTGCCGAAGAACGTTTTGGCTGCTGCGGCAACGCCGTACGCTTGATGCCCGAAGAAGGCGCTATTGAGGTAGGCTTCGAGGATTTCATCTTTCGTGAGCTTCTGCTCGAGTTTGAAGGCGAGGAAGGCCTCGGCGATCTTAGAGAGGAAGGTGCGTCGATTCGGTTGCAGGCGGCTGCGGACCAGCTGTTGCGTGATGGTGGAGCCGCCGGAAATGATGCGGCCGGCGGTGACGTTCTGCCACATTGCCCGGATGATGCCCTTGAAGCTCACGCCGGGGTGGCTATAGAACCCACGGTCCTCGATGGCGAGGACGGCTGAAATGAGCCGCTTCGGGATCGCGGTGAGTGCGAGGGGTTGTTGAAGGCCCGATTGTGACGGCCGCACTTCGTAGAGGAGCGAGCCGTTCCGGTCGAGGATTTTCGTCGCGGCGATCGAAGGTGGAGAGAGCAGGATCCTCGGGACAGGGGCCGCCCATGCAAAGAGGAGGGCGAGCAGCGGGAGAAGCCAGAGGAGGTGACGCTTTCGGAAGCGAAAGGAGGAATGCAGCATCTGGGGCGTCATCATAATAGCAGCGACGATGCAGGAGCAGTGTGCCGTGCCGAGCTTGTATCATGGTGAGCTCATGTCATCCTGAGCTCGACGAAGGACGAACCACGAAGCACGGCACACTGCGACCAATGTGCCGACCCTTCGACTCCGCTCAGGGTGACACATTGGTCGATCATTCACGGTAATTGTCTTCACTCCTTCACCGTCATCAGGCTTCCCGCCGTCTGCCCGAATATTTCCGGGAAGTACATCTCGAAGGCGCGGGCGGGGCGGAGGTGATAAGTGCCCGGCGTCGTCGCGCGAGCGAGGTAGTGGTACTGGTAGACGCCTGCGGGAAGAGAGTCGGCGAAGAGAAAGACCGAGTCGTCGCGGAATTCCCGGTGGTTGAATCGCCAGAGACCGTTCTCCCAGTAATCTTGGCTCCAGGTGTCGTTCTCGGCGAGGGAACCGAGCAGGTTCTGCTGGGAGGTCTTGAGGGAGACGTCGATGGCTTCCAGTCCGGCGGGCAGCGGGCTCTCCACGGCGACGAAGTTGCGATCCTCCGGCACGGTGATGGTCAGCGTGACGACGTAGGTCCCGCCGACGGTGACGGATGCTTTGGACCCTGGTGCGGGTGCCATTTCGCGCAGAATGGAGATGCCCTCCTCCGCCGGAGGCAGATCATCTGCGGTGTAAAAGTACTTCAGCAGCAGATCGTAGTAGAGCCGGCCTTTGCCTTCCTTGCCGACCTTCACGGAGTTTTCCGCGCCGCGGAGGAGATCCGCGAGGGGGACGGAGGCTTCTTTTTGACTGAGGATATTCTCTTTGTCGACCGTCCAGTCGAGAATCTTCGTACCGTTCACCTCGATGCCGGCCGCGTAAGAGGCGGAGAGCTCGTTCGTCTCTTTGAGGAAGTCCGTGAGCGCGAGAAGGCCGTAGGCGGTGGATTGCGTCGTGTCCCAGTGGCCGTCCTTGCGGGAGCTGAGCATGTAGCGCACGACATTGGGAATGAGGACGTTATCCGGTTCGATGCGCACGAGAGCGGAGAGGACGAGAGCCGTGGTGCGGTCGTTCGTATTCATATACATCCAGTAGGCGCGCTCCTCCGCTTCTTCGAAGTGCGTGCCGCGACTGTCCACTTTTGCGTCATTCTCGATCTCATGGAGGATGGTCTTGGCTCTGGAGGAACCGGCGGTTTGGTAGGCCAGAGCGAGCTGGGCGCGGGCGAAGACGGGAAGATCTTTGCGCTGATCGTAGAGGTTGCTCAGCAGGCTCATGTCGACCTTGCCCCCGTCCGTGAGGGTATAGAGGATGTCGGCGCGGGCGGCGAGGCTCAGGCGAGAAACCGGTTCACGGAGGATGGAAGTGAGATACTCGCGGGCTCGCTCCATGACATTGGCGTCGACGCTGAAGCCCGCACGCTCAGCCGTTTGCATGCCGAAGAGGATGTACGACGAAAGGATGGGGAAACTCTCTGTGCTCTCCTGCCAGTAACCGAATCCTCCGTCTGCGCGTTGGAACATATAGAGACGCTCGAGGCCGCCGGTGACGATGTCGTCCAATTTCTTTGAGTCCACGATGCGGAAGGCATCGAAGCCCTGCAGCGTTTCGAGGGCGACGCTCGGAAGGAAGCTGGACATCGTCTGCTCCGCGCATCCGTACGGGTATTGCAGGAGATAGTCGAGGCCCGAGGGGAGGTATGTGGCCATAGAGGGAGAAACTGTGATCGAGAGCGAGCCGTCCAGTGCATCTTTCTCCGACGGGGCTATGACCTTCTCCTCCGCGATTGATTCGGTCACGCCCGTAGTGGCGACGGCTTGCGGGGTGCCGTACACGTACACGGGAATGCTCTCCTCCACTTCATCGCGCGCTCCGCCGCCCTCCGCTCGGAAGGTGAAGACGGCTTTGTCCGTTCGGTCGATGCGGACAGGGAAGAGGAGCTTGCCCTGCTGTTTCGGGGCGATCGTGATGTTCTTCGAAACCCCTCCGTCCGCCGTGAAGCCGGAGCCGGTTAAGGTGACGGTGAAGGACTGGGATTGCGGAAGGAAATTGTGAACGATGGCACCGAGGGTCACCGCGTCGCCGACCACCGCGAAGCGCGGGCGCACCGGGCGGACGATGACGCGCTTGGTTTCGAGTACAGTCTTGGCCGCTGCGCCAAAGAGATGATCTTTCGTAGAGCCGATGGCGAGTAGGTGCCACGTTGTGAGGTTGTCCGGAAGGGTGAACGTCACGGAGGCCTGACCGTTCTCATCGGTGACGATGGTGGGGTTCCAATAGGCGGTATCCTTGAAGTTGCCGCGCTTGCGCATCTCCAGATCGCTTCCGCCGCCGCCCTTGGAACCGGGCTTGAAGCGCTCGAGGAGTCTTGTGAGCATTTGCGAGGTGGTCACGCCGAGGCCGCGCCGGCCGTAGAACACTTTGACGAGGTTGGGCATCTCGAAACCCGTGAGGTCGAGCACGCTCATGTCCACGACACCGAGCGAGAGTTCCGCGCGAGCGGGGGAGTCCTTCCAGTCCGTTGCCGTGAGTGAGACGACGACCTGTTCCCCGGGCAGGTACTGTTCCTTGTCCGTCGTGACGGCGATGGACAGGGCTTTGCTCGTCGTTTCGATGTTCAGGCGGGCATAGCCGATCTTGAAGGCGGGGACACCCGTATCCAATCCATTCTCGTCGAACGTCTCCCCGATGCGCGGCTTTACGATGACAACGGAGACGTAAGCCGTCGGCAGGAGATCGGCGGTAATCGGCACTTCGATTGACTGTGCGGCGCTCTCGATATCGATGACCTTCTTCGTCAGGATGTTCTCCCGTTCCACAGTGACGAGAGCCTTCACACCTTTGCCCTGGAAGGGAGACTTGATGAGGAGCTTCGCCGTATCTCCGACGGAATACTCGGGTTTGTCCGGCAGGACGTCGATGCGGTCGGAGTTCGATCGCGGCCAGTTCACGTAGGTATCCGACCAGGCGTACACCGATGTGCCTGCCTTCGACTCGCGTCCGCTGTCATCACTTGCGGAAGCGACGATCCGGAACGAGCCGCCTGCGTCGATGACTACGGGAACGGTCGCCTTGCCGGAGTCTCCGGTCTTCGCGGACAGCTCCTTGAGGAAGGTGTCCTGCGGGGTATTGTCGTAGTAGTACTCGCCGTCCACGCCCTTCTTGCGGATGACGTTCCACTTCCGCTCGAAAACCTTCAATGTGACGGAGCGGTCGGGCAGCGCCGTTCCGTCCGGCTTCACCGTGACGACGGAGATGCTGGCAGCTTTGCCGGGCGTTACGACGTAGTCGTCGGTGCGTATTCCTATATAAAGATCCGCCTTGTGTACCGGGACGGAGATGCGGTTGCTCACGACTTGGTTGTTCTCGTCGGTGATGTCCGCTTCGATGGTGTAGACCTGACTCACGCCCTTCGTATCGAGGTTTGCGGGGACGGAAACGGTCAAGCGACCCGTTGCGTCAAGGGTACCTTCGCCGGCGGCGACGTTCTCCGTCGAGCGCTGGCATTCCCACCAGCACCAGCTGTCCTCGAGGGCGAAGGAGTACCAACCGTCGGTAAATTTATTAAAGAAGTAATCCGTCGTCTGTGCGCGCCAGCTGACGTGAGCGGAAGACATCGGGGCTCCGAAGTAGTACGAACCGGCGATATCCGTTTGAAGCGTGTCGCCATCGAAGTACTCCGGCTGTGCCGTGGTCAGCTCCACCTTGTACTCGGGTTTGCGGTATGCCAGAACGGAGAACATCGTATTCACGAAGCCATTGGAGATATCGGAGTCGGGGGTGACGGTGGCTGAGAGGAAGTAATCGCCGAGCGCCGCGCTTCCATCGATGGGGAAGGCGTCCGAGAAACTTCCGAATGCGGAGAAGGGGAGGGATTTGTTGTAGATTTCATTGCCATTGGGATCCTGCACCTTCACGTTCACCGAGCGGTTCTGGTCAGGGAACTCGAACGTTCCGTCCCACGTGAGCATGCGCACCATGCCCTTGAAGTTCACGCTGTCGCCCGCGCGGTAGAGCGGCCGCTCCGTGTAGAGGTGACCGAAAACCCGCTGGGAACCCGCCGTGGTGTAGCGGAAGTCCACCATGCCGACGGTATCGAAGTTCCACGGCTGGATGCCGTCGTTCCACTGGTTGCTTACGAAGGCCATGTCGTCGCCTTTGGCGGCGGTCACCCAGATCTCCGGTTCCGACTCATAACCCTCGGCAGTGAATGCCTTGAGGTTGAGCGGTGTTTCGAAGAATCCCTGCGCATCCGTTGAGCCAGTGACGACCGTCTTGCCCATGAGGGAATGGAACGAGACAGCGGCCCCCTTCACGGGTTCCCCGGTTCTGAGGTCCGTGGCCCAGACGAGCGCGTGGTCACCCGAGTGTTTGAGGGTAAGGCCGATGTTCGTCAGTGCGAAGTACCGCGGCAGGACCACTTGTTTTTTGTCGTAGTCGTTACGGAATTCCGGCGTGCGGACGGTGAGAGCGTAAATGCCCGGTGGAAGCGTTCTTCCCAGCCTCTTCTCCACGTCGAACGGTTCGATGACCCCTTCGTTCTCCTTCGCGTTCACGGGGATTGACCACTGCTGATAATCCTTCCTGCCTTGAAGGTCGGTCAGTCCGCCTTCTGAGGAGTAGCGGGTGGAGAGGCGGGTGGAGAGGAATTCTTCGAGGCTTAAGGAGGCGAAGGCGACATCGAGACGGCTGACATTCACCGCGCTTACGTAGTAGATCGGCGGCTTGCCGCGCTCGAAGATGCCGAAGGTTCCCTTGGAGTCGATGGAAACGGACGGGGAGAGCGGAGCCGTCTTGAAAGTGAAGGTGAAAGGCGTTTTGAGGTGTTGGCCGAAGGTATCGGTTGCCGCCGTCCCGATCGTCACCGTGTACTCCGTGCTCGGTGTGAGCGCAGGGGAGACCTCCACGGTGCGATTATCCGTCCACGGTTGCGGGTCGAACTCGATTTCCTCCCATCCTTTCACGGTCGGGGAGATGGCGACGGCCTCCTTGAGGGAGCCGCTCTCGACAGGATTGGAGAAATTCATCTTGATGCTGCCGTTCATCGTTTCGAGCCACCCGGAGACGGAGAGCGCCCCGACCGTTTGGAAGGAGAGCAGGGCACCGGAGCCCATGGGGAGATCACCCCGTGCGGCTTTCAGCTCGCCTGCGATGGATAGTTCATAAGCGGTCTGGAATTGAAGCGGTTTAGTCGGGACGACAACGATCGTCGTGCGATCCTCCACTTTCGTGCCGTCCCCCTGTTCTTTGGTGCCGAACGAGAGGGAAGCGATTGCGATGTCCTGCGCAGGAGCTTCGGCCACCGGCGGAGGGGCGCCTTTCGCATTGTCCCGCGGAGAGGCTTCGGCGAGGGGGCGTGCGGCCAGCTTCAGCTGCGGTTTCGCCGTCTGGAGGTTCATCTCCTGATTGAACGAGAGGGAGAGATCGGTGGTCGGTCCGGCCAATTGATACCCTTCCGTCGGCGTCGATCCGATCAACGTCGGCCGAATCGTTTCGAAGCTCCAGGAGAAGTCCTGCTCCGTCGCATCACCGGTGACAGTCGTGATGCCCTTGGGGACCTGCACGGTGTACTTCGTGGAGGGGGCGAGTTGAGCTGTTGGAATGAACTCCACTGCGACCGTGGAGAGCCATCGCCATCTTCCTTGGACGGCTGGTGTGATCGTGACCGGCCAGTTGGCCATGCGCGCACTTGCGGCTTCACCTTGCACCTGTGTCAGGGGGATGATCGGGCGATCGAAGACGAGCGTGATTTTGGATTGCGGCGGAATACCGACAGCATCCGGGTTCGGGAGCCGTGCGGCCACTTTTGCCGGACCGGCGACTTCGAAGGTGAAATCGAGCGTCCGTCCGAGCGCGGATCCGTCACTCTGCAACGCAGCGGGACTGAGATGGAACGTGTAGCTCTCGCCACTCTTGAGCTTTTCGCTCGGTTGGAAGATGAGGATCTCGTCATTCCAGGACCACGAGCCCGTGAGTCCGTGCGGAACCGTCATGGATTGCTCGACACTGGCGTGATCCATGAGAGCCGGAAAACTGAAGTGCAAGCTCGACAGAGCCGTGACCTTCTGCCGCTGGCCGAAATCCATGATTCCGCGCTGCGATCCCTTCCAGAAGAGCAGTCCTCCGACGGAGAGGACGGCAAGCAAGACGATCGCAATGATCAAGCGGGAGACCGGGGCTCCGGCGGATGGAATGGCAACAGAAGAGGGTTTGGCCATGGGATACGGGGAAAAGAGAGTGAAAATATCCTATTCCTCCCATGTGTCATCCGCCATTGCGCCTTTGCCGTGTCTGCGGTTTACGCTGCTTTCCGCGCTCGCACGAAACATCTGCGTGTCGCCCATGCGAAGGCGATCATGCTCAAGCCGGCGATGATCCAGAGGTTCGAACCGGTCTGTGGCTGGCTGATCGGGACGTACGTGCGCGGTGCGCCTGCATGCGTGGCATCGCTCTCCGGGATCACCGATCCGACCAATCGATTGCTTCCCACCGTATTCGGGTTGGTGGGGATGCCGGGGATATACGTGCCGACATCCGTCGGTGCGGGGAGAACATCTTCCGGCGGAGTCGTGGTCGCGGGGATACCGGAGGACGATGGCGGCGTCACGGCGGACGGAACCGGAGCCGCTATCAGCGCAGCGGGTGAACTGGAAGAGGCCGCCAAAGTCGCGGGTGGGGGGAGCGCGGGCATTGCGAGAGGGGCGGGCACTGCGCCGGCACTGCTGGCCGGTACAGCCGGTTCCTCATCCAAGAGATCTTCCTCGAGGAGTGCGTCCTCCTCGAAGAGGTCTGCATCATCCAGAAGCTCGTCGTCTTCGAGGAATTCATCATCCAGAAACTCGTCGTCCTCGAGGAATTCATCATCCAGAAACTCATCATCCTCGAGGAATTCATCATCCTCTGCGAGGTCTGCATCGTCTGCGACCCCACTGGTGCCATAGGCCGCAGCGGAACTGGTTGTCGCCGAGCTCGATGAGGATGGCCCCGTCACCGTGACGATACCTTTGAATGCGGGGGTCGTGATGGAGGTGTAGATGTATTTCCCGGGCTGCACGTCCGTGGTGATCGCGAAGGTCGCATTATCACCTTGGAAGATGTTGGGGGTGTAGAGACAGTTGTTCTTGGCGCAGAGATCCTTGGATTCGAGGATCTGGGGAACGGACTGTTCATTGATCCACTTGATAGTGGATCCCTGCGGTGCGGTCACTTCGATTGGATCGATGCCTTTGTCAGTGATGCGGATGGTGATGGTCGAGCTGACGAGTTGCCCCGTGAGGCGCTCGATTCCTGCGTAGAAGAAGCCGCTCAGGAGGACGGCGAGTGCGATGCCGGCGAGCGCTGCGGGCTTGCGCGATACGGTACGTGCGTTCTCCGGCATCGCAGGCGGGCGCTGTGTCGGCTGCTCGGAGACAGGACGCACCGGGACAGGTGCCTCTTCATCGGTTTGCCAGTATGGGTGCAGATCGTCAGTCATGCGAAGGCGGAGCAACCGTCACGGTGAGTTGGCGGCGTGAAGCGAAGGTCGTTCCGATGACTGCGGAACCGAGGAGCAGGAGGATGATGGTCGTGGACATGCCGGTTTCGCCGGGCACAGCCCCCCCATTGCCGTTGCCTGTTCCCAGAGGGTTCGTTTTCAATTCTTTGAGGACTTGTCCGTTGAGTGACAAGGGGGCGGTGGAAGTGGTCGGTTCACCGACGGACACGGCTACTTCCTGACTGAAGGCGCTCTCCTCGTTCCCCGTGGAGACTGCACGAATGGCGAAGTAGTACGTCGTCTTCGCGGGCAGATCGTGAATGGCGAGGCTGTGTACTTCTTTGTCGACGGTCTTGCGCTGGATGTACCGGCCGCTCGTCGTACCATAGTAGACGTTATAGGCTTGAAGGACGGAGGACTGCAGCGCATCCCACGCGAGGAATACAGAAGTATCCTTCGTCGTGAGACGCAGGTTTCGCACCTGGAGCAGCGAGAAGGCGGAGCCGCCCGTTTGTCCTTCCGTGGTTGGTTCGGTTGTGTTGCCGGAGGGTGGGGGAGCGGTTTCAGTGGCAGATGCCTGGCAAACGCCGTTCATGCAAATGCCGCTCGAACATTCGCCCCCGTATTGGCAGGGTGATCCGTTCGGCTTCGTCTTCGCACGGCAGACGCCCTGATCGCAGTTACCGCTCGCACACTCATTGGAGGTTTGGCAGACGCTCCCTTCGGGAAGATCCCCTCCTCCGGAAGGAGTGCCGGCTGCGCACGTTCCGTTCACACAGCGCCCGCCCGGACACTGTGCGTCCGTCGTGCAGGTGGCCGTCCCGGTTCCATCTCCGGAAGGAGTGGTTCCGGCTGCGCATGCTCCATTCACGCAGCTTCCGCTGAAACAGTCGGCATTCTGCGTGCAAATTTCTCCTGTATTGGATCCGAAGATGACATGCAGGGATGTTGGGTCGGCAGCCATGGAGGACTCTCCGTCCGGCGAAGATGCGCTGGCCTTCTTTAGGAAGGTGTGCCCGTTCGGTTGCACGTCATAGAAACTCAAGATCGTTCCTGCCGGGAGAGTCTTCAACACGCGGAAGATGATGCGTGCGACCGGCACCGGATTTGTTTTCGGCTCCTGCCCCTGCGTGGATTGCGCATCGATCATGACGTAGCCCTTTGCAGTATCGAAATCCTTCTCGCCGGGCGTGACTTGCGGGAAGGCCGAATACACTTCGATGCTTACGCCTTCGAGGATGGTGGGGTCATAGGAAATCCATGCACGCGCACGTTGAATCTTGTCCTCTCCCGGATTATTCGCCACGAGGTCGATGTCGAGCGTGTCGCCGACCTTGAAGACGGAGGTCTTGAGGCTCTGCGGATTCTCCACTGGGAAGGAGTAGCACACGCCTGATCCAATTTGTACGATGGGATCCGGATGCGGCACTTCACCGAAGATGCCTGCTTGTGAAGCGGGAGCCTGCTCGCAGTGCGGACGGAAGGTGAACGTCATGCCCGTCGAGCCGGTTGCGGGCGATGAAGCTTCCTGCGCAAGCACGGCAATCGGTTGCGAGAGCACAACGATCGCTGCGATCACGAGGATGCGGGAGAGCGAGGTTTGCCGGAAGAGAGGGGAGGAGGAAGGCATGGAGTGCGGAGATTAACGTGCAGGGAGGGTGGCGAGGAGACGCAGAGCATCGTCCACCGTGAGCGTGCCGTCTTGGTCCGGATCGGTTTTCAGTTCCTCAGGAGTCGCTTCGCGGTATCCCTGTGCGATTTCAAGAATGATGCGGACGTCTTGAAGATCGACCGTTCCGTCATCATTGATATCGCCCGTCAGATCCGCCGAACCGGCTTCGATGAGCGTGATGGGTTGCACCTCTCCCGCCGAACGGATTCCCACAGCGAAGCAGCTGACGATACTCGCCAGTCCGAGGACGAAGATGCGCGTATTCTTGCGGGAGAAGAGTTGGCGGATGTATGTGTGCATTTCTCAGTATTATAGGCCAAAAAGCCCCGTTTCTCAATTCGAGGAAGTTGACAGATGAGTAGGGATATTTCTGATAATAGAGGGTTAAGATTAGGGTTAGGATTAGGGAAACTGCTCAGATTGCGAAAGAAACAAAACTCCCTAGCCCTAACCCTAGCCCTAGCCCTATCCTTTCCCGGTGTCCTCCCTCTACCTCTTCTCCGGCCAGAATTCCTTTGCCCTCTCCGAGGAAGTGCGTCGGTGGACGGATCATTTCATAACGAAGTACGGATCGGAGAATTTCCTGAAGCTCGAGGCGGCCGATCTCACCCTCGGAAAGCTGCTCGATGAAGTGGCGGTGGCGCCCTTCATCGCGGAGAAGAGGCTGGTCGTCGTCGCCGGGGTGCCGAAACTTTCGAAGAGTGATCTTCAGATGCTTGCAGGGCAGATTCACTTAAACGTGCTCCTCCTCTTCGTCGTCGAGCTCTCGACGGATCGTCGTAGGAAGCCACCGGCGATCTTGAAAGATCTTGCGGGCGTGGCGGAGCACCGGATGTTCCCTCTCCTGACACATGCGCAGCTTCAAGGCTGGCTGCAGGAACAGCTCAAGGAGCTGGGTGCCTCTATGACACAGGAGGCCGAGCGGCTGCTCCTGGAAATCATCGGGGAAGATCAGGCGATGCTGTTACAGGAATTGAGGAAGCTCTCCATCTACGCTTCGGGCAGTGAGATCGCGCCGCAGCATGTGCTTGCCCTCGTCGTCTCCATGGGCGAAGGGGACGATTGGCACTTCATGGATCTCCTCGGCGAGGGACGTGTGGAGGAAGCGCTCACGTTCGCGCATCAGTTACTGAAGCGCGGCGTCACCTCTGCTGAACTCTGGAATCGGCTCCTGTGGCGGGTGAGCCAGCTCGTACTCGTCTCCGGTGCCGTTGCGGAGGGCGTGACGCAGCCGAATGCGATTGCCGCGGCAGTCGGGATGAATCCGTACGTCGCCCGTTCGCTCCTCGCATCTGCGCGGAGACTCAAGCCGGACGCTCTCGTATCCATCGTCGACCGTGTCGTGGAGATGGATGTGAGTCTCAAGACCGGCGCATTCAAGTCCACCGTGGAAGCTCCCGAAGAAATGAATGCCATCGTTGACAGATGTATCCTGGCGTTCAGGGAAGGATGACAGGGAATGTAAAATGGGAAATGCCAAATGGAATAACGTTCAATTGACCAACACCTTCGTTCATTTGGCATTTCTCATTTGGCATTTTGCAGTTCTTACTTCTCTTCCTGAATCGTCTTCAGGATGTCTTCCACGTGTGCATCTTCACTCTGCTTGAGGGTGGACTCTTCCTCCACGCGCTTGAGGCGCCGCGTGGAACGCTCTTCGCGGGTTTTCTCGGCGAGTTGTTTGGAGTCTATTTCGCCGATCTCTTTGGCATACTTCTTGTCGATCTCCTGCAGCTGGCGCTTCTCCGTTTCGAGGATATCTTTGAGATTCGCGCGCTGTTCCGGGGTCATGACAAAAAGGATGTTGATCCAGTATTGTCGTTCTTCATTGTTCATGCTCTCCGATCCGAGAATGAGCGCAATGAGATCGGGAAATTGAGTCTGTGCTTCGGGCGGGATGATGACCGACGACGTACTCGGAGGAATCGGAGCTGGAGAGGGATCGGCCATACTGCACTGAGCCTAGCGCAAATGCTCTCAGACGGGAAGGTGCCGCGCACTACGCCACCTTCAATACCTCGTACTTCAGCATGCCAGCCGGGGTCGCCACCTGAACGGAGTCACCCTTCACTTTGCCGATGAGCGCCTTGCCGATGGGAGATTCGTTCGAAATCTTATGGTCGAGCGGGCTCGCTTCCGTGGAACCGACAATCGTGTACGACTCCGGATCATGGTTATCCGTCTTGTTGCGCACGGTGACAGTGGAGCCGATCTCCACTTGCTTGCTGGCATGAGCGGCGATCTTCTTCTCCGAGATGATCTTCGCATTCTTGATCTTCTGTTCGAGCTCGAGGATGCGGCCCTCGACGAACGCCTGTTCGTTCTTTGCCTCTTCATACTCCGAGTTCTCCGAGAGATCACCGTACGAAATGGCCTCTTTGAGACGTTGTGCCACCTCCTGCCGACGGACGGTCTTGAGATTCTCCAGTTCGTCTTTGAGCTGCTTCAAGCCCTCTTTCGTGACGAGCGTCTGATCGTCGCCGAAGGCTCCGGAGCCGTTGCCTGTACTTAAGTCTTCGTCGGCGGTTACGATCGGATCATCCATGAGGGAGAGGGGAGGAACCGGGGCATTTTAAGGGGATTTCTGTGAGGGGGCAACCAAGATACAGCTGCATTTTACCTGCGAGCCAGCAGATCCGGCCACCGGAGCAGTTCCAGGTGTTCAGGTGATTCGATCTGGCAGATAGCCTCGATGACGCGTTTGGCAAGCTGAACGTTCGTGATGAGCGGGATGCCCTGATCGGTGGCGGTCCGGCGGATGAAGTAGCCGTCCGTCTGATCGGCGCCCATCGAGTGGGTGGGGATGTTGATCACGAGGTCGATGCGCTTGTGTTCAAGGTACTCGCGGATGTTCGGGCTGCGCGGTTCGGAGACTTTGTAGAGGAGAGCGGAGGGGACCGAACGCGATTCGAGGAATTCGTGCGTATGTGTTGTGGCGAAGAAAGAGAAGCCGCGTTCGTGGAGTTGCATGATCATCGGCAGAAGATCCAGTTTGTCCTCGATGCGTCCAATGGTCACGAGGATGTTCTTCTTCGGCAGTTTGAAGCCGACGGCGAGCAGCGCCGTCAGGAGGGCCTGCCCGGCATCCAGTCCGAAGCATCCCACTTCGCCCGTGGAGGCCATCTCCACGCCGAGGCGCGGGTCCGCTCCCCGCAGGCGGCTGAAGCTGAATTGAGCGGCTTTCACGCCGACGTAATCGAGGTCGAGCGTCTGATAGCGGATGGTTGTCGGTGCTTTCTTCAGCAGAGCCTGCGTGGCAAGGGTGATGAAGTTCTCCCCGGTCACCTTGCTGGCGAAGGGGAAGCTGCGGCTTGCACGCAGGTTGCACTCGATGACTTTCAGCCGGTTGTTACAGGCGAGGAATTGGATGTTGAACGGGCCCGAGATCATCAGGCCCTTCGCGATCTTCTTCACGATGGTCTTGAGTTTTCGAAGTGTCTCGAGGTTCACGCGCTGCGGCGGGAGCACGAGGGTGGCGTCTCCCGAGTGGACGCCGGCATTCTCCACGTGTTCGGAGATGGCGTAGATCAGCAGCTTCCCGTCCTGTGCCACGCCGTCGAAGTCGATCTCCTTCGCGCCCTGTTCGAATTTCGATACGACGACGGGCGCCTCCTTATTGATGAAGGCGGCTTGGTTCACGTAGGACTCGAGGTCTCCGTCCGAATGGACGACTGCCATCGAGGCGCCGGAGAGGACGTAACTGGGCCGAACGATGACGGGATAGCCGACCTTCTGTGCGAACAGGCGCGCGGAGCGCACATCGGCAAATTCCTTCCACTCGGGTTGTTCCACTTTGATTTCGTCCAAGAGCGAGCTGAACTTGTGGCGATTCTCCGCGCGATCGATGTCCTCGGGACGGGTTCCGAGAATGGGAAGGCCCGCGCGCGCGAGCTTGGGGGCGAGGGAGTTGGGGATCTGACCGCCCATCGAGACGACGAGACCTTCGGGTCGCAGGAGATCGGCGATGTCACGGACGCGCTCCTCGGTGAGCTCTTCGAAGAAGAGAAGATCGCACTCGTCGTAGTCCGTGCTCACGGTCTCCGGATTGGAGTTCACCATGATGACAGAGAATCCCTGTCGTTGGAGCTCGTGTGCCGCCTGCACGCAGCACCAGTCAAATTCCACCGACGAGCCGATAGAGTACGGACCGCCGCCGAGGACGACAACACTGTGGGCGGGCGCAGGATTGCCCGCGTCTGCGATGGCGATATCGTGCTCCGTTCCGTGATATGTCATGTACACGTAGTTCGTCTTCGCGGGAAATTCGCCGGCGAGCGTATCGACCTGTTTCACGACAGGGGTGATGCCGTGCGCGAGGCGGTCGGCACGGATGTCTTCCGCCTTCTTGTCCGTAATGGCGGCAATCGCTCGGTCCGAGAACCCGCAGACTTTTGAACGCTTCAAGAGCTCTCCTTCGAGGGAAGCATGGCGCGCATGAGCCAGCTCTTCCGCGATGAGCGCGCAGGCCTTGATGCGGTGCAAAAACCAGCAGTCGATCCCCGTCGCGCGGTTCACTTCTTCAGGGGTCCACCGTCCGCGCAGCGCTTCCGCGACGGCGAAGAGCCGCCGCGGCGTGGGACGTTTCATCTCCTTCTCGATGTCGGGAAACGTGAACGGACACGGATAGAGACCCTCCGCGCCGATATTGAGCATCCTCAGAGCCTTCTGAAGGGCCTCCTCGAAGGAACGGCCCAGGGCCATCACCTCGCCGACCGATTTCATCTCGCTCGTCACCTGATCGGAGACGAATCGAAATTTCTGGAGATCCCACCGGGGGACTTTCACGGCGACGTAGTCGAGCGACGGTTCGAAGTCCGCGCATGTCACCTGCGTGATCGCGTTTTGGAGTTCTGGCAGCGTGTAGCCCAACGCGAGTTTGGCTGCGACGAAAGCGAGCGGGTAGCCCGTGGCTTTCGACGCGAGCGCCGAAGAGCGGCTCAGGCGCGCATTCACTTCGATGACGCGGTACTGGCGGGACTTCGGGTCGAGGGCGAACTGGATGTTGCACTCGCCGACAATCGCGAAGTGCCGGATGACTTTGAGCGAGATCGAACGCAGCATCTGGTAGTCGGTGTTGTCGAGCGTTTGGCTCGGGGCGATGACGATGGACTCGCCGGTATGGATGCCGAGCGGGTCCACATTCTCCATGTTGCAGACCGTGATGCAGTTGTCTGCGTTGTCCCGTACCACTTCGTACTCGATCTCCTTCCATCCGGTAAGGTCTTCCTCCACGAGGATCTGCGGCGACTCGACGAATGCCACTTTCACCAGTTCATGGAGTTCGCGTTCGGTGGCGGCGCGGCCGCTGCCTTTGCCGCCGAGAGCGAACGCGCCGCGAATGATGACGGGATACCCGATCTCCTCCGCTGCTTTCAGCGCGGCTTCCGGCGACTCGCAGGCTCGCGAGAGGGGGACGGAAACACCGATGACATTCAGCTCTTCATTGAAGCGCCTGCGGTCTTCGGTGTCGTGGATGCTCTTGATCGGCGTGCCCAGAACCCGCACGTTGTGCTGTGCGAGGATGCCTTGTTCACTGAGCGCAAGGCCGCAGTTGAGTGCTGTCTGACCTCCGAAGGAGAGGGAGATCGCTTGGGGCTTCTCCGCTTCGATCACCCGCTCGACGAAGGAGACGGTCACGGGTAGGAAGTAGACGCAGTCCGCAAGCCCCCAGCTCGTCTGGTTCGTGGCGATGTTCGGGTTCACGAGCACCACGCGTGCACCCTCCTCCTTGAAGGCTTTGATCGCCTGGCTGCCGGAGTAGTCGAACTCGCCCGCTTCGCCGATCTTCAGTGCTCCGGAGCCAAGGAGCAGGATCGTCTGTCCGCGTACGCTGCCCGTTTTTGAAAAACGCACTCCCGTGCCCTCTTGGGGCTCACGGGAGCCGCGATCAGAGCGTTGCATCATGTCCGCGAAAGAGTAGACGAGGGGAGGGGAGGACGCAAATGAAAAATCCTCCATTGCTCTGGGGGAGACGCGTTCGTTGTCGTCACGGGGTTCTCCTGTTACGATGCCGTCGTCCCCTCCGCTCTCATGCGTTTTGCTTTTCGCTGCAGTACCGCTTTCGGTTTTCTCGCGCTTGCTGTCCCCATGCTCGTGTCTGCCGCTTCCCTGAATGATTTCACGAGTGACGCCGAGCTCTTCAAGAGCGAAATAGATACATCCCAGCAGGAGAGCGCCGATCAGGCGCTCGATCAGGCGGCCGAACAGTCGAAGGAGCTCTTTCCTGACCGCTCAAGCGAAGTGGGGACCGGGGCGACCAAGCGCACGCTTGAGGAAGACCCCGTTTTCCTCACCGTGCGCGTCGAAGATTTCCCCGTGGTTCTCAAGGACGTGCCGAAGGTGGAGTGGTTTGCGCCGTACGTGCGGGACACAGCCGAGCGCGGCATCCTTGCGGGGTACCGCGATGTCAACGGATTGCCGACGGGGCAGTTCGGACCGGCGGATCATCTCACCATCGAACAACTGGCGAAGATCGCCGTCGTCGCGGCGGGGATCGATACGGCTGCGTGTGCCGGCTCGGGTGTGCTGAAGAATTCCTCCGCGGTCGATCGTTGGTCGGCTCCATACATTCTCTGCGCGGAGACGAACGGATGGGCGGTATTCAGCGACGGATCCGTCCCCGTTCGCAAGCTCGCATCCCGCAGCGAGGTGGTGGTCACGCTCCTGCAGGCTTTCTCCCTTCCCGTTTCCGGCGAGACGTCGCAACGCTTCAGTGACGTCGGTGCTTCCACGGAATTCGCCGCGGCCATCGAACGTGCGGCGCAGGATGGCATCGTCGCGGGTTATACGGATGTGCAGGGCAATCCGACGGGCACCTTCGGCCCCGCTGATCCGGTTCTCCGTGCAGAGATGGCGAAGATCGTCTCGCTGGCGTTGCAGTTGTACGGCGGACGGTAGGGTTAGGAATTAAGGTTAGGATTAGGGCTGAGGTTGAAACTCGTCCCTAACCCTAATCCTAACCCTAACCCTGATAACGATGATGCCCCTTGTATTCGTGAACGACGTATGAGGCTTCCGTAGAGGCGCGCGTGTGATGCACGCAGGCGCTGCCGGTGATGACGAGGGCTGCGCCGACGATCTGGTACCAGGCGACTGTTTCGCCGAGTATGACGAATGCGAAGAGGGCGGATCCTGCGATGGTGAGCGTCGAGAGGAGGGAAACGGTGGCGACGGGCAGCCGCTCAATGGATTCGTAGTAACTGAAGATGACGAGAAAACGGGAGATGAACCCGTAGCCGAACAGGACGGGCAGAAGTGCGAGGGGAAATTCCGCGAGTTCGGCGCGGAAAGGGTGGGGGACGAAGGGGGAGAGGAGGAAGAAGCAGAAGATGGCGACTGCCGATCGGATGACGATGATGAGCTCAGAGTCGATTTTCCTGAGAGTTGTGGCGATGATGGTGCCTCCGACGGCGAAGAGGATGCCGGAGAGGAAGATGGCGATGTCGCCGCTGCTCACCGTGAGGCTGCTTGTGAATCCTTGCAGGGACACGAAGACCACGCCGGCGATGATGATCGAGCCGCCGATGATGTGCGAACGCGTGAGATGCTGGCTGGCGAAGAACACGGCGAACACAATCATGAACAGCATTTCCGTCATACCGAACAGTTGGGCATTGATCACGGACGTGCGTTCGAGTCCGTAGAACCAGAGGAGCGGTGCGATGATGCCGTTGAGCATGCCGGCGATCGCAGCGAGAACGAGTGTGTTGCGGTCCATTCGCCAGATGTTCCTTATGAGCGGGATGGAACCGAATGAGAGCAGCGCGAAGAGGAGCATCATGCACTCGCTTAAGACGAGCATCGAGAGCGGCGAGAAGACCGTCCCCAGTTGTTTGGCGAAAGGAGCGGTGGTCGAGCTGGATGCCACCATGAGGAACAGGAAGAGCCAGCCGGTGGATGTTTCACACCAGGTGATGCGTCGCTGCGGCCAGATGCGCGGGAAGAGGGCGATAAGGGTTTGCATGTTGCTAATACCATTATACCATATATTCTAATATTTACCATATACGGTTTGACCCCGAAGAATCTTGCGATTCAATCGATAGTTCTGCTGCCTCGTAGACTTTTTGTCTATTGCATGCGTACCCGGAAACTGCGCATACTGCATCGAATTCTTCCCCACTTTCCATGATCCTCTCTCGTTTCTCGCGCGCCTCTCTCGCGCTTTTTTTGGCGGGTGCCGCTTGCGGTATCGGAGCCACCGCCGTCGCGACCAGTCTCGGATCCGCCGTTTTCGATGACGTTCGTACGGGCTCTTTTTACGACGCCGCAGTCGGGGAGATGTATGCCGCAGGCATTATCCGCGGCTACCAGGACGGACGTTTCGGACCGGATGACTACGTCACTCGCGGTCAGCTTGCAGTCATGCTCCAGCGGTTGAAAGCAGATCTGACAGGCAATGTCTCTTCTTCATCGTCGTCTTCCCGCTCTTCTTCGAGCTCAAGCTCCTCCTCTTCTTCCGTGGCAACGACGCAGAATCCTGCCGGCACCATCCGGTTCACTGCGGAGACGTACACGGGCAAGGAGAATGGCGCGACTGCGTCCGTGACCGTCATCAGGGCGGGGGGAGTGACGGGGGCCGTGACTGTGGATTACGCGACGTCCGACGGGACGGCGAAGGCCAATACCGATTACGAGCCGTCTTCCGGCACCTTGCACTTCTCTGACAAGCAGAGCACGGCGGCGTTTCCGGTGAAGCTGCTCAATAACACGCTGACGGACGGGACCCGAACGATCACGCTCACGGTGAGCAATGCGAAGGGAGGTGCTGTGCTCGGCACGCCCGTCACTGCCACGCTGAACATCACAGATGATGAGTCTCCGGCCAGTTCTTCCAACTCTTCCACTTCGAGCACGAGTTCCACATCGGGCTCAACGGGAGGCGGAACGTTCTCCTTTGGAGCCTCGGCATACGAGATAGTGGAAGATGCAGGCCGGATCAATGTGACCGTCGTGCGCACCAACAGCACGTCCGGGCAGGCAACGGTGCAGTACTCCCTGACGAACGGAACGGCGCTGGCAACACAGCACTACAATGCTTCGGGCAGTTCGATCACATTCTTGAACGGTGAATCGAGCAAGACGTTCCCTGTGTTGATTACGGATAATGAATCCATCAATGGGAATAAGACATTCACCGTAACGCTCACAAGCACGAATGCCAGCGCCTCCCTCGGAGACTTGAAGAGTGCGGTCGTGACGATTGCCGATGATGAAATCATGGCGGCGGGGAGTGGGTCGCTCAAATTCGGGAAATCGACGTTTTTAACGGGATCATCGTCATCCGATACGAAGATACCGGTCACGGTGCAGCGTGTCGGCGGTACGAAGGGGACGGTGAAGGTATCATTCGCCACCTACGACGTCACTGCGGTGGCCGGTCTCGACTACACATCGGCGCAGGGAACGCTCACCTTCGTGGATGGCGAGTCGCTGAAGACGATCTCCATCCCCTCCATCGAGAGCTCGCGCAACAAGTCGGGAACGAAGTTTGGCGTGCGCCTCACGTCTTTGGAGGGTTCGACCATCACGTCTCCCACGGAGACGACCGTCGAGTTTGAGTGAGAGTTTTGGCATGGAAGGGAACCTTGACGGTTCCCTTCCATGAGCCATCCTTCCCTTCAAGGAGGCGCTCCAGCGCGGGACCCGCGAGACCCGCGCTTCGCGCATCATGAAAATATCGTATACTTAGTCGTGAAGATTGCTCCTTCGAGGCCTTCTTGCCGCTGTGGTGAAATGGTAGACACGGGGGACTTAAAATCCCCTGCCCGTAACAGGGCATGCTGGTTCGAATCCAGCCGGCGGCACCATTCGACTCGCATTTCGCTACGCGAAATGCTCGCTCATGGTAAACCAAGGGCAGTTTTTCCAAGCGAGTCGAATGACTCTGAACGAACGAAGCGAAGCGCAGTGAGTCGAAGAGCTCAACACATTCGGCTTTCAACTCGTTAAGGAACCTCTGAAAAATGCCAATTTGTCACCCTGAGCGGAGACGAAGGGCGACAAATTGGCAAATGGGCACATGTCATGGTTCGTCTTCGCTCACCATGACACGTTTTTCAGAGGTTCCTTAAATGGGCAGGGCCTCCGGCCGCGAGGTCGGCAGGACGTGCTTGCCGGATTCTCCCGGCTTGAGTGCGATGCCTGTCGACGGGTCCACTTCTTCCGCCGTGAGGATGAGACGATGGAGAGCGGTGCCGATGGGCGTACAGGTCATGAGGGTGCCCAGTCTCTTGTTCGACGGTTGGTCGAGCACCGCCACGTTCGTCGGACTCACTTCCTCCTTCGTGCGGATGATGTAGCGGTGCTTGTCCCCGCCGAAGTACACCCAGTAATCGTCACCCGGCTTGAGTTCGTTCAGGCGCGCGAAGACCGTCTTATACTTTCCGGGCGCCCACGGATAGTAGGAGCTATGGCCCGTGACGAAGAAGTTGCCCGCCTGGCCGGGTTTGGCCGTGCCCGGATAGTGCACGACGCCGTCCTGCAGTGCCGTTTGGATATCCTTCTCGACTTGTGCCCAGTCTTCTTTCAGCAGAGCGTCAAATGGCGGCGTGGCAATTGGCACATTGAGGTTCAACCTCGGCACGATGAGCCGATCTTCCGGCGGGCCGACCGGCGGCAGGAAACTCAAGAGGTCACCCATGCTCCCGCCGGCTACCGAGAGGGACGGTGCGTTGGCGAGGTGATCCTTCAGCTTGCTGTCCACGGATTCGCTGAGCGCCTGCACCGAGCGGGCGTGCTCGATGGGGTTGATGCGTTCGGAGACGATGTTCCAGAAACTCTCGTAGTTCAAAGTCACGAAGAGGGCGACGAAGATGGCTGCAAACGTTCCGCCGAACCGCACGGTGTCGAGGAGGAAAAGCGTGACGCGCGTGTAACGTTTGGGCTTCCGGGAAGGGGAAACGATCCATACAGGCTGCGTGAGAAACGCCCACAGTGTGCCACTGGCCACAGAGAGCGCGGTGCCGACGGATCGGAGCGAACTGCCGAGCGTACGGAAACTGAAGCGGTACTGATCCGTGCACTCATTCAGCAACTCCTCCGAGATCTGCCGGATGGTCCATCGGACCTCTGCGAAGATCGAACATACAGGCTTCGGTGGCTTCTTCATCTCCGCGGGAAGCGGCTCATCCTCGATCGTCCATTCGGCTTTCAGGAGCGCAAGTCCGGGGACTCTCCCTGTTTCCGGAGTGGTCACAACATCATCATCTTCCGGGAGGATGATCATCCCGTCCGGATCGACGTCGGCGCGGTGGCGGCGCGGGTGGAGTGGTATCACGGAATTATAGCAGAAAAGCGCTTAAGATGCAGCAGGAAAAGGGGAAGAGCATAGCACGATTTGAGGGCGGAAAGGAGGTGCCGGTTTTCCTTCAATCGCTTCCCGTAATCATCCCCCCGCCCACGATTTCCTCTCCGCGGTACAGCACGGCAGACTGCCCCGGTGCGATGCCGCCGACGGCGCTCCTTGCGAAGCGAAACGTCGCTCGTTTTCCCGTTCGGACGAGCAAGCCTGGCATGCGCTCTCCGAGCGAGCGGATGCGCACGTCCAGGGGGATTTTCTTGCGCTCTGCGGGCGCAGGCCCGATCCAGTGCAACTGCGTCATCGTGAGGCCGTTGCTTCGCAATTCCCCGCGCGGAGCGACGATGAGCAGATTTTGACGCGGGCGCTTCTCGACGACGTAGAGGGGAATTCGGAGCCCCCCTATCTTGAGTCCTCTGCGCTGTCCGATGGTGTAGAAGGGCAGCCCCCTGTGCGTGCCGACGGTCTTCCCTGCGCGCGTTCGGATGGATCCTTCGCGACTGCCGCGCACGTAACGCTTGAGGAAGGGGAGCGCGTCCTTCTCGGGGAAGAAGCAGAGGTTCTGGCTTTCGCGGTAGCTTGCGCGCTCAAGCGGAATCTTCCACTTCTTCGCGAGCGTATAGACGGCGCTTTTCTTGAGCGTTCCCAACGGGAAGAGGGAACGGAGGCGCTCGGCATCCGACAGACGGTAGAGGTAATAACTTTGGTCCTTTTTGGAGTCCTTGGCGACGAGGAGCGCGACGTATTTCCTGCCGTGCGCATCGATCTTCTCTTTCAGCCGCGCATAGTGGCCGGTGGCCACCTTGTCACACTTTTTCTTCTTCGCGAGTTTCAGGAGGTGTGCGAACTTGAAGGTCGGATTGCAGAGCACGCACGGATTGGGGGTGAGGCCTCGTGCGTAGGCTGCGATGAAAGGATCCACCACTGCCTTCTTAAACTCCCGCTCGAGTGAGACGACGGAGAACGGAATGCCGAGTATTCTTGCCACGCTCTTCGCGCGACTCTGCGCCTGCAGAGTGCAGCACTTGGAGGGGAGGATCTTCGCGGACGCGGGGGCACGCGGATCCTGCCAGAGCTTCAGGTGCACGCCTACGACGTCATGGCCGCGCGCTTTCAGAAGGCAGGCGACGACGCTCGAATCCACTCCGCCGGACATGGCGACAAGAATCTTCATGAAGGGGTAGGGTTAGGGAAATCGTTCCGATCGTCCAATAGCGACACCCCTAACCCTAACCCTCACTCCTAACCCTAACCTAGATATTTCCGATTCAAGTGGTAGGTGAAGTAGCCGATGGCGATGAACACCAGCCCGAGGAGGACGAGCGACAGCGGCCAGCCGAACCCGGAACTGAAGTACTCCGAAGTGATCTTCAGGATGTAAGCCATCAGAAACATTGCGCCGAAAACGAGGAAGGCACGGGTCTTGAAAACCACGCCGAGGAAGATCACCGCAAGGTCGATGCCTGGGAAGAGGAGCTCCCACACGAGGGATTGCTCAGGCCGCCAGCCGCCGAGCGCAAGCGTGGAAGCGAGGAAACCGAGGATGCCGAACGCGTAGAGCGGACCGGTGAGCATCTTGCGGCGCTCGTGATCCCGGAACGAGTAACCGATGAAGATGAACGACAGGCCCGTGATCATCACGCGGTAGGCGTAGAACTTCCACTCGACGAGAATCGGGTTTCCGCCGAAGAGCAGGCTTGTGAAGGCAAAGAAGAGCCACGTCGCGTAGATGATCGTGAAGAGGAGGAAGAAGTTCCTCTTGTAGAGGCTGTACGAAGCAAGGTACGTGCCGAGGAGGATACCGGAGATCACCACGTTCGTTCCCGCCGTCTCCACATCGAAACCGGCCTCGTGGAAGGTGATGAAGAGGCCTGTCGGCAACAGGATCGTCGAAAGGAAGAAGAACGCAGTCGTGAGGTTCTGCGTGATTTTCCTCTGCATGTAGAGCACTCCCATGACGTAGGCGGCGATGCCGACTCCGAGAGTCACGAGAATTCTTGTAATGGAGTTGAGCATCTCCCAGTTCTGTACGATGAGAACGGTGATGCCGATGAAGATGATGAGCCCGCCGATGTAGTAGAGGATCTCGGTGAAGCGCGAGGCGGTACCGTGTTGCGACGGAGAGGATTTCCCTTGGCGCAGGGCTTGGAGCACTTCCTGTTCCGAAACGAGGTGCTGCTCGGCGAGAACGGAGAGCTGACGGAGAAGATCGTGCTTATCCATGGGGAGTTAGGGAAGGACCCATCCGAGGAACTCGTAGTTCCAGTAATTTCCTTCGGATGTCTTGAGAGTGATCTTCTGCCCCGCGAAGCGATTGCGCAGGTAGAAGGTGCTATAGCTATTGTCGCGGAAATCGAACGGGAAGAATCCTCCGCCGTTGCCGCGTACTACCTCATACCCGTCCGGTGCGACTCCGCTGGGGTCGAGATTGAGCTTCTTCGCCTCTGCTGCGGTGATCGTTGTGCTCTCCTTTTTCGTGATGTCGAAGAGGTAGAGCGTGGCCCGTCCGGGAACAATTGCATTTTTTGCCACGTTGCGGGGGATCTCCTCCAGCTTGCCTCCGGAGACGCGGTACTGCCACTGGTAGTCATAGGAATCACCCGTGAGATACAGGAAGTTGTAGCGAGGCGGTGTGGCGAAGAAAGCGGGAAGATAGATGCTCGCTGCGACGAACAGAATCATGAGAACGGGGATCGCGATGCCGATGATGAGGGTGGGGTTCCTCTTCCAATCCATAGGGGTTTCATCGTACTCCATCGCATGCCTTTCACAAGAGGGCGACTCCACCGAAGTCCGTCTTTGTAAATACGCGCTTCCCCCCGGCGCGCTCGTGCTCCATAATTGAACGGTGATTGAAAAATTGCGCGCACTGGCCGCGGAGCATGCTTCCGCACAACGGTCCCTGCAGGACCCCAAGATCTTCTCCGATCCGAAGGCTGTTGTGCGCTTGAAGCGGCGCATGGCCGAGCTCGAGCCGCTGCTGAAGCTCCTGAGCGAATATGATTCCTGCGAGCGGTCGATCGGGGCGGTGGAGGAGGTGAAGGATGATCCGGGTCTTTTCGTGCTTGCCAAGGAGGAAGCGGAGCATGCCCGCGGGCGGCTGCCGCAGTTGCTTGCCGAGATGAAGAGCTTCCTCATTCCTTCGGATCCCGATGACCAGAGGAATGTGATCCTCGAAGTGCGCGCCGGAACGGGCGGAGAGGAGGCGGCGCTCTTCGCAGCGGATCTGCTGCGGATGTACCTGCGTTTTTGTGAGAGGAAAGGATGGAAGGCGGAGCTTATGGACAAGACCGATGCCGAGGGCGGGGGAGTGAAGGAAGCCGTGTGCCGCATCGAGGGGGAAGGCGTCTTCGGGGAACTCAAGTATGAGTCCGGCGTCCATCGCGTGCAGCGCATCCCGGTGACGGAGGCGAAGGGGCGCGTCCACACCTCCGCCGCGAGCGTGGCGGTGCTGCCGGAGGCCGAGGAGCGGGACATCGCGATCCGGCCGCAGGATTTGAAGGTCGATACATTCCGCAGCGGCGGCGCAGGCGGACAGAACGTGAACAAGGTGGAGACGGCCGTACGCATCACCCATCTGCCGACGGGCACGGTGGTCGCGTGCCAGACGGAGCGCAGTCAGCTTCGCAACCGGCAGCTTGCCATGCAGCTTCTCTCGAGTCGCCTCTATCAGGCCGAACAGGACCGCGTCTGCGCCGAGCGCGGGGAGATGCGTTCCGGACAGATCGGTTCGGGGGACAGAAGTGAGAAGATCCGCACGTACAACTTCCCGCAGGATCGCGTGACGGATCACCGGCTCGACCGCAATTTCTCCAATCTGCCGGCGATCATGAACGGAGACATCGCGGCACTCACGACAGCGCTCAAAGAGAAGGTCATGGAGGAGAGGCTGAAGAAAGTGGGGTGAGGATGGAATGGCATTTTAAACCCGCCGCCCAATAGTGGGCGGCGGTCTGCGCAATCGCGCGTTCGGCATGTGGAGGCGATCCGTCTCGAGCGCGTACGTACAGGCGCTCGAGGGGGTCAGTTACCCCAGATTGGGGTCGGAGGTGTGAACCGCATCGACCAGCTCGGAGGACAGACGGTACCCTTGCAGGTCCATTTCGACCCGCAGATCGTTTCCGGGGAGCGAGGTGACGGTGAACGTTTCACCGTACCGCACCGTGATGTCTCCGTTGACACGCCGAGGGTTCGGCGTGACCAACTGATCGTTGAGATACAGGTTGTAGAACAACCCGTCGACCACGGCCCCATTGGGATCTGTGACCGTCACCTGAACGATCTCGACCTCGTTGGCCTGATACAAACAGGCCCCCGTCTGGTCATCGATCGTGTTGATGACCTCGATCACATCACCGCCGCCGTCCGGATCCCGGAACACAACATCGGCTGCGCGGTAGCGCAGCTGATCGTTCCTCGAGATACCGTCGTCGGCTTTCAGAGTGTCGGCAACGTCGGTCGCCTCGCCCGTGATGGCGTCGAGGAAATCATTTCCGGGTCCGCCTTCGAGGAAGTCGAAGCCGCCGCTGCCGATGAGGCTATCATCGCCTTCCTGACCAAAGAGCTCGTCAGCGGCCTCGCCGCCGACGATTCGGTCGTTACCCGCTCTGCCGTGGACCGTCAGGCGGGCGGAGAGCCCGGAGAAGTTCAGATCGTCGGCGTAGGGAGTCCCTTCCCAAATGATCCGTTGAGCGTCTCCGAACGTTCTGCTGCCGCCGTTCCACGTGACGGTCAGTATCCCGTCGACCACGTGGGGGGTAACGTTCTGGGCGGTGTTCGCATCGATGGTCACGCGACCGTCGATGTCGGACCACCCGGACGGCAGAGGCGCGACGGGAGGAACGTACTCCTCCCAGTAGTAATGATCAGCCTTCCCCGGCACGTTCTCAGTGTCGTGCCAGTCGAGCGACTCGAGCCCGACGTAATCCTCATCGCCGCATTCCCCGAACAGGAAGTCGACCACTCCGTCCGCGAGACCGGTGACGGTCCCGTCGGGTTGAACGTTGATCGCGTTCCCGCCGATCACGTCCACGCGGAGGCCACCGTAGAGGTGGTCGCTGCCCAAACGGCCCTCGAGCCAGTCCGGGCCGCCTTCCCCCATGATCCAGTCCGGGCCTGTGCCGCCGATCCCGACGTCGGCTCCTTCGCCGAGCCAGATGACCGCTGCGGTCGACTCGGACAAGCCGGAGGCGTCCACCCGGTCATCCCCGCCGTAGGTGACTAAACCGACGGCGGCGAGGGGGGTGAGACTCTGGAGGACTTGGCCGTTCGCCGTGAGGCGAATGTCCCCGTCACTCAGAGTTTCCAGAGTCGCGGTGTCGTTGCTCGAGTATCCGAGTTCGCACTGGATCTCGACGTGAACGACAGGACTCTGGAGAGTCTCCATCGCATACACACCGATGGTGAGGAGATTTCTCCCCTCAAGGTTTTCGATGCGCAGACTTCGTGTCCGCGACTTCGTCCCGAGCCGGCTTCCTGCCGGTCTCCCTCTGACACTGCTTCGTTTCATGATTCTCACCTTTTTGTCTGTGATGGTTCAAACGAAACTTCTTTCCCACGAGACTCCGTTTCGGCTGAAATTCATACCTCCTTTCCAATGCCGATAGTGCGAATGAGCGAGTTCCCACGAACTCCCACTCCCACTCAAACGCACGCAGTTCGTAGCTGACTATTATGCATTATAAACACAAAAAGTCAATTCCATGGCAAGCTTTCGGATTATGAGGAAACCGCAGCCGGAAGCCATTCGACTGTGTCCGTGCATACAGAGGGCACCGCAGCCGGGGACCTGCCCGACCTGGCGGTCGTTCGGGCGGGCGGCTGCTGCTGGGTTGGGAAGAAAGGGCTTTACGCCCCCCTTAGCTTTCTCATCACCTCCACTCTCTTCGCGATGAGCGCCTCCGTTCCGATGTCGGAGCGGAAGCGCACGGGACCCTGCACTTGTTCGCAGAGCTTCTGTGCGATCGACTCGGCCTCGGCAATGCTCGAGGCGATGCCGACGATGCCGGCCGTGCGCGAGCCTCCGAGGTGCAGCGTGCCGTCCACGTCTTCTCTGATATCCCCGTAGAAGAGGCGGGCGTTTTCCGGCATCTTCGGGAACGTCACCTCTTTGCCGCGCTGGTCTTTGCTCACGGGGTAACTCTCCGGCGTCAAGTACTTGCAGACGGTCGCCTTGGACTCGAAGGTCACGAGAGACTCGTCGAGACTTCCATCGATGATGGCCCTACAGATCGTAACGAAATCCGATGACAGCAGCGGCAGGATATTGAGCGCTTCCGGATCACCGAGGCGCGCATTGAATTCGATGACGCGTATGCCGTCACGGACCGCCATGAAGCCCCCGTAGAGGAAGCCACGGTACGGTTCCCCGCATTCCTTGAGGAGCGCCGCCGCGACGGCTCGGTTGATCTCCTTGGCATCATCCAGGTCTCTCTTCGAGAGGAAGGGGAGGGAGTGATCGGCGTCGGTATAGGTCCCCATGCCGCCCGTGTTCGGACCGGTATCTCCGTCATAGGCGCGCTTGTGATCCTGCACGGCCGGCATGTCGACCACTTGCGTAGATGAAACGAAGGACAGCAGGCTGAACTCAATGCCTATGAGCTTCTCCTCGACGACGACCTGTCCGCATTCGCGGATGCACTCAAGGCCGTAAGCGGTGCCTTCGTCGATCGATTGGAGATGCTCGCCGCTCACCTTCACCCCCTTGCCGCCCTTGAGTGCGTCGTACTTCACCACATAGTTTCCGTGCAATTCTTGATCAATAAATGTATGCAATTCTTTTGGCTCGGGTTTCGTAAAAACTTTAAACTTCGGTGATGTTCCGATCTTGTACTTCTTGAGGAGATTGCGCGTGAAGGCCTTGCTGGATTCGATGCGTGCGAGCGACTTGAGGGGCGCCACGGAAGGGATCTCTTCCTCTTGCAGAGCGTCAGCGAGCCCGGCGCCGATCGGGTCATCCGGTCCGATGACGGCGAAGTCCGGTTTTATTTTTTTCGCGATCGATAGAACGAAATCGAAATCGAGGATGCTGCCCGTATGGAGAGTACTCGAGAGGCGCTTCAACCCCGGATTCTCTGATCCGCAGATGGAAATGATCTCGGGATGCTGCGGGCTGCGTGCGAGCGCATCGGCGATGGCGTGTTCGCGGGCGGTGGAGGCGATGAGGAGGATGCGCACATCCAAAGTATGCAGCATAGGGTGCTGAGTGCAATAGTGCTTCCTATTGCAGCGTAAGATTTGTGAGTCATTTACCGGGTTACTCAATGATGCGCGAAGGCGGGCTTTGCCCGCCTGGAGCGCCTCCTTCAAGGTTCCCTTCCACGCTTTACACCAACGCCATCATTTTGGACCGGTCTTCGTCCTCGTCGGATTTATCGAAGTCCTCCCGCATCTCATTGCGGCACTTCCCGAGGTCGCGGATCAGCTTGGGGGTCACTTCGGGGGTCGGGTATTTGCCGGTGAAGCACCCTTCCGAGAAGTGCTTGATCTTGGGGTTTCCGTATTGCACGGAGCGTCGCAAGTCTTCGATGGTGCCGTAGAAGAGGCCGTCGGCCTTGATGAATTTGCGGATCTCCTCCACGGACATGTTGGCAGCGATGAGCTCCTCCTTCGTCGGGAGATCGATGCCGTACGGATCGGGGCTGATGATCGGCGGGGCCGCGGTGGCGAAGTAGACTTTCTTCGCGCCCGCTTCGCGCACCAGCTCGACGATCTTCTTGCTTGTATTGCCGCGGACGATGGAGTCGTCGACGAGCAGCACGCTCTTGCCCTTGAACTCGAGCTCGATCGGGTGCAATTTAAAGTGCAGGCTGCGCTTGCGGATGGACTGCCCCGGCATGATGAATGTGCGGTGGATGTAGCGGTTCTTGATGAGGCCCTCGCGGTAATTCACCTTGAGTTTTCCGGCGAGGCCGGCGGCCACGGGCCGTCCCGTATCCGGCACGGGGATCACCGAGTCGATGTGGATGTGCGCATCCTTGATGCGCTTGGCGAGCGCCTCGCCCATGCGGACGCGTGCCTTGTAGACGTTCACGCCGTCGATCGTGGAATCCGGCGCGGCGAGGTACACCCACTCGAACAGGCAGGGGTTGAGCTGGCCCTGACGGACCTGGCTCGAGTGCAGGCGATTCTTGGAATCGATGAAGACGACTTCGCCTGGCTGGACGTCGCGGACGAATTCGAAGTCGAGCGCGCGGAAGGCGGAATTTTCCGAGGCGAGGATGTACTCCTCTTTCATGCCGAACTTCCGCTTGCCGAGCTGCAGCGGCCGGATGCCGTGCGGGTCGCGAAAGCCGACGATGCCCTGACCGCCGATGAGCGCAACGGCGGAGTAGGCGCCCTTGCAGTGCTTGAAGACGGAGCGCATGGCGGAGAACACCTGCTCGGGGGTGAGCTTGCCCTTCGGGCGCTGATTGCGCAGGGCCACGGAGAAGATATTCAGGAGCACTTCGGAGTCGGAGTTCGTGTTGAGGTGCCGGTACTCCTTCTCGAGGAGAAACTTCCGCAGTTCTCCGGAATTGGTGAGGTTGCCGTTGTGCCCAAGCGCGATGCCGAAGGGGGTGGAGACGAAGAACGGCTGTGCCTCGAACTCGCTCGAGCATCCCGCCGTCGGATAGCGCACGTGGCCGATGCCCATCGTGCCCTTGAGGCGGGCGAGAGACTTCTCATGGAACACGTCCTGTACGAGGCCGTTGGCTTTCTTCAGGTGGAATTGACTGTTGTACGTCATGATCCCGGCGGCATCCTGGCCGCGATGCTGCAGGAGAATGAGGCCGTCGTAGAGATCCTGAATGACATCGCGGTAGCCGGCGATGGCGAGGATCCCGCACATCAGGAGGGGAGGGAAACGCTCAAGCAGGCTTTGCGGAGAGAATCCGAAAAGCCAAAGGAGTGAAACGGTTTTTCCACGGAAGAAGTGTACAGAATTTTTTGCGAAGAGCAACTAGTTATGGCACTTTGGTCCAGAAGCGCCGCAGGAAACTTGTGCCGGGGAGGGAACAGTTTTGGGCGGCGAGACATGCAACATAGGACAGGAATACGAAGAGTAGCAAAAGAAGAATTGGTGGCAGTAGAACGTATGTGGCAGTGACTCTATCATCGAAGAGCGATGGCTCTTGTGGGAAGCCGCTTCCATTTTTCAGGTGCATGTCAAAATCAGAGAGGTACCGATGGAGCAACTTCCCAATTCGCTTGGTTCCTACAGAAGCAGAGATCGTTACAGTCGATCCTTCATCTGTGGGACGGACAATAATGGTGCATTCTTCATGGCAAGACAGTGGCTCAGATCGCCCGTGCCAGAATGACACATTTGGGCCCAGAGGGAATAGAACTAAACCGACGAGTGAGTGAGCCCACTTCGGCAGAGGATATGGCCTCTTCAGGCGTTTGAAGATTGCCGTCGCACCACTTCGATTTGAGATACTCCAATATTCTTCAGGAGCATTCATGAATGTTTGAACGAGATTCAAACAGTCAGAGATGGCCAATTTTGTGTGAAACATATACTCGATTTTCATTGCGACAAACTTACGCCTTGAGTCATGCGAAAACAACGGCTCACTTCTCCATTTGTCTCTCCTTCGCCCGGACGCAGTTTCTGATGAGGGCGGCGACGGTCATGGGGCCCACGCCGCCGGGAACAGGCGTGATGGCCGAGGCCACCTCCTTCACCGTTTCGAAATCCACGTCGCCGGTGAGTCCTTGCTCGGATCGGTTCATGCCGACGTCGATGACCACGACACCCGGTTTCACCATATCCTTCGTGATGAAGTGTCGTTTGCCCACTGCCGCGATCAGGATGTCGGCGAGCTTCGTGAGCGACGGAAGATCTTTGGTCTTGCTGTGGCAGAGGGTGACGGTCGCATTGCGGTTGAGGAGCATGATGCCGAGAGGCTTCCCGACGGTATTGGAGCGGCCGACGATGACGGCGTGTTTCCCCTCGACGGGGATCTTGTAGTGTTCGAGGAGCGCGATGATGCCCGAGGGGGTCGCGGGCGGAAGGTGCTCGAACTCACGGGAGAGGAACATCTTGCCGAGGTTGTAGGCGCCGAAGCCGTCAACGTCCTTCTTCGGATCGATCGCGCGGATGATCTGCGGCACGGCGTCATTGAGCTTGCCCGGAAGCGGGACTTGCACGATGAATCCGGAGACGTCTCCGTCGCCGTTCAGTTCCGCCACTGTCTCCATGAGCGTCTCAATGGTCGTGTCCGCCGGCAGGTGCCGGTGCTCCGAGCGCATGCCCACCTCCGCGCAACTTTTGAACTTCTGTCGGATGTAGCTCGCGCTCGCCGGATCGTCGCCGATCTGGATAACGACAAGCTTCGGATCCAATTTCTGCACGAGTTTCTTCAGAGGCGTGAGGAGCGCCGAAGCAGCTTCGCGACCGGAGAGGAGGAGGGCGGACATGGCTTCATCATACACTCTCCATTTTCTCTTTCACTCTCTCAAAAATCTCTTCCGCTGCGCTGTGCTTCGGTCCGGAGGTGTCGATGCGGATGATGGAGTGGTCCTCTTCGGCCATATGTGCGTAGAGGTCGTACACACGTCTCTGGAAGGTGGCTTCTTCGAGGGCGTCGAGTTTCGCGCGGCTCTTCAGGCGCCGGATGCACACATCAAACGGGGGCATGAGCAGGAAAACGAGAGAAGGCTGAATAAAATCTTTGTTCAATTTTTCGAGCTCCTCTCTGCGGATACCGAGTGCTTCGCCGTAGGCGAGTGTGGAGGGGGTGTACCGGTCGGAGATGACGGTGGAACCGGCGCGCAGTGCCGGAGAGATGACTTCTTTCAGATGCCAGGCGCGATCGGAACAGAACCGCTTCTGAAGCTCCAGGGGGGAGAAGGTCGCCCCTGTGTCCAGATCGTTTCGGATAGCCGTGCCTATGGGTCCATCCGTCGGCTCAAACGTGCAGAGCACCTTCAAACCTTGCGCTTCCAGTCTTTTGGCCAGCAGGGCGCTATGGAGCGTTGTTCCGCCGCCGTCGGGCCCTTCGAGTACGATGAAGAGAGGTCGCATGTTGTGGGGTAGCGTACCCGTTCGGTTCCGCTTCATCCAGAGGCAAAAATCTGCTATAATCAATGGATTCATTATGCGTGCGTTTACGATCATCACGCGGCATCCGGCCCTCGCCGGAGAGACCGCTTCGGGATTCCTGAAGTGGTACTTCGCGGAAGTGCCCCTGCACTTCCTGCGGAGTTACGGCGAGTACTTCCGCGCGCTCAACGAAATCTTCTCCTTCTGGTTTCTCATCAAGACTTTCTTGAGCCCCTGGAAGGGGATCGTCGACCGCACGGAGCGCAGGGGTTTCGATTTGAACCTCATGGCTCAAGCCATCGTTCTCAATATCACGTCGCGCATCATCGGGATGGTCTTCCGCTTGACCGCGCTCATCGTCGGCATAGTCGTGGAACTGGTGTTCTTCACCGCGTTCACCGCCATGATCATCGTCTGGCTCGCATTCCCCGTGCTCTTCATCCTTGACCTCGTCCAAATCTTCTAACGTGGATCGCCAACCCTTTGATATCACCGGGACGCACGTGGCGATTGGAGTCGCACTCCATCGCATCCTGTTCGGGCCCATCGCACTCCTGCTTTACGGAGCCTTCGGCGTCGTTGTGGGCTTGATGGCGGCGATGGGCGAATCGGCGTCCGCCATGATTGCGACCGCGTTGCTGCTCTTCCCGCTCATCGTCATACACGCCTTCATCGATCAGCGATTTCTGCGGGATGATCGGCCGCTTCCGTGGATACCCACGGGCCCGCAGGATTACCTCTCCTTCGAGATTGTGCGGCGGATACAGGATCTCTCATCCGTCACACCTGCGCATCTCCTGACTGCCGCCGTGAAAACGCGTGGTGGAACGTTCATCGTGCAGGAGATGGGGCTGGAGGTTCCTGAGTTCCTCGTGCGGGCTCTCCAGACGTTGGAGCGTGGCGGGGAATCCATTCCCGCAGGCGCGGCATTCATGGCATTGGCGATGGAGGAGATGAAAGAGATGGAGCGGCTGCGGATCGATGCGGCGGTGCTTCTTTCGGTCTTCTTTACGCGCATCGAGGCCTTCGAGCCGATCTTGAATGCGTGCGATCTGTCGATCGAGAACGTCGATGCACTCCTCAAGTGGGAGTCTTTCCACGCGCTCTATGAGCACCGCATGCCCTTCTGGTCGCCCGAGGCGCTGCTCGGATCTTTCGGCGGCATCGGTCGCAGTTGGGTGATGGGCTACACCGACGCGCTCGATCGGCTTACGGAGGATTTGAGTGATTCAATCCTCTGGAAGGGCAAGAGACTCATCCGCATCCACGATGCCGAGCGGAAGGAAGCACTGCGCATCCTCGGAAAGTCCGATCTGCATAACCTGCTGCTCATCGGTTCCGTCGGTGTGGGCAAGCGTTCCTTAGTGAACAATATGACGTTCGATCTCCGCAAGCGCGAGCGCGATGCGTTCAGCGCCTACACGCGCGTCATCACGCTCAGGACCGAGGAGCTCCTCTCCGGCGTGGCGAACCCCGACACGTTCCTGCTCTTCGCACTGAAGAAAGCGCAGGAGTCCGGCAAGTTCATCCTCGTCATCTTTAACCTCGCACTGCTGCTCAAGTCGGGTGGCGAGAAGCTCCGCGCGATCCTCACGCGCTTCCTGCAGGAGAAGAACATCCAGCTCATCGGCATCATCGACAGCGAGGACTACCACCGGTTCGTGAAGAGCGATCCCGGTCTCGATCACTATTTCGAGAAGGTGATGGTGGATGAAGCGACGGACGAGGAAACCATGTCCGTGCTCATGGAGCAGTATTTCCGCGTACGCTCCAAACACGTGGTGCGCGTCACCTTCAAGGCGTTGCGCAGCATCATCGCGCTGTGCAAGCGTTACCTCGGCGGGGCTTCCTTCCCGGGCAAGGCCGTTTCCGTGCTGGAGGACGCGCTCGCGCTCGCGCGCAGCGCAGGGGATTCCTTCGTGCGCGACGAGCACATCCGGGCGATCATCTCCCAGAAGGCGCGCATCAACGTGCGCGAATTGTCGGGAGACGAGCGCAGCAAACTGCTGAAGCTCGACCAAGCCATGCGGGCCAAGATCGTGGGGCAGGACGAAGCCGTGACGAGTCTCGTGAGCGCGCTCAAGCGCGCCCGTCTGGAGATCAAGGCCAGCGAGCGCCCGCTCGGGACGTTCCTCTTCCTCGGGCCGACCGGCGTGGGCAAGACCCACACGGCGAAGGTCCTCGCAGAAGAGTACTTCGGTTCCGCGGATCGCATGATTCGTCTGGATATGAACGAGTTCGGCACGGAGGCGTCCGTCGCCGGCATCGTCGGATCCGCCGGTGAGGGCGATCGCGGCTACCTCGCGCGCAGCGTCCACGATCAGCCGTTCTCCCTCATCCTCTTGGACGAGATCGAGAAGGCGCACCCGAAAGTCCTGAACCTCTTCCTGCAGGTGCTCGACGAGGGATTCCTCGCCGACGCCACTGGCGGCAAGACCGATTTCCGCAACACGATCATCGTGGCGACCTCCAACGCCGGCGCGCTCTTCATCCGCGAGTTCTTCCGCACGCCCGGCTCCGAAGCGTCGAACACCTTCAATGAGAATCTCATCGACGCGATTCTCAAACAGCAGACGTTCTCGCCCGAGTTCTTGAACCGCTTCGACGCGGTCATCGTCTACCGCCCGCTTTCGCGCGAGATGGCGGCGCGCGTGGCGATCATCATGATCGACGCCATCATCCGCTCCATCTTAAAGGAGAAGGGGATCACGGTGCAGGTGGACGAGGACGTCGTGGAACTTTTGGTCGAGCGGGGCTACAGCGCGGAATTCGGCGCCCGCGAGATGCGCAGGGTCATCCAGGAGTCCATCGAGAACTTCCTCGCCGAGTACCTGCTCAATCACGAGGTGAAGCGCGGAGGGCAGATCGTGATCCGCAGCGAGGATCTGCAGAAGTGAGCGCAGCGTCCAGTGATACGAAAAAAGCCCCTCGCTTTCGCAGGGGGCTCTCTTCCTCTTGATTTGTTACCTCATAACTTTTTGCACTTCCGGCAGATTCCACACTTCCTCGTAGGTCTTGGCATTCTCATACTCGGGCTTGTACGCGCCGCGTACGGCCAGCTCGTTCAAGAGTCCCTGTTTGAGCATCGCGTTGTGGCCGGCCTGCATGTCGATGGTTCCGCCCGAGAACGTCGCGCGGTAGGGCTCTTCCACGTTGGCGCGCGAGAAGGAGGAGCCCACGTTGCCGCGGACGTCCCCCATCGACTGCAGCAGTTGTCGTGAGACGACCGACGAGTGCCCGCCGGAGAGGAACACGATGAAGAGCTCTTCCGGAATCTGTGCACGCCCGCAGAGGCGCCTGAAGGACGCGGCGGATGCCTCCGGTTCGATCGGCTCTTCGTAGTCCTTCCCCGGCTTGCCCGCCGTGGGGAAGCTCGTTTTCACCGCGAACGGATGATTGCCCAGCCCTTCCTGCCGGATGCGCTTGAGCATCCTGCCGAGCAGCCGGACCATGAGGTCCTCGCGCTGGGCGAGAGTCCCCGGACTCTTGATGTCGAACTCCGGCTCGAGTATGGCTGAGATCTTGCCGTTCTTGGCGGCAAGCCTTTGCACCTCGACCATCTGGTCGGCTGCGTCCTCCACGTACTGCGGGAGGTTCACCTTCGCCGTCGTGCGGGTCTTGATGAGGTGCACGCCGATCTCGACGAGTTTCGCCATCTCCGCTTCAAGGGAGTCCATCTCCGTGGCGAGGCCCGTCTGGCTGTCCAAGCCGAGTTTCTTGCCGATGACGAGGATTCCCTGATCCTCGAGGGCGGATCGCAGCGGCTGTCCGTCCGGTGCCGTGAGCTGGTAGAGATCGTCGTGAACGATCGCCGCTTCGAAGTAATCGCTGAGGCCGGGTGTGGTTGCAAGCATCTCGCGTGCGGCATTGCCCTTTGCATCGAAGGTCGCATCGTCCACCTCGATGCCGAACTGTTTGAAGTGTTTGACGTGCGTGCCTCTGCTCTGGTCCATGGCGAGGAAGTGCGGCGGCTTGCCGGATCTCAGGAGAGCTTCGACTGTCTGTTCATGGTCGAGTTGTTCGGGCATGGGAGAGGGGGGAAGGGGATCGAAAAGAGGTCAGGGGGAAATGTTAACTCTCATTGGCACGTTGGATGCATCGACGAACGGCGAAGTCGGTCGATCGTGGGCAAGCGGCTTTGCGGCGAGGAATGCCGGGGCTGGGGGAAGTAATGCGAGGTATCATGGATGCATGGAACGCTATTTCGTCTACATGCTCCGTTGCTTGGATGGCACGTACTACGTTGGCATCACGAACGACGTGGAGAAGCGCGTGGTGCAACATCAGGAAGGTTGGGATCCCTCGGCCTACACGCACAATCGCCGTCCGGTTGCGTTGGTCTACAGCGCGGAGTTCTCGGAGGTGACAGATGCGATTGCGTTTGAGAAGCAGGTGAAAGGATGGGGGAGGAAGAAGAAAGAGGCGTTGATACGAGGGGAATATGAGAGGTTGCCAGGGTTGGCCAAAAAAGTTTTTCGTAAGGTGTGTGGATAGCACCATGCAGTGCCGCCGTGTCACTCTGAGTGCCCCACGTGTCCACGCTTCGATACATTCCTCGCCCCGCGGCCGCGGGGCTCGGAACACTCAGCGTGACACGCGGGGCGTATCGAAGAGTCGACACGGCGGCAATAGACCAATCGGTCGGAGATTATTTGTTATGGGCAAAAGGATCGTAGTTTAGGTGAATCGTATTTGCAGAAAGATTCGGTGTGTAATATTCGGTAATTGTGATCGCAAGATTTTCGTCGTCATCAATCGTAAGACAGTGCGATTTCCCATCAGGTCTGTCTATAAATGGCAACAAATCATCATTTCTATACCCACAATAAAAACCAAAAATGGTGGGCAGACGAACATTATCGAGAACAATGTCCCCCTCAACTTCTGAATCAATTTTGGCCAATATGCTGAAATCGACGAGCGATGTTCTGCAGATAAGAACTGGCTCAGTAGTGCGTGAAAGTATCGGAAATGTCCGATCTTGTGAGAGGTGGAACCTTTCAATGGTATTCAAGTGTTTAACTCCTTCGAGATAGTGGTAACTCACTTCAATGGGATTACAATTAATGGAATTGGCGTTTTGTGGAATCACGGTCATACCATCCGACTCGCGAAAACCCACATTTTCAGTGAACTTTTTGGCTGATCTAAAGGCAGGGAAGCCAATCTTAATATAGGGAAAGCCGCGAGAATTTCCATGAGCAAGAAAGCAAAGCTCATACCTTTCTGACGTGGAGCCTTGAAGCAAGATTCTTGTTTTTTCGAGGTGTCCCATGATGATTTGAAAGGCCCCCGCCCTGAGGGAAACCGAGGGGCGGGGGATGAAATGCTTTAGAAGTCCTCCATCCCCCCCATCCCTCCGCCCGGCATCGGGGGCATCTTCTCCTCCTTCTTCGGGATCTCGACGATGGCGACTTCGAGGGTCAGGAACATCGAGGCGACCGAGGCGGCGTTCTCGAGAGCCGAGCGCGTGACCTTCTTCGGGTCGATGACGCGTGACTTCACGAGGTCCTCGATCTTCCCGGTGATCACGTTGTAGCCGTCGTTCCCCTTGGCCGCGCGCACCTTCTCGAGGATCACTTCGCCGGCCACGCCCGCGTTGTCGGCGATCTGCCGGCACGGGGCGGTCAGGGCGTTACGGATGATGTCGATGCCGATCTGCTCGTCCTCGTTGTCCGCCTTGAGCTTCTCGAGGCCTTTGAGGGCCCGGATGTACGCGGTGCCGCCGCCGGGGACGATGCCCTCTTCGGCCGCCGCGCGGGTGGCCGAGAGCGCGTCCTCCACGCGGTGCTGCTTCTCCTTCTGCTCCACTTCCGTCGCGGCGCCGACCTTGATGACGGCCACGCCGCCGGAGAGCTTGGCGAGGCGCTCCTGGAGCTTCTCGCGGTCGAAGTCGGAGGATGTCTTGTCGAGCGCGACCTTGATCTCATTGATGCGCTGATCGATGTCGGCCTTCTTCCCGTCCCCGCCGACGATGAGGGTCTTGTCCTTGTCGGCCACCACCCTGCGGGCGGAGCCGAGGTCGTCGATGGTCGCGTTCTCGAGCTTGAGGCCTATCTCCTCGGAGATGACGCGCCCGCCCGTGAGCGCGGCGATGTCGCGGAGGATCTCCTTGCGGCGGTCGCCGAAGGCCGGAGCCTTCACGGCGAGCGCGGAGAAGGTACCGCGGAGCTTGTTCACGACGAGCGTGGCGAGCGCTTCACCCTCGACGCTCTCCGAGATGATCACGATCTCCTTCTTCCCGCGCTGTGCGACCTGCTCCAGCACCGGGAGGATCTCCTGGATGGAGCTGATCTTCTTGTCCGTGATGAGGATGAGCGGCTTCTCGAAGACCGCCTCCATGCGCTGCGTGTCCGTGATGAAGTACGGGGAGATGTACCCGTTGTCGAACTGCATACCCTCGACGTACTCCTTCTCGATGCCGAGCGTCTGGCCGGCTTCCACCGTGACCACGCCGTCCTTGCCGACCTCGTCGATGACTTCGGCGATCACGTCGCCGATCTCGGTATCCTGCGCGGAAATGGTGGCGACGGCGGCGTATTCCTCCTTCTTGGAAACGTCCTTCTTGATGGAGGTGAGTTCCTGCGAGACCGCGGCGACGGCCCTCTCGATGCCGCGCTTCACGGCGATCGCGTTGGAGCCGGAGCTCAGGTGCTTCATGCCCTCCTCCATAATGGCGTGCGCGAGGACCGTGGCGGTTGTCGTGCCGTCACCCGCGGCGTCGTTCGTCTTCGTGGCGGCCTCGCGGACGAGCTGTGCGCCCAGATTCTCGAACGGATCCTCGAGCTCCACTTCCTTGGCGACGGAGACGCCGTCTTTCGTGACGGTCGGTCCGCCGAATTTCTTCTCGATGACCGCATTTCTGCCCTTGGGGCCCATGGTGGCGCGGACGGCCTCCGTGAGCTTGGTGACTCCCGCGAAGATCTTCTTGCGGGCTTCGTTTCCGAACAGGAGTTTCTTGGCTGGCATGGGATGAGAGGGGAAAGAGTGAGGGTTAAAGTGTCAGGCTGAGCGGAGTCGAAGCCTCATTTGACGAGGCCGAGGATGGAGTCCAAGTGCAGGATCTTCACCTCGATATCCTTATTGTTCGTGTCCTTGAGCTTCACGTCATCGCCGGCGTACTTGCCGAAGAGCACGCGGTCGCCGACCTTCACGTACTTGGAGGGATCGACGGAATCCTTGCCCACGCCGCCCTTGCCGACGGCGAGGACGACGCCTTCCTGCGGTTTCTCGCCGGAGGCGGTATCGGGGATGATGATGCCGGAGGCCGTGACCTGTTCGGCTTCGATGGGATGGACGACGACGCGGTCGCCGATGGGTTCGATATTCACCTTGAGCTTCGGTACTGCGGTCATAGGAGGGGGAGGGGAAAGAGGACGAGGAGAAATCGACGCCGTCTTTCTGAAGACAGCCGATTAGCAGTCCGCATTTTAGAGTGCCAACCTCGGGAGTCAAGAGACTCAAGCGATGAAATGCTTGCCGGAACATGCAAACGAATTTCATTGACCCTCCGTCTCAGCAGATTACTATCTGCAGTGGAAAGATACTTGACAATATTCAATATTATAATATTGTCTCACATCTCTGTTTTATCGCTTCCCTCCGACATTCCCATAGCATCGATCGAATCAGAATCACCGAGCGAACCGGAGCCTCCCGGTGAACGTACCGCCACGAATCTTGCCAGCACCCTGACATTCCGGGGTTCCTCCGACGAACCTGCGGAGAGGAGGAAGCTCGATGAGCGTTCTCTCCTGTGCGATGCGCTGTCGGATAACCTCACTGGGCAGGCACTTCGTTGGGGCGAGAATCGCAGCGGGAGAATCATGACGCCGACGGGCTTCACGTTTACGTACTGCTTCTCGCGCCTCAAGGATGCTTCGGGGATGTTCCTGCGCCTCTCCGATGGGGACGTCAGACTCACGCAGAGCGGGATTCAATTCTCCTCGAACAGAGGCAGATTCGATTACGTCAGTCTCACCGTGGAGGTAGGCGGAAACGGGGAAGTCGCGCGCGGCTCCGTTGGCGTCAACGGCATCTGCCCCCTGAAGTCCAATGCGATCCGCTATGGCACACCGCTCACGTTTCGTGTGAGCGACAAGAGTGATCATGATGTTCCTTTGGAGCAGGTGGAAGCACAGGCGCGTGTCTTGGTGAATGGTGCGAGGGGAGAGGTGGAGAAGCTCCTGCGGGAAGCGCGGACGAAGGCCCAGCACCTGGCGCGGCGGAACACCCATCAACCGGTTGCATCTTTGCGCATTCCCTGGGCGGAGGCACGGAATATCGAAGATGCTCTCGGTCGCGTGCAGGAGGAACAGATGGCCCAGTGGCGCGCGCAGTTCCCCGGCGTGGAGTGGGGGGAGTGAAAATGTGTTATGTTTCTTTGACGGAGCCGTAGCACTGTCGGAGAGTGGTTTCATGACGGTGGAATCATCCGATGAACGGCCTGAGCCTCTGGCGGATCGTCATGGCGCGGCGCCGGCAGCCGGCGAGACAGCGCTGCGTGAAGCGTTTCGCATGCAGCTCCTCACATACGCATCCGTCCCCGATGGTGACGTCACCGTCCCCGAAGCCGATCTGTATTTAGATGAGCTCGATTGCACGATCGAAGATCTTCAACGGGAGAGTGATCGTCTGGAGGCTGCACGGGAATTGTCCGCAGATGTCGCAGATCGTCTCAAGGAGGTCGAAAGACAACTGACAGCATTGGGTGCGTTGAATGCGCGCTTGGGCAGGAGCAGGAGGCTCACCATCCGCGAGGCGCAAGCGATGCGGAGGCACTTCCCGCCGCGCGGGGAGAAGAACAATTCATAGGATCCTCCTCTCAGAGAAAACGGGATGGATTTGTTGGGCAGTTCGACTCGTTTCGCTCGCTCACTGTCATTCGCCTCCGCTCATATCTCTGGTAACGAGGCCGTGGTTTACCATGAGCGCAGCGAACGAAGTGAGCGGGGTCGAATGGTGCCGACGGAGAGAATCGAACTCTCATGGGATTGCTCCCACACGCTCCTGAAGCGTGCGCGTCTACCAATTCCGCCACGTCGGCTCGGCACGGAAGGAGTATACGGGGAGAGGATTTTTGTGCAATGATAGGCGCATATGTTCTCCCGGATCCTCGATCGAGTTTACGGCCTGCCGTGGCTGAAAGTAAGCGAGTGGGTCGTCATCGGCTTCACCGCCGTCATGCTCCTGTGGAGAGGAGGGAAGGGGATCGAATCGACGTGGGCGCTCACGGCCGTCGCCTGGCTTGCGGTCTTCTCGTACTGGGCGCGCGGCGGCAGCGAGGAGGAACGCATCCCTATCTGGCTCTGGGCGGCTTCCATGGGGCTCGCGCTGTGGATGGTCGTGAGCTATGCCTTCTCGCTCACCAAGAATTACGGACTTGATGAAGTCTTACGGACCGGGGCGCTTCTGCTCCTCTTCCTCTGGGCGACGCGGCGCATGCCGCAAGATCTCGGCGATCGGACATCGTTCCTGCGCAAGCTCCTCGTCGTACTGCTGCCCATCACGTTTCTGGCGTGCGTCATCGGCGTGGGGGTCTACGTCGGGCAACCCGTGAACCGCTTCGTGGGAACGTTCTTCTACTTCCGATTTGCCACCGACTACTGGCCCAATGCGTGGGCGGAGTACCTGCTCATCGTCTGGCCGCTGCTCGCCGCCTGGGTTCTCAAGGAGAAACGTCCCTGGCAGAGCGTGCTGTCCATGGTCCCGTTGGGGTTCGTCTTCGGCTGCCTGCTGCTCACGTACTCCCGCGGCGCGATCCTCGCATGCGCGGCACAGCTGATGCTGTGGGGGGCCATCACATGGTGGAAGAGTGCGGTATTCTTTCCGTGGAAGATGTTCGCGCTGCGGGCGGGGACGGTGGTCGTGATCGCCGTCGGTCTCTTCTTCGGTGCCAATGCCGTGCGCAATGCATTCCATCATCCCGTTCAGTCCGTGACGGACAAGGTTCTCTTCACGGCTGCCGAAGGGTCGTCTTCCATCTCCGAACGGCGGCAGTTCTGGGGGCAGGCTCTCTCCCTCGCCAACGCGCGCCCATGGACGGGATGGGGGCCCTACAGTTTCCGTTTCATCCAGCCGCGTCTGCAGGAGGGTGTGCTCGCGACATCCGATCATCCGCACAACGTCGTGCTCAAGTTCGCCGCGGAGGAGGGGTGGATAGGAGCGATCCTCTTTCTCGTTGTTGTATTGGGTGTGCTCTTCAAGGCGGCAAAGTGCGATCTCTCCGATCCGTGGTTCGCCGTGCCGGGATTGCTCCTCATCGGGCTCGTGGGGGTTCTCGCACACAACTTCATCGATTACAATCTCCAGTTCCTCGCGATTGCCGTGCCGTTCTGGCTGGTTTTGGGACTCTTGGCCGGGGCTCTCCCCTGGAAGGAGCCCATTCATTTGAACAAGAAAGTAGTACGGTCTTTTGAAGTACTGTTTGCGACATTCTTACTTTCGATTGCCATCATTGAGTTCCCGCCGCTCGTGACGTCCGCGATCGGGAGATTGGCGGAGGGGGCGGGGGAGCCGGAGCGGGCGCTCTCGTGGTACGCCGCTTCGAGTCATGAGCGATTCAGCCGGGATCTGCACCTTAGTCGAACAAAAATATTATACGAGTTGGAGCGCTATCCGGAGGCACAAACAGCACTCGATGACTATTTCAGGCAGAATGCGGAAGACGCGCGCGCCTGGCGCCGGCAGGGCGACCTCGCCAGAGCGTCCCATGATCTGCCGCGGGCGCTCGGAGCGTACGAGAATGCCTTCATGCTCGCGCCGTTCAATGAGGTCGGCATTACGGCCTCGCTCCTGCAGACGCTCTCAGAGCTCAAGATGACGGACGATATCGCTCAGCGCAAAGACGAATTCCTTGCGATCTTCCGCACATTCGCCGATGCCATCGATCGCAATGTCCATTACATCGATCTCTCGGGGAACGTCGAGGATCTCGTAAGGCTCTCGACGCTGCTTGCCGACCTCTACCCTTTGGATGCGCCGCAGATATCCGTTCTGGCCGCCAAGGCCGATCATCGTGCGAAGCTCGAGCGCAAGACTTTTTCCGAACAGCCGAAGGGGTTTCTGTGGTAGAGGATTTCAGAAGAGTCAGAGAATCTAGAAGAGTCAAAAGAGTCAGAGGATTCGGAATATCTTCTCCTCTGATCCCTCCGAATCCTTTGATTCCTCTGAATCCTTTCCCTATACTTCGCCTCTCTTTTCCCCATCCCTCATCCTATGTCCAGCCGCCTCCTTCCTCTGTTTCTTCTTCCTGCCCTCCTCCTTTCCGCCTGCTGGTGGCAGCAGGATGACCAGGGAATCGGTACGGAGACGTACAACGTGATTCTCCCGCAGAACGGCAAAGCGGTGCATCCGAAGTACGGCAAGGAAACATGGTTCGCATACGGCGCATTGAACGGCGTCGGAGGATCGGTGGCGAACGGCGTGGCGCAGGCGTACCTGTTCGAAGGCGGGGCGTACGATCTCTCCCTTCAGCTCAATGCACAGATCGCCAAGGAAGGAACGTTCTATGAGGCGTGGCTGAAGACCGGATCCGGACAGATGCTCTCAGCCGGACATCTCGTCAATCACTTCGGCGACGTGCGGCATCAGCTGCAGTTCGAGAGCAAGGAGGATTTCAGCGGAGATCTGCGGGTGGTCGTGACGCTCGAGAAGGATGATGGCAATCCCGCGCCGTCGGATCAGGTGATCGCGGAAGGAACATTGAAGCCGACGAAGCGGTAACGTACATCCCCCCCTTTCCGTAGCTGGGGCTCATGAACCCCAGCTACGGAAGACGATAGCTAACTGCCGAAGAACATGAGGCGTTTTTTGTAAGCTCCTACTTCTTGAGCGATGGTATCGAGGACGCCGCGAGCATTCTCCCGGCCGGTGTCCGCTCCGAGGTCGAACGATGTCATGGCGAGCTTGTGCGGATTCCCATTGCGATCCTCTTCGGCATTGTGGAAGTTTTGGATGTTGAAACCTCTCTCACCAAGCTCCGTTGTTGCTCTCTGCAGTTGCTGCTTGACGCTTGCGTGCGTGAGAACGAAGCGGTAGCCGGGCTTCGAGCGGACTCCTGCATCAATCTTCGGCACGGTGTGCCCCGGGATGCTGTCGGGATTCACGATGCCGTGCAGAGCGAAGTCCGTCATGCGCTGGGCCGCCTCGCGCCCGAGGCGTGCCTTGGTCACCCGGTCGTCCGCGGCCGTGTGCGGCGTCCCTGCGAAGCGATCCTGTTTGACGATCAGTCGCGTCGGTTCGTCTTTGAACATGTCATCCCCCTTCTTTTCATCCCAGAAGACATCGGAACCGTACGAGAGTCCTCCGTGCATCTTCGCAAGCAGCCCCTCCTTCGAGACTGCCTTTCCCCGGGCGGTATTTACGAGGAGACCGTCGTCGCGCATGCGCGCGAGCAGTTCCGGCGTGAGAGTCGTATCGGCCGTATGGATGGAGACGATGTGGGATTGCTCCAGGAGCTCTTCCAGAGGGACTCTCTGAGCATCTGCGACGGGAACATCCCGGATATCCGCATAGAGGACTCGTGCGAAGAGCGGCTTGGCGAGACGGTGAAGCGTTTGGCCGATGCGGCCGAACCCGACTATTCCAAGGGTTTTTTCAGAAAGGTCGATCGGCTCCACCCGCGCGTCCCTGCCCTTATCCCAGCGCCCTTCCTGCAGACTTTGTGTTCCTTCTTTTAGGCGCGCGGCCCATGAGAGGATGAAAGCGAGCGCGCGCTGGGCGACCGGTTGGGTAGAGGCGCCGGGGGTATTCAGCGTTGCCACTCCGGCGCGCGAGGCTGCGTCCATGGAGATGTTATCGACACCTACACCGACGCGAATGAGATACATGAGGGCGCGGAATCGTTCGAATGCCGCGAGATCGGGGAATTTGGATTTATCGCGGATGAGCATTCCTTGCGCCTGCTCAGGTGTATCCGTGAGGGCGATGCCGGGCGTTTGCTTCAGGCGGGTTACGACTTCCTGACTGACATTGTCCATTGCTGCGACGCGGAACGGTTCGAGGAGGCCGTCCTCGGTGACGTCGCCGCGGTAGAGGGGAAGGGATGAGGACAACATGGGAAGAAGGGGGAGAGGATAAGAAATGGGTACATACGAAAAACCCTCGCGGGATCTTCGAGGGTTGGAACGGAATGGTCGAATCTTCTCTTACAGCGCCGTTCCACCCTCGCTACCGGAGCAGCAAGAGGAGGAGACAGGGGCGCAGGAGAGGATGTAAGAGCCGTTCACTAGTCCGAGAATAGGCTGCTTCTTTTTGGAGCGCAAGTATCTTACTTTCTCCTCATCAGCAGCTCATCATCAGCAGCCGTTCCCGGCTGCGGCGTTCGTAGATTTTCTTGGCTCGGATACTCTTGCATGGTTATCGATTTTTCTTCGTCGGGGGACCAGGGGACCTTGTCCGGTCCCCTAGGCCCCCCGACACCCCCCCTGACGGCCATACCCTGAAGAGTGTCTCTATACATCTGAGTATTCCTTTGCATATACCCTCGAAAGGGAAGAGTGGGTTGGCGCGCCACGGGGGGTGAAGGGGAAGGCCCTGCTGCGAAGCAACTCGCCGACGAGGCGACCCCGAATCCTTGGAGGGGTCGACGAGGAGGCACAGGGCTTAAGCGGAGGAGCTCTGGCGCGCCGGCGTTTTGGCTCCACCTTTGTCGCCGGACAAAGGTGGAAGAGAGAGCAATTCAAGAAAATTTCCTCTAACCATGCACAAATATCCGCGGTCATTGTGCCCGGATGGTTGATCCAAAAGCTTATTTCTTGGAAATTCACTCAACAAGCCCGCGTCCTCCAGCGGCGATGCCGCAATGGCAGAGGCGATGTGTCTATGGGACCCTTCAGGGGTCGTATGCTTGAGCTTGCATTCCCGCTTCCGACTTAACCAAGGGTCGGGAGGCTCATCACCATGTACAGGGAGATGGTGGTGATGAGCAGCGCATGGGTGACCATGAGCTGGAATGAAGCGCGGTGTGAGAGTGGCTTCACGGTTTTCATGCTATTCCTGAGGGGAAAAGGCAGGCAGTGTACGGATAGTCGGATTGTTGTCTAGCAGTCCTTGACTACACTTTGTGTTCAATGGGGGGGATAACTGATAAGAAGAGAACAGAATCGCCATTTGGCAATGATCTGGTAGGGCTCCGGACCGCTTCCGGCATGTGAAGATATCTATACAATCCGAAGGGTCATTTATGAACAAATTATTTGTACAATAGTGGTGCAAGACTAGCCGGAATTCGATGATTTACAGCTACTACGCAGCCCTAGCTGAAGCCAAAACGTCGTCTTTGAGAAGCTTGTACTCGTAGCCGTCGATCACGCATTGCCATCCAGCCTCGATGGAGTTACCTGAGACGCCGACGGTGTAGAACCGATCCTCGCCATCCTCCCACTCGACCGTCACCTGCACTTTGGAGTGGGTTCCTTCATCGTTCGGGGCCTTCTCGACAATGTAATCGACGAGTTTCAGCTGCCTCAGTTGGGGGAAACGGTGCTCGAGCGCCTTGAGGACGGCCTCGGACAGGGCTCCGATGGGACCGTCGTCCTTGGCGACTTCGTGATACTCCGTTTCGGCGTCACCATTGACGCCGACGAGAACGATGGCGCGCGTGTTTTTTATTCCATCAGCTTCCTCACGGACTTGCTCTACATCCTCGGGGATTTCTCCCGCTGCGTGCACCGATAGGGTGCTGTGAATTTCAGATTCGATGATACGGATCTTCGGGGTGAAGGCGCCGATTGCCCGCAGCATGAGCAACGTGAGCGATGCCTCCCCCCGATCGAAGGTGTATCCGCGCGCCTCGCGTTTCTTCTGGGCGCGCAGGATCTTCTCCTGGAGCGACCTCTCGCCGAGGATCTGTTGTTTGAGCGTCGGCGTGATCGCGCAGGATGGTTTCGCAACCAGATGACGGACATTCGCGAGGCCGGATTGCTTGCTGCCGACGATGATGCGCTCATTGCCCCAGCGCTCCGGAGGGCTTTCGCGCGATTCGTACGTTGCGAGGTCGCGTTCCATCGCGGAAACGTGCATGCCTCCTTTGTGCGCATATGCGTTCTCTCCGACGAACGCCTGCCCTGGATGACGGCGGATTTTCATCCTGCGCGCTGCGTCTTCCGAGAAGGTGGTCAGGTGCTTCATTTGCTCTTCCGGCAGGACGTGGTAACCCTCGAGCGTAAGATTGGGAATCACTTTGAAGAGATCAACGTTGCCGCAACGCTCGCCGATGCCGTTCCATGTCCCCTGCACGTGGCGAACTCCTTCGCGGACGGCGGCGAGCACATTGGCTACGGCCAAGCCGCGGTCTTCATGGGGATGGAATCCGAGGATTGCCTCCTGGAAAGCGGCGTGTACGGCGCTGACCGTGCGCCCGACGCGGTCGGGAGTGGCGTGGCCGATCGTGTCGCACAGGATGAGCCTGCGTGCGCCGGCTTCGTGAGCTGCGCGCAGTGTGTCGAGCGCGTAGTCGGGATCCGCGCCGAAGGCGTCGAAAAAGTGTTCCGCGTCATAGAGGACTTCCTTCGCGCCGTTTGCGAGGAGATAGGCGACCGAATCGCGGATCATGGCGAGGTTTTCCTTGGGGGTGGTCTTGAGCGCCGTCTCGACCTGGAATCGCGAACTCTTCCCGACGACGGCGATGGCGGGTGCGCCGCTTGCGAGCAGGGCTTGCATTCCCAAGTCTTGCTCTGCGGGGATTCCCTTGCGGCGCGTCATGCCGAAAGCGACGAGAGCTGTTGAGTGCAGAGGGTCGTTCTTCAACTGCTCAAAGACCGCTTGATCGGTCGGGTTCGAACGCGGAAAACCCCCCTCCGCGTAGGCGAGGCCGAAGCAATCGTCCTTGCGGAGGACCAAGAGCTTATCCTGGGTGCTCAAGTTGACGCCGCGTGACTGGTCGCCGTCGCGGCAGGTGACGTCGCAGAGTTCGATGGTCGGGGCTTCGGACATGGAAATGGGGGAATATAAAAAAACCCGCTTGGCGCGGGAGAGTAGGGGAGATCGATCAGCAACTACTTCCTCACGCCTTTCGGAGCGGGGTAATAATGATGCTGCTGATGATTTGGTGGGAGGCCATGAGTGAGAGGATTGTAGGAGTGTGGAGCAATTTGTCAAATTCTTTCCAACTCAGCAGCAGCCGTCCCCGGCTGCGACGTTCATAGGTTTTCTTCGCTCGGATGCAGTTTCTTAGGTTTCGATTTTCTTTTCTTGGCGGGAGAGGGAACCTTGTTCGGTTCCCTTCCCCTCCGGCACCTCCTCATCCCTCCTAACGGCCAAACCATGAAGGAAATCTCGATTGCTTGTCTGATTTCGTTTCTCTTCTCGATATTTTAAATACGACAAGCCCGTCCCGCGGATGCGGGACGGGCTTGAAAGGTGCCGAACGAAGAATCGTTCAGCGGGTGGGCTCTTCGCAGGAGAGGAGGTCGCGGATCTTGGCGCAGATGGCTCCGGCGCACTTGGCGTCGACGGGTTGCGAGAAGACGGCGTCGAGCTTGTGGCCGGCCATTGTGGGATTGGCATCTGCGGGGACGATGGCGATGACGCACACCGTCCGACCATCTTGGCAGTGCCTGATCGCCTGGCAACAGTCATAAGCCCCATCCTTCGCGAAGTCCACGATGGCGCAGTCGACGGTGTTCTGCTCCGCGATCGATGGGGCGGTAGCGTGCGCGGGGACTATCACACTTTGGAAGTACAACTCCTGCGGCATCGCGGCTTCGAGAACTTCCACGAGGGTGCGGTCCTGCGTGACGATCAACACGCGTATGCGCCCCTCCTCCAGTCTGGCGAGAGACTTTTTGCGAGCTCTCATGACTTGGATGAGATGCCAACGCGGGATGCGGCGGGCGCCGCGAGGGGAGCCCCGGTCGCTGGTGAGCACTCCGTTGTTCGTCCACCTTTTGATGGTGGACTCGCTGACGCCGGCGACGAAGGCCGCTTCACCGGTGGTGAAGGTTGCCTTCCGAACGTTGACATGTCGGGCACTGGCGTTCTTGATCACGATCTGTCTCCTTATCACTATGGTGTAGGACCGTTCCTGACAACCGCGAAGTGCGGATGGCAAGGAAGGGACCGGAAAGAGCTTAAGACAAGTGTAAACTACGGTTTACATCCGTCCAAGGAGTTTACGGAGATTCGGGCAATGCGAAAGACCCCTGCCGGGAGGGTAGGGTCTTCGTGATGTCCGAGGAAGCGCAAAGGTGAGAGTCTGGTTAGCCGGTTGAACACGTCCTCAAAAACGAAGATGGCCCACTTCGCCCTTCGGGCTTCGCGGGGCCACACTCCGTACTATCCGATGAATTCACGTGGCGTGCCACGCGAAGCTCGCCACAGGCGAGCGGAGTGTGGTCGGGGTGACTGGACTCGAACCAGCGACCTTACGGTCCCGAACCGTACGCTCTAGCCAACTGAGCTACACCCCGGCTCCGCGCATCTTACTCACCCTGCAGCCGGAAGGGAAATGAGTCGTCGAACGATTGACAGGCTTCCATCGTGGCGCAAGATAGCCCGCTGCGCGGACACTCTGTCTACGCAGTCGTTCCTTTCACAGGGAGGGTCGTGTCATGAGCGCATACCGATGTTTCGATGTAACGGAGAACGACGGTGTGTCCGTCGTCCGCTTCCGTGTGGCAAAGATCATCGAGGACCACTGGATCAATCAGATGAAGGAGGAATTGTTTCGTTTCTGCGACGAGCTGGCTGGAAGCGGAAATGTCGTCCACATCTTGATCACCTTCGAGAATGTGGACTTCTTCTCCTCGGCGGCTCTCGGCGGGCTCATGCACCTTGATAAGATGGTTAAGCGGGTTGGTGGCAAGCTCGTCTGCTGCTCCATGCGAGCCGAAGTTTATGAGGTGTTTACCATCACCAAGCTCAACCGACTCTTCACGATCGTGAACTCGGCAGAGCAGGCGCTCCGCATGTTCGCCGCCGTTGCATGATGTTGTATGACCGAGAGGAACGCACCCGCGCCAGCCGTCAGGCTGGCGCTGTTGAATCAACAGAAATTCTCCGCAGGTCGTCGTGGCACGCTACAATGCTCCCATGCGCTCCTACCGCTACTTCGACTTCATCATGGCCGCGTTCGTCGCGGTGCTCCTCATCTCCAATGTCGCCTCCAGTGCGAAGATCGTGGACTGGGGCTTCTCCCTCGCAGGGGTTCGTATGGCCTTTGACGCGGGGACGCTGCTCTTCCCCGTAAGCTACATCTTCGGCGACATCCTCACGGAAGTCTACGGGTATGCGCGCTCGCGCAGGGTTATCTGGGCGGGGTTCACTGCGATGCTCCTTGCGAGCGTGTGCATCTTCATCATCGGACGGCTCCCCGGGGAGAGCGCGTGGCAGAGCTATGCAGGCGACGGCGCATTCCAGAGCATCCTCGGGGGCGTGGGTTCCGGCGCCATCGTCCTTGCGAGTTTGATCGCCTACTTCTGCGGAGAGTTCATGAATTCGTACGTGCTTGCGAAGATGAAGGTGATGATGGCAGGGCGGCATCTGTGGATGCGCACGATCGGCTCCACGCTTGTCGGCGAGGGGGTGGATACGGTTGCCTTCATTCTCATCGCCACGTTCTTCGGCGTCTTCCCGTGGGAGATTTTCGTGAGTCTCATCCTCACCAATTACCTCTTCAAGGTGGGTATCGAAGTGATCCTCACCCCCATCACGTACCGGATTGTCGCTTTTTTGAAGTCTGCGGAGCGGGAGGACTACTACGACCGCACGACTGATTTCAATCCGTTCGTCGTTGCATCATGCCCGTAGCAACAGCATCGAGAGTGCTCACGCGCCCTTTCTTCGATCGCGCCGTGGTCGCCGTTGCCCGCGATCTCCTCGGGAAATTTCTCGTGCGGCGCATCCGCGGGCGCGCCGTCGCCGTGATGATCACGGAGACGGAAGCCTATGACGGGCCGCGGGATCGCGCCTGCCATGCGCATCGCGGCAGGACTCCCCGCAACGCTCCCATGTTCGGACCGGCGGGGCACTGGTACGTGTACTTCGTCTACGGCATGCATTGGATGCTCAATGTCGTCACGGGGGAGAGCGGCTACCCCGCGGCGGTGCTCATCCGTGGGGTGGGGGACTGGGACGGCCCCGGGAAGGTGACGAAGGCCCTCGCGATCGACGGCGGCTTCTCGGGGAAGGCGGCGGATGGAGAGTCAGGCTTGTGGATTGAGGATCGGGGAGTGGTCGTTGATCGAAAGAACATTCGCGCGGCTCCGCGCATCGGTGTGGACTATGCGGGAGCGTGGGCGAGGAAGAAATGGAGGTTCGTCCTCGATGAGGGTTAAGATTAGGATGAGGATTAGGACCTTGTCATGGGACAATCAAAGCAGCTTCCTTAACCCTAACCCTAACTCCTAACCCTCCTTTGTAGTACAGTGCCTATGATGCACGTGCGTCCTCTCATCATCGCTTCCATCGCTCTCTCCCTCGTCGCCTGTACTTCCACCCCTCCCGCTATGCCAGGTCCCTTGAGTGACATGCGGCTGAAGAGCCCGCGCATCATCACCAACAGCCTCCTCCCCGTGGACTACACGTGTGATGGGAAAGAGGTAAGCCCGCCGCTCGCCATCTCGAAGGCTCCGAAGGGGACGCAGAGCTTCGTCCTGGTCGCGGATGATCCGGATGCACCGAGCGGGCTGTGGATTCATTGGCTCGTCTACAATATCTCCCCCGATGTGACGGAAATTTCCGAAGGAACCGTGCCTATCGGAGGAGTGGAGGGCGTGACGAGCACGGGGGAGACCGCGTATCACGGACCGTGTCCTCCCTCGGGGGTCCACCGCTACTACTTCAAGCTCTATGCACTCGATACGTTGCTGCAGTTTGAAACGCCTCCGGATTGGGCGACGGTGGAGAAGGCGATGGGAGGCCATGTGCTGGCTCGCGCGGAAATCTTCGCACGGTACGAGAGAAATGCAAAATTGAAAATGCAAAATTGAAAATGCCATTCTCATACAATTTTCCATTTTCCATTTTCCATTTTCCATTATACTTTCTCCGTTTCCCCCTTTCTTATGGCACTGCGCGCACTTCGTCCGCTCTACATCGTTCTCGGTGTCGTCATCCTCCTCATCCTTTGGGTGTGGTCCGGTTACAACGGCCTCATCCGGGAAAAGGCGAACGTGGATGGCATGTGGGCTCAGGTGGAGACGCAGTACCAGCGCAGGTTCGATCTCGTGCCGAATCTCGTCTCGACCGTGAAGGGCGCGGCGCAGTTCGAGCAGTCGACGTTCACCGCGGTGACAGAGGCGCGCACAAAGTGGATGAATGCCGGAGGCGACCGCGGGCAGCAGATCGCCGCGGCCACGGGTTTCGACTCCGCCCTCTCCCGTCTGCTCGTGACGGTGGAGGCGTATCCGCAGTTGCAGGCCACGCAGGCGTTCCGCGATCTCATGACGCAGCTCGAGGGCACGGAGAACCGCATCGCCACCGCGCGGCGTGACTTCAACGGCGCCGTGCAGAGCTACAACGTGTTGGTGAAGGTTTTCCCGCGCAATATCCTCGCCGGGATCTTCGGATTCTCTGCCGAGCCGTTCTTCGCGTCGGATGAAGGTGCGGATAAGGCTCCTGCGGTCAACTTCCAGTAGAGTCCGACCGATGATCGTCCCCCCATGTCGCCGGCTGCTGCCCTCCATTCTCACGGGTCTCGTGACAGTGTGTGCTTTTGTCGGGACGGTGCAGGCGTTCGATGTGCCGCCCAATGACGGCTATGTGACGGACACGGCGGGACTCCTGACGCCGGATCAGAAGCTGCAGCTCGATACGATCATTGCGGACGAGCGGCTCAAATCGTCCAATGAGATCGCGGTGGCGATCGTTCCCTCCTTGAACGGCGAGGCCATCGCGGACGTAGCGGTTGAGATCGGCCGGGCGTGGGGAGTGGGGACGGCGCAGAACGACAACGGCATCCTCATGCTCGTCTCCCGCGACGATCGCGAGATCTTCATCGCGACGGGCTACGGGCTCGAGGGAGCTCTGCCGGATATCGTCACGAAGGGGATTGTCGATGAGGATATCGTGCCTCAGTTCAAGGAAGGTGCGTACTTCGAGGGGATCAAAGCGGGCATCGAAGCCATGCAGAAACATATCTCGGGGGAATATACGGCGGACAGATACGCCAAGAGCTCTACTGAGGGGGTAGGCTTCGTGGGGTTCATTTTCTTCGCTGGCATGATCATTCTGCAGTGGCTCCTCGCCTTCCTCGGCCGCACGAAATCGTGGTGGCTCGGAGGCGTGCTCGGCGCGATTGGAGGGATTGTGCTCACCATTTTGTTTGCGTGGTGGCTGTCCATCCCGCTTCTTACCATTATCGGCTTCCTCGCAGATTACGTAGCCTCGAAGAACGCCGGCAAACTTGGCAAGAAGGGGCGGAGCGGGTGGACGGGGTGGGGAGGTGGAGGATGGAGCTCTGGCGGCGGCGGTTCGAGCGGCGGGAGTTTCGGCGGCTTCGGCGGAGGGTCGTTCGGTGGAGGGGGGGCGGGGGGGCGATGGTAAAGAATGAGAAATGTAGAATGCAGAATGCAAAATAATTGAGGCATGCACTTGGATAGCTTCACATCATTTATCATTTTGCATTTCTCATTTTGCATTTCCCTCAGGCGTACACTGTACATGTGATTGCTTCTCTCCTCGCCCTTACGGTTCTCTCGACGCTCTCCACGTCGCCGGCGCGTACGGTGGTTCCCGGCTCATCGGGTGAGCGGCAGGCCATCACGCTCACGGTCGAGCCGGTGAGAGGGGCAGAAGGGGCGGTATCGGTGCCATTGGGGGCGCAGCGCGTCTCCATGCTCACGCTGCGCATGACTGCCGCGTGCGGCGGCGATGTGCCGGTCACTGCGGTGACCGTAGAGCATCGGGGTCTCGGATCTGCGGCAGACATTGATGCGGTGTATGCCATGAGTGACGGGCGTCGTCTCTCGCGGGGAATGCAGATTGCCGATCGCTTGGGTACGGTACAGCTGCGCTTGCAGCGTTTTTCCGTTCCCGCATGTTCGACGAAAGAGGTGGGGATCTTCGCCGACTTTTCCAATAGTGCGGCCATCACCGGTCAGCATCGGTTCTCTGTCGCCTCGGCGAGCGATATCGATGCGCTTCCGGCAAGGGTTTTGCTGCTGTCCGAACGCGTGGGGGCGCTGCGGCAGACCGTCGGTGAGCCGGTCGGTACCATCACGGTTGCATACCTATCCGTGCAGAAGCCCGTGTACTACGGTTCCGATCGCACCGTCGCGCGGTTTACGCTCACGGCGGATCAGACGGCGGATCACGATCTCATTGCGATTACTCTGACCAATGATGGATCTGCGCGGAATCGGGATCTGCGCAGTCTCTCGCTCTACGCCTCAGGCAAACGTGTCACACAAGTCGCAGAGTCTCTGGACGATGATCGTGTGCGGCTCGTCTTCGGTCCGGCCCTTTCGTTACAGCGCGGTCAGCAGCGCGTTTTTACACTCCATGCGGACGTACGAGCGAGCATTCGCAAGACGATTCAACTGTTGATCGAAGAGCCATCGGACATCGAAGCGAAGGCTGCGGAAGGAAGGGCGCGGCAATAGGCCGTTGTGCGCCATGTCCTCTGGTAACGGAAGGCTTCTTGAGGCACACTGAAGGACGTTTTCCACTTCCGCGACTCATGCGAAGAAGACTGCTCTGCGGGTTGACGTGCGTGCTGCTGCTTGCGGCGTGCGCTCAGCAGCCCCAGGGACTTCCTGCGGAGGAGGTGCTTCAGCATGCTTCGGTCGCGAGTCAGAACCTTCTTTCCGCGGAGTATGTAGTGAAGGGAACGTATGTGGTGAATGTGCAGGGGGTCGGCACGCTCAATGGCACGGCGGACATTTCCGGCATCCTGCAGGACGGAGGAAGACAGGTGAGCATGCTCATCGATGCACAAGGAACGCTTGTCGATGATTCCATTCGGCATGCCTACAGTGCGAATCTCGAAATGATCGTCGCCCCGCCGGATGAGACGTATGTGCGCATCCATCGGATCACGACGGAGCCGGCGCATCCGCTCTTGGATGTGCGGGTGATGGAACAGCTTGCTGGACGGTGGTGGCTCGTCTCTGCCGGCTCAAGAGCCGCCGGAGCGTCGGTGGAGGCCATGACGCCCGATCCGCAGCTCATCCGGGCCCAGTTGCAGGTGGTTCGTGTGGAGAAGAATGACGGCATTACGACCATCGATGATCATTCTGCGTACCATTTTGAAACGGCGCTCGATCCGGAGAAGCTCATCGCATTCCTCACGCAGTCGGCGCAGGAAGGGGGCGGGACGGTGGATACGGCGAGTCTCCAGTCGCAACTTGCGGATGTGGATGCGAAGGGAGAGCTTTGGATCGATGCGCAGACATTCCTCATCCATCGCATTCGCTGGGAGATCGCGCACATCCCTGTCAGTGAGGGCGCCACGGCCTCCCTCTCGTTTACCATGGACTTGAGCAGGCACAACGAAGCGCAGCCGATCACCATCCCTTCGGATGCGCTGCCCTACTCCCCCTCCTGGCCCATGGTGCCGGTTTCATCTGCTTCCGGTGCCGCTATGACCTCCTCACCGGAGGAAATCATCATCGAAGATATCCTGCACGAAGAAGTTCCTTCCCTTCCGTAATGTCATGGATACCCCCCGTCCCGTCGACAGTCTGTCGCCGATGCCTCCTGCCCAGCCTCCGTCCATCCATCCGGATGTGCCTCCGGTGATGGTCGGTCGGATGAAGTTCGCTCTCCTTGTGTTCCTCTCCATCCCGTATCTGGCGTACGTCGGCTGGTGCGTGTTCCTCCTTTCGGTGTTGCCGAGTCCGGCGGGTGCCTTCGGTGAATTCATCCAACCCGGCCTTCTGGGCGCCCTCGTCGGCGCATGTGTGCTTCTCCTCGTGGGGGCGGTGGCGCTCAAACGCATCTTCAAAACGATCGTGCCCATGCGTGTGCGGCTGATGAGCGTCCTGAGGGTGGTGCTGTTTCTGCTCCCCGGACTCATCTTGAGCGGCGTGGTGCCCATGACCATCGTGCGCGAGCCGACACTGAGCATCATCATGAGTGATCCGGTGGAAGGGACGCAGTTAGTGGCTCCGCTTTCGATCACGTACAGCGTGGAGCTGGCTACGGACATTCTCAAGCGTCGCAGTCTCACGGCGATCGGGTACTCGTGGGATTTCGACGGAGACGGGCTCGAGAACGATCGCACGGTCATCCCCCTTTCCACGGGTGTCTACGAACGGTCCGGAGCGTACGTGGTTGCGGTAACGATCGAACTCAGCAACGGAGAGAAGCGGCAGATTGCACGCCGCATCACCATTCCGCGCGCAGTTTTCTCCTACTCGCCCGTCCGTCCCGGCGTGGATGAGCCCGTGCGCTTCTCCGTGGAGCACCTCGTGGAGGACGCGGGTACGATCACGGAAGTGCAGTGGGACTTCAACGGAGACAGCATTATCGATGCGGTCAGTACTACGCCGGAGGCTGCGTACACGTACGTGCGCACCGGCAAGGCCAAGGTATCCGCGGTCGTGAAGCTGGCGAACTCGACTCAGGTGCGCTACGAGCGGGAGATCGAGATTTTCGAGCCGCAGCCGCCGCCGTTTCCCGTGAAGATCATCACGGAGCCGGAGAATCTGATCGGTCCTCCGCCGCTCGGTGTCATTTTCCGTGTGGAAACATCCGAGCAGGTGCAGGATGTCGTCTGGGATTTCGGTGAGGGCGGTGAGAAGGTGCGTGGCGAGCGTGTCAGTCATAACTTCCAGAAGCGCGGAGTCTTCCAGGTGACGGCACAGGTTTCCACGGAGAGCGGCGCAGTCGCGGAACTCACGAAGATGGTGCGCGTGGTCGACACATTCACTCTGTCGGATCTTGAGTTCCAGGGGACGCCGACCGTGCAGGGGACCTCTTTGGGCGGAGAGGTTCCGGTCACCGTCAACCTCACGCCGGTCACGGCGATGCCGCTGATTCACTTCTACTGGGAGGCGCCGGGTGCCACGACGGTCGGGTCGACGGAGACGACGCTGCAGGCGATCTACCGGCGTTCCGGCAAGTTCACGCTCACGCTCATCGCGCAGGATCCGGATGGAAAAGTGATGCGCAGGCCGCTCATCCTCACGGTGAATCCGCCGGCTTCCGCCGTCTCCATGCGCATGAACCCGGATGGCGGTGTGGCTCCGCTCTCCGTGCACTTCGATGCGTCGGAGACGATCATTCCCGGAGAGGAAATCACGGGATTTGAGTGGGTGTTCGGCGACAATCGCGAGGCGCCGCAGCAGCGTGGTGCCCAAATCGAGCACACGTTTGAGAAGCCGGGTACGTTCGATGTGGAGCTCCGTACCTTGACGACGAGCGGCAAGGTTTACAAGGAGATCAAGACCATCGTGATCCGTGCGCCCATCCTCGATGCGTGCGCGCTCCCGAGTCGTACGACGGGCAAGGCGCCGTTGGGTGTCAGCTTCGACATGTCGTGCACGACGGGGAACATCCAGGAGGTTCTGTGGGACTTCGGTGACGGAGCCCAATCCGATCAGCGCAATCCCGTGCATGTGTTCGAGGAGCCGGGGACCTTTGCCGCGACGCTCAAGGTGATTGATACGATTGGCGCGGAGAGTACGGAGAGGATTACCATTACCGTAGAAGCCAAATGAAACGCAAAAGCGTCATTCGCGCACTCTGCATCATCGGCATCATCGCGGTCCTCCTCGGAGCGATCCTCCCGGCGATCAGTTCGTTCTAGAGAATCGTGGGATGGCCACCTACGGTGTCCCTCCCACGAACCCACCCTTCCCTGAGAGGTGGCGCTTAAGTCTGGCAGAGCCTGCCTTCGCGCAATTCATCGATTGCTGTGGCAAAAGTGTCGTCGTCTCTCGCGGAGAATATATTATTGGCTCACGGCAAAAACGAAATTGGCAGGCAGCGAAGCGGCTGTCTCGAAGGGGACGTATGCGCCTGCACCGTGTTCCTGATGTAGGAAGTATGCTGCCGCCGCAACCATTGCGGCGTTGTCCGTGCAGTAGGCGATGCTCTTCGGTGAGCGCAGTACACGCTCCCCGATCTGCTCTTGCACGAGAGTGCGCAGGTGGATGTTCGCGCTCACGCCGCCGACGAGATGGACTTCGCACACTTCGGGGTGGAGGCGCAGGGATTTCCCGATGCCGGTCAGGAGGTGCATGCAGAGTGCGTTCTGGTACGAGGCTGCGACATCACAGCGTGTCTCTTCGCTCATTTCTCCGAGATCCCGTAGGAGGTATTTGAGAGATGTCTTGAGCCCCGAGAAGCTGAATTCCACGGATTTCTGATCTGAGAGTGGTGAGGGGAAGGGGTACGCATGCGGATCGCCATGCCGGGAGAGGGCACTGATCGCCGGACCGCCGGGGTAGGGGAGCCCTAAGAGCTGGGCTCCTTTGTCGAACGCTTCGCCCGCAGCGTCATCTCTCGTCGAGCCGAGCAATTCACCGTCCGTATGGCTCCTACGCAGCCACAGCTCCGTGTGTCCGCCGGATGCGGAGAGGGTGAGGATCGGGAAGGGGATCTCCTCCGAGGTGTCGAGCCATGGAGAGCTCAAGTGGCCGAAGGTATGGTGGATGCCGATGAGGGGCTTGCCCCACAGACGCGCGAGCGTGCGCGCGACCGTGGAGCCGACGAGCAGCGACTGGAGGAGCCCCGGTCCGCGCGTGACGGCGAGGGCATCGAGTGCGGCGGGCGTGCAGCCGGCTTCAGTCAGAGCTTTCGCGATCACCGGGTGAATGCATGTGAGCTGCTGACGCGCCGCTGCTTCCGGGATGACGCCGCCGAGTGCGGCGAATGTTTCGCTGGAGCTGGAGATCACATTGCTCAAGACCTTCCTCCCGTTCTCCACGACGGAGGCGGATGTTTCGTCACACGATGTCTCGATGGCGAGGATACGCATGGATGCTTCGGCAGTCTGCACGAAGGACAACGGAAAGCCAAAATACTTAAATATAACTATTTGCAGAAAATATCAAATTATTATATAATATCAATAAATGACATCCATACACAAACGCGTCCTGCTCACCGTGATCGCGGCTTTCCTCTGCGTCTTCTCCATTGTGCTGTGGACGATTGTCGTGGGGCGGGATATGCGGACGTATTCGACCCCCGCCAGCGTGACTGCGGACATGACTGCGGAACATGCAGCTGCACCTCTTATGGCAGAGGATGATGAGCAGGCGGATGTTGCCGAACCCCTGCCGGAGGAGGGGGTAGTTGAGCAAGACACGGTGCTCATTCCATCGACGGAGACGCAGGAAGTGCAGGAACCGGGTGTCCAGCGCCTGGAGCTCAAGCAGTGGGGTCTCTCGAAGCGTTACGAGCTCTCCATACCGTCCATCGGTCTCCATACGGCCGTGTACGTCCCCGATCGACGCTACTGGGATGCGCAGCAGTGGGATCTTCTTGAACGGCAGATGCAGGTGGGTCTCCTTCAAGGGGCAGCGGCGTACCCGCATTCCGCTGCGCCCGGAGGCGCCGGAGCGTTGATCATTGCCGGACACAGCAGTCCGCCATCCGAGCAGGCGCGTCTGAGTGCGTTCGGTACGCTCTTCTCCCGCCTCCCGGACCTTTCCGTCGGCGATACGGTTGCCCTCCTCAGGGACGGTCAGACGATCACGTACCGCGTCTCCGGCCGCTCTGTGGTCGAGGCAACGGCAACGGAGGTCCTCTCGCAACCGGATGAGGGCAGCATGCTCAAGCTCATCACCTGCTATCCGATCGGGACGGATGCCAGGCGACTGATCGTGACGGCGGAGTTGGTCGAAGGATAACAAGCAGAGGCTACTATTGTTGCTGGGTTCAAAAGTCATTCGGATGGATGTGGCATTGAGCCTTCTTCAGCTTCCTTCTAGGCTGAGGACGTTCAATGGAACAATCTCTCCTCGACAGGCTCCTCTCAAGCGCACGCACCTACCTCGGTCCCGTGCGCATGGTATCGGCGTCCGATTGCACGCTCGACTATGCCGCGTGGAACGATGTGACGATCCTTCGCATTCTCCGTGAACACGGCTGGAAAGAGGGAACGCGCATCGCGTACCTCTCGACGTACTCTGCCTCCTACACCCGGACGGAAACGTTTGTGGCTCTGCTGAAGCGAAACGGTATCCCCGTGGATACGTTCATTGAGCCCAAGCGGTACGTCCGCTTCTTCTTTCGTCTTTTCACCATACGCAGGCGCTATGAATTCTTCATTGTCGGCTTTCGCGGACACGAGATCCTTCCCTTCGTTCGCCTCGTCCTCGGGCGTGGGAAACATATCCTCTTCGACGCGTTCGTTTCCGCGTATGACACTCTTTGTTTCGATCGCCGCGTCTTCCGTCCCGCCTCCATCGTCGGCCGGTTCCTTCGGTGGTATGACCGATGGCTCTGTCGGCTCGCCGATACGGTGTGCGTGGACACGCGCGCCCATGCGCGCTCTTTCCGGGATACCTTCGGTTGCCGGAACGTGGAAACGCTCTACGTCGATTGCAATCGCTCGCTCTTCCGCAGGCAAGAGCCGAAGAAGGGAGGAAAGACGGTCGTGCTGTGGTACGGGAGTTGCCTTCCGGTGCAGGGGGTAGAGAAGATTCTGAGATGGGCCAAGTCCCTTGAGTCTCGATCCGATTTCCTCTTCCGTTTCATCGGGCCGGTGGAGCGCACGTACCGGAAGCTCATGACGGAGCTTGCGCTCATGAATGTCGAATGCATCCCGTGGGTTCCGTACGAAGATCTGCCGCAGATCATCGCTTCAGCGGATATCTGCCTTGGGGGACCGTTTGGCGACTGCCCAAAGGCCTCGCGGGTGATCGCGGGGAAGACATACCAGATGCTCGCGTGCTGCGACCGGGTGATCGTTGCGGATACGGAAGCGAACAGGGAGATATTTGGGAAAGGGGAGTGACCGTACCGCCCCATTCCCATTTTCCGGTCGCCTCGCGTATAGTACGTCTCAATGATGTTGAAAGAGATGCGCGATCGACGTTTTCTGTGGGTGGCGGTGCTCCTCCTGCTCGCTTCGGCGAAGTTCCTCTACCCGGTCTTCGCGTTCGATCTCCCGCTCGGGTACGATCCGGGGATTTACCGGTACTTATTTCTCAAGTACGCGCAGGTGTTCCCGTCTTTCTCGATACCGGATCTGAAGCCGTGGGCGCAGGAGTATCCGTACGGACTTTTCCTGTTTGCCGCACCGCTTCTGAAGCTCGGGGTACCGGTGAGCTGGTTCCTCGGCTGGATCTGGAGTGCGATGGCCGTTGCTCTTCTGGCTCTCCTTGCATGGGTGTTCGCACGCAGGGAGGGAATGATCACCGGCATCCTGATCCTGCTCACGGGAACGCTCTCTATCGCTTTCTACGACGGATTCGCGGCGATGTACTGGAAGACGTTCTTCTCCCTCTTCTTCCTCGTCCTCACGTTCCATTTCTTCGAACGGAAATCGCTCTGGATGATGGTACCCTGCGGTGCGCTCACTTTTCTCTCCCATAACCAGACGGGTCTCATCCTCGGTCTGGCATTGGCTGCGTGGTGGGTGCTCAACGTACGCTCAAACTGGCGTGATCCGTTGTTTAGGAAATGGACGATTGCCTTCACGGTGATCGCGGTGCTCGGACTCATCTGGTACGCGCCCATCTGGTATCGCGCGTTCTGGGCGCCGCTCAAGTCTGTTTTTCTGCTGCGGGGCGAAGATGCGCCCAGCGGGGAATTCCGCGAGGCGATATTCTACATCCGCTACGCAGGCATTCTCCTAGCCTTCGGCATTGCCGGATTCATCGCTAATTTCCGCCGCGAGCGTTTCACGGTGTGGCAACTGGCCGTCCTCGTTTGCGCCGTCTTCATCGTCTTCAAGCTTGTCTTCTACAAGCGCTTCTTCCTCCAACTCGATTTCTTCCTCCTGCCGTTTGCAGCCATGGGCCTGAAGGCCGCATGGGAGCGGTTTTCCAGTCCCACAGGGAGGGCGATCCTCGTCGGTCTCCTCGTCATGCAGGGGTGGCTGAGCATTCAGCAGATGCTCTACTGGGAACCGCGGTACGATGCACGGATACTCGCATCCATCGAGGGTATTCCGCAGATCGTTGAGAAGGATGCCACGGTCATCGCGCTCGAGAACGAAACGGCGGTGTGGCTGCTCGGTTGGCTGCCGGATCTTCAGACCGGAGGCCCGGGACTCTTCGACGAGCCGGCATGGACGTACCAGCAGTGGGAGGAGCTCCTCTATGGGACGCATGTCCAGCGTCTCGCGCTCCTCGATGGGATGACGCGGCCGCTGTACTTCGTCGCGTCGCCGCTCTTCTTCAGCTACTACGGCGACGCGGTGAAAGGTTTCCTCGCCGATTCGTGCCTGAAGAAGGTGGAGGGGACGATGCTCCTGAAGGTCGTGTGCGAACCGCGGAAAAGCTCCAAGCCGTGAGCTTCCGTTCGAAGGATTACGTCCTCCGTCTTGTCTGGTATGCTTTTCATGTTCATGATCGAACTCTTCCCGTCTCCGACCGTCGCTCTCACGCTCTTCGGGTTTTCCGTGCACTGGTACGGACTCATGTACTTCGCAGCGTTCCTTTTGGCGTTTTTCCTCCTGCCGAAACTGCAACAGTATCGTTCTCTCACGCTCACGCAGGATGATTGGGCGACCATCCTGTCATGGGCGATTGTGGGCGTACTCGTGGGCGGGCGCCTCGGCTTCGTGCTGTTTTACGAACCGTCCTATTTTCTGCGTCATCCTCTCGAGATTGCAGCGGTGTGGAACGGCGGCATGTCTTCGCACGGCGGCTTCATCGGGGTAGTCCTCGCGCTCGCGTATGCCGGGAGGAAGAGGGGCATCGCTCTCCTCGCGCTGGCGGATATCATCGTCGTTCCCGCTGCGATCGGCCTCGCGCTCGGGCGCATCGGCAATTTCATCAACGGGGAGCTCTACGGAACGGTGACGAATCTGCCGTTGGCCGTGGCCGCAGAGGGCCTCGAGGGACTGAGGCATCCGGCTCAGATGTATGCCGTGCTCAAGGATCTGTTCCTTGCGTGGGTGTGTCTCCGGCATCTGCTCGCTCCGGGAAGCCTGCGCGGACGCACGTTCGCGCTCTTCCTCGCGCTCTACGGTGCGCTGCGGTTCGTCGTGGAGTACTTCCGCGAGCAGCCCTACGGCTTCATCGATCTGAAGATTGTTTCGCTGAGTGTGGGCCAGCTCCTCACGATTCCGATCATCATTGTCGGCGTTTGGCTGTGGTGGAAACTGGGGAACGTGCGTCGTGTGGACCACGCGCAGAATCCGGATGTCCTGTAGCGGATGAGTTGGCGGGGGTGATGGCATTTCGCAAGAACGTATGCCGATGCAGGACGCACGGGCCGAAGCGTTTGATGGCACAGAAGTGTTCCTCGGTCCCGTATCCTTTATGTATCTCGAATCCGTATGGTCGGAAAACCCGCGCGCGGCGGCACATCAGGCGGTCTCGCGTCACTTTGGCGACGATGGATGCCGCGGCGATGCATGCTTCCAGCGCATCTCCGTGGATGATCGAACTGTGCGGATAGTCGAACCAGAAATGGTCGCGGCCGTCGATGAGCAGGTAGGTGGGACGAAGCGTTTGTTCGAGCATCGTGACGGCTCTCTGCATCGCGCGCTCCGTAGCGGTGAGGATGCCTTCTGCATCGATGTCCTGTGCTTCGGAGAGTCCCCAGCCGTACGTTGCTTTTGCTTCGATCCAGGCGAAGGCTTCCTCGCGCTGCTCGGGCGTGAGTTGTTTTGAATCCCGGATGAAGCGGGGGATGTGCATCTTGGGAAGGATGCATGCGCCCGCCACCACGGGGCCGGCGAGTGCGCCGCGTCCGGCTTCATCGATGCCTGCGATCACGGAAGTCGCTGGAGTCGGGGCTGAGCGAGTCATTGACTGATAAAACAAATGATTATACAATAATTATTGGCTCTTTCACGCTACAGGAAGATCGACGACTGATCACCGAAGTCGCATTGCGAAAAGTGGTGATTGGTCGCGGCTTTTCCCGCAGGGGGGCGATCGAAGGGTATGGAGATCCCGCAATGAACCTACTCCAACCGTTGATCAACTTCTTCAAGGAGGAAGACGGATTCCAGCATCTTGCTGTGATCCTGATCGCCCTGGTTTTCTGCGTCGTAGCGCATATCTACGACAAGCGGAAGAACCACTAGGGTGAAGCCAAATGGGGGCCGCGCTCCGCGCGGCCTCCTTCTTTAATGCATTCCTGCCTTCATTGTCCTCAATAACTCCCTCGTAATCTCTCGCTCGTTCCACGGGATCTGGCCCTTCTCCGTCCACATCGTCGTATCGCTGCCTTTCGCGCAGAAGATGACCGCATCCCCCGCCTGGGCTTTGCGCAGAAGAAACCGCATCGCCTCGCGGCGGTCGAAAATCTTGTAAGCATCGCATTTGCTTCGATCCACGCCCGCCCAGACTTCCTCAATAATGCGCTCGGGATCCTCGGTGTAGGGATCTTCGTTCGTGACGACGACCACGTCGGCGAGCGTGGAGCAGATCCTCCCGACTTTTGGCCGCTTCTCGCGCATGCGGTCGCCGCAGCTCCCCGTGAGCACGAGGATGCGCTTGCCGGGGACGATCATCTGCCGGAGCGTTGTGAGGGTTTTCTCGTATGCTGCGGGCGTCACGGTGAAGTCCACGTACACGGCGAACGGCTGCCCCTCGTCGATGGACTCGAACCGCCCCGCCACTCCCGGAAATGTCTTCAGTGCCGCAAGACACGCATGCAGATCCACGCCGGCGGCCCGCGCGCAGCCGATGGCACAGAGCGCATTCTCCAGATTGAAGTCTCCCGGAATCATGAGCTCCAGATCGACGGTAGCGGATTCTCCGGCAATGTGCAGAGAGGCGTGCACCGATTGTGCATTCACCTGTTCGTCCGTCAGCCAGAGATCGGCTTGCGTGGAGCGCGAGTAGGTGACGGTCGATGCCGTTGGAATCGAGAGGTACGGCACATAGGAGTCATCATCACGATTGAGGATTTTCGCCCCCGTGCCATCGAGCAATCGGAAGAGCAGTCCCTTGTCGCGACGGTACTGTTCCATCGTGCCGTGGTAGTCGAGGTGCTCGGGTGTGGTGTTTGTGATGCCGGCGATTCGCGGCCACGTGTAGTTCAATCGTCCTTGGACCAATCCGTGTGACGACACTTCGAGGACCGCGTGCGTGCAGCCGCTCTCCTGCAGGCGCTTCAGGAAGCTCTGGATGATGAAGGGGGAGGGTGACGTCTTCTGCGTCGCATTCCACTCCATTGTGCCGTCGACCTTCACGAAAGCCGTTGAGAGCGCTCCGCACCGTATGCCTGCGTGTTCGAGGATATGTGCCACCATCGCGACGGTGGTGGTCTTCCCGTCTGTTCCCGTTATCCCGATCACAGAGAGCTTCTTGGCCGGATATCCGTATTTCCACGCCGCGAGCCACGCTTTGGCACGATGCCACTTCAGCCGCAGCGGATGACGGTGGGAGATGAGTTTCTTGAGTGCGGAGAGCACGCTCATGGCTGCGCAAGGATAGCACGCGCTTGCGCCATATCCATCGCTATCTGGGCTTTCAGCGCCTCTTCCGTCGCGAAGGATCGGACGGAACGCAGACGCTCAACCATCTCCACCGTGAGTGATGAAGCGGGAGGAGGGGGGGAGTCGAGCAGGTGGACTTCGAAGGAAGTGCTCTCTCCGTGAAACAATCGTGGACCGTAATGAACGACTGCCGGCAGGCGTTGCCCATCGAGGGAGGCATACGCTGCGTAGATGCCCTCTGAGAGATCAGCGGGTACGGAGGGGAGGTCGAGATTGAACGTCGGCACGCCCATCCGCTTGCCCCGTCCCGTTCCGGGGACGATGCGAGCGGTGAAGCGCGTGGCGGAGGAGCTCATTGCTGGGCCGGAGCTGCCTTGGCTGCTCTGGCGGAGTCTGCCATGTTCTTCGAGAGGATCTGGACCTGCTCGGAGATATTCTTGAGCGTTGGACTCAAAGACAGAGCTTTTGCGGCGGAATTCCAAGCGTCGCCAGCGAGCTTGATAACCCCGTCGAGATCGCCGGTCTTGCCGGTCTTGTAGGCGTTCACGAGTGAGCGGAAGGCCTCGGCGATCTTCACGGCGCCCTGCACGACCGGTTCGGAGGAACGCTTGAGGTGAGCACCGCGAGCCGCGACGAGTGCACGGGCGGAAGCGAAGTCAGCCTGCGCGACATTGTCCGCTTCCAGCATGTTGAGCGTGATGATGATCTCATTCTCCGCTTCGGAGAGGAGCGCCTGAGTGCGGCGGCCCTGCTGGTACATGATGAAGCGGTGGAGGAGGAGAGCCGTGTCACCGCGGGTGAGTTCACGGGCGGGACTCAAGTCCCCCTCGGTGGAAATCATCGTCATGGACGAGGCCAGCGCGTAGCGCATGTACGGGTAGAACCAATCACTCGTGCTTGCGACGTCCGTGGCAAGAGGCAGGGCGATATCACTGAACGAAGCGAGCGGGTCGACCTTATAGGCGAGCTCAAGCATCTTGAGGAACTCCGCCTTGATGACGGGATTCTCGCCGAGGAACCTCGGTTTGGCCGGCGGCCCGTCGACGATGGCGTTCATGCGTGCCGCTTCCGCGTAGGGCAGGTACCAAGCGGTCGAGGCAATGTCTTCGAATGTGGTGACGGTGAGGGTTGCGAGCTGTTCCGGTTTCACGAGTGGTGCGACGATGATCTTGAGCGCCTCCGCACGGTTCACTTTCCGGTCGGGCTTAAACGTTCCATCCGCGTAGCCGGAGATGATGCCCGCGGACTTCAAAAACTCCGCCGCTTCGTACGCCGGGTGGCTTGGCGGGACGTCTGAGAAGGACTGCGTCGTTTGCTGGGCACTCACGGGGCCAACCGCCGTCAGGAGCAGGGTCGTGGAGAGAAGGAGAGAGGCGAATCGACGACTTGAGAAAAACATGATGGAGATGGGAATGAGTTGTCATCATAGCAAACCCTTTCGGATGCGCAAACGGCGGCTTCCACGAGCCAAAATGATATTAAATGTTAGTATAGACAAATAATCAAAGTTAGGCTATAATATTATGAAACACTCAAACAAACTCACATGCACTCTCTCACTGCTTCCCGAGGCCTCGCGTTCACCGCCATAGTGCTGCTATGGGGGATCGCGCCGCGTGCGGCGGCGGAACAGAGTGCGTCATACCGTCTCTATCACGAGGCGCCGAATTATGCCGCGCGCGGGCCCGGGGCGGCGGCCGATTTCCGGATGAATGAGGACGGCGTCACGTGGATTGCGATGCCGATCGCCTCGTCCAATTTCCAGATCGTCGGCGCTCCGCCGATTGTTGCAAGCAGTTCATCCAGCTCCTCCAGCAGTGAGGAAGGTGGGGGTGGGGGTGGGGGCGGGGGCGGAGGGGGCGGCGGGCATAGGGGGGATGAGTCCATACCTCCTCGATCGTCGTCTTCCTCCTCGGTTCCGATGCATCCCTCTGCGCAGGAACCGCCGGAAGAGGAGCCATGGCCGTCGTTCCAGCCGCTTCCGTCGACTCATGAACATCCTGCCGGTGTGCAACTCGAGTATGAGTTGGCTGCAGTATTCTCGCGCATGACCGATATCCGTTACATCGACGAGCCGCGCTTCTTCCGTCTCGTGGATGAGATGCAGACGCGGGCGAAGGTCGCCATCACCGCAGCGGATATCATCATGGCGCTTCAGGGGTGCAGAGATTGGCGACTGCTCATTTGGGGATTGATTCTCCTCAACGTTGTTCAGTTCGCGGCGCTCGTGAGGTGTGTCTTTCCTCAGTGGTTTAAGCGATCGAAGAAAACGTTCCATTCCTCTCGCTTGCGCCCATGATCGTAAAACAGATCGCCTGCCGGCTGTTCATCGCATTCCTGCTCGTCGCCGGAGCGCTTGCGGTTCCGGGTGCGCTCGCGGCGCAGACCACCGCGCCACAGCGCATGGTCTACAACGGACATCTCCTCGATGCGTCAGGGAATGCCCTGACGACCGCGCACTCCGTGCGTTTCAGCTACTGGAAATCCGCCGATTACATCACCGGAGATATCACGGCGACGGGATCCATCGATGTCGGTGCGTCCAACTATGCGGACTGGCAGGAGGTGCACACGGTGACGCCCGACAGTTCCGGCTACTTCACGGTGGAGCTGGGAAGCGTTACCGCTCTTCCGGATTTCTCCACGATGGACGTGGCGACCATGCTCAGTCTCTACCTGCAGGTGGAAGTGAAGGTATCTACGGCGGCGGATACGACGTACGAGGTGCTGGATGTGAATGGCTCCGACGGCGCCGTCGATCGGTCACCCCTTCGTTCCGTTCCGTTCTCGCTCAATACCGACTTGCTCGACGGACACGACATAGGGACGGCAAGCGGCTCTATCCCGCTTCTGGGGAGCGGGGGAGTCTTCTCCACGGGGCTGATGCCGTCGGGTGTGAATGCCGATGTCTTCACACTCGATGCCGATGATTCCGCGGCTGCCGCCGTCACCCTCACGTTCGGCACCACCCTCGCCAAGACGCTCACCTATAACGTTTCACAGGGGCGCTTCATCTTCAACGCAGGCCTCGAAGTGCAGGGAAATATCGTGGCATCCGGCGGGGTCCAGCTGGGATCGTACGCCCCGTCGACGGGGACGGGAGCCGGTATGTTGCGTTGGACGGGCACGGATTTCCAGGGGTACGACGGGACGGGGTGGAAGAGCCTCTCGAAGGCCGGCAAGTTCGCCGGCACGACGACGTCGGGTACCACAGGATCCGTTTCGACGGGCAGTCTCGTGGGATACAAAGCCGGGAATGAAATTTGCGCGCACGAGTTCACGGGGAGCCACATGTGCCAGGTGGACGAAATCATCGCGACAGTCGAACAGGATATGACGGCCTTCTCCGGAGAGGAGAACGGGTGGGCGTCCATGGGGGCGCCTGGTTATACGGCGGATGCGAATGACTGCGCGGGATGGACATCGGCGGACGAATCCTACCTGGGTTCATGGTGGGAGTTCTCCTCCGACGGAGGGGTCACGGTCGCGCCCGGAGGAGGGAAGGGCTTCCTCACCAACTGTGCCGTTTCCCAGCCCATTGCCTGTTGCCGGTAAATTATGGAATTGCGCATACGCTCTCCCATCGGCATAGGAAAAACCGCGGTGATCGCCGGGCTGCTTCTCGTGAGCATTCCGCGCGCGGGGGCAACGATCACGGCGCACTACGTAACCGATCCGTCATCGTGTCCCGTGGAGGATTCTCAGTTCCCCGGCCAGAAGTGTCCTTCGGGACTCCAGATCTGCGGCGTGAACGGAAGCAGCATCCCGCAGTGCTATGACAATGCAGAGATCGCGGCGCCGCTGGCCACTGCAACGTCGAACACGCAGTACACGGCGAGCATCGGCGGAGGCTACATCATCGACTGTTTTACCACTCCATTAGATTCCGCCGCTCCGTACTGCGATGTGAACGGTGCCTGGCTCTGTAACCGCGACAACAGTTGTTATAGTGCGCCGGTCAATAAGGCGACGACCTGTACGGGACCCGGAACGTATACGTGCGGAGATTGCCGCTCGGGGTACCAGGATTGCGACGGGGTGACTACGACGTGCGAGGTACAAACGAGCGTCACCAATTATCCCACGGGTGCGAACAACAACTACGGTGCGAGTTGCGCGGCGCAGTGCGACACCAATTATCTCGACTGCGATTCTTCGGGCGCCGGCGTGGGCAACGGCTGCGAAATCCTCGATGGCGGCACCTGCGATACGCATGCGATCTACGACGGTTGCAGCGCCGCCGCCGGGAACTGTCAATGTTCGACCGATTATTACGACTGCAACAGCGATCTCGGTTTGAGCGGTGACGGCTGCGAGATTCATCAGGGCGATGCCTGTACGTCGGGCGGCGTCGCGGGCACGTACAACGGCTGTACGTGCGTGCCGGAGAAGACGAACTTCGAGACGAGCACGCTTTCCACATTCAGCGCCGCCGATCCGCTGCTCTGGGGAACGCAGCTCGGAACGGGTAAACTCTTAAGCTTCAGCAATGCCATCGGCGAACGCTTCGCTGTCTTCAACAGCGGCGCCATCAAGATCGGAACGACGACCACCGAGGAGGCCGGTATCATCCGCTGGACGGGCAGCGACTTCGAGGGGTACACGGGGACCGAGTGGGAGAGCATGACGACGGGGGGCGGGGGCACCGCGAGCGACAGCCGGTATGTGGATACGGCGGGGGATACGATGACGGGCTCTCTCATCCTCGGAAACAGCGCTCTGCTCAGCGCTTCCGGGACTCTCAAGACCGAGAGCGGCATCGTCCTCAATGCCGAGAACGCCGCACAGGATTCCGTGCTCGTTTTCGGAAATGCCTTGGGGCAAGAGACACTTAAATTCCTGAATACGGAGCACCGATTCGAGTTTTCCGATGATGTCGCCGTGGCAGGGAGGCTATCAGCGAGCGGGGGGCTGAGCGTCGACGGACAGACGTACCTGAATAACAGCGCGACGGTGACGGGCGACCTCACGGTTTCCGGACTCATCAACGGCATCGACCTCGCATCGCTCTCCGCGAGCGCGGACAATACTCACCTCAAGGTGTCCAGTGGTGCGGGGCTCACCGTGTCCATCGCCGCAGGTGATTACCGCCTCGGGGGTGTCACGACGCGCTTCACGGGAACGAGCGGCATCCTCCTCGCGGACGATACGACCAACTACGTTTATTTGACCTCTACCGGGCTCACGGTCACTCAAGCGACTTTCCCGACCGATCGGGCCGTCCTTCAGCTGGCGAGTGTCGTGACAGCCGGCGGAGGCGTGAGCTCCGTCACCGACCGGAGAGTCTTCAATTCCAACGATTCACAGCACACGGATGAGCGCGTCTACGAGCCGACATTCGAGGGTGCCGCCTACGACGGGGACGGTTCGGAGAACGTCGGCCAGCTCACGGCAAGTCATTCCGGAGCCCTCATGAAGAACTACTACCAGTGGACGTCGACCCGCCCGACACTGCAGGACTACGACGTCGTCCTGAAGGTGCCGCTTTCCTCCGATTTCATCAGCTGGGCGACAATTCCCATCACCGTTGCCTATCGCTCCAGTTCTGCGGATAGCGCAAACAATCGGATGGATATCTCCGTGTACGATACGGCCGGAAACGCCGTCACGCTCGTCGGTTCATCTACGGAGCTTGCGAGTGCGACCTGGACTACCACCACTCTTTCGTTTGCCGGGGCACCGACCTGGACTCCCGGTGGGGAGCTCCTCCTCAAGATCAAGCTTTCGGCGAAGGATACCGCTCAAATGCAGCTGGGATTCGTGAAGATTCAGCAGGTGGAGAAGCTCTCAGAGTAGTCATAGGACTACACTCTGGAGATTGGTCAATGTCTCCTTAATGTCAGAAAACCGAATTTCTGGTAGTATATTGAGAAACTTACATGATTCAAACCCACACAATTATCAGGCGGAAAGGCACGAGGGCCGCTGCGCTCCTCGCGGGGTTTGTCCTTGCCCTCTCGATTTCTCTCGAGGCGCAGGCGGCTTCCAGCTGGAAGCCTACGCTCTTGGTGAATACGGAGTCCTTCCAGACGATCGACGAGGGCGACTCGACGACGAATATCGAGCTCAAATTCGGCGACACGCTGAAGGAGAGCTTGTTCTACAACCGGACTGCTGCACGGTTCCAGTTCACCCGTTCGCTCTACATCCAGGGGGATCTCACGGCGACAGGTTCCACGAGCATCAAGCAGGTGATGTCCGGCACCCATTTGCGCGTGGATAAAAATGCCGATATCTGGGGCAATCTCGCCGTATCCGGAACCACGCTCGTGGACGGCAACATCTACGGCTCGGGTTCCTTGTTCATCGAGTCGAATGCCAATATCACGGGGAACGAGCTCGTCGGCGGCAACATCGCCGGTTCCGGTACCCTCTCCATAGAGGGGGCGTCATCCCTGCAGGGGGCGATCACGGCCGGCTCCACCCTCGATACGGTGGGTTCCATCACCACGGATGCCGATCTCACGATCAACCAAGACAACGGCGCGGCGGATGCCGTCCTCACTTTCGGCAACGACGCGGGGGCGGAAACGCTCAAGTTTAACAATACAACGAACCAATTTGAGCTCTCCGATGATTTGGCGGTGACGGGAGCGCTCTCCGCCTCCGGCGTGCTCTCCGTGGACGGAACGGCATACCTCAATAGCAGCGAAGTGGTGACCGGCACCTCTACAACGAGCGGCAACATCTACGGCTCGGGTTCCTTGTTCATCGAGTCGAATGCCAATATCACGGGGAACGAGCTCGTCGGCGGCAATATCGCCGGTTCGGGGACACTCTCTATCGAAGGGGCGGCCTCCTTCGGCTCCACCGTGAAGCTCAATGGCGTCGTCTACACCTTCCCGTATGGCGATGGTGCCGCTTCCGGCAAAGTGCTCAAGACGGACGGCGCCGGACAGCTCGTATGGGCGACTGATGCAGGATCCGTCAACGGTTTGAATTACGATGACGGCGACAAGCGCTACGTGAACATCTCCGGTGACACGATGACCGGAGCGCTCAATGTGCGGGGGCACCTCTCCGGTTCCGCACTGACCGTGGATGGAACCGCGGACATCTTCGGGAATCTCGGCGTATCGGGAGCCACGCTCGTGGATGGCAACATCTACGGCTCGGGTTCCTTGTTCATCGAGTCGAATGCCAATATCACGGGGAACGAGCTCGTCGGCGGCAACCTCGCCGCTTCCGGCACCCTCTCTATAGAGGGGGCGTCATCCCTGCAGGGGGCGATCACGGCCGGCTCCACCCTCGATACGGTGGGCACCATCACGACGGATGCCGATCTCACGATCAACCATGACAACGGTGCGGCCGACGCCGTCCTTACCTTCGGAAACGATGCGGGGGCGGAAACGCTCAAGTTTAACAACACAACGAACCAATTTGAGCTCTCCGATGATTTGGCGGTGACGGGAGCGCTCTCCGCCTCCGGCGTGCTCTCGGTCGATGGTACCGCGTATATCAACGGTGCTGCGGTCTTCGGTTCTACGCTTCAGCTGAATGGCGTCACCTACACCTTCCCGTACGGGGACGGTGCGGCATCGGGCAGGGTGCTCAAGACCGACGGTGCCGGGAACCTCTCATGGGCCACGGATATCGATACCAATACGAATGCTCAGACGCTTTGCGCCGCTGACGAGTACCTCGACGGCGACGGCAACTGCGTGGATGTGATCGAAGAGGCGGAACTCAACACCTTCGCCGAACTGCAGACGCAGATCACGGATGCGACTCTTCTGGATCTGACAGCGTCCGACAATCGCTACGTGAACAGGTCCGGTGACACGATGACGGGTGCGCTGCAGGTTCGGGCGAATATCTCCGGCTCCTCGCTGCGTGTGGACGGCAATGCCGACATCTGGGGCACGCTCGGCGTGTCGGGTGCCATCAAGCTCAACGGCCAGTCCTACACGTTCCCGACGACGAACGGGGATGCCAGTCAGGTCCTCACGACGGACGGGGACGGAACACTCTCATGGTCTTCCAAGGGGATCGGCATCGGGAGCGGCGGCGTCTTCTCCATAAGTCCCGAGTATCCCGATGCCGTCTACACGGCGAGCGGCTCCGCCTACATCGGACAGTTGACGTACGATTACGATGCGACGAACAAGGAGAACTACTATCGTTGGACTTCCTCGAAGGCGGCGTTGCAGGACTACTGGATCGTCATCCGCGTTCGGGTGCCGGACAACTACTCCGCGTGGGACAACGTGCGGCCCATCCAGTTCCGTTACCGCACGACGAGCGCGGATACCGACGTAAACTCCGTTTCCATCCGCATGCTCGACACGGCCGGCAATGCAGTTGCTCTGACGGGCGGCGAGAAGATCGCAGCCACGGACTGGACGACGGCGACCGTCACGGGTTCCGAAGCTGCCGGTACGTACACTCCGGGTAGCTTCATCACGGTCTTCGTGAAGGTCGTGACCACGGTCGCAGGCTCTGCTGATGCGGGCTTCATCAACTTGAACTGGGAGACGACGGCGCCGTAAAGGGGAGGTAAGTGAAGAAGGGTGGGGGATTGTGTGATGTCTGTTTTTGGCTAAGGGAAGCTGTTTCATAGGTTATCGATTCTTCTTCAATTCTATTCGCCACCTTTGCCCGGCGGCAAAGGTGGCGCCAAAACGCCGGCGCGCCAGAGCCTCTCCACCCGGCCCTGTGCCTCCTCGTCGACCCCTCCAGGGATTCGAGGTCGCCTCGTCGGCGCGCTTCGCGCGGCAGGGCCTTCCCCTTCACCCCCCGTGGCGCGCCGTCCAACTCATATAGTAGAGGGGAAGGGTGGGATGGGAGGGAGGGAAACCGTAGGTTTCCCTCCCAGCTTGGGGTTAGGAGGGTAAGGGGGGTGTCGGGGGGCTTAGGGAACTTAAACAAGGTGCCCTAGCCCCCCGACGAAGAAGAATCCATAACTATGCACCAGTATCCAAGCGTCTACTCTCAAGCAAGCTTCCCTTTTTCCCTACCCCGATTACACTGCTTATATGACTTCCCCCGTATCACCCACCGGCTGCTGTGACCCGTTCGATCCCGTCCCGTGGCAGGACAGGGAGGTATCATGGAAGGACAAGCTCTTCGTGAAGGATCATGTGACGAGCTTCCTTCATATCCCCTTAAACTTCGGGCAGAAGATCGTCAAGAACATGCGGCTCATCGAGCGTGCCGGGGCACAAGGGGGGAAGATCATGCTGAGCGACGAGACGTCGCTCTGGGGAGCGGATATCTCTATCGATGTCGACCGGCCCGTCCCCGGAGCCCGGATGGCCACTCTTTCGGGAACCTTCCTCACGAAGGTTTTCGAGGGGCCGTACAAGGATGCGGGGAAATGGGCGAAGGAAATGGCGGCGGTCGTGCGGGGGAAGGGAAGGAATCTCAAGAAGATCCTCTTCTTCTACACCACCTGTCCCAAGTGTGCGAAGGTGTATGGGAAGAACTATGTGGTGTTGCTGGGACAGGTGGAGTGATGGGTGACCCTTCTACAGCCGCGCCCGGGGACGGGCGCTCTGGGTGATGGAAACAGCAATGTCTCCCGCAAGGCACTCTTTTGGCATGGTGCTTCTCTTCCCTCTCCCGACGGGAGAGGGTTAGGGAGAGGGGGTCGGGTTGTCTGGTATCCTTTCGTTATGCTTCGCGATACTGTTCGCACTGCACAAACTCCTAAAGTGTCCTTTGCCCGCCATCTTCGCAAAGATCAAACACCGGGTGAGAAAGTTCTGTGGAATAAATTACGTGCCAATCGCTTTCGCGGATTCAAATTTCGCCGCCAAGTTCCCATTGGTCCATACGTTGTGGATTTTCTGTGCGTTGAGAAGAAACTCATCATCGAAATTGATGGAGATTCTCATTATGAGCAGGGAGTTCACGAACGTGACAAGAAAAGAGAACGCTATCTTCAGACACATCGGTTCAACATCATCCGTTTCGGAAACAGACAAACATGTGCATCAATCGACGATGTTCTCGCGGAGATCGCGCGTGTGCTCGGTTGTCTTCCCGATTGACCCCCTCTCCCTCACCCTCCCCCAATGGGGGAGGGGAATGACGCAATCTTCTCTCTTAGATCGATGCCTTTATTCCCTTTCCCGACGGGAGAGGGTGGAGCGACCCCGAGCTTGTCGAGGGGGAGCGAGGGTGAGGGGGTTTGATTGTCTGATTTGTTTTCACCGTGCTCCGGAATACTGTGCGCACTGCTTCGATAGCATGTAAACATACACATCGATCGACGATGTTCTCGCGGAGATCGCGCGTGTGCTCGGTTGTCTTCCCGATTGACCCCCTCTCCCTCACCCTCCCCCAATGGGGGAGGGGATACTTCGCGGTCTTCACAACTAAAGTTGGTGCAGCTGCCCCTTCCCCAATGGGGGAGGGAATTGTGTGACGCTGTGAGTGGGTGCTCCGGGTGGCGAAAGAAGAATGACTATATCTCCGCTACCCTAAGCCAAAAATAGACACTGCCACCTCTCGCTTCTTCACCTCTTCCCCTCTACTTCAGCAGCATCAGAACCTCCCCCTGCGCGCCGGAGGATGCCTCGAGAGCCGTGCCGATGACGGGGCGGTCCCAGGCGGATGCCCTGCGCGCGGCTCCGTCGATGGAGGCCGTGGTGAGGCTGGAGCCGATATCGATGGTGCCGCCCTCTCCCGTGACGCGCACGGAGATCTTCCCGGAGACGCGGATGCGGACAGAACCATTCTTGTTGACTTTGGTGACGACGCCCATGAAGGTCTCACCGCCGAGTCCGAGGCAGCGCGTGACGGAATCCTTGTGCTTCGTATCCAGGCACATCAGCTCTCCGGGCTGCAGCCCCATGTCGACGGAGGAATACTCTTCCTCGTCCGTCGCATTCGACGGCTGAGCGGTCTTGATGGCCTCCACTTGAGCCTGCAGAGCCTCGATCTCACCTTGCTGCTCCTGGATGGCAGCGATGGCGAGTGCGGTCATCTGCGGGTACTTCACGCCTGAGAGCTCGTTTTCCTTGTTGTAGCTGACGAGCAGGGGATCCACTTTCTCCGTTTCCTCCGCGATGAAGCCGAGATCCGGTTCGCCGGAAGACTTCCACGTGAAGCGCACGGGTCGGAGCTTCATCGCTGTTTCCAGTCCGAGTCCGAGGTCTTGAATGTCATTCTTGTACTTCTCCAGCGAAGTGCAGTTCGCGAGGCGTCCGGCGCTGTTGTAGCACACGTAACTCAGGTTATCCCCCGTGTCCTCCGTGTAGGCGAACTTGTCGTCCGTCTTGAGTACGTTCGCCGCATCGCGGAAGAGATTCACATCGAAGGTTCCCTGGTAACCGAAGAGGAGGTGCGGCGCCGCATTGCTATGCGCATTCATGTCGATGGCGAGGCCGACGGCATTCGTCGCCTCGGAGTCGAGGAGCATACCGGTGCCGTTGCCGTCCATATTGAGGAAGATCGCTCCCGTACCCATGGTCTGGCTTGTGGAGATATTGAGTCTTCGACCGGACATGGTGCCCTGCGTTTCCAGTGTCGTCTCGGCTGTGGCTGTGGAAGAAAGCTTCGGCCCCACAACCAAGGCGCCGGAAACGGAGAGCTTAGCGCCGGGAGTGGTCGTGCCTATTCCTACACCCCGACCCGCGGGAGGCATGAGAACGATGTCGGCATTGGGTCCGGTCGAGGCAAGCGTTGCCTTACCCGCGTTGGTCATATACAGGTCTACGTAGTAGCCAGTGTTCTCGCTGTAGACTTGCCGGATTCCCGTCGTGTTGCTGCTGCCGTCACCCCATACTTCAAGTTTTGCATTCGGGCTTGCCGTCCCGACGCCCACTGCCTTCGCCGTCGCATCGTAGACCAATCCTCTCGTGTCCACGACGAGGATATCTCCCGTCCCGGAGCCGGCGAGTTTCTTCAGGGTGAGTGCCCCTTGGAAGAAGGAGGCGCCTTCGACGGAGAGCGTGCCCGATCCAGCGATATTCCCCGTCGTATTTTGATTTCCGGTGATGATGGTATTGCTATTGAGATAACTTGTCCCGTCGATGGAGAGAGCTCCGGAGGACGTCAGGCGATCCTGTGCGTGGACGAGACGACCGGAAGCGGTGCCGATGACTTCGAGCTGTGTGTCGGCTGTTTGTGATGCCGCGAGATTGTTCCCGATGAGCGTGGAACCCGAAACGGAGAGCTTAGCGCCGGGAGTGGTCGTCCCGATGCCGACTCTGCCATTTGCATCAATCCGCATTCTTTCTGTGTATGTTGCCCCATTGTTGAATATCAGATTCCCGCCGGCACTTGTTCCGACATTCAAGTTGTTGGAGCTGTCCAATTCCAACGTTGTCCTTTCGATGCCGCCGGAATCTTTGAACCGGATCTCATAGTTGTTGCTGAGCAACATATGCCCGGCGTTCAGCGTGAGCTTCTGAGCGGGATCTGCCGTTCCAATGCCGATTCTGTCGGTGCTTGCATCCACAGAGAAGAGGTTCGCATCGGTGTCTCCTTCTATGCGGAAGTCCACATCGCGTCCCTGTTCATTGAAGATCGCCGCTCCGTCTGTGCCAATGGTGACATTGGAGCCGGCAATAGAAAGTGAGGCGCCGGAAATTGCCCCAATCACTTCGAGCTTGGTCTCCGGCGTACCCGTCACCCCGATCCCGACATTGCCGTCGAGGATCGTGGTGCCGCTCACCGCGAGATTCCCGAAGATGTCCGCGGTCTGATCCACGGTCAGCGTGGAGCCCGACAGGTTCGCCCGCACTTTGAGTGCGCCGGTCATCGTATCTCCTGCCACATTCACATACCGTGCATCGGCACTGGTCTGTGTGAGGCTTCCGGTGACGAGACTCGAGGCATTCGCCCAGCTCAGCTGTCCAGCTGCATTCGTTGCAAGCACTCTCCCGGAGGCCGCCCCGTCCCCGTATGGGAAGGTGTAGGTCACCCCGTTGATGCGGATGGTGGACTGCAGGGATGCCGCTCCCGTGACGGAGAGCGAGCCGGAGGTGGTTAAGCGATCTTGCGCATGGACGAGACGACCGGAAGCGGTGCCGATGACTTCGAGAGATGTGTCCGCCGTGGTCGTCCCGATGCCCACGCGTGCGTTCGCTCCCGTGAAGGAGCCGCTGCCCGTCACCTGGAGCTTGACCGTGGGGCTCGTCTGCGCAATGCCGACGTTGCCTGCTGTATCGATCATGACCTGCGTGCTGTTCCCGCTGTTGTTTGAGAAGGACATCTTCTTCTCCTGCGTGCGGAATCCCAGATCGCCCGGCGCCATGCCCATAATCGGATTGTCCACGGCACTCGACGTTCCGATGTAGTCATAATTTGTGCCGTTACTGTTGAATTGGATGAGTACGTTGCCGGATGGCTTATTCAGAGTGAGGAGATTATCGGGCGTTGACGTCCCGATGCCGACTGTCCCATAGACCAGTCGTGTAAAGATCAACGGGGTCGTCCCCGTTCCTGTCACCTGCAACGATTGGCCCGACATCGTCCCCGCCACTTCCAGCTTCGTCTCCGGCGTGCCCGTCACCCCGATCCCGACGCTTCCATCCAGGATGGTGGTGCCGCTCACGGCGAGATTCCCGAAGATGTCTGCCGTCTGATCCACGGTCAGGGTGGAGCCGGAGAGGTTTGCCTGGACTTTGAGCGCTCCCGTCATGGTATCTCCCGCCACATTCACATAGCGTGCGTCTGACAGGGTCTGCGTGAGGAAGCCGGTTCCGAGCGTATTCACATTCGCCCAAGAGAGCTGCCCCGCTGCATTCGTCGCGAGCACGCGTCCGGAGGCCGCTCCATCTCCGTAGGGGAAGGTGTACGTGACGCCGTTGATGCGGACGGTGGACTGCAGCGACGCTGCTCCGGTGACGGAGAGCGAGCCGGAGGTGGTCAGGCGATCCTGTGCGTGCATCAACCGACCGGATGCCGTGCCGATCACTTCGAGCGTGGTATCCGGAGCCGTCGTCCCGATGCCAGTGTCTCCATCCGTATCAATGGTCATCTTTGCCGTGTTATTCGTATACAAACGCAATTGATGGTTGGAAACTGTGCCGATTAAACCAATCGAGTCGGTGGATTCCATCCAAGTTCTGACAGTATTGGTCGTATCCTCAACTTTTATTGTTGGAGTGTTTGCCGTACTTAAAATAAGGTTTCCAGCTATATCCAACGTGTCCTGTGGACTCGCCGTTCCAATTCCCACCCTCTTGTTCGTCGCATCGTAGACGAGACCCTGCGTGTCCACGACGAGGGTATTGCCTGTCGCTGTTCCCGATGCCTTCTTGATCGTGAGCGCCCCCGTCATGGTATCTCCAGCAGTGTTTACGTAGCGGTTGTCCGCATTGTCCTGCGAGATCCCGCTCGTTCCCCCCGTCTGATCCGTTCCGCAGGAGAACTTCTTGGTCGTCGCATCCCAGAGCAGCTTGGAAGTGGCGGCAGTGTCGCAGTCCGTGAGTCCTGCACCCTCGAAGGTGGAGGAGGCATTGATGAAGGCACCCGAGAGGGTAGAGCTCACGTAGAGCGAGTCATCCGTCTTGAGGACGTTGGCTGCACTCCGGAAGAGATTCACGTCGAAGGTGCCGAGGTAGCCGAAGAGGATATGCGGCGCAACACCGGTCTTTGCGTTCATGTCGATGGCGAGCCCCGGCGCAGTGGTCGCCTCGGAGTCGAGGAGCATGCCCGTGCCATTGCCGTCCATGTTGAGGAAGATGGCCCCCGTGTTGGTCGTTTCCGATGTGGAGACATTGAGTCGTCGACCCGACATGGTTCCGGCGACTTCCAGTTTCGTCCCCGGAGTCGTCGTCCCGATGCCGACGTTGTCAGCGAAGTAATTCTTCCCGCCAGCCGAATAAATACTGTAGTTATTGGCAGCTCCCGTGATGTTTTCTACATAGACGCCATACTGATTGGTAAACGTGCCAGGAGGAGTGTTTCCCCAGCTTTTCACTCTCAGGCCGGCAGCATTGCTGACTGCTGCTCCTGCGTTATATCCGTAACCAGTGTAAGCAAGTGCCCCATTGATCGTTCCAACTGTTACTGCTGCGTCGGCGAGTTGTGGGATCGTCGCCACGCCGTTGTAATTTGTGGCGTTGTTTGCAACCGGATGAACATAGAGCCCCTGATATCCAAGACCAACCAGATCAGCCGAACTGGTTCCTGTGACTGTCGTAGCCATGTCTACCCCGTTTTGAACCGACGATGTGCCGGCCACGGAATCGATGACATGTAATTTAGAGCCTGGTGCCGTCGTCCCGATGCCCACGCCTCCATTGCCTGCGAAGAAGAGCGGACTCGCTCCTGTTCCCGAGATGTAGAGCAATTGCCCCGACATCGTCCCTGCCACTTCCAGCTTGGTCTCCGGCGTGCCCGTTACCCCGATCCCGACATTGCCGTCCAGGATCGTGGTGCCGCTCACGGCGAGATTCCCGAAGATGTCCGCCGTCTGATCCACGGTCAGGGTGGAGCCGGAGAGGTTGGCGCGGACTTTGAGTGCTCCGGTCATCGTGTCTCCCGACGTATTCACGTAGCGGTTATCGAACATGAGCATCAACGCTCCCGTGTTGCTCTGTCCCCCTCCTGAGGTATCCGTGGCCCATGTGAGCTGCCCCGCGCCGTTGGTCTTGAGCACCTTGCCCGAGGCCGCCCCGTCCCCGTACGGGAAAGTGTAGGTCACTCCGTTGATCCGCACCGTGGATTGCAGCGACGCCGCTCCTGTCACGGAGAGTGTTCCGGAGGACGTCAGGCGATCCTGTGCGTGGACGAGGCGGCCGGAGGCGGTGCCGACGACTTCGAGCTGTGTGTCCGGCGTCGTCGTCCCGATGCCGAGCCCGGTACTGTTCAGGCGCATCTTTTCCGTCGTGGATCCAGCGAAGAAGTTGATATTTTGGTTGGTACCAACGGCGGAGAGAGTGATCCCCGATGCATTGGAGTTCGCTCCGAGTACTGTACGATCCCGTGTCCACGCACTGGCGCTATCGCTCGGGAAAGAGCCGAAGAATCCGCTCGAGTCATTCGACTGAGTGACCACCTGGGCACTCGCGGTTGTATTGCCCAGAGTGGCGGAGTTCACGACATACAATGCGGTGCCCGCATTCTGATCTTTACGGAAGTAGCCGCCACCGTTCACCGTCAGCGGCGCCTGTGCCGTGAGGGTGGTACCGATGTTCAGATTCGTGCCGTCGAATGTCAGGTTCGCATTGTCTATGAGTTGACCTCCTGTCGCGGCATACGTCACTCTTCCGCCGGTGAGTCCGCTCGCTACCACCGATGTACCGCTCATCGTGCCTACGACCTCGAGCTTCGTCTCCGGTGTCCCCGTCACGCCGACGCCGACGCTTCCTGTGAGGATGGTCGTCCCGCTCACGGCGAGATTCCCGAAGATGTCCGCCGTTTGATCCACGGTCAGGGTGGAGCCGGAGAGGTTGGCGCGGACTTTGAGTGCTCCGGTCATCGTGTCTCCCGACGTATTCACGTAGCGGTTATCGAACATGAGCATCAACGCTCCCGTGTTGCTCTGTCCCCCTCCTGAGGTATCCGTGGCCCATGTGAGCTGCCCTGCGCCGTTGGTCTTGAGCACCTTGCCCGAGGCCGCCCCGTCCCCGTACGGGAAAGTGTAGGTCACTCCGTTGATCCGCACCGTGGATTGCAGCGACGCCGCTCCTGTCACGGAGAGTGTTCCGGAAGACGTCAGGCGATCCTGCGCGTGGACGAGGCGGCCGGAAGCAGTACCGATCACTTCAAGCAAGGTATCGGGGCTCGTCGTTCCGATACCGACGTTGCCTGTTTTATCCACAATAAATTTTGATAATTGTAAGTTCCCTTCATTGGAAGGAGTGATGGAGAACATGCCAGAATTATCCGCTCCATTCCTGATAAATCCTGCCTGTCCGATGGTATTGGAGACATTGGCATCATCCTTGATTGCATAACTGATCATTGCCCCAAATCCATCTTCCATATTTCCGGTGCTTGTTCTCACGATCCTCAGAGGAGCCCCAATGACATTCGTAGCAGTGGTGTTATGTTCAACCGTTGCGGCGTTCATACCAGCTCCGGAAGCATCATACACATGTAAATTCGCTTCCGGTGTCGTGATGCCGATGCCCACTCTTCCGTTGCTCACATCGGTATAGATCAGCGGGATCGCCCCCGTCCCCGTCACCTGCAGCGATTTGCCGCTCATCGTCCCCGCGACCTCGAGTTTCGTCTCCGGCGTGCCCGTCACCCCGATCCCGACATTGCCGTCCAGGATCGTGGTGCCGCTCACGGCGAGATTCCCGAAGATGTCCGCGGTCTGATCCACGGTCAGCGTGGATCCGGACAAGTTCGCTCGTACCTTCAGCGCTCCCGTCATCGTGTCCCCGGACGTATTCACGTAGCGATCATCGGAGAGTGTTTGCGTGAGGAAACCGCTTGCGAGGCTGTTCACGTTCGCCCAGCTCAGCTGCCCCGCTGCATTCGTCGCGAGCACGCGTCCGGAGGCCGCTCCGTCCCCGTAGGGGAACGTGTAGGTCACGCCATTGATCCGGACGGTGGACTGCAGCGATGCCGCTCCGGTGACGGAAAGTCCGCCCGAAGAGGTGAGGAGATCTTGAGCATGCAGCTCGCGGCCCGAGGCGGTGCCGATGACTTCGAGCTTGGTATCGGGTGCTGTCGTTCCAATGCCGATGTTGCCGGTACTGAGAATTCGCATTTTTTCAGTGGGATTCACTGCTCCACCCGAAATTGTAAGGAACGACAGATCGGCTGCGCGTCCGGCAGCGCTGTGGTCGGTGATGATCGATGTGATATCAGCTCCTCGGAACTCTGCAGACGCATCGTCCAATGTGTCAAAACTCAACCTGACAGTATTATTCGTTGTCGTGTCCGGATTGTATAATACGACATCAGAATTCCCACCACCGGCATATGTCGTTGTGGAAGTCCTTTCAAATCTTGCCGGCACCCCGGAGTTATTCACTACGTGCAGCGCATTCGATGGGCTCGTGGTTCCCATACCAATCCTCCCGTTGCTCACATCGGTATAGATGATCGGTGTTGCCCCCGTCCCCGTCACCTGCAGCGATTTGCCGCTCATCGTCCCCGCCACTTCCAGCTTCGTCTCCGGCGTACCCGTTACCCCGATTCCGACGTTGCCGTCGAGTATGGTGGTGCCCGATACGCCGAGGTTTCCGAAGATATCCGCGGTTCCATCTATGTCCAGCGTGGAGCCCGAGAGATTCGCCCGGACCTTGAGAGCCCCCGTCATCGTGTCCCCGGACGTATTCACGTAGCGGTTATCCGCAATTTCCTGCGTGAGGCTGCCTTCGACGAGATTGGAGACACTCGCCCACGAGAGCTGTCCCGCCGCATTCGTCGCGAGCACGCGTCCGGAAGCCGCCCCGTCCCCGTAGGGGAAAGTGTAGGTGACGCCGTTGATCCGGACGGTGGACTGCAGCGATGCCGCTCCCGTGACGGAGAGCGTTCCCGAAGAGGTCAGGCGATCTTGCGCATGGACGAGGTTGCCAGACATGGTGCCGATCACCTCGAGCTTCGTTTCCGGACTCGTCGTCCCGATGCCGACGGAGCCGCTCCCCCTGATGACCATTTTCACTGAACGGCTCGTTCCATTGTGTGTTTCGAATTTGATCATGTGCCCATTGTCTGTTCCGGTGCCGTCCTTGCCGAATTCGATATCCGCCACTTCTGTTTCCGTCCCTGACACATTGCTCAGTCCACGCAGCGCGGCAATGTTTTCGCCATCTGTCTGGCGGTTTCCGACCATGAAGAGGTAAGCAGAGTTTAAGCCGTTCGGTGCGCCGATTCTCACAGCGGCATTCGTATTCGTAGTGGAACCGGCATATTCGATATCGAGGTTGTTCGCAGGGCTTGTCGTCCCGATGCCCACTCTCCCTGTGGTCTGATCCGTGTAGAGGATCGGCGTCGCTCCCGTTCCCGTCACTTGCAAAGACTTGCCGGACATTGTCCCTGCAACCTCAAGCATCGTTTCTGGTGAACTGGCAACGCCGATCCCCATATTTCCGTCGAGAAGCGTCGTCCCGCTCACCGCGAGGTTTCCGAAGATGTCCGCTGTTCGATCGACGGTGAGCGAGGAGCCCGACAGGTTTGCTCGCACTTTGAGAGCTCCCGTCATCGTATCACCTGCCGTGTTCACGTAGCGTTTATCGCCATCATCGTAGTTCAGACCATTGACGGATCCTGCATCCGTTGCCCACGAGAGTTGCCCGGCGCCGTTGGTCTTGAGGACTTTCCCTGAGTCGGTTCCGTCCCCGTACGGGAAGGTGTAGGTCACACCGTTGATGCGGACCGTGGACTGGAGGGATGTCGCTCCTGCTATAGAGAGTGTTCCTGAAGCGGAGATGTTGCCTGAGGTATTCTGATTGCCTGTAATAATGGTATTGCTATTGAGGTAGCTCGTGCCGTCCACGGAGAGGGAGCCCGAGGAAGCCACGGAATCGCGCATGCGAAGACTGTGGCCGGACATCGCGCCGTTCACTTCAAGTTTTGTCGTAGGATTCGTCGTTCCAATGCCGATGCTGCCGCCGCTCATTATTCTCATTCTTTCTGCATTGTTCGTCCCAAAAACCATAGACGTTTTGTCGTACGTTCCTATCGCTAACCCCGCTGTTCCATAAGTAGTGATTTCCGTGGCGCCATTGCCCAATGGATTTCCGTAATTTGAAGGAGAGGCAGCGCCACGGGTGACCATGCCCAAATAACTGTTCAAGTTACCGCTCGTCCTGTCTACGAACAGCCAGTTGTCAGTCCTCAGCGCACCCCCTACGACGTCCAATTTGGTTGAGGAAGTCGGGCTCGTTGTCCCGACGCCCACTGCCTTGCTCGTCGCATCGTAGACGAGTCCCTGCGTATCCACGACAAGAGTATTTCCCGTAGCAGTTCCGGATGTTTTCTTGATCGTGAGCGCCCCCGTCATCGTGTCTCCTGACGTATTCACGTAGCGGTTATCCGCAATCTCCTGTGTGAGGCTGCCTTCGACGAGATTGGAGACACTCGCCCACGAGAGCTGCCCTGCCGCATTCGTCGCGAGCACGCGTCCGGAAGCCGCCCCGTCCCCGTATGGGAAGGTGTAGGTGACGCCGTTGATGCGCATCGTGGACTGCAGCGACGCCGCTCCGGTGACGGAAAGTCCGCCCGAAGAGGTGAGGAGATCTTGAGCATGCAGCTCGCGGCCCGAGGCGGTGCCGATGACCTCAAGTTTTGTCTCTGGACTCGTTGTCCCGATGCCGACGTTGCTGTTGCTTCTTAAGATACTGATGGCATTCACATCACTACTTGTCAGTTGGTCAGCAACATCATGCACGCCAATATTTAGCTTATCGACTGAACCATCATAATGTATGAAAGCACCCTTATATCCTGTAGTTGCTTCCATGCTTGTTGTTTCAGTAAATCTCAATCTACCACTTTCAAACTGATTCACCGCACTTCCACCAAGATTGATTATTGGTCCTGTATCTTTATTATCGCCACTATAGATTGCCAACTTGCTCGCCGGCTCCGTTGTCCCGATGCCGACATTTCCATTTCCTGCATTCGCATAGATCAGCGGCGTCGCCCCCGTCCCCGTCACCTGCAGCGATTTGCCGCTCATCGTCCCCGCGACCTCGAGTTTCGTCTCCGGCGTGCCCGTTACCCCGATCCCGACACTCCCGTCCAGGATCGTGGTGCCGCTCACGGCGAGATTCCCGAAGATGTCCGCCGTCTGATCCACGGTCAGCGTGGATCCGGACAAGTTCGCTCGTACCTTCAGCGCTCCCGTCATCGTGTCCCCGGACGTATTTACGTAGCGATCATCGGAGAGTGTTTGTGTGAGGAAACCGCTTGCGAGGCTGTTCACGTTCGCCCAGCTCAGCTGCCCCGCTGCATTCGTCGCGAGCACGCGTCCGGAGGCCGCTCCGTCCCCGTAGGGGAACGTGTAGGTCACGCCATTGATGCGGACGGTGGACTGCAGGGATGCCGCTCCTGTGACGGAGAGCGTTCCTGAAGCAGAGATATTGCCCGAAGTGTTCTGATTCCCTGTGATGATGGTATTGCTATTGAGATAGCTTGTGCCATCTACGGAGAGGCTCCCCGAGGACGTCAGGCGGTCTTGCGCGTGTACCAAGCGACCTGAGGCGGTTCCGACGACTTCCAGCGTCGTATCTGGCGCCGTCGTCCCAATACCGACTTTGCCATCCGAAGTAATTCTCATTAACTCTGTGGCGTTTCCTCTAAACTCAAAGCCCGATGTTGAAGCTGTTCCAGTCCAAGAATATCTAAATTGAGCGCCATCTGAATTTGTCCCCTCATTAAATAAAAATCCACCATAACTTCCGTTAGGTTTTCTAAACTGATTCCAAACATTACCAGAATTTTCAAAAACTATAGGCACAGCGCTAATTCCATCAGCATCTACGTCCAGACCATCATCGCCTAAATGTATATCAAGTTTTGTTAAAGGGCTCGTCGTTCCGATACCCACCCTCTTATTCGTTGCGTCGTAGACAAGCCCTTGCGTGTCCACGACGAGGGTATTGCCCGTGGCCGTGCCGGACGTTTTCTTGATCGTGAGCGCCCCGGTCATCGTATCCCCGGCTGTGTTCACGTAGCGGGTATCGGCATCACCGATCAGGACTCCGTTGGTCCCCGTCTGATCCGTTCCGCAGGAGAATTTCTTGGTCGTCGCATCCCACAGGAGCTTGGAAGTGGCGGCAGTGTCGCAGTCGGTGAGGCCGGCTCCCTCGAAGGTGGAGGAGGCATTGATGAACGCGCCCGAGAGGGTCGAAGCCACGTAGAGCGAGTCGTCGGTCTTGAGGACGTTCGCTGCGGCCCGGAACAGGTTCACGTCGAAGGTTCCCCGGTATCCGAAGAGGATATGCGGAGCGACGCTGCTCGCCGTATTCATATCGATGGCGATTCCCGGAGCGGTCGTCGCTTCGGAGTCGAGGAGCATACCCGTAGAGTTGCCGTTCACATCCACGAAGACCGCGCCCGTTCCCACAGCCTGATTCGTGGAAACATTCAGACGATTACCTGACATCGTTCCGGTGACGTCGAGCTTGCCTGCGACATAGAGGTTGTCCGAGAACTGGAAGCGCGTCGCGGTGCGATTGAAGGTGAGCGTCTCGGCGAGCGTGTCACCGAACTTGATGTACACGTTCGCGGCGGCATCCGAGTCATCGATGATCTGGAAGGCTTCCGTGTTCACGAGCAGCGTCGGTTTCCAGGAGCTTGCGAAGGCGTACGCCGGGAAGAGGATCGAGAAGAGGATGGAAGCATCGAGAGCGAGGGCGACGCTGAGCAGCAGGGTGCGAAGGTGCTTGCGGAGGAGGGGGAAAACGTTGTTCTGAGATGTTTTTACTTCAGGAACTTCCGAAGAACGCCCTTCGAGACGGCCCGGTGTGTCATGCTGAGGAGGAGCTTCGCTTTGCGAAGCAACGTCTCGAAGTATGGACACGTCGGGCCTCCTCAGGATGACACGTTCTTCATGGGTTCCTTGGGTGTATCGAAGGGTGGTTTGGTCGCACAGCGAAGGGTGAGTCGGTGCAACGATCCTCAGCACCCGATGGCGCGACAGTCTCGTCGTGGGATGGTCCGTGAGGGATGAGAGATCATCCGGATCGAAGCGCTCGATCCATCGGTAGAGCGTGGAGCGGGCGATCTTGAATTCCCGGCAGGTCGTGGAGACGCACCCGTACTCAGCGAGGTGCTGGAACCACCGTAAGCGCTCGAGGACTTCCATGTCGCAGCCTTCCGCAAGCGCCCGATGCTGGAGCTTGAGGATGTCGCCCGTGGAGAGGGGGACGGAGTGCATGGAGTGTGTGTTCTGTGTGCTGTCGCGAGACAGAGAGGCGCTCGCACGCGCAAATCGAAAAAGTATACTCCAATTTCGCCGCTGGCGGTAGGCCTGTACGTGCACTTTCGGTTGTCACGTCCGGGGGGAGACAGGATCGGTGCGTGCCCTGATGCGCAACAGGGCTCCTGCTCTGAAAAGTTGCAGGGCTATTGCGAGAACTGCTTCGTACTTGCAGGTTTCAGAAATGAGTTGCATCCTCACGGGAACATGATGCATTGGTGTCGCGCTACAGTGCCTCGCCCAACTTCTTGCCCGTCTTCACGGGGACGATCGGTGCGCTGAGGACGGCTTTACCGGCAGCCTTCACGGTATTGAGAGTCCCCACTCCCACGGCCCTCGCGCCGGTTTTTACCGCAGTCACTGCCATTCTGGGGACGAACATGAGCACTTCGTAGATGCGTTTCTCGAAGGCGAATCCCTCTTTGGAAATATTGAGGAGCAGCGCGTTTTCGAGGAGATTTCGCGTGTGGTCACCGGCTTCATCGAGCCCCCTGCCGAATTGTTCCATGACGGAGGACATAGAGATATTATACTATAAATGGTAGAAAGAAGCAAGTATTTCAACCTGACTCGCATTCGTGGGGTGAACATCATGGCCCTTCGACTCCGCGCTGTGGCGCTGCGCTCAGGGTCATTCGACTCGGCTTCACAAAAATGGCCGGAGCGCCGAAGGCGCGACGACCACTGTTCGACAACCGTGAGCTCACAGTCGAACGGTGAGCAAGGCGCGAAGCGCCGAGTCGAATGGCGGAGGGAGTGGGATTCGAACCCACGAGACCTTTATGGGGCCTACCCGATTTCAAGTCGGGCGCCTTCGACCACTCGGCCATCCCTCCTGAAGCATTGTACACGAAATATTTTGCTATCATGTTCCTCTTATGAATGAATACTTTGTCTACATGCTCCGATGCTCGGATGGGAGCTACTACACGGGAGTCACGAATGACTATCGGATGCGCGTGTCTCAGCACCAAGAGGGGTTGGATCGAAATTGTTACACATTCAAGCGTAGGCCTGTGGAGTTGGTATATCTTGCCACATTCTGCGACATACGTGATGCGATTGCATGGGAGAAACATTTGAAGAGATGGAGCAGAACAAAGAAGGAAGCTTTGGCTTGTGGAGAATATGTGAAGCTGGGAAGGCTTGCTGAATGTCGCAATAGTTCTCATTGCAGGAACAAGCACTCTGTCATCCCTCGTCTCCGCTCGGGATGACAGAGGAAAGCATGAGGATGACAGAGGAAGGCATGAGGATGACAGAGGAAGGCATGAGGATGACAGAGGAAAGTGTGAGAATACGGGTCTCTTGAGAGAACAAAGTCTGTTCATGCGGACATATCTGTCATGGTGAGCGGAGACGAACCATGACAGATCTCAAAGACCTCATCACTCCGCCACGTATTCCTCCAACTTCTTCTTGAGATCGCTCGTCTTCGGCAAATTAGCGTGGGGGACTTCGCGCTTGGCCCAGTGTGTGCGCAGGGTTTCGATGTACTCTTTCTCACCGATCAGTCGTTCGACATACGGTGCGACTGAAGAGCGCCATCGGCTGAAACGGGCGTTTCCTACGATCTCGAAGAGGGAAGTCACGAGGGCGTCTTCGCTCCCTCGGACTTCCGCCTTGAGCTCGTCGAGCACGGCATTTTGGATGCTCTCCGTGTCCAGTCCCGCCATGAATTCCAGCTCCTTCGCCGTTGCGGATGGGAAGTAGTGCATGAGGCCGAGGCGCCTCAGCGTGCACGGCAGCGCGAAATCAGCGATGACGTCCGCGACCTGCGAAGCGAGGCCACCCTCGATATTGTGATCTTCCACGACGATGAGGTGTCCGGTTTCGAGAGCCGCCTCGAGCACGCACGCGGCGTCGAGAGGGCGGATGCACCCGATTGCGAGCACGCGCACGGAGAGCTTCTCCCGTCCGGCTGCGAGCGCGTCCGCCGCAGCGATGGCGTTATGGACGCCGATGCCGGTCGTGATGATGGTCACCCGATCGCTCAGGTTTCCCGCTCCGCGCACGCGGTCCGCCTTCCCGGAGAATTGATACTCCTTGCCGTAGAGGGCACCGCCCTTCGCGTTTTTCAGCTGTTCGTGGCCCGTACGTGGTGAGAAGACGTACACGCTTGAGTGGCCCTCCGCTACGAGCTCTAGCCCCCGCTCCGCCATCGCCGCGGCTTGGTTTGAGTCCGCGGGCATCCATACCTGAGTATTTCGGAAGGGGAGCGTGAAGTAGTTCTGCTCCTGATGTGTCTCGCCGTCCTCTCCCACGCTCAGGCCCGCGTGCGTGCAGTCGTGGAGTACCGCGCAGCGCGTGTGGCCGCAGTTGATGTCGATGAGGCGGGCGTTCGCGCGCGCTTCGTTCACGCCGAATGCGGCGAACGTGTAGGTAATCGGGAGGAGGCCGGCTTGCCGCAGGCCCGCGGCCATCATCGCCATGTTCGCTTCGGCCACGCCCACGTTGATCACGCGGTCGGGGAAATCCTTGGCGACTCCGGAAAACCCGCCGGAACCCGCGAGATCGGCGTGGAGTACGATGATGCGCGGGTCGGCTTTCATGAGATTGCGGATGTGCACGGCGCCGAAGTCCTGCCGCGCGGCGCCTTTCTCGGTCGTCACGACGCGCTCGTAGCCCTTCGTCTGCAGCGTGAGAGGAAGGTCCGTTTCGACGCGCTTTGCGGAGACGAAACGCTTCTTCTCCTTGGCTCTGAACGGCTCGTACGCCTGCACGGTTTCGGCAAGGTCCGGGAGCATGTCCAGGGCCAGCTTCGCTTCTTCGGCCGAGAGCGGGGCGCCGTGGTAGTTCTTCCGTCCCGTGTTCGATCCCTCTTCCATGAAGGGGATGCCGTACCCCATGGTCGTGTAGTAGCAGATGAAGATGGGACGCCCTTTGCCGAGCAGGGCATCCGCCGCATCGAGGGCGGCTCTCACCTGCGCCGGGTCGTTGCCGTTCTGCACTTCGATCACGTGCCAGTCGCACGCGTGCGCGATGGAGGCGAAGTCCGCCGCGACGGTCTGAGAAGGAAGGCCGCTCAGTTGCACGTCGTTGAAATCCCCGTGGACGACGAGGTGGTCGACCTTGAGATGGGACGCGAGCCGGAAGGCCTCCATGACCTGTCCTTCCTGCGCGTCACCGTCGGCAAGGAGAACGTCGACGACGGGGCTAGGATTAGGGTTAGGGTTAGGGTTAGGGGAGATTTTGCGGAGATACTGCAGGCCGAAAGCGACGCCCAAGGCGTTGCTCACGCCTTTGCCCAAGGGGCCCGTGCCGAAGGGGATATCCCCGATGCCGGCTTCGATGTGTCCGGGGAGTCCGTCCGGTGTGCGAAATGTATCGATGATCGCCTGCGGGGAGGCGAGGCGCTTATCTGAACCTTCGCGTCCGAAGAGCCACTGCAGTCCGAAGGAGAGCAGTGACAGATGCCCTGCGCTCATTCTCATGGGCTGATCGCGCCCCGGGTCGCGTCGCACACTCAAGAGATAGCTGAATGTGAAGGCGGAGAGCGGACCGCCCGGGTGACCGGATGAGTGCTTGAGAGGAGCGGAGACGACGAGGTGCTCAAGGACGGTGTGCGCGAGATCGTACGCTTTCCGCTCGTCTGCAGTGAGCGGTTTGCCGTCCTTCGGACCGATCCAGAGATGCTCCCCTTCAGGCGGGTGTGAGAGGACGCGTTGGCAGGAAAGAGGAACTACTTTTGGATCTTGTCCAGTGAGAGCGGAAGTGTCGGGTCTCGCAGACGTCATGGAGGAGGGGAGTGGTACTGCGAGTGTAGGGCTATTCGAGGCCATTCGTAAAGCACCGATTCGGGGTGCTGACAGAAGGAATCGTTTGGCAAGTCCAAGTCTGTTGACGGCACGTGACCCCATTGAGTAGCGTGCCGGAGATTTGTCGTTTTTCATCCCCGTTATCCTTTTCCCCAAAAGGTCTATGAGGTCACTGAAAGCGTGCTCCAAGGTCCCTCTCATCTCCATCAACATTTCCGCGATCATCCTCCTCAGCATTCTAATGCTGACCGTGAAGTGAGGAACGAGCTTCTTAGGTGATAGCTTCATAGCTTTTAGTGGCAGGAAAGGAACAAGATTGCCTCCATTCCCAAGAGGTCAATCACCCCTAGTACGCCACCGGCTCTGCCGGTGAGACATCATGGTGTTCTACCGTTCCAGTGTGAAGAGAGGGGAAGGAGTGTCCTGTCCACCAGACCCCCTCTCCCTTACCCTCCCCCAATGGGGGAGGGAAATCTGCGATCCTTCCACGATAAGAGTCGGTGCTTCCGTTCCCTCTCCCGACGGGAGAGGGTGAGGGAGAGGGGGTCAGAGACGTCAAGAACGTACGACCACCATCTGATGACAAGGGAACAGGAGCCATCAACGTTTCACTTCCTCTCACTCAAAACCCCTTCCAGGGGCTCTCCTCACGCCACCGGCTCTACCGGTGGTTACTGACCAGCTAATAAGCTCATTGGCTTCTTGAACGTTAGCCGGCTCTGGAAGGTGGAAGAGAGTCGGTGCATACTGACAACATCATCTTCTTCTCCTCATCATGAAGCTCTTCCTTGATACAGCCAATGTCGATCAGGTTGCCGAGATCGCCGCGTGGGGCGTGCTCGACGGCGTCACCACCAACCCTTCGCTCGTCGCCAAGGAGGGGAAAGATTTCAAGAAGACCGTGCTCAAGATGTGCGAGTACGTTCCGAGCGTCTCGGCGCAGGTCACTGCGACGGATGCCGATGGCATGAAGAAGCAGGCAGTGGAGATGAGTGACTGGCACACGCACGTCATCGTCAAAGTGCCCATGACGGTGGAAGGATTGAAGACGCTTGCGTTCTGCAAGGAGAAGGGGATTCGGACGAACTGCACACTCGTCTTCTCCGTGAATCAGGCGGTCCTCGCCGCCAAAGCGGGTGCGACGATCATCAGCCCCTTCGTCGGACGCCTCGATGATACGGGTGAGAATGGCATGGCGCTCATCGCGCAGATTTTGCAGGCATGGAGTCACTACGCATTCCCCACGGAAGTGCTCGTCGCCTCCACGCGGAATCCGGATCACATCACGCAGGCGGCGACCCTTGGCGCGCACATCGCGACGATTCCCTACGAGGTCATGAAGAAGCTTCCCCTGCATCCGCTCACGGACGCGGGCATCAAGAAGTTCATGGATGATTGGGCGAAGGTGCGAAAGTAGCTTTTTGGGTTGTTGGCTTGTTCGCTTATTGGGAAGTGATAGGATAACGCACTTTCCGTTTTCTTATGGTCCGAGAGGTACTTCACAGTTTTCGGGATCTCGTCGTCTGGCAGAAGGCAATGGACTTGACTGTCTCTGTCTATGAACTTACGAAGGATTTTCCTTCTGGCGAGCAGTATGGCCTTATTTCTCAAATGAGACGTTCTGCTGTTTCTATTCCTTCGAATATTGCTGAAGGTAGGCGGAGATCGACGAGAAAAGATTTCCTCCAATTTATCTTTGTTGCCTATGCTTCGGGTGCAGAGCTCGAGACACAGCTAGAGCTTGCGTTGCGTCTCGGCTTCTGTGGACAGGAGCAGTTCGAACGTTGCTCCCAACTTCTTGATCCGGTAATGAGGATGTTGAATCGCTTGACCCTTGCTCTCAAGCCCAATAAGCCAACTGCCTAACAAGCTAACAAGCTAACCAGCTAACAAGCTACACAAGCATCGCCGCCCCCATCGTGCCTGCATCTTTGAGTTGTGCCACACTGAGAGCGGGGAGGGGAGTTCCGGGGAATACCCAGTGCTGCAGCGCCTTCTCCACTGCTTTGAGGTGTGGCTTCAATGCACGGCCGGCGCCGCCGCCGAAGACGATGATGTCCGGATCGAGGCAGTGCGTGAGGCTCGCGCAGAGTTGTGCGACTTCTTCGAAGACCTGCGGTTGCAGGAATGCACACACCTCGCCCTGCAGATACTCCTCCGGACGCTTGGCTGCCGTGCAGCGTTTGGCGAACGCCGACCCGGAGAGGAATTGCTCCACAGAGCCGCGTCGATCCTTCGTCGGGTACGGGAGGTCGCCGGGCTTGAGGAGCATGTGTCCGAACTCCGCGGCGAATCCGTGACTGCCGTGGTAGGGCACGCCGTCGATGACGATGCCGCCGCCGACCCCCGTGCCCATGGTGATGCCCACGACGACGCCCATGCCCTTTCCTGCGCCGCGGAGCGCTTCCGCAAGCGTGAAGCAGGTGACGTCATTGTCGACGGTGACTGTCATCTTCAGGGCTTTCTCCAGTTGAGACTTCAGCGGTACGTTCTCCGCTCCGCGGATATTGGGAAGCGTGCGGATGATGCCCGTGGGGCGCTCGACGAATCCCGGGACGCCGACGCCGATCGCTATCGTGTCTTGGGCGATCAGACGCTCAGCGAGTGCGATCATTCGTGGCAGAACCTTCGCGAAGGATTCCTCCGCGCGCGTGTCTTCCTGCGCACTCTCTTGCATCTTCCACGTTGCAGCGTCATAGCGCGCGCCTGCCATCTTCGTTCCGCCGAGATCGAGTCCGAGGAGGGAGGGCATGTGAGGGAAACTGTAGCACAGAAAGAAGGGACGTGATTCCCTTGCGCACGTATGTTCCGTATACTGGCTTCTGCGCGGAGAGGTGGCTGAGTGGTCGAAAGCGCCACACTGCTAATGTGGTATACGGGCTTCAATCCGTATCGAGGGTTCGAATCCCTCCCTCTCCGCCACACTCATCACACGGCATGCCCGGCAACCTCAGAAAGATTTTTTTCAGTGCAGCACGAACAACGTCGGATCGATGCCGTACTGGGTGGAGACTTGCAGAGCGCCTTCGTTCAGATTGAACGTCTTCTCGATGAGATCGAGAATCGTGGATCGCACGATGATGCACCCCATGCTCCCGTAGCGCGGCGCGAGTGCGAACATCTCATCTTCATGGGCATACTCGTGGAATCCGTAGGGAGTCTTCTCCCCTTGGTGGGACAAGCGGAGGAAACGCCCGCTTGGTCCGAACGTGATGCGATCCCACTTGATCTCGCGCGACGTCATCGTCCATGTGCGTGCAGGCGTGGTTGCGTCGTAGGTTCGTCCGATGTAGCGGACGACTCTCCTCTTTCCCGTCACGACCGGAAAGGAGAGGTAGTCCCCGTTGGGATGGACGAGATAGCCCTCATTTTCCCTCGTGTCGACGAGGAGGTGGTCGCCCATTTGCGGCTGCCAGTCGGCGATGGATACCGCCCGGACGAGGGGGGAGGTCGAGAGCGCAGTTGTGCTCAAGAGGATGCCGAGAATAGCGGTTGCTCCGTTAAACAAAGCGTAACATTCTAGCACTGTTTTCTATATCGTCAACCCTCTGCAAAGCCTCAGAATGGCGAAATACAATGAATAACTTTTGTATACAACAATACGCAGGGGGGTTGCCGGCAAGAGCGATTGATTGCAAGGGATGCGTTGCTGCCTACACTAACGAAGTGTTTCGTCATACACCGGTCCTTCACACCGCGGTTTTGACACTGCTCGCTCCGAAGAGAGGTGAGACGGTTCTCGATGTCACACTCGGACTCGGAGGACATGCGAAGAGCTTCCTCGACTCTATCGGCCCGTCGGGGCATTTCCTGGCTTTGGATGCTGACAGTGAGAATCTCGCCGAAGCGAGGCGGATGCTTGCGCGCGGCGCTTCGCAGACGGACCTGAGGCACGGAAACTTCCGGGATCTCAAGTCCTTCGGATTTCCTCCGGTCGACATCCTGTTTGCGGACTTGGGCTTAAGCTCTCCGCACATCGATGATCCTGCGCGAGGATTTTCTTTCCGCAACGATGCGCCGCTCGATCTTCGTTTCGACCGGACGACGGGGATGACCGCCGCGCGATTGATTGCGATCTCGACGGAGCACGAGCTCACCGAAATACTGCGTCAGTACGGGGAAGTCGCCGGCGCGCGCTTACTCGCGCGAGCGATGAAGGAGAGCGAGATCCGGACGACGACGCAGTTGAAAGAGTGTGTGGAGCGTGTGAGAGGGTACAGGGCTCCCGCAGAACTCCCGCGCATCTTCCAGGCTTTGCGCATCGCCGTGAACGATGAATTGGGCGCACTGAAGGTTCTGCTTCTGGAAGGGCCGAAATTGCTGAAGGGAGGCGGTCGCATGGGAGTGATCAGCTATCACTCGCTCGAGGATCGTCTGGTGAAGGATGCGTTCCGCACACTTGCCACGCCTCAGAAAGATGCGATGACAGGAGCCGTGCGCGCAGAGGCCCCCTTCATCCTGATGACGAAGAAACCCGTGTGTCCCGAAGCCTCGGAAATCTCCGCCAATGTCAGAGCCCGCAGTGCCAAGTTCCGTGTCATCCAGCGTCGGTCACATTGATCAACTATCTCCGCTTCCGCAATCTGCTATAGTACCGTGCACTCAAGACTGTGCTCACCCCCTCAGCTCCATCGGCCATTCCCCAACGTGCATCGCTCGGTCGGCTCGTGAACCAGAGCACGATGCTTCTGATGGTATCCATCGGCACGATCATCTTGATCCTTGCGCTGCTCATCCTCTTCCATCAGAACGCGACCGCGACGAAGGGCTACATGTTGCGCACGCTCGAGCGCGAGCGGTCGGCACTCATGCTCGAGGAAGAAGTGCTCAAGATGCAGGTTGCCGATGCACAGGCTCTCGATCGCCTGGGGGAGGACAAGCAAGTGCAGGCGATGGTCACGATTCGCTACCCCCTCTACATGCAGGGGGATACGACGGTGGCGCGGGAGGAGCGGTGAGTGGCGACGAAGAAGCTTCTTAGGCCAGAGCTTCTCAGCTTCTTAGAGATGGAAAGATCTTGGATCGTTCAATTGTTGCTAAGAAGCTAACAAACTAACCAGCGAACAAGCTAGCCATATTGGCAAGTTCTTCCCCAAGCCGGAACGGGGAAAAAGTGCTAAAATAACAGGAAATGTACACACATTCCGCCACGCGCTTGAGTGTCCTCGCTGCGACGGTCATCTCGCTGCTGACAGTGGCTGTCCAGATGGGTGCGATACCCGACGGCCAGCATCTGCGGGCGGAGCTCACGTGCATCGGCAAGCCCTACGGTTCTCCGGGCTGCCCCCTCAAGAGTCAGATGACTCAGACGACGACGCAGGAGCAGACGGTCTCTCTGAGCTGCGGGAACGGAGCCATTGATTCGGGGGAACAGTGCGATCTCGGGCGCTTCAACGGCATCAGCAACTGCTCGCGCCAATGCAAGCTGCTGTACTGCGGAGACGGCGTCGTCACGCCTGCGATCAGCGAGGAATGTGAACCGGAAACGCAGGAGATCTACGTGACCGACAGGACGACGGGGGAGCTCACGACGGAAGTGCAGTTCGTCACACGAACCTGCGGAACGTACTGCCAGCCCCCCACCTGTACCGAGAAAGGCGAATGTACCGGCGGATGCAAGCTCCAGTTCCTCGAAAAGTGCGGTACGTCGAGCGCGGCGCCGGTCACGGTCATTGTGCAGTCCGCGGAGATTGCGGAACAATCGGCGCTCGCCGCCGCAGGAACATCGCAAGCGGCGCTCTACCATCCGGCTGCGCAACCTGTGACGGTGCAAAAGAGCTCGGCGCCCCTTGTCGCGACCTATACGCCGCCGGCCTTCACGGCACCGACGGTGCAGGCGAGTCCGTCTCCCGCGGCAGCGGCATCATCTGCTCCGCCGCAGCAAATCTCCACTACGACGCCTGCCGTCGGAGCCGCATCGTCAGCGCCGCCGCAAGTCGCCTACGTTCCGACGCAGGCAGCCGTGTGCGGCAATGGTGTCATTGAACGCGGCGAGAGTTGCGACGATGCGAATCGTCTGAACGGTGACGGCTGCTCGAGTGCATGCACGACCGAAACGGGGTGGTCGTGTGTTGGGGAACCGAGCCGCTGTTTGCCGACCTGCGGGGACGGGATCGTCCGCGGGACGGAGCAGTGTGACGATGGGAATGCGGTGACGGGTGACGGCTGCATGAGCACGTGCAAATTTGAGCGTGGCTTCACGTGCGTCGGTCAGCCGAGCAAGTGTGCGCCGGTGTGCGGTGACGGCGTGATCATGAGCTCCGAACAGTGCGATGACGGGAACAAAGTCGGAGGCGACGGTTGCGCGTCCGCCTGTACGCCCGAGCAGGGATGGGGTTGCAGCGGTGAGCCGAGCGCCTGTCGAGCGACTTGCGGTGACGGGCTCCTGAAGGGCGTCGAGCAGTGCGACGACGGCAATAGCGGCAGCGGGGACGGCTGTTCATCTGTCTGCGTGCCGGAAGCCGGTTACCTGTGTACCGGTCAGCCAAGCAAGTGCGCTGCGACGTGCGGGGATGGCATCAAAGCCGGTGCGGAGGAGTGCGATCTGGGGGCGGCGCAGAACGGCAGTCTCGGATCCGCTTGCACCAAGGAGTGTCGCTTGCCGATGTGCGGCGACGGCGTGGCACAAACCGGCGAGGAATGTGATGACGGAGCGAACAACTCGGACCGACCGGGAGCGCATTGCCGTGCGCATTGCACGCTCGCTCGCTGTGGAGACTCTATCGGTGATCCCGGTGAGGAGTGTGACGACGGGAACACGATGGACACGGATGCCTGCACGACTGCATGCAAGCTCCCGCGCTGCGGCGACGGATTCGTTCAGATGGGGGAAGAGTGTGACGACGGAAATAAGAACACATTTGATGACTGTCCCATCGACTGCCTGCTTCCCGTATGCGGGGACGGCGTGCGCGAAGGTCACGAGCAGTGCGATGACGGCAATCTCGTCGATGGAGATGATTGTCCGAATACCTGTCGCTTGCCCGTATGCGGAAACGGGATGCTCGAAGGTCGTGAAGAGTGTGATGACGGCAATTCCGCCGATGGGGACAGCTGCTCTACGAAGTGTCTCAAAGAGTCCGTCTGCGGCAATGCGATTGTGGAGGAGGGCGAGGACTGTGACGGCGGCGAAGGGTGCGATGCGTCCTGCCGGCGCGTGACGTTCCTCATGACCAACAAAGGCAAGGCTGCGGTGGGCGGAGGTGCAGCGGCAGGGACCCTCCTCGTGCTCCTGCTCTGGAAGAGATTCTGGGGGCTCGTGACGCGCCTGCTCAAGAAGGGCGGCGGCAGCGGGGAGAGCGGAGGTGGTTCGCTTCCTCCGGCTGGCGCAGGCGGTGCCGTGTCCTTGGACGACATCCCGCTTGATGAACTGGAGATGCCGTGGCACAGATGGCAGTAGGGCGTGGAAGGGAACCTTGACGGTTCCCTTCCACGAGCCATCCTTCCCTTCAATGAGTCGCTTATGCGCGGGAACCCACGAGACCCGCGCAACGCGAATGTATTGAGTATGCGGCGAAGCGCAGCTTCGCCGCATACTATAAGTGATGCACGAAGGCAGGCTTTGCCTGCCTGGAGTGCCACCTTGAAGGGAAAGAGAGTTCATGAGAGGAAACCGACAAGGTTTCCTCTCATGCAATGGTTCTCGTTTGCACGCTCTGCACGGGCGCGTCTTTCGTCTGCATATCGGAGAGGAGCACAACGCTTTGGTCCGAAGAAACGATGCCTGACGCAAGGGCGGCGCGCAGGCCCTCGTGCACCGTGGACTCCGGATCAGAGAACGGGATGACGAGCGGCAGGACGCCGTAGGACAGACAGAGCTTGTACAGGGTGGATGCAGAGTTCGTCAGCGCGATCACCGGAACCTTCGGCCGGAACTTGCTCACTTCCCGCGCCGTCTGGCCGCTCTTCGTGAAGACGAGTAGTGCGGCTGCGGAAGTCGCCGAGGCGAGGGAGACGGCGGCCTCCGCGCGCGCTTCGCGATCGGTGCGCACGCCGACGATCGAGGGGAGAGGGAAGCGCTGGAGGTGATCTTCGGTCTTCCTGAGGATGCGATCCATGGCTTCGACGGCCTTGAGAGGATATTTGCCGTTGGCGGTCTCGCCCGAGAGCATCGTCGCGTCGGCGCGCGTCATCGCCGCATGGGCGACATCGGTGACTTCCGCACGCGTGGGGGAAGGATGCTCGATCATGCTCTCCAGCATGTGAGTGGCTACGATGACGGGGACACCCGCGTCATGGCAACGCGCCACGATCTCGTCCTGAATGGAAGGAAGGTCTTCGAATGGCAAATCGGAGCCCAAATCGCCACGCGCCACCATGATCCCGTCGGAGGCCGCGATGATCTCCGCGATATTGGCGACCGCTTGCTTGGTTTCGATCTTCGTGATGATCCGCGCCGCGCTCTTGTGTTTCATAAGGAAATCCCGCACTTCTCGAAGCTCCTCCGCCTTCCTGATGAACGAAAGCGAGAAGTAGTCCACGTTCTGCTCAATGCCGAGGGCGATGTCGTCCCAGTCCTGCTGTGTGAGGGAGGGGAGATCGATGTCCGCGCCGGGGAGCGTGATGTGGCGACGGCTGCCGATCTCTCCTTCATTCTGCGAGCGTGCGAGGACGGTACCGTCATCAGCGATCTTCACGATGTCGAAGATCATCTCTCCGTTGTCGAGGAGGATGCGGTTCGTTTCGCGGACATCTTGCGAAAAACCGCTGTAGTTCACGGAAATCACCGTGCGCTTCTCATTCTCCAGTCGATTCGGAGAGAAGATGACTTCCTGCCCTTTGGCGATCGTCAAAGGGTGCGGCACTTCCCCCGTGCGGATCTCGGCGCCCTTCGTGTCGAACATGATGGCGATCGTGAGCCCCTCCTTGCGCAACATGGAGATGATCTCGATCATTTTCAGGCGATCTTCGCGCTTGCCGTGCGAGAGGTTGATGCGGGCGACGTTCATTCCCGCTTTCGCAAGCTCGCGGATGCCTTCGAGGGTTGCGCTCGAAGGTCCGAGGGTGCAGACGATCTTGGTTCGCCGCATGGGGGAGACTGTATCAGGTGTTTTGCGCATCTGCCAGCGGAATATCAGTACTGATTATTATAGCATATATTTGTATTTTAGTAAATATCTCCCGAGGGTCAGGAAGCCGAAAAAATGGTATAATTATCTGATTCTCATGCCAAAAACCCGAAATCCATACCTGGCGATCTTCACGGGGACCCTCTGTCTCATGGGGATGGTCGTTCTTGGCTTACAGATGCAGGAGTGGAGGCTTCCGTGGATCGAGAGGGCGATTGGCGCTACGTGCGGGAACGGGGAGATTGAAACAGGGGAAGGGTGCGACGATGAAAACACAGATAACGGGGATGGTTGTAGCGCAGCCTGTGCCGTGGAAGGCGGCTACACCTGTACGGAGAGCTGTCCCAGCACGGGATTCGCAGACACGATCACCAACTATCCGCGTCTCCTATGGCTCGATGCCACGCATGTCCTTGCAGTGTATGAGGAAGTCAGTACCCACACGCTGAAAGCAGTTGTGGGAACGGTGAGTGGAGATTCAATTACATTCGCAACGGCGAATACCATTGGTTCAGCAGCTGATGGAATGCCGGGGCTCCAGGCAGTGAAGGTCGATACAAATACAGTGGTTATTTTCTACGCCGCTTCTGCCGGTACGCCCATGGAAATGCGAACGCTTACCATCACCGGCAATACCGTAACCGCATCGGATGCTGCGAGTCTTTCCGTGGACTTTCCATTCACAGAGTTGGCCCTCGAAGCGCTCTCCACCACGAAGGTGGTCGGTCTCTATACGGCGGGTGTGGGACCGTTACTCTACTCCGTTATCGGGGACATCCAGCCAGACAAGTCTATTGTCTTTGGCACGCCGGTTCAGGTAAATGGAACCGGGTACACGCATGCGGATCTCGCAGTCATATCATTGATGAAATTCGTCGTTATCGGGAATGCCGAGAACCAATACATTTGGGCGGAAACAGGAAATGTCAGTGGCAATCTCATCACCTACGGAACGCAAGTGAGCCTCAGCTCCGGGATTTCGGCGACGGATGTCTCTGTTGCCTTTGAGAATGGTTACATCGCGTTTGTCTACTATCTCATCGAGACGTATGCACGCATCGCAACGGTGAGCGGAACGGACATCGTCCTCAATGATGCGACTGCGGTCACGGCTGCATCCAATGCCAGCGGGATGCACATCAGGGCGATCAGCGGCAACGCCACATACAAGTATGTCCTGTCGTGGTACGACGCGGTTACCTATAGCGCACACAGCGCACTGTGCACACGCGCATTGGGGGATACGACTCTCGATTGTGATACTACCGGTAGCGACGTCACCTACTCCGTCGCCGATTCCGTAGAAGTCGGCATTGCCGAACCGGACGTCTACTCGACGAACGATTTCATCTTCGCATACAGCGCAAGTGCGGGGGGCTGTACCGTCGCCCTCGGCAACGCGGATCCGATCCACTACTGCCGCTCCACATGCAGACTGAACACGTGCGGCGATGGGTATATGGATGCGGGAGAAGATTGTGACGATGGCAATCTGGTTGCGGGGGACGGCTGCGACGGAACCTGCAGTATCGAGTCCGGCTACAGCTGCGTGAACAACTGTCCCGCCGCCTCCGTCGCAATTACGTACGACTCCAATGCCGAGCCTGAACTGGTCTGGCTGGATACAACGCGCGTCCTCGCTGTGTTTCATCATGAAACGACGGGCGATGTGACGGCTAAAGTAGGGACAGTGAGCGGCCACTCCATCACCTTCGCGGCAGAAACGACGATTGCGACAAACGCATCGCCCAGTCAAGGATTGCAGGCCATCAAGGTCGATACGGACAAGGTTGTGATTGCCTACAGTGCGACTGATGGGGTGGTCAGAGCCTGGCTTCGGGTGCTCACGATCAGTGGCGATACTATCACTGCGGCAGCTGCGACAGCAGTCGGTCCCACCGCTTCAAACATCGCCCTCGAAGCACTCTCCACTTCGAAAGTGGTATTTCTCTATGCCAATGCGAATCCCACTGCGTATGCAATTATTGGAGAGATCCAACCCGACAATTCCATCACGGTCGGGGGCGGTACGGGGATTGACGGGACTCAACACACGAAAGCGGATATCGCGGTCCTCTCTTCGACACAGTTCGCCGTGTTCTACTATAGAGGTGACACCACAACAGTGGCCGCACAAACAGGCAATGTGAGCGGGACTTCGATCACGTTCGGTACAGCTGTGACCGTCCTCTCCGATTATGCTCCCCAGTGGGTCTCCGTAGCCGTGGAGTCGGGGAAAATCGCATTCATCTATAGCTACACCAACGTAAGTATTTACTACTATTCGCGCATCGGGACGGTGAGCGGAACGGACATCACTCTCAACGCAGCTCAACCGCTCACCGCTCCGTCGGAAGCTGCAACAGCGCACATTCGTGCGATCAGCGGAGATGCGACGTACCAATATGTCATGGCATGGTATGAGACAAGTGACCTGACATCACATAGTATTTTGTGCTACCGCACCGTTGGAGATACGGTGCTCTCCTGTATCACAGGTAGTACGAACATCGCCTACTCGCTTTCAACGAGTGTCTATAGTATTACCGAACCGGATGTTTCCTCGGGAAACGAAATCATTCTTGGGTATCAAGCGAGCGGTAACGAATGGTCTGCGGTTCACGGCGACGTGGATCCGGTCTACTACTGCGGCAGTGAATGTACATCCGGTCAGGTGTGCGGCAACGGCGCCATCGAGGGAAGTGAGGCATGCGACGACGGCGATACGGATGCAGGTGACGGGTGTTCCGCGACGTGTACGGTGGAGAGCGGGTATGCGTGTATCGGGGAACCGAGCGTCTGCACGCTCATGTGCGGAGACGGGGACGTCGACGCGGGCGAAACGTGCGATGATGGTAACGTATCGGCAGGCGATGGATGTTCTGCTGCCTGCGCGGTCGAAACCGGATATTCCTGCGCCGGCGAGCCGAGTGTCTGTACGGTGACGTGCGGCGACGGGGTCATCACGGGTTCCGAAGCCTGCGACGATGACAACGTGACCGCTGGCGACGGGTGCAGTGCCACCTGTACGCTCGAGAGCGGCTTCACCTGCACGGGGACGCCGAGCTCGTGTGTGACGCGCTGTGGGGACTCCATCGTCGCCGGAACGGAAGAGTGCGACCCGCCGGGGACGGCGACGTGCACCGAACTGTGTCTCTATCGTACGGCGGGAGGCGGCGGCGGAACGGCGGGCGCGACCGGAGATACGGCAGCACCAAAGCAAGATGCGGGTTCTGCTGCAGCTGGACCGGGTGCGGCTGCCAAGCCGGTCATTCTCTGCGGCAACGGCATCCTCGATCCGCTCGAGGAGTGTGACGAAGGAAACCTGAACGAGTTGCTCCCGTGTTCGAGCAAGTGCAAGAAGCTCTTCTGCGGGGATGGGGAGATCTCCTACAAGATCGGTGAGGAGTGCGAGCCGGAATCATACATGGAGTATGGAAGAACGATGTATCGGCCGCTGCCTTCCTGCAGCGAAGATCCGCAGGCAACCTACTGCGCTCCGCCGGGAAGCACCTACAAGGAGTGCGTCCTCACGCCCCTGCCTGCCTGCAAAGTCGAGGGTGAAGAGAAGGGGATGGAGATTCCCTTCGCGAGTCTCTCTGAGCAGGCCTTCTGCGGCAACGGCCGCAAAGACGAAGCCGAGCAGTGTGACTTCGGAGGCTTATGCGTCGGCGGCCGCTATGACGGCGCGCTCTGGCGGGATCGTTCGGCGGCCCTCCTCTGTCGGGGGCAGGGCGGAATGACGGTATCGCGCTCGGGTGACGGATGCGCCGCTCAGTGCCGTTTCGAGTTTTGCGGAGACGGGTTCCTCCTCTCGGATGAACAGTGCGACAACGGGAGCGTCTGTGCGAACGATCGCAGTCGCGCGTGCAGGACGAGTGCGGACTGCGACGGAGAATCGTGCCTCTTCAATGCCGAGGTGAATCCCGCATGCACGAAGAGCTGTGCGCTGTGCGCCGGACGGTATGGTGCAACGGTCGATGTGGCTTCGCTTACGGAAGGTGATCATACGCTGAAGGTCAAAGTGACGAACCCCTGCGGTGTTTCGACGCTCGCAGAAGCGCACTTCTCTCTCGTCATCGGCATCTCGGCGATCTCGCGCGAAGGGGATCCCGTTCCCGGTCTCGCTTCGAGACCGTCGAAGGAGCCCTCCTCGTCCGCGGACGGCACACGACCGTTCAAGGTTTCCATGACGGTGGACAAGAAGAAGTATGCGCAGGGAATGGATACCCGAGCGCAAGTGACGCTCATTGTGACGGATGCGGACGGGTACTACGTTCCGGGGCTCACATCTGACTCTTTCGTCCTCGCGCTCGACGGGCGCAAGGCCGAAGGAGTGAGAGTCGCGGAGACGCAGTCGATCGACTGCGTCAGCTCTGCTTCCTCTGTTCGTCTGCAGCGGCAGTATCTCTGTTCTTCTCCTACCCCCTGAAACACTGATCCCATGAAACAGACATACAATCCTTATCTGGCCATCTTCACGGGCACGCTGTGTCTCATGGCGACGCTCGCTTTGGGTATGCGTCTGCAGGAGTGGAAGCTGCCGTGGACGGAGAAAGCGCAGGCGGCCACGTGTGGAAACGGGGAGATCGAATCCGGGGAGCAGTGCGACGATGAAAATACGACGGGCGGCGACGGCTGTTCCAATATCTGTGCACTTGAAACCAATTGGGTTTGCTCTACGGGCTGCCCCGGCACGGGATTCGCCGACATGATCACGAATAATCCGCGTCTCGTGTGGCTCGATGCCACACGGGTTCTCGCCTTGTATCAGGAAAGCGGAACCGCGACGGCTTTCGCCGTCGTGGGAACGGTGAGCGGAGACACGATCACGTTCGCTGCGACAAATAATATTGGAGCAATTGACGATTCAGCACCCGGACTTCAGGCCGTGAAGGTCGACACCGACAGAGTGGTTGTCTTCTACACGTACGAAGACCGCTTGACCGTAGCCATGCGCGTGTTGACGGTGAGCGGCGACACCGTGACCACAGAGGCAGCGGATACGATGATCCTCATCGACCCGCACAATCTCTTCGCCCTCGAAGCGCTCTCCACCACCAAGGTGGTGGGGTTGTACAAGGATTCGATTGGATGGATGCACACCGTCATCGGAGACATCCAGCCGGATAAATCCATCGTCTTGGGGACGCCGGTTCGTTGGGAAGCGAGCTCGATGTTCGATTTGGGAGATCTGGCAATCATGAGCAGCACGCAGTTTGTCGTCATCGGAGACAGCTCGATGGGCGATCAGATCATTGCAGCTACAGGAAATGTGAGCGGCAATGTCATCACCTACGGAGCAACAGCGACGCTGAATTCGGGGACGTCGGCATCGGTGGTTTCCGTCGCGGTCGAGTCGGGCTACATCGCGTTTGTCTACTATCTCGTCGAGGTGTGGTCACGCATCGGAACCGTGAGCGGAACGGATATCACTCTTGGTGATGCCACGCAGATCACCGGCGCACAAAATGTCTCTACTCTGCACATCCGGACGATTAATAGCAATGTATCCTATGAATACCTGATATCATGGTTCGACGCGAGTGCCAACAGTGCGCGCAGCGCGATGTGCTTCCGTGTCAATAGCGATACGCAGCTCAACTGTGACAGTCCGGACACCAAGGTCACCTATTCCCTCACCGATCTCGTGGACGTCTCGATCGCCGAACCGGACGTCTACGGAACGAATGACTTTGTATTCGCGCACACGGAAGGCGCGGGGACGTGGATCGCCGTCCTCGGGAATGCCGATCCGGTGCACTACTGCCGCTCCACGTGCGTGTCCACTGCTCCGAATCTCGATCAGCTGCACTACAAGTGGCGCGATGATTCGGCCGGTCTGAATGCGGTGGGGGGGTGGGGTGTGGCGGACGAGGACATCCCGGTGGTCAGCGGGTTTGCGCCGAGACGACTGCGTATCGAGGTGGCGAATACGGGAGCCGTCCAGCCTGCGGACAAGAGATACGCGTTACAGTACGGCCAGACTACTGATGGCACATGCACAGATGTCGGTGCTTGGTCATTTGTATCCGATGTGTTGACGGAAGGCGCTTTTTACATGAATGATTCGACAAATATCACCAATGATCAATCCCTCACCCCCTCTCAACTTACGAACGGGGAAGGCTACACCTTCGTGAGTGGGAGAGGCATGGATACGGCATCAACAAGCGGAGTAGTTGGACCTATCGGTGCGAACGGATATACGGAAATCGAATATAGCATCCAAGGAGATGCCATGCTGCCAATCGCGCAATACTGTTTCCGTCTCATCGATTTCGCTACTGCCATGCCACTTGATACATACACCCGGTATCCGATTTGGAATCTGGTGGGGATGCCGGGGGGGATTGAGGGGCAGATGCACTACCGCTGGCGAGACGATTCCACCGCTCTGAATACGTCCGGCGGATGGGTTGCGGCGGAAGATACGCCTGCCGACGGAGCCCTCACGACCGGCCAGCCGTATCGCTTGCGTTTTTCACTGCAGAATATCGGTGGAGCGACGATGGAATCACCGGGACTCTTCCAGATCCACTATGCCCCCAAGGTGACGACGTGCGGTGCGGTGTCTTCGTGGACAACGGTTCCCAATCCTGGTTTCGCAACAACGGAGGCGTTTGAGATGGTGGATTCTACGAAAATTACCAATGATGGACAGGAGATAACGAGTTCACTGCTCACTTCCCCCAACACATTCCTCAATGGTGCAGCGTACGAAACGACGAACAGCACCAATTACACCGATCTCGGCGAAGGATATTCCGGTACGGAAGTGGAGTATAGCATGCATGTCACAGACGCTGCCATAGCGGGGGATTACTGCTTCCGCGTTGTCGATGTGTTGAATACGGCGGAAATCGTCTACTTCACGCACCATGCGGAGATGACGCTCGCCGTTCCGTCCGAAACATGCGGCGATGGGGCGGTGGAGGGAAGCGAAGAATGCGACGACGGCGATACGGATGCGGGCGACGGATGCAGTGCTACTTGTACGGTGGAGAGCGGATACGCATGTGTCGGGGAGCCGAGCGTCTGCGCACTCACATGCGGGGACGGGGACGTCGATGCGGGCGAAACCTGCGATGACAGCAACGTGACGGCGGGCGACGGCTGCTCCGCTGCCTGTGCTGTCGAAACAGGGTACGCCTGCGCAGGGACGCCAAGCACCTGCATACCTGTTTGCGGGGATGGCTTACTTACGGGCTCCGAAGTCTGCGACGATGGCAACGTGACCGCCGCTGATGGTTGCAGTGCCACTTGCACGCTCGAGAGCGGCTTCACCTGCACGGGGACGCCGAGTTCGTGCGCCACGCGCTGCGGCGACTCCATCGTCGCCGGAACGGAAGAATGCGAACCGCCGGGAACGGCGGCATGCACGGACATGTGTCTGTTCCGTACGGCGGGCGGAGGCGGCGGTACTGCCGCTGCGGCAGCGGGTGGAGCCGCTGCGACAGCCTCGCCAACTGCCCCCGTCGCGCCGCCGAAGCCGTCCGCGGTCTGCGGCAACGGCGTCATGGAGACCGGCGAGCAGTGTGACTTCGGGAACCTCAATGAACTGATGCCGTGTTCGAAGCAGTGCAAGAAGCTCTTCTGCGGAGACGGCATCATCTCCTATAAGATCGGTGAGGAGTGTGAGCCGGAGAAGATGGCCGACGAGTACGGGAACATGATGTATCCGCAGTTGCCCGTCTGCAGCGACGATCCGAGGGCTACCTTCTGCCCGCCGCCGGGAAGCAGCTACAAGGAGTGCGTGCTCACGGAGCTGCCCTTATGCGGGAAGGAGGCGGCCCAGAAGGAGACGATCCCGTTCGCACGCATGGAGGAGGAGACCGCGTACTGCGGCAACGGTCGCAAAGATGACAATGAACAGTGCGACTTCGGAGGCTTGTGCGTCGGCGGCCGATATGACGGCGCGACGTGGAAGGATCGCGCAGCGTCACTCCTCTGTCGCGGGCAGGGCGGCATGTCCATCCCCCGATCAGGAGATGATTGTTCCGCCCAGTGCCGGTTCGAGTTCTGTGGAGACGGGCTCTTGGTCGGGCAGGAGCAGTGTGATAACGGCAGTTACTGTTCAGGTGATCAACGGCGCGCTTGCAGGACAAACGATGATTGCGCAGGCGGTTCCTGTCTCTACAATGCCGAGGCCAATCTCTTCTGTACGAAAGGCTGCATCCTCTGTGCCGGGCGCTACGAAACCGACATCGACATCACTGCGGTGACGGAGGGGGAACATCCGCTCAAATTGAAGGTGACCAATCCGTGCGGGGTTGCCACGCTCGTGGAAACGCACTTCACATCCCTCTATGGATTGAGTGCGCTACGCGAAGAGGATCCCGTTCCGGGCCTCTCCCATCGGCCGCCGCAGAATTCCGCAACCGAAGCTGACGGATCCAAACCGTTTACGGTCATGGTGCAGATGGACCGCGAGAACTACTTGAGCAGCGTCGATGCCACTGCGCACGTGACCATCACGGTGACGGATGCGGAAGGTCGCTTCGTCCCCGGCTTGACGCCCGATGCCTTCGTACTCGCACTCGATGGCCGGAAGCTGACCGCACGCGTGACGGAGTCGCAGGGCCCCGAGTGCGCGTCCGTTCCGGCGTCGGCGCGCGTGCAACGATTGTACCGTTGTCATGCAAATTCACCCGTAACCACTTTCACCCCCTGATGGCAAACCGCCATGCCATGATCGGCATCCTTGCGGCAGGAATGTTCCTGACCGCCGCCGCGTTCGTCTGGCATCCGTTTACGGCTGCCGTCTTGGATGTGGGAATCACCGAGAGCGGAGCGCTTCTTCCGACGGAGACGGGGTCGGTCATTTCCGGCATGGTGTATCGCGAGGACGGTCTCACACCCGCGGGGCAGGGCATCAAGGTGGCGGTGAGCGTACAGGGCGAAACGGCTTCCGTGCGATCCGTCACGGACTTAAGCAGCCGTTATATGATCGAAGTGCCGCTTTTGCCCAAGAGCGCCATCCTCACGATTTACATCGAGGAGATGGCGGAGAAGGCCGTGACGGTCGCCTCCGCGTCCGCCGATCTCTCCGCGCTCAATCTCATCGTTCAGAAAATGATCGTCGTGAGCCCGGATGAGCAGCACCCGGTGACGAGTGCCGACCTCACGCTCGCCGCCCGTAACGGAGGCGTCCCCAATCAGGATATCGATACGATCTTCTCCCCGGAGGCGGCGAGCATCGAGGTGCACAGCCCCTACACGCTCTCCGTTCCCGCGGGGAGCGCCGTCGAATTCGCAGGCCCTCTCAAGGCGGCGAACATCGCCCTCGCAGGGACAATGCTCCAGGGGGAAGGGGAGATCACCGTCGAAGGTCTCTACCGTCAGACGGGCGGATTCTTCCGGGCCGGCAAGCTCGTGACTTTTGCGGGTGATTTCACGCTGGATGGCGGCACATTTGAGGGCGGAGACGCGACGGTGAAGATGACGAACGACTTCCTCGGCATGTTCGCCGTCAACGGCGGAGTCTTCTCCGCGCCGACGATGCTGCTCATGAGCCACACGTGGATTCAGACCGGAGGTTCCTTCAAGTGCAACGAAGGTACGGTGAGCTTCGACGGGACGTCGCACATCATCGATGTCGGCGGTGCCCTCACGTTCTACGATCTCATCGTGAACAAGGTGCACGGCAGCAATCTCGACATCGCGGCGGGCAATGATCTCGTCGTCCTGAATACGCTTGCGCTCACGGACGGTTACATCAACGGCGGGTCGCTGACCGTTCGCGGCGGACTCAATCACTCGGTGGGATTCGACGGAGGCACGGCGCTCATTCGGGTCGAAGGAACAGCTGCACGCGACATCGTGCTTGCAGGCGGAGGCAGCTTGCCGCGCATGACATTCAACGCTCCCGGCAGCGTAATTCGCGTGTCCGGCAGCGGATCGCAAGCCGTGCAGATCCTCGGAGAATTCAGCCTGCTCAATGGGACGTTCCTCGTTGAGAGCGGCAATGTGCAATTCTTCCCCACGGCGCCCTTCGTCGTCTCCGGCGGTCAATTCATCGCATCGGGAAGCGGCAATACCATTCTTTTCGAAGCTCCTGTGCGTCTCGAGAAGGGATCCATGAGCTTCGCGGGGGGTGCCGTGACATTCTCTTCATCGACGGATTTCCTCGACGGCACGCTCTCCATCGAGGGTGGTGATCTCACATTCAACGGCATGACCACCATGATCGGCGGATCCGTCCGCGCGCTCAATGGATCGCTCACATTCAACTCCCTGTGGGAGATGGATGGCGGACAGGTGAATATCTACGATGCGACCGTCATTGTGAATTCCTACCTGCGTATGTTGGGTGGGATCGTAAGCGGCGGGCAGGGTTCGATGATCTTCCAGAATACGTTCAGCCTTGCGGGCGGCAGCTTCACGGCTCCGTCCGGATCCCTCACGTTCGCCGGCGATGTCACGTTCTCCGGAGGCGACTTCCACCATAACGGCGGGACGGTCATCTTCGGCGGCTTCGCGCGAACGCTCGATTTCGGGACGGTGCGTGAGTTCAATCACGTGATCGTCCAGAAGGAGGGCCAGGAGAAATTCACCGTTGGCGGCGTGAGCCTTCTCAAAGTGCTTGGCAATCTGACGCTTGTGAGCGGGACGCTCGGTGCGGGAGGTTTCGAGGTGCGGGGTAATGTCAAAATCGAGGATATGGTGGGTGGCGGATCGGGATCGCTCATCTTCACCGGATCGAAGGAGCAGACGCTGACGGTGAAACAGGAGGCGGAATTCTCCGGCTCGTACTTCATCCGGAAGTCGGGGGGGAGAGTCATCCTCGCCTCACCGCTGGAGCTCATCATGAGCGGACAGGAAATCCGCATTCGTTCCGGGATATTCGATACGGCCGGCTTTACGGTCAAGGCGGAACCTCCGATTGCACGCATCGTCGTGGAACCAAAAGGCACGCTGCGCTGGACGCTTGCGGATACCGTTTCCACGCCGGTGCTTGAGGAAGGAGCCACGGTCGCATATGCACCGGAGAGCGGAACGGGCACGATCAAGGATCTCCCTTATACATCCCTCATCATCGAAGCGGGCCCCAACGCGTTGCTCTCGCTTCCACAGAAGGGGTTGAAGATCGGCGGAAACTTCATCCTGCGCAGCGGTATCTTCCGGATGACGGGACAGGAGTTCATCGTCGGCGGCAACTGGATTCGTGACGGCGGTGAATTCATCACCGGATCCGGAACGGTCGTGCTGAAGGGGCGCGTACAGGAGCTCGTCGGAGACAATACGTTTTACAATTTGAAGAAACGGGCGACGAGTACGGACGCTTCGGACACGCTGGTGTTCGGCAGCGGTTCCACGCAACGTGTGGAAAGCAAGTTGGAGCTTGCGGGGACCGGTTGTACCTTCCTGCGTTTGCGTTCGACAGCGAAGGGTGCGCAGTGGAAGGTGGATATGACGGGGACGTCATCGCTGCTCTCCCTCGATGTCCGGGATGCGAGGGGCGAAGGTGCCGACACCATTCCCTGCACGACGGAGTGTGTGAATCGCGGCAATGCCACGAACTGGACATTCAAGAATCAGAAGTGCACGTTCGTCGCAACCGATTGCGGCAACGGCGTGCAGGAGCCGGGTGAGGACTGTGATGACGGTAACCTGCGGATGGGGGACGGTTGCTCGCCGCTGTGCAAAGCCGAGGGGGGATTTACCTGTTCAGGGAATGTCTGCAGGGCGGTTTGCGGGGATTCCCAGATTATCGGGAAAGAGACGTGCGACGATGGCAATAAGGGTTCGGATGACGGGTGTTCCAATTCCTGCGTGCAAGAAGACGGCTACGTCTGCGAGGAGGAACCCAGTGTTTGCAAAACAGTGTGCGGTGACGGGCAAGTGAGCGGCAAGGAGGAATGCGATGACGGCAATGCCGTGTCGAGTGATGGTTGCAATTCCTCCTGTATGATCGAGAACGGGTTCACCTGCCTGAAGGAACAGCCGAGTACCTGTACGTCGAAGTGCGGTGACGGACTCGTGGCGACCATCGAGGAGTGCGACGATGGCAATGGGACGGACGGGGACGGTTGTTCCGTCAGCTGCACGCTCGAATCCGGGTACGGATGCAGCGGTGAACCGAGTCACTGTTCCATCATCTGCGGCGACAGTGTGGTGAACGGCAAGGAGACGTGTGACGACGGCAACGATCTTGCCGGTGACGGATGTTCAGCGGTGTGCACCGTCGAGACGGGATTCGTGTGCACAGCTTCTCCTTCCGTCTGTGCGCCACTCTGCGGTGTTTCCGGATTTGCCGAAGCGGAGTGTGCGGACGGGCGTCACTATCAGGCGCTCCTGGACGGGAGTCAGCAGGTGCCGCCGGCGAATACGGCGCGGTCCGCGCGGATTCTCCTGCGGCTCAATGCCGATGCGACGATTGCGTACACGATCATGAGCGGTCTCACGGCGGATGATGAGATAGCGGTCTATGCGGGAGAGATCGGAGAAACGGGGCCACTGCGCTTCATCCTCTCCGCCGCCGGCGGCGTGACAGAGCCGCTCGCCGAAGAAGTCGTCGAGGCGCTCCAAGCGGGCGGTCTCTATGTGAATGTGCCGGGCAGTCAGTTCCCGCAAGGGGAGATCCGCGGGCAGATCCTCCCCGTCACGAAGACGGCCCGGTCGCCGTTCGCGCCGACGAGCACGGAAACGGGGATTCCGGCAACGGATGAGCAGTCGCTCTCTTCTCAGCCCGCCGGAGAGATTTTGCCGCCGTCGGGGGCTACGACGGAACAAACCGCCGCTGTCTGCGGCAACGGCATCGCGGAAGCCGGCGAAGAGTGCGATGACGGGGATCAAGATGGCTCGAACGACTGTCTTCCCACCTGCCAGAAGCCCTGGTGCGGCGATGGATACATCCACGAAGGTACGGAGCAGTGTGAACCGCCGGGGATGAAGGTTCCCGACCGCTCGGATGCGTCACTCATGCGCCAGTGCGGCGAGGATTGCATGTACACGGATGTCATCAAGTACGAGAAAGCTCCCGACGAAACGCCGCAGGGATTCATCTTCAAGGGCGGAACCATCGGCCCGCCGAAGACATTCACTCCTGTTGCGAGGACTTCATCCGCTCCGTCTGTGACGCAGCCGATAGTCCCGGCGGGCGGGGCGTCGCCCGTGGTCGTACCTCCCGCTTCCACGGCATCCGCGGCACCGCAGCAGGGGAGCAGCGCTTCCGCATCTGCGCCGGCAGTACTGCCTGTAGCGAAGCCGCAATCATCCTCCGAAGCCGCCACGTATCCGTCATCCGCCGTTTCGAAGCCGGTGCTCACGTCATCCGCCGCATCGAAGGCAGCGGTTTCCTCCGCGCCCGCTCGTCCGGTGTACGTGCCGAAGAAGCCCCTCTGCGGGGATGGCATCATCGATATCGGAGAGGAGTGTGATGACGGCAACGTCAAGAGCGGCGACGGGTGTTCCGAGAAATGCATCCTTGTGCCCGTGCTTCTCTTCTCCGCGCCGCAGATTTCGCCGCTTCTCAAGGTCTTGACGCAGCCCACACTCACGGTTCCGGCGAAGCTCATCGGCACCGAGCCGCCGACGGGGTCGCTTCCCGTCATCATCCTCGAGACGCAGCCGACGAGCCTCCGGATCACGAGTTCGCCTCTCGCTTCTTTGCTCTCCATTGGCGGATCCGTGCCCACAGACGGCTTAAGCGGTCTGGCGGTGGTGACGGCTCTCGCGATGGCCGGAGCGTTTATCGTGCAGAAACGTCGAACGAGAAAAGGATAAAGAAGAATTGACAAATACGCTGAATCTACGTAAATTGTACGGTCCGCATGCGTGCGAATGATGTTTCTGTTCGCGTGTGCGGACGGTCATTCAAACCAACGGCTTTCAGTGGAAAGGAGCAAGATTGAGGCCGGTGCGGTGGTGTCTAGAGAACCTCGTTCGTACATAAGGGGATTGAGACATGAAGAGTCTCAACGATCGGAAAGGAGCCTCGCCGCAAAGGAGGCTCGGATGGCGGTCGCTTCGATTTGAGCAGTTCGAACAGCGGACGCTCTTGGCAGTTGCCGGGATCGCGTTCCACGACGGAGTCGTGACCCTTACGGGTACAAAGTACGAAGACGTTGCGAGTGCCGTGACGCAGCCTGCCGCCCCGTACTCGGAGGAGCAGTTGGTCTTCAGGATGAACGACCATACTGCGACCTACGACGCGGACGACATCCAGCGGATCGTCGTTGATCTCAAGGGCAGCGGCGACTCTTGGAGCGGTCAGTGCGTGGCCAAAACCCAGATCATCAAGATGGGGGACGGCAACGACACCGCCTTCGGAGGCCCTCTCGCGGATCAGATTTTCGGCGGGAATGGCATCGACGATCTCTTCGGAGGAGCCGGAAACGACCTCATCGACGGACAGAATCACGACGATTCCATCCACGGAGGTTCCGGCAACGATATCCTCAAAGGCGGGAACGGGGCCGATTCCCTCTTCGGAGACTGCGGCGACGACACCCTCTACGGAGGGGCGCACAACGATCGCATCCTCGGAGGAGAAGGGAACGACAAGCTCTACGGAGACGGCGGCAACGACGCTCTCTTCGGAGAGGCGGGTCGTGATGCCCTCTACGGCCAGGCGGGGCGTGACTTCCTGAAGGGCGGTCCCGATCGGGACTTCCTCAACGCAGGGCAAAGCGGTATCCAAGATACCGTTGCGATGAACGCCACGCTGGACGTGAACGGCAAGTCCTGGGATACGAGGGTCGAAGATGGCTATCGTAGGACGTACGATATCGTCATCGTTGACGATACCGACCCCGGCCCGGTGCCCGCCGTTCCCAGCGGCTGGACCTGGACGCAGGGCACCGGCGTGCTCATCGTGGACATGAACGCCACATGGGCCAACCTGACCGTCACCTCCAGCAACTCGCTGCAGGCGACCTCGGGGAGCAATACGTGGGACTTCACGGGGCTCACGAACGTGACGATCATCGGGACGCCCAATCCCGATACGATCAACATGAGCTCCAGCGGTCCGGGCAACGTCACGTCTCTCGGCGTCACGCTCACGATCTACGGGCGTGGCAGTGCTGACAACCTCACTGGCGGTGTTGGAAACAACACCTTGGTGGGCGAAGGTGGAGACGACGTGCTCAGCATTCCGGCGTACGCACTGCCTTCCGTTTTCGACGGCCGCGACGGGGTCTTCAACAACGATTCCTTCGTCGGCTTCCGGTCGACGATCGATACGGGGTTGCGAGATTCGGGTGGTTCGGTCGAGGTTGTCGATCTGATCGATGACCTGACCGGTGCGGCCTTCTACCGCGCCACCACGGTCCAGATCGTCGAGTACGTGTATCCCGGTGTCGAGGGATTGTTCTACGACTTGTGGTTGGACGGGACGAAAGTCACCGTCAATCCGCGGCGCGTGAACGGTCCGAGCATCACGATCGAGTACGTGACTTCGTTCACGATCGACGCCAATTTCCGTTCGCGGATCGGGGCGGCCGGGAGTACGGTTACGAGTACCCAGATCACCGGCGGCGGCCCCTTCGACCCCAATCGTGGGTGATTTGCTCCCCACAGAAAGCCATTCGCGAATGACTTACTAACCGCTTGTTTCCCACACTTCGTGGGGGGCAGGCGGTTTTCTCATACCTTCATCACTTCTTCCTCCTTCTTCTTCATCGACTGATCGATCGAGGCGTTCATGCTCTCCACCTCCTTCTGCAGCGCATCGATGAGGGAGAAACGCGCGTCCTCGTCCTTCTCATTCGTCTTGATCTGATCGTGGAGGGTCTGGCGCTGCTGGCGGACGGAAATGCGGGCTTCTTCGGCGAGTTGGCGGACGACTTTCGTCAGCTGCTGCCGGCGTTCTTCTGTCATCGAAGGCAGTACGAGGCGGATCACGTGGCCGTCATTCACGGGATTGGCTCCGAGGTTCCCGGCGCGCAGCGCCTTCTCGACCGCCGCGAGGATCGAGGGATCCCACGGTTGCACGACGATGGTCTTCGGCCCGTCGATGCCGATGCCGGCGATGGTCTTCAGGGGTTGGGTCTGTCCGTATGCTTCGACGAGGACATGCTCCACGAGTGACGCATTCGCGCGCCCGGTCTGGAGCTTGGAGTACTCGGCAAGGAGGTGGGATTGGACTTTCTCAAGTTCCTTCTTAAAGGCAATCAGTCGTGCATCGGGCATAGGGAAGTGGAGGGGGAGGGGACAGGGGAATTGTAGAGGGAGTGGAATACAATGCAATTGCGCAACCAACCGTGTCTATGGAGAGACGCCACGGCGTTCGCGATAGAAGTATTATGGAGTACGTATTATGGGAACGGAGCCCCTTAATACACATCCCACAATACATACCCCTTTTATCCAATATCCCACCCGGCGACCAATTTCTCTTCCACTTGCACCTTGAGGATCAGTTATGCACCAGTGTCCCGATGTCCTTACCGGTTGCTGCCTTCAGAAGGTTGTCCCTGTTCTGGAAGTTGAAGACGCGGATGGGAAGATGCTGATCCTGACACAAGCTGAAAGCCGCCTGATCCATGATGTCGAGGTGCTTTCCGATCGCTTCCTGGTATGAGAGGGACGCGTACTTCTTCGCGTTCTTGAACTTGCCCGGATCTTTGTCGTACACGCCGTCCACGTTCGTCGCCTTGAGGAGCACCTCGCATCCGAGCTCGAGTGCTCGCAGGGCAGCCGCGGAGTCCGTGGTGAAGTACGGATTGCCCGTGCCGCCGGAGCAGATGACGATGCGGCCCTTCTCAAGGTGCCGAAGCGCCCGTCGCCGGATGTAGGGCTCTGCCAGCTGCGGAACATCGATGGCGCTCAGGATGCGCGTATAGGCTCCGAGGGACTCGAGAGCGGACTGGAGGCTGACGGAGTTCATGATCGTCGCGAGCATGCCCATCGCGTCGCTCGCGGTGCGCTCGATGCCGCTGTCCTTGGTGTCCCGAAATCGCCAGATGTTCCCGCCGCCGATGACGATGACGACCTGGATGCCTTCGTCGGAAACGCGCTTGATGCTCTTGGCGACGTCCAAGAGAACCCGGTGATCGAGGCCGAAGCCGCCCGCTTTCGTGAGGGCTTCGCCGGAGAGCTTCAACATGATGCGCTTGTAGGTCATGGTCTCCATGATACCAATGGGCTCAAAGGAAAGCCACCGGATGAAAGGACTTAAGACTTAGGACAGAGGACTTGGGCTGTGAAAGTGAGTGGGCCCAAGTGTCATGGTGAGGTGCGAGCGGCGCGCATGGATTCGTGGCCCTTCGTCAGGCTCAGGACCCCTCACCATGACACGCCGCGAGCCACGCCTGCGTGCCGGAACGCGGGCACTTCGGTGTGCAGGCACGAACCATCACCTAGACTTCAGAAGAAGGATGATTACCGGTATAATGATCACATATGCCCCCGTAGCTCAGTGGATAGAGCAGTAGGTTTCTAACCTATTGGCCGCAGGTTCAATTCCTGCCGGGGGTACCATTGCTTCTTGTAGGTTTAATATGCCAAAAGTTCTGATTCTCACTGGGCCGGGAGGAGCAGGGAAGACAACGATTGGCAAAATACTTGAGGCAAAACATGGCTATGTATATCTGGATGGTGACAGAGAAGACACGAAGTATTTTCCCAATGGCGATCAATGGCTTCCGGAAAATGCTGATCTGCTGCGCAAAGCGCACATGAGGATTTTGATGAAGGCAAAGAAATTAGTTGATAAAGGGAAGAATGTTGTCGTTGACTACATTATTTTCGGAAGATATTTGGAGTTCTTCACGCTATTTAAAGAGCAGTTTGGAAACCATCTTCAAATGAAGGTGCTCATGCCATCACAGGAAGAACTGATACGTAGAGACAGAGAACGAGAATGTTGGACAACGGGTGAAGAGCGCATTGCAACAGTGTACGAGGAATTCATGTCACTAAGGGGTGCTATTGGAGCGCAAAACTTTATCGATTCATCGATGCAAACCCCGGAGGAGACTGTTGCTGCCATTCTTTCATGAAATTCCATAGGGCGCGTCTCAATCGTGCGTCCCACATTTTTCAGCTACAATCTCAACGTGAAGACCCCCACCATCGCCGTCGTCTCCTTTCCGGGTAACAACTGCGAGGTGGAATCCTTGGGTGCCGTCCGGCGGGCCGGCATGGAGGCGATATTTTTTAAATGGAATGATTCTCGTGAATTATTGAAAGACGTGGACGGCTACTTCCTCGTCGGCGGGTTCGCCTACGAGGACCGCGGGCGGGCGGGGATGGTCGCGGCGCGTGATCCGCTCTTCGATTTTCTGCACGAGGAAGCCCAAGCCGGCAAGGTGATCATCGGCAACTGCAACGGCGCGCAGGTCCTCGTGGAGAGCGGGCTCATCCCCCTCGATCACGGACTCAAGATGTCGCTCGCCCGCAATGCCGTCGGCTCGCAGGCGGTGGGATTTCTCAACGAGTGGGTGTGGATCACGCCGACCGCGGGGCGAGATCGCTGCGCCACCTCGGATTGGACGGGCACGATGCATCTGCCCATCGCGCACGGTGAAGGGAGGTTTACGACGAAGGATCCGGAGGTGATACAGGCTTTGAAAGCGAACAATCAGATGGCATTTTCGTACTGCGATGCCTCAGGGAAAGTGTCTGATGATCCAATCACGACGCCGAATGGCTCGATGTTCGCCATTGCGGGCATCTGTAATCCTTTAGGCAATGTCGTGGCTCTCATGCCGCATCCGGAGCGCACAGGAAACGGCGATCCGTACTTCGCTTCCATGAAGCGCTGGATCGAGACGAAAAAGGCTCCGCCTCCGGTTATGCAATCGCTTCCCGATCAGCCGTGGAAGATTTCGAAGCGCACAGCGAAGGCGCAGGAGCTCTTCATCGGGACCATCATTACCAATAATGAAGAGCGGACGGTGGAACAGGCGCTCAAGCGCAAGATCCCGTCTCTCAAGCTCACGCAGCTCAAGTACCTCGCTCCGGCACAGGGAACCCCTGAGAGCATCTTACGGCATCTCTCGCTCTTCAACCCGAACAAGGAGACGGCCGTCGTCCGCAAAGGCGGGGCGTTCTTCCGGTGGGATACGGTGGGCAAGAAACTGCTGCCCCTGAAAGATTCGCCGCTGAAGGACTCTGTCACACTCCTCCGCAGGGATGAGCCGGACACGGGGGCGACGTCACTCGGAAAGGGGAGTGAGACCGGTGTGTGCTATATCTGCCGCGGAGCTTCCGAAGAGGAGATGACAAGACGGGAAGTCCTCGAAGTGTTTGCCAATCCGCATGCGAGCACGCTGGAGCGGATGACGGCATAATCTTCGGATTGCGGCGTGTCACCCTGAGGAGGCCCAGCGGTGCTTCGAGACGTCGCCCCGCAGACGCGGGACTCCTCCTCAGCATGACACGCTGGGCCGTCTCGAAGGGTCGACACGCCTTTGGTGGTCTGTTCCATAGAGCGTGGTAGAGTGGCTCCATGCAGCGACGCATTATCCTTCTTGCCCACAATATTCGTTCTCTCTGGAACGTCGGCTCGCTCTTCCGCACGTGCGATGCGTTTGCGATCGAGAAGATCATCCTCGCGGGGTATTGCGCGACTCCGCCGCGGCGGGAGATCTCTAAGACCGCACTGGGGGCGGAACATTCCGTATCCTGGGAATATATCCTCAAGGCCGAGAAGGCAATCGCAGCCCTGAAGAAGAAGGGTTACGTCATCGTAGCGCTCGAGCAGGCGAAACGGGCGATTGAGCTTTCGCAATTTCAGCCACCACAGAAGGTATGCCTGATCGTCGGGCATGAAATCCTCGGCGTTCCCCATGAGCTCCTCGCACTCTGCGACGCCGTTACGCACATTCCCATGCACGGGAAGAAGGAGTCCCTCAATGTCGCAGTGGCTGCGGGGATAGCGCTGCATCATTTGCGATCTGCGGCAATGCGATAAACCCGTAGCCGGGGTTCACGAATCCCGGCTACGGAAAAATAGAGATGTCGTGTTCAGGCGACCTTCTTGAACTTCTCCCACTTGGTTACGGTGATGGCACCGAGGGCGATGAGGGCGGCCATCGTCACGATGATCCAGCCGAGGAACGGTATGAGGCCGAGCAGCTTGATGATGATGAAGCATCCGACGCTCACGATGAATGCCATCCACCGACCCCAGTTGCGCTGGTAGTGCACTTCGAGCCAGCGAGCGGCCACGATGGCGGTCAGGGGCTTGAGGAAGAACAGCATGAAGCCGTAGGCCACGAACGTGAGCAGGCCGAGCGGAATGCCGATCACCGAGATCAGGAGGAGGATACCGACCACGGGAATGATGACGACGGTAACAAGCCCGTGCCAGAGGCAGGTCCACGGAGTCTTGCGCGCGCGCTTTGCGGTGTCCTTGAAGAAGGTCTTCGTCACCATCGTGACGAGGAGGATAAAGAAGGCGGAGGAGAGCAGCGACAGGCCGGCCATTGCGATGACGGCAAGGGTAATGGCGCCTATCATGGTTGCTTTGTCGACACGGACGGGGATCTTCCGAAGCGAGGGGTCGAAGCTTGCTTCTCCCTTCACGACACTGCTGAAATCCTTCTCGCCGCGCGGAAGCCAGTAGCTCAAGTCGCCGCCAATGCGCGCATCAGCCCCCGTAGTGACCGTCTCTGAGACGAAGACGCTCGATCCGGTGATTTTGCCGTTCAGGACAATCGCATCCGCACGCACGTCGGCATCGCCTCCGACGCTGCCGCCGATGATCACACGCCCGGATCGCACGGTGAGTTTGCCGCGAACCACGCCGTCCATCACGGCGTCGCCGCCCATGATGACCGTATCGCCGGCAATGACGGCACTGCGCTCGATGCGCACGCGACCGCCTGTCACGATGACATCTCCGTTCACGATGCCTTTCACCGTGACATCCCCGCCTGCGGCGCGGATATCGTCACTTACTTTTCCTTCGATCACGACGGTGCCGCCTGCAGCCTGCACGTCCTGTTTCACGTCTCCGTTGACAGTGACGTCGCCGCCTGCGATCAGAAGATCCCCGTCGACATTCTTATTCACCTGTACGGCGCCTCCGGCGACGTAGAGGTCGTCGTTCACCGGAATGTCTATGGAGAAGGTTTCCTCTTCGGAAATGCGGAATGTCGCTGCGGAGGAGGGCAGCGCGATGAGGAGCAGCGAAAGTCCTGCAAGAAGGGTGACGGTGCGTCGCATGATGGTGAGTGGGAAATATCAAGCGGAGAGGGTAGAGGAGTCGCTATCCGCTGCCAATTGTTCCGTATGGCGACAAACGGCGCATTGGTATCTGGTTGTAGGTTGGGAAACAATGATCTCCCGATGATTGGTGATCGGAGAGTGTGCGCGGAGGCGCCCGCTTTGCTACTATGCCGCCGTACTATGCCAATCGAACTGACGAGTGCACAGATCAGTCTTGCCCAGAAGCTTTCGCAGCATGCGAAGGATGCCTGCACGCTCGTGGGCTTGGAGTGCGAGAAATGCGAGCCCAAGCATTTCTATCTGACGGTGTACCGCTACTACGGCCGCGTACAGGGGATGGCTTCCGAGGTGGATCGTTGCATCGACTGGTGCCTGACCAAGAACAAGCGTGTCTTCACAGCTCAAAGGTTCGGCAACTGGTGCGTGAAGAAGGTGAAGTGGGACCGGGAAGATGAGATTGCGAATGCGGAGAAGGAGAAGCTCAAAACAGGCACTCAGTACGAGAAAGCCGACTATGCGCGGCGGTTTCTGTAGTGAAGCGCGGGATGGCCACCTGCGGTGCCCCTCCCGCGAGCCCACCATTCCCTTAAGCAGATGCGCTCTAGGCGGGCAGAGCCCGCCTTCGCGCGTTTTTTATAGCAGTGCAGGGCACGCACTCTGCGTGCCGTGAACAAAAACGTTCCAAAGGACACGGGGCAATTCCCCGTTAATCTGCGAGCGCCGCTTGCGGCGCGAGCATGGAGAAAAAACACTCTAGCCCCAAGAGGGGATCATTGCTGTATGCTATCTCTGATCGGGGCGGTAGCTTAAGTTGGCTGTCGAGCGCCGCTTGCGGCGCGAGCAAAGAGAAAAACACTCTAGCCCCAAGAGGGGATCATTGCTGTATGCTATCTCTGATCGGGGCGTAGCTCAGTTGGCTAGAGTGCCTGCTTTGGGAGCAGGAGGTCGCGCGTTCGAGTCGCGCCGCCCCGACCAAAAACAACGCCAAATTACCCATTCTTCAATTGCTTTCGTGGCTTCAGGGCCTACAATACGCGCCCATTTCTTATGAGTGGAATCATTCGCATCAAAATCGACGGCGCAGTTGTCTTCCCCCCCATCATGCCGAGGGTCATACGTGAGCAGACGGGTTGCACGGTATCGATGCCAAGCGAAGGCGGGCGCATGAGTCTCGACGTCATGCATCGCTCCTCTAAGGAAATCGAGAGGATCCGTGCAGTGCTTCGGAAAATGGTTGGAGTTACCCTCCTCGACGAAGATCCGGCCATCGCCCAAACGAACGGGAAAGCTGTCCCGAAAACAACCGGCGGGAAGTGAACCTACGGCAGCGCTTCGAGCAGTTCATTGACGCGCGCATCGATGCACGCGAGACGTTCCGTACCCCGTAAGTGCCTGCAGAGGCGCTGGGCTTCCGTGGTAAATCTCAGGACATCCTCCTCTCTCTGCTCCGTAGCATTGTCCACGCTTTGCGCGTGGCGACGCTGACTGGAACGGATCAGGAGGAATTCTTTCTCGCGCTTCAGCCAGTTCTCCCGGATCTGCGCGGATTGGCCGATCCTGATGTCGATTTGTTTCCTCAATGTGCTTGAGTGATAGCTCTTCTGCTCATCCTTCAGTTGTTTGCCTTTCGGATTGATCACTTCGTCACGTTGCTTCTGCTCGCGGTTACGGATGTCTTCCGCGAGTACCTCGCTGTCCTGCTTCTTACGCTCCGTCGTGATGCACTCCCGCAAGCGATAGAGATTGGATCCGAAGACTAATTCTTCTTCGGTATACTTCAGTCTCTCCATGCAGAGAGTCCGGAAATCCGCTTCCGTCAGCATCACTCTGCTCGATGAGCTGCTGGAAGAAGAGGAGGAAGAGGAACTGCTGACGGGCAGGAACGTGCGAACCGAGTAGGCCGAGGCAGTCCCGGCGACAAGGCAGAGGGCGAAAGCGAAGAAACTGAAGAGAGGGATTCTGGAGGCATTCATAGCAGTCATAATCCCCTCCGGTGCATCCTTAAGCAAATAAAGCAGGATGACACCGATCAACGGTTATTGGTTTGCTGCTCTGTCGGTTCATTTCGCTATACTCCTCCTATGCAGCTCACGACGCCGCTCCATGAGGTCCTGCGGACGACGCGGGAATACATCGATGCGCTGAGGGGTCTCCAGATCGAGACCGTGCAGGATCTTCTGCTGTACTTTCCGCGTTCGCACGAAGATCTGAGCCAGTTGCAGACGTTGGCTTCGGCTCCTGAGGATGCGAAGGCGACGATTCGCGGCGTGATCGATCACATCAAGCTCGTGCGCACCCGCAAAGGAAGGCACCTTGTGACCGCCAAGTTCACCGATGCGGAGGGGTCGACGGCGGATGTCGTCTGGTTCAATCAGCCGCACGTGAAGCGCATGTTGAAGGAGGGGGAAGAGGTGGTTCTGACCGGAAAAGTGGTCGAGGACGGCTTCAAGCTTGTGTTGCAGAGCCCCGCCTTCGAGCGTGCGGACCGCCCGCTCATCCACTCGGGAAGGTTGGTCCCCATCTACCCGGCGCACGATCGCATCACGACGAAATGGCTCAGGGAGAAGATGTCCCTCATCCGGGAAGCGATCGATCTCCTTCCCGAGACGTTGCCTCAAGACGTTGTGAAGGAGGAGAAGTTGCTCGGGCGGGCGGAAGCGGTGCGGGCGCTCCATTTTCCCCAGTCGCCCGAGGAGGTCGAAGCCGCCATGCAGCGCCTCGCGTTCGAGGAGATGTATCGCATCCAGACCGAAGTCCTCACGCAGAAGAAGGAGTGGCAGGGCCTCCGGCAGGAGCGGCTCAAGATTCCGATGGACGTCGTGCTCATCCGCGCATTTTTCCAGTCGCTGAATTTCACGCCGACGAACAGTCAGAAGATCGCCATCTATGAAATCCTGAAGGACATGGAGCGCGATCGGCCGATGTCGCGTCTGCTCGAAGGCGACGTGGGGTCGGGCAAGACGCTCGTCGCGACAGCGGTCATTGCGAACGTGATGCGTGCGGGGGGGCAGTGCGCGCTCATGGTCCCGACGGAAGTGCTCGCCAAACAGCACGCGCAGAGCATCACGCGCGTGCTCATCACATTCCACACGTTCCTCAGTCAGCAGCACAAGAGCGGCGGTTCCGCGGTTTCAATCCCGCTCCCGCGTACGGCACTGCTCACCGGTTCCACTCCTTCTGCCGAAGCGCATGCCATCAAGCAGGCAACGATGAACGGAACGGTGGATCTGCTCATTGGAACGCACGCACTCATCATGGAATCGGTGCGGTTCAAGGACTTACGTTTCGTGATCGTGGACGAGCAGCACCGCTTCGGCGTGGAGCAGCGCCAACGCCTCAAGGAGAAGGGGAGTCCGCACTTCCTCGCAATGACCGCGACCCCCATTCCCCGCACGCTCGCCCTCACGGCATACGGGCACCACGATCTCTCCGTCCTCCTCGAGAAGCCGGGCAGTCGCCTTCCGATCGAGACCAAAGTCGTCCCGCCCGCTGACCGGCGGACGGTGGAGCGTTTCATCGATCGCGAGATCGCGGACGGCGGGCAGGTGTTCGTCATTTGTCCCCTGATCGAGAGTTCCGAGGCGGAGGAGCTCTCGGAGGTGAAATCCGTGGAAGCGGAGGCGAAGCGGCTGAAGGAGTCGTTTCCGAAAAGACGCATCGCGGTCTTGCACGGGAGGATGGCGCCGGCGGAGAAGGACGCCGTCATGCATGCTTTCAAAGCCCGGGAGTCAGACATCCTCGTCTCCACGGCCGTCATCGAAGTGGGGATCGACGTGCCGAATGCCGCGATCATCGTCATCGAGGGTGCGGAGCGGTTCGGCTTGGCGCAGCTCCATCAGTTCCGCGGGCGCGTGGGGCGCGGCGAACGCAAGAGTCACTGCTTCCTCTTCACGACGACGCCGTCTCAGGCGCGCTCCGAGAGACTCAAGGCTATGGAACAGCACGATTCCGGTTTCATGCTCGCGGAGATCGACTTGAATCTGCGCGGCCCCGGTGAACTCTTCGGACTGCGTCAGAGTGGTATCCCCGACATGCAGATCCGCCGGATGTTCCGCCCGGAACTGGTCGTGCGTGCGCGCCACGCTGTGGAGAAAGCTCTGGGTCTTGAGGAGTCCGGATCGTTTGTGATGGGGTGAAGAGTTTCTTGACAGGATCCGAATCAGGTCTACTCTGTCGCTGTGAGTCCGATGACTTCCTTCGCCGCCGCCATGATGATGAGCATGATGATGCGCTCCGCGCGAGGGCAGGCTCACGTGTAAACGTTTTTCTCACTCAAGCCTCCAACCCTCGCAGAGCGAGGGCTTTTTTTTATTTCTTTTTCCTCCTTCCTATCCATGGTCAATCTTCTCCCTTTCCCTAATCCTGATGGCACTACTGAGTTCATTAATCAACAAGAGATCCCGCGCGGTGCGGATTTTCATCAACTTCCATCCGGCGAATTTGCCTGGGGAAAAGCGCCGCGGCCCGCTGTCGTATATGCCGCAGCGCAGGGCACCCGCGAACAAGCATCAGAAATCATCGTCGATCGATCCCTTTCTCCGACTCAGGAATGATGCAGCGACGATCAGCACTTCCTTCCGTGGAGGCGGGGGGAAGTGCTTTTCACTCCAGCAACGAGAAAGGGGTTTTCGTGTTTACTCCATCATGAGGACTGGTAGAATCCCGGAAGCATTGCCCAATCACTTCTATGGCTGATCCGACACCGCAGGCTTCCCAAGGGGGAGCGCAACCGACTCCGCCGCGCCCGGGGGATCCCGTGCCGACCGGCGGTCTCGACCCCACGCAGGTGTTTGCTTCTCCTCCGACGCCGCCTCCTTCCATGCAGGGTGCCGGCGGACAGGGCGGTCAGGGAGACGGGGGCGCACAGCCACCGCAGGATATGGGGCCTCCGCCGCCTCCTCCGGGAACCGTGGCCACGAAAGAAATGGGCTTCGATGACGAGGATATCCGCGTCCTTACCGAGGTGGGCAATTACCGGTTCGGAAGCATCACATCGCAGCTTACGAATCAGAATATCATCATTCCCGCTCACGCGGATACGACGTTCGACGAGCAACTCTTCCTCACGCTCCTGCGCGGCAGCATCTCCCTCACGCGCGATGAGAAGTGGCGGATCATCCAGGCGATCCCGAAGCTGAGCCAATTCCAGATCGATGAATTGCAGAAGATCCTCGACGAGGAGAGACGCAAGTTCTCAGAGCTCTCCCCCAAGCACCTGACACAGCTCATGAAGCTCGAGCAGAAGCACGCAGCCGACTGGAAGGATCTCCAGGCGGTCACCGTTCAGGAGGGAGCCCGCAAGACCGAGCAGCAGAAAGCGGACGAAATTCGCAAGCAGCTGGGGCTGTAGATATTATTTGCGCTAATAATGCACGTCATCCTGAGCTCGTCGAAGGACGACGTGCGCGAATATACGATGGTTCGTGGTTCGTCGGGCTCACCATGATGTATTTTCGTTTCTTGCCGCCGATTGTTGTTAAACGTTGATGCGGAAGAGCACGAAGACCCCCGCACCGAGAACGGTGAGGACGAGTCCTTTGAAGATTCCTCTCCGCAGCAATCGATGAAGATCCGTGAAGAGGAGGAAGAGAAATGCGGCGAGACAGAAGCTCAGGATGAGCGGAGAGGTCAGGAAAGCCAGCACGTACGGAATCTCGAAGGGGAGTGGCTTGAAGGCTTGATAGGAACCGAGTGCGAACGCGAGGATATAGCCGGCGAGCAGCCATCCCGCGTAGAGACGCAGGGTGTCGATGATCGGGAAATAGATACGCGTTGTCGGAGCCGGGGGCGGCAAGACCGTGTCAGGGATCGGCGCCGTCACGCCATCGGTCATGGCGACATTCGGAGCGAAGGGGGCTTCTTTCTGTTCATCGCTTACCGTCCATGCATTCGAGAAGGCGATGGCCGGTTCCCCGCCGTCTTCCCGGATGTCATCCACGGAGATCTTCATTTCCAGAAGTGAATCCCGCGCAGCCTGCATACTCACGGCATCCACGCTGCCTTCCGTGACGGAGCCGTCCTCCTTGTGTCCTTTGTACGTGAAGAGAGGCATGGGGTTAGTATAGCAGGATTAGGGTTAGGGGAACTGCTTTGATTGTCCTGAAGCAACATCCCTAGCCCTAAACCTAACCCTCATCCTCAGTTCACTGCTCCGTATACTGGCTCACGTGCGCCGTGATGTATCCCACTGCGGCTTCCAGATTCGCCGGTGCGGAGATCTCGAAGTGTCGATTGTCCGTCCACTCGCGGAAGCCAACCGCTTCCGAGCCCTGCACGCGCACTTGCCCGTCCGTCGCTTTCTTCGCAGAGACGGAACCCGGATAGAGATCGACTTGAATCGGCCCTGCGTAGACCGAAGCGATATCCGCAGAGCTCATTTCCATGTGCCACAGCGCTGACGTGGTTGTCCCGAAGGATTTGTAGTACCAGTTGCGATGAACCGGAACGCAGAAGCCGATGTGTCCCGTACAGTACTGTTGTGTCCATTGATCATCCGTTGTCTTGTCCTTTGCCATCGTCTTGGCGAGCGCCTCCACCTCCGGCGAGAGAGTTTCCCGATCGATGGCGGGAGGGGCTGACGAGACGGCGTCCGCGGCGCTGCTCTGCGTCTGGATCACAGCAGGTTTCGAAGAGGCTGCCACGGAAGAGGCGATGCTGCTGGCTGCCGCACTCGACTCCATGCTGCTCGACAGAGAAGACGCTTCACTCCTGGGCTCCAGGAATGTGATGTTATCCACACGCATGATGACTCCGCCCGCTTCCACAGTGGGACGGATGGATCCCTGAACCATCACACGTTCATCCACGTATCCGTTCAGATCGACGCTCGAGCTCTCCAGCAGGATGAAGCGACCATCGGGGAGCAACAGGCGGTGCGTCCCTTGCTGGTAGATACTGATGCCGGCCGGCTTCACGGTTCCTTCGTAGCTCACATTTCTCGTTTCCATCTCCGCGCCCGACCCCTGAACCGGCTCGCTTGAGGAACTGGTCGCGGCAGAAGGGTCTTCCGCTGTGGGGGCGGCAGTACACGCCACGAGCAGGAGGGTGGTTGCAAGCAGGGCAAAGGAGGTTCGCATTGAAACAATGGGGAAACGGGAGCGCTAGTATAGCGAGGAGCAGTCTCCCGTACAATCTTTCTCTCTGAAGTGACGAATGGCGGTTTATCGCTCTGTAGACCAAAAAAAGGGGCGGCGGAGCCGCCCCTCATGAATGCGTTGCTAAGAATCACTTCAGAATGCCGTCGATCGTGGTCTTGAAGTTGGCGAGAGGGAGGGCGCCGGAAATGAGCTGCGCCTCCTTCGTCTCGTTGCTGTAGATGATCGTCGCAGGGGTCCCGCGGACGCCGGCCTGCGTTCCGCTCTCCTCATCGGCCTTGATGCCCTCCGCTGTCCTGCCGCTCGAGAGACAGTCATCGAACTTCGTCACGTTGAGCTTGAGATCCTTCGCGTAGCCGCTGTACTTATCCGCGCCGACACCCTTCTCGAAGAGCATGTCATGCATCTGCCAGAAGGCATCGTCTCCTCCCTGCTCTGCCGCGCACTCAGCCGCTTCGGATGCTTTTTGCGCATTGGAATGGAAACTCAACGGGAAATGTCTGAAGACCATGTTCACATCATCAGGGTATGCCTGCAGGAGCTGCTTCAGAGTCGGATGGTGGCGGCTGCAGTACGGACACTCGAAGTCGCTGTACACGAAGAGAGTGAGCTTGGCATCCTTGCTCCCGCGGATATGATCGGTCTCATCGACCGCTTTCACAGTCACGACGGTCGGCTGGTCCTCTCCCGGATCGTTCGGCTGCGCGGCAGTCGGCGGCGGAGTGGTCGAGGCCGCAGGCTTTCCGACAGCCATCGAGAGGCCGTAGCCCACGATCACGCCGAGGAGGCCCATGGAAATGGAGAACCAGATACTGTTGGAATGTTGAGAATCCATCGTATGGTGAGAAGAAAATAAAAGCGTCATCGAAACGCGCGCAGCAGAGCATAGCACGTCTTGCCTATGAGAAAAGTCATGTCCGTTTTACGTTCGACACATGCGATGGTGCGGCTTCATAAGGCCTTGCTGGCCATGAGCTCCTTCGTGGTGTCCGCTGGCGTCTGGAATTCGGCTGCGAGTGAGCGGGGCATGTTGAGATACCGCGAGACAATGAGGTTTTTCTCTTCGGTGCCGTCCGATCGATTGACGGTCTGGATCCAGACGATCTCATTGCCGGCGACAGTGCGATTGTTCACGAGCAGACCCTCCGGAGCATTGCGGGAAAAGTACGGACCTTCCACCTGCACTTTCCTTCCGTCGGGGATCCCGTAGAAACTGACCAGAGCATCGGAAGTCTCCGGATCGTCGGATGTCTGGATGAGCAGGGGCGCGCCCGTGTCATTCACGAAGGTGAGATCCTGCGTGCCCGAGTAGACCGTCGCATCGATCCCGACGCCGTACTTCTTGTAGTAGGTCACGTACAGGCTGTGCGCGCGCCGCTCGATGACGGGAAAGCCGCCGTTCACGATGGCGCGGTAGACGGTCGTGGATGCCTGACAGATGCCGCCCCCCGGTCGCATCTCCAGCTGCGTTCCGCTGACGATCACTTTCGCGTTGCGCCAGCCGTGCCCCAAGCTCACCGCTCCGCCCAGCGTCGAATTGAACGAGAAGACCTGTCCTGCAGGCACGATGACATTATTGATATGTTCTTTGAGGGCCTTGCGGACATTGAAGATGCGATCGGCAGGGGAGTACTTGTAGTTCGATTGACCGACGGAGAGAAGCTCCAGTGTCAGCTGCCGGCCGTTTTCATCGAGGTAGGAAATCCGCCCGCCACGCTCATGGACATTCAGGACGAGGGAAGAAGCGTGCAGAGCGAAGGCATCCGCAATCGTCTGAGACACCTGCGCGTCATCCGTCTCGTAGCCGCCTCGGGCGATCGTATCGGTCTGTGCCCGCAAGATAGTATCCTCGTCGATCTGCGTCGACTGTACGGTTGCGTCGACTGGCCGGACGGTACCGGGGAGGGGATTACTCTGCAGGTACCCTCTGATGCGTTCGGAGCTCACGGTGAAGTTCGCGGATGTCAGAGTAAATGAAGGAGCGATCCACGTCGGCGTGCGCTCAAGAGAGAGCTCCCAATCGGATACTTTCTCTCCTGTATCGGTCTGTACGACGGCGGCAATCGTCTGACGCATCAGCTCTTCCCGTTCCGCGAGTCCGCCAACGATGGTCTGAAGATCGGGGGACGGCGAGCCCGTCGTCTGCAAACGTGTCTTCAGCCTGCGGGCGACGCGGTACTCCATGGTATCGGGGACATGGATGGCATTTTCGATCGCCTGCGGGATAACCCGCTTCACGACCATTGCCGGCGCCGCTCTGTGCTGCGGAGTAACCGATGCGGTATCGTTCTGCGGCGTACCGGGCAGAGTGATGAGAACGGTCAATACGCTCAAGAGGACCGTGAGGATCTGCGTGAGGTGCTTGAGGTGTGGGTGGGTGGGTTGCATGGAGTTTGTGTGTGTTGTCTAATATTGCTATACATATTGTAATATATTTTGAAATAAATGTCAAATACCCATGCATACAAAATTTGGTGGCCCAGACCAGGATCGAACTGGTGACACCTCGCTCTTCAGGCGAGTGCTCTACCAACTGAGCTACCGGGCCACGTAACAGTGGCAGAGGGTAGGATAGCGATGTTCCTGTTGGCTGAGAAGATATTTATTTGAATGTGACGTGTTCCATCTTAACGTATGTGTGGTGGAGCTGAGGGGAGTCGAACCCCTGACCTCCGCAATGCGAATGCGGCGCTCTAAGCCAACTGAGCTACAGCCCCTGTGCGCACGATTGTAGAGAATCTACAGGTACGTATCTACTCGAATTTTGCCGATGTAGACGGGCAGATCGTCTTTCATCCGTTCCCGATTGATGGCTTTCTTTAAGCCGATTCTCTCGCAGACATCGAGGAACCTCTTGCGGGCGCCGATGGAGGAGAAGCTCGTCATGCTCGTAAACTGCTCGATGCGCAGGCCATGGACGACGATAGCCTTCTCGCTGCGTTCGATGCGGTACGCCCCCATGGCTCGAGAGAGCAGGTGCGGCTTGAGCACGGGGAGATCGCCCGATGGGACTTTGGCCTCCTGCACTCTCTTCTCGCGTTCACGCAACACTTCGGGGAGAATCTTCTTCATGAGATCCGCCGTGTGGTACGTGGTGGCGGCGGAGATGCTCATGAAGACCGGAATACCTGCCGCGTTCAGTGCGCGCTCCAGTTCAGCTGATTCATTGCCGATAAGATCGACCTTATTGAGGATGACGAATTCCTTCTTCTCGGCGAGGGCAGGGGAGTAAGCCTTGAGTTCGCTGCGGATCGACCGGTAGTCGGCAATCAATGGATCCGCATCCGCATGGCCGTCTTTGAGCGCCCGCTGCACATCGAGGAGGTGCAGGAACAAGCCGCAACGTTCGACGTGCTTCAAAAAGCGGTCCCCGAGGCCCTTCCCCTCACTCGCCCCTTCGATGAGGCCCGGAACGTCGCAGATAACGAAGGAACGCTCGGCAACCTTCACGACGCCGAGATTCGGGATGAGGGTCGTGAAGGGGTAGTCGGCGATCTTCGGGCGGGCGGCGCTCACGACCGAAATGAGCGAAGATTTCCCGACGCTCGGGTAGCCGATGATGCCCACGTCGGCGACGAGTTTGAGGGAGAGCCGTACGGTTTTCTTTTCTCCTGCCTCCCCCAGTTCCGCGAAATCCGGACGCTGGCGTACGGAGGACTTGAAGTGCGCATTGCCGTACCCGCCGCGCCCGCCGCGGGCGAGCAGAATGCGTTCTCCGTGCATGGCGAGGTCGGCGAGGACGGACGATCCTTTGGGCAGAATTTCCGTGATGGTCGTTCCCGGCGGGACCTTCAAAACGAGATCTTCGCCGGATTTGCCCGCACGATTGTTCCCGGAGCCGAAACGCCCCTTCTCGGCGGCGAATCTCTTCTTCGATGCGTAATCGCTCAACGTATCCGTGTTTTCATTGGCAAGGAGCACGATGTCTCCGCCCCGGCCGCCGTTGCCGCCGTCGGGACCTCCCTTGGGGATGTACTTCTCTCTGCGCCAGCTGACGGCGCCGCGGCCGCCCGCGCCGCCGGAGATATCGATGGTGGCTTCGTCGAGGAACATGCGGGGAGTATAAGCCAAAGGGGAACCACACAGCGAGGAGTCTGAGGAAGAAATTGAATGGAGAAAGCCGAAAATACGTCATGATTCGAGACGCCCTTCGCTACGTTTCGGCCTCCTCACCATGACGATTTGTCACCTCTTTTTCTTTTGACTCTTTGTGTCTGGCACTCTAAACTACCGAGTGCTAACCCCTTTTCCTCTATGAGTAAAATCATTGGAATCGACCTTGGAACCACGAATTCCTGCATGGCGGTCATCGAAGGCGGCGAGCCGACGGTGATCTCGAACGCGGAGGGCAACCGCACGACCCCGTCCGTCGTCGCGTACAAGGAAGACGGCGACGTGTTGGTGGGAGTGGTAGCCAAGCGCCAGGCAGTCACCAACGCGAAGAATACGGTTTACTCCTCGAAGCGCCTCATCGGCAGACGATTCGAGGAAGTGGAGCAGGAGACGAAGCGTCTCCCGTTCAAGGTGAAGAAGGGGAGGGAAGAGCGAGCGGTCATCGACATCCGCGGCAAGGAGATGCTCCCGCAGGAGGTGAGCGCGAAGGTGCTGCAGAAGCTGAAAGCAGATGCCGAGGCCTTCCTCGGCACCACCGTGGACAAGGCGGTCATCACCGTTCCGGCGTACTTCGACGATTCCCAGCGCCAGGCGACCAAGGAAGCCGGCCAGATCGCCGGTCTTGAGGTGGTGCGCATCATCAACGAACCGACGGCCGCCGCTCTCGCCTACGGTCTCGATAAGGGAAAGGAGCACAACATCATCGTCTACGATCTTGGAGGAGGAACGTTCGACGTCACGGTGCTCGAGCTCTCGGGCGAAGGGCACTTCGAAGTGCGTGCGACCAACGGCGATACGCAGCTCGGCGGAGACGATTTCGACCAGGTGATCATCGAGTGGATCTTGAGCGAGTTCAAGAAAGAGCAGGGCGTGGACTTGAGCAAGGACACCATCGCGCTCCAGCGGCTCAAGGAGAGTGCGGAGAAGGCGAAGATCGAGCTCTCCTCGACCACGGAAACGGAGATCAATCTCCCGTTCATCACTGCGGACGCGACTGGGCCCAAACATCTTCAAATGAAACTCAGCCGCGCCAAGCTCGAGTCCCTCGTGGGCGGGCTGATCGAGAAAACAGCCAAGCCATGCGAAGCGGCCCTGAAGGACGCCAAGCTCAAGAAGAGCGAGATCGACGAGGTGGTGCTCGTGGGAGGCATGACGCGCATGCCGGCCATCGTTGCCAAGGTGAAGGAGATCTTCGGGCGCGAGCCGAACAAGAGCGTCAATCCGGACGAAGTGGTGGCCATCGGCGCCGCGGTGCAGGCGGGCGTGCTCGGCGGGGACATCCACAAGGACATCGTGCTCGTGGACGTGACCCCCTTGGGCTTGGGGATCGAGACGCTCGGCGGCGTCGCCACTAAGATCATCGAAAGAAATACCCGCATCCCGACGAAGAAGAGCCAGATCTTCTCCACGGCGGCGGACAGCCAGCCGTCGGTGGAAGTGCACGTTACGCAGGGCGAGCGCGAAATGGCCGCGGACAACAAGTCCCTCGGACGCTTCATCTTGGACGGCATTCCGCCGGCCCCGCGCGGCATCCCGCAGATCGAGGTGACCTTCGACATCGACACGAACGGCATCCTGCACGTGACGGCTGCCGACAAGGGCACGGGCAAGGAGCAGCACATCACCATTCAGGGTTCGACGGGGCTCTCCAAAGACGAGATCAACCGCATGCAGAAGGATGCCGAGGTGCACGCGGAGGAGGACAAGAAGAAGAAGGAGAAGATCGAGGCGCGCAACGGCGCCGATGCGATGGTCTTCAATATTGAGAAGCAGATGCGCGAGCACGACGCGAAGCTCCCCGATCCTCTGAAGAAGAAGGTAAATGAGAAGATCTCCGTCGTGAAGGATCTCCTGAAGAAGGAGGACGCATCGACCGAGGAGTTCAAGAAAGCGACGGAAGAGCTCTCACGCGAGGCGCAGGAGATCGGCAAGATCATCTACGAAGCGGCGAGCAAGCAGGGCAAGGAGGAGAAGGGCGGGAAGAAGGGGAAGGAGGATGTGGTGGATGCGGAGGTGGTGGATGAGGAGAAGAAGAAGGAGAAGTGAAGGGGATAGCTTGACAGAACTACGAAGCAGAGGAAAATCGCCTCCAATGTCTGTTGGAGAACACCACCCGACCCCGGATGAAATGGCTGCCACAGTGGCGCGTGCACAGTGGCTCCTCGATCATCCCGAGGAAGCTCAGCAGCTTGTGGGTCATATGCTTGAGCGTCAAGCTGCAGAGATAAAGCGGCAACGATTTGAAAGCGTACGCGCTTTGTTCGAGACTCTCTGTAAGGATGCGCGGGATGGCGGACAACTTTCGGAACAACAACAGGTTGATCCGACGTGGCTCTCTCTCTGCGGTTGTGATACACGAACAGGGAAGGCGATACGCTTCACGCTTGAATCCCTGTCGGGGGATGAGCAACAGAGGAGAATCGCGGTCTCACGTACTGAGGAATAAATAGGCGCTGTTCGTCCACCTCCACCCCAGCAGCACCCCGGAGCCTGTCCTGAGCGCTGACGAAGGGTGGGTGCGGCAAAATGATCAATGCCTTCTCACCGCGCCCAGGGACGGGCGCTCTGGGTGGTGGAAGTAATCATCCTCCCACTACATCTTGCCCCCCACGTACTTTGCCAGTTCCACCAAGCGGTTCGAGTACCCCCACTCGTTGTCGTACCACGCGAAGACCTTTGCCAGATGATCTCCGATCACCTGCGTACACGGCGCGTCCACGATGCTCGAGCGCTCATCCATCTTGTAGTCCATGCTGACAAGCGGGCGCTTCTCGACGCCGAGGATGCCCTTGAGAGGGCCTGCGGCTGCCTTCTCGAAGGCGGCATTGATCGCCTCCACGGTCACCTTCTTCTTCGTAAGGACCGTGAGGTCCGTAAGGCTTACGGTGGGCGTGGGGACGCGGACCGAGAGACCGTTCAATTTGCCTTTCAGCTGCGGGAGGACGAGGCCGACCGCCTTGGCCGCACCCGTCGTCGTGGGGATCATATTCAGCGCGGCGGCGCGGGCTCTTCGCAAGTCCTTGTGCGCGATGTCGAGAATCACCTGATCGTTCGTGTAGCTGTGAATCGTGGTCATGAGCCCGTACTCGATGCCAAACGTTTCATCGAGCACCTTGGCGACCGGCGCGAGGGAATTGGTCGTGCAGGAGGCGTTGGAGAGGATATGCATCTTCTTGGGGTCGTACGTGCCCTCGTTCACGCCGAGGACGAACGTCCCGTCGATTTCGTCCTTGCCGGGAGCCGAAAGAATCACCTTTTTCGCGCCTGCCTTGAGATGGAGCGCCGCATCCTCGCGCTTGCAGAACTTGCCCGTGCACTCGAGAACGACGTCCACCTTGAGATCCTTGTGCGGGAGTGTTGCGGGATCCTTCGATTGCGTGACGGGGATTTTGCGCCCTTTCACCGTGAGTACACCGTCCGCGAACGAGGCTGCGCAGTCGAAGTGCCCGTAATTGGTGTCGAACTCAAGGAGGTGCGCCATCGTTGCCCCTTCGCAGAGATCATTGATGAGGACGACATTGATATCAGGGAATTTCTTGAGGATGATGTGGAGAACCTGGCGGCCGATGCGTCCGAAACCGTTGATGGCGATGTTCATGAGTGGATGGGGGAGATGATCGAAGTGTATCAAAAACCGGAGAATCGTCGAGGAGGCTTAACCCCGCAATTGTCATTTATAGTTTTGCATATGTTTTCTGCAACAACAGCGTGTCATCCTCCATGAGCGGTGATTCACACACCACCACCCCTTCGATCTTCCGATTTTTGAGCACTTTCAGGAAATCCTTCCATTTGGCATCGCTCTCCTTAAGCGGCAAATGCTTGCGCTCGCCCTTGTCCGTATAGGCTATGCCGGAGTAGTGCATGTGGACGGTCTTGAGCGATTTCTTTCCGAGGTACTGTTCGTAGAGATCGAACATCTCGTTCCACTCCTTCGCTGAATTCCACGCGCCGTTGGTGCGCGCGTGCATGTGGGCGGGATCGATGCAGGGGTAGAGATCGAATTCTTTGCTTAAGCGCAGCAATTCCTCGAGCGTGCCGAATTGCGTGGGCTTGCCCATCGTCTCGTAGGCGAGATTCACGTGCGGAAAAACTTTCTTTGTCTTGAGAATGGCTTCCGTTGCGCGCCGGACATTGTCGTAGACCTTCGCTGCCGTCAGGCCGAGATTAAACGCCGCATGGACGCAGACGGAGCGCGCACCGGCAAGCTCCGCCATGGAGAGCGCATCAATCACCCGTTTCTTGCTTGCGGCAAGAGTCGCCGGATCGGCGGCATTGAGATTCACGAAGTACGGAGCGTGGACCGTGAGCGCAATCTTCAGTTTCTCTGCCGTCTCGCGGATCTCCGCCATGCGCTCGGTACTCTTCGGCACATTCTGCACCCATTCGATCTCCATGGCCGTTAGCCCAAGTTTCTTCGCACGCAATAACCCCTCCACGGTGCCGCCGGGTGCGGGAGTGGAGAGCGGGACGCCTGCAACGGCGAAGTGGAGCATAGGCCGAGCATAGCGTACTTGAGAGCGACGCACATGCGCAGAAAGGGGTATGGGATATGTATTACGTATTAGGGGATATGTAGTACGAAATCTTGCAGTAGCATGAACGAGGCTTTCTCCCCATAATACATACTACTGATCCCATATCCCATGCCCCTCCCCCGTGACATCGTCGATAAGACGCTCGCGACCGCCCATGGCTCGCGGGCGTACGCAGTCGTGGAGAAGCTCACGGATGCCGGATACGACACGTGGTGGGTGGGTGGCTGCGTCCGCGACATGCTGCAGGGGAGGATTCCGCAAGACATCGACATCGCGACGGCTGCGACGCCGGAGATGGTGCAGAAGGCCTTCCCGAAGCACGACGCCTCGGCCGCTGAGCTCGGCAGCCTCATCGTGACGGAGAGGAGTTTCCCGTTCGAGGTGACGACGTTCCGCGAAGATGACGAAGCTTCGGACGGGCGGCACCCGGAGTCCGTTGTCTTCGGGACCAGAGAGCAGGATGCCGTCCGCCGCGACATCACGGTGAATGCGCTGTACTGGCACCCCATTTCCCGCGCGCTTTTCGACCCCTTCAATGGAGAGGGCGACCTCAAGGAGCGTCTCATCCGCTTCATCGGCGATCCGGGCGTGCGCATCAAGCACGATGCCCTCCGATTGCTGCGCGTCGTGCGTTTCCGGGCTCTCTTGGACGGCCAGTACCATCCGGACACCTTTCAGGCGCTCATGGAGCACGCGAACCTCGCCGGATCGCTCTCCGGCAGCCGCCAATTCCGCGAAATGGAAAAGATGCTCCTCGCACCGCGCCCCGAGCGCGCGTTCGAGGATTTGTGGGAGACGCGCATCCTCCAGTACATCATCCCCGAGCTCTACGCGTGCAAGGGGGTCGCGCAGCCGGCGGACTACCACCACGAGGGCGACGTGTGGGATCACACGATGATGATCCTCAAGTCCTTCCTCGAAGAGCATGACTTGGACGTGCGTCTCGCAGCCTTGTTCCATGATATCGGCAAAGCGAAAACGTTCGATCTCAAAGAACGCATACGCTTCGACGCGCATGCGCCGATCTCCGCCGAGATCGCGGGAACGGTCCTCGATCGCCTGCAGTGCCACGCGAAGCAGCGAACGAAAGTCTCCTGGCTGATCGAGCACCATATGATGATGGCGAACTTCTTCTCCATGCCGGATGAGCGCAAAGCGCACTGGTACTTCCATCCGTGGTTCCACGAGCTCCTGCAGCTCTTCTGGCTCGATATCGCCGGCACGGAGCCTTCCGACTACACGCTCTACGGCAGGATCGTGCAGGACTATCACGCGTTCCTCGACCGAAACCCGCGCCCGCCCAAGCAGCTCATCTCCGGCGAGGAGGTGATGGAGCTCCTCTCTATCGCCCCGGGCGAGAGGGTGGGGGAGGTGCTCAAGGCGCTCCACGACGCGCAGGTGCGGGGTGAAGTGACGCGGAAGGCGGAGGCGAGGGAGTTTGTGAAGAGGATGGAGAGGGAAAGGCATGAATGATTACGGCATGGCGCCGGCAATGTGCCATGGTGAGCATTGTCATGGTGAGCGAAGACGAACCACGAACCATGACACCTATGTCATCCCTCGTCTCCGCTCGGGATGACATACTGTCGATCAATAATGACCGTTATTCACAGCCGATTATCTGCTACGATTTCTTTCATGCGGGCCAGTAGCTCAGTTGGTTAGAGCGCCGGACTTATAAGCCGGTGGTCGATGGTTCAACTCCATCCTGGCCCACCATTCGACTCACATCTCACTGCGTTCGATGTTCGCTCATGGTAAACCACGATGTTCCTCTTACGTGAGTCGAATGACTCTGAGCGACGACGTCGAGCTTGTCGAGGCGGAGGAGTCGATGAGCCCAATTGGTCACCGATCAAACGGCGGCTCATCGATCGGATGCACGAGCTCACCATCGGTGGCTGTTTTGATGAAGTCGCGGAGCTCGGTTCCATTGTTGGCCATGGATTCCAATGCCTGCAGCACACGCCTGAGCGCGTCGAAATCCGGCACGTCGTCTAAACCGAGCGGGCGCGGCATCATTCCTAGTTTCGTTCCTAAGAAAGAAAGCGTCATCTTTGCGCCGATATCGTGCTCATCTTCGGCAGGAGGTTCCAAAGACTCTTTGGGTGGGCGGCGGCCCTTAGGATGAATAAACGATTGCTTGAGTGCTCGCTTCCAGCCGAGTATGGCCTCCTGCGGCTTTGTAAGAGCGTAAGCACGAGCGAGATGGGCAATGCTTTCGAGAAGACTCTCTATAAAGGATGCACGTACTCTGCCATCGGGTGCCAATTGGCTTGGCGACAGTGATTGTAACCAGATGCCATTTGCGCAGACGATTTTCGCCATAGCTGCATCGGCCTGATTTATGTCCAAGCCTTTGGGCCCTCCAAAAATATCATCGTGATCGATGGCATGACGCAATTCCTCACACAACATGGAACTACGCACAAGTGATGCCGCCTTCTTACGATCATTATCACAGAGTGCCCACATATGAGCGAGATAGTCCAACGCAATGCGTCCGTTTTCGGATTCGTAGCCAGACAATTGACGATGATCACAAGTTCCCGCCGTTTCGAGATTTCCTGCCAGGGTATCTGCATGATCCTCCGAGAAGACCACAAAGCCGTACCCAGAATGGTGAGAGTGAGGATCGGGAAATGCTGGTGAGAGTTTGCGCACATGGTGCACAGCTATTGTGCCACTACTCCGTTGAAACTCTCGCGTCTCCAATAGACGATATGTGGGAAAATCAACCGTTGTCTGCATTGGCGTGCATTCCAATTCCATGAGCATGCCGCGACGAACGAACCATTGTTTATTGAGAACATCAACAAAACTATAGGCGATAAACCATGCTCCCTTCCCGCGCCACTCTTTCAGCTGCGGCTCCAGTTGCGAGATGCAGTCCCCCCATGATACATGTCCATCATCGGGCAGATACTGCGCTATCGCACGGAAAGGAGATAGATCGTGGTATCCGGACTCCTGAAATGGTTTTAGTGCACGATAAAACTCGCGCAGGAATCGAGGTGAGATCAGCTTCTCAGGTGCGGGTCTCGGGATCACAGAAATCGGCACCAGGCGAGTGTCGCTGAAATCCGCATCGCACGCTTGCTCCGGCGCAGGCGCACTTTCCGCTCTTGGCGTCGGTGTGTACGAGCGGATGATGGTGACCTTGGGGGCCGGTGGTGGTCTGGCTGCCTGCTCACTTTGTAGTTCAGAACCGACGCTTCGGTTGAGTTCTGCGTCGACGACCCAGGCGTCACACAGTTGATTGGCTCCTCTTCTCTCTGGGAACAATTCCTGGATAGCTGTCTCGTCGAGCTGCACGCCCGATTCTCTCGCCCAGACAAGGAGAGCGGTGCGCGATGGACCTGCTGGTACCATGGATACTTTTTCTCCGCTTTCCCCTAATGGGGCATCGATTGCATCGGCACGTTGTTTCCTTAGCAAAGATGTCAGAAGGCCGCTTCGTGCCTTTTGGAAGGCGTGTATGCGTAATGCGAGTGCTGAGGCACTTCCGAGACTGATGGGCTGCGCATCTGCCCGAATACTCATCCGTGACCAGTGGGGTTGATCAGATTGTGGAGGAAGCCAGACATGCTCATTGCCATTCATATCGACCTCTCTTTTTGCTTCCTCATGGAACGTAAGATGTTTGGGGAATTTCCCTTTATTCATGTGAATATTATGAACAAATAATAAATTATGTCAAACATTCCTTATATTTCTCCACGCAATATCACCTCACTTCTTCTCCTGCGTCACCGTCACCTTGAGCGGGTAGACGGCATCGACGATCTTCACTCTGATTTCGAAGGTTCCGAGCGCCTTGATCGGCTCATCCAGCTCGAAAGCGGTCGGGGCGAGCTCGATCTTCAGCTGCTCCTTCGCGGCCTCGGCGACGTCCTCCTCCGTGATGGAGGCATAGAGCTTGCCGGTCTTCGTGGCCTTCTTCGTGAAGCGGATTTCCTTATTGGCGATCTGCGCGGCGGCACCGCTCTTGAGCTTCTTCTCCAGTTCCTTTTCCTCCGCGCGCCTCTTGATCTGCTCGGCGTAGCGTCGGCGCACCGTGGGGGTGGCGACGAGTGCTTTGTTCTGCGGGAGGAGGCAATTCAAGGCGTAGCCGTCCCCGACGAGCAGGAGGTCGTTCTTCTTTCCGATGCCGGGGATGTCCTGAAGCAAAATGATTTCCATGAGGCGAAGTGTTCGGATGATAAGTGTGCTTTTCTTCTCCGAAGCCGAAGCATCTTATCCGCAGTGCCAGGCAGAGTCAAGGGTCAATAATACTTCACACTCTGTGTGGCAAGGAACCGCGAAAACGGCTTCGCGGTGGGCTCTCTGCAAATTTCCCCCTGCACCAGTATCCTTAACAAATGGACTTGGAGATAAGGAGGTTCGATGCCCTGCCACTACTCAGCTACGCGAAGAACGACATCGGGGCGTCTCGAAGGGTCGACTCGCCACCAATGAAAGCTATCAGCTCAAATGTATAAGGGACAGGAGCCAACCCGGAAACGACCACCAACTCTTGCCCGGAAGGAAGACGCGTTCCTCCTTCACGAACCAGTTGTGCAGTGTGAGGAAGCGGTCGGAATGGAGGGAAAGCGCCCCGAGCTTCACGCCACGGAGTTCTTTGTTGTAGCCGAACGTGTAGAGAGGCGAGTACAGGAAAATCGCCGGAACGTCGGTCTTCAGGATCTCCTTCAGCTCGCCGAGCGCTTGCTGCCGTTCCTTCTCGTCCTGCGTTTTGCGGATGAGCTCCAGGAGCGAATCGGCTTCGAGAGAGGAGTACTGTGAGAGGTTATACGCATCGAGGCGGAGGTCGTTGCGATTGCCCGTGAGCTTCTGCACGCCCGAGCTGTGCCAGTAGGGGAAACTGTCGAGATTATCGAGGAGCGATTGGCCGAAGAGCAGGACGTCGTAATCCCTGTGGAGAAGCTTATCTTCGAAGACGCTGCGGGAGGCAACGACTTCCACCGTGGCATCCACGCCCAACGCTCTCCACTGCTCGGCTGTGAGGCGCGCGACTTCGCCGTACTGAGGAGGGGCGGCCGTCGTGAGAAGTTTCAGCTTCAATGAATCGCCCTTGTCATTCATGCGGATTTCCACCGGATCGCTCTCGATCCTCCGCCGGAGCATGCCCCGGTCGAGGAAGAGATCCTGTGCGGTGATCCGCTCGTCTTCGTCCAGAGTGTCCGGCTTGTCCCGAGATTGGACGAAGAGAGCGAGCAGGCGCTGCTCCTCGGCTGCCCTGCGGAATTCTTTGGGATCGGAGGTGCGCCACAGGTAGAAGGAATCGACAACCGCACCTTTGCGATTGGTGAGTTTCACGAGATTGTAGCCGAGACGCAGACTGCCGGTTTCATTCGCCGTCGGGAGGGCGACGGTCCATGTTCCGGTGGCAGTTGCGACGACCGTCACGCGATGGCCGAGGAGCTCGCCGCTGCCGGCATCGATGACGGAACCCGTCACGGTGAGGACGGCCCCCGTATCGAGGAGGACGACAGGATCGATCCTCAGCGGTCCGACGTCGTTCGCCTCTTTCATCTCAAGCAGCCTCTGCAGGCGAATCTTCTCAGGCAGGTGCCAATTCGAGGAGAAGAGCGCCCCCTGTGCCGCCTGCGGGGAGAATTTGTACCGCCAATCGGTCGCATCCAGCTCGAGAAGAGGAGTATCGACAATCGTTGTTTCTCCGATGGCATCGATGATCGCCTGCTTGTCCGTCCCCAGTTGCAGGCCCAGCCGCAGATTCTGGTCTCGCAGAATGGGACGTTCGAGATTGAGGAACATCGCGACGTACTGCGGCAACGTGTAATTGCTCGCCTTGAATTGCCGGGGGACGATCGGATTGCCGTCTTTCCCGCGCGGCACGAGACGCACGCCGTCCAAGTTCCGGATGTCGGAGAGGAGCGTTACGTAATCCGGGAAGATGCGGAAAATCACCTGGTTCAAGTGATACGTCGGTTCGAGCGATCGGGAGAAGCGTTCGAGGGTCACCTCGGTGGAAATTTCCGTTTCAGTGATGCTCTTGAATGTGTAGGGGCCAGCGCCGACCGGTGCGGTGCCGAAATCGACTGCTTGATCCATCTTGCTTGGCGGGATTCCTTCGAACGATTGCTTCGGGAGGAGACCGATGGTCAGATTGCTTGCGAAGAAACTGTACGGCTCATCAAGTTTGAAGCGGATCGCCCGATCATTGATTTTGTCGATGCTCACGCCGAGGAAGTTCTGGCGCAGCAGCTGATTGGGGAACGCGGGATCCTGAATCGTCTTGAAGGTGAAGAGAACGTCATCCGCGGTCACCGGATGAGGGTTCTCCGCCGTGTGATCATGCCAGAAGACGGCGTCCTTGAGCGTGAGGGTGTAGATGCGCTTGTCGGCGCTCACCGAGAGCGTTGCCAGGTCCTCCTCGATACGCTTCGTCTCCGGGTTGTACTTGAGCAGTCCCGCAAAGACGAGCGAAACGATGTCGCGATTTACATCGTTCGTGACGGTAAACCACGGGATGAGCGACTGCAGTTCGCCGACGGATCCCTCGATGTACGTCCCACCGGGTGACGGTCGCAGAATGGTGGATTCAACATAGAAGCGTCTCAGGAGCAGAAGGAAGCTGACGCAGAACGCGACGACGCACGCTGCGAGGAGGATCCGCTCCCAGCGTGAAACCATCGAAGCGGAAGAGGGGAGTTTCAGCACGGCAAGAAATCAGGGGGGATCTTTCCTTTTCCCGGTACTCACAAGTACCACTGGATGACGGGAATGAGGAAGAAGGCGATGCTCATCCAGATCGTGAGAACATAGAGAACCCGCTCCGCGCCGCGCCGCTGCATGACGACCGCTCCGCTTCCGCCGAACGTTGCGGAGAGTCCGGAAGCGCGATGCTGCAGCATGATGCTCAGGATGAGCAGGAAGCTCAGGACAACTTGCACGATAGTCAAAAATGAACTCATGGGAACAGTGTACGTGGGGAGTCTTGCGAGGGCAACACTCCCCCCGATGTTCTGATAGACTGAAGGAGGACGGGTGGTTAGCTCAGTTGGTCTAGAGCGTCTGGTTTACACCCAGAAGGTCACAGGTTCGACTCCTGTACCACCCACCATTCGACTCGCGCCTTCGGTGCTCGCTCATGGTTCTCGCCGCTTCGCGGCTCGAGCCACCTTCGAAACGAGGCGAATGACCCTGAGCGAGCAGAGCGAGTCGAAGAGCCATTATAGGAAAATAGGTGACGGAATGGCATATCCTAGCCAAGTTATTACCCCTTGACAGTACATATCAATTACTTTAAAGTATCTGCCTTTGTCTCTTTTCCCATCTTCCCAGATGGCTTGCCTCTCTCGCAGACTTCAGACGATCGCCCTGGTGGGACTCCTGTCCCTCGCAGTGACGATTGCACACTCCGTCCTCGTGGGTGTTCCCGCTGAGCAGACGAGTGCACGGGCACCGGAATGCTCCGATGCACTCGACAATGATCGGGACGGGCAGACGGACTACCCGGCCGATATCCATTGTGAATCGCTCGACGACGATAACGAAGGCGTGCACACGTCGGATTTCTTCATTAACGTGAGTGATGGTTTGGACGAAGTGCAGATCGGTGACGCTCTCGTCTACACGGTTTCCGTTCGTTCCGAGAGTGACCAGCCCTTCACAACGGACGTGCAGTTCTTCCCCCCTTCCTATGCGGATGTGCTCTCCGTGAGCAACGGAGGCAGTTCGCGCGGCGCATTCGTCCTATGGAGGGATGTGACCATTTCCCCGCACGCGACTCGCTCACTCATCGTCACCATGAACGTCAATCCGAATACCCCCGAAGAGACTCTGCTCGTCGCCGAAGCGAATGCCGAAGGACAGAACGCACAGGACACGACGGTCGTGGTCGGTGAAGAGCCGCTCCCGCTCCCGCTCCTCATCTCCGTCGATGACGGAAAGGTCTTCGCGGAACCAGATGAAGCATTGCACTACTCGATTGTCGTCGATAATGCCGACGGCTGCGACCGGACCTTCGAGCTCCGTGCAGCGCTGCCTCCGCAATTGCGCCTGATCGGTGCGACGGATCAGTACCACTTCGAAGGTCAGATGATCTACTGGGATAACGAGTTCATCGCCGCAGGCGATGTCGTGGAGTTCGTGATCGACGCAGCGATTGATCGTGATGCCCCTCAATTCTCCGTGATTCGCATGAAGGTTTCTTCAGGGCCGTCCATCGGTGTCGATACGACGTCGGTTCTCTACAATACGACCCCACCGTCGGTCGTGGATCTCTCCGTGGATGACGGACAGACGACCACCGTCGCAGGCAAGGAGCTGACCTATGAGATCGTGCTCCGCAATAACCACACCAAGCTCGCTACGGATGTGGATCTCACTGACGCTCTGCCCGTGTACACGGAGTTCGTCTCCGCGACGGAAGGAGGCCAGTGGAACGGCAAGGACGTTCACTGGAAGGGACTCACCATCAGCCCGGAAGGTCGGCGCGTCCTGCATGTAACGGCGCGCGTCCGCAGCGATGCTCCGCTCGGAACGATTCTGAAGAACACGGTGTCCGCTCTCGGTCGCGAGGCAGTGGATGTGACGGAGGTTGCGGAGAGCGCCCTCGTGAACCGCACGGTAGCGACTGACAGCGTGATGCTGCGTAAGATGGCCGACCGCACGGAGGTGCAACCGGGTTCCGTCGTCGGCTTCACGGTGTACCTGAAGAACACCCTCGATCACCAGCTCACGAATGTGCGGATCGAAGATCGCATGAATTCTCCGTACGTTTCCGTCATCTCCGGTCAGACGGGGGAGATGGTCGACGGTGCCCTGGTCTGGACCGTGCCGGCTCTCGATCCGGGTGAAGAGTGGACGGTACAGTACGATGTTCGCGTCGCGCGGGATGTCCCGCACGGTACGGTCATTGCGAATGTGGTGACCGCAACGGGAGAGGGGATGGAGACCGTATCCCTCACGGAGCGCGTACTCACCGCGCGCATCGGCGTCATGTCAGACCTTCCGAAGACGGGGGCTGCCCTCGATACTCTGCTTGCAGGGATCATGGGGCTCTTCGCTTCCGCCCCGACCTTCTGGATGACCCGCCGCAAGCTTCGTTTGCCCTGTTAAGGAAAGATCCGTATACTGTACGGCATCATGACAAGCTCTGAGCAGACGGAACTCCCCGGATATGCCTTCCTCCGATACGTTCTTGAGTCCATCGTTGAGGATCGCGACCAACTGAAGATCGATTCCCGAGTCGATGACTTGGGAATTTTGCTGACGGTCGCCGTGAGCGATCGTGATATGGGAAAGCTCATCGGCAAGAACGGGCAGACGATCAAAGCACTCCGAACGCTCCTGCGGATCATCGGAGGGAATACCGCACAACGCATCAATCTGAAAGTGCTGGAGCCCGCAGAAGCGAACGTGTAATTTCTCTTCTTTCTTTCCCCAACCCTTCCCATGCTCCGCGATCTCCTCGAAAACGCATCCGTTGTTCAAATCGTCGCCACCTTCATCGCTTTTGCGCTCATTATCGCGACGATCCTGTGTCTCTTCTACATCATCATCGGCGGTATCACCTTCATCCTCTCTGCCGGAAATGAAGAGAAGATCAAGAAGGCCGTGAATACCATCCGCTTCTCGGTGATCGGTCTGCTCGTGTGTTTCATCGCCTTCTTCCTGGTGCGCTTCATCACGGTGCTCCTCGACATTCCGTTTGAACTGAACTTCTCCACGATCATCGATCTGGTGAATCAGATCTTCGCAAGTCTGCAGTAAACGCTTAGGAGCCCTAAGGAACTTATCGTAACTCTCCCGTGTTCTACTGTTCCGGTGTGGAGCGGGAGGAAGTACGGCTATCCGCCGGACCCCCTCTCCCTCACCCTCCCCCAATAGGGGAGGGAAACGGCGTCGTCTCTTCCCCGAAATTGCCAGCTTCGTTCCCTCTCCCGACGGGAGAGGGCTAGGGAGAGGGGGTCAGAAATGCCAAGAGTGTATGACCATCATTCGACGACAAGAGAGCAGGAGCCGTCAACGTTTCGCTTCCTCTCGCTCAAAGTCTTTTCGGACTTTCGAAGAAACTGTCCTATTCTGTAGGCAGAGTCTCACAATTTATGCGGCCGGTTGTTCTTTCGGAGCTTCCGGCGCTGGCGCAGCCGCAGCAGGAGTGGCTGCAGGAGCCGGCGCCTCTTCTTCATTCTTCGACTTTTTCTTCGTGTAGGTCTGGATGAATCGATCCATGCCTTTCGCGCCCTGACGCTTGAAGAGACGCGCAAGCGTAGAGCTGACCTGCGCTCCGCGACCGACCCAGAAGCTGACACGCTCCATATCGCACTCGAACACTTTGGGAGTGCGCGTCGGCAGATAATGTCCGAGGATTTCCTGCACTTTCCCCTTCACGGGAGCGCTCTTCTCGGCCAGCACGATCCGAAATGTGCGGTCGTTTCTCTTGCCGGTGCCTTGGAGACGGATGGTGAGCATGACAGGAACAGTCCTTTGTGAATAAGGACGAGAACGGGCGCAGTGTACGGAAGCGTACCGGCAGACGCAAGCGAAATGCAGGCCATTCACCGTCCGTCAGAATGTACGTGCGAGGCGAATGGCTTTGATGTGATCATGTCCGCATTCTTCGCGCAAATACGCGAGCAGCCCCTCGGAAGCCTGTTGCGCTTCCAGGGCAGAAGCGTCGTCGGCCGCCTCGATCGTCAGTACCGCATCGGCATACGACCGGGCTTTCAGCATGGTATGACAACCCGGAAGGGATTCCTTCAGCCAGCGCTTGCTTTGATGGGCAATCAAAGCCGCCTCGGCTTCATGGTAGAGGCCGCGCTTCCTGAGGACCTGGGGGAGAAGACTACGGAGTTGATCCACGTAGGCAGTATACACAGGGACCCCTTCCGCGTCTCACTGGCAGGTGTGCGTGGTCTTATTGCAGCTGAAATTCGAAGGAAGCGAGAGGATCGTCCTGCAATCCGCATTCTTCTGGCACGTATTCTGCATGCACGTCCTCGATTTCCGGTTACAGATCTGCCCGGTGGCGCACTGGAGGTTTCTCTTGCAGTAGCCAGTGGTGCCTTTGACCTTGCAGGTCCTCGCAATCTTGTCGCAGTACATCGTCTGCGTATTACCGCATTCCCCGTTCTTGGTGCATGTGCCGGCTGCATCCGCCGATCCCTGTGGGACGCCGCTGAAGGCAAGCACCGCAAAGATGAAAAGGACAACCGGAAAGGAAACGATTCCGGCGCGCAGGAGGAGATGCTTCATGGAAACAGTGGGGAACGTCGTCTTTCACTGTACGTCCAATACGCTTGAGGAGGCAAGAGGGGATTTACGTTGCCAGCAACAGATCGAGTGTCGTCGATGCGGCTTCATCCCATGACGGGGGAGAAACGAGAGGGGACCGGGCGGGCGGATGTGCGAGAGCATGAGCCAGCTGCTCGCTTGTGGGCTCCACGAGCTTCGCAGATGTCCCGCGCACGGTTTCCGGGACCGCGCCGCGATTGCTCGCGATGACAGGACAACCGCACGCGAGTGCTTCGAGGATCGGGAGACAAAAACCTTCATAGAGCGTTGCGGTCACGAACGCATCCGCTGCTGAGAAGAGCGCGGGGAGATCTTCTTCGGGAACAGCGGGGAGGACGCGCACGTTCTCCGGCAAGCGCAGCCGCGTCACTTCGAGCCCGCTCGTGACGAGAAGGAGTTCGTGACCATGCGGGCCGCGGCGGAAGGCGTCGAGGAGCACGGGGATATTCTTGTGCGGTTTCGCGTTGCCGACATAGAGGAAGAATGGCTTATGTAAGCCGTATTTATGGCGTATTGATTCGACGACAGACGCGGACTTAAGCGTGAAGCGCTTCGAAACGCCTTCGGGGATGACCGTCATCTTCTCGCGGAGATCCTCTCCGTACTGCGACATGATTTCCTGCGCAGTGAAAGCACTGACGGCGATGAGCCGACGGGCATGCCGAACCGTGGAACGCATCAAGAGACGGTAGGCGATGCGCCTGAAGGGGTTTCGCGTATTCGGATAGCGGTGGAGGATGAGATCGTGGATAGTGGCGACGAACGGGACGGGGCAGCGAAGCGGCACGTTGAAGTGCGGGCAGAAGAAGAGATGGACCCCCGACTTCTTGATGAGTTCGGGGAAGAATAGCTGCTCGTACACACTGTAACGACGATAAGGTGCGACGATTCGTTTCGTCGCAGCGGGAACTTCGGAGAGCCACGGCTCCTGAAGCTCTGATACGAAGAGAACGCATGAAGCCGGAGCAAGCGCGGTCATGCGCGTCACCAGTTCGCGCGTGTACCTTCCCAGTCCCGATTGGGTGGAAGCGAACCGACAATCGATTCCCATGAGCGGCATGAGTGGCATTATAGGGGTATGCGCATCCTCGATGCACTCCGAAGCGCGCCCATAGAGTCTCTCGAAGCGGAGATCCTGCTCTGCATCCCCTTGCAGTGCAGCCGTTCGTGGCTTATCGCACACGGAGAAGATGACCTGCCGGCCGACAAACAGGCGGCGTTTCAAGCATTCGTTTCCCGACGCAGGCGAGGGGAACCGGTTGCGTACATCACGGGAGTGCAGGAGTTCTTCGGCCGTCCGTTCTCCGTCAATCCGCATGTGCTGATTCCGCGCCCGTCCACGGAAGGGCTCGTCTCGCTCGCCCTTGAATTTCTCGAGCATCCGAGCGATCAGATTCGCACTATTGATCAAGGAATCGTTGCAGTATCCAAGGTGTGGAAGCAGGACACCCGCGCGAAAGCCGTCGCTGACATCGGAACGGGCAGTGGCTGCATCGCCGTGACGCTCGCATCGGAGTGCGTCCTGAATGCGCATGCTGTCGGCATTGTAGAGACACCACGCCGTGGTGTCTCTACGTGCGAAGTGCATGATGTGCACGTGATAGCAGTCGATCTCAGCGAGGAAGCCTTGAAAGTCGCCCGAGAGAACGCCGAACGCCTCGGGGTCTTCAGCCGCATTCGCTTCGTACAGGGCGATCTCCTGGAACCGCTCAGAGAGTTAACGGAGCCGTTCCTTGTCGTGAGTAATCCCCCCTACATACCGGAAGGACATGCCCTTCCGCGCGATGTCGCAGGCTTCGAACCGGCACAAGCGCTCTTCGCGGGGAAAGACGGTTTGAGCGTCCTCAAGGCCTTAGTGCAACAAGCGCAGGAACACCCTTTCTGCACAGGAGTGGTTTTGGAATGTCAGGAAGATCAGGCATCCGCTCTTCTCGGGTGAGGTTCGGACGTGGTAGTGTGAGCCCGTGCACACCGTTTTCACATCACTCGGAAAGGGATGCGCCGTCATAGGCGCGCAGTGGGGGGACGAAGGGAAGGGGAAGGTCATCGATCTCCTGGCAGAGCATTTCGCTGTCATTGCGCGCGCAAGCGGCGGAGCCAATGCCGGCCATACGATCGTCGTTAAGGGCGTGAAGCGCGTCTTCCACCTCCTGCCCTCCGGATGCCTCCACGAAGGCAAACCGGTCGTTCTCGGTGCGGGAATGGTCATCCATCTGCCCACGCTCCTCGAGGAAATCGCCGCTCTGAAGGAGGCGGGCATCGAGGTCGTCTCGCGAATGACCATCTCCTCCAGCGCGCATATTCTCTTCGATTACTACAAGGAGATCGACGCCGTCCTCGAGGCGCGAAGGAGCAAAGTGAAAGGAGAGGGGATCGGAACGACGAAGCGCGGCATCGGGCCGGCCTATATGGAGAAAGCCGCACGCTCGGGCATCCGCATGGAGCATCTCGCGGACGACCTCCGCGCGGAGCTCACGACAAGGGCGGAGTCCGTGCAGGAGCTCTACGGCGTGACGATCGATGTGGAAGGAGAGCTCTCCCATCTCCGTGAGGCGGCGGATGTCCTGAAGGGATGCATCGGCGATCCGCCCACGAAGATCCGCCAAGCGGCTTCGGTCCTCATCGAAGGAGCACAAGGGACACTCCTCGACATCGACCACGGCACGTATCCGTACGTGACCAGCAGCGCAACGACGGCGGCCGGGGCTCTGCAGGGTCTCGGGCTTCCCCCGAGCATCCTCACTTCCTGCATCGGCGTGGCGAAAGCCTACTGCACCCGCGTCGGTGCGGGCGCCTTCCTCACCGAAGCGGAAGGGGAGACCGCCGAGAGGTTGCGCAAGCGGGGAGGGGAGTACGGAGCAACAACCGGCCGTCCGCGCCGCTGCGGCTGGCTCCACGTGCCCGATCTGCAGCGAGCGGCCCTCTTGAACGGCTTTACGCACTGGAACATCACCAAGCTCGATGTTTTGGACGAAGAGAAGGTGATTCACGTAGGCGTCGGCATCGACGGAGCGGGACGTCCCATCTATCAACAGCTTCCCGGCTGGCGCACGTCCACGCAGGGGATCACGGTCTTCGACAAGCTTCCGAAAGCGGCGCAGGAGTTCATCCGTTTCATCGAAGAGAAGACCTCCATTCCGGCCACATTCATCGGCACAGGGCCGGGGAGGGAGGAGATGATCGTGAGAGAGTAGAGGAGCTATGAATTGGAGGCTCGGAAATCAGTGCATGCTTATTGTCTTTCCTTTGTCGGGGGGCGAAGGGGCATTCCTCGGCGCCCTGCGAGCCGCCGTGGTACGACTTGGGCGAGGCGAACGCCCAGAGGGAGCGCCGCATGTCCGACAAGCGAGCGAAGCGAGTGAGGAGTTTGCGGCGCGACGTGAGACGAGCCATTGTCGTACAGGCGGCGAGCATCAGCGCCGAAACCTTTTTGGGCCACCTTTTTCAGTTATGAAAAAGGTGGTGAAACGGATCGAAAAAAGAAGACCCCCACATAAGAACAGACGAAAAACTACCTCTCCGTCGATTCCCCCCACTTCAGCTTGGCTCTCAAAGTCGAGAAGAAGGTATCCTGGCTTCTTCGCAGGAACCGGACCTTCTGACGATACACACGCGCACTGACGCGATCATGGTGCTTGAGAGGCACGTACACTTGCCCATCCAGCGTGAGGACGACCTCCGTATCCCGGAACTTGTTCTCCCGCGTGAGGACCTCCACTTCCACTGCGGAATCGCCCGGAATGACGATCGGTTTTTGGCTAAAGCTGTGCGGATTGATCGGGGTCAGGATCGTCGCGGAAATGGTGGGATGGACTACCGGCCCCCCTGCGGCAAGCGAATAAGCCGTCGAGCCGGTCGGGGTGGAGATGATGAGACCGTCCGCATGAAAGGTCGTGAGACTCTCGCCATTCACAGACGCCTTGAGATCGACGAGACGCGCGATCGTCCCCTGCGCGATCACGGCTTCGTTGAGCGCATAACCATTGAAGAACGTCTCTTTGCCGCGCAATACTTCCACATGCAGAATGCCGCGTTCCTCGAGTGTGCCGCCACCCGAGAGGAGCTCCGGAAGCAACTGGTCCGCTTCGGTGAGGTTGGTCTCCGCCAGAAATCCGACCGTCCCCCAGTTCACACTCAAGATCGGGATGGAGAGATCTTTCATCTCACGAAAGGCGCGCAGGATCGTCCCGTCCCCTCCGATGACAATGAGGAGATCGATGTTTTCGATGCATTCGAGAGGCTCGACATCCTTCACGTTCGCATAGTCCTCCGCGCGCTTCACATCCAAGCAAATATGCGCACCGAGCTTCCGTAAGATATCCATAATGTGTTTCACGGCCTTGTCTTTCTTATCGAGGCCGGACTTCACCGTAACGCCGATTCGCTTGTAGGCAAGCATAGTTTAAGGATGAACCGCACGAAGGAAGAGATCAACCGTTCTGGCCCAAGAATACCGTGCCGCCTGCTCCCGCCCGTGCCGGCTCAGTTCCGTCCTGAGAGAGGGGTCCGAGAGGAGCTTTTTAAGCCCCTGCGCGATGGACGCCTCACTCTCCGGATCGACGATGAGCGCGGCTTCCCCTGCCACTTCTTTCAGGCTGCCGCGGTCCGAGGTGAGGACGGGGACACCGCTTGCCAAGGCATCGAGTACCTGCATGCCGAACCCCTCTGAGAGAGACGGATGTGCGAGGAATAAACACGACCGCAGGAGTCGTGCATAGTCTTCCTGTGAGGCATAGCCTTTCCACTGCACTCCGTTCGTTGTGCGAGCAGCCTCAATAATTTCACGATCTTGCCAGCCGCGCCCCCCGACGAGGAGGAGGGGATGCCGGGCGCGCATGGATGCGGGGAGGGAGGCGTAGGCACGGATGAGTCGCAACTGATTCTTGCGGGGGCAGAGCGTGCCCGCGCATAAGATGAACGATTCTTCCGGAGGCATCTGTGTCGGCGGAGCGAGTGTCGGCCCCGCTCCGATCACCGTCACGGATGCCGCTTTCACTGTGGGGAATCTCGCGAGGAGATCGCGTTTTGTGGCTTCACTGAGCGCCAAAACATGTGTGGCTTTCGCAAGAACCCTCGGAAGCGTCATGCGTTCGATGAGCAGTGCCTTCCACTCATGCCGATCACCGGCGAATGCGATGAGATCATGGATGACCGGCAGGCTCATGATGTGTTTCGGCAAGAGTGCCGGAACGATGAAACTCGTGGTGCTGACGACATGCGTGATGCTTCGATCATCTCTGATCGCACGAGCGACGGCCCAGTGCCAGAGAGGACCGGGGGGCTTGCGAAGAACTCGCACATGCTCGGTTTGCCAGGATGCAGGGAGCGGCGCATTTGTAAGGAGGACAAGCGGGATCCGCCGGGAAATCAACTCGGTGACGAATCCCTGCGTCCACTGGCCTTTGCCCGTTCTCTGCGATTTCAAGGCCTCACGGACATCAATTGCCACTGTCATATAGGCACAGTCTAGTGATTTCCCATCGTGCGTGCTATGCTCGCAAATGTGTCTTCGACCTTCCTGCGACGGCTCAAGGCGTTGGAAACGGAGGAGCAGATTCTCAATGTCGGCGCATGCGCCGCAATGATCGGCGTCTTCCTTCCCTGGATAGGAGGAGAGATGCTCGGCGGCAATTCTCTCACGTATTCCGGTTTGGGTTTCTACACTTCATTCATCGGGCTCTTCGTTCTCCTTTGCCAGCTTGCGATCCTCCTCATCACCGCCATCCCCCTCACGGGCGGCCCGGTCCTGGTCCGCAAGCAGTACCGTGAATATGTCCGTCTTTTCCTCGGCGTGTTGGCAACGGTTCTCGTGCTTGCCGCACTATCCGTTCTCACCAAGGTGACCTTCGAGTTCTCCCGCATGGAGGTTCGATTTGGCATCTACGTCTCACTCATCGGAAGCCTCGTCGTATTGCTCTATGCGTTTTTGCGCGTGCAGGAGCAACGCCGAAATCAAGTGGAAGAGCTCTTCCATCATCCCTATGATGACGCGCCCGTAGCCGTCAGCAAGGACCAGCAGGAATTACCTCTCAAGCCCCTCCCGCCTCCGCCTCCTCCGCCACTGCCGGAGGAACACAGGCTGTTGCCACGAGAGTGATTGCTTCCCCTTATCGCTTATGGATTTCGGACCACAGGATCTCGTGTATTTCGACCCGAAGACTCAGGCAATCATCGGGCCGGTCGAATGGACGAAAGCCGGCCTCCCCAAGCCCCTCGCGATGAAAGAGGAGGAGGAAGTGGAAGATGCCAAGGGCAAGAGACATCGTCGGAAGCGCACGTATCCCTGGGGAACCGTCCGCTCTCTCGAGCGCGTTCTCGGCAAGAAGAAGGAGAAGGAGCCGGTCAGCGCGCAAGTCCTGGATGAAGCGCTCGACAAAGCGACGAAGGAACCGTTTTGGGATTGATTGGTGGAATATGGAATATGGGGTATGCAGTAAGGGTTACAGATTTCCATATCCCCATAATACGTACCCCGTAATACTCCTATTGTTTCGATAATAAGCGACATACCCTCTCCACCTCCTTCTTCGAGCCGATGATGAGCGGACAACGTTGATCCACCGCTTCGATAGGCAGATCGACGATGTTTTTCTTTCCATCTGACGCCGCCCCGCCGGCCTGCTCGGCAAGGTACGCGAAAGGGCCGCATTCGAAGACATGGCGGAGCTTACCGCGGGGATACTTGCTGCCGCCGACATTGGTGAAGATGCCCTGTCCCTTCGAGAGGATGTGATGAACATCTGCGACGAGACACCCCGAATAGCGGAGCGTCAGCTGCTCTTTCAGCCATCGATCAAGCACCTGCTTGTAACCGGGATTGTCATCGAGAGCACGCAGGTTGCCGGGGCTGTAATTTTTCGCAGTGTCCGCAATGCCGAGATTCTCCCGTAGAAGGATGAACTCTCCGACGTCATTGAGGAGGAACTCATGGACACCCTTACCCGTCGAATAGATGAGGAGCGTCCGGGGACCGTAGAGCACATAGAGTGCGGCAACCTGCTCGGACGGCTTGCGTCCGATGATCTCTTTTCCTTCGTAAATCCCGAAGATGGAACCGATGGCAAAATTGGCATCCACCAGCGACGAACCGTCCAGCGGATCGTAGACAACGGAGTAGGGGGCTTTCGGGTCGAGCTCAATCACGCTGTCATGCTCTTCGCAGGCAAATGCAGCGACGAGGCGGCTCTCCTGCAGATGCTCCTGAATGAGCTGATCGGAGAGGACGTCGAGCTTCTCCTGCTGCTCGCCGAACATATTCATCGTTCCGGAGAGTCCGGCTTCCGTCGTCTGAATGGCATAGCTGATGTATTTGGCGGCACGCGAGATGTCGAGGATGAGATGACGCAGGTTATCCGGCGCCTGTGAAACGTGATAGAGATGTGAGTTGAGGCTGCGGCGCTGAGCCGGGGCTGAAGGGGAGGGATTCATGGTAAGAGTTTACCGCAGAAGCTTGCCAATCTGAAGGGCCATCTCCGTCACACGCATGGAATAGCCCCATTCGTTGTCGTACCAAGCCAGGATCTGCACCAGGGAACCTTCGATGACCATCGTGGAATCCAAGTCCACCGTGCTCGAGTGCGGATCGGAGACATAGTCCGAGGAGACGAGAAAGCCCTCTTCCACCGCCAGAATGCCTTTGAGAGTGCTCTCCGCTGCTTCCGCGAGCGCCCGGTTGACCTCCTGCGCAGTGGCTTGTCCTTTGAGTTCCAAAGCGAGGTAGGAAGCGGACACATCGGGCACGGGGATCCTCAGCGCCATGCCATCAAGTTTTCCCTGAAGGTGCGGGAAGACCTTGCCGACCGCTTTGGCGGCCCCCGTGGTGGAGGGAATGATATTGAGCGCCGCGGCGCGCGCGATGCGAAGCTTCGAGCTGTCGGTGGAATTATCCAGAAGATTCTGCGAACTCGTATAGGAATGTGTGGTGCACAGAAGCCCGCGCCGGATGCCCTTCCACCCATCCAAAACTTTGACGATGGGGGCGATGCAGTTGGTCGTGCAGGAAGCCGCACTCACAATGGGAAGCGCACCCTGGAGAAGATCATCATTCACGCCCCGGACGATCATGGTCGTATCATCCTTGGGAGGCGCAGTAATGAGGACGGCCTTGGCCCCCGCGACAAGGTGTGCCTGCGCCTTCTCCTTCGTGCGGAACTTGCCCGTGGCCTCCACAACGAGGTCGACCTTGAGCTCCTTCCACGGACACTTGGCGGGATCTTTCTCCTTTACGACACGAACGAGGTTGCCATCGATACGCAGATCTTCACCCTCCACCTCCACGGAGTGGCCGAAGCGGCCGTGGAGCGTATCGTACTTGAGGAGATAGCGGCGCATCGCGGCATCGCTGGACGCGTTCACGGCAACCACACAGGCCTCCTGAGGAAACCGTTCGATTAACTGCCGATGCACGACTCTTCCGATACGTCCGTATCCGTTAATGGCTACGCGCAACATGTATTAATGATACACATGCCAAATCAGACTGCAATGGTTGGTGGAAACGAGGGCGAAGTCATTTCTTTCCTGCTGCTTGCGATGCTGCTTGCGATCTTGCAAATTCATCCATCTCCAGTAGAGCTTTGAAGAGACTATAAGCATTAGCCTCATCATCGCTTATTTCTCTCTCAATCGAAAGATTTCCGCTCTCTGGAGCATTTTTACGAGAATCACCTTCATTTCTTAGACGTGGATCATTTTCATTCATACCTAAATGATCCACTCGCTGCATACACGTGTCAAATCATTCATTCTGAACCATCTTTCTCTCATCCGAACACTCCCAAAATAATTCCGAGGAAAGCGAAGAATGCACCGATGATCCAGAAGCGCATCGTCACCTTGCTCTCCCCCCACTCGAGCGCCTCGAAATGATGGTGGATAGGCGCAGCGAGGAAGACTTTCTTCCCTCCGCGGAGCTTCTTGCTCGTGAGCTGGATGATGACCGACAGCATCTCAATGACAAAGATGAAGCCGATGAACGGCAACAGGAGTACCTCATCGGTCATGAGCGCGATGACACCGAGCGCACCGCCGAGGGCGAGCGATCCCGTATCGCCCATGAAGAAGAGGGCGGGGGGGACGTTATGCCACAGGAACGCGGCGATTGCGCCGGCGCATACCGCGCAGAAGGCCGCGAGCACCGAGAGGTTTTCGATGTAAGCGAGGACGCCGAACGAGAGGAAGGCGATGAGGAGCAGTCCGCTCGCAAGGCCATCGAGACCATCCGTGAAATTCACGGCATTCGCCGTCGCGATGATGATGAAGATGAAGATCGGAATGTACCACCAGCCGACCGCGAACGAGCCGTAGAACGGTACATGGATCTCGTTGTACCCAAGCTTCCAGTAGAACCACAGCGCGCAACCGCCGCTGACAAGCAGGAGGAAGAAGAGCTTCGGCAGCCATCCCAATCCGCGCTTGCCGATGCCGGCGATATTCAAGTAATCATCCACAGCTCCGAGAATGCCGAGCGCGAGGAGAACGAAGAGCGGCAGATAGACTTGGCCGCGTTGGAGCAGCGAATGCTCCACCACACCGAAGTAGGAGAAGAGACGCGAGAGAAAGACCGTAAGGAAGATCGATCCCCAGATGAGGATACCGCCCATGGTCGGGGTGCCGCCCTTCTCACTGTGATACTTGCGGAAGACCGTCGGATCGCGCCCATCAATCGTCTCGAGTCGCAGTTGTTTGCCCAAGCGATTGCGTCTCAGAAAATTTACGAAGTACGGGGTGAGCAGGAGCCCGACAGCAAACGCGAATGCCGCATAACCGAGCATGGCGGCGACGGAGAGATCCGGACGAACGGGTGTGAAGAGGATGGGCATGAGAGAAAGGATAACGCAAGAACGACCGGGAGGAAATACGGACGGGATGGCAAGGATAAGCTGAAATACGTACGGCTACGGGGCGGAGTGTACCCGATCCACGTCATAGAACCGCATCTGTTCTTTCTTGAAGAGAAGCTCCACGCGCCCTACGGGTCCATTGCGGTGTTTGCGGATGTAGATGTCCGTCATTCCGGGGCGATCGGAGTCCTCTTCGTAGTAATCTTCGCGATACATCATGAGCACGACGTCCGCATCCTGCTCGATGGAACCGGACTCACGCAGATCGGAGAGCTGAGGGATGTTCCCCGGACGGCTCTCCACCGCGCGCGACAGCTGCGAGAGCGCCACGATGGGGATATGGAGCTCGCGCGCCAGCTGTTTGATGGAACGCGAGATCTCGGAGATCTCCTGTACGCGGTTCCCTGCGTAGCTCGCGTTCTCCGTGCTCATGAGCTGGAGATAGTCGATGATCAGCAAATCAAGACCGTGCTCCATCTGGAGGCGACGCGCCTTCGCCCTGAGCTCCGGAATCGAGGAAACGACGGAATCGTCGATGAAGATATTTGCCTTATTGAGCTCGTCCATGATCGGGCCCATATTCTGGAAGTCGCTGTCATCCAATTTTCCACGCTGAAGTTTCCAGGAATCGACGCCGAGCATAGAGGCAAATAGGCGGTCAACGAGCTGCTCTTTACTCATTTCGAGAGAGAAGATGCCGACGACTTTTCCGCTACGGATAGCGGCGTTCTGGGCTATATTGAGTGCGAGGGAGGATTTGCCCATGCTCGGGCGGGCGGCGATGATGATGACATCGCTCGGCTGGAGGCCCGAGAGCTTCGTATCCAGCGCATTGAATCCCGTCGGAACACCCTTCACGGCATCCTCTTCTTTGGACTCGTGCAATTCAGCGAACCGTTCATAGCGCATCTCAAGGATATCCCGGATATGCATGAACTTCTCCTTGAGGTAGGTGTTCGTGATCTGGAAGACCATTTTCTCCACCTCTTCGAGGAGCTCCGGCACGTGACGTCCCTCCTCATAGCCGAGCGCGGAGATCTTCTGCCCGGCAGCGATGATGCGGCGGTGGACCGCTTTCGTCTTCACGATCTGCCCGTACTGGTAGATGTGCGAAGCCGTCGGCACGTCGGAAGCCAGTTGCGCGAGGAAAGCGCTCCCGCCGATCTCCTGAATCTTCTTGTTGTCCGTGAGCTTGCTGCTCACCGTTACGAAATCGATGGGCTCATGCTGCTGGTAGAGCGCGAAGATCGCCTCGAAGATCTGCCGTAGAGTCGGGTCGTAGAAATCCTCCGGCCGCAGAAAATCGCAGACGCGTATGATCGCATCCGGATCGATGAGGAGCGCGCCGATGACCGTACGTTCCGCTTCAACGGAGTGCGGCTGGGCTTCGACGTGCGTAAGAGTAGTGGTGGGGGGCATGGGAGGGGAATTGTACAGGCAGCATTCCTCTCGGCAACCTATCTCGCTTGAATGCGGTGTCGACTGATGCGCGCTACGCGGGGGAAATGTGGAGAAACTGTGGATGGGAAGAAGAAGATGTCATGGTGAGCGAAGACGAACCACGAACCATGACACCTGTGTCGTCCCTCGACTCCGCTCGGGATGACACTAGGAGGAAATTATATCTTCGCCGCTTCACGGATTTCCTTACTTAAGCTCTCCATCAGCTTCGGATTCTGCGCGAGGTAGAGCCGTGCCTGCTCGCGACCCTGGCCGAGGGTTTCATCATTGCGGCGGAAGTAGGCGCCGGACTTCTCCACGATGCCGTACTTCACGGCGAGATCGAGCACGTCGCCTTCGCGGCTGATGCCCTGGGCATAGAGGATGTCGAACTCCGCCTGCCGGAAGGGGGGAGCGATCTTGTTCTTCACGACCTTCACGCGCGTGCGGTTGCCGACAATCTCCTGATTCGCCGCGCCTTCCCCGGTCGCCCCCTTCTCGAGGATCTTGTCGATGCGCCGGACATCCAGGCGAATGGACGCGTAGAACTTGAGCGCATTGCCGCCGGTGGTGGTCTCGGGGTTGCCGAACATGACGCCGATCTTCATGCGAATCTGATTGATGAAGACCACCGAGCAGCTCGTCTTGCTCACGATGGAGGTGAGCTTGCGCAGAGCCTGACTCATGAGGCGGGCCTGCAGGCCCATGTGGCTATCGCCCATCATGCCCTCGATCTCGGCTCGCGGCGTGAGGGCTGCGACGGAATCGATGACGACGATGTCGATGGCGCCGGACCGCACGAGCGTTTCCGTGATCTCGAGCGCCTGCTCGCCGTCATCCGGCTGGGAAATCAGGAGATTGTCGACATTGACGCCGATCTTGCGTGCGTACTGGACATCGAGCGCATGCTCGGCATCGATGAAAGCCGCCCGCCCGCCGATCTTCTGCGACTCCGCGATCGCATGGAGCGCGAGGGTCGTCTTGCCGGAGGACTCGGGCCCGAAGATCTCGATGATACGCCCTTTCGGGATACCGCCGCCGAGCGCGAGATCGAGGGAGAGGGAACCGGAGGAGAACCGTTCGATATTCACCGCCTGCTGGGCGGGATCCATGAGCATGATGGCACCCTTGCCATACTGCTTCTCGATCTGCGCGAGTGCAGCGACGATGGCATCGTCCTTCGGATCTTTGGCCGACTTCGCAGCTTTTGGTTCGGCCTTCAAGTCGGTCTTCATAGCGTGCTTCGGGGGAGCGGATACGGGCGTCATGGTAGGGGAGAGGAGGAGGAAGTAAAGGTGTAAATACGTACACCATAGTATTTGATTTGTTGATTCGATCAAATATATTCGGTTGCTGAGTCAATCAGATCATGGTGGTGTAGTATCGTACACCTAAGGAACCTCTGATTAACCAAGCCAACTTGTCATCCCGAGCGGAGACGAGGGATACAAGTTGGCTTGTGTCTATGGGTCGTCTCCGCTCACCATGACACAAGCCAACATTATTCAGAGGTTCCCTAAGAGAAGTTCTGAGGGGATGACTATCCCTTGAAACCCAGATGATGGTTCGTGCCTGCACGCCGAAGTGCCCGCGTTTCGGCACGCAGGCGTGGCTCGCGGCGCGGCGTCCTTCGTCAGGCTCAGGACAAGTAGGTGAGGAGCCCCGCAGGCGCGGGGCCACGAATCCATACACGCCGCTCGCATCTCACCATGACACCTGGGCTTCCTGGCCCCGAAGGGATAGTCACCTTCCAAAATCAGACATGCATCGCCACTTCGAGCTTCTTCACACGCTTGGGCAGGGTCTCGATCTCGATTGCATCCAACCGCTTGTCGATGGCATCAATCTGGTCTGTAAGATTGACTTCCATACGATCCACACGCGTTTCCAAACGAATCATCCGCGTTTCCAGACCATCCATTTTCGTTTCCAAACGACCCACGCGCTTGTCCAGAGCGCCAATAGCCTCCATGAGCACGCGCTGCATATGCTGCATGTGCTCCAGAACGGTGCCGAGCGTGATGGCGCGCTTCTTGGGCATGGGGAAGAGGCCTATCGTAGGACGTCCGATGGCCAGTGACAAGAGCAGGGGGAGGATCGCCGTTTCTTTCACTTTCTCTTCAGCTTCCTGCGCTTCCACATCAGCACCCCCAGTACGGCGTTGCCGCTCACGAGTGCGGCGATGATCGCCCATGCCAGAGGCGTTAAGCGGAGTGGCGCAGAACCATGAGACGGCTCGATCATGACCACCTGCACCACCGGCAGGACGACATCCACGCGCTGGCGTTCCGCAATCGTGAGACCGGAGGGCGGCTCCAGCACGATCGAGCGACGCTCGATGACATCTTCTGCGACTTCGATCGCCAGCTGATGCGTGCCCGTCTCCACGTCGTGGAACGTCGCGATCCCGTCGGAGTTTGTGAGGGCGACCTTCGGGACGGAGAAGAGCGTCACGGGCGTATGGGCAGAGGGCTCACCGAGGGCGTCGAAGATGCTCAAGTGCAGGGAGGCAATGAGCAGCTGCCCGTTTTGCTTATAGAGCGCCGTGCGGTACTTCTGCGGCGCGGAAGGATGCTGCGCGATTTCGGGGGCACGGAGCCGGGATTCGCCTGTGGTGAGCGGAGTCGAACCACGAATCCCGGCTACGGAATCTTCGGCGATTTCCTCCGTAGAGACACCACGGCGTGGTGTCTCTACCCTGTCGGTCGTACCCACCTTCCACGCGATCAATCCAACAGTATCCTTGCCTGACTCCACGAGAGAAGTGATTCCATCCGTTACCGCGACGTAACTGAAGACCACGCTGTGCACGCCGACGGCAACCCCGCGGTGCGCCGCCGTCATCGTGAGCTGAACGCTGTTACGGCCAGCCACAGCCACATTCTTCCCTGCCAGAGCAATGGAGTTTCCCATCGTGGCAATCGCGGAGCCGACGCGCGAGGCGCTCTGCTTCAATGCGGATGCACTTCCTTTGGCAAGAATACTGATGAATGCAACCGATGAAAAACGCTCTTCGAGACGGCCCGGCGTGTCATGCTGAGGAGGAGCTTCGCTTTGCGAAGCGACGTCTCGAAGCACAGGCACGCCGGGCCTCCTCAGAGTGACACGTTTTTCATCGGTTTCTGATTCCCATGTACGATTCATCACCAATTGGTATGCGGAAGTGAAGGAAGATGCCACCTGCACGGTGGTCGATCGCACGTCCGTTCCTATCTGCCAGATGAATGCCAGTACACTCCGCGCATCATCTCTGGCGGCATTCCAACCGGTACGCACCGTGCCTGCAGACGTCTCCAGGAGCGCATACGCAGCCCGTCCCGCGATGCCGCCCCGCGCACGTACACTATCCGCGAGAGCGCCGACGGAATCGACGGCAATCGTACCAAGCTTCGCGACTTCGTAGGCTGCGAGTGTGCCAGCATCACGAACAGTCGCGGCGATGGAGTCGTATGTCGAACGCACCGCATCCTTCGACAGGCTCAGGATGACGTGCGTTTGGCTCAGGATGACGCGCGAAGGATTCACGATGATGCGCTGGCCGATGGCTGCAATGCCGCTCACCGCGAGGCGCTGCGATTCCGCCATTTGTTCGATGAGGGCATCCCCGAGAACGCCCGTCTGCCACGCGGTCAGCCGTCCGGCGTCACCGACTTCTTGCGCGAAGGATCCCGCAGCCATCCGCATGGTGTTTACGCCGTCCGCCACCGTCGTCTTCACCCCCTCCGCGAGAGTGTCCATCGCATGGAGGACGGCCTGCGTCGCGACTTCGATGCGGCGCTCACGCTCGATCATCTGCACCTCCTTCGGCGTGTCCTCCGTAGAGACACCACGCCGTGGTGTCTCTACCCCGCGGGTCCCGGCTATGGGAACGGGGGGAATTCCCGCTGTGGAAGATGCGTTCACCTCGGTCCCTTCGGTCCCCTCGGTACCGTCGATACCTTCTTCCAAACTCTTCCTCCCGCTGAACGCCGCATTCAATCCTTCCTCATCCCGTGGCGTGTCCCCCGTAGAGACACCACGGCGTGGTGTCTCTACAATCGTCGTTTCGGTTTCCGCCGGCGCCAGCTCGATTCCCACGATGATGGGCGAGACATTTCCCGTATCCGCCGCAGCCAGGGACGGCGACTGCTGCTGGGTCGGAGCTCCGCCTCCCGTCCCACCATCCGTCAGATGCCTCCATCCCGACCCGCGCGCGCTGGCGGACGACTGTCCGAAGAGCGCGAAGGTGGAGAACGCCGTCGTCGTGCAACTCACTGTCCTCGTCGCCGCATTCACCGTGCAGGCACTCAGCTCATGCCACTGCGATCCGTCGTAGCGCTGGATGGCCAATGTCTCCTCATCGAGTCCTTCGATCTCGGCCGCCGCGTACTGGATGGAGATCGTGAGAGGCTTACTGAACGACGAGACGGAGACCGTCGATCCGCTCAAGGCCTTGAGCTCATAGGTCTGCCCCACGACACTTCTGCCATCCGGCGCCGCGACCGTCGCGAAGACCGTCGCAGGCGGGATCTGGTTGATCTGGTAGGTGATCTCCGGCTGCGCTGTGCTCCCCGCGGGGACCGTGAGCGTGATGCCCGTCCCCGTGCCTTCGAGGGCCACGCTCCCCGCGGCGGAGGAGGGGATCACCGCCCCCGACTGCGCCGTGATTCCCGCGCTCGCCGGACATCCCGTCGTCTGGAACGTCTGATCCGCGCTTGCCCCCTGCACCTCCCAAGTATCTTTGCTGAGGGCGCGGTAGTGGTACGTTGCGCAGGAGATGAGACTCGAAAGCGCTCTGGAGTGGCTCGTCACGCGGGGGGACGTATCCGTCTCCGTTGTCAGCGCACCGTAGCTCGCCATCGGTCCGTACTCCACACGGCTCGATCCGGCGGGATCGCTCGTCCACGTCACCGTTGCGCTCGTGGTCAGAGCAGAGGCGGAAACCGACGAGATCGCCGGAGTCGTCCCCGTTCCCCAGTTGGTATTATTGCCGCTTGTCTGGCATCCGGTCGCGCAAGCCAGGAGAGTGGCGTTGGTGTTATTGGAATCCTGAACATCGAGGTAGCTCACGGTGCGCGTTCCCTGCGGGTTGACATTGAACTGTTGACCATTGACTGTTGACCGCAGACTCAGGAGGTTTGATGCCGCGCCATTCAACGTCAATGTCCCTTCGACGGTCTGGGTCGTTCCTGCAGCCAGAGTCAGCGTATCCGCGCTCGCGACCGTCTTCGTCAGATTCCAGAAGCTCGTCGAACCGCTCATGGTTTGGTTCGTGCCATTGAGGGTGACGGTGCCCGATCTTGCCGTGAAGCCTCCGCCTGCATTCTTCGTCCAGTTCCCTGCAACAGTCACTCCGTAGTTCGAAGCTGAGGCATCCAGTGTCCCAGCCGTGATCGTCACCCCGGAAGCCGTGAGGGCGGCGGGGAGCGTGAAGGTTCCGCCAGTCCCCTCGATCAAAAGATTGTTGTAGGTCCAGTTCTTGATGGCGCGGGAGCCGGAGGTGGCGTTGTAGGTGACGGTACTCGCAGCCCCGAGCGTTGGTGTCGAAACAGTTGCCTGATCGCCCGTGAGCTTCAGCGTGCCGTAGTTCGTGAAGGTATCGACGTCACCCGTGAGGCTCAAGGTGGAGCCGCTCAAGTTGAACGTTGCACCCGTGGCGTTGACGAGGGCGCCGTAATCAGAATCGAAGGTCAGCGCGGAGCCGCCCTGCGTGATCGTCCCGTTATTCACGAGGTTGCACGCCCAGCCGTTCACGGTCCACGTGCCGGATGCGACGACGATGGTGCCGTTATTCACGATGCCGGTCGTCGTCTGCGCGCCGCCGTTCGCTCTGCACGTGCTCGTGGGGTTCGCTCCCAAATTGACGGAGCAGCCGGAAGCGACGGTCACGGTGTTCGTCCACCATGCGGCGTTCTTGCTGATGACGATGGTGCCGCCGAGATTCCCGCTGCAGGTGATCGTCGACGGGCTCTCCCAGGAAGTCGCATTGCCGTCGAACGTGACAGTCTTTCCCGTGAGGTCGAAGGTGCCGTTCTGCGTCAAACTCTGTTCGAGGGTCATCGCCGTGCCCGCGTAGGTGATCGTGCCGTTGTTGGTGAGACTTGCCTTATTCAGATCCCAGCCGTTCCCGGAGTGCGTGATGGTGCCGTTGTTCGTGATGGTCGAGTTGATGCCGTAATCGGGGCTGGTGTTCACATACCACGTCCCGCTCGCGACCGTTAAGGTCGAGCCCGCATTCACTGTGATGCTGCCCGTGGAGGTGGGGCTGGCCCCGAGCGCGAGTGAGCCGGAGACCGTGAGGGTGCCGTTGGATTTGTTGATGGTGAAGGCGCCCGTCGGCTGCACGCCGCCACTCTCGAGCTCGAATGTTTGGGCGGAGGAGCCGGAGAGTGTGAGAGCGGTCGTTCCGGGGCTGTAACTGCCAAATGTTGAGGCAATCATGACATTGCCCCTCGTATCAATAGTACCACTGTTGATGAGCCCCGCCGTTAGCGTGAGCGTGCCTTGCACCACGAGCGTGTCGTCAGCGGCAATGGTGAAGGTTGCATATTGGTTTCCGTTCACCTCCATGTTGTAGAAGGTTTGTCTAGAATTTACGTCGATGAATGTGGCGTACCCCCTGAATTTCACCGTGCCGTTGTTATGGTTGAATGTGCCGCCGCTCACGGTGAACAGCGAATCTCCACCATATTGTGAGTGATTGATTTCCAGGATACCACTCGGTGCAGTGAACGTTCCAGCCTGGATGACGAGGCTCTTCTCGATGCTGCTGTTCGCGCCTGCAAAACTGATTGTCGTGTTCGCGTTGTTGAGCGTGATACTGGGAAGCGTCGCCCCGTCGGGGACCATAAAACTCTGATCACCGGTACCATCGATGAGAAGGATCGTGGGACCGCCGGCATCAGAGTTACCAAAGGAATAGCCAAATGTGGAGGCAACTGAAACTGCACCTTTGGCACCAATGGTGCCGCCGACCATGAATCCATCAGTCAGCGTGAGAGTACCGTTCACGACGAGCATGTCACCGTTGGCGATGACGAAAGTTGTAGATGTGTTTCCATTTACCTCCATATTGTAGAAGTTGAGGGAAGAGGGCACATTGATTTGCGTGTTGAATCCGCTCCACAATACCGTTCCGTTGCCGTGGCTGAAGGTTGCCCCGCTCCCGACGATGAAGGTGGAGGAATTCCCGCTGTACGCACCTTGGTTTATGGTCATGGTGCCGCTCGTTGCTGTGTAGGTGCCGCCCGTGAGAGACAAGTCAGTCCAGATCCTGCTGTCCGCGCTCCCCCCATTGAACGTCCCATTGCTCTGCGTAAACGACCCGTAGACCGTGAGCGCATTACTTCCCATATTCACCGTCCCATACGTCTTCATCGCGCTCGTTGTGCCCGAAGTTCCCACGGAAATCGTTCCCCCCGGCGTCAGCGTCGCACCCGTGGCCACAAGCAATGTCTTCCCATTGACCGTCGTCAGATTCCCGCCCGCCACCGCGTAGATCCCGCTGATATCCGTCTCCCCGCTCACGGCCGCCGTGGCCAGGTTCGCATTGGTGAGCGCGGAACCGCTGTCGTTACGCACGATGAGGTAATCCTGGTAGAGGTCGATGCCCGTCATGCTGCCGCCGCTTGCAGTCGTCACCGTCACGGCGTCCTGCGTCTCATCTTCGAGGTAGAAGGTGAGCACGTCGCCCTGCACGAAGGAGGCACCGCTCATCGTGAAGGCGCCCACCGCGTTCGACTCCGCGGTGATCACCTGGTCGACGCCGTTCACGGCAAGGCGGACGGTTTTGCCCGAGAGGACGGTCGCCCCCGTGTCGCTATAGACCGTTCCCGTGATCTGCGCGGACTGGTCTTCGCCAATTGTGATTTCGTTCGTTTCACTCGCCATGTTCTGGTACTCGAACTTGATCCACGCGGCGGAACGGGGAGTAGCAGAGATGCGAGATTCATCCAGAGGGAGTTGAACATAGTATCCATCATAATTCCCATACCATCTGCCCAAGACGGCGTTGATGTTTGCACTCGCAATGGTATCGATTTGCGTAGAAGTTTGTAGCACACCATCCAAATAGATATTTTTTACATTTGCGTTGCTAACGCCTACTAAGTGATGCCATGTTCCTGCGGATGGATTTGCATTGACCGTGACACCGGTGTAATGGTTGCTGGGAGTAGAGCCGTACCATCCGAAGGCGAGCGTTCCATTCCAGCTAGCGAGTTGGTAACCTGCATCGCTTGTTGCAGGGATTCTGCCGAAAATGCCCGCATTGCTACCGGGAACTCCAGATGACGTATTCACCCAAGATTCAATGGTGAAGTTGTCTGTAAAGTCCAGTGATGAATTTGATCCTAAATCAATGTACTGAGTTCCGGAAAAACCCCCCGCCCCACCCACCTGCCCCGCAGCATTCGTCGCCCCGGCCACCCCTCCGTTATTCGCATTCGTCGTGGAATCCGCAGCCGAGAGCGCGCCGCTGCTTGTCTGCCCCAAGTGCCACACGCCTTTATAGCTTGAATCCCACACATTGGTCTTGTCCTCCCCGTCCGCGGCATCGGCTTTGCCGTAGTACATATAAAGGAGGGTATCTGCGGTGGAACTGACGCGCGGCACCTTCACCCAGAAGTCGCCTGCGCCGGAGCCTGTGCGTATGTGGAAGTTCTCGCGCTCGTAGGGGAGGATGACGCCCGTCGAGGTGGTGAACCGGATGTCGTAGCCGTCACTTCTCGCACTCGTTCCCAAATCCGCATCCGCCCGGATCTTCACGTAGAGCGGGAAGTCCGTGAGTGTAGAGTCCACGTTCGTTTTGCTGATCGTGATGGGCTTTCTCAATGTCCAGCCATCGAGCGTATTCGTCTTCGTTTCCCACGTAATGGCATTATCCGCGTCCGCCATGTTGTGGTATTCGAACTTGATCCAGTCGGCGGAGCGGGGGGTGGCAGAGATGCGGAGTTCGTCGAGGGTGCCATCAAAAGGACTCACGGCATCATCTTCTCCGTCACCAATCCAAAGGGGTCGACTATTATCGTTGATTGCAGTAGGTGGATCTTGGTTTGCGTACGACGTAATAAGAGATTGCTCAGATCCATTTCTAAATACTTTCATAAAAGTACTGGGGCTGAAGACAGCGGTTACATATGCCCACTGTCCAACAGCAAAAGTCCCATCCGTCCCCTTGACCGCACCCGTAAAAGGAGTGGCAGCGGAACTCACAGTAAACACTGCACCCGTCGGAACAACGTTCGGTGATCCGGTATAAGGTCCGGTATCCAATGCATATCCTCTGTCATTGTTTGTAGCAGAATATTTTTCGAAGATTCCCTGTCGTTGCGAGAGTGCATCCGGCTTCACCCAAGCTGACATTGTCAATTGCCCTGTAATACTTAAGGATGTGGTATCGGGTACTGAGATGTAATTGCTTGACCCATTAAAGCTCCCCGCCCCATTCACCTGCCCCGCCGCATTCGTCGCCCCAGCTACTCCTCCATTATTCGCATTGCTCGTGGAATCCCCAGCACTCAAAGCACCCGTCGACGTCTGTCCCAAATGCCACACCCCCTTATAACTACTATCCCACACATTCGTCGGATCGTTGCCATCCGTCGCATCCCGCTTGCCGTAGTACAGGTAGAGATCGGTATCCGCGCTCGTACTCACCGTCGGCACTTTGACCCAGAAATCACCGGAGCCGGAGCCGGATCTCACGTGATACTGCTCGCGCTCGTAGGGGAGCAGCACACCCGTTGAAGTGGTGAAGCGAATGTCATAGCCGGTGCTCAATGCATCCCTTCCTAAGTCAGAGTCCGCGCGGACTTTCACGTAGAGCGGGAAGTCGCTTAAGTTACTATCAACGTTTGTTTTGCTCACGGTGAACTTCTTTTTATACGGCCAGCCGGAGATCACCTGTTCCGCCGCCTGCGTCCCCGTCCCTTCCCACGTCAGCTCCTGCCCGATGCTATTCATGTTGTTATATTCAAACTTAATCCACGCGGCGGAGCGGGCGACGGAGGAGATGCGGACGTCGTCGAGACGACCAGTCCACTGATAAGCTTTGTCTTGGTTTCCCGGATAATCGTACCAATCATAGCCCAAATGTGCGTTAAGGTTGTTATTGACAGCCGCTCCAGCTTCCGCATTATCTTCGCCACTAAGATAACTACCATTGATATAGTATTTGATTGTGGACCCATCCCATGTTGCTGTTATGTAGGACCACGTACTAGTAGTCACCTGACTCTGTGAGTGATGTGCAATACCGGCAACCCACAACTGAATTTGCCCGGTCTCCTCAAATAATCCGAACCAATATGCCTCATTATAATCTTTTGCGACAATAGTATGATAACTGTGGTCATTAAATTGTGCTGGGTTTATCCAAGCAGACCACGTTCCACTTCCAATATCGATATCACCTAACTCCACGTTATCATCGGTCCCGTCGAACCCTCCTCCACCATCAATCTTCCCCCCGCTCGCCGTCGCCCCGCTCACGCCTCCATTGTTTGCATTGCTCGTGGAATCCGCCGCGCTCAATGCACCCGTGGAAGTCTGGTTCATGTGCCACACGCCTTTAAAGTTTGTGTCCCAAACAGACGACGCAGAACTTCCATCCCCCGCATCTTTCCTTCCATAGTAAATATAGAACTCGGTATCCGTATCCGCATCGATCCTCGGAATCTTCACCCAGAACACGCCCGAGCCGGAGCCGCTTGAGACGTGGTATTCCTCCCGTTCGTAACTGAGGAGCGCGCCAGTGGTCGAAGCGAAGCGGATGTCGTAGCCGTCACTTCTCGCCAATGCCCCGATATCCGCATCCGCGGTGATTTTGACCGAGAGCGGGAAATCCGTCAGATTCTCATCCACGTTGGCATTGCTGATCGTGATCTTGCGTTTCTTCGCCCAGAGGGTGAGGGAGAGGTCGGCGGCGTCAGAGGCGATCTGCCAGGTTCTTGCTTCACGCAACTCTGCCTCACCCCCCACCCCCCTCTCCGTCCCGCCCGCTTGCCAATCCGGAGAGGGGGAGAGCGCTAACGGCCCCAGAAGGAAGAACTGGGGACTGACATCCGGTGCGTCGTAGGTGTAATTGAACACCGCTGTTTCACCGGCGGACCAAGAACCTTTCCATTCAATGAGCTGTTCAGCAGTAGTGTCACCCTGAGCACTGTCGAAGGGCGACACTCCCTGTGCCGTGGTTCGACAGAGCTCACCATGACACAGGGCTCCGTTCGATGAAATCTCCGAGATCTCAAACCCCTCCGGCACCGTCTCCGTGATCGTCCCCGCGAAGTCTTCGTTGAACTTCACCGTGACCTCCATCGGTGATGGCGCGAAGGGCCAGAGACGGGTGGCTGCTTTGCGGGTGATAATGATTGGCCAGGACGCCGCACCCACGGAGGGGGGCTGCCGGTTTCCCATAATTTGATCCCCAGCAGCAGCCGTCCCCGGCTGCGGCGGTTGTCCCTTGATCTCTAACTGCTGGCTCATCTCTCTGGCCCCATTCCCCGTCTCCGCCGCCAGCTTCAGTTCGTACGTTCCCGCTTCCGCCGCAGTGAAGAATGCTTCGTAGTCAGGCGTAATCAATCCTGCTTTCTTTGCCCCACAAGTGCCCGTTACCGCGATGGATTGATCGTCCGTGGAGAGCGCGAAGGAATCGCCGCCGGGTGCGGTGACGACGAGCTTCAACGCCGCGTCACAGATAATCTCCCCCCGATCGTCGAGGACGCCGAAGGCGAGCTGCACTCTGTCGCCGGTCTCATAGCGATCCTGATTGGCATTCATCGCGAGCACGCCCCAGGCGAAATCCTGTGTCAGAACTCTCTCCTCCTGCGTGAGGGGATTGGTCACCGTCATCGAGAGCGTATAGAGCCCGGGGCGGAATTGACGATCGGGTTCGAGCACGAGCACCACGGAACCGGGGACGAAGTGATACGCGGGAGAGAACGTGCGGCCGTCGGCATCCGTGAGGGTGAGGGAAAGGATAGGACTTCGGATTTCGGACTTCGAGACACGCTCCCGTCCGATGTCCGAATCCCGAACCGCCTCCGCCACCTCCTGTTTCATTGCCGCATCCCTCGCAATGGTCTCCACGAGGATCTCCGCGGCAGGATCGGCAAGGGCGGAAGGTCCGACGGATCCCGACACTCCCGTCAGGGATTGCTCGACGGCATGTTCGATGATGTCCGAGCGCTCGGCATCGGTCACGATGGTCTTGAGTATCTCCCGCACCCGCTCGGAAGCGCCGAGCATCTCAGCGGTCTTCTGACGCGCGCCTCCGTCCTCCCTGAGAACCGCGGTGACCGCCTCCTGCGCACCCTCCTGCACGCGGCTGGTGCGGCGCGCTCCAGACTCTTCCATGGCAGCCAGCACCGTATTCAGGGCGGCGGTGTCCTGCGTGACAGCGCCCGCGATCTCATCGGCTGCCGCCCCGATGGCCTGCTCGAGGACTTCCCGCTCGACGACCGTCTTCGGCGTGATGACCTCGACGATCCTCGCGAGGGCCTTCTCCTCCCTCAAATGTCCGTTACCGTCGATGATCTCCGACCCCGTGCCGGAAACGGCGGTCTGGAGGAGCGTGAAGGAAGGGAGCATGTTGGCATCGAAGCTGTCCCCGTTCCGAGGCGTAAGAGTGAGCGTGTCATCCGTCGGCTGATACGGGAGAGAGGGCTGGATGGCGAGAGAGAGCTGCTGCCAGCCCCGCGGCTCTACGAAAGCGAAGGAGCGACCATCCCCATCGCCGGTGCGCACGATGCGCGGAGGCCGGGCGTCGCCGAGGGCGAGGAGGCCGCGGAGGGCGATCGCGCGCATCTCTCGCAGGGGGGAGAGGATGAAGTCGCCGATGGCGTCCATGGCGGAGGCCATCCAATGGATGAAAGATTGCAGCGATCCGGTTTCGGTGGCGGGAGCGTCGGCACTCGGCGCATCAGGCGTTCCCGTAGAGACATCCCGTTGGGGTGTCTCTCCCCGGGAGGATGAGGATAGTTCCTCGGAAGACGCGGCGGACGAAGCGGAGGACAGGGAAGAGCCGGAGAAAGCGCCATCCGTCGTAGAGACACCCCGTTGGTGTGTCTCCCTCGAACCGGTGTCGGGGGCCTCGAAGGTGGAACCGGAGCCGGACGCGGGAGGCACGACTCCTCCGGAAGCGGACGCATCGATCACCGGTATCTCTTCGGACCCGGATAGGAGGGATCCTGATGACGGGTTCACGGTGATGCCGCTTCCGATTTCTTGAATGGCCGGAAGGAGTGCGCCCGTCTTCGTGTCCATGGGGGAAGGTACCACGACGTTCTCGATGCGCGTTCCCTGCGCCTCGAGAGGACCGAAAACGGAGAAACGCGGGACATCCGCAGGGGATCGGTAGGTGTAGCGGAGGGTGACGGGGACACCCGCATCCCACTGGCGGTCCCACGTGATGGTCATCGTCCCGTCCTGAAGATTCGATTGCACTGCATGCGGTTCAGAGAAGAGGATTTCGTAATCGGCAGGAATGCGCTCCGTGATGTTCCCGATGAACGAGACGGCCGGCGTCACCGTGATCGTCATGTCCTCGGTCGCCCCGGGCCACGTGCGGGTCACGGAGGAACGCAGGATGTCGAGGGGGTGATCAGGGGCGACCTCGATGAGGCTCTGGATGTTCCGGGCAGAGTCCTCCGGCGTGATGGCGAGCCTCGCGATCCCCGTGCCTCCGAAGGGGATGGTGGATGCGAAATCGGGCGCCGTGATGAACTTCCGGGCGGCGCAGCTCGTCTGCCTCTGGACGGTCTCCGACGCGGTATCGAACGTCCTGAGCGCGCCGTCCGCTGCGCGAACGGCAATCGTGAGATCACCACCACAGAGCGGTTCGCCCGCATCACCGGCCAAGCTCACGGCGACGGTCGCAGCCTGACCGGACGACAAGGTCGAGCGGTCCACGTTCCACGCCATGAAGCCCAGTGGCACGGAGGCATCGAGGAGGGGAATCGCCTCGCCGTTCCCGCCACCGATCTCGCGGAAGAATTTCTGCAGAAGGCGCGTCTCGCCGCGCGTGGCATGCAACGTGACAACGACGCGGTACATGCCCGGAACGAAGGTTTGGGGCGCGGAGAGCGTGACGATGTAACCGCCACTGCCACGATCGGTCGCAACCGACGTGGCGCTGCCCGCCGCGAGATCCCATGCCATAGGGATCTCGGTACCATTGCGATCAGCGACACGGACAGCGAGACGGGCCTTCAATTCCCCTATGCTTCGAATCTCGCGCTGAGCGGGAATGTGCAGCGACGCACGGATATTCCCGTCAAGAGAGGAAAGGATCGAAGCAGGAATCACTTCGGGAATGGTCAGCGCGTCCCCCGACGCGGTGAGAGCGCCCGTTTCTGACGCAGGCGACGGAGAGACCGATGTACCGGATTGCGTCGGAATGATCGCTCCCGATGCGTCCGACGGGACGGTGACCCCCGAGGCACTGACGATCACTCCCGTCGCGCTCTCCGAGCCGTCCATACCCTGTTCATCCATACGCACCTGCGCGCCGGACTGAGCCGACGGGAGAACACCCCCCGAAGCATTGATGATGCTCCCCGTCCCGTGAACGACAGTGGATCCGGTCCGAGTGGAGGGTTCGATGGTTGTGCCGGATTCCGTTTGCACGAGGATGTCACCGAAACTCGATGAAGACGAACGAGTGGACCCCGTCTCCGTCTCAAGGGAGTCGACAGGGCTCCTCTCCCTCCGACGCCGTCCAGGAGAGACGAGCAGCGCGGCACTGCCACTCGCTCCATCTGTCATCGCCCCCGATCCATTCGCGTTCTCTCCATCGCCCAATCCCACAACGGCTCCCGACCCCGATCCTACGGTTTCGCCGCTTCCACCGTCGCTCACGAGCGACGTGGCGTCGGCCGCGCGGGCGACGGAAACGCGCGGCATTCCCTCCAGGAACGGCGCCATCGCCCGGAGCAGGCCCGCCGCCACGATGACCGCGCAGAGGACCCCGATACGTCCGAGGGATGCGCTCCGGAATGGATGTGGATGTTTTGGCATGAAAATTCCTCTAATGATAGCGGAAAAACGCCCTGCTTTCACGCACGGGAAATAGACAGGATAGAAAAAAATGTTCTTATTTCATCATGCGATTCCGATGAACATTGCTCTATGCGAGAGGAATCCTGGAAAGATGACTTCTGCCCTCCTTTCACCCTTCGTCTCGCTTCACTCGCTCAGGGTCTGCGCAAGCGTGGGAGATCACCCCCGCCGCTCTGCTTGGCCGCCCTGCATTTGCCGATGTTCTCAGTGACATTGGTAATGTCGCAGAAGTATCCCTCCGGACACAGGACGCCGGCAGTTCCGCCGCAGGGGATAGAGATACTGGACCCCGATTGCGTCGTAGAGGAAGAGAACGACGAGGCGGAGGAAGAGAGCCCGTCAACCGCCACGGTCTTGAGCGCCGCAAGCCATTCGGCTTTCCTCTGTTCCTCATCCGGCATCCCGCGCGCGGAGAAACGGAAACGAAGTACTTGCGTGCCGCGGAGGAAGGAAACCACCTCTTGACCGGTCGATTCGTCGATTCCGCGAATGGCGGGAAGAGACCCGGCGACGATGGCAAACCCCTTGGGAGGAATCGGCCCCGCTATGGACTCCGTCACGACGAGCAGGGGGGTAGACGACCCCGAAGCCGTGAAGACGGTACCGGTCGCGGTTGTAAGCATTTGCCAGGTGAGTGGCACTTCCAGGGAAGCGCGAAGGCCGGAGAGAGACGCCCTGTAGGTCGACTGTGCGACTCCTTCCACTTTGGCTACGACGAGGACGGGGAGATCGCTCGGATCCGTGTTCCACTCGTAGACTCCTATCAACGTCACCTCCTGTGCATCATAGGCACTCAGATTCACGGTCTTACTTTCCACATAGGTGATATCCACCCCACCCTGGCGCAAGATGTGCGACCCGCGGCGCACGACGGCGAGGGGGGCGGGGATGAGGAACCCCGTGACGGTCTGTTCTCCTGCAGGCAATTCCGGCGGCGGTTTCCCGCAGGCGGAGAGCGTGAAGAGAGATGCGAAACAAAGGAGGCCGGCGAGGAAGGGGGGGCGCATGGGGGGAGATCGTAGCAGGGGATATGCAAGAAGGGAACCCGCGCTCCCTCACCCCCAGCCCCTCTCCCTTCCGACCCGACGCCCGCGGGGAGAGGGGAAAGCGTGATGCTCTGTGATTGTACGCCCCCATCTCCGGGTCGGCGTGATGTCGGGAGGGACGGAGAGGGGGAAGGGGGTGAGGCAAAGAAAACAAGCTTAAAGCATAGAGCTTACAGCTTATGTCTTACGTCTTCTCACGGGCAGCAATAACGAAACCCGCTACGCGACAAACAAAACTACTTCTTCGACGGATCGAAGGCGTACACGGCGCGACCCACGCGCTTGAAGTAGGGCATCTTCTGCAAGTTGAGAGAAATCGTACCCACCTTCACGGTGCGCTGCTTGGCGACCTCGGCGATGATCTCTTTCTTCGACAGTGCACCCTTCTCCTTGAGAATCCGCTCGATGACATCCGACACGGTCCCCGGTTCGTAGCCCCACTCACGGAGCGCATACAGACCGCGCCCGACGAGGACGAACTGCGGATAGCGGATGAGTTCGTTGTGCACCGCCTGCACCGTGACATTTTTCTTGTCAAAACCCGCTTCCCGGATGCGGTTTGCGATCTCCATGAAGTGCAGCGGCTCGCCGGACTTCTTGAGAATAATCTCTACCTTGTCGCGGATGGAGCGCGGGCGGACGAAACGCCACTCGGTGAGCCCCCATCCCTCCGGGATCTCCCGGAACCGCTCGTCGATGGTGAGAGAGCTCCCGATGAGCTCTGCGCTCGGCATGCGACCATCGAACAGATTGAGTGCCTGAATGGCGGAAATGACCTCGTCAGCCTTCATGCAGGACTTGCGCTTCTTCAGGATCTTCGAAATGCCGTTCACGATCTTGTTCACATCGTCCATGGCGAGAGACTCGAGTCTCCAGAACGGCACGAATGTATTGCCGTGCGCGCCGAGCGCCATCTCGGAATCAATGGAGAACGAGAGGCGCAGGATCGCCCCGTCCACTTCCTTGCCACCCTGAATGCGCATGAGAACCTTCGAGACGAGTGTGTCCTCCCGCATGACCCCTCCGCTCAACGTCAGCAGGGACTTCGCCAGCTGATTCACCTCGTCGAAGCGCGTCGTGCGCACCGTGCGCCGAAGCTTTCCGAGCGCGATCGATTCGATCTGCCGGATGCGCTCGCGCGTCACATTGAAATGCTTGCCGATCTTCTCGAGCGTTTGCTTCTGATTGCCCAGAAGAGCGAAACGCTTCTGAATCACGCTTGCCTCTTTCTCCGTCAAAACGAGGAAGAGATTCGTGAGCAGCTCCTCGAGATTGAGGTTGGTAATCTGTGCTCCAGCTTTGTGCTGCGGAGAAGTGGCGGTATCGGGCATGATAGTGGGGAAAAAGAAACAACCCTCTTTCTACCAAATATTTGACAGATGCGAAAGATCATCTAACAGAACCAGTAGACGGAGAGAATGAGTTGTGGCTTTCTCTCCATAGGTAGAACTGAGTTGTCCAAAGAGCAAAAGGATAACAATTTACAGACTTTTAGAACTTTGTCAACTATTTCCCAATGCCCTTCCGCTGTAGGAAAACCCCGAGAAGAGCGCAAGCGGCGGCACTGTCCGGATCCGAAGCGATTTTGCCACTTCTTGGCGTCGTGTAGCGCTCATCGAGCACTTCGATGTGTAATCCGGCTTGTGTAAGCGCTTCCTGGACCTTCCGAACGATCTTCACTTGCGCCCCCTCCTTCCCCGAAGGCAGAAGCGGCCATCCGAGGAGGATGGTATCAATGGAGCGCTCTTGGCAGAGAACAAGTACACGATCACACAACTGTTTGAGCGACGTATGGGCAATCGTTTCCAGCGGCAGGGGGATCCCCGTTGCGACGTCCGCAAATGCCGCGCCCGTACGACGCGTGCCGATGTCCAGAGCGAGAACGTGTTGCATACTACTTCTTCGCACCCGCTCTCAAGAGCTTACTCACCGCACTCTTCTTATGTGCGGCATTCTTCGGATGGATGAGATGCTTCTTCGCTGCGGTGTCGATCGCCTTGAAGACGAGCGGAAGGATCTTCTCCATCTCGCTCTTCTTCCCCTCGTGCGCGAGAGCTTGAATTTTGGAGATCATGGTCTTCATGTGCGTCGAGAACGGGCGGCGGCGGATGCGTCGCTTCTCGTCTTGTCGGGCACGCTTGATGGCGGACTTCGTAATAGGCATAGAGCGGCGAAAGGGTAGGGGAAGGGGAAGAGGGCGTCAAGGAAGAGGGTTAGGGGTTAGGGTTAGGATTAGGGAAACTGCTCTGGTTGTTCGATGGCGACTCCCCCTAACCCTAGCCCTAATCCTAGCCCCAAATGATTGACCCTAAGCCAAAAATCTCTAGAATCCCCCCATCCTATGTGCGGGATCTTCGGATACGTCGGGAAGAGAGTCGATGCCGGCAGCCTCGCCATCGACGGTTTGAAGAGCCTCGAGTACCGCGGGTACGACTCGTGGGGCGTGGCGTACAAGACGGGCGGCACACTCACGATGAAGAAAGAGACGGGCAAGATCTCCGGGGTCAATCCGGCCGATTTCTCTGCGGCATGCTCCATCGCCATCGGACACACCCGCTGGGCGACGCACGGCGGCGTGACGAAGGAGAACGCCCATCCGCATCTCAATGAAGCATCGACGATCGCCGTCGTCCACAACGGCATCATCGAAAATTACGAAGAATTGAAGGAGGAACTGAAGAAGAAAGGACACGCCTTCCGCTCCGACACGGATACGGAGGTGCTGCCGCACTTGATCGAGGAGGAGCTCAAACACACGAAAGACTTCACCACGGCAGTCCGCACCGTTTGCCTCAGACTGAAGGGCCGCTACGCCTTCCTCGCGCTCCACACGGAATCAAGGACACTCGTCGCCGCCCGCTCTGGCTCGCCGCTCATCATCGGCGTGGACACGGACGGGTACTTCATCGCGTCGGACATCCCCGCCTTCCTCGCGCACACGCGCACGGTGCAGTACCTCGATGACGGAGAGATGATCGCAACCGACGGCAAGACCGTCCTCTTTCTGGACATCGAAACGGGCCATGAAGTCCAGAAGCGTGAGATCGAGATCACCTGGTCGATGAAGCAAGCGCAGAAGGGGACGTACCGCCACTTCATGCTCAAGGAAATCATGGACCAGAAGGACTCCATCGCCCGCGCGATCAATCAAGACGAGGAGGAAATCCGCACGATCGCCCAAGCGATCAAGCACGCGCAGGGCACGTTCCTCGTCGGGTGCGGCACGGCGGGCAAGGCATGCGTCGCCGCAGAGTACTTCTTTTCGGTGATCGCGGGGCATCACGTGAACTACGCGCCTGCAAGCGAATTCAAGCTCTTCCATCACTTCCTCAAGCCCGAGAGCCTCCTGATCGTCGTCACCCAGAGCGGCGAGACGGCGGACGTGCTCGAGGCGATGAAGATCGCCAAAGCCAAAGGATCGAAAGTTCTCTCGATCGTGAACGTGCAGGGATCCACGGTAGCGCGCGAATCCGACTACACGCTCCTCATCAACGCAGGACCGGAACGAGCCGTTGCTTCCACGAAAGCATTGACCGGCCAGATGGCCGTTTTGCTTCTGATCGCCTACGCGCTCGCGGACAAGCTGCGGGAAGGCAAGCTGCTCCTCCTCGAAACGGGTGAGATGATCAACGACATGTTGAACCCCCGCTACGTCGAGCGTCTCGAAGCACTGGCAGACGGAATCAAGCGTCATGAGAATCTCTACATCATCGGGAAGAGCTGGAACTATCCCATGGCGCTCGAGAGCGCGATCAAGATCCAGGAAGTGAGCTACATCCATGCCGAAGGGTTCGCCGGCGGCGAACTCAAGCACGGGCCCATCGCCTTGATCGAGAAAGGGACGCCTTGCATCGTCCTCGTCGGCAAGGATGAGGTGACGGCGGACATCCTGAGCAACGCCATGGAGCTCAAGGCCCGCGGCGCGTTCATCATCGGCGTGTCACCGGAGCGCAGGGATGTCTTCGACGAGTGGATCAAAGTGCCCGAAGCCTCGACGGCGCAGGCCATCGTGAACATCATCCCGATCCAGATCCTCGCGTACTTCCTCGCGGTGAAGCGAGGGAAAGATCCGGACATGCCGCGCAATCTTGCGAAGAGCGTGACGGTGAAGTGATAGATAAAAATAAGCGGACACAAAACAATGCGCGAAGGCGGGCTCTGCCCGCCTGGAGCGCCTCCTCCGAGGGAAAAGAGAGCCCATGAGAGAAAAACCGTAGGTTTGTCTCTCATGAACTACAGGTCATCCGGCGGAATCCCGTAGTACTTGAAGAGGAATGCGGCGATCTCCTTGAAGACCGGCGCGGCGGCCTGCGCGCCGTGAATGATGCCTTTCGCCTTCGGCCGGTCGAGCTTCACCAGGAGGAGGAACTTCGGATGGTCGGGCGGGGCGTAGCCGGCATACGTGGCGAAGGTGGAACCCGTGCCCGTTTCGTACTTGCCTCCCGGACCGGCGATCTGGCTTGTCCCCGTCTTCCCGGCAATGCGGTAGCCGGGCACCTTGCCGGCCTTCGCGTAGCCTTCGCGGCCGGAACTCACGAGCATCGCCGTGATCGTTTGGGAGGCGTCGGGAGTGATGACCTGATCGATGACCTTCGGCTGGGTCTTCTCCACCGTCCCGTCGTTATGCACGATCGCGTCGATGATCGTGGGACGCATGAGCTTGCCGCCGTTCGCGAGCGCGCACCATCCCGTAATCACCTGGAGCGGCGTCGACGAGAGACCCTGGCCGTACGCGGACGTTGCGAGCAGCGCGTTGCTCCAGTTGCGCCAGGGAAGCACTTCTCCCGGCTGCTCATCCTCCAGTTCGATGCCCGTCACACGCCCGAATCCGAAGCGTTCGATCATCGTATAGAAGAGCTTGCGCCCGAGCTTGGCGGAGACGGTCGTCATGCAGGTGTTGATGGAGAACTCGAGACAGTTCGTCATCGTCACGTGGCCGAAGTACGTGTTGAGAGCGTTCTTGATCGTGTACTCATCCACCTTCACAGGTGCCAAGTCTTCGTACGTGTCCGTGGGCGTCACCTCACCCTGATCGAGGGCAATGGCCATCGTGATCGGTTTGAAGACCGACCCCGGCTCGTAGATGGACTGCACGGCCCGGTTCAAGTACGCACCGACACCGATGGAGTTCCGGTACTTCAGCCACACATCGAGAGTGTCGGTCGGAAAGATCTCCATGCGGTTATTCTCTCCAAGATAGATGTAGTAGCGCACGACATCCTTAAGATCGTACAGCTGCTCGATTTCCGTAAGTTGCTTGCTCTTCTCGGTACTGAGATTCGCCCGTCCTTCGGGCGTGAAAATATCGCCGATGTACCCGCGGAGCACGAAAGCGTTCGTCTGCGGATGAATGATATCCACGACGATTTCTTTGCGTTTGCCCTCATCGAGGTAGATCGGCTCTTTCTCATACACCATTCCGTAATCATTCGCGTTGAAGAGGGGAGCGTTCGCCATGGCCAATATGCGCCCGGTGAATGGATCCATCACGATGGCTTGGGCACTCTCGGCATCGACCTTCTTCACCCACTCGGAGAGCGCGCGCTCGACTTCCTGCTGGATGAAACGATCGATGGTGAGGATAACGGTATCGCCATCCTGCGGATCGACGATCGTCTGTTCGGATGTGAGGATCTGTCCTCCCTGCGGATCACTCACGGTGGAGATGAGTCCCTCCTGACCCCTCAGCTGCGGATTGAACGTACGCTCGACACCATACTGCGCTTCCTGCAGCGCATTGAGGAAACCCACGACGTGCGATCCCACCATTCCGTCCGGGTAGTACCGCCAGTGCTCGGCGAGCAGGGCAATCGAACGCAGGGGATCCGCGATGCGGTCCGCCGCCTCCCGTGTCGGCGCGTTCTGCTTGCGCTCGCGCGTGTCCTTGAGCGACTGGAGCTTGAGCTCCCGGATCACCGACGAGAGCTTCGGCGGGAGCGCGCGCATGACCGGCACGTATCTCAGCGGCCTGCTGCGCAGCAGATTTTTGAGCGCCGCCTGATCCATGCCGACGATATCCGAGAGTTTGCGAACGATGCTGCCCAGCTGTAACTGATTCACCACTTCCGGATTCGCCGAGATGAGACGACTGCTCACGGATATATCCACACCGGGGATGGCAAGATCTCTCACCGCCTGGATTTGCGCTTTCGTCGCGCTGTACACGAGCGGCACGAACGTCACGCGCTTCTCCTCGATGCGACTCTCGATCGCGCGAGCGAAGAGTCGGCGCACCTCGCCGAGATCCGGCAACTGCGCGGGATCAACCGGAGCCTGCATCACCTTGAGACGTTCCGGCTCGAGCAGCACGCCGGTGAATGCCCTCACCACGCGCGCAAGCGGATCGAACGCCGCGGTGTAGTAGGGAACGAGTTCTCGAGGGCATGCGGGATCGCCCTTCGAGCAGAGCGCGTGGAATTGCTCCGTCACGAGCGCGGTCGAGAGCAGGTCCGCGATCTTCGCCGGATCGTCCGTGACGACCGGATCGACGTACACCATGTCGAGCGTCGTATTCGTGGCGAGAATGCTCGTTTCACCGGTCTTGGAATTGCGAGAGAGAATCTCCCCGCGCTTCGCGGGCAGGACGACGCCGCCGTAGTGCTGCGCCTGCGCGAGCTCGTGGTACTCGGTTCCGCGGATGACCTGAAGCTCGATCAAGCGGGCGACGATCACGAGCAGTATGAGGAAAATGAACCCGTGCACGAGAAACATGCGCTGGTGAAGAGAGCGCTTCCGTTGCGTTTCGGAAGGGGCGGAAGGGATCCGGAGAGCCACGGCGGGAGCTTAGCACAGGTATCGCCGAAGTGCGCTTGCCGAACGGAGGACTCTTCGGACGTACCTCTTAAGGTGCGTATTCCCTCGAATCGGCTCAACAGCATCACATTCCATCCATCCCGAAAATATGGTATAATTCTTCGATATGGCTGAGCCAACACAAAGCTCCTGGGAGGCGCTGGACGGGAAATCCCTCCTGCTCAAACTGCAGGAGTACGCGATGTCGAGCGGCATCTCGGACATTCACTTCTCACCGGAGAAGACGTTCGTACGCACGGAGGTACGTCTCCACGGCGTTTTGCGGCTCATCGCGCACATTTCCGCGACCGCCTACGACCAGCTCGTGCGCCACGTGAAATTCCTCTCCAAGCTCAAGCTCAACATCACGAACATCCCGCAGGACGGACAGTACACGTTCGAGGCTCCGGGCCGGGTCGTGAACGTCCGTGTCGCGAGCATGCCCACGCGCTTCGGCGAGAAGTTCACGCTTCGCCTCCTCGACCCGAAGAAAGGGATCGTGCCCCTGGAGAAGCTCGGCTTGCCGACGGAGATCCATACGAAACTTGCGCAGCTCGTGCAGCTCCCGAACGGACTCATCCTCGTCACGGGACCCACGGGGTCGGGAAAGACGACGACGCTGTATTCGCTCATCCAGACCCTCGTCGGCACGGAGCGCAACATCATCACCCTGGAGAACCCGATTGAGTACGAGCTGGCCGGGATCGTCCAGAGCCAGGTCGACTTCGACCATGACTACACCTTCGCAAGCGGCCTGCGGTCCATTCTCCGCCACGACCCGGATGTCGTGCTCGTCGGCGAGATCCGCGACCTCGAGACCGCACAGACGGCGGTGGATGCCGCACTCACGGGCCACCTCGTGCTCTCGACCCTGCACACGAACTCCGCCATCGAAGCTATCCCGCGCCTCCTGTCCATGGGCGTCAGCCCGTACACGTTCGCCCCCTCGCTGAGAGCGATCCTCGCTCAGCGTCTCGTGCGGACATTCACGCCCGAGTGCAGCAAGGAAGGCGCGAAATGCGACCCGCTCGCCCACGATACGTACGGGGGACAGACCGCCATCCCCGAGCTGCTCATCGTCACTCCGAAGATCCGCGAGATGATCCTGACGAACGAAACCTCAGCAGCCATTGAAACCCAGGCAAAAGCGGAGGGGTACTGGAGCATGCGCATGTGGGGGGAGAAGTACATCACCGACCGCATCACGTCTCCATCGGAGGTGGTGAGGGTAAGCGTGTGAGAAGAGGGTTAAGGTTAAGGTTAGGGTTAGGGGATGTCGCTATTGAACGATCGGAACAGTTTCCCTATTCCTAACCCTAACCCTAATCCTAATCCTCTTGCTAAGAACACCTTCTCTTCCTTACGATGCTCTCTTACAGTATCATCCACCCCCTTGCTGCGACGCCGTCACTACACCGGCCAGTACCCGCTCGCGACCGCCCCGGGCTCGCTCTCTCTGCTGCGCTCGATCATCGCTCTGGTCCTCATCGCTCTGGTCCTCTTCTATGTGGGGAAGAAAGTGATGCAATTTTTCAACGTGGGCAACGCTGTCCGCCAAAATGCGGCGGTTCTCCTGACGGAGGGACCCGGAACCGTGAACGTTTCCATTGACGGAGGAGAAATGAAGCGCGCGGAGAATCGCCTGAAGCTCTACCCCAACGATCAAGTGACCACGAGCGGAAATGCGCGAGCGGCTCTGGCACTCTTCGACGGGACCATCGTGCGACTCGATAACGCGACCATTTTGCAGGTGGTCGAGAGCGAGCACGGCGTGAAGCAATCGCGCATCGTCCTCGCCTTGAACGGCGGATCCGTCTGGATCTCAACGCCGACCGTGGACGACTATTCGGGCAGCATCTTGCGCGAAATACGCACGGAGCAGATGAATCTCGCCTTGCCTCCCCGGACGGAAATCGCCGTGACACCCTCGGCCTTCACGACCTTCGCCGCCGACGGCCAGGGCATCTCCGTGCTCGTCGCCGGCAATCGCACGCCTGTGATCATCGGCGAAGGGCAACAGTTCACAATTCCTGCGGGCGCTCCGCTCGCCGGCAACCTCTACCGTTTCCGCTCACCATTGGACCCCCTCATGGTTCTCTCCCCGTTCGTTTCGGAGAGCCGATCAATGCGTTACTCGATCAGTGCAAGCGTGAGCGGCAGCGGAACAGTCGCGCCGCCGGCAGTGGAGAGCCAGGACGTCCTCACCGTGAGTGAGCCCGCACAGGGCATTACGCTGGATACGGCAACCGTAAAGGTGGTCGGCACCGTGCGCAAACCCGCCGAGAAGGTGCGGATCAACGGCTACCTCGTGGAGACGACGAACGGCCGATTCGAGCGGGAAATCTCGCTCCCCGACGAAGATGAGGTGACGGTGCTCGTCGAGGCGCTCAACGCCGACGGCACGGTGAATGAGAAGATACAACGCACCCTGAAGCGCGACCGCAAACCACCGGAGGCCCCGACGATCCTCACCCCGGCAAAGGCGGGAGAGACGTATGCAACGATGCGCGACCCCATCGAGATCAGCGGCGAGGCACCCGACGGAACGGTGGGCATTGTCGTAAACGACTACCGTCTGCAGCTCTTCACTCCGGGCGAGCGAACGTGGAGCTATCTCGCCTCCACCAAACTCGCCAACATGCAGCAGGGATCGAACACGTACTCCGTCGTTGCCATCAATAAGGGCGGCTACTTGAGCCCCCCCGCCGTGATCACAATCCTCTTCAATCAGGGGCAGGAAGGTCTGGTGAAGCTTGCCGGTACGGGCGCTGCAGCCTCCTCCACCGCACCGACGGAAGATGTTGCAACTCTCCCCGACAACGCACCGCTCAATCCGGGGAGCCTCGCCGTCACCGGTCCGGCCGCCGGCACGCAATTTACCTCGACCGGCAGCTCCTTCCTCCTGGAAGGAACGACCTCTTCCGCAACCGCAAGCATCTGGGTGAACGATTACCGCCTGAAGCTCTACCTGCCCGGCAAGATCACGTGGAACTACATCGCAGACGTGCAGTACGGAACCTTAAGCCGCGGGCGGAATCTCTACCGCATCGTCGCACGCGACAAGAACAACATGATCTTGGATACGGTGACGTACACGGTGCGATATTAGGGTTAGGCGTTAGGTTGAGGGCTAGGGGTATCGCTTGGATCATCAGAACAATTTCTCTAACCCTAATCCTAACCCTCTCATCGCTTTTTCAAACCCCTCCGGCACCGGTGCCACGACCGTCTGTGAAGATGAATGTCCAGGCGACGTGAACGTCAGCTTCCACGCATGCAGACACATTCCGGCTATCCCGTAGTGCACCTCCGTCTTTTCGCTCGCTGAAGATGCATACGTCGGATCGCCGAGGATGGGATGACCGACGGAACGCAGATGCACGCGCACCTGATGCGTGCGGCCGGTGTGAATCTCGCAGAGCAGGAGCGCGCAGTCCTTTCCGGCCGAAAGTGTCCGGTACGTCGTCTTCGCCTCGCGGCTGACGGATGTCTTGAGGACGGACATCTTCGTGCGATCCGTGAGATTGCGGCCGACCGGCGCGTCGATGACGGCCGCGGCGGGGGAGGGGACGCCCGCGACGATCGCGAGGTAGAACTTCCGAACCGTGCGATCGGAGAACTCCTTCTGGAGCGCAGCGTGCGCCTGCGGGGATTTCGCGATGAGCAGGCACCCCGTCGTCTCGCGATCGAGGCGGTGCACGAGGACAGAGGAAGCGCCGAAGGGGATCTTCCGCTCGGCGAAGAGATGAGCGATGCCGTGGAGGATCGTCGGCTCGTCTCTCGCAACACCGGGTGCGGGATGGACGGCGACGCCGGCGGGCTTCGCGATGACGAGACAGTCGTCATCCTCGTAGAGGATAGGCAACTTCAAATCGACGGGCGTGATGTGACTCTCGGAGACCGGTTCCTCCGAGAGAGACACTTCGATCCGGTCTCCCGGCTGCACGATCTGCGCGGGCTTGCGGACGATCCGGCCGTTCAAGAGCACGCAGCCCGTCCGGACGAGCGCACCCGCCTTCACGCGGCTCAAGCCCTCGCACGCTTGTGCGAGGAAGGTGTCGAGCCGGCCGCGTGCCGAAACAACGATTGTCTCCATGGTCAGCAGTGTACTGGACTGCTATCCTTGGCTCCATGGACAAATCCGATGAACTCCTCACCCGCGCCGTCGAGACGGTGGTCCCCCGCGACCTCGCGGAGAAGAAATTGAAGTCCGGCAAACCCATCCGCATCTACCTCGGCATCGACCCGACGGGCGCCAAGCTCCACATCGGTCACTCGGTACCTTTGAAGAAGCTGCGCGCCTTCCAGGATGCCGGGCACGACGTGATCTTTCTCATCGGGAGCTTCACGGCGATGGTGGGAGATCCGACGGGCAGGGATGCGATGCGCGTTCCTCTTACGAAAGAGCAGGTGGAAGAGAATCTCCAAACATACAAGAGGCAAGCAGCGAAGATTCTGGACTTCGACAAATTGAAGATCGTGTATAACCACGAATGGCTGGCGAAAATGAGCTTCGCGGACATCATGAAACTCGCAAGTCACTTTACCGTCCAACAAATGCTGGAACGGGATATGTTCCGACAGCGAATGACCCGCACTGTGCTGTGCAAGAAGTGTCAAACGCCCATTCCGGTCTTCAAATCATCCGATGTCTCCATGGACCAAATCAAAGGCGACCGGTGGCCGTTCCCGGTCACATGCGGAAATTGCGGCTTTGAGTTCACTCCGCTGAAGTCGGAGATCCTCGAAGAAGAGCCCATCAGCCCCAATGAATTTCTCTATCCGCTCATGCAAGGTTATGACTCCGTCATGCTCGACGTGGATTGCGAGCTTGGAGGAAATGATCAACTCTTCAATATGCTCTGCGGTCGCAAACTCCAAAAAATATTCGGCAAGCGCGAGAAGTTCGTCCTGACGACACGGCTCATCGAAGGGACCGACGGCCGGAAGATGAGCAAGACCTATGAAAACTGCATCTACCTTGAGGACGAGCCGAACGATATGTACGGGAAAGTGATGAGCGTGAAAGATGATCTCATGACCACCTACTTCGAATGCTGCACGGATGTCCCGATGGAGGAGGTGAAGAGCATCTTGAAAGGCAAGCCTCGAGACGCCAAAGCCCGCCTCGCATCCGAAATTGTCACGCTCTACCACGGAGCGAAGGCCGCCAAGGCTGCGGCGGAAGCCTTCGACCGCGTCTTCAAGAATAAGGAACTGCCTATAGATATGCCGGAGGTGAACGTGAAGCTAAAAGATTCACCGATAGATATTCTCGTTAGGGAAGGCCTCGTGCCATCGAAATCTGAAGCCAGAAGACTATTAGCCCAAGGAGCAATTACCATTGATGGACACAAAATTGTTGAACTCGAATCGACCTTCGGCGAAGGATTCGCCGCTCACGTATGGGGAGAAGAAGCCATCTTCAAAGTTGGTAAACGGAAGTTTCTCCGTGTCAAAATACCAACCATCTAGGAGATGGAAGGCGAGATGTCATGGTGAGCCCGACGAATCATGGCATCGAATCAAAGCTAGGAAGTCCAGGTGTCATGGTGAGGTGCGAGCGGCGTGCATGGATTCGTGGCTTTTTGCTGCGGCAAAAAGCACCTCACCATGACACGCCGCGAGCCACGAACCATCACCTGGGCTTCAAGGGATAGTTGCCTTATTTAATCCGAAGCCGGGAGGGTGATCGAGCAGGGGGAGTAAAATTGAACAACAAAGTTGTTCAGAGTTATGCTTCATTTCTCCATCACCACCCGCGGATCATCGGAGAAGATCGTGAACGCGTAGATGCACGGACAGAGCGGTTCGCCATCCTCGACCGCGTCATACTGCATGATGTGTGACAGCACCAACGCATGCCCCGCTTCATCTCCGAAAGCGATCAGGGAGCGGTCATCCTTCTCCTCGGATGCGATGAGGGTATAGCCCATGTCGTCGATCGTCTTCGACTCGAGGTAGAACCGCCAGAAATCCTCATCGGGATACTCGCTGTCCGCATACACGAAAGGAAAATTCTCATCGTCTTGCGCCAACGAAGTGATTTCGAAACCCGGAACATTCTTCACCGTTCCGGAAGCACTGAAGGTGCGCACTGCTTCGCGCGGAATGGACCATGTGAGAGCGGGATAGAGAGGAAGCGTGAGACTGGCATTGGGACCAGCCGCATCGGGAGAAACCCCTCGGCTGCAACCCGTAAGCATGAATATGAGGGTTAGGGTTAGGGTTAGGATGAGGGGGCGTCGCTCTCGGACAATCAGAACGATTTCCCTAACCCTAATCTTAGCCCCAGTCTCCATCACTGCGTCCGGAGAACCGCATCGATCACCTGCAGTGTGAATTGTGCACGCATGAGATCGGTCGGCAGTGCCGCCACCGCATCCGCCTGCTCCGCAAGCGCCGACCGGACATCCGATATGACAGAAGAAGCATCATCCGATGCGACGAAGAGCCAGAAGGGGGCGGAAGAAGAAATATCTGTGCCCTGCACGTGAATCGTGAGGACATAGTCTTTCGCAATCATCCAGAGAATGCGGGCGGAGCGGGCCGCGGATACGGAGAGGATGCCGTCCTGAAAGGACACATCGGTGATCGACGTGTTCTGCGATTTCAGCTGCGCGACATAGGCCTGCAGAATCTCATCATCTTGTGCGTCATTCGCGGATAATGCCTGTGATGCCGCGGAAGATCCGGCAGACGCTGACGGTTGATCAGCGCAGTCGACAAGCTTCGAGACACACGTGCCGTTCAGGCAGCGAACGGGACTGCTGTTCGGACACGCGGGAATCGCTGCCGTCGCACTGGAACGCTGCATGGGGACGATCGCCGGCGCCAGAGAGGAGGCACTCTGCCCGCCACTCGCACAATCCGGATCCGGCTGGAAGCAATCGTCATCGCACACCCCGTCATTGTACGAGCGGTACAGGACGCAAGGGTCATCTTCCTCCGCCTCCGCGCCCGTGCAATCCGGATCAACGTTCGGGCAATCTTCATCACACATCCCGTCTCCGTACCAACCGTTCGCCTCGCACTCGTCGGCGGCGGTATCCCCTTGGAAATTGCCCATTTTTTCGCAATCGGGATCCGGCTTGGGGCATCCTTCATCACACGTCTCATCACCGTACCATCCGTTCGCCTCGCACTCGTCTTCGTCGGAGCTCTGCGCGACCGCAAGCTGAGGGAGGTCGACTATGACCGTGGAACTGGTAAAGACGGAAGAGGACGCGAGGAGCGTCCCTGCGAACAGAAGAGGGGAGAGGAGCATGGTGGAGAGTATAGCGCAGGGGAGGATGGCTCCACCAACGAAGACTAGGGTTAGGATTAGGGTCAGGGATATTGCTACAGGACAATCAAAACGGTTTCCCTAATCCTAACCCTAACTCCTAACCCTATCATCATCACCACCCGAACCCGAAGATGTACGGCAGATGTGCCGCGATGCCCACGATCACCATCGAGGTGAGGAGAGCGATGCCGACGGAACGGGTGTCATGGGACATAGGACACTTCAAACGCTATGCGGAAGACAGTGTTACGAAAATGACAGGATATTTTGATGTTTGTATGTAAACAGTGTCTCTGACCCCCTCTCCCTCACCCTCCCCCAATGGGGGAGGGAAACCGCATACCTCGAATGATGCCGTCATTCCCTCTCCCGACGGGAGAGGGCCAGGGAGAGGGGGTCGGGTTGTCTGGTATGTATCCAGTACGCTTTGAAATACTTCACACAAACCACAGATAAACGAAAGGATACTACGCCAGCCGCTTCACCGCGCCCGAGACTGCATCTACGACACCGCGATCGAAGGGGGAGGGGATGATCTTCAGCGCAGTCGGATGCTTCACGAGTGCGGCGAGTGCCTCGGCCGCCGCGATCTTCATCTCGTCGGTGATGCGCCGCGCATGAGCATCGAGCGCCCCGCGGAAGACGCCGGGGAACGCGAGCGAGTTGTTCAGCTGGTTGGGAAGATCGCTCCTGCCCGTCGCGACGATCGTCGCACCCGCCTTGTGCGCTTCCTCCGGAGCGATCTCCGGCACGGGGTTGGCCATCGCGAAGATGATGGGGTCGCGGGCCATCACCTTGATCATTTCGGGCTTGAGCGCACCGGGCTTGGAGACGCCGATGAAGACGTCCGCACCCTTGCACGCGTCGTAGAGCGTGCAGCAGATATTGCGTTTGTTCGTAAATTTGCTGAGCTCGCGCTTCAGCGAATTGAGATCATCCCGGTGTTCGCTCACGATGCCTTTGGAGTCCACGAGGACGATGTCCCCGATGCCGAAGCGAACGAGCAGTTTCGCAATCGCCGAACCGGCAGCTCCTACGCCCGAGAGCGCGATCTTCACGTCCGCCGCCCGCTTTCCTACGACCTTAAGCGCGTTGATCAGCCCCGCAAGAACGACGATCGCCGTGCCGTGCTGATCATCATGCATCACCGGAATATCGAGCGATTCGACGAGCCGCCGCTCGATCTCGATGCACCGCGGCGCCGAGATGTCCTCGAGATTGATGCCGCCGAAAATCGGAGCGATGAGCTGGACCGTCCGGACGATTTCGTCCGGATCCTGCGAGTCGATGGCAATCGGAAAAGCGTCGATGCCGGCGAACCTCTTGAAGAGCGCGCATTTGCCCTCCATGACGGGGAGCGACGCCTTCGCCCCGATATTGCCGAGGCCGAGCACCGCCGAGCCGTCCGTCACCACGGCGACGCAGTTACCCTTGATGGTGTAGCGATAGACGTCCTCCGCGTGCTTTTGGATCTCGAGACACGGTGCCGCCACGCCCGGCGTGTAGGCGATGGAGAGGTCCGTCGCATTCTTGATCGGCAGCTTGCCTTCCACCGACAGTTTGCCTTTTGCCTTCAGATGAGCCCGAAGTGATGCTGCTGAAAAATCCATATGGTTATCGGCAGTATAGCGATCTTCGGAACACTGTCACCTCGAGCGGGAAGACGATGTACCCAGAGCTTCGATTTGTCTCAACGCGGAGAGCGCCATCCTGTTCGTCGGATCATAACGCAATACCTCTTCGAACTGCTGGACGGATTCTTCTCGATCCTGCCGCTCATAGAGGAGGATCGCAAGATTCAAGCGCGCGGCGACGAAGTTCGGCGCAAGAGCGACGGCCTTGCGGTACGCGGCGATCGCCTCGCGATTACGGTTCACCTTGTTGAGCGCCACGCCGAAGTTATAAAACGCCTGAGGGTAGAAGGGGTTCATCTCGATGGCGCGCTCATACTCGCGGATACCGTCCTCGATCCTGCCCATACCCACGTACAGCGCGCCGAGATTGATGAGGGCGGTCGAGAATTCCGGCGCGATCTGGAGAGCGGCGCGGTACTCCGCTTCCGCCGTCTGGTAGAGACCCGCCTGCCCCGCGAGGATGCCCATGCCGAGGTGCGCGTACTCGTTACCGGGGTTGAGCGCGAGGGCTCGCTTGTAGGCATCGGTCGCCTTCTGCGTTGCGCCGGATTCACGGTAGACAGATCCGAGGTTGCTCAGAATCTTCGACCGCGCGGTATCCACACTGCCCGGTATGCGATGAAAGCTGTAGCGTTCGCTCGCAGAGAGGGCTTTCTCGTAGGACTCCACGGCCTGCTGCGTTTCCCCCTGCTGGCGGTACACATTGCCGAGGTTATTGAGAGCCACGTATGCGTCCGGATAGAGCGAGAGCGTATGAGTGAAGAGCGACGTAGAGTCATGCCAGACGAGAGATTGCTTCACCGCCAAACCCGAGAAGAGGATGGACACGGTCACCGCACCGATCGTGGACCATTTGGCCCACGTCTCAGAATGCTCACTCGCGCGCGCGAGGAGCATCGCAACCATCAGGAGAATACCGATCGAAGGAACGTACGCGTAGCGGTCGGAAGCGAAGTAGAAGAAATCCCCCTTTGCGAAATTGAGCAGGGTGGGGGAGACCGTCATGAAGAAGAAGGCGAGACCGAAGGATACCTCCGGCCGCTTCCTCCACGCGATCAACATCGCAGTGACAAGGAGGATGCAGATGACAAAGGGGATGAGGATGTCCATCCGCGCAAGCGAAGGCGATCCCTCGAATGGATAGAGGACGGAGAGACGCGCGGGAACGAATATTTTCTCCAGGTAAAAGACGGCGCTCACCGGTGCCATGAGGACTTTTTCCATGGGGGTCGAGGAGCCCAGGACACCGGCCTTGCCGATCCAGGCGATGACGCCGAAAGCGGCGGAGAGTGCGATGTACGGAAGTTTCTCAACAATCATCCATACACTCCATTTGCGGCCTTGAAAGACGTCGATCAGGAGGAGGAGAACGGGGAGGGTGAGCACCGACACCTTCGCGAGCAGCGCAAAGAGGAAGGCGACGAGGCTCCCGTAATAACTCCCGCGCTTCCCGCGAGCACGGTACGAGAGGTACGCGATGACAGAGAGCAGGAAGAAGAAGGTCGAGAGCACGTCCTTGCGCGCGCTCGCCCAAACGACCGTCTCGGTATGGAGCGGATGGACGGCGAAGAGGATCCCGCAAACGATTGCGACCCACTTGCGCCGCGAGAGGAGGAGACAGAGCCATGCAACGAGGAGCGCGTTGCCCGTGTGCCACAGGAAGTTCTGCAAGTGGTAGATCCCGGGATGGATGCCTCCGATGAGGTAGTCGATCTGGTAGCTGAAGAAGGTGAGCGGGATGTAGAGCTCCGGATCGTAGGAGGTGAAAATCTTCTTCAAAGTGGCGAAGTTGATCGCCCGGATGAAGGGGTTCTCGTAGATGAGCATTCCGTCATCCCAGCGGACGAAATGCCCGCTGAATGACGCGGCGTACACGATGAGCGTGAGTGCGAAAAATCCGCCGACGACCCAGAGGAGGGCGAAACGGGAGGGGAGTCTCGGAAACCCCACGGTCATGGAATGTTCGCGATCGTTCATCAGTCGGTACTGTACGGCTATTTGCGTCCGCACTCAAAGATCGATACGCATTTGCATCCGCGGACAGGAGGCCGCATCCTCACCACCTCATGCGAATGAATTTCTTCGTTCGTCAAATCGCCGATAACTGCGATCCAGAGAGAAAAAGTCGATGCTTTACCGCATCATTCCGCAAGCTACAATGAAGATAATTTTCCCCCTCATCCCTATGCCCAAAGCGAAGAAGTCCAAGAAAGCCCGCAAGCCCGCAAAGAAGATCGTCAAGAAGGCGAAGAAGGTGATGAAGAAGAAGGTGACGAAGGCCGCGAAGAAGCCGGCCAAGAAGGTCACCAGGAAAATTGTGGCGAAGAAAGCGGTAAAGAAGGGGACGAAAGTCGGGAAAGTAACGCACTTCTATGATCGCATCTCCGTCGCAGTCGTGGAGCTCACGAAGCCACTCCATGTGGGAGATGCCATCCGCCTCTCGCACGGCGAGAAGGCGTTCACGCAGCGCGTGACGTCGCTCCAGATCGATCACACGCCCGTACCGTCGGCGAGCAAAGGCCAGGAAGTCGGGATGAAGGTGGATAAGGAGGCGAAGGAGGGGACGCTGGTGGAAGTACTCTAGGCAGGAAGAACAATGCCATGGGACGTACCGACGACCCCATGGCATTTTGTTTGCCTGAGCGGAGCCGTACCGTCTTGACGCAGGAGGGGAAGGGACTAGTGTAGAGCTGCTTCCCTACTTCCCCTTGTCAATAGCTTCACAGGAAGGAACAGCGACTCTCGTCATCCCGGGGTTGATGGATGAAGCGCCGGAAGGGTGCAGAATGGAGTACGACAGCGTAAGCGGTCTCACCATACTCACGTGCCAATGCGAGGAAGAGACTCGCGTTCGGAAAGCATTGGATAAGGAAAATGTGCCGGTTTTGTCGGAAGAGGAGGAATGAAACGCATGAGGGGATGTGCTGCACTCACGTCCGCCGCACCAAGGGAACGATCAGTTTGATGTACAGGAGGAAGAACAGGAAAAAGAGCACCCCTCCAACGGAGCTATGGAAGAGGGAGAGCGCGAAGTCCGGGAACTTCACGCCGATGAGCATGATGGAAGTGATGCGCACGATGTTCAGGGACCACAGCAGCACGATGCCGCCGAGAGCCGCGATCAAGGCGTGAGAGCCCTTCAGCGCGTCCCGCCTCAACAGGCGGAAACAAACGAAACCGAAGAGACAGAGGAAGAGCACAATGGAGGAGAGATCGGTACATGCCGGACCGAGGACGACGGAGAACCCCGAGAGGCTCAGCCGGGACTGTTCCGGAACGATGGTCGTCTGTGCCGACAGAAGGGAGAGGAGGGAATAGATCACCCGCGTGACCACGGGCGTCGTGAACAGGTGGTAGGCGATTTCAATCACATGGGAGTAAATGAAAATCACGAGAATGGCCCCGCCGAAAAGCAACGGCTCCGCAAAGCGGCGGAAAAACATCATCGGGAAAACGAGAAAGAGCGCCGGCACGAGCGGCAGCAACAAACACAGGAAGAACGTGAACGCCAGGAACGCGTCTCCTCCGTACGGGAAGCGGCTCATGAATTGGCTCATCACATGGTAGCGCGCCATGGGAGGATGCGTGATCCAGTGAGCGAAGACCGACACGGCTGCCAACGCGAGAAATGCAAACATGATCTGCGTCACGGACGGGCGCCAGGCCCAGCGCGGAATGCTCTTCAAGTCGCTGCGGTAGATGAAGAGGAAGAGCGCGAGGAGGAGGAGGATGAGCAGCAGCGGAAAAGCGTTGATCCCTGTCGGACCGACGTACGGGTGCTGCTTGTCGAATACGAGAAGCGAGGAGGGGACGGCGAAGAAGATCGCGAGGGCTATGGCGTACGCGATGGCGAAGCGGCGCAGAACCAGCATCCACAGACGATCGGGGGAGCCGACGGGGGATTGACGGGCATTCATGTATAGGGAGCGAAAAGATTCATCCCCGTCAGGATGCCGCTGCGCCGGAGAACGACCGCGCAGGCGATGAGCGTAAGGGGCAGGCTCCACCAGGAGAAGAAGGGGACGTCCTCGGCTGCGGTATAGGTGACGGTGATTTGGATGTGGTCCACATACGCAGTGGCAAGTGCCCCCGATGTATTATTGACGAGTTTGAGTACGACACCGAAGGATGAGAGATTGATATCGGAGGGGACCAATGTGAGCCCCCACGTATCAGAGATGCCACCGTACGAAACGGTCTCCTCTGTTGGGTAATCATTCAACCAATCATCAGATACAATTGCGTAATTGGACCCTTGGATGCTTCCCCCAACGACAAGCTGTACCACGGTATCAAGGACCCAGTTATTGGATGTTCTCTCCACTTGAACGGTGACGCCGTTGATCGTGCTGGCGGCAGGAATCGTAAAACCAAAATTAGTCGCCTTGAGATAGTTGGAGGACTCAAAGGTCTCTTCAATCACATTCGCATTGACTGTCACCGTTGCAAACGCATTGTCGCTTGCGGTCGCATTCGACGGATCGCTCCATGCATTGTCTCCACTACTAGCATCGTTGACAACCGTCCCCGGACCGTTCGGTCCCTCGGAAGAGGCGAAGACGTCCGGAAGCAGATTGCGGATCGGCGCCATCACGGAACACAGCAGTGACATGCAAGTCGGAGAAGAATCCCGATCCAACCCCGACACCTGCGAAAATTTCCCCGGCGCGATCTCAAACGTCACCGTCCTCTCCGTACGCTTGTGCACGACTTCCCGTGCCATTGACGGGAGGTTGAATGCCGCAGGGGAGAAGCGGGGAGTGGCGGCATCGAGGAACCATGCGAAAGCCGCAGGCAAGACGAGGCCCGCACAAACGGCAATCGCGAGCGAAACGATGAGAGAGGAAACACGTTGCATGATGCGCCCTGTCATCGTAACACCTCTTCATGTCTCTATTGAAGGAGATGCCACACTCGAGGGTAATGACAAGACAGGCATCTATTGTATAGACAACCTTCTGAGTGGTATTACACTCTCCCCGTTCGGACACGAGTTTCCCTGACCGGTCCTTCTCAACACAGGAGGTGAGATAGAATCATGACGAACGAAGGACTAACCATCGAAGAAGTGACGCGTATCTTGCTACAGCGCGTCAGAAATTGGATGCCTGTACGCACTATCCCGGATATCCGGGGAATCCCGGCTCTCCCGGCCACTGGGTTGGTCTTGCCGATGAGGGAAGACTTCAACCCCTGTTCGTGCTCCTGCCAACGGGACACGATCATCTACCTCCCCGTCGTTTTGGTCGTCCCCCGCATCCACATCTACGAAGCGGAGGCACCGGGTGGCTACTACGTGCCGGGAGCTGACTTCGATTCGTACTTCCTCGGGCCCGTCATGGTCCTCCATGAGGGGCACCCCGAAGTCGATCGGAAGCGCTGGCGACCGATGACCGTCGTAGAAACCACAGAAGGTCTCTGTGAGTACCCCTGGGTCGGAAGCCTGCGTTCCGTCTACGAGAACCATTGGCACGTCCAGGTTTATCACCGAGACGGCCATGTCGTGATGGACCTGGGCGGCACCCCTCAGGGCCATCACGAGGCTTGGGTACCAGTTAAACAAAGGGACACTCCGCCAACGTATCTCTTCTGGCGGAACAATTAACGTTTCGAACGTATAGGAGCAAGACCGTCAGGAACCGCCCGAACACATCGAAAGCGCTGAGCACTCAAGGATCGTTCTTGAACGCTCAGCGCTTTGACATAGACGACGTCCCTTGTGCGGTGTCCAGAGGAGTATAATGACATGTCATGAACCCTCTCCGCCCCCACACCACCGGCCTCGCTCTCGGCGGCTTCTTCGCCGTCTTCCATTTCCTCTGGGCAGTGCTCGTCGCATCCGGCTGGGCTCAGCCCGCCATGGATCTCGTCTTCCGGCTGCACATGCTCGAGCCGGTCCTGCGGATCGCCCCGTTCTCCATCGCGCTGGCAGTCGGGCTCATCGTCCTGACGTTCGTCGTCGGGTACGTCCTCGGCTGGATCTTCGCGACGGTGTGGAACATGGCGCAGCGATGAAGCGCCAACCTCAACATATGGAAACAGGAGCGGCACTCTGTGCCGCTCCTGCGTCCCCTCCGTCGTATCCGGAGCCTGTTGTTACCCGCCGACAGCCGGGGGCTTCGGGAGCACGGCGCAGGCATCCTGCGGCGCATCATAGACATGGAGCACGTACCACAGGACGCGGTACTTGCCCAAATCAATGAAGCGGATAACGGAGAACGTCCCCGGCGACTTCACGGGCGGGAAGAGATCCTCCCAATTACCCTTCCAGGCGCCCAGAACGTTCTGGAGCGTCACATCACCGGGGAAGGGAACCGGAACGGACTGCGTCCCCCGCGGCTTGACGATCCTCAGCTCTCCAAAGAGTCCCATCGGGGTCTCCGTGAGCACGAAGCTGTGGGGCATTCCGGCCCACGTCAGGGTTTCACTCGCCATGAGTCGATACCTCCGGAAAGAGTGTGGTAGGGAGGGGACCTGGCCCCTCCCGTGTCAGGAACATGAGGAACCAGATGACTCCCTACAGAGCATTGGTATGAAGGAGCAGGGGAGTGGCACATGCTACGTGAGACAGCGCAATTATCAATGCACACGTCATAGAAAAACCGCGGGAAGGAAGGAGTATCCTCACCCCCTCCCTCCCGCGCGGACGGACGTTGAGGTGGCCTTACCTCAACGGAAGGGATTGTACGCCTTTCAGCGATTTTTTTGCTTTGTATCGCCGGTTTTGTCTGCGGCTTCCCCTTGAATGTGCGGCAGGATGAAGGGGGAGAAAAGGTTCGTCATTTTCCATGAAACTTCCGATGCACCTCTTTGAGCTGCGGGTTTGTGACGTGCGTGTAAATCTGCGTGGTCGAAAGATCCTTGTGCCCCAGCATCTCCTGCACGGACCTCAGATCCGCCCCATTGCGCAGCAAATCCGTCGCAAACGAGTGGCGAAGGGTATGCGGCGAAGGGTTGCTCATGATGCCGGCAAGCAACGCGTACTTCTTCACGATGTTGTAGATGGAGATGCGGGACAAACGGAACTCTTCGCCGGGCGGCATCGTGTTTCGCGCCTGAGCGTGGTTGCGGATGAAGAGAGGGGAGAGGTGATCGAGACGGGCAGAGAGGTAGGACTTGAGAGCATCGGCCGCGCGGTCGGAGACGAAGACCACCCGGATCTTGCCTCGCTTGCCGCGCACGGAGATCTCCCGAGTGACGAAATTGAGATCCTTGCAATTGAGACCCCGAAGTTCCGCGAGACGCAGGCCCGTGGAGAAGAAGAGCTCGAGGATGGCCTTGTCGCGCTTACCCTCCTTCGTCTCCGTGTCGGGCGCTGAGAGCAGCTGTTCCAGTTCCTCGCGGAAGAGCACCTTCACCTTGCGCTGCTCCTCCTTGAAGCGCTGAACGCGGTCCGGCGGGAAAGCATCCAGATCCTCCTCCTGAATGAGATAACGCAAGAAAGCACGCAGTATCGTCAAGTGGTGATTCTTCGTGCGGATCATGAGCTCGTGACCCGCGCGCGTCCGGAAAGAGTGCAGCGCGGACTTGTACACGCGAATCGATTGCTTCGAGAAGAGCAGGGGATCTGCGACTCCGGAGAGTTCCGTGAGAAGCTTAAGGGACTGCCGGTACGTCTCGATCGTCAGAGGAGACTTGTTCTGCTCGGCCTTCAGGAAGGTTAAGTAGCGGTCGATGGCCTGCGTGAGTGCTGTCGATGTTGCCTTGGATGCGGACATAGAGGGCGGGGGATGGGTTTTCCACAGTCTTTCCTAGTTAACATAATGCATTTTATGTTAACTTTCAATTGACATAATCCCTGAGCACACGAGTTGTTCCCCATTGGCGAAGAACCGCAAGTCCCCCGCTGTACGGCTCAACATACGCATAGTAGATCAATGCAAGTGCCTCTCTCAGCACGCTCAGTGTCTGGAACGACAGAGGGGGCTTCTCAGAGGCCGGATAGGTATGGAAGGGCATCCCCCACCCCTGACGCCTCGCAAAGGAAGCGATCCGAGCGAGGTGGTAGCCGTCGGAGACCGCAATGACGGACTGACAGGCCTCCGCGAGCGGCCGCGTGTTTCGGAGATTCTCCCAGGTATTTTCGGATTGATCTTCCGTTTTGATGTGTTCGGGCGCGACACCGCTCAGCATCGCGACTTTGCGCATGACGGCCGCTTCGGAGTCCTGGAAGGTCCGACCCTTGCCTCCTGTGAGAATAATGGTCTGGACATCTCCACTGCGGTACAGCTGTGCCGCGGTCTGCGTGCGCCTGAGAATCCCCGGACCGGGATCGTCCTGAGAGTGAACGGCTGCCCCGAACACGACCGCACAGTCGGCCGGGAAATCCGCCACCGCAGCCGTACCCCTCGATTGGATGGCAACGTACAAACAGAGTAAGGCAACGATATCCGCAACCATCAGCACGATGGCGAGGACAGTCAGGCCGGCGATGCGCAGGTGGATGCGGTCGGGAATCATGGGGATCGCTCATCCATCGATGAGATTTGGATATGGGAAGGAATGACAGGTAAGGTCGGGTTCCACGGCGGCCAAACGGAGATCTCGACATTATCGACTTCGGGAAGGTTCTTGATGATGCGCAGCGCATCCTCCCGCGGAATGCCCGCCACCTGCTCGCGCACCTGCTTGCCGAACTTCGCCCCCGTGGGCGAGAGCGGTTCGAGGATGAAGCGCTCGCGCGCGGTGAGATCCACCGTGAGTTTGATCCACTTCAGATCGTCCGCATAGTCGATGACGTGATGCACGAGCTGTTCGAGTTTGATGGATTCGACGATGAGGTGCTTCCCTTCTTCCACATGCTCTTTGAGCTGCGCAACCAGCATGTTGAGGGCCGCCTGCTTGTCGTATGCGAAGACGGTGTACTTCACCGATCCTTCCACCGGAACGGAGGTGACCTTCTCGCCGACGAACTGCGTGGGCAGGATGAATCCGGAGTACGTCGCAAGCGTGAATTCGTCATAGTAGAGGCGCTCGAGCATGCGATCGGCATGGGTGGAATTGAAGAGCGTGCGATTCTCGTCCACAAGCTGGTTGGCCATCGCGAGGAGTTCCTGATTGAGTTGTTTGCGTGCGATCTCAAGGTCCTCCTTGCTCAGGACATTCTCATACGCAGTCATTCCTCCCTGTCCCTCTTTGCGATTCTCCCCGTACACAAGCGCACGCTCCTCCTTCGCAAGTCCCGGAAAGTCCCACTTGAGTCCCGCCGGCACGTTGCCGCGCTTGCCGATGATTTCGTTGTAGAGATCCGTTTCGTTCGCGCGGGCCTTCACCGTCACTTCCTTGCCCGCATCCACGATGACCGGCTCTTCCAGCTTGAAGATCATGCCCGCCTGATTGGTGAGGCGCGTGCCTTTCTTCAAGCTGTAGCGTTCCTTCGACTTGTTCACGACCGTCATCGCGATCTCCGCGTTCGTGCCGATGAAACGCTTGGAAATCTGATCGAAAGTGATGGCGCGCCGCACGCTCACGGAGAGCGGGATGAGCTCGAGCGTGCGCACGCGCGATGGAATCTCCGCAACCGTGGCACCCGTCTGCACGAGGAAGATATTCACCGTTTGACTCACCGTATCCCCGCGCGGCCAGACGCGGATCTCCGCGGACGGCAACAGCCGGAAGAGGACGAAGAGAAGGAGGAGCGCACTCACGATAATCAGGACCCAGATGCGAATCTTCGGAAGGGACAAGAGTCCCATTGCCTGCAAGCGTGACCGCAGCTGCTGACGCCAGAGATGCGGTGACAGGAGCCGGAGCGCTTCGAGCGCACTCGGATGCCCCTCGAGCAGATCGCGGACGTCCGCGAGACGATCGATCACCCGGATCCCGCGCGACCGCGCGGCGATGACGAGCGGCACGTTGCGCGTGGCGATCTGGACACGGTCAGAGATCTTGGCGCAGAGCGTGAAGAATACTTGCATCCCCTCCTCGTCCGCAGTCGAAGGCGTCTCGTCCCCTCCCGAGAGAATGACGAGGAGATCCCCCATCGTCTGCTCCACCCGCCGGGTGAGTGCGCCCCATGACTCCCCTTCTTCCGGAATGAGTACGGTCAGCATGTCGTCAGAGTGCGAAGGAATGAAGAATGGAAAGACGCAGGCGCACGCATCGGCACCGGATTTCGCGCTACGTTCCGGAGGGGACGGGAACCGCTACTTCCGGAGCGCTCGGAGGGCCGGCAGCTCTTTGCCCGCAAGGAATTCGAGCATCGCCCCGCCTCCGGTACTCACGAAGGTATACGGTTTCATGGAATAGCCATAGCGACTGTGGAAGTCGATGGTATCCCCTCCTCCGATGATCGAGACAGCTCCCTTCTTCGAGGCAGCCGCAACCGCTTCCGCCACGCGCTTCGTCCCGTGTGAAAAGCGGTTGTATTCGTAGAGACCCATCGGCCCGTTCCAGATGATGGTCTTGGCCTTGGCAATGAGCTCGCAGTAGCGTTTCACCGTAACGATGCCCACGTCGAAGATGGCCATGTCCCCGAGAACGTCCTCCACGGGAAGATTGAGCTTCTGCGCGTTCTCCGAAGGTTCCGTCGCCACAACGGCATCGCGGGGAACGACGACATCGGCACGACCGGACTTCTCGCTCTCAAGCATGATCTCCTGTGCCTTCTCGACGAACTCCGCCTCATAGCGCGACTTGCCGACATTGAAACCGCGTGCGGCGATGAATGTGTTGGCGATGCACCCGCCGACGAGCACGCTGTCCCCTTTCTTCAGGAAGTTTTCGATCACCGGCACCTTGGTCTCCATCTTCGCGCCGCTGATGATGAGCATGATCGGATGCTTGGGCTTCTCGAGTACCGGAGAGAGATGCTTCACTTCCTCCGCGAGATTGAGACCCATGTACGACGGCAGATGCTTGGGCACGCCGGTCATGCTCGCATGATCGCGATGGCAATTCGTGAAAGCATCATTCACGTAGAGATCGCCGAGCTTCGCGAGAGCCTTGGCGAACTGCGAGTCATTCTTCTTCTCGCGATCGTCGTAACGCAGATTCTCGAGAAGCAACACTTGTCCGGGCTTGAGTGCCTTGGCCATCTTCTCCGTCACAGGCCCCGTCGCATCGTCTGCAAATTTCACTTCCGCCTTGAGGAGTTTCTTGAGCACGGGAACGAGCGGCTTCTGGCTCATCTCCGGCACTCTCTGGCCTTTGGGCCGACCCTGGTGCGCCATGACGACGAGCGAAGCACCCGCTTTGAGGATGAACTTCATCGTGGGTACGACGGCCTCGATGCGCGAGGGATCCTTGACCTTGCCCTTCTCGATGGGCACGTCGAAACCGGCGCGCAGAAGGACACGCTTCCCTTTCAGTTTGGCAGTGGAGAGGAGGGGGTACTTCTTCATGGCCCGATTGTAGCCAAGTCCGCCCGCATCGGCGAGAGGAGAGAAGTTGACGTAAGGGAGGTGAATAGTCAGATCGCTCGGACGTTGTTGCATGGTTATCGTTTTTTCTCTGTCGGGGGGCTAGGGCACCTTGTTTGGTTCCCTTGGCCCCCCTCTGCCCCCTTTACCCTCCTAACTCCAAACTGGGAGGGAAACCTACGGTTTCCCTCCCTCCCATCCCACCCTTCCCTTTAATCAACATGGTTGGATGGCGCGCCACGGGGGGTGAAGGGGCATTCCTCGGCGCCCTGCGAGCCGCCGTGGTACGACACGGCGAGGCGAGCGCCCGCAGGGAGCGCCGCATGTCCGACGAATGAGTCCCGCGGCTGCGGGACGAGCGAGGAGTTTGCGGCGCGACGCGAGACGAGCCGATGTCGTACAGGCGGCGAGCATCAGCGCCGAAACCTTTTTGGCGCCACCTTTTTCAGTTATGAAAAAGGTGGCAAAAAGGATCACGTAGGAATCGAAAACCATGCAATCAATCACAGCACTCCATCCATTCCATCACTCTCTCCGGATCATCCAACCCCTCCCCCACCCAATATCCCCTCAAGATTCCCCCCTCATTCACGACACAATCCACTCCTCCCTTTGCAAAAGAATCCACTCCATCGAGAAGCGGAAGAATGACTTTCTGGAGCGATTTCCCAACGATGTAGAGACGCCTGTCGAAGTGGAACATTTCACTCAAGCGTTCCGGAAGCTGACGCGCCGTCGCCGGATAGCGGTCCATGAACGCATCCATGCCCTGCAATCGGAAGTACGCGTTCCATTTCCGCAGAACTCCGCGTACATCCGGCACAGTTCCGAGGATGCCGTAGAGCTCGCGATGAGGAGATGTCCGCGGTTTGGTCACAGCTGCCATGCAGCATAGCAGAAGCCCCTGCCTCACCCCCCCTACCCCCCTCTCCGTCCCGCCCCAACATCACGCCTGCCCGGAGAGGGGGGCATAGATGACGGAACAAACAGCACACACTCCCCTCTCCCTGTGGGCGCTGGACGAGAGGGAGAGGGGCTGGGGGTGAGGTTGAAACAGCGGTACACTCAACGAAGACCATGTCCCTCCCACTCCTCGTCGGCACCCCCCTCCTCTGCTTCGCCTTCTGCGTGATCCTGCACCTGTTCGCGCTGAAGTTCTTTCCGCGATGGGGATTGCTCGATTTTCCGGAGCGCTACGGACTCAAGCGCCCACGCCTCCCCTACCCCACCGGCGTCGCCGCCGTGATCACGTTCCTCCTCTTCTTTGCGATCTTCGAATCCACCATCGCACTCAAGCCCTGGTCTCTGCAGGCCATCGGCCTCATGACCGCCATCGTGCTGCTCGCCGCCGTCTCCTTCGCCGATGATCGCAAACCCCTGCCCGCCGCAGGGCGCCTGGCAATCCAGATCCTCGTCGCAGGCGTCATCTTCCTCACCGGTACACGCATCTACACGCTCACCAATCCCCTTGCCTCTCTCGCCGGAGGAGACGTTTTCGCCCTCCATACCTTCGAGATCCCCATGGCGGCGCTGGGGAATCCGTCGCTCATCGGCATGCTCTTCACCGTGCTGTGGCTCGGACTCACGATGAACGCCCTCAACTGGTTCGATGGCATCCGCGGACAAGTGAGCGTGCTCTCGGTACTCGGGTTCCTCACGATCGGTCTGCTCTCCCTAAGTACGCGCGTGGGAGACTTCTCCCTCGGCATCATCGCCTTTGCGCTCGCGGGCATCGCCGCCGCCTGCCTTCTCTTCGATCGTCCGGCACCCTTGAGCCTTATCGGCGACACGGGCGCCATGTTCTTCGGGCTGATGCTCGGTGCACTCACCATCTTCACGGGCGGCAAAGTAGCCACGGGCTTCCTCGTGCTCGGCGTGCCGCTCATCGATCTGGGATTCGTGATCGTGCGACGTCTGCTCAAAGGCACATCCCCGCTGAAGGGTAACGAACAGGACGAGCACCTCCATCATCGGTTGCTCCGCAGGGGTTGGACGGAGTGGCAAATCATCGCACTCACGACCGCGCTCGGCGCCTCTTTTGGCATCGCGGCACTCTTTCTCTCCACGCTCCAGAAGTTCCTCGCCGCGTTCGCCCTCGTCCTCATTATGCTCTGGCTTTCGCTGCGTTCCGCCCCCGAAGCCAAATCCATCAGTCCGAAGACCTAAATGCCCGTTTTCTATCACCTCATCATCTACGTCCCTGTCGCCGCAGCCGACACCATCCGCAAGGCTCTCGCGGATGGCGGCGCAGGGCGCATAGGGAATTACGACAGCTGCTCATTCTCTGCGCGAGGCACCGGGAGGTTCCGCCCCCTCAAGGGCGCGCATCCCGCCATCGGCTCTATCGGGAAGATCGAGGAAGTGGAGGAGGAACGCATCGAAGCCCTCGTCGCGGGAGACAAACTCAAAGAGACATTGAAGCGCATCCGCGAGGTCCATCCATACGAGGAACCGGCGATTCATGTGTTGCCGATGGTGGACGATGAAAGCTTCTTAGCTGATTAGCTTCTTAGCTTCTTAAGCAGCAAGGCAAGCAGTCTGAATCACTTCCATCCCTAAGAAGCTAAAAAGCTACAACCTAAGAAGCTCACTTTTGGTACACCAACGGCCTGCTCATGGCATTGAGCGGTTTCACTTCGATGACCACGGTTCTGCGTCCGCGCGGGAGAACGTTCACCGTCGCCTCGCCATTGACGAAGTCGAGCGTCGAGAGCACTGCGGGGCGGAATTCCGCATCGCCATAGGCGGTGCGCAGGTAAATATCCTGTGATAATTCGGGGGATTTCACGACGCCGTTGTTGGCATCGAGCAGCGTCAGAGACACTTTCTCCCACCCGCGACCGGAAAACGTGCCGCTATGCGAGATCTGGACGGATGCCACTTTCTGCGTAGCCGTGACGGCAGCCGCGGCTGCATCGGTGGCAGCAACTGTCTCGCGGCTGCGAATGACGGAGTTGTCCTGCACGGAGATGACTGTCCGCTGACCGACGATGCGATTCACGGCACTGGCACGGGCGATCCTCGCCTGCATGCGCAGCGTACTGCGTGACTGGGTGATGGCTTGCCGCTGCACGGCTGAACGGATGGCTGTTGAAGAGGAAGAGGAAGACGAAGGGGTCACCGTTTCCTCTGGTTCCGTATCGTTGCTGGCAATGAGCGGACCGACCGACGAATAGTTCGCCTGGACGAAGAGCATCGGATTGACCGTGTAGACGGATCCGCGGGACTGGAAGAGCCCCGTATTGAGTGCCTGCAGAGATGTCAGCCCCTCCGCACGCGCCTCGGCATCCGAGAACAGCCAGTACGGATGCCACGGTGCGGCATCACGATCGATTTGGAAGTGCAGATGCGGACCGGAGACGGCCCCCGTTGCCCCGCTGTCACCGATGTGTTCACCCTTCTGCACAACCGCCCCCTCGCTCACGTAGATCGCACTCAAGTGTGCGTAGTTGGAATAGAGCGCCGTCGTCTTCTTGGGATCCGACGGATCAGGGGCATTGGGATGTTTGATGACGATCACCTTGCCGAAACCGCCACTGCTCGATTCCGAACGCACGACGACGCCATTGGCGATGGATCGCACCGGCGTACCGACCGGCATGCGAATATCCACACCCGGATGACTGCCCGTGCCCTCCGCGCCCGTCGTGTAGGAGCCCAGGTAACCGACGGAGTAGAGATCATTTCCGTAGCCGTGCGCTTTGCCGGCATCGCGCTGACTGACAGCATCATACCGTTGGAGTGATACCAGCAAATCCTTCGGCACCTGCCGGAAGGTATGAACGGAGGGATCGCCTCCCAACTGCGCCCAACGCTGCATGTCCGGCACCCATTCCACGGGAGTCACTGTGCCCGTGTACAGGATCGCGCTATCATCCACTTTGCCGAGAACGGACTTCCAGAAGACATACCAGCCATGCTGACCGATCATATTTCCGATGACGAAGGCCAGGAGCGACAGAGAAGCGATCCAGAAGGAGGCGCGCTGCGACAGAAAGTGGAATGCATGCGGCTCACGTCTGCGGTGAAGCGGCGTGGCCGAGAATCCCATGTTCTTGGACGAGGTGAGATGCATTATTGTCTTTGTATGTTGTAACTAGTATTATAGTATCATTTTTTCCTAATTCAGTCAATGACCGATCAGGCCACTATTTGGCTTCCAAATGCCGAAACGACTGCCTCAGCGGGCGCGTCGCTGGCACGGACCCTCTACACTCTCCCCGTGACCATAGGACTCAAGGGGGAGCTCGGTGCGGGCAAGACGACATTTCTGCAAGGACTGGCCAAAGGATTGGGAATCACAAGCCGCATCACGAGTCCGACGTTCGCGCTGGAGCAGCGCTACCAGACGGAACACTTTGGCGAGTTCCTCCACCTCGATCTCTACCGATTGACCGAGAACGAAGCCGGGGAGCTGGTTGCGGGCTCAGCAGAGAACAACGGTGTGCGGTGCATCGAATGGGCGGACCGATCCGCTGCGGTTCTCGCCGAATGCTCGATCGTGATCTCACTTGCGGAAAATCCGCCCCATACCGGCCGCATCCTCGAGGTGACCTATCGTGATGCAGCCATCCCATCGCGAGAAGACGTGCTGACATGGCGCAGAGAACTTAAGCTGCCGGAACTCATCGGCAAACACAGTGATGCAGTCGCCGCCGTCTGCGAAAGCCTCGGGGAGCACCTCCTCAAGCGCAGCAAACTCCTGCGGCCGATGCTGCTGAAACGCTCGGCGGAACTGCATGACCTGCTGCGCTTCGTGGATTTCCACCCCCAGCATCCCAAGCTCTTCGACCCACCGACGGACGCGCAACATCAGCTGTGGGAATCGTGGAAGCGGCGCTACCCGGGCATGATTCACGAAGCGGCCGCTGCGGCGTTTCTGCGCGAGCGCGGTTTCCCGGCAATTGCGAAAGTCATAGAAACGCACGGCCTGCGGGTCCCGCCGCATGTGCATACGACCATCGAGCAGATCCTCCTCTTCTACGCCGACAAGCGCGTGAAGCTCGATCAAATCGTCTCCCTGCAGGAACGTTTCGACGATTTCGCGCATCGTTACGGAAACGACCGGATCGAGGAGTCCAAACTCTGGCTGAGACAATCGAAAGAAATCGAGCGGGAGCTTTTCGAAGGCGCCCCACCCGTCTAGGATGGCAGACGTCATGGAATCCCCCGTCCTCCTCACCCTCCTGAGCGTCACCGCCGTGAGCCTGCTCTCGCTGATCGGCGTCGTGCTGCTCGGCCTGCAAGACGCTGCGATGCGGCGTCTCATCCTCTCCTTCGTCAGTTTCTCGAGCGGGGTCCTGCTCGGCGATGTCTTCCTGCACATCATCCCGGAATTGTCGTCTTCTCCCCTCTTCCATCCACAGTACACGCTGACGATGCTCGGGGGGATCCTCCTCTCCTTCACCGTTGAGAAGGGCATCCACTGGCAGCACTGCCATGTCCTGCCGTGTGAGGAGCACCACCATCCTGTGGGAATCCTGAGTCTCATCGCCGACGGACTGCACAACTTCATCGACGGCCTGCTCATCGCAGGAAGCTTCCTCGTGAGTGTGCCGCTGGGCATCGCAACGACCACCGCCGTCATCTTCCACGAAATCCCGCAGGAGATCGGCCACTACGCGCTCCTCATCTTCAGCGGCTACACGAAGACGCGTGCGCTCGCCTACAATCTCCTCTCCGCGCTCACGGCGATCATCGGCGCCGTCCTCATTTTAGTCATCGGGTCCTCCGTGCCGGCACTCGGCAACTACCTCCTCGCTCTCACTGCCGGCAACTTCCTCTACATCGCCGGAACGGACCTCATCCCGGAGCTGCACCGCGGCATGACGCGCTTCCTGCCGGCCCTCCTCCAGCTTGCTCTGCTCACTGCGGGAATCGCCGTGATGTACGGACTGACGATGATGGGATCGTAAACGTCGCCCAGCCCATTCGCATAGAGTATTAGGGGATACGTATTATGGGATATGGAGAAGCCATACTCATATCCCTTACTACATATCCCATATCCCATAATTGATTACATCCTCCAGGGAATTAATTCCCCCGCAAGAATATCTGCGATATGCGGCCAACCGACATGCAGGATCCACGGCGCGAAGATGACGAGGATCACTCCGAGCGTAATGCCGACGAAGCACATGTGATCCACCGGACTCCAGTGCTGACGCAGATGCGGATGCGCATGATCGAGATAACTGCGAACCTGTGCGGCAATCGTGAGGAAGCGATGGAGCATTTCCGTCTTGGGAATGACGGTCCCCACTGCTTTGATAACGGTAATCTCACTGCGCAATAGCGAACTCACGCCAATGAGCGCCACCGACGGATGAAGGTAGACGGAGAACACGAGTGCAATGAAGAGGAGGAGAAAGTCGACAAGACTCTCCCGCACGATTCCCTCCACTGTCAGAGACCACCCGTACCCATGCCGCTCGCGGTATTTCACAAAATCGAGGGCCATGTGCGCGACGATCAGCAGCAGGAAAACGCCGAGGTTGAAGAGTGAGGCGACAACGAGTGTCAGCACCAGATAGCCGGCATGAAACGCCGGCAGTTCATCATGCTGATGTGCGAACCAGCGCAGATGGGAAGTGAGGGTGTGCATGTTTGTGGTATTATAGCATAAATGTATTACTATGACAAATACCAGCGTCGCATATCCTACAGACAAAATACGAGTGATAACCTGTTCAATTCACCACCTTTTTCATAACTGAAAAAGGTGGTGCCAAAAAGGTTTCGGCGCTGATGCTCGCCGCCTGTACGACATCGACTCGTTTCGCGTCGCGCCGCAAACTCCTCACTCACTTCGTTCGCTCGTCGAACATGCGGCGCTCCCTGCGGGCGCTCACCTTGCCGTGTCGTACCACGGCGGCTCGCAGGGCGCCGAGGATTTAAATAGAAAACATAGCAGGGCGTTCCCCTTCCCCCCGTGCGCGCCATCTCCCTCCGAAAGGGAAAGGAGGGAAGGGGGAGGGAAACCGTAGGTTTCCCTCCCTGCTTGGCCGTCAGGAGGGTGAGGGGGGTGTCGGGGGGCCAAGGGAACCGGACAAGGTGCCCTGGCCCCCCGACGAAGAAGAATCGATAACCATGCACGAACATTCGAGCGATCAATATCGGCCGGACAAAGGTGGCAAAACTTCACTTCCTCACAATCTCCCTCACTCTCTTCAATCTCTCCCTCACCTCCGCCTCGAACCCGCGATCAGTGGGTGCATAGAAATCCTGCGGCTGCATGCCCATCGGGAAGTAGTGCTCCTTCACCACGCCCCCCGCATCATCATGCGGATACTGGTATCCCTTGTGGTACCCCTGATCGCGCATGCCCTTCACGGGAGCATTCCTCAGATGCAACGGCACTTCGAGTGTCGGAGCAGTGTGAATCACCTGCTTCACCGCATCCTTCGCCACCGTCACCGCATTGCTCTTGGGAGCCTGTGCGAGGTAGATGCACGCGTGCGCGAGGAAAAATTCCCCTTCCGGAAGGCCGACGAACTCGAAAGCTTGCCAGGCGGAGACGACGATCTGCAGGGCCCGCGGGTCGGCGTTGCCGATGTCCTCGCTCGCGAAGATCATCATCCGCCGGAAGAGAAACCGCGGCTCCTCGCCGCTTACGAGCATCTTGAACAACCAAAGGAGCGCGGCATCCGGGTCGCTGCCGCGCAGCGATTTAATGAACGCGGAGATCGTATTGTAGTGATCCTCGCCCGAATGATCGTAGCGGTGGCTGCGCTCCCGGAAGAGCTTCTCGATATCCTTCAGGGACATCTTCTTCCCCACGGTGAGGACGGCAAGCTCAAGGGCATTGAGGGCGATGCGCGCGTCCCCGCCCGCGATCGAAGCGATCCGGTCGAGCGCTTCCACGGAGATCTTCACGGCTCCGCCATAGCCTTCCTTATCTTCGAGTGCACGCTTGAGAACCGTGAGCAGATCTTGCTTCGCGAGCGGCTGCAAGAGGTAGACCTGCGATCGGCTGACGAGCGCGGAATTCACTTCGAAGTAAGGATTCTGCGTCGTGGCGCCGATGAGGATGACCGCGGCGCTCTCCACGTACGGAAGCAGCGCATCCTGCTGCGCTTTGTTGAACCGATGGATTTCGTCGATGAAGAGAAGAGTGCGCTGTTTGAGCGCCGTTTTCATGCGCTCGGCCTCCGTGCAAACCTCCTTCAAGTCCTTCACTCCGCTCGTTACGGCATTGAGTTGCACGAAGTGCGCCTTCGTTGCCTCCGCGATGATCTTCGCGAGCGTGGTCTTCCCCGTCCCGGGAGGACCGGCGAGGATGACCGACGACACCGTATCGTTCTCAATCGCACGCTTGAGGGGCATCCCTTCTCCCACCACATGCTCCTGCCCGACGAAATCCTCTATCTTTGTGGGACGCATGCGGTAGGCCAGTGGTGCCTGCGGTTCCATTGTTTGAATTGTAGGCCAGGCTCCATAGCGAAAGGAAGCGAAGAATGCTATAATAGAAGGCAATCCATGACAGACTTTACAACCATCATGAAAGGCTCGGAGAAGGTCATGACGGAGGAAGAGCAGAAGAAAGTCGGTCAGTCGACAGCTGCCAAGATGGACACAGAGCACGAGAATTTCTTGAAGACGGTCCTGAAGCTCATCGATTCCAAGGAGATCGATCCGGGCAAGCCTCAATCACTGCTCAGGCAGTCCGTCTACGACGCGCTGGACGCCAAGTGGAAGGCGAAGGTGGATATCGCTCTCGTGAATATCGCCAATCTCCTCGAACACATCGTTGGCTTCCGTCTCTCGACGCACACGCCCAATGAGTCACCCGAACTGCAGAACATGATCGAGCAGCTCTGGCAGATGAAGCAGCGCATCGAGAAAGATCACGACGTCTTCAAGTTTTAGATTCCCCTCCCCTTATGACAGACATCGAGAAGTTCAAAGCAGGCGAACTCGCGGAGCAGCAGGACAAGGCGCGCAAAACTATCGAGCGGCGCATCGAAACACAGGACCAGTCGACGCTGTCCCGTGACAAGATTGCGGGGGATCTGCGCAGCGTCATCGAAGAGCAGCTCCCTGCGGAAATGCAGAAGGGAGGCGGCAAATTGAAGAAGAAGCCTTTGCTCGCCGAAAAGGGCGTGAGCGAACCGAGGAAGGGAGAACTCTTGAAGGAGACTCCCGCCTCTCTCGTCGCCGCCACGCGCGCGACCGTGGAAAAATTGGACCGGTCCGATCCGGAGAAGCGCCTTGAGCAGCTCAGGGCTCTCGGCAGGGAGACCCTCGCGAAGTACGATCCGCAGACGCTCAGGGAGAATCGCGAAGCTCCGCTGGAACCGGAGGTACAGGCGGCATGAGAAAACTTCTCTGCCGGAGCTTTGACTCCTGTATATTTTTGTGATCTTATGTCGCGCCGTTCCATGCGCCAGCCACTCTCCTATTCCTGCAATGAACATGCACGTAACGTCGCGCAAGCGCACGTGGCCGCGCTTGCGCATCTGATCCCCGATGATTGCCCGCAAAGACTGGGGTTTGAATCCAAAGTAGCACTCGTCCTCAGACACTACGTCGACAACGTACAGTACACATTCCACGAAACTCTCTCGAGAGAAGAGGCGAGAAAGGCCGTGACGGACGACCGCGTCTTCCCCGGATTCCTCTGCTACCGGTCGCTCGATGACCTCGACGGCCCGGTTGCCGGCGCAGAGTGTCGTGTGCAGGTATTGGACCCCGACCGCGGCGCCGGGAATATGTGGACGATCTATAGTCCCCTCGTAGAACTCGGCTGGATGGAAGAAATCTTCACCCGGGCAATTGAGGACAGTTGCTCGGTAGCGGCAGAATTGGAGCAGTTCCACGTTTCAGCCAACATCGGCCGCTCCATATTGCTCTATAGAGACCGACAGAAGCGGACCTTTCTCGACCGTATCGGCGCCGCCATGGGGCGGGCGAACATCCGTGACAAACGTGTGCTTCTCGAATTGGTCGAGACGATCCCGCATCTCGAAGACGAGCATGTGGAAGTCCTCCGGCAGGCAACGCAGCGGAACATAGGCATATGTATTGATGACTGCGGAGAAGGCAACTCTGCAATCCTCCTTCAGGAATGCCGCAACAACGCGCTCCCCGTCCACACACTCAAAATGTGCGCAGGGATCACCACCGCTCCTCACGACCGTCAGCTCAGCGACGTGGAAACGTGGATGCAGCGCGCGGATGGGATGGATGTCCGCTCCCTCGTATTCGAGGGGTTCCATGGATCCCTGATCACTCCTGCCGCCATCGAAAGGCTGCAACGCACGAGAGAGAGAATGAAAGCAACGATCCCCTGGCACATCGAGGGTCCGGTCTTCGATGACTAAGTGTCTATCCATCGGATTCTCGGATCCCTCCTCCACCACGTCATCTGCCGCTTGGCATAGTGCATGGATTTCGTTTGGATGGTTTCCTCGAGAACGTTCCAATCGGGTGATCTCTCCTGCAGCGCCTCCATGATCTCCCGATATCCGAGACTCTTCATGCCGGGATCCTCCGACCCGTATCCCCGTACAGTAAGTCCCCTCACCTCCTCCACCCACCCCATCTCGAACATGGCATGCACGCGCGCCCGAATGCGTCTCGACAATTCCTCACGCGGACAATCCATGCCGAAGATGAGCAGATCGTAGCGGGACCGCCCCTTCGTCCGTGCAACGGACGGTGCCTTGCCCGTCTGAACCGCTATCTCGAGTGCGCGGATGAGATAGGGTTTGTTGTGCGGGTGCACCGAGTTCGCCGTTTCGGGGTCGATCTTCGCAAGCCTCTCGTGCAAACGTCTGCCGCCATCGGACGCATACTCGGCTTCCAGTTTCCTTCGGATTGCCGGGTCCGCATTCGCCGGGAATCGAAGGTCATCGACGACGGCACTGAGATAGAGCATCGACCCTCCGACGAGGAGGGGCACATGACCACGCTCAAGAATCCCATCGATCGTCTTCTGCGCATGTTCCTTGTACCACGCCGCTGTCACCTCTTCCTTCGGATCGAGGACATCGATCAGGTGATGCGGGACACCGCGCATCTCCTCCTTCGAAATTTTTGCAGTCCCGATATCGAGATGCCGATAGAGCTGCCGTGAATCGCCATTGATTACTTCCATCATTTTCCATTTTTCATTTTCAATTTTACATTCCTTTGCGATACGCATCGCAAAGGCGGTCTTCCCGCTCGCCGTCGGCCCGAGGATCACGACGAGAGGATGCACGGCGTCCTTCAGAAAATCCTTCAGCAGATGCTTCCAGTCCTGCGCGACCGAGGGGGGAGAAACAGACACCCCCCTATGCTATCAACGCGATGATTCTGAGGAAAACTCGAAATCATAAGAATTCTTTACATAAAGGTATTTTGCACCCTCTCCCCATGCTGCCTACTGCCGGAGAACCGCAAAAAACGATATACTGATACCGAAATCTCTCATCGTTCTAGCCCTCAATCCTCACCCTCCCCTCATGCCCCCCTCCATCTCATCCATTGCTGCCGACCTCACGAACATCGCGAAGGTCCCGATGAATACGCTCATCCCGACCGTCATCGAGAAGACGCAGTTCGGCGAGCGCGTCTATGACATCTACTCCCGCCTCTTGGAGGAGCGCATCATCTTCCTCGGCACGCCGATCAACGATGACGTCGCCAACTCGATCATCGCGCAGCTCCTCTTCCTCGAGAAGGAAGATCCGAAGAAGGACATCACGCTCTACGTGAATTCACCGGGAGGACAGGTGACTTCCACTCTCGCGATCTACGACACGATGCAGCTCGTGCAGCCGAAGATCTCCACGGTTTGCCTCGGCATCGCTGCTTCCGGCGCCGCCGTCATCCTCATGGGAGGCGAGAAGGGCAAGCGCTATGCGCTCGAGCATTCCGAGATCATGATTCACCAACCGCTCGGAGGCACCGAAGGACAAGCGACCGATATCGCCATCCACGCCGATCACATCATCAAGACGAAGAATCTCCTGAATGCCTTGATCGCCCGCCACACAGGCAAGAAGGTCGACCAGGTGGCACAGGATACCGAGCGCGACAAGTTCATGAGCGCGCAGGAGGCCTTGAGCTACGGATTGGTGGATAAGATCGTGAAGAAACAGGGTTAGGGTCAGGATGAGGGTTAGGGCTGATATTTCAACCCAGTGACAGTTTTCCTAATCCTAACCCTAACTCCTCACCTTCTTATTCTCCGTTCTCCATCCCGATCCAACACCGAACGACGAGCACGAAGACGATCAGCCAGATGAATGCGTTGATCGCTGCCGGCATGACATCCGCCATGGAAACGCCGGAGAGCACCGGTCGGAGCATCATCCCGACGGGGATGGAAGCGAGCGCGAGACCCGCCGCCCATGCGGCGATTTCCGCGTACATGCCGATGGCGAAGAGCGCGCCGCCGAGAATCATGAGGGCAGGCAGAACGTACGCCCAAAGCATTGCCACCGGCTCGAGGAAGCCCATGCCTTCACGGGCCATGGTGACGAAACCGCCGAAGGCCATGTAGTGCGTGAGACCGACGCAGAGCAGTGCGACGCCAAAGCTGACACGGACGACGACGGTCGCGATGCCCATCGGACTCCTAGGAAGCTGTACACGCATAGAAGGAGGGGGGAAAGAACTTCTTTTCACGAGAGTATACCCGCGGCTTTGATTGTTGGTTCATAGTTTTCTTTGTCGTGCAAGGCAAGATATGCCACCTTTGCCCGGCGGCAAAGGTGGCGCCAAAACGCCGGCGCGCCAGAGCTCCTCCGCCCGGCCCTGTGCCTCCTCGTCGACCCCTCCAGGGATTCGGGGTCGCCTCGTCGGCGAGCTGCTTCGCAGCAGGGCCTTCCCCTTCACCCCCCGTGGCGCGCCATCCAACCATGTTGATTAAAGGGAAGGGTGGGATGGGAGGGAGGGAAACCTACGGTTTCCCTCCCAGTTTGGAGTTAGGAGGGTAAAGGGGGCAGAGGGGGGCTTAGGGAACTTAAACAAGGTGCCCTGGCCCCCCGACAGAGAAAAAACGATAACCATGCAACAACGTCCGAGCGATCAATGTCGCCGGACAAAGGTGGCAAATTTCATATCTTTCAACCCTTGCAATTTTCAGAAAAATTCTGACAATGGGCGGCCAGTCTCTCCCCCTTCTCCCCTATGCCCGAACGACGCGAACAACTCTCCGATGCCGCGCAAACGCAGCGAAATGCCGCAGAGGACGTTGCCAATCGCCGCGATTTCCTTAGAATCAGTGCAATTTCCGCCGCAGCAACCGTCCTATCTTCTTCCTCCTGTACGAACATGGAACACCCGCACCACGACGATGATGAAGCCCCGGTAGAAGCGCATGCGCACAAGAAGCACGAAAGCCACGGTCATCCCGACATGGACAAGGAATTGTCCGCCCAGATGAAGCATCCCTTTCACACAAATCCGGAGCAGTGGCTCGAAGCGCACGGAAAGGATCTCGACGCCTGCTTCGACTGTTCGAACGAGCCCGTCACGGAAGTGGAAATCGTCTGCATCGATGAGCGCATGACCATGGCCCTCAAAACCGCCTCCGGCAAGCGCGTGCTGCGCATGGCGGGATCCGGCGTCCTCTTTTCGAAGGCGCTGACCGAGGATGAGGAAATCGAGGAACTCGCGGACAGCCTCGCCAAGTACGTCGAGGAGATCGCACGCTCAAGCGGCGTCGATGTAAGCGCCATCAAGCTCAAGATCAGCTCGCACCTCACCTGTGGAGCAGCGGCCAAGAAATTCGGAGCCACAAGTGCAAATCCCGACGAGAGCGCCCGAACATTCCAACGCAAGCTCGCGGCCGCACTCAAGAAGCGGGGCATCAACGCCGAATTCACCAATGACGCTCCGATGAACGGCAACACCGCACACAACGCGCTCGCAACGACCGTCGACTTAAGCCGCGGCCGCCTGCAGCGCACGCCCACCACCGTGGAAAGCGTCGATGGCATGGCACAGCCCATGACGCTCAATACGTTCGTCGTCTCCTCTCCGAGCGATGCGAAAGCACTGGAAGACGCGCTGCTCTCCTTGGATATCGCCTCCGGCTCGCACAGTTACGGCAAGAAACTGCGGCAGTACACCTTCCTCGTCCTCATCGACCCCGCGGATCCGAAGCGATCATGGCAATTCGTCTCCGATCTCACTGCAGGCGCGAGGCCGTTCGAAGCCAAAGGCATCAAGGTGAAAATCGTGACGCGGGAAGCGCCGGGCGTGAGGAATGAGGGGTAGGGTTAGGATCGAAGTTACTCCCCAGTGACAGTTTCCCTAGTCCTATCCTTACTTGATCGATGCCACTGCCGCCGAGATCTCGGAGAGCTCCGCCGTGATCTTCTCCTGGCGCGTGCGGTTGTAGGTGAGGGTCAGGTCTCCAAGTAAGCTCGTTGCGTTATCCGAGGCGGCGCGCATGGCGACCATGCGGGCGGAGTGCTCCGAAGCCGCGGTTTCAAGGGCGGCTTGGTAGATCTGCATTTCGGTCAGTTTCGGCAGGATCGTCGCGAGCACTTCGTCCTGCGACGGCTCGAAAAGGTACTCCCCCACTGCGGACTCCTTGGAGAGCTGCGTCTCTTCCACCGCGCGCTTGCGCTTGGGCAGGATGCTGAGGATCATCTCCTTGAGCTCGGATCTCGAGAGCGGGAGCAGGACTTTCACCGTCGGATCCTGCACGAGCGCCGAGATGCAATCCGGAAACAGGAGGACGACGTGATCGTAGGTGCCGGCGAGGAACCCCTCCGTCGCCATCTTAGTGATCGGGAGGATGTCGCGGACCGTCGGGTGCGCCGTCACTGCAGGGAACGCGGCGATGACGGACGCGCCGTTTGTGACAAGGGCATGCTGCCCCTTCTTGCCGACAGCGACGAAATCCACCCGCTCGAAATGCGGCAGACTCTTGAGGGACTTGAGATACTGTCCGGCCATGCGCGCCATCGCGGCGTTGAGATTGCCGCACATCCCGCGATCGGGGGTGAAGAGGATGGCGAGTACCTTCGTCGCTGGTTTCTCAGCGAGGTACGGGTGGAGTTCGGGGTGCACGTCTGCGAGACGCTCGAGGATTTTCCATGCCGAGAAAGCGTACTTCCGCAGCATCGTGGCATTGCCTACGGAACGGCGCATCTTGGACGCGGAGACCAGCTCCATCGCCTTCGTCACCTGACGCGTGGAGCGGATCGCCTTCATCTTTCGCCGAAGATCGCGGAGACTCCGGGGCATGGATGTTCAGTGACGGGACGAAGCGTGCTCTTTCTTGAAGGACTCGACGAGCCTCTTCAACTGTTCCTCAACCGCGGGCGTAACCTCCTTGCTCAGCTGATCGAGGACGTCGAAGTGCTTGGTCTTGAGCATCTTGAGGAACTTCTGCTCGAAGGACTTCACCTCCTCCACGGGAACGTCATCGAGATACCCGTTGACGCCCGCGTAGACGATCGCCACCTGCTCGCCGACCGGCATCGGCTCGTACTGACCCTGCTTGAGGATTTCCGTGAGGCGGGCGCCCCGGTCGAGCTGTTGCCGCGTGGCGGGATCGAGATCCGATCCGAACTGCGCGAAGGCCGCAAGCTCGCGATACTGCGCGAGGCCGAGACGGAGACTGCCTGCCACTTTCTTCATGGATTTGCGCTGTGCGGCGGAACCCACGCGCGAGACGGAGAGGCCCACATTGAGCGCCGGGCGGATGCCCTTGTAGAAGAGATCGGCCTCGAGGTAGATCTGGCCGTCCGTGATGGAGATGACGTTCGTCGGGATGTACGCCGACACGTCGCCGGCCTGCGTCTCGATGATCGGCAGAGCCGTGAGAGTGCCGCCGCCGTGCTTCTCGTCGAGGCAGCACGCGCGCTCGAGCAGACGGGAGTGGAGGTAGAAGACGTCTCCCGGATACGCCTCGCGTCCGGGCGGACGGCGGAGCAGCAGCGAGATCTGGCGGTAAGCCCACGCATGCTTGCTCAAGTCGTCGTAGATGCAGAGCACGTCCTTCCCCTGATCGACGAAGTACTCCCCCATCGCGCAGCCCGCGAACGGGGCGATGTACGAGAGGGCCGCCGGCTCGGAAGCGCCCGCGGACACGACGATCGTATAGTCCATGGCACCGCGTTTCTTGAGTTCGGAGACGATCTTCGCCACCTTGGATTCCTTCTGACCGATGGCGACGTAGATGCAGATGACCGGACGGTCGCTCGACTGCGTTTCCTTCTGATTGACGATGGCGTCGACGACGAGCGCCGTCTTGCCCGTCTGGCGGTCGCCGATGACGAGCTCGCGCTGGCCGCGTCCGATGGGGATCATCGTGTCGACGGCCTTGATGCCCGTCTGGAGCGGCACGGTCACGGACTTGCGTTCGATGACGCGCGGCGCGATCTTCTCGATGGGGTTGCGCTTCTTGGACTGGATCGGCTGGCCGCCGTCCTTCGCCTCCGCGAGCGCCGAGACGACGCGCCCGATCAGCTGCTCGCCGACCGGCACGGAGAGGACCTGCCCCGTCGCTTTCACCGTGTCCCCCTCCTTCACCGTCGCGAAGTCGCCGAGGATCATCGCTCCCACGTGATTCTCCTCAAGGTTGAGCGCCACGCCCATGACGCCGTGCCCGAAATCGATCATTTCGAACGATCCCACTTTGGAGAGACCGCTCAATTTCGCGATGCCGTCTCCGACTTCGATGACCGTCCCGACGTGCTCGTGGGACGTCTGCGGTTTGTAGGAGGCAACGCGCTCTTCGAGAGACTGAAGCAGGGATTGGCTGAGAGACATGGGAAGAAGGGTTAGGGTTAGGACTGGGGTGAGGGGTTACGAAGGTCCTGCATGGCCGTGAGGAGCAGGGAGCGGACGGTATATTCAAGGCGCTCATCGCCGATCTCGACGCGCACGCCCCCGATGAGGGACGGCTCGACGTGCTGCGCCGCGATATCCGCGGAACGCGGCAGCGCTTTGAGCGCCGCTGCGAGAGAGTGCATGCTCTGCTCGGCATGTTCTTTGGACGCGAAGACAACCGTGACCGGCTCGCTCCCGCCGAGGGCGATAGACGCTTCTTTCAGTAAGCGCGGAAAGATGCGGATGGCGCTCTTGAGGCCCTTCAATTCGAGGAGCGCGAGTGCCGCCTCCGCGAGCAACGGTTGATCTTTCTCGGGAATCTCCCGGCTCAGCTCGATGCAAGCACGCGCGATGCGTTGTGCGTCCGTCTTCATTTCAGGAGTGCGGGAATGTCCTTCTTGAGGGATTCGAGGATGCGCGTCTGGTCGGCGGAGGAGAACTCGCGTACGAGGATCTTCTCGCTCAAGCCGACGATCACTCCGGCGATGCGCCCTTGCAACTCGCTCAGTGCCCGGTCGCGCTCTTCGGCAACGGACTGCTTTCCGCGCTCCATGAGGAGAGCCGCCTCCTTGCTCGCACGCTCGAGAATGTCCGTCTGCACCTGTTCGGCCTGTTTCTTGGCGGTCTCGAGCAGCTTGCCGCACTCGGCATCGATCTTCTTCAGTTTCTCGATGCGGATCGCTTCCATCTCCTTCGCCTGCTCTTCGAGCTTCTTCGCCTTCTCCGCCGCCGCGCGGATGCGCTCGGTGCGGTCATCGAGGAGCTTCAAGATCGGCTTGTAGATGAAGAAGCCGAGGACGCCCGCCACGATGAGGAAGTTCACGATCTGCGCGATGAGCAGACCCCACTGAATGCCGAGTTTCGTAAGCAGTTCCATAGTGAGGACTTAAGGGTAAGAGTGAGAAACAAGGAGTGCACCTCCTCGCAAAACGCCGATCTCAGGAGCAAGTCTTTAGACGAACTTGATGATGAGGGCGACGACGAGCGAGTAGATGGCGATAGCTTCCGTGAACGCGACGGCCAAGACCATCGGCGTCTGGATGCGGCTGGCAGCCTCAGGATTGCGGCCGATCGCGTCCATCGCGCGGCTGGCCATCCAACCGATGGAGAAGGCCGGCATGAAGGCGCCGCCCACCATGGTAAGGGCTACGAGCAAGTTCTTGTCGAGCACATTGGCGACCTGTGCCGCCGTGTTCGCAACTTCTGCGGGTTCCATAGGAGAAAAGTGGGAAAGGAGTGAAAAAAGGCGGAAGGATGGTACTGAAGCCCTTACGCTTAAGCAAGGGAGGAAGATTCTTTAGGTGAGCGCGGGGGAAGGAGAAGCGTGCGCATGGGAGGAGGATTCATGATGCTCGCCATGCCCCGTCGTCCCCATTTTGATGAAGACGAGCGTGAGCAGCGAGAAGACGAGCGCCTGGATGAATCCGACGAAGAGCTCTAAGCCCATGAAGGGAATCGGCGCGAGGTACGGCATGAGGAAACTGATGACGACGAGGAGCACTTCGCCCGCGAAGATGTTCCCGAAGAGACGGAAGGTGAAGGAGATGACCTTGGCGCACTCCGCGATGAGCTCGAGGATGCCCACGAAACTCCCGATGGGATCCTTCCAGGGCGCCACGAAGAACTTCCCCGCATAGGAGAAGAATCCGAGCGCCCAGACGCCGTAGACCTGCGTGGCCACCACGGAAATGATGGCGATGGCAAGCGTCATGTTCACATCCGCATTCATGGAGCGGAAGATCGGCAGATTCAGCATTTTCCCCTCGTGCTCGCCGAGAATCGTGATGCTCCCCACGCCCGGCAGGATGCCCATCCAGTTCGCCGTGAGAAGGAAGATGAAGATCGTCGCGACGATCGGGAAGAAGCGCTTCGTTTGCTTGCGATCCTGCACGATGGAGTCGAAGAAATTGAAGAGGGCCTCCACCATGATCTCGATGAACCCCTGGAAACGCCCCGGCACTTCGCGATAGCGCGTGCGCCGAACGAAGTACGCGACGAGGAAGAGGACGGCCATCGCGAGCCACGCCATGATCATCGTATTGCGTACCGGGAAACTCCCGATGTGAGCGAGGGTTTCGGAGGCCAGCGGCGGTGTCTCGAAGTGAGCCATTTTTACTTCTTGGATGGGGAGAGGATGGTCTTCAGCTTGCGCTTGAGGCCCACAGTCGTGATGACGATGGCGAGCACGAAGCCGATGAGCAAAAGGAGCGGAGACGTCCCGAACGTTCGGTCGAGGTACGCTCCGCCGAAGCCGAGAACCGCGATGGGGATCGCGATGATGAACCCGAGATCCCACGCGAGCCGGACGGCCAGGAAAATGGAAGGTGGGCTATCGGGCCGCTTCGGGGAAGGAGTGGAAGGCATGGATCATTGTTCATCGGAACCGGGAACCGGCGGGGTGATCCCTCTGTGGGAACGGTGGCGCCGGATGACCTGGAGGCGCGCGAGCTCGCGGTCGAGGATCGCGGCGGCTTCCGCCACGCCCTCCGCATCGGCTCTTCGCTCCTTCATGAGCTTCTGCGCATCTTCCTTCGCTTTTGAAACGGCAGCCTCCTCCAGCTCCTCCGCGCGGTCAGCCGTGTCGACGAGAAGGCGGATGGACTGCCCGTCGATCTCGATGACGCCGCGGGTGACGGCGAAGAGGTGCTCCTCCCCGCCCGCGCGCACCGTGACGGTGCCGGGGGTGACGATGGAAATCAGAGGGATGTGGTGCGGAAGGACGGTGATCTCGCCCTGCGGCGTCGGGATGGACACGGCATCGGCCGTCCCCTCGTAGACGGCGCGTTCCGGCGTGATGATTTCGACGTGAATCTGCATGGATCAGGCGGAAACGTCCTCGATGCCTCCCTTCATATAGAAGGCTTGCTCGGGAATGGAGTCGTACTTGCCGTCGAGAATGGCCTGGAAGCTCTTCACCGTCTCGGTCCGGCGGACGAACTTCCCCGGGGTCCCCGTGAAGGTCTCTGCGACGAAGAACGGCTGAGAGAGGAATTTCTGGATGCGGCGCGCGCGGCGCACGGTGAGCTTGTCCTCGTCGGAGAGCTCCTCCATACCAAGAATCGCGATGATGTCCTGCAACTCCTTGTAGCGCTGCAGCACCTTCTGGACGGCGCGGGCCGTGTCGTAGTGCTCCTGACCCACCACCTCGGGCGTGAGGATGGTGGAGGTGGACTCGAGCGGATCGACGGCCGGATAGATGCCGAGCTCCGTGAGGGAGCGTGTGAGCACGATGGTCGAGTCGAGGTGCCCGAAGGTCGTCGCAGGCGCCGGATCGGTGAAGTCGTCCGCCGGCACGTAGACGGCCTGCACGGACGTGATCGATCCTTTCTTCGTCGAAGTGATGCGCTCCTGCAGCTCTCCCATTTCGTTCGCCAGCGTCGGCTGGTATCCCACCGCGGACGGGATGCGTCCGAGGAGGGCCGACACTTCGGAGCCCGCCTGCGTGAAGCGGAAGATGTTGTCGATGAAGAGCAGCACGTCCCTGCGTTCCTCGTCGCGGAAGTACTCCGCGCAGGCGAGCCCCGCGAGCGCCACGCGCAAGCGCGGTCCCGGCGGCTCGTTCATCTGGCCGAAGACGAGCGCCGTCTTGTCCAAGACGCCCGACTCCTTCATCTCATAGTAGAGGTCGTTGCCCTCGCGGGTGCGCTCCCCCACTCCGGCGAACACGGAGAGGCCGCTGTGTTCGGTGGCGATGTTGCGGATAAGCTCCTTCACGACGACGGTCTTGCCCACGCCCGCTCCGCCGAAGAGTCCGACTTTCCCTCCTTTGAGGATGGGACAGATGAGGTCCACCACCTTGATTCCCGTCTCGAGCACTTCCGTCTCGGTCGATTGATCCATGAACGACGGCGCCTCGCGGTGCAGCGGGTACCTCTTCTTCGTATGCACCTCGGCTTTGCCGTCGATGGCCTTGCCGAGAACGTCGAACATGCGTCCGAGCGTCTCGGGTCCGACGGGCACGGAGATCGGCTCGCCCGACGACTCGACGTCGATCCCGCGCTTCAGTCCGTCCGTTGATCCCATGGCGACCGCGCGGACCATCCCGCCGTCCATGTGCTGCTGCACCTCGAGCGTGAGGACTTCGGAGCCCATGTCGACCGTCAACGCGGCGTAGATGGGAGGAAGTTGATCTTTCGGAAACGTGCAGTCCACGACTGCACCGATGACCTGAGCGACAGTTCCTTTCATGGAGATTGAGGAAAAATGTAGGCCGCGACATCCTAATGGAGGGCGCAATTCCTGCCAAGGGTTCTTGGTAGACGTTTTGTATTCAATGCCTTTGCGCGCACTTCGATTCCTTCGTGATTGCACGGAATGCCTCCTGCGCAGTAGCCTTGCACGTATGTTCGCTCTCCTGAAGTCCACGCCGCTCGGTCGGCGCGGACGGCTGACGACCGCCCACGGCGCGATCGAAACCCCCTTCTTCATGCCGGTGGGGACGGCGGGGGCGATGAAGGGCATCACGTTCGACCACCTGCTCTCCCTCGGCACGCAGGTGCTGCTCTGCAATACCTACCATCTCCACCTCCAGCCGGGCGAGGAGATCGTCGCCGGCGCCGGCGGCCTGCACCCGTTCGTCGGCTGGGAGAAGCCCATCCTCACGGATTCGGGCGGCTATCAGGTCTACTCCCTGCGCACGATCAGCGCGATCACGGAAGACGGGGTGCAGTTCCGCTCGCACGTAAACGGCGACCTGCATTTCATCGGACCGAAGGAGTCGATCGAAATCCAGTGGAAGCTCGGCGCCGACATCATCATGTGCTTCGACGAATGCCCGCCGTCCACCGCTCCCCGCGCGGCGATCGAAGCGGCCGTGGACCGGACCATCCGGTGGGCGAAGGTCTGCAAAGAAACGCATCTGAAACTGGCTGAAGAGAATCAGCGTGTCATCCTGAGCGGAGACGAAGGATCGACACGCTATGGCAAACGTGATGGTTCGCCCCTCGACTCCGCTCGGGGTGACACAAGCTCACCATATCAACACACCCCTCTCCTCTTCGGTATCGTCCAGGGCGGGCTCCACCAAGACTTACGCGAGAAGTGCGCGAGGGAGCTCATTTCGATCGGCTTCGACGGCTATGCCATCGGGGGGCTCGCGGTCGGGGAATCGCCGGACGAGATGTTCGCCGTCCTCTCCGTGGTCTGTCCGCTCCTGCCGGAGGATCAACCCCGCTACCTCATGGGCGTGGGGGAGATCTCGCAGATGAAAGCGGCGATTGCGAAAGGCATCGATATGTTCGATTGCGTCCTTCCCATGCGCGTAGCGCGCCACGGGCAGGTCCTCCTCTCGGACGGCTCCTCCATCAATATCGAGAACAGCGCCTATCGCACCGCCCATGTTCCCATCGACGCCGACTCCCCTTCCTCCTTGAGCCGCACGCATTTCAGGAGCTACCTCCATCACCTCTTCAAGTCCCGCGAGCGCCTCGCCGAGACTCTCGCGCAGCTGCAAAATCTGGGGGTGACGCTGAAAGCGATCCGAGAGCTGCGGGAGAAACTGTAACTCACTCTTCCTTATGCCTATGAGACAGAATAGCAAGCGTGTTTATTGGCTTCTGGGCGCGGCAAGCATCCCCTTCCTCGTCAAAATCGCCGTGCTCTCCTTGGGGGTGAGCGGCTACCTGCTGCAGTCGCTCTACAAAGTCTTCCAGCTGATCGTGCCGGGCGTGTGGCGATACCGAGACGGCAAGACGGGGGCGCGGATAGTCTGGCCGACGGATGAACCTCGTCCTTCGGCGGTTCTCTGGATCATGGCGACTCTCATCGCCCTCGTCCTCTCTCTGAGTGCCATCGTCGCCCTGCAGCTGCTCATCCCCCTTTTCCACCTCGATCCCGAGACGCTGCGCCGGGGGCTGGACGCCCGTTTCGCAGTCGGTCCGGTGGGCGCGGTGGCGGTTGTCGTCTTCCTCTCTTTCTTAAATTCCGCGCTCGAGGAGCTGCACTTCCGCGCGTGGCTCGATCGTGAGCTGTCGCGCAGCACGGGAGACACGATCGGTATCATCACCTCCGCTTCCCTCTTCGGCTTGATGCACGGATTGATCTTCCTCGGCTTACCGGATGTGCCCACGTCACTCATTCCGTTGGCCATCATCGGCCTCGCCATCGGAGGCATCTGCTGGAGCCTGCTCCTGCGAAAATCCGGCGGGATCTACGCCGCATGGTGGAGCCACGGACTGACCGACGCCCTGCTCCTCGGCTGGGGTCTCTCTTGGCTGGGATACCTATAAGGAACCGCCGAAAAACACGTCATGGTGAGCGCGTCAAACCATGACGCTCATTCCATTACGCCTGGATCTTCGTCACCTCCACCTCCGTGTAATCCTGCCGGTGGCCGAAGAAGTGCAATTGCCGCTTGCGCTTGCCGTGGATCGCTCCGCGCACCTTGTCCGTCTTGCCATGCGCGAGCACCTTCACCGTAACCGATGCGCCGGCGACGAGGGGCGTCCCGATCGTGACGGCGGCCTTGTCCTTGGAAATGAGCATTACCTTGTCGAAGGTCACGGTCTTGCCCGGCTCGGCTTGGATGAGCGGCACCTTGATCTTGTCCCCCTCGGAAACCTTCTCCTGGAAGCCGGCGATGGAAACGACTGCGAACATGACCGGTGCAGTGTACGGAGGCGGGTGGGTGTGAGCAAGACAAAAATGAGGGATCAGTCGGTGGGTGCTGATGGTGTGAGACTGTCGGGTTTCAAGAACGGAAAGGCGGCACACTTTCAAGGATTGATCTGACAGCCTTCAATACTCGCTCTGCTTCCCTTCGCCTTACGGGTTTATCGCTATGAACAGCTAGGTTCCGTATCTTCCGTAATTTATTGACCTGATTTGCTGCTCTTTTATCAAGAATTTCATGCTTAATAGCAACTTCAATAATACGACTTGGGCTAATCCCCTCTGTGTATATGCCTACTTTTTGAAGTAGTATTTCTCTTAAAAATATTTCTAAAACCTTAAATGATTCCACGATGGCCTCCCCGTAGAACTTATTTTCAAACAACTGCAATGCATGCTGTGAAGCATGAGCTTTATTTTGATCGATATTTTCTATCTCCTTTTTTCTGCGTTCATTCTGCTGAGAAACTGCATTAAAAATTGCGAGGGAAACGGCGAAAATTCCACCGAAAATATCAAATGCTAAGACTGCAGGCATGAATTTGTTAGGAGGCGTTGGTATTATTGGCACTATCCAAAGCAATAAAATAAAAAGTGGAAATAATATTCCTAGTGAATAAAACATATTGGCTAGAAAACCAGCTGTTTTGAACACAAAAGAATTTTGGAATCTCGGATAGTTAAACTTTAAATAATGAATCGCAAAAAAATAAACTGACAAAGATAAAATACCGATGAAAAATAGGAATAGAGAAGATAGCGTTGGCGTTCTTTGCCCAATTTGAAGACGGATCTGCGAGAGTTCCTCCTTATATGAACTGAATGCAAGAAATGCAGCCATAAGCCCTACGACAAATATTGCCTTATCTTTTATCTGATCATTTTCCATATTCAATGTAATCTTAGCTTTACTGATAATTAAAGTAAAAAATATGAGGATCGGATCTCTGGTGGAACAAAACCACTGATGCAAATTATTGCCCCTCCTTCCGCTCCCACGTAATTACCCCAAAAAATGAAATTTTCTTTCCTGTTTTAACCAGCTCATCCAAATATAATGCAATGATTCCAATAGCAATCAGGGTCACTGCTTGATTGGAAATTTGGCTTTTAACAAAGATATCAAAAATTACGACGGCAAAAATAATGAAAGGAATCATGCTCTTCAAACCGAAAGCTGCCAGAAGAGGAAAACAAGATCTGCTTACACTGTCTGTTAAACTTTCAAGAATTAAAGTAAGAAATGTCATTTTTGGATCCCCTTTCGCTACCTCTGGAGATCTAACCAATTTTGACGGTATTACCTTTATTAATGAAAAAATTACTAGAATTAGAAAGATCCAATTGTTCGAAAAAAAGTTAATGAATGCACTGTTCGATATCATAGGTCGTCAATATTACAACATAACAAAACAATAGGGTAGAGCTTCTGTACCACAATCACGTGCCCATATTGGCGCCGCCATGCACCCGAGCGAAGCGAGTGGTGCATGGCTGGGGAGGAAGGATTCGAACCTTCGAATGGCGGCTTCAAAGGCCGCTGCCTTACCACTTGGCGACTCCCCAGTATCTTCGAAGAGTGTACCAGATAATGCATCTCCATACGTCCTCAGTTTATTGAAGAACCCCACGCTCCCCTCTCCCGCACATTGCCCCATCTTTCCCCTTGTTGCCCGGATGTCGAGAGAACTAGACTCATCCCCTTATGTCCCCGCACATTGGCTCCGGCATGGGCATGCGCATGGAAGAGAGACTGGAAGCGAGACTGGAACAGAGAATGGAGATGCAGCAGATCGCTCAGCTGAGCCCGAACATTCGGCGCCCTCCGGGGAACCGCTACCGACAGGACCGCATCCGGCACTTCACCACGCAGCGCCTGCAGGCGCTCCTGCGCCGGGGAGCCGGGGAAGTGGTCGTCGACAAGGCGCTGACGGCATTCCTCCAGAAGATCGAAAGGATCATGCCGTTCGATGACTTCTTCTTCGACGAGGAGGCGCACGACAAGTTTCTCCGCGGCGAGATGCCGGAAGCCGTCTATCTCAATCATGCATCGGTCGGCGTTCCGTGCGCCGCCGCGGTGGAGAAGGGACGCCGCGCCCTCGCGGCAGAGCAACAACTGCTGCGCGATGGCGAGCCTGTGCTCGCGCAGGCGCTGAGCGAAGATCTGGCTCGCAGACTCCGGAAGAAGCTCGCGATGATGCTCAAGGTCGAACCGCAGAGCATCGTCCTCACACGCAATATCGGAGAAGCCACCGTCATGGCCGGCGCCCTCGACGGCACATACTCACGGAGAGGAGATAAGGGGCCGGTTGCATTCGCCGACCCGACGCACATCTCCACGATGGTGAACATGCTCCTCGTCAGCGACCCGGGCAACGTCTACGGCCGCGATCCCTATAGCACGTTCCCCACCCACTTCCGGGAGCGTGGCCCGCAATACAAGGAAGATGAACTGCAGCGATGGCTCGGTCAGGATGCATTCATGATCTTCGCGGTACGAGGGAAAACGGTGAAGCAGATACAACGTGAAGTCGACACGCATCTGAAGCCCTGTGAGCCAAGGGCTGTCATCCTTCCGCACGTTCTGCGCGAAACGGGTGAAGAGCTCCCGATCAGCACCATCGGAAGATACATCCAGAATCATCTCTGGACAGCATCTGTCATCGTTGACGGAGCACAGGCCGTAGGGAACATCGACGTTGATGCGGGGGAGCTCCTCGGCATGAAATCGCCACGCGCGGCAGCGGACTTCTACGTAGGCGGCCTCCACAAAGCAATCGGCGCACCGCCCATGGGCTTCGTCGCGTTCGAATACCGTGGAACGACCGGCGACGAAAGACTGAGTCGACTGCGTTACGGAGGCAAGGGCGACTTCCTGATCCTCCATGGCATGTTCGACCCAAGCCTCGGCGTGCCGACGACCGCGGATGATGCTCTCTCGGCAGGTGACCTCTACGGCGCGCTTACGCAACTCGAGCAACTCGAGCGTGCCGACCGCATCCGCGATCTCAGGGACGGCCCCCGGATGAGCGTGTACTTTCTCATGCTCGAGCGCTACCACCGCCGCGAGACGTTCCAGAAGCTCCTCGAAGCACGCTTCGGAGAACGGTGGACGGGAAAGGATGCCCTGCAGTTCATCAAGCCGATCCATAAGGCAACATCCCTCATCCTCACATTCCGGTTCCCGACCGTGGACATGCGCACGCTCACCGAACGCCTCTCCAAACAAGGAATCTTCCTCACCTACACCGAATCGTACGATGCCATTCGCGCCTCGTTCTCCCCTGACAATAACGACGAGCAACTGCGTCACTGCGTCGAAGCGATGGCCCGAGAAGTGGAGCAAATGGAGAGAGAAGGTCCGACCGCTCGTGTTCAAGAGGAGGGCAGGCCACCGAAGAGCAGCATTGACGAGTTGTCGTGATGAGCGAATAATCACACACTTTCCATCTACTGTGGGGATTTCTCGTGCAACGCTCGGGTCCATGGAGGACGCTCTCGCCCAAGCGTTCCTCGCTCACAGAGATTCTATCAACCCCGATACACCATCCCTCAAGGAACCCTTCGACTTCCTCTCGGAACTGCAGCGCACACGGAGCGCTCTTCGGGAATTGCTCCCATCAGCAGGAATCGACGGGGAGATCCCCCAAGAACGTCTCGAAGCGACGATCCACATGCTCGGACTCTCGGAGCAAACAATCCAGGAGGTCTCGAACGCATGTCGCGCACACTGCGATGTGACGCTGCGCCTCGACGATGCGGATGCGCGCCGGTTCGACCAGGAGCAGGGGCGGCAGACGATCCGCAACCTCTACAAGGAGGAACCGTGGGCGATGGACGGAGCCAAATTCCTCGAGGAAATGTTCTCTAGGAATGAAAGATGGGCACGGCTGAGGAAACCGGACCGCCCGCAGGTCGCCCGACTGGAACACATGGTGACCGAGACGTTCGGCGAGCAGTACGGCCCCTTGGTCTACGTGCTCCTCAACTTCATGGATCAGGACATGCCGCAGCTTGCAGCCCTCACCGAAACGCAGTGCCGGTTCCACCGTGCCTCCGTAAGCGCCGCAGAACCAGGGAGCATCACCGAATCAGCCGCACAGCAGGCTGCAGCAATCTTCAGGGGGCGGTGCCAGACCCCCGCCGCACCGGCGGACGCTCCGGATCCTCCACACTTCTTCGGGCATCTAGAGCGCTTCCTCCGCGTCTTCGGGGATGTGAGCGCCTCCGTCATCGGACACACGGAAGGAACCATGTACGGCCGCTATGGGGAATTCCCCCGCTCCGTGCAGGATGCCGAGCGGCGATCCCTCGGCGCTCTCCGAAGCGTACTCCTCAATCCCGTCCTCCAGACGAACGCGGCGGCATCCGTGGATCTCTTCGAGATGCTCGCGACGGCGTGCCGCAAGGATCCGAAGAGCCACCCGTGGTTCTGGCGTGGGAGCCTCGATGCCACCCCCTTCTCCGCGGAATACGTGGACGACCTCCTCTCGCGCGAGATGCCGCGCAGAGTCCTCGGAGAGACGTTCGTCGCCCTCAACACACTCACGATCAGTCCACGCATTCCTGACGAGGTGGCCGTGCGCATCCTCGACCCCGCGCAACTGCACACCGACCCGGAGATGACACACCGTGCTGACCGGCTCCTCGCCCGTCTCCAGCATCTGCCGAAGAAGAATGAACAGGAGACATGGCGGCAACCCGTCCTGCGCCGTTCGCTTCAGATCGCGCTCCACCGTGACGATCCCCACCGCCTCCTCGATATCCCTTTAAGCAACGGGCAGTACCGCGACTGGACGATCCGGGACCTCCTCATGCGCGTATGCTTCGCCCGCTTCCCAGATGCGGAGATCATCCTCGACGAGGAGATCATTCTCGAAGGAGAAACTCCTGATCGCCGGACACTCTTCCCTCTCGTGGAACTGCCGCGGATGCACACGCCCCCCACCCAATATCGCCTCAATTTCAACTCCGCGGGCGTTGGGACGGTGCGCGATCATTTCACGGAGGCAGCCTTCAAAGCCCTCTCTCTCCAGAGGGGCACCCGTCGCTTCCAGTGGGCTCTGAGCTTCACCCGGCGCGCGCTCGACACGTACTACTCAACCGGCAGGAACTACGAGTACTTCCCTTTCGGTTCCGCAACTGCCGCCTTCGAGTGGTTTCTCCTGCAGCAGTTCCCGCACCTGCATGCAGGGGACAACATCGCCATGACCGATGAGGAGTACGACCTCCTCCCGCGGTACTTTCTGGAACGCTGCGGCGAGACAGGAGTCCGACCCGTTGCGCTGCGACACCCTTCAGAGGAGCGCTTGCGAACCGACGAGGAGCTCCTCGCCGCCTTCGAGGAAGTCATGGATCCGCAGACGCTCATGGTCCTCATCAGCTCCAAAACACGGTTCGGCGATGCCCCCTGTTCACGACCGCGGGGAGACAGGCCGAACACCTACTACCTCCAGCATCTCATTGCCAAACTCAAAGAGCGGCACCCAACCACCCTCGTCACCCTCGACGGGGCCCAGTCGATCGGGAGGGCGGTGCCGGAGTACCAACTCCTCGGAGCCGACCTCTTCCTCGGAAGCGGCGCGAAGGCGCTTGGCACGGGCGAGGCGGGCTTCGTCGCACTGCGCAACGAACTGGCTGCGAGCGTGGGGTACCAGCCCTCCATGCTCCCCCTCGACCACATCGTTGCCATGGGCATGGCTCTGAACAACCATGACGAGCCCCGTCACGACCTGCGGCGGATGGAGGGGAACGTCGGAGAGCAGGGACAACATGAGGGGTGGTACAACATCGCGCGGCGCATGCGACACCTCACGATGTGTGCGCTTCGGCAGGCACAAGACTACGGCGGGAACGTCCTGCAGCTGTTACGGCAAAACGATGCACACGGCCTCCGGAAACGTCTGCAGGAGACGGAGGCGCGCCTGGGAGGAGAGGCGGGCCTCAAACGCCTGTTTGGCTGCGAGGTGCTCTCCCCATACCATTGCAACCAACGGGACCTCGTGGGCATCCTCACGCTCCTCTTCCCGAACATCAAAGGCGAGCAGATGGCCCAAGACCTCGCGCGCTGGTTCCCCGGTACGCAAGTCCTCCCCTGCCGCAACCGCAACCGCGCCCTGCGCATTTCCTTCGACTACGGTCACTCGGCGCAGGACGTCGAGGAGCTCTTCGACAGCATGGCCGAGACACACTGCCGCGTCGCGGCGCAGGATGTTCTGGACGGGAAACCCTGGCGCGAGGTGTATGATCTCAATGCCCCCGCCCCCTGACCCCATGGAAGCGCCCCCTCCCCAGAAACTCCAATCCGCTCTCGAGAAAGTGGGACTCAACGCCTGCGAAGCGCGGGTGTACTTGAGCTGTCTGAAGCTCGGCGTGCAGGCAGTCGATGTCATCTCTGCGGACGCAGGACTCTCCTCAGGGGATGCCCTCGTCATCCTCGAACGCCTCCACGAGCGGGGATTCTTGAGCCGCTTCGCGACGAATCGCGACTTCTTCTGCGCGGAACCGCCCGAAGTGATCGCGCGTCTCCTCGAAGGCAAGCAGTACGAGCAACGACAGGGCATCGAGGAATTCCGCGCCTGCCTCCCCCTCTTCGCGGAGTTCGCCAATCCCGCGTTCACGAAGCCGGAGATCGCCTTCTACAACGGGAAAGAAGGGGTCATCGCCGCCTACGAGGACACGCTCACCTCGAAGACGGACATCCTCGCCATCACATCCATCGACGATACGGAATCGGTGCTGCCTGAGTACGTTCCGCGCTACTACCTGCGCCGGAAGGCGGCGGGCATCCTCATCCGCGCCATCTTCCCGGATACGCCGATGTCCCGGGACCGGCAGAAGAAAGATCAGGAGGAACTGCGCGAGAGCCGGCTCGTCCCCCGGTCGTTCCTCGAAGGATTTCATCTCGAGTACTACATCTACGATGACAAGGTCGCCTACTTCTCCATCGTCGAGGGGATCGCAGTCATCGTGAAGAGTTCTTTCATCGCTCAAGGAATGCGCACCGTGTTCTCCATGCTGTGGCAGCTTGCCCCGGGCGGGAGCGCTACGCACATTTCCTGACGAGCGTTGCAGGGAAACGGAGGACTTTCGTTGCGCAACCGCATGACTTGTTTGTAGGACGCATGATCGGCATGACCAAATGTCGCCGCCGCATCCATCTCCTCCGTACGAATCTGGAACTCGACTGTCTGGCCCTCAAGACAGCAAATAGTTGAGTGAATACTGCGGTAGCCATTGGCTTTCGGCGCCAAGATGTAATCTTTGAAACGCTCCGGAAACGGGCGCCAGGTACGATGGAGGATCTCCAAAGCACGGTAGCAATCGCGCGCGGTTCGCGTGATGATGCGAAAGCCGAAAAGATCCGTGATGTGATTGAGCGTCTGCCCCTTCCGCTGCATTTTCTGATAGACGCCGCTGACGTTCTTATGGCGACAGGAGAGGCGAAAATCCCGCAATCCTCCTGCCTCAAGTCGATGAGCGAGAATAGCACTGATATCCGCGAAAAGCCGCTCGTGGATGCGACCTTGTCGTTCGAGGAGCGAGGAAACGAGTTGGTAGTCCTGGGGATGCCGAGCTTCGAAGAGGCAGTCTTCGAGGAGGTAGCGCATCTTCCAGAGTCCGAGGCGATCTGCCAGAGAGATCCAGAGGACCGAAACTTCCTCATCTGGAAGATGAGAACGTAAGGAGACAATCCCTTCGAGGAGAATGAGCGTGACAAGATCCGTCAGCGTATCTTGCGAATGCTCAACGGCCTTGAGGAGCCGCAGAGCGAAGACGTCACTCCCCTGCCGCAGTACCTCGATCTTGAGTGCCACCGCATCCTCCCCAACGACGGCTTGCAATGCAGATGAGCGCTCCATGAGGAGAGTGACATTGGATGGCAGGAGGAAGGCGCGGAGGACGATGTCCGGGACGCGAAGATCCTCTACGATCGGATGCATCTCTGCACGAAGAGAGAGGTCACTATTTCCCACATCGCCAAGCACCTCGCTGATGCGTTGCAGGAGATCCCCTGAAAACTGCTTGGTCCCCATAGGTATTTGCATTGTGCCTTTGGAGGATCAGGTGTCAATTACACTCGCCGAAATCGCCGATCAAAGAGAATCTACCCTCCTCTTCGCTTCCTGAAAAAAGAGGGATCACCGACCCGAGTACGCCCCCCGTGTGTATGTTTTTTCGGACATACCGAAATGCTTCAATTATGGCGATCTCTTAGACAATAATACTCTCTGAAAGATATTGACTAAACCGCAAATGAATGTAAGATTCGCCCCTTTATTCCCCCTTTTCTCGCATGAGCGCTAAGAAGTTTTTGGCTTCTACAAGCCTCTTCTGTCTCTTTATCAGCCAGGCTCAGATCACGCTGGTCGAGCCGTTCTTCGGTGCTGAAACCGCTCTGGCTCAAGAAGCCACCGACGGCGGATCCGAGTCCTCGGCAGCCGCGGAAACGGTGGACGTACCCAGTGCGTCTTCACAAAGCGGGAAAGTGAGCGCTTCGTGCTTCCCTCCGACGGGAGATTTCCCCATGTCCTTCACATGGCAAATCATCTGCGGAGAAGCGGGGACGAATCGTAACCTCGCCTGCGAGGAAGCATGCGAGCCGTGCTTCAGCGACACGTACTACTTCTGGCGCAAGTTTCTGCTCAAGGAAATGGGGTACTTCTACTTCGACGGATCCGGACATCGCGTCCATGTCGCTTTCGCTACAGGAAGCAACATTTGCCGCGACGGCGTGTCTCCGACCAGCGGAGCAGGCACCGTCCCCGCCGGCATCACGGCTGTGGGCACGTATACCACCTGGAAGATCAACGAATACACGAGCCCATACACCCTGTACTCCGATCTCGGTCACTTCGCGATCGTCTGTTCCCGCGGGAACGGCCGCACGGACTACTACTGGGACGATGGAGGCAATCCGGGAACGCACAACGACGGTCGTTTGATCATCAACGCACAGGTTCCTGCGCAGTGCGGAGACGGAGTGGATAACGACGGAGACGG
>DMXL01000002.1 GCA_003483925.1 Candidatus Peribacteria bacterium | reverse complement strand
TTTGTACATATCCCGTCTTTCTCACGCCTCCATTCCCCGGTAGCTCAACGGTAGAGCAATCGGCTGTTAACCGATTGGTTGCTGGTTCGAATCCAGCCCGGGGAGACATTTCTGCACGAAAGGAAACCTTGCCCCTTCAGAAACGCTCGGGATATACTTTTCCCGTCATGCGTACCTCGCACTTCAAGGATCAACACTATTACGGCAACTGCTGCACGTGGATGTGAGCGGTTGTTTCTGAACCTGTTTTCAGCCCCTCGCATCCGCGGGGTTTTTTGTATGTGCACTGAATTTCTCATCCTTGGCTCGCTCTCGTACTACGAACTCGTCTGCGACGCAGCGGGACTGCGCTATCGACCCGAGGAACTTCCCACCCCCTTCCTTCGACTTCATCATGGAACACTCATCCGAGCGAACGCTCGCTTCTATCATCGGCGACAAACCCATAGGCGTCATCGGCGTCGGCAGGTGCGGCAGCCATCTCGTACGAACGTTGCAACCGCATTCATCGCATCCGATCATGCAATCGGATCCCGGCCGCGCAAAGAGAGAGCCGGACTTCCCGCACATCCCGCTCCCGGAACTTGCGGAAAAGGCAGCAATCATTTTCATCGCAACCGATCTCCCAGAAATCCGGGGCGTCCTCCTCCACATCCGCGCGAAGCTTCAAGAGCGACAGATCATCATCGATACCGGCTCTTCGAAGCGCGACTACGTCGATCTCCTGCGCAGCATCGATGCGTCAGGATCGGCTCAGGCGGGGTCGATTCATGCGATGGCGAAACCCCCTCCGGAAATCCCTTCCTGGCGCGGTCAGAACGGCATCGTCTGCACGATCAGCGAACGGTCGCGGGATGCCGAGGATCTGGGCGTGGCACTGTTCACGCAGCAACAAATGTTCATCCACAAGATGCGTCTCGAAGAGCACGACCGCATGATGCACCAGATACAGGGCAAACCTCATTTCCTGCAAGCGGGAGCTTGTGCGGCAATGGGTGAGGGCTTGCCAGAAACGGGGTCGATTGAGAGCCTGGAAAAGATCGGCTCCCCGAATTTCGAACTCTTCATGCTCTCCGTCGGCCGCGGGGCCACGCTCCCCGCCCCGCTTCAGGCGGACCTCATCACGAGCATGGCCTCCTCCCCCGAAGGATTGGGCGATCTTCAGCGAACGATTGCGCAGTTGCAGCACATCCTGGACCTAGCGACGCACGACATCCACCATCCCGCGGCGGAGCGGCGGCTCCCCGCATTCATCGAAGCTGCGCGCGAAAAATTGGACCCGACGCGGCAGTGGCGAAAACGCATGGAGGCCAAAACGACGACCATCGTCGTCCGCCTCGCGAACATCCGGAAGCGCTCTCTGCGGCTCACGGCGATGCACGACAGGAAAGGCCTCTTACAGGATATCTGCTCGATCCTCGCATCCCACGGCATCGATATGAATGCCATCGACTCCCTTCCCGGAAAGCTTCCGGAAACTGTGGATTTTGAGATCGGCAGAAAGGACACCATCGAGGTAAACCTGCAGCGTCTCCAAGAGGATCTCACCAAGATCGAAGTCCTTCTCGCGAAAGCCGAAGCATCATACTGAAACCATCATCTCCAAAGTCGCCGATCTCCGGCTGGTCGGCGACGTTGGAGTTCGATATACAACTACCATGCAGGCCAAGTGCGGCGAACACGCCTGAGCCACATCGAGTAATACTTGCAAGAATCTAAAAAGTATTTATAATGAAACTATGCCTGATAAAACGCTGCAAGACATGGGCGTCGTCCTCACCGGCACAGGTTGGCCGCATGGTGACGAAGTGGTTACAGCAATGCTTGAACGGTGCCACCAGTCGGAAGCGCTGAACGTAATCGCCGAACTCATCGCGCAAGCACGGACGATGGGGATCTCCTCAGCATTCAGAGAGAATCGGTTTGTCAGACAGCTCTCGTGTAATGCCGAGGAAACTCCCCCTCTTGAATTCATAGACATCATGTATGGGAAGGGGCAAAAACTCAGTGAAAAGGGACACAAGAGGGCTTCCTTGCTCGCACGGTTGGAAGCCGTTCGGGCTGAACTCATGCATACGTTCTCCGAACTCTCCGACGTCCGCTTGGATATGGAAGCGGCAAACATGGAATCGGACGGATCGCATGTGCCTCAGCCGACCGAGGAAGAACTGCGAAGGACAAATCTCTATCCAAGATTGGCATCGTAATATCAGTCATGCATGGCTAGCACGATAGAGTGAACGGCGAGCGTGGGTACCGCATCAAAAGTCCAAAGATATGCGCACGTTCTAAAAACAATAAGCTTGGGGGTCCAATGCAATTTCTGCCTTCTCTAAGCCACTTTTAGGAGCTTGCATAAACTTGTATTTAATTGACAAATAACACTATTTTGGGCTTTAATTCCCTGTGACTCCAGACGGAGATGAACCAATGGGCAGCGCTCTATCTGAGCCCCTTCAAAGCGAAGAGCTTCAAATATTGCTGTGGGACCAAGATCGAACAATTCGGAGAATCCAAGATGCCCTGGAAGCTCGCATGTTCGGCGCTATTCGTGAGAGATTTCCAATCACACAAGAAGTACCATCCGACCAATATCGCCGCTTCGAACAATTCGTCGTCCGATTCCAAGCTCTCATCGAGGACGCGAGGACGCGTATTGGAGCAGTTTTTCGTTCTCCGGATTCGCACAATGTTACAGCGATTGCTCAGGTTGTGTATGAAACGATGCAATCGGTGCAAAGAGACCTGAGGGGATACGTACAAGCAGCGAGTGCAAAGGGCAATGGCCCGATCCTCCAGGCAATGGAGGCAGCCACTGCGGCACTGGATCGGCCCCTGCAACTTACAGACCTTGGAGAGGACAAATTGCTCGAGACACTTGTTGCTCTCCCCGGAGATCCGAGCTTGCAGACCGCGACGTTCTTCGCAGTCGAGAGGAGGCTTGACCCCGTTATCACAGCCACGTTTGATGCATCCAATGCGCCGGATTTGTGGGAACGCGCCACGGCGAAGAGGGAGGAAGAAAAGGAGGAGGTTCCCGCGTTCCGCTGGTCATGGAGTGATGAGGAACTGTTTGGACAGGAGAAGCTCCCTTGCTTTATTCGCTGTGAGCACTCGCCTCAAGATCTCTGGCGAGAAGCTGAGACATCTCTCATTGAAGGCTTTCGACAGTGGCGAAGGCAGTGCGAAGGGATGCTGCAGTCGAGATACTACCGCGTACGAAAGGGAGAGAGAGATTTGACAAGAGATCAGGCACTTGACGGTATTGAGCGCGCCTTCATGCAACACATTCCCTCTTATGGGCAACTCCTTAACAAGGAGCATTCGCTATTGTGGATGGAGACGCTTTCTTTTCAGGAGACCGAGATTCCTAGAAGACTCCGCACTTTTTGCCAAATCGAGGATGGTCCTGAGCCAACATTTATAGATGATACATTGAGGATATTCTTTGCCAAGTTGAGGACGGGCATGCCAGTCGAATATCCCCTTATTGCCCTCCCACTGGTGGATAGCATTCCGGGAGGGTACGTTACCCGTTCGATCCCCCGGGTATCTATCGGACGAGACATTGCATATAGCATCATCCGGAAGGATGCCCTTCCTGAGACCACTGTCGAGAGGATCGGCAGAACACACTGCAGCGATCCCAACGTAACAAATATCATGCATTCCACCCGAGAGGTATCACACGCACTCTGCCGCATGCTGACACAAGAAATGATGAACATCCCCGAGAAGAAGATCTGCGATGCGCCTTCGCAGGTTGTCGCGTTCTGGAAGGATTTCCTCATGCGCGCTCTCACGGCAATCGCCGAATTCAAAATGTCTGATGTGCCGTCTGCACTTCTTTCTGAGATAAAGAATGCAGCGAGTTTCTATGTCGCACGTATGGCTAGAAGGTACTCATTTGTCCTTCCGCTCGATCTCCAATCAATCGATTCGGATGAACGATACGAGGAGGAGCTTCGTGATTTCTATCCGCAGCCTCCCGCACCAGAGCAAGCTGTGCAAGAAGAAGAGGAAGTTTTGGAAGCAGTATCTTCAAGACCTCTGACGAAAGAAGAGATGCTCGATGAATGGGGAGCCACAATGGATCGAATGACCGTGAGGGTGTGCAAGAGAGGGATGCTCATCATGCAAAACGATGCCGTCCGCGAGATCGACTTGGAAGACATGAGGAAGCGCGGCGTTGAGATCATTGCAAGCTTCTGCTCTTCCGGAGCGGTGGGAAAGAAAAGAATGCGCTCCCTGAGGAAGGAACTGAAGGATGCTGTGCGTTTCGGCGAAGTCATCGGCGAACGGCCGAAGCTGCGCAAGGCGATTCAAGACACGATGACGATGTGCACGAAAGAGCTCCAACAAATGTTCGCGAATATCGATGCTTATCGAGAGCATACCAAAATTGCCGTGGGATCTCCGGAAGCTCAAGGGGCTCCGACGCTTTCAACGGAATTTATTCGGTGTGTGTTTCTCTCTGCATTTGAGGAACATCGAGCGCACACGTCAACGGAGGAAAAGAGCTTGCACGCGCAAGCCATTGCCGACAGAAGAGTGGATGATGCATACAATAGATGGGAAATCAGCGTAACCAGCATGACCGATGATGCATTTGCCCATGGACCAGGTCGCATGTCGTTGGACCAGTGTTTGGAGATTCTCGAAGTTCTTCGGCGTGAATCGGGACACCAGCCAACATTGGAACGTCTTGTCCCCGAGTACTGGAAGATCTGCGTCAAGCAAAATCAGGCAGTCCACGATGAAATTGAACGTAGGCTCCGGGCAAGATTCGCTTCGGCTGAACCTCCTCAAAGCGAGGATCGAGTGGAGAGACTGGAACGTATTCCCAAGCAGAAATTCATCGGTCTCACTTCCGCGCTGAGACAGCAGTACACAGACCAAATGCGTGTGCAAATGGTTGCGATGGTCCGAGCTATGGGACAGCAGACGGCCACGAAGATCGCAGAACATTACATGCAACACCGGACGCAGTCGCAGGCTCAGTTGCGGGCTATTGAGGCACAACTCCCTGACTATCTGACGCTGGAGGAGTGTCGCAGCTGCTACGAACAAATACAGAGGCTCCCGAAGATTACGGATGGTATCCACGTCCCCGATGCATTCCAGCATTTCTCCGACGAAGGGAGGCGGAAATTTGATGCAGATATTGAACGACAACTGCCGGAGCTGTTCCGTCCTTCCGAGCAGACGGGACCCAAGATCCCCAGAGAAACCCTATGGACAACCCTGCTGGATTACCAGGAAGCCGGAGCGCCGGAGCGGGTCACCCAAGCGAAGTACATGGCATTAGATCCCGGTTTCGAGAGAACACTGCGGTGGTGCGAACAATGTTTGCGACAATTGTACGAGGATCTGCCGCGCCACGTGACGCGGGATGACTGCCGCGTTTTCGTCTACTCTGCTCGAGCAGCGATGCTTCCCCTCGAGGAGGCATATCCCTTCTCTCCTGCGATTCGGCAAGAGTACAAACGATCGTTCGACAGAATCTGCACATGCGCAGAGAGATCGATTGATGCACTCTTCGCTCAGAAGATGCCAGACACGCCAGAACAGCAAGCGCAGGGTGCAAGGTTCGAGGGGGGTGATCTACAGGGGAGGTCATTCAGTAGGGAGGAAATCACCGGTGCAATTGGCGATGTACTCGATGTAGTTACTGAGCTTGGCCAGATGTTATTCCACAAGCAACGGGAGGTATTCTCCGAACAGGTGGACCTCTATCGGCAACTATTTTTGAGGGCGGTTCGCGAGCAGTGTCCTCAACGGTTTGCATCTGATGTAGATTTCATTCCTCTCGAAGACGTCTGTCGTGTGACCAATGATCCAGCAGAACGCACTCCTCCGCCATCGAGGATGGAACACTGGATGATGAAGACCTTCCCGCCCCGCTTCGCCACTGCCATGGAGCAGTTCAAGCAGCAACTCCCTATTTCCCCGCGGAAACCCCTTGTTCCTGGAACACTCACACGGAAGCAGGTCATCAGAGCAATCGGAGATCTGCAAGGAAAACTGGAAGAGCAGATTGCTCAAGTCCCTGGTTTGCCAAAAGGAAAAACTGTGAAATCTGAAGCGAGCACGGCGCTGACGGCAGCACGATCACTGGTAGTGCTCCGGTGCCCCGAACCGCTCAGCTCTCCACAAGACCTCCAACCGCTCAAAGACGCAATGCGGAGGATTCGGCCGGGAGCGCTTGCCATCGGAAACTCCGCATTTGAGAGAGAAATTTCGATCATTGTTGCACAGGAAATCGAGGCACTCGTTGCGGAGCTAGAACAGCATTTCACCAATGGAAGCGATGCTGCTCCCCCCTCGTCAGGCTTGCCTTCACAAGGAGTGGTGGCCGAAGAACGGGATCATAAGAAGTCGCGAAGTCACAGTCGTCAACTTCCTCAAATGGGCAAATCACAAGCAAAGGAGAGACTCGTCGTGTCTCGCGACACTCTCACTCGTTGGTGGACTGAAGTGCACGGGGAGGCAGAGAGGAGGCTGGAAGTTGCCCTCGAAAATACTTCCCTTTCTCCCGAGCACGTTCGCCGCGCTTTCCTTGCCAAGATTCTTCAAGCCCCGAAATCCTCTCTGTCCTCCTGTGACGACTGCGCTTCCTTCGTCGAAGAAATGCGAGAGTTGGTTGCACAATTGCCTTTGACAATCGAGGTCGAGAGAACCGGCATTCCCCTGCCGACCGAACTGCAGGCATTTCTCTCACTCCAAATCACTCACCTCGAGGAAGGGCTTCTCGCCCTTCCATGGCCAGCTGAAAAAGCCGTCTCGGCAAAACACCGGAAACACCGAAGCACATCCATCAAGAAGAGCGATGCATCCTCAGATTCCGGTCCTCCGGAAGGAAAAACTCCAAAAGGCATTGCCGAACCGACAAGGGATCTCCTCGCCATCTACGATATCGCCCCCGATCAGATCGCCGAGCGCGTCGCGCAGGCCGCGGCAGACCACATGGCGCACGCGGCGGAGCAGGCTCTGATTGCTCACGCCGGAAAATGGTCCGAGGAGGAAGTAGAACGGGCGGCTGGCGAGCTCAGGAGGAGCATAGAAGCCTCTCGACAACGGGCACAAACGGCCATCGCTGCGCTCCCGGTTGTGTCCCTCTCGGCAGAGCAGTTGGCGGCCGCGGCCGAGGACGCTCTCCTGAAGGCAACCGAAACCACAAAAGAGGACCCCTCCATTGCCGAAGCCCTAAAGTCCGCCATCGCCGACCGCCGGTCAGCCATCAACGGAGCAACGGGAGATGAAGGTATCATTGAAATTCTCATGGAAGGGGCCGGAAGAGGACAGGGAGGGTTCGAGGAGACCGTGGAAATACTGAAGACAGCGCAAAGAGAAGATCGAGCGAGGAAGCACGGTGAAGAAGTGAAGCAACTCGAACAGGAAGGAACGGTGGACGTGGAGAACCTGGGGTCAATCATCGCCTCGCTCGCCGCACAGGCACGGACGGGAGCGAACCCGACGGAGCAGGAAGCAGCCCTCGGAGAATTGCGCAAGCTCCAAGCATTCCTCCGTACCATCCGGGGAATGTATCCACCCTCTCCTCCCACCACGTAACCCATGCTGACGCCTGAACGCATCGCGCCCCTGATTCAGAGAGAAGTGGACCGGATTGCCGCGGCGCATCCCGAACATGGGGCGCAGGTACGGTCTCTGGCCGCGGAATTCCGCGCCCGGTTTCAAGAGAACTTGGAGACTCCCCAAGATGCCTTGGAACTCTGCCGCCGGATCGACTCCATGCTGGGAGAGCACGAAATTCCTCCGGAGCTCCTCACGGAGATCCAATCGTCCCGCCGCCAAATTCTCTATGACATCCTCCAGGAAGGATTGACGGGTTCTTTGACGGGTGACTATCCCGTTCGCCTCCAGCTGCAATTCCCTCCCCGTGCCGCGGGAAGACGGGGCAATGGATCCTCTCCTTCCCGGCCGGGGAGAACCGACAGCAATCTCGAAGAAATCATCCGCAATCAGAACTTCGATCTCCTGCGACTTGCCACGTCCCTCGGCGCGGACGCGGCCGCGGATGTCCTCTGTGCACTCGACCAAGTCGGCGAGGAGGACCGCTCGCGGGTGATCTCCTTCATCAGCGCTTACCTGGGCAGGAGTCCGAGGCCAACGGGGAGCGGGCCGGAAATTTTGACCTATCCCCGGCAAGTTCTGGAGGTGCCCGCCGTGCGTTCGGTGGCGCGACGCCACCTCCTCCTCGATACCTACGACCATCTCCTGAGCCGGGGAGCCGATGATCCGGAGCACTCCGCGGAGATACGTCGCCGCGTCTCCGGGGTCGCACTCGAGCGCATGCGAACGCACGCGCGGGAAGCGGGCGTGACGGACCCCACGATCCACGCGGGACTGTTCGTGGACCTCGGTAACTTCTTCCAGCGCGCCTGCTCTCAACCGCATCCGGAAACGCTCATCTCTTCCATCCGCGAACAGGAACGTGACTGTCCCTTCCCTTCCCTCCGCCAAGCCCTCGCAATGCAAGCGAACCGGGAGAGACGCAAGCTCTATGTCGGCTTCGAGCCGGGTTTCGGGAAGACCCCCATCCCCATCATCATGATGGAGCAAGATCGCATTGAGGGGAAAAATCCTCGGATGCTCTACCTTGCACCGAAGATGGTTTTGCAGGAATTGCCCAACCGCCTCCGCCCGGGGAGCGCTCCCCAGCCCACCCGCGACTGTTACTACCGGGATCCCGATCGATCTCCCGATCTCGGAATTGTGGAGGGCGGCATGCGAATTTCCGATCTCCGACATATCGTGGAGAATCCTCGCGTCGTATTCTGTCCGTACTCGATTCTCCACTCCGAACGGGACCTCGGCGACCAGGAAGACTCGGAACTTCGCCTCATCGACCTCCTCTGCGCCCAGCGGTGGGATTATCTCGTCATCGATGAAGCGCAGTACGTCGACGGTAACGGCGTGTGGACCCGGCTCCTCGATCGCATCATTCACGGGGAGAATGGCCGCGGAACGTACCTGACGAGAAACGGGCTCATCGTCGCCCTTTCTGGTACTCCGTATGTGAACACGGTTGCCGATCCCGTCGTCGTCCACGATCTCTTCCTCACTCCAGAGGAGCGACAAGCAAGGTATGGGACGGATCTTCGGGATACCCAGGGCCGGCAGGTCTCCGTTGAACGTGGGCTCGGCCCTCTCCGAGTTCGACAAGCACTCAGCGACACGCTCTTCATGCTCGACAAACCCCAACCGTGGCTCCACAGAGTGGAGGTCCTTGACTACGAATTGAGCGATCGAGAAGCCCGATTCGTGCGCGCCATTTGCAGCAACCCGAGCCTGCACGCAAAGACCAAAATTGACGCGACGAACCAGTTCATCCTCTGTCCCAAGCTCGTGAGCGGCGACGAGACCATGCCCGAGAGCCTCCTCGAATGGGTGGGGATGCAACTCGAGCATGACCTTCAAGAACGGAACTCGGTTCTCATCGTGGAGAACATGCGGGCACAGGGAGTCCTGCGGGCCGCTACAGGCGATGATGCGCCGGACATGAGCGAGATGGAGCTGCACTTCTACCGACAGATCGAACGGATGTGTCAGGAGTGGTCCCGGAGACGCCGCATTCCCGTCCGCTTCTCGACGATCCACGGAAAGACGCCCCCAGAGGAGCGTCAGCAGTCCTACGCAACGGCGGCCGAAGCCCAGAGCAGAGGGGAATGCAAATCCGTCATCCTCGCCATGGCATCCTGCCTCAATACGGGCATCCGCCTCCACGTCGATCGCATCATTTCAAACGAATGGCCATACAACTCTCCCGAACTCCAGCAGCTTCTGAAGCGCGCCCTCCGGGAAGGATTCACAGACGTCTTCCTGACCGCCTGCTACGCGCGCGGCACAGTTCAACAGGGAACGTACGACCAAGCAATGGATAAGTATCGCGATATCCTTGAGGCAGGCCACGGCATCAGCGCTTCGGACGCGATGTTGCGAGCCCACCTCCGTGCCCGCGAACAGGAAGATGCTCAGCCTGAAACGGCCGAAGATCTCTTCCGAATCTTCCGAAGGTCATCACCCCAAGAGCGCCGCTACGAGCTGGCGCGATGGCTCCATGGCCGAGGGATGAATGGAGTGCGGCAGTTCTGGGACCGCTGGCGCGACCTCTTCGACGAATTCCACGCTGAAGACGACGAGTTGGGGACCGGAGACATGCAGCGATTCCTCGGAGCACTCATTCACAATCTGGCGGAGTACGGCGGAGCAGACGCTCCCGCGATTCTGGACGTGAACAGCGGCGGCCTCACTCTCGAACGCGAACTCAGGCGCCTTGGATGCCAAGCGCGCACCACGAGCGCCGATCCCCACTCCGTGATGCTCGAGCGTGGGCGCGCGGCGCTCTTCCGCGACGACCAGAACCGCATCGATACACCGTCAACCTTCGAGGCCTCCGCCGTCGACATTCACCGCATTCTCCAAGAGGAAGAACATCACGGCAGGCAATTCGACATCGTTGTCCTCCGAAACCTCGAGCAGTGCCACCACATTCAATCCGAACAGGTCGTCCATGAGCGCGCCCGCGCTCTCCTCAACACGCTCCGAACCCTTCGCATCGGCGGCCGTATTGTCATTCCATTCCCCCGTATCGCCTGTACCAACGAGGAATTCGGGGTCTTTGTCACAGAAACTCTCGAACTCTTCGGCTGTCGGCCGGTGGCGGGATGGCACGGAGCCGTCCGGTCGCGGGACAACGAGAACGACCAGCCCTTCCGCGGTTTCTGTGTCATTGCCGAGAAAACCGAGGACGTGGATGAGCCGACACTCCGCGAACTCCTGCGTCCCCAGGATCTGCATTTCAGCCACCACGCCGACTGGCCGGCTTCCGCAGAGGCAACGAGGGTTCGCAACGCCATGCGCGAACCACGCTTGCCGTACCCCCTCCGCCATCGCGAATTCGAGCTTGGAAATCATCGGTTGTCCGCGGCCGATGTCCGTGCCGATGTCCGTGCAACCCAAGTGGAACATTTAAGGAAGCTCGAAGAAGCCGTGGCTGCGGTCCGCGCCTTGGCGCCCACCGCGCGGGAATGGAGCGAGCTCACCGGAACGCAACGTCGCCCTTTGAGAAATCGCGGAATACTGTACAGCGCGGAACTATCGCGGACTGTGAACCGGCCGACATGCTCTTTGAGGGACTACCCTGGGCATCTGTTCTTCCCATACGATTCGCAATGGGCAGAGTGAGAGTGAAAACCTGTTCGATTTTCCCTCACATAACACTCTGGACGTAGCGAAAGGCTTCGTCATTGGGCTATGATGCACCTATGCACCAAGCTCCCATCAGTACTTTCCGGGAGAAGCCGAGAACGGCTTTGGCGTGGTGGGCGATGGGTCTGGGACTGGGCACGCTCCTTTTGGGCGGCCCCACGCTCGGCATCTTCGCCGCCGTTGTTTCTCCCGCGCTCGACAGAACGTTTGGCGGAAATGTCGCGGGGATTGTCGGATTCTGCCTGGCAGCAGCAGCATTGATTCTCCCCGTGTGCGCTCTCGTCGCAGGTATTCTCGCCTTACGAAAAGGCGAACGATCCTGGGTACTGTGGGTGGGATTCGTTCCGGCCATACTCGCCTGTGCGTTCTGGGCGTTCATGATCGTCGGAGAGTTTCTGTTTCCGCATTGAAGCCTCTCATCTGCGTCCGTGCCGCCTCGATGATCCGAAGTGCCTGTGGGGATGTCGCTGTCCCGCATGCGAAGCCGGCTGAGCGCGATAGGGCTCATGATCCGCGGGAAGCGGCGCGCGCTTCGGGAGAGCGGGTGTGGACCGGCGATTGAGCGTCGAACGGACGAGCCGCTCGATATCGCGAACCGTGGCCCGCTGTTCCGCAGTGGCGAAAGAGATCGCACGGCCTTCCCTGCCGGCCCTCGCAGTGCGGCCGATCCGGTGTACGTAGTCGTTCGGATCATCGGGCAGATCGAAATTGATCACGACTTCGATCCCCGTGACATCGATGCCGCGCGCCGCGATGTCCGTGGCGACGAGGACGCGGTACTTGCCCGTCTTGAATCCCTGGAGCGCCTCACGCCGCTGACCGAGCGAACGATTGGCATGGATCTCCGCGGCAGTGTGGCCCGTATCCCTCAGGGCTCTGGTGATCTTCTTCGCCCCGTGCTTCGTCCGGGAGAACACGAGGATCGATCCGCGGTGTTCCGCAAGCAAGGTCTCGAGCAGAGGCAATTTCTCCGCCTTCTGCACGATGAAGAGCTCCTGCAAGACGCCCTTCGCCGTCGTCCCGGAGGGGGCCACTTCGATGCGAATGGGCAGCTTCATGTGCGCCTGGGCAAGCTTCATGATCTCGGGTGGCATAGTGGCGGAGAAGAGCATTGTCTGTCTCTCGCGCGGCACGTGTCGGAAGATTTCCTCGATCTGCGGACGAAAACCCATGTCGAGCATGCGATCCGCTTCGTCGAGGACGAGGATCGACACTTCTTTCAAAGTGATGGTCCCCTGTTTGAGGTGATCATTGAGGCGTCCGGGTGTAGCGATGACGATGCGGGGGTTCCGGCGGATCATCTCCCGCTGGAGATACATGGATGCCCCTCCGATGAGCACGGCTGTGCGGATGCCGAGCGCCGGAGCGAAGGTGCGGAGCGCATCATCCACCTGCGTGGCGAGCTCGCGGGTCGGTACGACAATAAGGCCGCGCCCCGGAGCTTGTGCGAGCCTCTGGAGCATGGGGATGCCGAACGCGAAGGTCTTGCCCGTGCCCGTCTGCGCGATGCCGACGATGTCCTTCCCTTCGATGGCCGTCGGGATCGATTGCTGCTGGATGGGCGTGGGGGTCACGAAGCGGCGACTCTCGAGGATCTGAAGGATCTGCGGAGCGATCCCGAGCGTGAGGAAACTGAGGCCTGGGGTTTGCTGGTTGTCTGGCATTGCGTTGGGTGAGCGAGGGCATAGTAATCCTATCTACGCACTTCTTCACGGAGAATATCTGCGATCTTCCGCAGCGGAAACCGTTCCGTTCGCCCCTCTTCATTGCCGCAATCCCCTCCTTCCACTAGACTGACGTTCTCTCATGGAAGCACGAAGACACCGGCTGGAACGTGTGACCAACAGCGTGACGCACGCCGTCGGATTCGGGCTGGGCATCGCCGCACTCGTGCTGCTCGTCGTGTGGGCTGCACACAATGGAGACGCATGGCAGATCACGAGTGTGAGCATCTACGGAGCGACCCTCGTCTCCCTCTACCTCGCATCCACTCTCTACCACAGCCTCGCATCCGCACGGTGCAAGCATGTCCTGCGAGTCGTGGATCACGCGGCGATCTATCTCCTTATCGCAGGTACCTACACGCCGTTCATGCTCATCTCCGTACGAGGCGGGTGGGGGTGGAGCATCTTCGGGGTCGTCTGGGGACTCGCGCTCTTCGGCTCTCTGCTTGTCTGGCTCTCCCTGAAGAGATTCTCCATGCTCACCTGGATCCTCTCGCTCCTCATGGGGTGGATCGTGCTCATTGCGATCGTCCCGATTGTCCGGAGCGTCCCGCCGGCAGGCCTCGCATGGCTCCTGGGCGGCGGAGTCGCCTACACCGTCGGCGTCCTCTTCTTCTTGAGCAGAAAATTCCTCGCACACACCGCATGGCACCTCACGGTCATGCTTGGAAGCGTCTGCCACTTCTTCGCGATCCTCACGATCATCCCTCGGTAATTGACAAAAATTACAAATAATCTATTATTATCAACTTTATGGCCCGGGAGACCACCTCCATCGGCGAGCTCCTTGCGAACATTTCTCCAGATCCCTACAGCGTGCGTAACGTCGCAGTGGAAGTGATACATCCCGATTACAAAGACGAACACTTCTCGCGGGGATTTGCGCTACGAACGGTCCAACAGATGTCGCGTGAGCAGGTGCTCTGGCTGCTGGCTCTCGATACGCAATCAAGAGGAGGAGGCGGGACGCTGAAGCGGCTCGTCGGTGACTTCGGCGCGCTGCAGATGCAGTGTCCCGACATGCGCTCGGGGGAGCCCTCGCACGGCTTCGCCTCTTTCCTGCGCTCCGAGATCACGCCGCTCCACAAGGATTCATTTATCTATGAACCCAGTGATCCGACACTCACGCTTGCCCTCGCCGTCGCTCCGGGGATGCCCCTGCAGGGAAGCACGCTCGTCATCCCCGACGCGCTGGCGCTTCGCCTGCTCTGCGATCACGGACGAACCATCGGCTTCCCGGCGGAAGACGCCATCGACCCGCCGTACGTCCTACGAGCCGGCCGGAGCAACCGCATGGAAAGTCCCCTCTCCGTCCAAGCCGCTCTCGAAGAGCGGATCGACGTCTACCAGAGCCGCTACTGGACATGGTGGAAATCCGTCCTTCAGGAGGCCGAACGGCGTTTCGTCCGCAGCACAGAAGATCAGCGGCGCACCTTCACGCAATCCATCGAAGGAAGTGCGCACGTGCTCGCACACGACTGGGATGCCTTTGAAGTGCTGGGGCACTCCGACCGCTTCGCGGTACACGGTTCGGGGGTGCATTCCGGCGGGACATTCCTCTCCCGAAGCCTGCCCTGAACGGGTCATCACTCCTCTTGAGTAGCCAACGCCGCTGCTTCCACGTGGTGCACCCTCGTGAAACCTTGACAGGCCCTGCAGCTTCCATTATCCCTTCCCTCCTATGTCCACCTCTCCCGAACAACTCTCTTCCTCCCACCCCATCCTCACCCCCGACCGCCTGAGGAGGTGGGGATATACGGATGATGAAATCACCTGCAAGGAAATTCCTCCGTCAGGGAAAAAGGGTACGACCGTCGTCGACTGGGGCATACCGGCACTCGACTGCGAAGAGAAGGGGAATTTTTCAGAGGACCCCGCCATGGGAAACCTCGCAACCGTCGATAGCGAAGGGAAGATCACGTTGCGAGACGGATCGCCGGGGGGCACCTTCGCAATGCCATCGCGAGAGGCGCTCGAACACGGGACAACGGGGGGTATCGGCAACCCGGCACAAATCATGTCTCTCATTCTGACGAACGAAGAGGCAGAACGATTGGCCCCCGGCGCGCGTATCGCGGATATGCAGGCGACTACGAGATGGATCATCTCGATGCGACTGGGTGGAGAAGGAGACGTCGTTGGAGATATCTACCAAAAGAAGATCCCCGCAAACATCGAACAGTGGGCACGGCGATGTCAGGGGAAGATGAGCGGCCTCTCGCTCATCAGGACACAGAAGGATGCCGTCGAGGGCGTCGTCGCGCAGGGGAACAGGGCCATCTACTTCCGCCCCGGCGCAGGCGGCTCGGCGATGGCGGATAAGGAAGATCTCTTTGAGATCGCCTGCACGGATCCGAATTGCGTGGCAGTCTACTACCCCGGCCTCTGGCAGTGGGAGGACGGCATGGACACGACAGACGGCGAGCGCTTCGCGTGGTTTGCCGAGCATCTGTCCGGCTTCTGTCCGATCGTGGCAACGGATCTCCATAGTCCGACGCGGATGCCCCACATCGAGAAGGCCCTCCCGTTCCTCGATATGATCAACGGAAACCTTCAGGAAATGGCAACCGTCTTCCTCGGCAAGGACCCCGGAGATGAAGATAAGATGACTCCGGAACAGAAGGAGGATTTGTGGAGAAAACTCCCCTCCGCTCTGCGCGAACACTACATGCGCAAGAACGGAGGCCGCACTCGCATGGCGACTGTGACGGATGCGGGCGGTTGCCTGCTCGTCTTCCAAAGCCTTTCTACATCCTACAATACCTATCTTCCCTCGCCATTCGCCGGCATCCCCGCAGACAGCAAGAAAGGCGCGGGGGACACCCGCTATGCAGGCCAGCGCTTGTTCGCCGCCCGCAGAGCCGATAGGTGGCGCACAGGAAGATTCGGTCTCGGAGATGCGCACGCCGCCGTGCAAGTCGGCCAGCTCCTCGCGACACTCAAGATCCAGTCACCCTCTCTCGACGCCCTCAAAGGAGTGACGATGGCGAAGATGGAACGCATCGTTGCCGCTGCACACGGGGAGCACAAAACCTACGACGACATCGCTGTCCTGCTCGAGGATTTGCGGAAAGCGTGAGGAGGGAAAATCCCGCTTGTCTACGATCCCCTCGGGCCTATACTACCCGCCATTTTGTCCGATATGGTCTGCGAGGTCTTCCCCATCGAAGCAAAAGAATCGGATCGCCCCGCGCCCCTTTGGACGAAGATCGGTGCGGAGGGACCGGGCCGCCCGGCAGGTCGGGTGGCCGTGCTTGACGTCTATAACAGTCTGTTCGTTCCGCGCAGAGAGCGCGTGTCCGAAGATGAGATCGCGGCGCTCCGCGCGCGGGGGCTCACGGATGACGGAGCCTACGCCCTGCGACACTTCTTCGGAGCCGGGAATCTCAGCGATTTGAAGGAGGTGGCCGTGCAGGCAGTCACGGAAGGCGGTTTCACGGCCATCCTCACGTTTCCGAACAATGATTCCGTACCGGACAACCGCTACCCGCTCTGCCCTTCCGGGTGCCCGTACCTCGCAGGGATGTTCGGCAAGGATCCCAAGGATCTCGATCTCTTCGGCATCCAAGAACTCCGGGAAATGCCCAAGGAGTTCATCGAACTCATCAACCGACGCGGCTACCAGATGAAGTGGAAGGAATACGCGATCTGCGAGCGCGGCGAGTGCGATCGTCAGCACATCCGGGACTTCCACTTGGAAGCGATGCGCCTCGTCTATACCCAACGCAGGGAAGGAGGGAATCTGCAGGAATTCGACGGATACTGGACCGAGCATGCGAAGGATGGCGATCGCCTTCTCGACTACGCCGTCACCGCCGCGCTCCAGAAGCGCCACGGCGGGTTGCCGTGGTATGAGTGGCCCGAGGAGATCGTAAGCAAGAAACCCGTCGATCTCATCGCTCAAGACCCCGCCCTCCAAGAGGAAGTTCGCCTCCTCCTCTTCACGCAACAAGAGCTTGGACTGCAATGGGATGCGTTCGGCGATGCACTCAACGCCGTCGGCGGCTACCACATCGAAGATCGCGCGTACTCCGTGATGTGGCCGAGCCCCGAGGTGTGGCGGGATTGGCGGGAGCAGTACCGGGAAGGAAAGAAGCCCGGCATCTTCCACATAAACGAAGATAAGACCCCCGCCTTCGAGAGCGGCTGCAATGTCGAAGGCGACCCGTGGGGGGCGCAGATCTGGCATCACGTCGTCCTCAAATACCAAGAGAATCCGGATGTAGCAATCGACTACATTATCGAGACGATCGAACCGGATGAAGGCAGGGTGAGCATGCGACGGATCGACCACGCACTCGCCTGGATCTGGCAGTACTACCGCATCCGACAAGGGGGGAAAGTGGAGGAAGGCGAGTACATCCCGGCCCTGAAGGAGAAGATCTTCCGCCGGCTTCGCGAGCGCTTCCCGGATACCGAGTGGATGCTCGAGGACTGCGGCTACACGGATGACGGACTCAAGGGATTCATGGAGTGGGTCGGCTGCGGACCCATGAGCACGGTGCAGTGGGCGCCGCACCCGAGGGATCCCTCTCAGCCGCGGTCACGGCACTTCGAGACGTACAGCGCGTTGCCCCACGGAGGCACGGCGTTCCTCCGCAACGCCGATACGCGCGCCGACGATGAGTGGTTCCGCTGGCTTACGGACGACAACAGGCGCTTCTACCTCGCGAGGCTCTACGGCAACGAGCATGTCGCCGAGCGGTGGCAACGGCACGTGGAGGGGGGTGAACCCATCCCGGTCGAGGACTGGATGAAGTATATGTTCCGCTGCCGGGCGCGGCTGGCCATCGCCAGCTTCCAGAGCTGCAGCGCGATCATCCCCGGCAAGAGAGACGAGCGTCGCGAGAACGTTCCGGGGAGCGAACACCCCTCCTACTGGCAACTCCTCTCCACACTCACGAGGCAGGAGCTCCCGACCGTCTTCCGAAAGACGAGAAAGATCATCGAAACGACCCGCGGCTCCGTCCACAGACTGCTCGCGACGACGGGCCTGCAGATCCTCGCGCTCTCCCAAAATCCAGGCATGGGCCAGTACGTCGGGCAGGGCGACACCTTCCGCCTCAAGATCGCCTGCAACCGGGCGCCACTGCCGGACGAGCGCGTCACGCTCACTTCGAATACTCCATGGTCCAGCCGGAAAAACGGCCAGGGCTGGGGCGAGGAGTCGACGCGCATCGACGGGTGCACACACTACAAGGACGACACGTACGTCTGGGATGTATCGTTCGATGTCCCGTGCGATGCGCCCTTGGGCACGTATCAGGTCGCCGGGACGATCCACGCGCAGAGCGGGCGTCACGACCTGTGTTACGAACACCGGAATATACTGCTGCAGGTGGAACCATCGGCACAGAGCGCCTCTCCAGAGGAGTGAGGCGATTGAAAGAGTTTCGCCTGTGTACTTCTCCACTGTCATGGCTTAAGGTATAGGGAGCTTTCGACCCTTCCCACCTCCTTCCATGAGAAGAAATCAGTATCTCGGGCTCTTGGGAATCCTCGGGTTCCGGGGCATCGTCGGCCTCTATCAGGGTGACTACGTCGAAGCCGTGTGGCTGATCTGGTTTCTGTGGTTCATGTTCTTCATCCCGCGCGACAGCCAACGACGGGGATTCCGAAATTGAACGGCCGCCCCCCTTCACGCTTCCTTCTTCTCGTCTGCCATTCCATCGAAGACGAATGCCATCGTCTCCTTCGTCGTGGGCCGATGAGGTTTACCGTTCTCCGCATAGAGCGGATCGCCGCGCATGTCCACGAGGCGCGATCCCGTGAAGAGCACACCCCCCTCCTCCCCGCGAGGCAGCGCAGTCTTCGTCAGCCACTGCGCGATGCAGTAGGATTTCTCCCTTCCGCCGGGCTTCAGATACCCGCAAGGGTTCTCCGGTTTCTTCATGATGCACGAGACACACGGCTGGCTCACCGTAGCGAGATTCCCGATGTAGTCCCCCGCATCGATGTACCGGGAAGGCAGTCCCGCCGGACTCGTCATGGCTGTTGCAATGCGATAGCGCGTATCGAGGTAGTACTTGTAGTAGAGAGAATCGGGGAGCCCTGATTCCTCCGCGAGCAGCAAGCGCGTACCCTTCGAAACGGCATCGTAGTCCGTCGCGAAGGCACTATCGATATCCTCCCCATAGGCGATGCCTCCGGCGAGAATGAGGGGAATATCCAGGCCATACTTCCTGAGCATCGTGCGAATTTGCTCGAGGATCACCTCCTTGTCGAACTTCCGCGGACCGTCGGGCTTCGCAGGATCTGCAGGCTCGGTATTTGCGGCATCCTTATCATCCCTCGCCCCCAGATGCCCTCCCGCGAACTGCGGCAGTTCCACGTAGAACGCATCGGGCAGGCGGCCTCCGGTTTTCGGGTTCAGTGCAGCCTTTATCATCACCTCCGCAGCACGCACACCGGACACGAGCGGCGCATAGCGCATGTGCGGATACTCGTTCATCTTCCTCGCAAGATCCCGCGGCAGTCCCGCCGCAGGAAGGAGGAGATCCACTCCCCCCGAAGACCCGATCGCGTCCACCATCTCCCGGAAGTCGAACATGGGCTCGAGGATATTCACCGCGAGAACCCCATGCGGAGAGGCAGCCCGGACGAACCGGATCTGCCGCTCGATCTCTGCGATATCCGCTTCGCGAAAGCGCTGCTTGCGCCCCTCGAAACTTGGGTCCGCAAGAATCTCTTCTCTTCGGGAATTGAATCCAGGAGCCGATCCCGAGAGGGTGCCGATGCCCCCTTCCGCCATCACCGCGGCGACAAGCTCCGCCGTGGAGAGATTCACACCCATGCCACCGTTCATCCAGAAGCGCTTCCGGCGGGAGAAGACGTCCTGCGTTACTTGCTCATGTTCTTCTTGATTGCTGCAGGAAATCGTGATGTCTGATCGACGCATAAGTGAAGTATCGCAAAAGGGTACGAGTGTCCTCAAGAAGAACAGTGAAGTCAAGAAATGTACCCCCTTCTCTCTTCCCTCACGAGAGCGCTTGCACGACCGCGCGGGCACTCTAGAATGACGCACTCCCATGACAGCACCCACCCTATCCGAACAGAACGGCGCCACCCGCGCCATCGAGCCGTTCCCCGCTCCTACACATGCATTGTGGGACCTCGACACTTTCGCCCGCGAAGACCAGCCCCCGGAGAGCGACCCTGTCCCCGACTGGATCCACGCGCTCAGTGAACAGGAGGCCAATCGACTGCTCAGCATCCTCACCGACTCCGGCGTGCGTAGGCCCTCCCTCGAGCAATTCTTCCAAAATATCACGAATCCACTTCCACGGAAGAGGCTCGACAAAATCATCGATGAACTATGCTCCCCGCTCTACTGTGAGCTGCGTGCCAAACACCTACGCACGTGGATGGCGCGGCATGGCAAAGAGGGCCTCCGGGAGACCGAAGGAGCAGTCATCCATAGACCAGGGGTGCTCCGGATGCACGAGCGGTATGACCTGATCCTCCCCAATTTGCAGCGGATCTTCGCGCAGCACTTCGCGCACTCCTCCACCCCGAAGGAGGATCGCGTCCTCCTCGATGTCGGAACGTGGGATGGGGGCATCCTCACGAAGTGTAAAAATCACTTCGGCACGCTGATTGGTGTCGAGCCCAACGAGGAACGCTTCCAAGCGCTCTATCGGCAACACGCGCGGGAATTCCGGGTCTACCAGACCACCATGGCACAGCTCATGGAACAGTCACCCCGCGGCTTCCCCTGCTCCGATGCCATTCTCTTGAGCCACGTGGTCTACTTCCTTGATAGGAAGACGGATGAAGATATGCGAGCCCTCCTGTGGAGCAAGAGTATTGCACTCGCGCCGGGCGGCATCGCGATCGTCATCCTCAATGATACTGTCCCCACTCCGGGGTCGCGCGCGCACCTGCGACAGGCCTTCGGCGTCAAGGGAGAGGTCGACCCGGAGCGGTACCGCCGGTTTCTCGAGACACGCGGCATCGCCACTCGGACGCTGCGGTCGACCCTCGCGCTCAAAGCACAGACACCGCAGGGCCGCTATGCTCTGAAGGACATCCTGCGCTTCTCGATCCCGGGAGAGCAGCGCAACAACCTCTCAGCCATTGAGCAGTACCTCGATTTTCTCCAAGGAAAGCAAAACGGCGTCTATCACCATACACTCTCCTTCCTCGTCCTCTACGAAGATGCGTCGACGGCACCACCCGTGCGACAGCAGTCATTCGTTGATCCCCTGCGCGGCAGCGTGCGCCAGTCCGCGGCAGCGCTCGCAGCTCCTCCACATCCCGCAGCGGCTGCCACATCGCCCTCCGGCTCCACATCTGTCTGGAAACCGAGTGACCGCGTCACGAAGGTGGAGGATCCCTATACGCTCTCCCCTGCAGAGATCCTCGCGCAGTTGTCTCTGATCACCGAGGAAACGGGCGGGGTCAATGAAGGGAAGCTCACTACCGTCCTCGAAGCCGCCGGCATCCCGCGTGCGCTCTACGCCGACTGGCTCGCACACTGTGGAGAACTGCGACAGATCGCGGTGCAACTGAAGAGGATAGAGTCAACCGGCGGTGGACCGCTCTGTGGCAAGATCCCGCCGCTCGTGCGCGATCATCTCCTCGCACGCATCCGAAAGGAGGCTGGGGATGATCCGCCTTCGGACGCGTTCCTGCAGCGCGTCGGCATCTCGCGCCAGCAGTACCGCAAGTGGACCGCGCCGCGGCGAAGGGAAGTTCATCCTGCCGATGCCGCCGCCCGCCGGAAGACGCTCCCGATTGCCATTCCCCAACCGAAGTGGCTCCCCGAACCGGTCTCCCCCGCACCATGCCCTCCGCCTGTGACGATCCCCACTGCTCAGGCACCAGCCGCACCGCACCCGCAGATGGAGGCACCGGCCGCTCCCGCAGTCTCGCCCTCTCCCGTAAAAGCGCAACCGAGAAGTCCAATCGTGACGCCTACGCTCGAACCGGCTGCAACGACCCCAGCAATCGCCCCGCCACCCCCTCCCACATCCCAACCGGACCTCGCAGCCCTGCAGCGCTTCCTCGCAGAACGCGGGAGACTCATTGCCCTGCTCAATGACCACCCCCTTGCATCACCTCCCGGACCGTGATTCACTTCCTTCCTTTTTTCCATTCACCCTTTCTCCCATGACCGAAACTGATCAGGCAGCCGCCACTCTTCTTGAACAAGCAACCGAAGAAGCTCAGACACCAACAGAACAGCCCGAAGATACGGGAACGCAAGATGACGTCGTCACGGACGAAACTGCCGACACCGGCACGCAAGTGAGAGACATCGTCGAGATGACGCGCACGGCAATGCCGGAGAGTGCGCGGCAGGAGCTGGAGATCCTTATCACTCAACTAAGCGAGGATCGCCAGAAGGCGAAGGGCAAGGGGAAACTCTGGCGACCAAAGAGGAATCTACGACCAGTGATCGCGCGCGCCGCCGCGCTCATCCACGAATACGCACAAATGAGTGCGGAGCTTAACCATCGCCTCGGCCTCTCTCCAACCAAAGTCCGCAAACACTCGAAGGGTTGTGAGTTCCTCGATGCAGAGGAAGAACAGGCCATTAAACAGCTGAAAGGATTGATTCAGATCGAACCAAGAGGAGAGGGCATGAAGCGTCGCGATGTGGGATCGGATCAGAAGAGACTCTTCGTCGCACTCGTCCGCTTACTTCGCAAAGGGAACAGGATGGAGGAACTGGAAGAGCTGCGAACGAGGTGCGACTGTCCGCACATCGCGACAGCCAAGTGGGAAGCGGAACACATCGCCACCACCACACGCGACCTCGTGCCCGATGTCTTCCCGAAAAAGGAGGAGGCGAAACCTGAGGAGCAGAAGGAGGTAGGGGAAGAAGTTGTACCAGCCGCACCCGCCCCCGCAGAGCAAGCGGCTCCGGCAGCTGCAACGGGAGACCACCCCGTCGCACTCGCCACGGATCTCTTGCCAGTTACGCCACACGTCCCTTCCGAGGGAGAGGAGGCGCAGCGCCTCGCCATCATTCGCTCTGTCGCGGAACAGAATGCCGCACTCGGCGAACTCCTGCGAGGCATTGATCCCCGCGATCCGCGGGCAACCGCGTGCGCCGCGCTCATTGTGCAGAACCGCGCGATCCTCGGTGCCGTGGGCGTTTCGCTTCCGGACATGACGCCGACGATACCGATCCAGCGGAACCCCCTGAAATCCCCCGAAGCACCCGGCGTGCTTTACCGCACCCCAGCGGGGGCCGAGCTCGTCATCGCCGGCACCCAGCGCGGCGTGGTTTTGATTCTGGAGGGGTCTCAGGAGGATAGTGGTGCCGTTCCCGCCGCCGCATCCATCCATGATGACGAAACTCGAGCAACCACCGGAGTCGCCCAAGAGTGAGAAGCACTCTCCTCCCAAAGGATTGTTCATCGTGTCCGGGCGGGCGCGCTCCATCCACTTGAGTGTCCTCAGGACAGTCACGGGTGGCTCGCCGCTCGACTTTCAGGCACTCCGGCACATTGCCAAAAGAGAAGGCACGACCTCCACGCCGTCCTCTCAGAGTGTGCGGATGACTACGCTCCCGACTCCACCACTCTGCACTCCTTCGATCACAGAAGAATGCGCGGCTCCGTCTACCCCAGTCTCCATCGTGGCCAGCGACGTGGGAGCGATCCTTCCGACCGCGCAGCCGCCGGTTGCGGCACCCGCAGGGCCAAATGGCCCCTCCGCCCCGCAAGCACCTGATCATCCGCGCCGCCGCCGGAAACGCCGCACGCACCCGCTCCCGCCAGAGGGGCACATGGCTATTCCCGTGACAGATGCGTTTGAGGAATCGCTCGAATCGAACTTTGACCCGTCCGCCGAAGAACTCGCCACATCCGAGCTCGAAGCACAGAAACTGCTTGCCGCGTACGAGAGAATACTTCGGCGATCCATCAGGGGGGGGCATGCGGATCCCATCGGTCTCTACCTCTATCAGATCGGGCAAACGCCCCTGCTCATCCAAGAGGAAGAAGTCGCCATTGGACAGCGCATCGAGCGGCACCGCACCGCGTTTCGCCGTGACCTGCTCACCAATCACGCCATGCAGCGCCTCCTGCTCAAAGACTACAGTATCGTCTGCGCCGGCGAGAGGGGTGGCTGGACGTTCCTCCGGAACGTGAAACCGGGAGCACATGCGAAAACCCCCGATGAAGATCTTTCCGCACTCGTGGAACGGATGCGCGAGAATCTCCCGCGGATCGATCAGCTCAGACATCAGGCGGCAGACGCAGGCTCCTACGGGATTCCCCCTCAGGATGTTTCCTCCCCCTACTGGCGGAAGATGGAGGAAATCTGCACGCTCTTGGAGGAGACCCCTGTACGGGACAGCTGGTTCTTCGGAAAGGAGAAGAGAGGGGGGGTACAGGAGGAGACGTGCATCGATTCACTCCGTTCCCTCCTCCATGCGATGGAAGAAGCCCGGAAAGCATCCGAAGACGGTGACGTGTACGATGCTCTCGTTCGGGAAGCCGGCGAGCCCATCGAGAGTCTGCGGGAACGGATCGCGCGGGCGGAGGCGTCCGTCGGCCTATGGCAGGAGGCGAAGAACGACCTCACAAATCCCAATCTCCGCCTCGTCGTTTCCATCGCGAAGAAGTATCGCAACCGCGGCCTCTCCTTCCTCGACCTCATCCAGGAGGGAAACACGGGGCTGCTGCGAGCAGTCGAGAAGTGGGAGTGGCAACGCGGATATAAATTCAGCACCTATGCCACATGGTGGATTCGGCAGGCGGTCCTGCGCGCCATTGCCGACCAAGCCCGTACCATCCGCATCCCCGTCCACGTTTACGATCGCTTCCCGCGAGTCCGCGACTTCATCAAAGCGTACCGCGAAAAGCACGGCGTTTCGCCATCCCTCGAAACCACCGCAGCGGCCTGCGACATGACACGAACTGAAATCCGCGCTCTCCTCTCAAAACCGAAGAGCGTGGATCAACCCATCGGCGATGATGAAGACGAAACACTGGGGAATATCCTGGAACTGGCGGATCCGACTCACGGTACGCTCGCCACGCGCGAACAGCGCGAGGCGATCGCCGAAGCGCTCGTCCATCTCCCCGCTCGCCTCCGACGCGCCGTGATCGCTCACCACGGACTCGGCCTGAGAGGGCTACCACCGGAGCCGAACGATCCTCACCTGCACTTCGCCTTTGACGAGGACACCTACGGGAAAGAGCCAACGCTCAAAGAGCTGGGGAGGCTCTTTACGGAATTTCAATCCGGTGGGGTGAGTCGCGAACGCGTGAGGCAGCTTGCTCTCAAGGGGCTCTCAAAACTCGCTGACCCGACTTTCAATCCCGTTCACTCCCGCCTCGAAGCACACTACCGGGACAGCATCGATCTGCCCCCTGCCGAGCCATCCCGACAGGCGGTATCCGTGCAAGAGGCCGATGATCCGCGGCTGCGCCTTCCCATCAGCCAGCTGGATCTTCCTCTGCGTACCCAGAACCTCCTTACGGATAATGGCATCAGATACGTGGTTAACTTGCTGAGAACAACAAGGAAAGAGCTCATGGGCATTCTCATGATGAATAATGCCACCATCGCATCCATCTACGATGCCCTCGAGAAGATCGGCTTCGTGCGCGGGGAGAGGAAATCTGCTTTGCCAGATCATCCCTCGCCGGAGACGCCTGCCAGCACTGTAGGATCGTCGCCGACAGAACCGGGGCAGGGCTCCATTTCTTGAAACCCCTTATTGCCGCCCAACGGACGACGATTGCGCATTTGTGATACACTTTCTCGCATCCTTCCCCCTCATCCTATGCAACAGATGCATTGGCGCAAGTACACGGCAGAGCTGCTCGGTACGGGCATCCTCACGTTCGCCGTGCTCACCGCGCTCAAGTACTCCTTACCCTTAAGCGTCCCCGTCGTCGCGGGCCTCACGCTCGGACTTCTGGTCTATGTCTTAGGCCAAATCAGCGGCGCACACGTCAATCCTGCAGTCACCATCGGCCTCTGGAGCATTCGCAAAATGGACACGTGGGAGGCGCTCAAGTATGTCGTCGCGCAAGTGCTTGGCGCCGTGATCGTGCTGAAAGCGGCTCCCTATGCTCTCGGCGACCTGCCCATCCTCACCGTCTCCGCATCGGGAACGATCCTGTTCGCCGAAGCGCTCGGCGCATTCGTTTTTCTCCTGGGCGTGTGTGCTGTCGTCCACAATAAGGTGTCCTCGGGCGCCTCGGGGCTCGCGATCGGCGGCTCGCTCCTGCTTGGCATCCTGCTGGCCATGGCGACTTCGAACGGGGTTTTGAATCCCGCCGTCGCCATCGGCATCGGCTCCATCTCATGGGCGTACCTCTTGGGACCCATCGTCGGCGGAGTCGTCGCCTGTTGGCTGTATCGGTGGATGGTACGCTGAAGCCTTTGCAACAACTTGGGGAACCCCTGAAATACGGCGCGATTTGTCACAGTGAGTCCGTCGAACTGTGACAAATCAATCGCATGTCATGGTTCGACGAACTCACCATGACATGCTTCTTACGTTTTTCAGAGGTTTCTTGGCTTTCTTATCGGCGCCCTGCGAGCCGCCGTGGTACGACTTGGGCGAGTCGAGCACCCGCAGGGAGCGCCGCATGTCCGACGAGCGAGCGAAGCGAGTGAGGAGTTTGCGGCGCGACGCGAGACGAGCCATTGTCGTACAGGCGGCTCGCATCAGCGCCGAAACCTTTTTGGCTCCACCTTTTTCGGTTACGAAAAAGGTGGCAGAGATTCTCAAGGAATTTGACTTTTCTCCCCATTCCCTTACTCTTTCCTCACACTTTTCGTTTCCTGGCGTCCTCGCCCGGAAGCGCATTCCATCTGTCTCTTTCCCTCTTACTCCATGGATACTTCCTTCGCTCTGGAGATCTTCTCGCCCGTCGTGGCCGTCGCAGGACTCCTTTACAGCCTCGTTTTCTGGCACGGCGTGACCTCCGCCGGTGACGGAACGACCGCCATGCAAAAAGTGGCGCACGCCATCTCCGTCGGTGCCCGCGCATTCATTCGCCGGCAGTACCGCACGATCGCTGTCCTCACTCTCGTCGTCGCCGTCGCCATGATCGCAGCCTACGGCTTGACCGGCGCCCCCGGCGAGAGTTGGCAGCGAGGACTCGAAGTGGGCATCTCCTTCCTCTTGGGTTCGCTCCTCTCAGGGATAGCGGGAGTCGTGAGTATGGTCGTCGCGACGAAAGCGAACTTGAAGACGGCCGACGCTTCGCGAGGCGGTGTGGACAGCGCTCTGAAGATGGCGCTTCGCGGCGGAACGGTCTCGGCCCTCGTCATCACGGCCCTGAGCCTGCTCGGCATCAGCGGCTTGTACCTCTTCTATCGTTTCTACATGAATCTCGAAGTGGTGCGCATCCCAGCCCTCATCGCCGGCTACGGGTTCGGCGCGAGCTTCGTGGCGCTCTTCGCCCAGCTCGGCGGCGGGATCTACACGAAGGCGGCGGACGTCGGAGCGGACCTCGTCGGCAAGATCGAAGCGGGCATCCCGGAGGATGATCCGCGCAATCCCGCCGTCGTGGCGGATCTCGTCGGCGACAACGTCGGCGACTGCGCGGGAAGAGGCGCTGACCTCTTCGAATCCATCTCCGCGGAAAACATCGGCGCGATGATCCTCGGCGTCGCGCTCTACCCGACCTTCGGGATCAAAGGAATCCTCTTCCCACTGGTGCTGCGTTCCCTCGGGCTCATCGCCACCATCTTCGGCGTCTACACCGTGCATGTGAAGAAAGGCGAGTCGCCCATGCAGGCCATGGTGCGCGGCTACTGGCTCACCACGATCATGACGACCTTCGCTCTCTTCGCCTGCTCGGCCCTCATGCTCTCCACTTCCGGCTTCCAGTCGATCCCGGAAGCCTTCACGACGTTCTTCAACCTGCAAAATTCCGCTCCGTGGTTCTTCCTCTGCGGCGTCACAGGCATCCTGACGAGTGTCGCTTTCGTCTACATCACGGACTACTACACGGGCAAGCAGTTCCGCCCGGTACAGGCTATCGCACAAGCATCCACAACCGGTCACGCCACGAACATCATCTCGGGCACGGCCATCGGCATGGAATCCACCGGTCTCTCGGTGCTGACGGTCTGCGTGGCGCTCTTCGCCTCCTACTGGTTCGGCACGCAGTCCGGCCTCAATGCCGGCGGCCTCTACGGCACGGCGGTCGCGACGATGGGCATGCTCGCGATGGTGGGCTACGTGCTCGCCATGGACATGTTCGGCCCGATCACGGACAACGCCGGCGGCATCGTGGAGATGAGCAAGGCGCCGGAAGAGATGCGGCTCGTGACCGATGAGCTCGACGCCACGGGCAACACGACCAAGGCCCTCACGAAGGGCTACGCCGTGGGCTCCGCGGCGCTGGCTGCCTTCCTCCTCTTCTCCTCCTTCCTCGAAGAGGCACACCTGTCGGTGGTGGATCTGGCCAAGGTCCCCGTCTTCGTCGGCGCCTTCCTCGGCGCGATGGTCGTCTTCTTCTTCACGTCGCTCACCATCCGCGCCGTCGGGCGCGCGGCGGGCGTGATCGTGGAGGAGGTCCGCAAGCAGTTTAGGGAGAAGAAGGGCATCATGGAGGGAACGGTGGAGCCGGATTACGCCGCAGCCGTGGACATCGCGACGAAGTCCGCACTCAAGGAGATGATCCTCCCCGGCCTCGTGGCAGTCGCCTCCCCGATCGCCGTCGGCGTCATCTTCCGCGCGGAGGCGGTCGCGGGGTTCCTCATGGTCGGCACCATCACGGGCGTCGTGCTCGCCGCCTACCTGAATAACTCCGGCGGCGCGTGGGACAACGCGAAGAAGTTCATCGAGTCAGGCCACTTCGGCGGCAAGAAGAGCCCCGCGCACCAGGCAGCCGTGACGGGCGATACCGTCGGCGATCCGTTCAAGGACACCGCCGGCCCGAGCCTGCACGTGCTCATCAAGCTGTTCTCGACGCTGACCCTGGCATTGGCGGCACTCTTCATCTGACAGCAAAGTACGTTTGATCCTCAACAAATGTGTCACCCTTCGACAAGATCGGGGTGACACATTTGTAGCTTATGGAACGTAACAATGGTGGGCCCCGCCGCCACGGGGGGCGAAGGGGAAGGCCCTGCTACGTTCTTGATTCAAACCCTCGGCGCCCTGCGAGCCGCCGTCGTACGACTTGGACGAGGCGAGCGCCCTTAAGGGAGCGCCGCATGTTCGACGAGTGAGTCCCGCGGGTGCGGGACGAACGAGGAGTTTGCGGCGCGACGCGAGACGAGCCATTGTCGTACAGGCGGCGAGCATCAGCGCCGAAACCTTTTTGGCGCCACCTTTTTCGGTTACGAAAAAGGTGGCATCCATTCCCCCGTCGAATTCTCTCGAGCCCTTCTCGAAGCCCATCCTCCCGTTCACAACTCTTGTTCCATCTCCCCCTCAAGAGGCTCCTCTTGGCCCGTAGAACACAAAAACCTCCGCACTCCGCAACACCAACCACCGAAATATTCCAGAGGTTTTTCCTTGCATTCCTAGCGAAAAAACTCACAATGCACCCTTGTCACGATTTTTTGAAACGCGACGCCCTTGTTTCCGTTCTTCTCAATGGTGTCCCCTTCCCGCCCTCCAGACCCCGGCGACCACGTGGAACTCACGCACGAGCACTTCATCCTCGATGCGTACCTGCAGCGCCCTCTCGATGCTTCACAGTACGAACTGATCACCCACACCCTCGTCAATCACCTCCTCGCGGCCCTCGGCATGAAGTGCCTGGGTCCTTTGAGCATCTATCCCGCCACCGACATGCGAGCGCCAGGCTGGTCCTTCATCCAGCCGATCACCACGAGCCACATCAGCGGCCACTACTTCGAGTATCCAGGCAAGCACCCGCACATCCGCATGGACTTCTACAGCTGCAATACCGTCGACTGGAAGAAGATCATCCGCACGGTCCATCGGGAACTCGCCATGGGATCGTGGCGCGGAACGTTCCTCGAACGCATGATCGATGAAGGCGAACCGCGTGGGATACTCCAGCTCGCCGGCACCGGCGACCGGGTCACCGAGGAATCCGTGGCCGTCGTGCGTCCGCGCGTACCGGTTCTCAAGCCCGGCAAGCGTTTGCTGGCGGGAGTGCGGTAATCCAAGAATTCAGTTGGTGTGGGTACTGACGCCATTTTTTATCGAACTCAGAATACAATCTGGACTGTCATTGAAACTAAAAAAAGAGAAAGGGAAGGGAGGGGTCGGAAGGGGGGAGGGAAACCGTACGGTTTCCCTCCCCCGCTTGGCCGTCAGGAGGGTAAAGGGGGTGTCGGGGGGCCTAGGGAACCGGACAAGGTGCCCTGGCCCCCCGACGAAGGAAGAAGATTTACTTGAAACCGGACCCCCTCACCATCGCCCTCTCCCGTCGGGAGAGGGAATACGGCACATCGCCAGGATCATGAACATTTTTCCTTGCACCCAACAGGCAGTGCTACAGTATGCCACTTATGGGCCTCTCCTTCGCCTCCTTCGAGCGATCCATCGCACGCAAACGCGCGCGTACCGAAGCGACAATCGAAGACGACGAGCACGACGTAAGGGGGCTCGAGGGAGAGTGTGAAGAGACCACTCGCAAGAAGGAATACTCCCTCCGAGGCCACATCCAAACGTTCCGCCAACGCCTGGAGGACCTCGCCGGACAATCCGCCGAAGCGGCCGCCCTTGCGAACCCGGATGACCAGATCGAAGCCTTCGTCCGCGAACGCTTCGACCGATGGTTCCGGCGACTGAGCGCCATCGATGATCCTGCGCTGCGCGAGAGACTCTGGCGGCTCATCCCCGACTCCCTCTTCAAGCGCGTGCAGGAGGCGTTCTGCCGCGACTACGTCGTCCCGTCGTACCACATCATCAGAGAGGAGCGCATCCACTTCGACCCTCGTCCGCAGTTCGACTGCATCGGCCCCGGCCCGTGTCTCCTCTCCGCGGATTTGCTCTGTAAAGAGACACTCAAGACCCTGGGAGTGGCGGACTTCGAGCCCCGGATGACGACACTCGAGCGCTTGCAACGCAAGCACGACGCGATCCCAACCTTCAAGGAGACGCTCGCATCCACCAGACAAATCGATCCGAATGTCGGCCGCCTCCATGTCGTCGTCGCCCCAAGGCTCGGGGAGGCTTCATACGGGAAAACCGGCCCCCGCCCCGAAGCGATCGGCAAGCTCCTGCTCTTCTCGGAAGACGTGGCAGGAACGCAAGCCAACGGACAACGCAAGCAGCGGATGCAAGTGCTCACGGCCTACAGCGCCTACCGCAAGACACACCACGAGGAAGCGTGCTACGAGAGCGAAGTCGCCAAACTCGAACGCTTGAAGCTGCGCCTGGGCTTGCAGAACCGCAGACTCAATACCCTGACGCGAGACACGCCGCCGGACGAACGCGGACCCGTGGAAGAGAAAACAAAAGAGGAGCTGTTGGCGGTCGCGGAAGAGCTCGCAACATGCATTGACGTCTGCAAGCGTCTGGCCTACGCGCGTCTGGATACGCACACCGATCTCTGCGCGGAGGTGCGCGGCAGGCGCGTGAAGAATGTCTCCGCCACCATGGCGAGCATGGTGGGAGCCATCAACGACCTCCAGCGGCGCTTCGAGCGGACACGCCCGAAGAACACGGCCAATATGGACGACCGCCAGATCATCCACCGGGAGATCCAGCAAGGCGAAGCCGTCATGGACGCCTACCGCACCCAGCTGCAAGCGAAGGCTGAGCCGCTCATGCGTCTCGCACAAGCAGCGGTGTTCCGTCCTCCTCGTGCAGGAGAAGGCTTGTTCCCGGATCGAAATGCCACCGGTGTCGAGCGCCGCATGAAGGAACTCATCGACCCGAAAGAACTGGAGGCGCTCCTCGTCGCCCCCTTCTCCACGTTTGCGCGCAAGATCCTCGCACTGCACGGTGAACTGTCCCCGGCACTCGAGGCGCGCGACGGGCAGCGCTTCAACGAAACCCTCGTGAAGATGCACGTCATCGGCAAGATGCAGGAAGTCTCGCGGTGCCTCGAGAGACTGCGCATCGCCCTCATGACCCCCGAACGCCTGCTCCTCTCCCATATCCACGGATCCATCACGCATGTCCGCACGCTCTTCGAGGCTTTTCAGGTTCGCCCGGACATCGTCGTGGAATCCTACACGGAAGCATTCGCCAACGTCTGCGCACTCCTCACACACATCGATACCACTCTCACCGCTGCCCTGGAGGGGGGCGACTGCGCACTGAGCGAGGACCCCGCCCTCGGCGACATGCTCGATGATCTCCTCGCAATCGATCTGGAAGCGATCGTGCGCAACCTTGATTTAACTGCACCTGTTGCAGTCTCTCACGATTCCGAGCAGCAGCCATGATGCCCTACGACTATCCCACCGATACGCCTGTCTGTCTTGCGATCGAGAAACCCGAGATCGATCGGTCTCTGCCGCAGGATCCCGACAGCATCGCCTATTACACGCGCGAGCTGATCCGCGCGATCCTGTACGGCAACGAGCTAATGGATCGGGAAGACGTCACCATCAACGTGCTGCGCACAGAGTACGGAGACGAAGAGTGGTACATCGAGGCGCATGGTTTGCAGTTCGATGAAGTCGCCACCTTCCGCGCGCTCATGGCAGACAGTTTCACGGTCTACGACGACGATTTCGAGCCTCCCGGCCGCGTGAATGAGCACAATGACAGGTGGTGGATGGGAGAAGATGCGGGAGAGGAACAGGAAGAGGATTTTTGATACATAAAGAGGGTTCCGCCGCCACTGGAGGTGAAGGGGAAGGCTCCTCTTGCTTGCATCACCCAGAGCGGCCCTCCGTGGCCGCGGTGAGAAGGCATGGATCGTTTTGCCGCACCCACGGAGGGGTGCTGCTGGGTACAAAAGAATGAAATCAGGTGATTGCCCCTTCAAGTTCCAATAATTTCCTCTTCCTCCTCTCCCCTCCCGCATACTTCCCTGCCCCTCCCCGCGCAGGAATCACCCGATGGCATGGAACAATGATCAGGAGCGGATTCTTCCGCACAGCACTGCCCACCGCTTGTGCTGCGCGGGGATGGCCGATCCGCCGCGCGAGATCGCCGTACGTTACCGTTTTCCCAAAAGGAATCCGCTTGAGCTCCTCCCAGACCTTTCTCTGGAATGCCGTGCCGGCGAGGTGCAGCTTCAAACCGGAAAACCCCCTCCCCTTCCCGCCGAAATATTCCTTGAGCTGCCGCGCGCAGGTCCGCGCGCAGGACGGTACCGTACCGGAAGGAACGCTCTTCCGCACGAATGCGATGCGTTCAATGCCGGATGCAGATCCGGTGATCTGCAACGGGCCAAGAGGGGTGGAGATCGTCACACCCTCACCCTATCCCTCTCCCACGGGGAGAGGGAAGAAAGAGTAACTAAACACGGTTGGCCCCGCCGCCACGGGGGGTGAAGGGGGAAGGCCCTGACGTCCCGCAGCTGCGGGACGTCGACGAGTCGACCCCGAATCCTTGGAGGGGTCGATGAGGAGACACAGGGCCGGGTGGAGGGGCTTTGGCGGCGGAGCGCTTTCTTTGCTTCTTTCTTTGTCGCCCTGACAAAGAAAGAAGGAGCGATGTCGATGTACTGAAATCAGACCCCCTCTCCCTTACCCTATCCCCTGCTATACTTCCCCCATGTTCTTCTTCCTGCGCAGCTCCGCGAACTCAAAAGGCATCGGCACGGGACTTCGAAACGGACTCCTCTTCAACGGCCTGCTCTGCGTGGTCTTCGGCCTGGGCATCCTCGCGGCCCCGGAGCTGCTCGCCTACATCGTCGCCGTCTTCCTCATCATCGCCGGCGTGAGTCTGCTCACGGCGTGGTGGGGAGCGAGACACTAATGCGTGGGATGGCCACCTACGGTGTCCCTCCCACGAACCCACCCTTCCCTTAAAGGAAGCGCTCCAGCGTGGGGCCCACGAGACCCACGCTTCGCGCGATTGTTTCATTGCAATGCATCTGCACGCCACCTGTGCAACAGGGTAAGAGTGAAGGGACATGGAAAGCGACACACTGAATAATCCGAAAGAAACAACCCGTTTTTTCGGCTCCGTTCCACGCTTCCATGGAACGTGTTTGATGGCTTTGACAAGCTGTAAACCAGATTTGCTTTCACTCTCCGCTCGTCCCGTTACTATGCGCGCTCCACTGAATCCCCAAGAATAGGCCTCCATGAGCATCTACTTCCGCCGCCTCCCCCTCTCGGCCATCTCTCCAGAGCCTCCCGCGCAGAACGCTACAACGAACCGCTTCGCCAGTCTCCAGCATGCCCTCGTGCTCGCGCACCGCGCACACGGAGGACAGAGGCGCCTCGACGGCAGTTCCTTCATCGGACATCCGCTGGCCGTCTTTCAGTTGCTCATGAATGCCGCGCCTCTGCTGCCCGCCGCGGCCTCCATCGCGGCACTGCTCCACGACACGATGGAGAAATCCGGCGTAAACAAACGACAGCTCGAACTACAATTCGGACAGGAAGTGGCGGATGTCGTAGAAGCCCTCACACGGAAACAGCACACCGGCGCCCCGTCCAGAGCGCAGGAGCACGAGTACCTCCTCCGGCTCACGCGCGTAAACGAGCTCTACCCGTACGCCCTGCTCATCAAGCTCGCCGATCGCATCCACAACATCGAGACGTGTCACTTCCTCCCCGCCGATCGCCGCGATCAGCTGCTCACCGTGACACGCGATCTCTACGTTCCGCTCTTCGAAGCGCAGGCCTACCGCCCAGACTTCCCGCTCGCCGGCGCCTATCAGCTTCTCTTCAAACGCCTCGTGCGGGCACTCGCGATCGTAGAGGACCTTCCTCCCATGCGGCGACCTCGGCTTGACAGGATGGCTTAAGTTTCTTTGATAACAACCATAAACACGTGCCGTTTGCACGTATCTCTTCGTAAACCAACGATTTTGACAGTCAGATAAGCCACGGGGACAATGTGAAGTTGATCCTATGACGCCCAAGCCGTCCGCTTTCGCGCTCCTGCATCAGGTGTTCGTCCTCGACGCCTACCTCAAACGACGGGTCCCGACCGCGCGCGCGAATGCACTCGTCCGCTCCCTGGTCACTGACCTCCTCAAGACCCTTCACATGCGGGAGCTCGGACCCCTGCGCGTCTACCCCGCCACCGATCCGCGCGCGCCGGGGTGGTCCTTCCTGCAACCCATCACCACCAGTCACGTAAGCGGTCACTACTTCGACTGCGAAGACGGCTCTCCCCACATCCGTATCGACATCTACAGCTGCGCGACGGTGCAGTGGCGCAAAGCCATCTCTGCCCTCCACAAACACCTGTCACTCGGCGAGTGGCGTGCGACATTCATCGACCGCCAGATCGATGATACAAGCGCGGAACGGCTTGTTCTGGACATCCGCGGAAAAGGAACGACGGTACTTGACGAATACAAGCTATCAGTGCAGAATAGATCACTTTACGGCTCTAAGCGCTCCGCCCATGCGAGCGCCTGACGCACCACCCTTCCCCACCACTGTATGCACCTGCCGCAATCCGACTACCTGAAGGACACCATCGATCACCTCGATCCCAAGAGCTTCGACGCCGTTCCGATCATCGAGGGGATGGAGAAGATGGCCTTCCAGGCCCGGAACCTTGCGCGTGCCAGCAAGATCTTCAATCAGATGGTGGTGGAGAAAGACTGCATGAATATCCTGACCCTCGCGGGCTCGCTCATCTCCGCAGGCCTGAAGAAAGTCCTCACGACGCTCATCGAGACGAACATGATCGACTGCATCGTCTCCACCGGCGCGAACATGGTGGACATGGACTTCTTCGAGGGTCTCGGCTTCCGCCACTACATCGGTGATCCGAAGGCCGACGATCACGAGCTGCAGCAGCGTTTCATCGACCGCATCTACGACACCTACATTTCCGAGTACGAGCTGCGGGTCTGCGACGCGACCGTTTCGCTCGTGGCAGACCGCCTGCCGCCCAAGCCGCACTCCTCGCGCGAGTTCATGGCGGCCCTCGGCGCCTACCTCTCCGAGCAGGATCTCGGCAAGGATTCGCTCCTGCGCCTGTGCTACGAGAAGCAGGTCCCTATCTTCGTCCCCTCGCTCTCCGACTGTTCCGCGGGATTCGGCCTCACGTTCCACCAGCAGAAGCGGCCGACGTCCTATATGACACACGACTCCGTGCATGACTTCTCCGAACTCACCAAGCTCGTCTCCGACGCCAAGACCACGGGGATCTTCATGGTCGGCGGCGGCGTACCGAAGAACTTCACGGCGGACACCGTCGTCTGCGCCGAAACCCTGGGACTCCCCATCAAGATGCACAAGTACGCCATCCAGCTCACCGTCGCCGATGAGCGCGACGGAGCCCTCTCCGGTTCCACGCTCAAGGAAGCGCACTCATGGGGCAAGGTGGATCAGGGGGCGGAGCAGATGGTCTTCTCGGAGGCCACGCTCTCCATGCCGCTGCTCGTGAGCTATGCGTACCACAAGGGTGCGTGGAAGGCGCGCAAAGAGCGCAGGCTCAATCGTTCCTTCCCGACCGTCACGCTCCTCTCCGAGGATGCCAAGTCTCCGGGACTCATGGAGACGATGAAGGCCAAGAAGGAGCTGAAGCAGGCCCTCGTGGCGGGGAAGAAGTGAGAGGTGTTTTTTCAGTAAGATTCAATCTGAAGGATCTTGATGAAGACCTTGGTGTGAATCTACATTCTAGCCTTTAATATTTTCATCGCCCCGTGCATCGGTCCATTTGCCGGGGAGATCCTATATTTCAGAAATATCTTTGGAAATATGAGTCATCCAATATCCCAGAAAATCAATGTCGAGTCTGTAGGTCACTTTTTCTGAATTACTATTTTCATTATGTAAGAATACTTCGTAATTACCCTTTCTCCAAGATAGCCAAACAGACCAATCACGTGCACGCGGCTGCCAGCCATTTTTCCCGAATTGCCCATCGTAATATTTCGCGACTCCCACGAAAGAACCAGTAGCTGTTATGAACATTGAGACATTCGGCGGTATTTCCATACCATTCCCACCACTGTATTTTTGTTCGATAATTGTCGACCCCGGATATTGCATTGAGAGGACAGATGCCGCATGTTCTCTCTGTAAACGCATGAGAAATCCCCTCAATTCTGCATATCCAATGCTGACCACGATAAATATCGTGAACACCAGCAGGGAAACCCACACTTTCAGAGGAGGGATCCTGCCCATCCAACCAAACACTAAGCCAATAGTGACACCCGCAATCGGAAATATTGGGAATATGACGAAGAACGTTAGATGTTCCACAAACAATACCCAGATGAAGAAGGGCACACAAAGCCCCATGAGTGTTCCGAAGAATATACTGAGTAAGCGATTGGGCATGTCAAACTGGAGGAACATACAATCTTATTGGGTTGATAGCACGCTTGGCAAATACCAATTCCCTACTTCGTCGGCGTTCTGCCAATTATTATTAAAAGTTTCTGTGGGCCGCCAAGCGTCATCTAGCTGTACACCTGAGGCACGAATTATCTGCGATGCTATATCATCACAATTTTGAATAAACGGTTCGTAACTACTGATCAAATGGTCACTGGCCTCCATGAAGGCTGATCTGATGGAAGATGTATCATTAACATTCCAACGAAGATAATGGTTATACCGCTGGAGTTGCTGAGAAGAACGAGCCTCTGCGAGCGTTGCGAAGAAGTCAGCATCCATATTATCACTAGCGGTAAGGAATTTGCCTCTCCCATCCGTTGCGCCATAGCCAAACGAGAAGTAGTACCACCCCTCACTATCTGATCCCATAATCATAGCTGCATGTCCGGCACCAACTAACACGTCTGTATCGAGTAGGTAGTACACGCTATAGCCTCCTCCATCCAACTCAGCACTCACGGCTTCAGTGGTGTTCCCGGAGAACAGTGATGCGAAGTACTCATCAAGCTTACCGTCCTCTTTCAGTCGTAAGAGGCCGCGCGCATTGGCACGCTCTTCCACTGTCATGGACTGAAGACGCTCGTTCAGGCGGGCAGTAACTCGTTCCTTGATCGTATTTTGAACGACTTCCCTTGCATCGACTTCTGCCTTTTGTACCCCTACCTCCTGCACCCAATCCGCCAACGCCAGTAACCCCTCCCGTGCCGTGACCACACCACCACTCGAAGCCTGAATGATTTCCGGTTGCGCATAGGCAACCGTCGTCCCCACCTCTTCACCCCCCGCCAATGCAATCGCACGGTCGCGCTGGACATTCAATTGCCCACAAGCCGCGAGGATGAGCTTCGCATGGGTATCGGTGGCCATCATCAGCACTTCTTCCGTCTTCCCTGCGATCCTCGCCAGCCTCCGCACCTGCCCTTCATCCAAATATCCCACGTACCCATTCGCAGCGGAGGCGTAGAGAACATCCGGGGCGGGGGCCTGCCCGAGGACATCCTTCTGATAGGCCGGGTTGTTCGCAATCTCGTTGTTATTGGCAGAGAGTCGATCCTGCTCCGCCTGCTTGTAGGCCAGCATGTTGAGAGTGTTCTCCTCACTGTAGAGACGCAGGGCGTCTGCGAGGATGGCCTGCTCATCCGTGGGGAACTGCCTGCCGATACCCACCATGATCTCCGTGATGTAGCGCAACGTGCTCACGCGCGCGATCGTCGTACGAAGACCCTCGAGAAGCACATCCTGATCCCCTCCATGCTCCACGGAGCGGTACACCTCCATGGCGGCATGGAGAACTTCCCCCACCCCGTCGTAGTAGGCGTACATCTGGCTCTCGAGCGCATCGGCCGTGAGCTTCTGCGTTGTCGCATCTGCATAAGGGTACCGCGCATCGACGAGGGCGCGGATCTCCCACGTCTCGATCTTCCACTGAGGATTGCAGCGCTCGTAGAGATCGGCCGCCTGCAGGCGCTTGAGCGCCGGC
>DMXL01000001.1 GCA_003483925.1 Candidatus Peribacteria bacterium | reverse complement strand
CTGCCAAAAAACATATTCAATTCTTTCGAGACAGTCAGGTATAGACTGTCTCCGTTCCCCCAAACACATCATGAAAAGAACCATCCCATTCCTCAGCGTCCTTCTGCTCGTCATAAGCGCTTGCAGTTTTCCTCCTGTGACTACAAACCCCGATTCTTCCAGCTCTTCCTCCGATGCTTCCGTAAGCATTTCATCGTCTCCAGATGCAGGTGACTCCGGGGATCTGGTCATCGTATCGCCTCTGGCGAATGCGATGGTGGAGAGTCCCCTGACGGTTTCCGGGAAGGCCCGCGGGGCATGGTACTTCGAAGGGAGTTTCCCCGTGCGCCTCCTCGACGATCAGGACACTCTCCTGGAAGAGACACCGGCACAGGCACAAGGTGATTGGATGACCGCAGACTATGTGCCCTTCACGGCAACACTGACGTTCACAACTGCGCGGAAGAACGGGACGCTCCTCCTGAAGAAAGATAATCCCTCCGGCTTGCCCGAGAATGACCGTTCGGTGAGCATACCGGTGCGGTTTCCATAAACTGAACGCAAATACTCTCCGGCGTTGGGCTCTTTTTGCCGCAATGCGAAGCACTCCGTTCCTCTCCGTCGTTTTTTTCGAGGCGGGGAAAGGACTGTTCTGTCTGAGATCTACCAAAATCACCCAAACTTCTCAGGACGGTGCCGAGACAGTAGTATCATCGGAAACATCTTCCTTCTCCACTGCACCATCTCCTACCCACCGCTGTCGATTCGTTGCACCATCAGTGCGAGCTGGTAAACGGGCAGTCGTTCTGCACACAGAGGAGCACACCCGGCGGTGTGTTCCTCTTTCGGATTATGCCTTGTTCTTTGCCCTTTCCAGTCCCCATCCGATGATCCCCGGCAGGATGGAGATCGCGATGATGGCGAGGATGACGAGGGAGAAGTTGTGCTGCACGAACGGAACGGTGCCGAAGAAGTATCCGCCACCGACGAAAAGCAGCACCCACAGAATGCCGCCGAAGACGTTGTAGGCGAGGAAGTGGCCGTACGCCATGCGGCCGATGCCTGCGACGAACGGGGCAAACGTGCGGATGATCGGCATGAACCGGGCAATGACGATGGTCTTGCCCCCATGACGCGCGTAGAACTCCTGCGTGCGTTTCAGGTGTTTGTGGTTGAGAAAACGATCCGGGAGACGTTCGATCATGTGGCCGAAGCGGGCGCCGATGGTGAAATTCACCGAGTCGCCGACGATGGCGGCGACACTGAGCAGTACACAGAGGAGCGCGGGGCTCATGAGACCCTTGCCTGCGAACGCTCCCGCTGCGAAGAGCAGCGAATCGCCCGGAAGAAACGGCGTGACCACAAGGCCGGTCTCGAGGAAGATGACCAGAAAGAGAATGGCGTACGTGAGCGTTCCGTACTGCTGGAGAATGGCCTCCAGATGCACGTCCACATTGAGGAAGAGGTCGATGGCGGAGGAGAGGAGTTCCATGGAAGGTCGCTCGCGAGCCTACACTGCTTGCGCATCACGCGAAAGCGGAGCGGGCATCTACATGTTCTTCCAGCAGCAAGCCTCTCCGCATTTCTTACAGTACTGCTCGCCATACTCATGACGCTTTCCATTGAAGCATTGCGCATTGCAGCAGTTTGAATGCACGAGTGGCCCCAAGACGAGAGGGGCGACGGCATGAGGCTTCTTGCCCTTTCGCACTTCCCTCATGTGTGCATCGCAGTATCCCTTTCCGATGGATGGTTTGCCGCACCCTTCGACAGTGCACGCCGAATGTTTCGTGACGTGCAGCATGAGAGAAAGGGGAAAAAGTCATGTTACCAGTCAAAGTGATCTGAGCCTACGAAAAGGTCCCCAATCTTTTTTGCCGGGAATGCACAGATTATCCCGGGAAAGCGTTGGCACTCGATGAAACCAGAGAGTACGCTACCGTGCGGACGGTAGGGGAATACGGCTCTGCTTTCCTCTTTATTTCTCTCCTCCCAGTTTTCATGACAAAAGGCACCATCAAAACGGTAAACAAAGAAAGAGGTTTCGGTTTTATCAAGGTCGAAGGATCGGACGACGTGTTCTTCCACAGCAGCGAGTGCGGTGACAAGTTCGACACGTTGGACATCGGACAGGCCGTGGAATTCGAGCAGAAGCCGGGTGACAATGGCAAGGGTCCGAAGGCGAAGAATGTCGTCGCGGCGTAACAGATTCTCACTTCGTCTTACATAAAGAGCGCGGTAAGTACCGCGCTCTTTGATGAAATTTGCGATTAAAAAGCGACAAATACGTCATGGTGAGCCATGTCATGGTGAGCTCGTCGAACCACGAACCATCGTAGTTGTCGCACCTATCGCGGCACATCGTCCTTCGACTGGCTCAGGATGACGTGCATTGTATCTCGCAACTTGGTCTCATTCCACCCACAGAAGCAGGCTCTTCAGGTAATCCACTTCCGGGTGATACAGATTGATGGGGTGATCGTAGGCATGATGGTGACGTTGCAGGATGCGCACGGAGCGCCGTGCCTGACGTGCGGCGTGGAAAACAATCGTTTGGAAGATCGAAGTGTCGATCTGGTAGGAACACGAGCAAGTGAGCAGTAGTCCTCCGCGCGGAAGGATCTCCAGCGCCATGCGGTTGAGATCGGTGTAGGCCTTCTTCGCTGGGTCGAGATCGGAGCTGCGCTTCGCGAAGGCCGGCGGATCGAGGACGATGAAGTCGTAGGAGCGGGGGAGGGGTTTGCGCCTGAAGAAATTGAACACATCCTCGGCAAACGATCCGAACCGGTCGGCGGCGAAGCCGTTGATAGTGACGTGCTCCGCGGCGCGGGCGAGTGCCACTGCATCGTAGTCCACGGCGTCGGCGTGGTGAGCGCCGCCCGCGAGCGCACTCACGGAGAAGCCGCCGACGTAACTGCAGCAGTCGAGGATCGACCGGTCTTTCGCGAGGGAACGTACGAGGGAACGCATTTCGCGCTGGTCGAGGAAGAGACCGGTTTTTTGGCTTCCTTCCAAGGAAATCAAATACTTGAGGCCGCGCTCTGCGACGGGAATCGCCCCCTGTACTTCTCCGCGCAGCCACCCCTCCATCGGTTCGAGACCTTCCTTCTTGCGCGCGGGACCGGCGGATTTTTCGAAGATCGCTTTCGGCTTCACGCTGTCCATGAGGAGATCCGCCGTCCACGTGCGCAGCGTGTCGAAGCCGAGTGTTGTTAATTGCAAAACAAGGACAGAGCCGTAACGGTCCACGATGAGTCCGGGGAGAAAATCACCTTCGGCGTTCACGAGGCGGTAGGCAGTCGTGTCTTCCGTCGCGAAAAATTCCCGGCGGAGCGCGATGGCCCGTTCGATGGCAGACCGTACCTGAGTCAGCGGATCCTTCTTCTCGAAGGCGATCGCGCGGCCGCAGATATAGGCCTTTGCATTCCAGGTTGCATAGCAGAGGAAATCGCCATCGCTACTTCGCACCTCCACGATGGCGCCGTCCGTTGCCGACGGCGGTGCAGCGACTGCCGTCTGGAAGATCGCATGGTGATGATTGCGGATGTGTACGTCCGCGCCGGCTTTGAGTTTGAGGACAGGATAGGCGGTCATCAGTCGGAACGACAGTATCAGAGATCAGCGTTCTTCGCAGTGGAAAGCCGGAGAATTGACCCATCACCCGCTTCCAACCGCTCTGTCCTCAGCGTATCATCTCCGCATGCGTTTCTTCGCACTGGAAACGGACAAGGAGAAGATCTTCCGCAGATTCTGCTCCGAATCGGAGCAGATCGTCCTCATGACGTACTATCACGGTTTGTCTTTCCTCTTCGCGAGCTTCCGGGACATCGTTGCCACCGTCGTCCTCTTCAGCGCCGGCATCTTCGCGTGGTGGATGCAGTGGCCTATGGAATGGGTCATCCTCTCTTTTGCCGTGATTTGGTTCGGGTTCGTGTTCTTCAGCATGATCAAGTCGTACATCGATTGGTGCTTCGACTACATTCTCGTCACGACGGATAAGATCATCCTCACGGATCAGACCTCATTCTGGAAACAGGAAGTGAATCCGATTCACATCGAGAATGTCGGCGCCGTCTCGACCAGGACGCAGTTCTGGGGAATCTTCAATTTCGGCATCGTGATCCTCCATCTCAAGGAGGGATTGGGCGGCGACAAAATCGTGCTCAAGTACGTGCCGAATGCCACGGAAGTGGCGGCGAAAATCGCCGACGTCGTGACGCGGTATCAGAGGAAGGCTTCGCATTGAAACGTTCCTTCTTTCTTTGTCATGGCGACAAAGAAAGAAGCAAAGAAAACGCTCCGCCGCCAGAGCCTCTCCGGCCTTCGCCCTTCGGGCTATGGCCGGCGGGCCACCCGGCCCTGTGCCTCCTCGTCGACCCCTCCAAGGATTCGGGGTCGACTCGTCGGCAATGCTGCCTTCGGCAGCAGGGCCTTCCCCTTCACCCCCTCCTTCGTCAGGCTCAGGACAGGCAGTGGCGGCAGAGCCCTCCCGTGTCGTACCACGGCGGCTCGCAGAGCGCCGGTAGGCATTGTTCTAGTGTGGAGAGGTGGAGGAAGTGTCCTGTCCACCAGACCCCCTCTCCCTTACCCTCCCCCAATGGGGGAGGGAAACAGCTCGCCTCTTTCCTGGAAGTGTTTCTTCGTTCCCTCTCCCGACGGGAGAGGGTTAGGGAGAGGGGGTAAGAGATACCAATAACATGCAATTATCATTTTTGGTTTGTTACGTATTTCATGCAATCATTCGTTTCCTCGTGCGTTTCTCGCGATGCCGGTTCGCGAAGCGATGTGCTTCGTCGCGCAGGCGCATGAGGAGGAATTTCGCCTGAGAATCTTTCGGGAAGATCACGGGCTCCGTTGATCCCGGAACGAAGACTTCCTCCTCCCTCTTCGCGAGACTGATCGCGGGGATGGCGAGCTTCGCATCCTTCAAGACTTCGAGCGCGGCAGAGAGCTGCCCCTTGCCGCCGTCGATGACGAGGAGGTCGGGCCGCGCGGAGAGCGATGGATCGGTCTTATTCTTCGATGCTTCCCACATCATGCAGATCACCTCGACATTCTTAAAAAATTTCTGAGCACGCTTCGCCTTTTCAAGGATGGGACTTGGTGCTGTTCGGACGGTGCGGAAGCCGATGGCTGTGTAGTAGTCCTCCAGTTCGGCCTTCGTTTCCAGGTAGACCTTTCCCGTTTTCACGCCTTTGAGGAGGTGCCGGATGATGCACTGTCCAAGATGCTTGCCCCGTAAACGCTCATCCACAAACACTGTGCCAAGCTCCAACGCTTTCTCGATCTTCCGAATCCTCCCGGACCCCACAATTTTTTTCTTCCGCTCCACGACGACGAACTCTTTCGGATTCACATCAGATGTATCCACCTCATCAACGTGAGGTGTTAGGAACTTCTCCAATGCCTTCTGATCGCTCATTTTCCCCCTTCGTACGATGATTCCCTTTTCATTCCATATCTTTTCCTCCTCCCGTACCGAATCGGCGAGATGCCGCAGTCTTCGCCCCAGCACTTCTTTGAGTGCACGATAGTCGTCGATCTCACCCTCTTTCATCGTGCGGATCGTGAAAGACCGGTAGAGGTCGCTCGCGGATTTTCCGTCTTTCGCGACGGCCATGCTTCCCACTGTCTCCAAGCCTCCGAGGTGCGAGATGTCGTAACCTTCGATGCGCTTGGGCGGGTGATCCAGAGCGAGGAGGTCTTTGAGCTCTCTAAGGGCCTGTTCCGTGTTCTTCGCTTGCACTTCCCATTTCGTCTCCTGCGCGCGCATCTTCTCGAGGGCGTTTCTCTCTGCGAGGGAGAGGAGATGCGACTTCTTCCCGCGCTGTGCGAAGCGCAGTTCCACGGCGGCTCCGCGTACCTTCGTGAGCCACTCCTCAAGGAGCGCATGCTCGGGCAATTCTTCTCCGATGGCGATCACAGGCGGGATATCCGTCGTTTGCGAGTAGTACTGCGTGAGGAAGTGCGCGAGTGCATCCGATACTGATTCGGCTGCGCCCAAGAGCGGGAAATCCTTCTCCGCGATGACCTTGCCATCACGTTCTGCAAGGAGGATCGCCTGCGTCCGTCCGCGCCCCGCGGCAATTCCAATGATGTCTGCGTCTTCACCGGATGTATCGGAAACAAGTTGCTTCTCCTGCATGGCCTGCATGCGGGTGAGGACATCGCGGAACTTCGCTGCCTGTTCAAATTTCTTGGCGGTCGCCAATTCTTTCATGCGGGTGGCGAGCAGCTCGTGCACGGCGCGATAGTCGCCTTTGAGAAAATTGATCACGCCGTCAATGGATTGCGCGCGGTACTCCTCCGGTGTGACGGTGCCGATGCAAGGGGCCGAGCATTGATGAATGTGATGGTCGAGACACGGGGTGGGACGGTCGCGGTGAGTGACGAGAATCGGGATTCGGGATTCGGGACTCGGACTTCGGGTGCTGACCGCTGACCGCTGACCGCTGACCGCTATGTCCATCTTGCACGTGCGATACGGGAAGATTTTACGCAGCATGGCGAGTGTCTCCCGCACAGAGAGAGCGCTCGTGTACGGGCCGAAGTGCCTGGCGCCATCGTCAGTCATCCGTCGGACGATCTCCACGCTGGGGAAAGATTCTTGGATCGCGACGCGGACGTAGACGTAGTTCTTGTCGTCCTTCATGAGGACGTTATATTTGGGCTTATTTTCCTTAATGAGATTCGTTTCGAGGATGAGCGCCTCGAGCTCCGTATTCGTGATCGTGCAGGAGAAATCCCGGGCACGTTCCATGAGCGCGATCTTCCACGGCCCCATGGTTTTGGCCATGGTCTTCTCCACGTAGCTCTTCAGACGGTTCCGCAGATTCTTCGCCTTCCCCACGTAGAGGACATCTCCATCCTCATCCAGCCATCGGTAGACGCCCGGATCGGTCGGCGCTTTCGCGATACGCTTGCGCAAGAGCGCGAGGTGATCGGCCTTCTTATGGGCTTTCTTCGGCACGGGCGAAGCATAGCATTTCCGTCGCCCCCCTGTACTCTGGCATACTCTTCTCCTGTGGCTCCACCCCTCGTCTCCGCTCTCATCCTGAACTACCGCACGCCTGCCGATGTGGCCAAGTGTGTGCGGGCGCTCAAGTCTCAGACAATCGCGGATCGCATCGAAATCGTCGTCATCGACAATCACTCCGATGACGACTCCGTCGGACGGATTCGCAACCAACTCTTAGGCATCGGGGGGGTCCGCATTGTCGAGACGCCGCTCAATCTCGGGTTCGGGGGCGGGAACAACTACGGCGCACGCTACGTTGGAGGCGAGTACCTCCTCATTATCAATCCCGATACGGAGCTGGAGCCGGGCGGCATCGAGCGCATGGTGGCCATGCTCCGGGAAGACCCAACGATCGGCATCCTGGCGCCGAAACTTCAGTTCCCCGACGGGACGATCCGCGACTCGTATCGCACGTTTCCCACGTTCTTCGATGTCATCATCAAGCGGACGTTCTTCCGCTACCTCTTCCCCCGGCGTCTGAAACACTACTTGCAGCACGACACGGATCCGGGGCTTCAGCGTGACATCGATTGGGTGGTGGGTGCATGCATGTTTATGCGGAGGGGCTTCTACGAGCAGTTGCGCGGATTCGATGAGCGGTTCTTCCTCTTCTTCGAAGACACGGATCTCTGCCGACGATGTTGGGACAGAGGCAAGCGCGTCGTGTACTGCCCAGAGGTGCATGCGGCTGACCGCAAGCAACGTTTGAGTGGCGGGGGATTCCTTCCCTTGTTTCTAACGAAGACCGGTCGTATCCATGTGATCAGCGCAGTGAAATACTTCTGGAAATGGAGAGGGGCGCGCAGAGTGCTGGCAGCGTAAGGAATCAGGGAAATCAAAGAAATCGAAGGAAATAAGGATGACGAGGATCATCACTTTCCGCACATTCTCGGCGTTTCTTGTTCTTTCGATGCCGATCGTTTGCCTCCTTTTTATTTGACCATACAGTCCTTTTTCCCTACCCTCCCTTGGCTTTTTTACGTTGAATCCATGGAAATGGTGCCCCTGACAGTGACGGCCCGATCGAAGGAGCCCGCAGCGAAGGTGTTGCGCAAGAGCGGCAAAGTGCCGTGCGTGCTCTATGGACATGATGCAAGCGGCGTCACGCTCCAGTGTGATTACAATGAGATCAAGCGGGCGTACCTCAAAGCGGGCGAGAGCACGCTCGTCGAGCTCGATACCGGCGGGAAGAAGAAGATCCCGGTGCTCTTCCACGCATTGGACGTGCATCCGGTGACCAATCGCATCATCCATGCGGATTTCTATGCTGTGGACATGACCAAGGAGATCACGGCGCACGTACCGCTGCGGATCGTCGGTGAAGCTCCGGCGGTGAAGGAATTGGCCGGGATCGTTGTCATCCCGCATGATCACGTGACGGTGAAGTGTCTCCCGATTGCGCTGCCGCACGACATTCCCGCGGACATCAGCGGCCTTGCGACTTTCGGTGCGACGCTCACGGTCGGCGGCCTTACGCTCCCGGCCGGTGTGACTGTGCAGGAGGACAAGGAAACCGTTGTCGTGCTCATCCAACAGCCGCGCGAAGAGGAGGTCGTCGCAGTTGCTCCCGCCGAAGGTGCTGCGGTGGAGGGGGCTGCCGAAGCGACGGGTGCTGCGGCGGAAGGGGAAGGGAAGGAAGCGGCGGCCACATCTGTCGAAACAGGGAAAGAGAAGAAAGAAGAAAAGAAGGAGAAGGGCGGCAAGAAATGATTGTTTCCTTCGCGCAGCTGTCACCAATGAACATTCTTGCCCGTTTACTCTCCGTCCTCGTGTTCGCACTCACGTGCTTTGTTGGGGGAGCACTCTTGCTTGTTGCACTCACGATTGCCCATCCGCCTCAGGCGAAGACTCCGTCGTATCGCTCTGTTCGGGCCGAACCGGAAGCCAAGCCGGCGTTCTCCGTCATCCTCTCGCGCTTGCCGCTGCTGCCGTCATTCTCGCGCGGGAAGCAGCTCGTGACGGTGATGATCGAAAATCACGAGACGGCGCGGCCCCATCAGAAGGGCCTGAGCGATGCACTCCTCATCGAGGAGTTCTTCGTGGAGGGCTACATCTCGCGCTTCGCCGCGCTCTACGATGTGAAGCATCTCCCGGGCATCCTCGGGCCCGTCCGGTCGCTGCGGCCGTACTTCATCGATGGCATCCTTCCGTGGAGTCATATCTTCATCCACGCGGGCGGCAGCCCGGAGGCGCTCGGGCGTTTCGCGACGGACCCCACGATCACCTCCATCAACGGGCTGCACTTCTACGATCATTTCCAGCGCGACGAATCTGTGCCGGCGCCGCACAATCTCTTCCTTGCAGATGACCGGGCTCTCGATCTCCTTCCATCAGATCTTCCCTCGATTCCGTGGCCGCCTTACCCGGTCGGCAATGCGTCGGGTGGCAGCGAAGCGAGCGTCATTTCCATCAACTTCTTCAATCCGACGAATAATGTCACCTATACCTTCGATCCCGGACTTGGGCGGTACATCCGCAAGAACGGTGACATCGTGAGTGAGGCGGAACCGTCGAATGTGCTCCTCCTTCAGATCCCGGTCCTCGGCGAGGGGGAGTCCGGCCGTTTGCAGATCAATGTCCTTGGCAGAGGCAAGGCCATGCTCTTCCGTTCCGGCAGAGCCATCGAGGGGCGATGGCGCAAGGATGCCAGCAGCAAAGCGTTTGTCTTCGAAGATCTCTCCGGTCAGCCGCTTCCGCTGGGCCGCGGCCAGACGTGGATCACCGTGGTGGATTCACTCGAAGGGAGAGTGAAGTGGAAATGAAAAATGGGAAATGCAAAATAAGAAATGAAATGGTGTTAGGGAACCTCTGAAAAACATGTCATGGTGAGCGGAGACGAACCATGACATGTGCCTATTTGCCAATTTGTCGCTCTTCGTCTCCGCTCAGGGTGACAAATTGGCAGTTTTTCAGAGGTTCCTTAGAGCAATTTCCCATTTCCCATTTTGAATTCTTCATTCCGCCCGCTTATGGCGGGCGGCCATCATCCGTCCCCGCCGTGTCTTCAGTTCTTTGTACTTCTTGAGCTGCGGTTCGAGCTTCTCCATGCAGCGGTCCACCGCTTCGATGGGGTCGCGTTTTCGCGACTCGGCACGCAGGTTCTTCCCCGGCAGTTCCACCGTGATGGAGATCAGGATCTGGTCGCGGTTCTTCTCCGTTGGCTGCATTTCCGATTCGATGCGGACGACAGAATCTTCCCGATTGAGTCTCTTGCAGTAGGTGGCGAGCCGGCTGAGCTTGCGCGCGAGCGTGAGGCGCTGCGCGTCGGAGTAGGAGAACCCGCGTTCGAGGTGGATGATCTTCATGGGGAGTGGATGGGGGAACGTGTGTGGGGCAAGAGTAGCACGGGAGAAGAGGATGTGCATGCAGCCGTTCACTACCTCATCTCTTCAGAGATGAACTGTTCCTTCGCCTATTTTGCCACCTTTGCCCGGCGGCAAAGGTGGCGCCAAAACGCCGGCGCGCCAGAGCCTCTCCTCCCGGCCCTGTGCCTCCTCGTCGACCCCTCCAGGGATTCGGGGTCGACTCGTCGGCGCGCTTCGCGCGGCAGGGCCTTCCCCTTCACCCCCCGTGGCGCGCCAGCCTCCAGATCAAAACAAAAATGGAACAATTGAGAATTCTTAAGGAATTTGCTATAATACATTGTACATACACACCTTATGCCCATCGATCTCAATCGCCTCATCAGTCTGGTGAAGGGGAGCAAGCTCCTCATGGATGACGAACGCAAGGAGTGGCTCGCCAAGATGGAAACGATGTCCGAGCCGCAATTGAAGAAGCTGTCCGACATCCTCGAGCGTGCGGAAAAAGTGAACTGGACTCAGGAACTGCCCAAGTACGAGGCGGCTGTTCAGGCGACGGAAGGAGCCGTTGCTCAATTTGAGTCCACACTCGCTTCTCCTCCCTCTCATGCCTGATCCCGATTTTCGTTTCATCGAATCATTCGAAGGCGGGAAGAAAACAGCCAAGGAGAAGCTTGATGATTTGCGTAAGCAGATCGAAGAATTGGCTCCGGTGGTTGCTCCCGCCGCAGCCCCGGCAGCGGCTCCACCCGCCGCTCCTCCGGCTGCGCCGCCCGCAGCACCTCCTGCTGCTCCCGCGGAGAGCCCCGAAGACAAAACGAAACGAGAGACGGCGATTGGGAGAGCGGATGATTTGAAGAGGCGTATTCCTGAAATTGTGGAGCAGGTAGCCAGTCGCTACAAAACAGCCAGGGTACCCAGCGAGTATGAAGCATTGAAGAGCGCGCTCGATGCGCGTCTGAACGCACTGAACAAAACGGATATTAGTGTGTTGAGAACGCAGATTGATCAGCTGAAACGGGACGTATCTGTTGCACCGGCAGGTCCTCTCCATCCAAAATTCGAAGCTGCAAAAGCGGCCGTTGATGCCGCGAGGGCCGATCCTACCGAAGCCGAAGTGAAAGACGAGATGACGCCGCAGGAGGTTGCGCTTCGGGAGCAGGCGGATGCCGGGATGGGTTTCCTCAAGGGAACCAAGTGGCTCTTCGATCTGTGGATCAATTTCCAGCCGGTAATCAAAATGTTCCAGAAAATGAAGTGCATGGGTGACAAGGCATGCGCGCAGAAAGTTGATGAAGATGCCAAGGCATTGCATGATCAGTTCGATGCGATCCACGGGACACGTGATCTCCGCGAACGATTCGCCAAGGCGCTCAAGTCTCACGGTCTCACGGTGCGACAGGGGAATAATGACGAATTGGCACTCGTGCGTTTCAAGGAACTGGAAGCCAAAAATCCGACGATGAGCCGCGATGCGATTGTAATGGCAGCTGCAACGGAATATCTCAAGTTGGCGCGCGAAGCCGGGAAGACCACCGTCACGCTCTACGGCATCCTCCATGGGCAGAAAGCGGCTCCTTCGAATACGGAATCGCTCCAGCGAGAGGTGCCCTATGAGATCAAATTTGGAAATGATCCGAAAGACAAATATCCGGTGCATGCGAAAGGCGATGCAATCATCATCGGTGGCAAGACGTACAAGCTCAAGGCAACGGGGACAGGCGTCATCGGAAAGGATCTCAAGTTCTCACAATTGGATATCACCAAGAAACCGGGTGTCCCTCCTGGTACTCCTGATACCTACAATTTGACCGTGAGCATTTCCAGTCATGGGATGCTGGGGGACAAGATCGTGCATTCCGAAACACTGGATGGAAACGTAGCGGTGAAGCAATTCCTCGATGATGTGAAGGGCAAGAAAATCGCTTACGACGTGCAGGAAACGAAGGTGTTCGGTATGGCGAAGGGCGACGCATACAGGATCGAAGTGGCGTAAGAGAAGGCGGGAAAGGAGAGATTCGGTGCGGTTTGTCGACCCGATTTGCCATGTCAAATATCCTTGGCTGAAAGGCCGATTTCTGCTATAATTTAAGGAAAATTACACACTCTTCTTATGGCTTCACCCGGTCGCGGCATCGACAACGCGCGGTTCTCGGAAGGGTTCCGCAATCCACGTCCAGAGCTCAATGAGAGCGCCGACGTTCGTAAAACCACGTCAGCGCGCTTGAGTGCGCTGCGCGGGGTCATCGGAGATATCGCCCGTCTCGATGATCGGGCTCTGCAGACGCAGAAGGTACACGAATTGAGCAAGGAAGAACTCAGGCAGCTGGTGAGGGACATCCGCATCAATCTGGCGAATCTTCCCCCCGTCTACCATGAGACATGGATGATCGACGCGATCAGCCGGCAGGTGGAGCAGAAATTTGAGGAGACCGATGCGGCGAAGAAGAAGGAGAAGGACGAAGTACAGGAGGACTTGCGGAAGCTTGAGGTCGAAGTGAATGCGAAGCGGGGGATTCAACATAGGTTGCCGTTCATGCCGAGGGAACTGTCATCCAAAGAGAAGATGGTGGCCTTTGGAGCGGGGATAGCCATCGGGGCTGTTGCGCTATTCACTGCTTGGAGGTTGCTCATGCGAAAAAGTGATAGTCCTCCGAGTAGCAAGAGTGGGTGGCTCACGACAATTATGGCTGGCAGTGCTCTCGCATTGGGGGCATATCTTGCCTACGAGGTATATCAGATGACGGGATGGAAGAAGGATCTGGAGAAGTATTTCAAAGATAAGCTCGATGCCATGCTTGGCCCGAAGAAGGTACTCATCAGGCTTCTTACCCAGTTGAAGGATCCAACTCTCACTCCGCCGCAGCTCGCCGAAATTGAGGTTCAGATGACTTCGACGCTCTCACAAGTCCCTCAAGCCGAGAGGAAAGACTTTCTCACGAAGACAGGAGCTCTTGAGCCGGATTTTAGGGAGAAGGCGGGAGGTACTTTCGAGCGAGAGATCACGCCGATACATGTTCCGGGCGCCTCGCGTCACAAGTATCATGTGAAGATCGATGCGGCGGGGAAGGTGACGATTGATAAGATCGATGCGGCGGGGGCGGGACCTGAGGCGGTTCCCACTGCATCCGGATCGGCTGTCATGGCGTTATTGGATATTCATCGCGGTCTCGCGGCCGGGGAAGGTCTGCGTACAGACACCGCACGGCAGGGAGTGGTGACCCTCATGGAAAATCCAGCATTGCACGTTGCCGATATTTCGCTGAAGGATCTTCTTGATACCACATCCCCTGCGTTTGCCGGTCATCTCGGTCGCATGCCTGATGAACTGTCGAAGTCCGCCCTCCGGTTTCTTGCCAAGGTGTGTCAGAAAGACATTCGGACCAATGGTCTGCTTCAGAATAAATCCGTGAAGAATGCCGCGGGCGCGTGGCAACCCATTGATCTCAATACACTCACCCTTGGCCGTTATTTGGATTATGTTGGGCCGGTGATGCGCACCATCCATCGGCATAATCGGGCATGCAAGAGACATCCGTTAGGATTTGCGCCGGTTTACGATCGAAATGCTTTTCAAGAGGCTTTCAGGGAGATGTCACCGGATCATTCCATCCTGGCGGAAGACTTGCATTCTGCGGATGGCAGAGAGGCCCTGCGTACCCTCGATCCTCAATTGGAGCCGCATAGAGATGCATTCATCAATCTTCTTTCAACGATCGGGGCCAACCCAATGTCTATGTACAACGATGCGATGATTGCAACGGTTCCGGAACCGCAACGTGCGATCTTCAATCGGGCACTCACGGCCCTGAAAGGGAAATTCAATCCGCCGCCACGGTGGTTGACGAGGTATGGGCCAGCTTTTCCTGCTGTTGTGAATGCCAATGGAAAACTCATGGAGGCATTGCAGTCACTCTCTATCAGAGATGCCATGCAACTGTGGTTCATGCGTCAGCAGGCCTACATTCAGATGCCTCCTCCGGATGCTTTCGATGACGCATCGTTGCCTGCAAATCATCAAGCGCTCGGACGACTCCAATTATGGTTGAAGGTTGTGGAATTGATTGCACGCGTTGAGCCTGTGGTGGCTCAGAATTACTACAAAGCCGTGATTGATCGGGAACCTTCTGTGGGATCTACCGGGCCTTAATCATCCAATTTATTTTTCACTATGTCAGAACAAATTCCCTCCCAACAGCCTTCCTACACAACTCTCGAGCAGATGGCCTCTGTGGCAATGGATGAGGCGTTGGGCAAGATGTCCATTCAGCAGTTGCAAGCATTGGTTGTGGAAATGAAAGACAGCCCGCGAGTAGCGCAGTCGGTGTTTTCGGCTGTGAATCGCCGCCTCAGTGCTATCGAAGAGGTTCAGCGGGGCAAACGGGAGCGAAACGAGACATTGGAACAGGCACGGCAGCACCTCGAAGATCTCTCCGGGAAGGTGCAAGTTCCGTCAGATGTGCCGACTTCGCCGTCTCCCGGATCGAGTAAGCCAGTCGAGCAACGTACAACGCCAGTTGCTCCTACTGAGACAGTGGCAGTGGCACCGTCTACTCCTGCACCGACTTCACCAGTGAGTTCGGAATTGCCTCCGTCAGCAGTTCCCGCTGTCACTGACACGCCGACGGGACAAGCGGAAGATCTCCTGCAGGGTCCCGAACGAATCTCACCGGTTGCTCTGGAGATGGCTCGAGATGAAGTGATGGCATCTTTCATAACAGGTTTGCTTCAGATGTATCCGGATCAGATGGAAAAAGCTGGTATCACGGAACAAGAAGAAGTGAAGGCAGTGACTCGCCTATTACTCTCACGCGCCGATATTCCCAACTGTCGTTTGGGTTTGCTGTGCAAGGTCAAGTCTCTTGCTGACATCGATCGATTGAATATTTTCTTCGCACAGCCGAAGCCGATAGAGGCTGACAAAAAAGCAGCATGGTTCCTTGCCATGGTGAGTCAGCATCACGAAGCCTTTCTCCGGAAGAAGTTCACCGGTTCCAATGGTCGAAAGCGTTTTGAAGATCTGACAGTCAATGAGTTAACGCAATACCTGTGGTATCCCCTCAGGGGTGCCGGGAAGCTCATCAAAGGTGTCAAAGACGGTACTCTGGAAGGTGCCGGCATCGAGCAGGTGGCTGAGGCCATTCTTCCCTCGGCTAAAGAGTCGTTTGAACAGGCTCGGAGTGACATTACATTACAGAAGCGGATATTAGAGCTGGACGCAGGCCTGCAGGGGCGAGAGAAGGGTTTCTTAACATTCTGCGAGCATTATCGGACGATGACATTGCACGGACTTACAGCTGATTCCCTTCAGAACGCCCGGAAATTTTTCCCTTTGGAAGACATTCCCATATTCATCTCCGCCTTGCGTGCCCTCTCAGTCAGAATCAAAGATAAGAACAGCCCGATGCGGCAGTATTTGCTCAGGTTTGCCCACGGACGAAAGCAGTTTGAAGAGGTGTTGGATGGAAGCTTGGACAAAAGCATCACCATTGGTGATGCTATGGAGATCTATGCCTTGCTAAATGGTCTCCGGGAGGATGAGTCGGGGGGCTACCCGAAGAGCCTTAAGGACAGCGCCGATGGTACTGCCACGTTCTTCTTGCAGATTAAGATCGCACGCATGATCGGCGCTGCCAATGATTGGCAGGGCAATCGCATCAAATACTTTCTGTTCAATAACTGCGCGCAGGGCATCGTTTCCGGCGCAGCAAACATTGACCTTCCGGACGGAGCTATCCAGTATGTCCGTCAGGCGCTCAGTCCTGTCGCGAAAGGGGTATTCAAGCGTTCTGTGGGATGGTTGTGGGATTGGGCTTCGGAAGGTGTGCAAGAAGGTGCGGCTGTCGCTCTGGAGGCAACTCCTTTGGAGCTGACAGTTGTGGGAGGAGGTACTGTTATGACAGGTGTTGCTGCGTGGAAATTATATCGATATAGAAACGATTGGCGTTTTCTGCGGGATGTTACCACGGCAGCAGCTGCACCGGATGCACTCACTCGTCGGCTTGTGCAAGCAGGTCTTTCTCCTGAGCATGCGAGAACCATTGTCGGCACGGTATCGGGATCCGATGTGAAGTATAATGAACAGAGATATCCTCGCGCATTGACCGAGCGTGTATCGCAACCGGTTGGCCGCGTCACGACGAGAGGGAAGGCAGTTCGGCAGATAGAGTATCTCTTGCGAGATAGTGGAAGCGGCATGACCAAGGATCAACTGTGGAAGATCGCGCAACAGATTGATCCCGTATCATCTTCCTTGGCGTATCTCCTGCCGCAGAAAGTTCGCGCGGCTCGGGAGCTTGGGCGGCGTTGTCAACAGATTGAGAGCATGCCCCGACGTAATCCGAAGGAAATAGAGGCATTTCGTAAGGCGAGGCAAGAGTTCGAACAGTCGGCTCGTGCCTTTCAACGTGGCTTCAATGAATATTGCAAGATGGCTCACCTGCCCGAAGCCAGGCGCGAAGCGGCGGTGGCAGCCATCGGTCGGCCCTTAATGGATCAAGAGTGGACACAGCTTCAAGAGGCGCATGCGGCCAAGGGTCTCCAAGAAAAATATCGCATCCTTGTTGGGGATATCGCTGACCTCAAACCGGCAGAGGTGAAGCGCCGCGTCGAATTTGCGGATCGCATGATACGCACTGGGTTGGCAGGGGAGTTCGATGAAGCTGCCGATGCGGGTCGTATTCTATGGGAAGCCAGTGCAGAAGGGGCAAGCGTTGCGCAAAGCGCGAAGCCACGTCCCGTTGGTGGCGAAGGAGCCAGCGCCTTGGATGGTCAGCCCGAGAGTGTGAAGCAGGCGGCGACGAAGCAGGCCGTTGCGGCAGAGGGTGAGCCGGGTGCCGCAGCTCGTGCCGCAGACAGCGGTGTGGAAGCGACCGGCGGCGCCACGCGTGCCGCGCGGCAGGCGGAGCGGCAGTGGGCGAAGCTGCTCAATGAGCGGCAGTGGGCGAAGGTCCTCAAGAACTTCAAGAACGTGCGCGTGGAGGATGTCGATACTCTCCTCAAGCTTGCGCAGGAGGCGGGCGCCATCGATCTGGATGCCAAGACACTCGCGCTCATTCGCCAGAGCGGCAAGGCCAAGGAGATCATCGCCGGTGCCGTGCAGACGACGGACGTGGCGGAGGTGGGACGTGCGCTCAAAGCAGCGAAGCTTGCTGCCAGCCTTCGTATTGCAGGCAATGCCGCCGGCTTCGCGGGGGATGCTTTCGGCCTCTATATGGCATACTGCGATTGGCAGGAGAACGGAAAGAAAATCGCGGCCACGAGCAACCCGGCTCTCAAAGGTCTCTACTCCCAAATGAAGATCGTCTATGCGACGGAGGGAACATCGAGCGCAGTGGGGATCGCCGTCGGGTCCGTGGTCATCGTCAAAGCTTTCGTTGCGGGAGAGGGCGCGCTTGCTGCGTTCGGGGCGTCCGGCGGACTCGTCATGCTGCCCATCGCCGCCGCAACCATCTCCGGCAAACTGATTGCCACACAGATGTATGCCGTTGCCGAGACGTGGCAGCAAAACGAGCAGGATTGGGCAAAGAAGCACGAAGGAGATCTTCTCAATCAGTTACGCGCTCTCGGCCCCGGCCGGCAGAGCTACTGGCAGGGGAGCGGCCGGACATCCCTTGGCGGGCAGGCGGCTCGCAAGATCAGGAGTTGGGTGACGCTCAATGGCGATGAGTACCGGCAGTGGCAAGATGAGATCTTCTCTCAGACCGAGTCCGCGAATGCGGGAGCACGTTTCCAGATCACGAGAGCGCTCCTTCGGCGCATGACATTCCTTCCGCGTGAGACGAATGAGACTGATCAACAGTATGCCAAGCGCTTTGATGAACACGTCATGGAGCAGGCCAAATTCGTCGGCTTCGTCTCCGAAGGGGGCTTCTCTGCACAGATGATGCCGGTCTACGAGCAGGCGCAGACATTCGCCGAGGTGCAACTGCTCTCGAAGAAATTGCGTGAGCAGGGAGCGACGCGAATGATCCGTGTGCAGAAGAGAGATGCGGAGACCGGGAAAGAATCTATGGTGGAGTTCGATCTTGCAAAGTTCGATCAGCTGCTCAAGGAGACGGCCACCGATCGGGGAACATCAATCTCTCAACGTGGCAAAGATGGTGTGAGTGTCTTGGAGGTGCTCATGGCGTTTGAGCGTGGGGAGAAGGAACAGGATCTTGTACAGGTGGGGATCATGAAGGAGTTATCGGCCGGATCGGAGAATAGCGAACACATGACCAATACCGCCATGCAGCACCTTCTCTTGCGGGAGTTGCGCCATAGCCTTGCGCTATTTGAGAGCAGGCTCTTAAGTACGAATATGGTTGGATGGGAGTGGACTGGTGGCGAAGGAAAGACTCGGGACAATGTCCGCGTCATCGTGCAGTATCACGTTCGAAGACTCCTACGGCAGGAGGCGGACAGGCTCTGTGCTCTCTCCTCTCAATCCGTTGAGGAATTCGATGCATCCGTACAGCAGATCAAGGCGTACCTCGAGCAGGACGGCTCCAAGTTCGAGGCGGAGTTCGCAGGCCAGCAGAACAAGGATCTTTACCAGCGGGAAGCGTCTGAGCTGCGCACTCAATTTGCGGAGGAAGGCCAGACCACACAGCAACTGCTTTCCATGCCATGGCTTGCACAGCATCTCTACGTGATTCCTCCGAAGGGGTCTGTAGAGCAGGGGGTTGGAAGGATCGAAGAGCCCTCGCAGTGAAGTGAGGTAAGATAGCCCCGTGCCCCTCTCCTATTCCCAGCTCGCTATGTACCGCCGCTGCCCGAGGCAGTACGAGTTTGCAGTCAGAAAGAAGTTGCCGTGGGGGATCAGTCCCGCAGAGAGCTTCGGGGCGAGCGTGCACAATGCGCTCAAGAAGTGGGGGGAATTGGAGCGAGCTTCAAGCGGAAAGTCTCAAGCTTCAAGCGGTCAACAGGAATTATTCGCCGCTGAGAAGAGGGGCGAGGGGATAGAGCTCACGGAGGAAACGCTGCTGAAGATCTGGAGCGGGTGTTTCTCGCCCGAGGTATTCGCCACGCGTCTCGAGGCGGACTTCGCGCGGGCGCGCGGCGATACATTGCTTCGACAGTTCTTCGCGTGGTGGGTGCGCTCTCCGCGCCAAGTCGTTGCTGTCGAGAAGTCTTTCTCCCTCTCTCTCGATGATCTCAAACTCACGGGCCGGCTGGATCGCGTCGAGCAGTTGGATGACGGTGTAGCCATCATCGACTTCAAGACCGGGGAGCCCAAGGAGCAGGACGCGGTCGACAGTGATCTGCAGCTCTCCGTGTACGCGCTTGCGGCGAAGGAGCTCTTCGATGTTTCCTGCCGCGGCCTGACGCTGCTCTTTCTCAATGAGGACGAAGTGATTGAGCGGACGACGCAGCGCACGGAGGGACAGCTCAAGGATGCCGTGCGGCAGATGCACGCCATTGGCGAGCGGATCGAATCGAAGGATTTCCACCCCACGCCGGGGAAAGCCGTCTGCCGGCATTGTCCCTATAGAGGAGTGTGCGATGTGGCGGCGGTATAAAGCGCACATTCTCAATTTTCATTCGTTCTATCGAACGCTATCCAAGGTGTGTCATTCCATCGCCTCAAGCTCATCTGTAGGGAAGTCGATCGCTTCGGCCAATCGCTGTAATTGAGGAGCCAGTGCGCGCTGGACTAGTTGATAATGTTTCAACGGGCCGGTGGATACCTGAATCTCTTTCGCGCTCCTGATAAATGCATTGTATGCATCGATGAGCATTCGGTACGCGCGTTCGGCGCCGATCCTTGGGGTCAATCTTTCCGCCATATGTTCGGCAGTAGCCATGTGGTGAACAGCCTCATCATATTGTTGCATGAGTTCATTCCAACGTGTGTCATCGAGAGACGATTGATTGGGTGGGAATGGTCTTGGAGTGCCTCGGAAGGTTCGTACCGAAAACATGTTGCCTCCCATTTGTTCGAAGAGCGTGCACATATTTCCGGTGAATGCGGTTAGATATTCCTGCGCTGAGCGTGAGAGTTTGTAGCCGTTTTCATCTAAAATGGAGGCGTAGAGGATGAGTGTATTGTAGGTGCGTGACAGCTGCGGAAATATGGATTCCATCTCGGCGGATCCATCCTCGAGACGTGCAAGCATTGCATTGAAATCTTCTAATGTGTTCTGTGTATCAACTCTGAGTTGTTGGATGGCGGATTGATCAAGTTCCAGAGAGGGATCGTGGGGTTTCCGCAGAGCGTTGCGTATTCCATCACATTCGAGGTCCTGCACCAGTGTGATTGCTGTCGAGAGGGCTGCGTCGAGTTTGGCCTGCACGTCGTCATCCGGCAACAGTGCCGGCAATTCCGCGTCATCATCGTTCAAAAGCCGCAGTAACTCTTGCAGCTGCCTGCGTGTTTCCACGATGAATGATTTCCCACGTTGGTCTTCAGGTATGTTCCAATCCGTTACGTTTGTCAGAACTTCCGCGAGCGCCTTGCGAATCTCGTGTCTGGATGCGTACTGCTGAGCGGGGACATTCGACTGATGATCGAGAATGGCATCGCAGCCGTACATCTTCGCTCTATAGGAACCGTCCTCTTCTTTGCAGAAGTAGGCGCCGAAGACCAGATGTGTATCGGTTTCAAAAAATTCACCACCAGTTTCGCCTTTTCTTTGTGCACTCGTACGTGGCATAGGTGAATGAGTGGTTACTTTTCCTCTTGGATGCCATCACTTGTGTCATCCAATGCTGCTTTCACAGCGTCAACGAATTCTTGAGCTCCGGCGCCGACCACTGGATCAGGAAGGACGTCGACACGTTCCCCCGGCAGGCCACGTGCCTTGCTGACCACTACGCGTACCTGCCGTCCCTGCTCGCTGGTGACTTGAAGGACTTCGCCGTGCTCGAGGACATCATCGTCTGCTCCGAATGTGCGGTGCTCCGGAGGGATCTCTGTTCCTGTGGAAGAGATCCGGATCCCCGGCATTCGTTGGTGCAGTTGCAGGGCGACATCCCTCGCCGGAGGAGTCTGAATTTCGGAAGAAGAAGACATAAGAGATGCTTAGGAAAGGAGCGAATGCTACTATCGCGCCAGAGCCGCATCAAGGAGAAAAGCTCCCTTCACAACAGAGTCATGCAGAAACCCTCCTACGCCACGATCGTCGTCAAAATCGGCACGAACGCGCTTCTGACACCTCAGAATACGTTGGACGAAGGCGCTATCGCCCGATTGATGCGGCAGGTTGCCTCGCTGATGAAAAATAATGTGAAGGTCACGATTGTTTCCTCGGGGGCTATGGCGTGCGGCAGGAATCGTCTGAGTCGCCGGAAGTCTGCTGTGGAATCCGTGGGGGAACGCCAACTGCTGGCTGCCGTCGGGCAGGTGGAACTCATGCTCAACTATCGGTCGGCGGCGCAGGATCACAAACTGACCGTCGCACAGGTCCTCGCCACCAAGGAGGATTTCCGCACCAGGGATCACTATGCCAACATGCGGTGTTGTTTCGACGCTCTCCTTCGGGAGGGGGTGATTCCCATTGTGAATGAGAATGACGTGGTGGCCGTGGAGGAGCTCATGTTCACCGACAATGATCAACTCGCGGGGCTCGTGGCGTCGATGATCGGTGCAGATGCATTGATCATTCTCTCGAATATCGACGGCGTCTTCGACCGTCCGCTCGGGGAGAAGGGGGCCGAGCTCATCAAAACTTTCCATCCCGCCAAAGACATGAATCGTATTCGCATCGGGCACAAATCCTCCTTCGGGCGCGGAGGGATGCAGGCGAAGCTCGAAACGGCCAAGCTCCTCTCGGCGCAGGGGATCACGACGCACATCGCCAATGCCGCCACCGCCGATGTTCTCCTGCGGATCCAACGGGGAGAGGCTGTGGGAACCACGATCCTTCCGATCCGTTCGCATCTGTCGCGCACGCGCCGCTGGCTCGCCAGTTCCGCCGACCATCGGTGCGGAAGCGTGACCGTCGATCCCGGTGCGGGGAAAGCACTAAGCGCGGATCAGCCGGCGAATCTGCTGCCTGTGGGAATCCGGTCTCTCGAAGGAGCATTCCAGAAAGGCGATATCGTATCCGTTCTCGATGAAAAGGGGACGATGATCGGGCTCGGCATGGCCGCCTACGGTCATTCCATCCTCGCGAAGTGCATGGGGAAACGCGGATATCCTTCGTTCATTCGAGCTGATTACTTCTTCCCCCTTGCCTCATGATTCCCACGGTCATCATCGGCGCGGGTACTATGGGCTCCGCCTTGTACAAGGGTCTTGCTTCCCAGGGGAAAACCGAACGGATCTGGTTATGCGATCAACATGCGGAGAAGCTCACGATTGCTCCCGTGGATCGTAGGATCGATCAGCCGGCACGCGCTGGGAAAGTCGCAGAGTGCATCCTGCTTGCGGTCAAACCTCAGTCCTTTTCCGCCCTGATGACGAGCGTCGGTAATGCTTGGACCGACACATTGGTGATTTCCATCATGGCTGGTATCACGATCAGAACAATCGCAGATGTCACGGGCGCTTCCGCCGTCGTGCGTGCCATGCCCAATCTCGGAGCGCGTGTCGGGCGCAGTATCACGGGGTGGTATCCGTCGCCCGCAGTCACCCCCGGTCAGATGGAACATGTCGAAGAACTGTTCTCCTCCATCGGTATGACAGTACGGCTCACGGAGGAATCGCAGATGGATGGATTCACGGCGGTAGCCGGCTCGGGGCCGGCGTATGTCTTCCTCCTCGCCGAACTGCTGGAGAATGCCGCGCACGAACTCGGCATCGATGAGGAGGCGAGCGCGCGGATCGCGCGGGATCTCCTCGGAGCAGGGAGTCTCTTGCTCGACGGAAAGGAGCGCAGCGCTATCGAGTGGCGGAAAGCGGTGACATCCAAGGGTGGCACCACCGAGGCGGCATTGCGTGTGATGCGGGAGAAAGGTTTGCCTGAGATCTTTCGCGATGCGATTGCCGCAGCCGCAGAGCGTTCCCGTTCCCTTTCTTGCGATGACAAATCTCACTGAACATCTGCAGGCGACAAAGCGAGCGAGCAGGATCCTCGCCGGCCTCTCCGAGAAGGATATTGAGACGGTGCTCCGCCGTCTGGCGGACGCTTTGGAACGCGATACGGAGATTATCCTGAAAGCCAATGTGCAGGACCTCGCCCGCATGGACCGGGAAGATCCCAAGTTCGACCGGTTGCTGCTCAATCGGGAGCGGATCCATGCCATCGCCGATGATGTTCGCACGGTAGCCGGTCTCTCCTCGCCCGTCGGGAAGGTGCTCGAAGAGCGTACGAGGCCCAATGGCCTTAAGATTTCGAAGGTCTCCACCCCCATCGGGGTGATCGGCATCATCTACGAAGCGCGGCCGAACGTGACTGTCGATTCGTTCTCCCTGTGTTTCAAGTCACGGAATGCCTGTGTTCTGAAAGGCGGAAGCGATGCATCCTTTTCCAATGAAGCTCTCGTCGTGTGCATTCATCGGGTACTCCGTGAAGCGTCCATTCCCGCGGAGGCGCTCCTCCTGCTTCCCTCCGATCGCACCGCCGTCGGTGAGATGCTCCATGCCCGGGGACTCATCGACGTGGTCATTCCCCGGGGCAGTCAGAAGCTCATCGACTTCGTGCGCGAAGAGGCGACGATTCCCGTCATCGAAACCGGAGCGGGCATCGTGCACATCTATGTCGACAAGTCGGCGGATATCGATATGGCGGCTTCTGTCATCTTCAACGCCAAGACCCGCCGCCCCAGCGTCTGCAACACGGTCGACACCGTTCTCGTCCACGAGAGTCGTCTCGGCGATCTGCCGCGGATCGGCGAACTGCTCGCAGCAGCGCGCGTCCGCATCTTCGCAGACAAGCCCGCTTTCGATCACCTGCGCGGGTCTTACGATTCCTCATTACTGGAACCGGCGAAGGAGGAGCATTTCGGAACGGAATTCCTCTCCCTCAAACTCTCGATTGCAACGGTAAAGAGTCTGGATGAAGCGCTTGCGCACATTCAGCGGTATTCCTCCGGTCACAGCGAGTCCATCATCGCGAAGGATCAGGAGGCGATCGGGCGCTTCCTTCATGAAGTCGATGCCGCTGCCGTGTACGCGAATGCTTCCACCGCATTCACCGACGGAGCGCAGTTCGGTCTCGGTGCCGAGATCGGCATCTCGACGCAGAAGCTCCACGCGCGCGGTCCCATGGGCCTCGAGGCGCTCACGAGCTATAAGTGGATCGTGAGAGGAAGTGGTCAAATCAGGCCGTAGGAGGATGGTGTCTTGACACAGGTCGGATCAATAGGGGAGGATTGGTTCCCATGTTTGAGCAATTTAGAAAGACGGTTACGTCAGTTCCTGACTATCAGAGCGATCCGTTTGTAAAAGCCGTTACCGACAAATTGCTGTCCACATTGGACCAGCAAGGAGAGGATGTAACAGTTGAGGGGCTCCTTGAAGCTTTTCGCAATCATTTGCAGACACTTCTAACGCCTGGCGCGCAAGCGTCGGAGGAGCAGGCAAGAGAGATTCTCGGGTCTGATTTCTATAGCAGGGCGGATGCCCGAGCAATGCTCTCTTTTTCAGGAGGGGAGGAGACTTCTTCAGAGAAACCATTGCTGCCCTATTCGGTATCAACATTGTATCGTGCTAAAGGGAATTATCTTCTCATAGAGGGGGTTCCGGTTTCGGTGAACGATCTTTGCCGTACTCATCCTCATTTGTTCAACGAAAATTCTCCGCCTTGGTTTGCCAACGAAGATTTCGCGAAGAATCCTGTCGCATCCCGCGCTTTTCTCATTAACACGAAAATCGGTGCAGTCATAAAAGCGGGGGCAACAATGAGTCCTCTGAAAAATCCGCATTCCCATACTCAGCCATTCAGAGTGACGCCTCAGTCTGAGGTAGCCCTTGCTCATGTTCTCAGTAGTCTGCGGAACGGCACGTCAGCGTTCGGTGAGGATTTCCGTGGAAGAGGTATGCCAGACATCAATGGATTCCCCGCGCTTGCATGGGTGGATGATGGGAAAATCAGCTTCACATACAATGAAGATCCATGAGCCTCTTGCTCCAATGAGGATGCGCGGTACAAGGCTGACAACCTTCAGAGCTGCTCTCGAGAGCAGCTCTTCGGCCAAAAGAAGCCAGTAATTTTTCTTGTCAACGTCATGGAAACTGTACACAATGCCACCTCCCATGGCTGACTTAGGTTTCGACAATATCACGGTTGTGAAAATCGGCTCGAGCACACTCGCGCACGAGAGCGGTCTCGATCTTGCGACGATGCGTCACATCGTGACGGATATCGCGCAACTGGTGCGCGAGAATATTGCGAAAGTGGTAATGGTCAGCTCGGGGTCTGTTCGCATTGGGAAGCATAGTCTTGGTGATGATGTTCGAGGACTGAAGACAGGGAAGGCGACCCTCAATCAGGTTTGCTCTACCATCGGGCAGGCAGATCTGATCCATGCCTATCAAGATCTCTTTCATCGTGAGGGATTGGATATCGCTCAAGGACTCATCACGAGGAGAGACTTCTCGATTCGTCAGCGGTACGAATCCATGCGTGATGTGCTCCTGACGCTCTTGCGGGTGAACCGCATCCCCATTCTCAATGACAATGACTTGCTAACCGATGAGGAGACAGATTTCACCGATAATGACCATTTCGCTGCCTATGTCTCTGCGATGCTGGATGCTCAGCGACTTATCATCTTGAGTGATGTCGAAGGACTGCTCGATGGCCCGCCGCGCGCTGGTGGGAAAGTGATTTCTCAGATCACAGATGCGGAAGACGCGAAGAAATACCTCTGGGCCAGGCGGAAGGATCAGAGCTCAGGAGGGATGCCCAGCAAGATCGATGCCGCGATTTTAATGAGGGAGTTTGGCATCCCCCTGTATCTCGTGAACGGAAAGAAACCCGGAGTGATTGGCCGCGTGATGCGCGGGGAGCATGAGGGAACATTCTTCTCCTCTGATGAGCCTGTTGCTCAGGCGTCGCAATTGCAGCGATGGTTGCGTGTTGGTGCTGTAGGTACGGGAAAGATTGAATTGAGTACCGTCATCGCCGATCTCCTGCGCCATGGACGGCGCGCCTCCGTTCTCAGTATCGGAATTGAGAAGATCCTCGCACCGTTCAAGAAAGGGGATATCATTGATGTGTGTGATGAATCCGGCTCTCTCCTGGGGAGAGGCGTAGCGCAGATTGATGCGGATGGAATTCGTGTGGGAGACGAACGGGAATTGGACGGCCGCTCCAAATCACCCATTGTGATTCACTGGGAAAAATTCGGGTCCACGAAGTCTGTCACATTTGCTCCGAAGTCCGCCAAAGAGGGGCCGCAAGAGAACACGTGATTCGCTTTTTGCTATCCTTATGATCATGCTCGTTGACCATCAAAGGGAGGCAGAACCGCTCCGTGAGATGCTGAATGTTCTCCTTGGCGAATTGAATATTCTCTGTCATCGGCATCAGTTGCGGGGGGAGGAATCCCATGAGGATGAGAGTGCAGAAGCGGGCGGAGCCGCTGCGTTCCGACTCAGGCAGTTTACGGATTTGGCGGAGTGGCTTGAGCGGCAGCTGGAGGAAAGCCCTCTCGATACAGATGCCATCCGCCAGCGTCAGGTGGAGCTTTCTTCGTTCCTCATCTGGTGTGACAGGAGGGATCTTCTGACTCCTTTTCTTGGCGCTCTTGGTGTAGCTCCAAAGCAGGGGATTCCTGATGCTCCTATTCTCTCAACCATCGGGCAATGTTCCTGGGGAGCAGCGGACGTCCTCCGTCTTTCCTCGGCGAATCCTCAGATTTTGCATTATCTCATCCTGCAAGCCCGAGACCAAAGCGCTGCGCAGGAAGCATGGAGACAGCTGAAACAATGTGAGGATTATCTTTCCTCGGACGTTCTCGTACACATCATTCTCAACTCGGGTTTTGCACCAGTCATTCGAGATGCATGGCGGCTCCTTCAGCCCAGAGAGGATCTCTTAAGAAGAAGCATCGAGTCGCTCGCGAAGAGTGCCCCTCTGCTCGAGATCCGGGAGCAGGCACGCTCCCTCATCGAGGGGTGAATGCATCAAATATTTCTTGGTTCCGATGAGAGATGCTTTGTGAAGGGGAGGTGGTTTTCTTCTATAAGGAGGCTAAAGACCAATCATCCCCGGATATTTGACAAATAATTTCAATTCTTGCACTACGGGCGTAATCTGCATTGTGGCAGCTTCGCTGCCGATATGGTCCTTGAAAGCATTGTCTACAGTACCCTCATACTTAAGAAGGAGTGTGATCATGAGTGAACAGACGCGCATTACCCCCCGTAGTGAAGGCTACTCTCGTTGGTACCTCGATGTGATCGCAGCCGCTCGCCTGGCGAGCTATTCGGACGTTCCGGGCTGCATGATCATCGAGCCCAACGGCTGTGCCCTCTGGGAACGCGTGACCGAGGTCTTCGATGCCCGCATCAAGGCGACGGGTCACCGCAACGTGAAATACCCGGCACTGATCCCCCTCTCGTTGCTTCAACGGGAGACGGAACACGTCGAGGGTTTCGCGCCCGAACTCGCCACCCTCACGCACTTGGGTGGCACGAAGCTGGAGGATCCTCTGGTCCTCCGGCCCACATCGGAAACGATCATGTACGCCGACTTCGCCAAGAAGGTGGCGTCGCGATCGGACTTGCCGATCAAGATCAACCAGTGGTGCAATATCTGGCGCATGGAGCGCCGCACCTTGCCCTTCCTCAGGACATTCGAGTTCTATTGGCAGGAAGGGCACACCGCGCATGCCACGGAGGCAGAAGCGCAACAGGAAGTGCTGGATATGCTGCAGGAATACAGGAGATTCGTCGAAGGAACACTGGCCATCCCCTGTATCCCCGGCAGGAAGCCTCCCGGCGAACGATTCGCCGGCGCAGAGGATACGTATTCCATCGAAGCGATGATGCAGAACGGGAAAGGACTCCAGTCTGCGACATCGCACTACCTCGGGCAGAAGTTCTCCCGGGCGTTCGGAATCCAGTATTCCTACGGAGTGGGGCAGTCCGAGTTCGTCTATCAGACGAGCTGGGGCATGAGCACGCGCATCATCGGCGCGATCATCATGTCGCACAGCGATGACAAGGGGCTGGTTCTCCCGCCCCGCATCGCGCCCGTGCAGGCAGCCATCCTGCTCATCATCGACAAAAAAACGTCGGTCGATGAACAACTTCGAGAGGGTTTCCTGGATGCTGTCCGGCGCCAACTGGATCATGTTGGTGTCACGTATGTTCTGGATGCGACGGATCGCAAACTCGGTCTCAAGCAGTACGACTGGGAGAAGCAGGGTATTCCTCTGCGGATCGTGGTCGGCGCTTCGGAGATCGCTCATGGCCAGGTCATGCTCATCCGGAGGGACACGTCGGCGAAGATGACCGTCCCCCTCGGCGGACTCGGAGCGGCAGCCAGATTGTCACTCGAAGAGATGCAATCCGCTCTCTTCACTGCCGCGCAGGAACGCCTTCGGCAGAAATCCCGCGTCTGCACGACGCTCGAAGAAATTCGTGCGGCGTTCAAGGAAGGGAACTTCTTCGTTCACACCGGATGGGCCGGCAGCAAGGAGGACGAAAAGGGCGTCAAGGAAGCGGGGGATGGAGTGACGTTGCGCTGCATTCCGCTGGAACGGACGCCGCAGCACGTTGATACGTGCTTTCTGACAGGCAGGCCTGCGGAGCATCAGGTGATCCTGGCGAAGGCTTACTGAAAAGCACGACAACCATGGACGGTACTGTGGATTCCTCAAAGGGCCCGGCCGCTGCAGGATGCAGCGGCCCTTTTTGTCGTCCTTCTCGCATTGTCTCCCCTTCATGAGGAGCTTAAGATGACCTCGTTTTCTTCCATTCGCCATGCCCCGACTTGCCGATCCAAAGAAGGACTTCTCACAATGGTATCTCGATGTCATCGAGCAGGCGGATCTCGCCGAAAATGCCGACGTGCGTGGATGCATCATCTTCAAACCCTATGGCTACGCCATTTGGGAGGCGATGCAGCGGGACATCGATCGTCGTATCAAGGAGCTCGGAGTTTCGAACGCCTATTTCCCGCTTTTCATCCCTGAGTCACTCCTTATGAAGGAGGCGCATCATGTCGAAGGATTCGCCCCGCAGTGCGCGGTGGTGACGCACGGGGGAGGAAAGGAACTTACCGAAAAGCTCTACGTGCGTCCCACGAGCGAGACGATCATCTATTCGGCATACGCCCGCTGGGTTCATTCGCATCGGGACCTTCCTATCAAGTTGAATCAATGGGCGAACATCGTGCGGTGGGAGATGCGCACGCGACCGTTTTTGCGCACGCTCGAGTTCCTGTGGCAGGAGGGGCACACCTGTCATGCGACCAAGGAGGAGGCGGATACAATGGCCGAAGCGGCGCTGCAGATGTATACGGCGTTCGATCGCGAGATGCTCGCGCTCCCCGTGCTCACCGGTCGTAAGCCGGAGCATGAGAAGTTCGCCGGCGCTCTGTACACTCTGACGACGGAGGCGCTCGCCCGCGACGGGAAGGCGATCCAGGCGGGGACGTCGCACAATCTCGGTCAGGGGTTTTCTGAAGCGTACAATGTTTCTTTCCTCGATGCCGCCGGCAAGTCGCAGCGTCCCTGGATGACGAGCTGGGGGGTTTCCACGCGGCTCATCGGTACGCTCATCGTGGTGCACGGAGATGAGAAGGGCCTGCGCATCCCGCCTTCCCTCGCTCCGACCCAGATCGTGCTCGTCCCGATCTATAAATCGGATGAGGAGCGTGCCGCCGTGCTGGAAGCATGTCGTAAGATGGAGACTCGATTATCCGGCTTCCGTGTGCATGTTGATGATCGAACCGAGAAATCTCCGGGCTTCAAGTTCAACGAATGGGAAGTGAAAGGGATCCCCGTACGCCTCGAAATCGGGCCGAAGGATCTGAAGGCCGGGCAGGTGACGGTTGTGCGACGGGACACATCTGCCAAGGAAGCGTGGCCGCTCACACAGTGCACCAGCGGTGTTTTCGAGAAATTACTCCAGTCCATTCAGGAAGGCTTGTTTACACAGGCACAGCATTTCCTCGAGGATCATACGTTTGAAGCGAAGTCGTATGAGGAGCTCAAGAAGCATATCGACGGCGAAGGCGGATTCGTATGGGCGCCGTGGGACGGAGAGCTGGCCACGGCCGAGAAGATCCAAGATGAAGTCAAAGCATCGATCCGTCTGCTCGATGCTGATCCGAAGAAAGCCAAAGGGCGCAAAGATCTTCTCTCCGGCGCTCCGGCCCGGAGTATGGCCCTCTTCGCGAAAGCATATTGAGTTCTCGGAAGCGGCGAGTTTCGTTCGCGCGGCTTTTGCGGTATGCTGATCGCCGCTTCCCCACTGATCATGAAAAAATTCTCCCTCCTCTTAGGAGCCCTCGGCGGTGCGATGGCCGGATACCTTTTTAGCAACAAGAAACTCCGTGACGAGCTGGCGAATGCCAAGGACGCCGAGATGGCGGCGAAGACGCTTGGCAAGCATCTTCAGCGCGACGGTCGGACGCTGGCGAATCAGGTGCAGAAGTTCGTCGGGAGCGATGAGGTGCAGACGCATTGGAAAACGATGAAGGGTTTTGCCTTGAAGAAGGTGCAGCAGGTAAAGAAGGAAGTGCAGCACTATTTCGGAGAGGAAGCGGATGTGGCTTACAGGATGGCAGCGAAGGGCGAGCGGAAGGTGGAGCGCGTCGCCAAGAAGGTCGGGAGGAAAGCGGCAAAAGCCGCGAAGAAAGTTGTGCGTGGCGTGCGGGCGAATATCCGGAAGCTTACGTAATTTTTGGCTTACGGAAGCCATAGGTTCCTCTATCTCTCATTTGAAGATCGATTATTGTCAAAATGACTGAATCATGTCTTCATCTTTTTTTGACAAACGTTTGCGCTTTCCCCCTCTCCTCTTTACCCTGTGCCTGTATTTGTTATCCCTTTCCTCATCTTCTATGAAGAAAATCTTCCTCTCCTCCATGTCCGTTGCGTTGGCCATGGCGCTCATCGCTCCGGCGCTCGCGGCGACTACGGATGTCACGACGCTCTCCGGTGCTCGGGAATACTACTTTTCCCAGAGACCTTCGCGCCGTGCGGTTCGTGATGCGAACCAGACGCGCAACATTCTGAAAGAGGCCAAGCAGAAGAAGCCCGTTGTTACGAGTGCGGGAATGGAAGCGTTGGCCAGACTGCAGCGCGCTCGCACCGTTCGTGTCAAGAATAACGTCGCGAAGCCGGGGACCGGTACCTACAGGATCTTGAACAGGACCGTTCCGATGACGCGCGTGATGCCCCGATCGTCCGCATTGCCTGTGGCGATCGTTCAAACAGGCTTCCCCACGGAGCATCCGACGGTACGCAGTGTGCGCCGGTCTGCCGCAGAGCAATCTGCAACGATGTTGAAGTTCAGGTGATCGGAAAAGAGGCATCCTCCTTTGAACGTCGCGTTTCGGAGGACAGGGGGGAATCAGATTGATTCAAAGATCAGAGGGACGAAGGTTCCTCTGATTTTTTGATTCTCCGGGTCATCCGCTCTTTGTCCATAGCGCAGTGAAAAGAACATGGGAAACCGTCAGAGGTTCTTCTACAATTCCTTCGATCTCCATCCCCCCACTTTTCATGAGTGCACTCGCTGCTTCCGTCTTCCCATTCTCGCATATCCTCTCCAACGTCCTGCTCGTCGTCCTCGTGACGGGTATCCTCGCACTCGTTGCTGCGATGAGCTTCCGGATCGCTGTGGGGATGCGCGGTGTGGGGACGCAGAAGATGCAGGACAGCGCACTGGCGGAGCGCAGCAGTGTGGCCGCTTTCCTCGGGCACGTCCGGTGGGTCGTTCTCTTCCTCTCGCTTCTATTCGCCGGTTGCCTCTATGCGATCATGGACGGAGGGTGGAGTGTTGTTGCCGGCGGAGCGTGGCCGTTCCCGATGGTCGCGGGAAGTTTTCTCTTCGGAGTGATCATGGCACTCGCTTCCGTGTCCTGTGCGGCGCGCGCCGCACATACGGCACAAATGCGCACGGCGCAAGCGGCGCGTATCGGTCTCACAGAAGCGTTGCGCACGGCATTTCTCGGCGGGGCGATCACTGGATTCGCGGTGGTGGGACTCGTCGTCGTCGGCTTGGCGTTCCTTCTCCTTCTCCTCACGGAATTCCTCGGCGTGTCGCTGAATGATGTCGGGGGTCCAATGGTGGCGTTCGCTGCAGGTGCTTCGATTGTGGCACTGATCATCCGGGTTGCAGGTGGAATATTCTTTCAAGGGGCGAGTTTGGCGGGTACAGATACGGGAGCGGCAGCGGGTGCCACTCGTGTGTCAGTGGCGGGCGCCCTGCTCGCAGGTGACACCGTAGTGGAAGTTGTCGGTGGTGCGATGGATCTGTTGCAGAGCGTGCTTTTCGTTCTTGTTGCTGCTGTCCTCATCGGGTCGTCCATGCCCGGAGAGAGTGCCCCTCAGCAGGCAGCAGTGCTCCCTCTTGCCGTTATCGGCCTGAGCATCGTTTCGAGTATCTTCGGTTCTTTCGTGGTGCGAACGAAACGCGGGGATCGCAATGTGCAGGGGGTCCTCAAAAACGGACTCTTCCTTGCTGCGACACTCCTGCTCATCGGGTCGTTCTTCCTCTGCCGCGGTTTGCTGGCAGCCGATATGTTCCTTGGAGTCTACATCGCCACCATCACCGGCCTCGTTGTCGGCATCGTCTTTTCCATGGCGGCAGAATATGCCACTTCCGGACACTTCGCTCCCGTACGCCGCCTTGCGGCAGAGTACAAAGACGGGTTCGTCTCAGCCACTCTCGCAGGGATAGCGCTCGGTGCGCGTTCCGTCTGCCTGCTCACGGTGCTCCTCATTGCGGATGTCGTCATTGCCTTCATTGCCGGGGGATTCTTCGGTGTCGCCATGAGTATGGTGGGGATGCTTTCCCTCCTTGGGGTGCAGTTGGCGGTCAATGCTTCCTGCTCTGCGATGGAACATGCAGGAACGATTGCGGGGTCCTCCGATCTCCCCAAGCAGGTGTGTGCGAGGACGGATGTTCTGCGGAGCGCAGGTTCCGCTCTCATTGCGGCGGGGAGAGTCTCCATGGTGGGGATCGGCATCTTGAGCGGCGTCCTGCTGCTCATCTCCTTCAGCGGTGCCGCGAGTTTCGATGCTGCGAATGCGGCGACCACTCTTGTCGTGGTCTGTCTGCTCCTCGGTGCCGCTGTTTCATTCGCTGTCCTGAGTGTGCTTTTGCGCGGGAGTCGGTCGATTGCCCGCGTGTGGCTCTCCAAGTCGCAGCCGGGGCGCGCTCCCGTGCTGGATGACGGTGTGCGCGCCGTCCGGAAAGCGGCCTCCGGAGCTGTTTGGAAGATGGGACTCGCACTCTCCCTCATGGCTGTGCTCCTCCCCGTCATTCTCGGGGTGTTCGCAGGGTCGCAGGCGCTCGGCGCGTTCTTCTTGGGGTTCCTCATTTCTTCCGGCGGTCTTGCACTGGCCATGGTCGTCAGCGGCGGGGCATGGCGCAATGCGCTCAGACATGTCGAAGAGGGGAATGAAGGGGGTGAGGGGAGCGCCGCACACCGTTCTGCACTCATCGTCGATGTCCTCGGTGTATCGTTGGGGACGACAGTTGCGCCGTCACTCGTTGTCTTCCTTAAAACGATGTTGGTCGTCTCGCTTCTCTCCCTCGCCTTCTTCACCGGCGGGGGGATGCTGTAGGCGGTTCCTCACGCGACGACCTTGTAGCAGGGTTTGTACTCTCCCTCAATCTTCATCCGTCGCTCGGCAACGAAGCGCTCGAGGAGCGTACTCACCTCCTGCATCATGGCAGGGTCTCCCCTGAGCTCATAGGGGCCGTTCTCGCGGATGCTCTTCACGCCTTCATCCGTGACGTTCCCGTAGACGACGGCGGAGAAGAGCTTGCGCAGTTGCGCGCAGAGAGCATAGGGGGACTGGTCGCGGTTGATCTCGAGCTTGGCGACGTTTTCATGTGTGGGGTTGAACGGCTGCTGCACCTCTTCGGGCAGGTACAGGCTGCGGTACCACAGCTTCGGATCGTCATGTTCGCTCCGGCAATTCTCCGTTCTGCCGATGGCTGCCATCATGCGCTGTGCGACGCGTTCCGGATCGCCGATGATGATCTCGTAGAGCGGTTCAGGTTCCCGGATGGCATCCCGACCGACGGTCTTCATGATGAAGGTGTCGATTGCCTCGAAGTAGCCGCGCGACGATTCGGGTCCCGTGAGGATGATGGGGTAGACCTGATCGCGGTTTTCCTTATGCAGGAGGACGGAGAGGATCGTCTGGATCTCCTCCGCGGTCCCCGGTCCGCCGGGGAAGACGATGCATCCCATCGATGCACGGATGAAAGCCTCGAGGCGTTTCTCGATGTCTGGGAGGATGACGAGGGGGCGCACGTGGAGGTTCGGCGGCTCGGAGGTGATGATGCCCGGACAGTTGAATCCGAACGCGCGCGCATTCGTGATGCGCTCGAACGTGTAGCCCGCCTTCGCGCCGCTGAAGGTGGCACGCATCGCCCCTTGGCCGCCGCCGGTGATGAATTCGCAGAAGCGCTCTGCCAACTGTTGGCAGACGCGTTTGACGTACGTGTACTCCTCGCTCTGCGGTTTCATCGTGTGTCCGCCGAAGCAGGTGATGCGAGTGAGCTCGTAGCGGGAATTCTCCACCCGCTTGAACGGATCGGCTACCGGCGGGATGAGCTGGAAGACGCTCGCGTGATCGAGGATGCGGAAGATGGCGTCGGTGATTTCTTGCCGGCCCATGGGCGTACCGATGGCCCGGGCGTGAAAGATGAGATCGATGGCGGCTGAACACAGGTGTTCGCGCATGGCTGCGTGGATGCGCTGTCCGTCGATGAACGCGGACAGGGGGCCGTTCTCGAGAACGAACTTGATGCTGTCGCGCGTCCGATCGATGTGCACATTGAACTTCGGATAGCGCTCCAGAAGCTCTGCCGTACTGTCGTTGTCCGTTCCAGTGTGGAGAATTCCGAGGCAGCAGCGGCGCAGGATTTCATGCTGCCCGTTGCCTGCGCTCGTGAGGTACTGGATGTCCGCCTCAGGCAGGTATGAGAGGCGCTGATCGAGCGCCTCCACCTCCATCTGCCGGAATGTGTGGGAAGATTCCATGGGGGATCCGTGGCTTTACAAGCTATCTTTTTTGGTGTGAAATGTCAATCTTGCTTTCCAGGTGTTTCGCACGTAGACTTTCCAGCGGGCTGCTCCCCCGTTCATCGGAAGGTTGCCCATTTTTCTTATGAATCCTCCATCAAAGAAACCCACGTCCTCCCATCCGGTCTCCGGGGGCGGCGCGCGCTTCATCGTGGTGACCGGGGGGGTCTGCAGCTCACTCGGGAAGGGGATCGCCGCTTCCTCCATCGGCGCCATCATGAAGGCGTGCGGGCTCAAGGTGTTTGTGCAGAAGCTCGATCCGTATCTCAATGTCGATCCGGGTACGATGAGTCCGTTCCAGCATGGCGAGGTGTACGTGACGGACGACGGTGCGGAGACGGATCTCGATCTCGGACACTATGAACGGTTCATCGACGAGCCGATGAGCAAGCTCTCCACGGTGACGACGGGGCAGGTGTACCTCGATGTGATTACCAAGGAACGCCACGGCGATTTTCTCGGCGGGACGATCCAGATCGTGCCGCACATCACCAATGCCATCAAAGCGCGCATGCTCGAAGCGGCGGAGAAGAGCGGTGCGGATATCATGATGGTGGAGATCGGCGGGACGGTCGGCGACATCGAAGGGCAGCCGTACCTCGAGGCCGTGCGCCAATTGAGGGCCGATCTCGGACCCGGGCGGTTGCTTCACGTACATCTCACGCTTCTGCCTTACCTGAAGGGTTCCAAGGAACTCAAGACGAAGCCGACGCAGCACTCGGTGGGGGAGCTGAGGCGTCACGGCTTGCAGCCGGATCTCATCCTCGCGCGCGCGGACTACAAGGTTTCCGACGATCTCCTGCTCAAGATCAGTCGTTTCTGCAATGTCGAACCCGAAGCGGTCATCCCCGCGCTCACGGTGAATTCCATCTACGACGTGCCGCTCAACTATCAGAAGTACGCAATCGCCAAGATCATCGGCCGCAAGCTGGGGATGGGCGATCTGGAGCCGGATATGTCCGAGTGGGAGGAGGGCCGCAAGCTCTACGAGGCGGCGGACAAGGAGATCCGAGTCGCGCTCGTCGGGAAGTACACGGATCTGGAGGATGCGTACTTAAGCGTCATCGAAGCGCTCAAGTCGGCGGCTGTTCATTGCGGAAGGAAAGCGGAGGTCGTCTGGATCGATTCGGAGAAGCTGGAAGCCAAGGATGAGGAGACATGGAAGCTCCTCAAGTCCTGCAAAGGGATCGTCGTGCCCGGAGGGTTCGGCACGCGTGGCATCGAAGGCAAGATCGCTGCGGCGCACTACGCGCGCGTGGAGAAAATCCCCTATCTTGGCTTGTGTCTCGGCTCGCAGATCCTCGCGATCGAGTTCGCGCGGGCAATGCTCAAGGACCCCGAGCTCACCAGCGAGGAGTTCGACGAAACGGGGAAGCTTCCCAAGGGCAAGTATGTGGTGCACTTCCTCCCCGGTCAGCACGCCGGACGCGCGAAGGGCGGGACACTGCGCCTCGGCGCGTACACGTGCACGCTCAAGCCGGGGACGAAAGCATACGAAGCCTACCATTCGACAGAGCTCATGGCAGGTGGCGCGGAGGAAGTCTCCGAACGGCACCGCCATCGTTACGAGTTCAACAATGCGCTTCGCAAGAAGCTCGAGGAGAAAGGTTTGGTTTTCTCCGGTGAATGGAAAGAAGAGGGGATCATGGAGATCGTGGAGGTGAAGGGGCACCCCTTCATGGTGGGCAGCCAGTTTCATCCGGAGTTTAAGAGCCGTCCGCATCGCCCGCATCCCTTGTTCCGGGCATTCATGGAGGCAGCCGTGGGATGAATACATAACTCTTATCCTTTCTCTTCTTCCATATTCTCATGGACGCCCCCTCTTCTCCGATGACCGATCATCTCGTTTTTGATCGCAAGCTGGTCCTCGCGCTCACGTTTTACATCACAGCCCTCTTCGCATCGAATACCGTTGGCATCAAGATCATGCCGTTCGTATTCGGCACGCACCTCTCCACGGCAATCTTCGCCTTTCCACTCGTTTTTCTCACCACGGATGTCGTGGGGGAGGTCTACGGCAAGGCTCATGCCCGCGCTTTCGTGCGCTTGGGTTTCCTGAGTCTGATCGTATTCCTGTTCTTCAACGCGCTCTCCAATGTCATGCCCACTTCGCCGGAGTTCCGCATGCCCGATGCCTACGATCAGATTTTCGGTCTCTCCCTGCGCTTCACTTTCGCTTCATTGACGGCGTTCATCATCGGGGAGTACCAGGATGTCTTCTCCTTCTTCTTCCTGCGGGCAAAATTGAGCGGCCGCTATTTCTGGTTGCGATCCAATCTCTCAAATCTCTGGGGGCAGTTCATCGATACGGCTATCTGGTTCTCCATCGCGTTCCTCGGTGTGTATCCGCTCAAGGTCATCGTACTCATGATGATTCCCTGGTGGCTCTTCAAGTTCGGCATGGGGGTCGTGTACACACCCCTGAGTTACGCCGGGATCTGGCTCTTGAAGCAGCCGGAACGCAATGCGTGAGCGATGGCGGTTTTTCGCCCCCTTGGGGGAAGTCCTCTTGAACAACTCTCTTCCACCTTTGTCCGGCGACAAAGGTGGAGCCAAAACGCCGGCGCGCCAGAGCTCCTCCACCCGGCCCTGCGCCTCCTCGTCGACCCCTCCAAGGATTCGGGGCCGACTCGTCGGCAATGCCCCGCGTCCGCGGGGCAGGGCCTTCCCCTTCACCCCCCGTGGCGCGCCTACCCCCCCTCACTGGCCACTCATCCTCTGGTGTGCCGTTATTCCGTTAATCTGATACTCTATCTTCCGTGGATCTCTCCCAAAAAATCCTCGGCATTCACTTCCCAAACCCCACCGTCCTTGCTTCGGGTATCTGGGGGATCACGGCGGCGAGTTGGCGCGCGGCTGCGAGGGCCGGAGCGGGAGGAGTGACGACGAAGTCTCTCTGGCTCAAGGAGCACCGCGGGCACGCAAGCCCCGTGATCATCGCCACGGACCATTGGACGCTCAATGCCGTCGGGGTGCCGGATGCCGGTATCGAGAAGGCGCGCGAGGAAATCGGGGATTACCAGAAAGATCAGCCCGTGCCGTTGATCGCGAACATCATTGCCGACACGGTCGAAAATTACGGCAAGACTGCGCAGGCGATCGCGAAACTCAAACCGGAATTCCTTGAGGTGAACATCAGCTGCCCGAATGTGGAGGATGAGCTGGGCAAGCCCTTTGCCTGTTCTTCGCACGCTGCCGCGGCTGTGACGAAAGCTGTGAAGGCCGTCAGCGGGAAGATCCCCGTCTTCATCAAGCTTTCGCCGAATGTCGACTCCATCGCCGCGATCGCACAGTCCTGCGCCGCCGCCGGCGCGGACGGCTTCACCGTCATCAATACCGTCGGCCCCGGCATGGCCATCGACCTGAAGAGCCGCATGCCCATCCTCACCAACCGCGTCGGCGGCTTATCCGGTCCGGCCATCAAGCCGATCGCGGTCCGGTGCATTGCGGACGTCTACCGCGCGACGGAGGGCAAGCTCCCGATCATCGGGACGGGGGGCGTGATGACGGGCGAAGACGCGCTGGAGCTCATGCTTGCGGGCGCGAGCCTCGTGGGCATCGGGTCCGCCGTCGGTTACCGCGGAAGCAAGGTGTTCTCACTCGTCTGTGCGGAGATGGAAGCATGGTGTGAGCGGGAGGGTGTGAAGAAGATCGGGGAGATGGTGGGGGGAATGCAGAGGAAATTGAAAATGCAAAATTCGAAATGAGAAATTCACTCGTTTCATCAAAGCGATAAGTTCTTGTTTGCCGATTTTACGATTGCGGCAAGAAGTCGAATGATCTCCTCAATATCCTTGGAGAGGGGGGCGGTCTCGGAGCGGCTTGAACAACCACTGTCGCATATGAGCCGTAACCAGAAACGACTCTCGTAAGCTTCCTTGAGCGCAATAGCGCATTTTGAAGCGAAATCACGTTTACTTTGAGCTTTCTGAGCCTCTTCGACATTTGCTCCAACACTCGTACCAGACCTCAGCAGTTGTTTACTGAGAACGTATTCTTTTTGTCCCTGCTGCAATTTCTTACAGAAGACCACGATGTGGAGAGCAAAAGCATAAGATTTGTCACGGATGGGATTCATGATGACATCTTTGCAGTATGCGATTGCTTTTATAGATCATTTTGCATCTTGCATTTTGCATTTCCCATTTTCTTCGCTTTCCTTCTATACTTTTCCCGTTCTATGCCTCCACGGAACATCCCCCTCCACACGCGGCTTCCGAAGACGTATCACATCGCCTCCGTGAAGCGTGAGACGGAACAGGTGACGTCGTGCACATTCGATGTGTCTCTTGGGTCGCGACCCGGACAATTTGTGATGCTATGGCTTCCGGGCGTGGAGGAAATCCCCATGAGCGTGGCGAACGATGACGGGAAACAGCTTCAGATCACCTTCTTCGCCATCGGCGAGACGACGCGAAAGCTCGCTTCCATGAAGAAGGGCGATCTGGTCGGGCTGCGCGGCCCCTTCGGGACTTTCTACGAGTGGAAGCCGAAACAGCATCTCGCGCTCGTCGCGGGCGGCTACGGAGCCGCGCCGATGTACTTCGCGGCGAGAGAAGCGGCGAAAGACGGCTGTACGCTTTCCGTCTTCGTCGGTGCACGGAGCAAAGGACACCTCCTCTACCTCCCGGCGTTCAGGAAATTACCGCGCACGACCCTGTACGTCTCGACCGATGACGGATCGCAGGGATTCAAGGGCTTCAATGTGCAATTGTTGGAGAAGACGCTCAAGGAGGGGGCATCACCTCTCGCGATCGATCAGATCTTTGCCTGCGGGCCCGAGCGGATGCTGAAGTCCGTCTCCGACCTCTCCTTCAGGACGAAGATCCCCGGCCAGCTCTCGCTGGAGCGCTACATGAAGTGCGGTTTCGGCCTGTGCGGCAACTGTGTCGTCGACCCGCTGGGGATTCGCCTCTGCACCGACGGGCCAGTGGTGCGTAACGACATCGCGCGAAAAATCACGGAATTCGGGAAGTATCACCGCGACGAGCTGGGGAGGAAGAAGATGGTGTAGGGTTAGAATGAGGGTTAGGGGAGACGTTCTCGTTAACCATGCACAAATATTCCGAACCCTCACCCTCACATCGAACCCGAAACTGGCACTCTCCTCTTGCGAGTGCCAAATCTGTGTGCTAGACTGAGGATCCTTCATCTCTTTCCCCTTCTTCCCATGACCGGTGGCGGTAAAGGCGGGTGTGGCGGCTGCTGCGGCTGCTGCTAACCCCCTCGGGCGAGTTTCGCCCACATGAAATCTTAAGGCGGCCGCAAGCCGCCTTTTCATGAACATGGCATTATCGTCGCCTGTGCATTGACGCAATGTAAAATTGATAGTAAAAACTTACTATGGATGAACTCGATACTTTCCGGGGAGAACGGACCAGATGCCTTCAGGGCGCCATCGATCAGGCGGCGCGGCAGACGCAAATGGATGAACAGACGACACGGACTCTCAAGGAAGCGGCCGGAGCATTCGTCGAGCGCATTCGGGTGAGATTCGAGGATGACGTTCCGGACCCGGACAGGCAATTCGTCAGCATGCAACCGGTGAACGCCTCCCGCTTCCAGGTATCGTTCGAAGGTACAACCATGCCGGCCGATGTGGCGCGTCAGCTCGGTATCCGGTTGTGCGGCGTGGTCGACCGTCATCGCTCGACGCTCATCGCACTGCTCACGGGGCACCACGACGCGTACGTGAGCAAGTTCGGATCGTTCCTGAAGCAGGTGGTCGATTGGGAGATGGACGAGAGGGGGCTGTTTACCGATGCAGCCGAATACTTCGGAACGCCGTCCGACCGGATCCCGTCGCTGATCATGGCAAAAAATGAGGCCACGGATGCGTTCATCGCAAGCGACGCTTTGAGGAGAATCGCGACCGTACGCGCCTATCTGCAGGGCGATTGGGCTCCAGTGGTTCATGAGTCATATTCCCGCCAATTGGAATTTTTTCGCCAGTCTCAAGAGCCGGATCTCTTCGCGGCATTGATGGCCAATGAGCACTACCCGGCTCTCATCGACGAAATGCCGGCTCTCCTCTCGAAGTCCTCGCATGCGATGTATCAGTCGCTCCGTTGCGTTCTTCCGCCGACATCCGAAGGGGATCAACTTGCGACGGATGCCGATGCCCCCGACGTGCAGCAGTTCCTCCACCTGCTCTGCGTTCTCCTCACAACGACTCAGCAGTATTTCCCTTGTTCGCAGCAGAAGAGCGATTTGGAGGTGTGTTGTATCTATCGTATCCAGAGCTCCGTTGCGAAAGCGCTCTTTCTGGATTTTCTCTCGCGGCGCTTCCCCGGCCTCCTGCGTGTGCCGTCTTCGGAAGATTTTGTTGCACAAGAGGAGTGCGGTCGCAGCTTCGAAACAATCGCCGAGATGCTGAAGACTGTCGTAAGACGGCTGCGTGACGATTCCAAGAAGCCTTCATCCGCTTCACTTGGGAGGTTCAAAGTTGCCTCCGAAGATCTTTTGCATCGCTTGGAGGATTTGGTCATCTGGCTTTGCTACATGGTTTCCACCGGTGCCGCTTATGCCTCCTCGTCATTGACCGAGGATGTTCACAAACGGCCTGCGGACTTTCCGGCGCGTCTCGAGGCGTCGAGCATCATCAAGGCCGAGATCCCGGGCGGGCTCTTGTACGAGAGGACTTCCACCGCGGGTCAGCCGAATATCGGTTACGGAATCCGAACAGTATATGCCATGTACGCGACCACGGCTCCCGATCCGAACCGGCCAATGGACTCCATGATTGCTTGGCGGCACACGCCGAACGGGCCGGCTGTTTCTGACTTGTACGATTGCATCGGCCCCGGCGGCGTACTGGGTGATGATCATCCTCTCACCAAGATGACAAATCGTGTCGCCGGATGGGGTGATGAACTTCACTGGCAATCCGGTGATATGCAGCGGAGGAAACATTGGTATTCCGAGGCGCAAGATACGGGGATTGCGCTGCGCGTGGTGGATTTCGTGGACGAGATCGGGCACCACGGTATCAAGTTCAATCTGTTCACCGGGGAAGAGGCGGTGCGGATGCAGGCTGCGGCACGGCTCCAGCTGGTGAGGATGTCCGAGGGGTATACCGATGTCTACCTGGACTTGCGGGCGGCGGGATATCACTTCCCGCTCGATGCGGGCGGACAGGCTCTGCCTCCCCACGAACTGTTCATGGAAATCTTGGAGGAGAATGATTGGGACGATGGCGGCGAAGAGGAAGAGTTGCCCCCTCCGCTCGAGGATGGCGGTCGCTGGCGGCAGCGGACGACGGGTATCTCCGGCGGAGTCGGGACGGGGTGCATGTGATGCTCTCTTGGAGCAAGGAAGCTTGGAACAGGTGAAATCGCTGAGAGTTAGCCATTTTTTCATCATTGATGAGTGCATAGGCAATAAGTATGCTTCTTGTATGGATCTAAGCAGTTTCCCCGTTCTTAGCTCGCAACTTGCCTTCTATTTTCCGAAAACAATAAGGCCCGATGAAACATGGGTCAAACTAATAAATGATAAGGCTGTTGATGGGTTTGGCCAGCCAATAATGGTTCCACTACCTGATAGCGCCGACTTTGACAGTTTTCCTGCCGTAATAGCACCCAACATAGTCGAAGGATGGCAGTTAAATATCTCTAGAACGCGATTGGATTTGATCCTCAATGCGAAGGACTTAAATTTGCGTGTGCCAGATGCAAAAGCGAAGATAGCCAGCAAGGCCGCAGCCCTGATGGCTGCAATTACAAAAGAGCCAGGGGGGATCAATGTAAGCGGTATCGGATATGTAACACGGTTTCTTTTTGTTTGCGAGAATCCCAGTCTCTCCCTCGCAAAATTACTTCCTGCTCAGCTTATTCGAGATGGCGAGTTCAAAAATTTCTTTCTTCAATATTCCACAAAGAGTTCTATTTCGGGAATGAATACATTAAACATTTCTTCGCTTAATCTCTATGAACAAACGCAATCGGATGGAAAGTTGATAAAGGGTGTGCGAATTGATAGAGATTTTAATACTTCTCAGGAAAAGGGCTTGGAATTTACCACAAACAATATTGCTGATTATATCGAGAAGGGAAGCGCGATGTTCGAGATTGAGAAAATTACATCATTACTATGAATCGTCGTCCTTCCCCCACTGCGCCCGAAAATCCACCTCAGGGGGATCGGGGCGGGGACGAATCTTTTAATGCCTGGGAACCTTCTGCTGGAAACTATCCGGACAATAGCTTCTCGGTATTACACGGAGGCATCGGCCCCAATACTTTTGCTTATATTAATCCCACTTTCGGAGGAACCGCCGATGAATCATTTTCTGGCTACCATGGTCCTCTGTTGGTCGGGGACTATAGCAAAAAAATGGATGGGTCCTCAGATGTAGTATTACCATCGGGTCACTTTTCCGCTGACGTTTATAATAAGTTGTCTGTGAAATTGGCGGCAACTCAGGCTGAGTTGGATCTGAATACAAAAATTGTAAAGGATAGCAAGATTAAACAGCAAGCAATCTCAAATGAACTTAATACGATGAAGGCTAATTTTAGCCAAACGATGAAGGCCAACGAGGAGGAGATCAAGGGATTAGCCAGTGACACACAGAAGCTGAAGAATGATATAAGCGAAATGAAGAATGATATAAGCAAAACGAGGGAGGCCAACGAGGAGGCAATTGAAAGATCAACCATCAAATCGGTTGAGATATTGGGCGTACTCGCATCAGTTTTAGCCCTAGTTCTTGTTTTTACTGGCGTAGCCGATGCCGCAATAGCCGAGAAAGGATCTATTTTCAGAAATGCATTTCTGATTCTTCTGCTAGGAACTTCCAGCTTGATTCTCTTTGTTGCACTTATTCATGCAATAATAAATCGGAAGCATAATCCTGCTGTTTGGGCATTAGTTGTTGTTCCTCTTGTGATCTATTTTTTTGTTGGAATGATCTTATTCTCTGACGCCATACAAATGATGTTTGTCGGCAGTCCTGCGGAGACCGACTCTATGCCGGCAAATGCGAAGAAAAGTACCTCAGACAGTAGACTGACTATCGAGATGCCGAATATACAACCTGACTGACGAAGAGGGGCGACGAGTTATCGGCTATCCAAGGCGCGGCAGCACTTTTCAAAAATCTTTGGCCCAAGGTTTTTTGGACTCAAAATGGATTTTCGCGGGTTCTTGGCAGTGAAGAGCTCGGGATATCGTTCTAGGCCATCTTCTAGCATTTCCCTTTTCCATATTTTTGCACCCTTCATAATTATGATTATCTTTTTTGCTTTCATCGCCTTTTTCACTAGATCAATGGAGTATTTTTGAGAAGGAACCATCTCACGGAGGTGTGTGTATCTCGCAGAGTGATACGGGAAAAAGTTTACACATGCCAAGTGGTTTTGCACTCTCTTGAATCCAATCTTCTCAATAACAGGTCTGCAATTCTTGTACCACCAATCAAAGCCAACGAAGAACGCAAAGCGCTCATCGAGCATATAGAACGCCGGCCGCTTGCCATGCTTGTGAAGCAAATTATTTCGTGATCTTTGAAGGTAATCAGAGCATCGGTGTTTAGCACAATGTTCATGCATACGGATATCACTCATTCCATCATTGGAAAATCCCGGGTTGAGCAACAATAATATGACGCGCGCCTTCCGCAGATCACCCATGAAAGGTATTGGCAAAACTTTGAATTCAATATTCCCTTCGATAGTTCGTTTCTGTGATTTTAATTTCACTTCATCTTCAGGGAGTACGAATGCCGACGGGGGCAATTTCCGCCACGGATTACGCATAGCAAGCAGCAGATAAACGAACAATTATTGGCAGAACGACGGGGTCAGGAACCCAACACTTCGGATCCCAGGAGGTACCAATGGCATTTTTGAGGGGGGTCTCTTTTACGAAGATGAGGCAAACGGGTCAGCCGACCAAATGAGACATTTGAGACAGTACAACAGGGGGGTGTCTCATCCTGGACAAAACACATATTTTGGCTTAAATAAGCCATTTCTAGACAATGATTGACGTAAGATACATATTATAATTTGCCATCCAAATTTCACCTGTCTCAGGATCCCGATCTGGCATCCGTGTGGTGGTGCTCACGAGGTATTTCATCGATGTTTGGATGTAAAATGAGCAAAGAAAAGGGCAAGCGGAGGAATCACGATCATCTGGAGAACAGGGAGGAGACCAGTTGCTACCACGGGGATCAGCGGCATTGCTGCGTACTGCCAGCGATGCGCGACATAGACAGCCCAGAGCTCGAATGCTACGGCGAGGAGAGCGCCGATGAGCGGCGTGATGATCCATGTCGCGGGGTGCGCATACGTCTGACGGTTGGAAATCCAGAAGGGATCGCGATGGATGATCGCTAGAGCAGCGTAGATAACGAGCATGAAGAGAAGATCGCCCCCTGCTGCTTTGAAACAGATCCAGAAGTGCTCATGGAACGAGGTGAAGCCCGCGTAGAGAGGGGCTTGGAGATTCTCCCAGAAGAGGTTGAGGATGAAACTCGCACCCAAGAATATGAGAGGAGAGAGCCAGTGGTTTCGAAGCTCACGGATCATGCAGGTGTCTTGCAAAAGCGCTGTAGCGTCTCGTCCGTATAGACGGGCTGGACGGTGACGTGATGGATGCCCATTGTTGAGGCGATGCGCTCGACGTCGCGGATCGCTGCATCACACTTACAGACGTCTCCGTTCTTGAGCATGATCTTGCAGGTCAGATGGTGCTCCGCCGGAGTCAGGCTCCAGACGTGAATATCACCGACGGACAGAATGCCCTGAACGTTTCCGACCGCTTTCTCAAAGAGATCGTAATCGAAATTCTGGGGAGCGGATTGTAGGAAGAGACTCGCCCCTTCCTTGAAGATGCCCCAACCGCTCTTGATCATGAAGAAAGCAATGAGCAGTGCAGCGGCGACATCGAAGTATACGACGCTGAAATATCGTGAGAGGAGACCGCTCACGATCAGGGCGACAGAGCCGATCATATCGTAGGCCATACAGGCGTACGTCCCTCGCGCATTCAAACTGTGACAGGCATCTGCTTTGAGTATCACGGCAGAGACGAAATTCACAGCGAGTGAAACGATACCGACGATGAGAACCGTCGTCCCGGCAACAGATTCAGGCATAAGTAAGAGTTTTCCCGCCTGCAATGCGATGACCAGGGCAGAGAGGAGCAGAAGACATCCCTTCACGAAGCCTGCAAGCACGTCCATCCGACCGTACCCGAAGGTGCGCCGCACATCGGGGGCTTGCCTGGTCTTCCTTTCGCTGTAGATGCTGACGGCGAGAGCGACGATGTCATCGGTGTTCATGAGGCCGTCCGCCAGCACCGCAGTGCTGCCTGTGAGCACGCTCAGGACGATTTCCACCAGCGCCAGTCCACCGTTGAGGATGAGTGCCCAGATGAATTTCCATTCCAGAGTGGAGGAAGAAGATGGCCGATGCGGAACGGAGCAACAGGTATCCATGATGCAAAAGTTTCCTCATCTCTCACGCTCCCTTTGCCTTGTCGATGATCGACTGCACGATGGCGTCGACTTCCTGCGGTTTATTTCCAAGATCGGCGTGTGGGAAAAACTGTGAGAGGACAATGGGGCGCATCCCAGAGATAAAGACTTTCCCCTCATGGACATACACGTTGATCTTGCAGGGCATGCAGAGGCCGATTTTTGGGTCGGCGCGGAGGAACTCGCTTGAGTATTTGGCGTTACAGAACTCCACGATCTTGTACGGATCGCGGTGGATGCCCTTCTCCGCGAGGTTCGCCTGCAAGTCGTGTACGTGGAGCACGCGCATCCCCGCCTTCGCGATCTCTTCTTGGACACTGGAGGACGCCGCAGCGAAATCCTTTGCGGTGGTTACGGTGTAGTCGAATTCCATGCAAGCATGGTCGCAGAAGAACGGCATGGAGACAATCGTTTACGGGAAAATCTCTCAGATCCTCCGCATTCCGGGCATGATCGTGTACACTGGGGATTCCCGCCGCGCGCCATGCTCCATCGTCTCTCCACCGCTATTCTCACCGGCACGCTCCTCTTCTTTGATTTTGCCTTGTTTCCCAGCTTTTCTTCTGCCCAAGGAATGATGGGTTTCTCCTATTCATCTCCCGATAATGCCGCCGTACAAAGTCAGCAACAGGAAGAACAAGAAGGCAAACAATTTTTGGACAACCTAAAGAACAAAACAGTTATCTGCTCACAGCTCCAAGATGCTGATTTTGAGAAAATTGGTGAGTACTTTATGGGTCAATCCATCGGAGATACTTCAAGGCATATTGCTATGAACGAAAGAATAAAATCAATGATGGGAGAACAGGGAGAAGAGCAAATGCATATTGCTTGGGGCAAGCGGGGCAGCAGTTGCGACACTTCCGCGGCGTTTCCATCGGAAGGCATCGGCTTTATGCCAATGATGATGGGGGGAGCTTGGAACGGCGCTGCTCCGACAGCTGGGAGATGGCCAAATGGCTCCGATTACTCTACGATATTTTCCATGATGGGATATGGATTCGGTTTCGCGCCATTCGGCTTCCTCTTCATGATCCTCTGGTGGATTCTCATCATTGTCGGGATCATCGCACTCGTGAAGTGGATTGCGCGCACCTCCGGCACATCAGGGGGGAAATCCCCAATCGACATCCTGAAAGAGCGTTACGCGGAGGGGGGGATCGACAAGAAAGAGTTTGAAGAGCGAAAGAAAAACCTTACCTGAAATGCCTATGAAACTCGGCTTCATCCTGCAATCGAACGAGCCGGAACACGTGTGGAACGCGCTGCGTCTCGCAATCACCGCGCGGAAGGCGAAGCACGATGTGCGTATCTTTCTCTTGAGTGAGGGGGTGGAGCTCGAACGCATTCCTGATTCCGAGAATTTCGATATCTCCCGGAAGGTGAAGGAGTTCACTGACCTGCAGGGCCAGATTCTCGCCTGCGGGACTTGTCTCAAGAGCCGATTGCAACCAGAAAGCGCAGCCTGCCCCATCTCGACCATGACCGATCTCCTGCGTCTCGTCGAGGAATCGGACAAAGTACTGACGTTCGGCTGAGGATCACACTGATGGCTTCACCCGCCGCAGTCTCCTGACCATCAGGATGGTGATCACAAGGAAGAGCAGCAGGAATCCGGCAGATTCCGCTACCAATACTCCCCATTCGACACGGACGGGAAGCGCGACCTTGATGATCCGGTCAATGGCGTTCTCCTGTACGAGAAAGTGCGGCTTGGCGGAGATTTCCCACGGGATGGTGAGGGCGACCTGCACACCCGACAGAAGAAGTACGGCAACGATGGTGAGGATGTTGCCAATGACGAGCGAGACGCCCACGAGGAGGAGATGTTCACCGATGAATTGCCGCTCAATGTCCGACACACTCCATCCGAGCGTACGCAAGACAGCAATCTCCTTTCCGCGTGTTTTCAAGTTGTAGACTACTACTAGTCCGAATGAGAGGATCACAAGTGCCCCGAAGACGAGGAGTACGGTCTTCCCGAAAGAGGATAGGATCGCCAATTGATCGAGGATCTCTTGAGAGAACGTATTCTCGCCGAATATGAGGTAATCCTTGCTGAGTTTTTGGACGGCTGCGGCAAGATCTCCTGCTGCATTTGGTTGACGCTTAAGGACGACCACATTGACGAATGGTTTCCCTGAAAGATGGAAGAGGCGTTGCATTTCCTGCGAAGCACTCGCGACACGCAGTGCCGCATCTTCATTCATGTAGATGCCTGCCGGAATGATGTTCCCCGTGATGTTCGAACGCAGGAACCCATTGATCGTGAAATGTTCCTTACCGAGAGCAATGGTTCCTCCGAGCGAGAGGCTGTTCTTCTGTGCGAAGTCCTGCGAGACGAGGATGTTACTTCCGCTCAGATCATACGTTCCTGAGATAATATTGCGCTTGAGGATTTCAGGAAAGAGCGGACCCGAAGGATCGACCCCGAAGACATCCTTGAAGTAAGCGTTATCGAAGTACCAGAAGTACAGCCCCGTATCTGCCGTATCCACTCCAGGGAGTGTGCGAAGTGTTTGTACTTCATCGGAAAATATCGGACCGTTGGAGTGTGGGAAGATAGCATCGGTCATGTGCTCCGGGATCTGTCCGGTCTTCTGTACGATGAGATCGACGCCGATGGCGCGGAACGGGAGCGTGGCGATCTCTCCCATGTTCCGGCTGAGCGTGAAGAGCACCGCCGTGAAGGCGAAATAGATGCCGATGCTCAGGATGAGGAGAACCGTCTTGCCGACGTTCCTTTTTGCGTACGACAGGAAGTAACTCAGCATCATAGGTGAGTATTCAGAACAGGAGGAGACACCATGGCCACATTCATTCCCCACTGGAGCATGGCGGTGAAGAGCAACGCAAGAACGCAGGCGAGAACGAGAATGACGGCGATCTCGATGCCCATCCACTGACGTATTGCATTGCGAGACCAACCGAGAGTTCGCAGGGTCTCTCTATGGTTCGAGAATTCCATCTGATGCAGACGAAGAACCAAGATCATCAATAACACGCAGAGAACGGCAACGGCAATGACGAAGAGATTGCCGAACCGATAGAGGAGCTGATTCAAAGCTGAGAGATTTTTCACCAAGCTGTCCTTCGTGATGACAGAGTAGGATGGGAAACGCTCAATGACGGCCTTCTGGACGGTGGAGAGATTAGCAGCGGACTTCAGCGAAACGAATGCCCGATTGGCGATATCGCCTTGTTCGTGGACGAGCGAGAGAGCCGTACCGTACGGCAGAAACGCCTGCGCATTGCTCAGGTTGCTCTGCTCATGGAAATCCACAAGACCAATGATGGGATACCGTACATCTCCAAGAGGGAATATCTGGCCGACCCTGTAGCCGAAGAGAGTGGCGAAGTGCCGCTCCAGAATGATCTCCTTGGCATCATTGCCGGAAAAGAATCGCCCTCCCGACATGAGGAGGGAGTCGATCTTTCGAAGACCAATGGGAGGCTCCGTCACATCGAGCCCCACGATGGTTCGGTTATTCTGCGGATCAAACTGCCAGAGCAGGAGCGCGGTGGAGACCCCGGAGACGCCCGGAATGCTCTGAAGCTTGCTTCGCACCTCCTCTCGTGAGAAAGACTGAAGATTGAACGGCAGGATCACTCCCTGCGTGCGAATTGCACCGGGATTCTTGTCTGATTGGTCTTCCTGAAGAACGAATTCTGTTCCAAGAGATGCGAGGGGCCGATCTGCAAGACTCCGGACGTGCTCTACGAACGCCATAGAACCAAATCCGACTGTGAGCACCACGGAGACAAGGAGAACCGTGACGAGGACTTTCCGCCAATGGAAGAGAAGGTTGCGGGCAACGAAGGCGAACATACGGTTTAGTGGATCGATTGGAGAATCTTGTCGAGGTCGTCGTAACTCCACCCGCCTTCAAAGGAAGGGATGAAAGCATCTCCTGCAGGGAAATTCCGTAGCTGAATCTTCTTCCCATTCACCGTGAAGGTGTCCGTGCCTCCAATGAAGATCGCAACGGGCATGTGATCTTGGAGAGAGTACTTGTCCACGAGCGACTGGCAGCTCTGGTCGCCAAAGACGCACTTATGGACGGTGAATTTCGGGTACTTCGCAAGTACGGCATCGGCCTTCGTCACGATGGCCTCAGCGGGAGGATGGGGTAGATAGAAGATTTCAACGAGATGGGCCGGATCTGCGGGAGTCCCACCGCAGGACGCGAGGAACATGCTTGCGATGACGCCGAAGTTTAAGGCGAGAGAGGATGGACAGATATTCATGGGTGGACGGAGGAAAGGAGTGACAGACCCTCTTCCGTGAGGCGATAGATGTCTTCCGTCTTCTCCGCCACGTCCTTGTCATGCGTCACGATGACAAAAGTCGTCTGGAAATCCCGATGCAGCTGGGAAAAGAGATCCATGATGGATTCGGCTGTGTGTGAATCGAGGTTGCCCGTCGGTTCGTCCGCGAGCACGAGCTTGGGCTTGTTCATGAGACTGCGGGCGATGGCCACCCGCTGCTTCTCTCCTCCGCTCAGGCTCTCGACGGATTGCTTGTGCTTGCCGCCGAGCCCGACATGTCCGAGGAGTTCGGAAGTTCGCCTCTTTTTCTCCTCGCTCGGAATATCCCGTCGCGGATGGATGGCGAGAAGAATATTGTCGAAGACTGAGAGGGAAGGAATGAGCCGGAAATCCTGAAAGATGAAGCCGACGTGATGAAGCCGGAATGCCGCCCACTGCTCTTCGGGCATCCGTGTGATTTCCTTCCCCTCGAAGAGGATTTCCCCTTCATCAGGAACGACGAGGCCCGCCATGAGGGAAAGAAGGGTGGTCTTTCCGGAGCCGGATTTACCCATGATGCTCATGAGCTTCCCTTCCCCGACGGTCAGATGAACGTCTTTGAGAACACGCTGATCGGAAAAACGCTTCGAGATGTGGCGAAGTTCGAGCATATTATTTCTTGTGAAGGGAAATGACTTTTGCGAGAGTTTGGCGCTTGGCTGCGGGCAGAGTCGTATCTTCCAGAATGTCGAAGAGAATTGCTCCTTCCAGTGTTCGGACACGCAGCGAATCGAAGGATTTCGCGATGGCGGTTGTGAGAGAGGCAACCTCCAGACACCCCTTGCCGCTTTTGATGTACGTCTTCAATCCTTCCAACTGTCCCTGGATGCGGTTGATATGTGAGATCGTTTCCTGCTGGCGTTCTGCTTTCTTCTGTTTGATAGGCATAAGAGATTTGGGAAACATACACTGGGGGGTATATTAGAGATACAGGAGACACACAATCAAGAGACACGGTATGAGCATATCCCACCTCGAAATCCCAAAGTGTCACGCATGCTAGGAGGGCTAGAATAGAGCTATGAAACTTCCTACAAGCAGTCAACAACCTCCCTTTCGCCAATCGACCCTCCTCACCTCGAGTTCTTTCATAAATCATTGTGACAAACATAATGTGCGCGTCCGAAAGGAGCAGATGGAGCGGTGGCACCGCGAGGGACTCCTCTATCCCGCCCTTCGTCTATTCCTTCGCCCCGTCGAACTCACGAGGATCTTCACAAATCATCAGGGAACGAAGCAGTGGGTTTGGGTGTATCGAGGTACCGAAGGAAAGTTTCCCTTCACCAAAAGAGAGAAAAGGCCATATTTCGAACTTGAGTCCTACTCAGGGGCAGGTGACGATTGGTTGGATCTCTGGCATCAAGGCCAATACGATTTTCCTTCCACGAAGAGATTTTTTCGTTGGCGTGAACGCTATCACGGCGGATACGTGAGAAGCAGAAAGCTCCTGAGCAATTCCTACGAGCTCTTCTACGACAAGAGACAGCTCCTCGCCGTGAAAATCATCCTGCAGCATGAAATGGATATACGTATGTTTCCTAAGGAAGAACGATACATCCGTAACCGTCTCAAGAAGAAGCTCTCTGACCTTCATACCTTCCTTTCTTTCTATATCACCATAGAGGAAATGGAAGAACGATCAAGCACCAGAATACGGGAATATTTCGACGAACTCTTGAAAAAAGAGACGAGAAGGGAAGCACAAGCGGAAACAAAATCATTCTTCAAGCTGACCGAACAACCTCGCCTCGAACAGGAGTCGAAAGATCTCATCAATGCGTACAACTTCACCACTGAAAAATTGAGAAACTGGCATCACTGGTTGGGTCAACAGAGTCATCTCAATGATGGATCAGTCTTTCGGGAGAGCAGCCGTGTATATCTCGCGCATCTTACGGATGCAGTACTGGTGAAAGCGGAGGATACAAATAAGATGGTACGGGTGCTCAACTGGTTCCTCTACTTCCTCACGGGCGAAATGGAAACCGTGCAGGGTATCGTGGGCAGCTGGATCGGACCGCATTGTCGTTTCTGCCATCGAGCATTCATTCCCAGAGCGAACAAGCCGACTCAAGAGACTTGCGGGAGGAAGGAGTGTACTGCTAAGTTGAGAAACTTGAATAGAAAGCCAAAAAGAAGGAAGAAAACAACGTGAGAAGAAAACAATGGCACCTATGAGGCACTTCATCCGTGCCATGCCTTTCTGCATAAAATATAGAAGTCATTTTGCTTCCCATTTCTCCCATGGCTCCTCCTCCGTCCGGTCTCTCGATTGTGGAAATTAGCGTCAACGTACTGCGTCCCGCTCCTTACAACCCTCGCACTTGGAACGAGACACAACTCCAAACGCTCCAGGACAGTCTCTCCCGATTTGGCTTTGTCGACCCGATCATCGTGAACGGTGCCCCAAGGCGCAAGAACGTGGTCATCGGTGGTCACATGAGACTGGAGGCAGCGCGTCGCCTTGGGATGAAGACCGTGCCGGTCGTGTACGTGAATATCCCTTCCCTTGAACGGGAAAAGGAACTCAATCTCCGCCTCAACCGCTCGACGGGGGAATGGGACTGGCAAGCGCTGAAGGCCTTCGACTCGGACATCCTCCTCGATGTCGGTTTCACCGCCGACGAACTTGCGAGTGCTTGGGACGGGCTTCTTGAAACGGAAGATGATCACTTTGATGTCGAGAAGGAGTTGGAAAAGATCAAGAAGCCGAAGGCAAAGGCCGGGGATATGTGGGAGATCGGGCCCCATCGTCTCATGTGCGGCGACAGTCAAGATCCTGCAGTCGTCCGAAGGCTCATGGGGAAGGAGGAAGCCTCGATGCTCTACATCGACCCTCCTTTCAATATTGGCTTGAGCTACGACAAGGGTATCAGCCAGAGCAAAGCGTACGGCGGCAAGACAAACGATCGCAAAAGTGAGGAGGACTACCGGGCGTTCCTCAAGGCCATCCTTGGAAACGCGCTCGCATCAGGGAAGAAGGATCTGCACTGCTTCATGTGGTGTGACGAAAATTGGACTTGGATGGTGCAGGAACTCTACCGAGAACTGGGCGTAACTCATCGGCGGCTCTGCGCGTGGGTGAAAGGGAACTTCTCGCTCACGCCCGGCATCGCCTTCAACAAGGCGATGGAGATCGCGGTGTACGGGACCGTGGGTACGCCCTACCTCGCGCCGACTCCGACAAACCTCTCGGAGATCCTCGACAAAGAGGTGGGTTCGGGCAACCGCCAGATCGACGACATCCTTTCCCTCTTCCAGATCTGGGCATGCCAACGTCTTCACTCGACGGAATACCAGCATCCGACTCAAAAACCTCCGACACTCCACGAGAAGCCGCTTCGGCGTTGCACGAAACCCGGCGACATCGTTCTAGATCTCACGGCTGGGAGCGGCTCCACGATGGTGGCGTGCCATCAGATGAAACGGCGGGCATTCCTATGCGATGTTGAACCAATTTTCTGTGATCTCATCCTTGAGAGAGCGAAGGCACTCGGTCTTACACCTTCCCCCCTCAAGCCATGACGAAGCTCCATATCACCACCGGTACGATCCTCAAGCTCGGAGAACACGTTATCGGATGTGGGGACGCCACGGATGCGACGTTTGTGACGCGGGTCATCGACAAAGCGAAGGTGCGCCAGATCCTGACGGATCCTCCCTATGGCATCGACTACGTAGCCTCCAAGGAAGATTTTTCCGGTCACAAAGGCAGACATGTACCCATCGTCAACGATCACCTCCAAACGGATGAGGAGTACCGCCTCTTCACGAAGAAATGGCTGGATGCGGTGAAGCCGCACTTGGCAGGAAAGAACACGATCTACTGTTTCAATTGCGACCGGATGATCTTCGCGCTGCGGGAGGGCATGCAGGACGCAGGATTCAAGCTCTCGCAGCTCCTCGTGTGGGTGAAGACTCAACCCATCGCGGGGAGGCTCGACCATCATCCGCAACATGAACTCATCGCCTACGGGTGGCATGGGACTCACGAGCGCATCCGCTGCAGTGATAGGACGGTGCTCGTCCACCCCAAACCGCACAAAAGCGACCTCCACCCCACATGCAAGCCCGTGGCGCTCTTGCGTCGCCTCGTCCTCAACGGGACGCGCACCGGAGACATCGTCTACGACCCCTTCCTCGGTTCCGGCTCAACATTGCTGGCATGCCAAGAGACGTCACGGCGATGCATCGGCGTGGAACTTTCACATGAGTACTGCGGGGTTGTCTGTGAGCGTTTTGAGAAAGCAACGGGAATCGCCGCGAAGGTCATTTTCTCCCCCTCCCGACCATGACGAACCGTCACGTAACCCACAAGGCCGTCGTGGACGCACGGAAGGCGCAGGAGCAGGCCTTGCTCCTCGAGCAGTTTCGGAAGATGCCCATCGTTCAAGTCGTCTGTGAGAAGGCGGGTATCAGCCGCGCCACGTACTACCGCTGGCGGAAAGAGGATCCTGCATTCGCCGCGTCCGCAGACGAAGCGCTCCAAGACGGCACGAGCCTTGTTTCCGACATGGCCGAGAGCCAGCTCCTCTCCCAAATCCGGGACGGCAACCTTGGTGCTGTCATGTACTGGCTCAAGCATCGGAATGCCAACTACAACAACAAACTTGAAGTGACGGCAAAAATCAAAACAGAGAACGAAGCGCTCACGCCCGAACAGGAGGCCGCGATCACCGAGGCTTTGAGACTCGCGTCTTTTTCTGATGAGGACATTTCGACTTCTCTTCCCCCCAATATCCATGGACAATCCGCGGACTCCCCGCCTGCAGCGGCTCCTGCAGCTGATGTTGCATGACAAGAAAGCGCGCCGCCATCTGACCCGCGATCATCACGAACTTTTCTTTCACTGCTACTTCCACCACTACGTGAAGTACCGGACAGCGCCGTTCCAGAAAGAAATGTTCCGGATAACCGAAAATGATGGGCTACAGACCATCGTCATCACCGCATTCCGCGGATCTGCCAAGTCGACCATCATGAACATGTCGTTCGTTCTCTGGTCGATCCTCGGGACGCCGGGCAAGAAATTCATCCTGCTTGTCGGGCAGACCCAAGCCCAAGCGAGGCAACACCTCAAGAACATCAAAGAGGAACTGGAGAACAATCCGTTGCTCAGGGGCGATCTGGGGCCGTTCCGAGAGGAGGAGGATGAATGGAGGAATAGCTGTCTCGTGATCAGTAATTACAACGCCAAGATCATGGCGGTCAGTATCGACCAATCCGTCCGAGGGTTGCGGCACAAGGAGTACCGCCCGGATCTGATTGTGTGTGATGACATCGAGGATTTGCAGTCGGTGAAAACCCGCGAAGGCAGGGACAAAACGTATGCGTGGGTGAAAGGCGAGCTTATCCCCGCTGGCGATACGGGGACGCGTATCGTGTTCGTTGGAAACCTCCTTCACGAAGACTGTCTCCTGAAGCGTTTGCAGCGGGAGATCGCGAACGGGAATCTGCAAGGGATCTATCGGGAATATCCCTTGTTAAACAAGGAGGGAAAGTGTCTGTGGCCGGGGAAATACAGAACAATGGCGGCGATTGAAGCCGAACGGCGACGCGTCGGCAGCGAAGCCGCTTGGCAAAGAGAATATATGCTCCGAATCATTCCGGACTTGGAGCGCCTGATCCAGGCTTCGTGGATCACGTACTACAGGGAACTCCCCACCGGGGACGAGGACTTCCGGTTCCGCAAAGTGGCGACGGGAATCGATCCGGCAATCTCCAAGGAAGACAGCGCCGATAACACGGCGATGGTCTCGGGACGGATGTACGGCTTCGGCGAGAACATGCATGTCTACATCCTCCCGAATCCCGTGAACGAGCATCTGACGTTCCTCGAAACAATCCAGCGTGCAAAATCTCTCTCACTCGTGCTCGGGGGCGGCGAGAAAACGACGCTCCACGTCGAGGACGTTGCCTTCCAGCGTGGGCTGATCGAGGAATTGGATGCGGAGGGATTTCACGTCATCGGCGTCCCGACCAAAGGGCAGGACAAGCGGGCAAGACTCGCGCTCGCCTCGCACATGATCCAATCGGGACGGGTGCATTTCCCGATGCACGGCTGCGAGCGGCTCATAGAGCAACTTGTGGGCTTCGGGAGTGAACGCTACGACGATCTTGCCGACGCGTTTGCCACTCTCATGCTCCCGCTTCTGGAAATTAAAGGACATACGCATCACTCAGACATTTGGAAACTCAACGAAGGCCTCACGAAGTCCGCTCTCGCGGAGGAGCGCGAGCATGATCGGTTCTTTTACCCCGACCACAGCGGTGATCGTGACAATGGTTCTTATGGAGACATCCTTCATATGGAATTCTAATTCATTCCTCTTTTGCCATGTCTTCTGACCATTTGACTCCGGATATCCTCTCGCGCGTCCTCAAAGACCAAAAGTTCCGACGTGGTCTCACGCGGGAGAGCCACTTCTATTTCTTCCATGTCTATTTCGGGCATTACGTGACATGCCCGACGGCACCGTTCCAGTATGAGATATTCGATTCTACCGAAGATGCTACCCAACAGCTCACCGCGATCACGGCGTTCCGTGGCTCAGCTAAGTCAACAATCGTGAGTCTCTCCTTTCCGTTATGGGCGATTCTTGGAAAACTGGAGATCAAGTTCGTCCTGATTCTCGGGCAGACCCAAGCCCAAGCGCGACAACATCTCAAAAATTTGAAAGACGAGATAGAAAGGAATCCACTGTTAAGAAAAGACCTTGGGCCGTTCGACGAGCGAGAAGATGAATGGAACTCCTCCTCTATCGTTCTGCCGCTCCTCGGTGCCCGTATCACGGCTGCATCCACCGAGACGAGCGTGCGCGGCATCCGGCATGGACCGCATCGCCCTCAACTCATTATCTGTGACGACATTGAGGATTTACAGTCGGTGAAAACGAAAGATGGAAGGGACAAGACGTATCAGTGGCTTATGGGCGAAGTGATTCCGGCAGGTGGACCGAAGACGCGTACATTCGTCATTGGGAATCTCCTTCATGAAGACTGCCTCCTGAAGAAATTCGAGAAACACATTCAAGACGGCTCCATGAAGGGAAAATACAGGGAGTATCCGCTCCTCGATGTTGAGGGCAAAACGCTCTGGCCGGGGAAATACCCGACGCAGCAAGCAATCGATGATGAACGCACGCGCATCGGGAGTGAGGCGGCGTGGCATCGTGAGTTTCTCCTGACGATCCTCTCCAATGCCGAGCGAGTGATTCACCCGGCGTGGATTCAGTACTACGACGAGTTCCCCAAAGAGCAGTCCACCGGAAGCGGCGGCACCAAAGTGCATTTCATGCACACGGCTACGGGCATTGACCTTGCAATTTCTCTGAATGACAGCGCCGACTACACCGCGATGGTCTCTGCACGACTGTATTACATCGAGGGTCAGACCAAGATTTACATTCTGCCAAACCCCGTGAACGAGCGACTGACGGCCCTCGACACACTGCAACGTGCGAAGCAGGTCGCAGAGGTAACGGGGAACGGACAAGAATCCAAGCTCTACATCGAGGACGTCGGTTACCAGTCCTCTCTCGTGGAGCACTTGAAGGAGAAAAAATGCGACGCCGAGGCCGTGAAGGTGAAAGGGCAGGACAAGCGCGGGAGGCTCGCACTCACCTCCCACGCGGTGCAATCGGGACAGGTACTTTTCCCGAGGCAGGGAGCAGAAGATCTCATCAACCAACTCACGAACTTCGGCATCGAGAAGTACGATGATTTGGCTGACGCTTTTTCGCTTCTCGTCCTGAAGGCGCTGGAGGAGAAGATGCAATCCTTCGGCATCTGCTTTATCGGAAACGATGGTTCCGTAACCGGATGGGACAGTATCCGTGGCGAGATCAACGAGCCGGGCGATGGTGAGGGTCGCCATTGGGACATTCTTCAGAGGATGTAAGGAGAAAGAAAGCTTTGAGGGGTTCCAGGCGGAAGGCAAAAGGGTCTTTTGCCTAGATATGGAGGGGGCGCTGCGGCATTGCTGTGTATAAGCCATTCCCAATAATTCTATGCACTTCTGCGTCTACATTTTCATCCCCAAGGAAGGAGACATCAGAGAAGCAGTCGCCAAGGCACTGCGGCTCTACAGCGACGAACATGAAGTACCCCCATACAAGGAGTATCTCGATGCAGGTGAGATCGCGGCAATGGCAAAGCACTACGGGGTGAAGAGGGGTAACCGGAAAGCGCTCACATCCCGTATGGAGGATTGGAAAGGAAGCCTCGGAGGGATCGACAAAAGAGGACTCTTCTCCATTAAGACTTTCAATCCACAAGCGAAGTGGGATTGGTACGAAATCGGAGGACGATGGGGGCATTTTCCAAACGATGTCATCGCAGCTGCAACGCTTCTCGAGAAGAAAGACCTGAAAGAGATTTTGCCTGCAGCCATGGTCACGCCAGACGGGTGGTGGCATGAGTGGGAAACATTCATTGTGGAAGGATGGATGAAATGGCGGACTGAACGGAAGAAAGACAGCCAATGGCTTCGAGAGGTAAAAGCCGCACTCAAAATTCATCCTGAATCCCGTGTCGTTTGCGTCGATATTCACCGATAGCTCGTATGTCTTTTCCACCTCTCACCAGCATGAATACCGCTACTCCCATCATCACCGAGGAAATGTTTATGGCCTACGAAGAAGTCCGTGCATCCGGCATCACGAATATGTTTGATCTTCCCGTGGTCTGCCATCACTCCCGCCTATCGCGCGAAGAGGTGCTTGCGATCATGAAAAACTATCGCGCTCTCACCGAGAAATATCCAAACGTGAGAGTGCCGTAATTTTGCCTATTTCTTTCCTTATTCTTCATGACAACTACTACATTGAGCCGAAAAAAGGCTCCACAAACACCAACCGTCATAGCGTCACATATCGATCTCACTCCTCCGCCGGAGAGGGTACCGGGCACGGTGCGCTACTGCCTGTATGCCCGGAAATCGAGCGAGGACGACGAGCGGCAAGCACTCAGTATCGATTCGCAGATCAAAGCGATGCTGGAACTCGCCAAGAGAGAAAACTTGGAAATCGCCGAAGTGCGCCGTGAGAGCCATTCTGCGAAGGCATCGGGTGCGCGGCCTATATTCAAGCAATTGCTTGGCGACATCAGGGAGGGCATGTTCTCGGGGGTGCTGACATGGGCAGCCGACCGTTTGAGCAGAAATGCTGGGGATCTGGGTTCGGTCGTCGACCTGATGGACCAAGGTCATCTGATCGAGATCCGCACACATGGACAGAGATTTACCAACAATCCCAATGAGAAATTCCTTCTCATGATCCTTTGTTCGCAGGCGAAGCTGGAGAACGACAATCGAGGGATCAATACGAAACGAGGCATGAAAACAAGGGCCGAGATGGGACATCGCCCCTGCATTCCTGCCCTTGGCTATGCACTGGAGAAGCGACCGGAGGATAAGAAGAACAGAGTCATCCCGGATCCGATCCGGGGACCGTTCATCCGTCAGATGTTCGAGAAAGTGGCCTACCAGCATGTGAGTGGAAGAAACCTCCATCGTTGGATGCAGGAGGTCGGATTCCGGACGAAGCTCGGAAAGACCGTGACGCTCAGTATGATCTACCGGATGCTGCGAAACTCCTTCTATACGGGAAAGTTCGAGTATCCGGTCGGGAGCGGAAGCTGGTACAAGGGGGATTATGAGCCGCTCGTCCCCCAACATCTGTTTGAAGAGGCGGGGAAGGTGCTGGATCTGGCGCCGAAGAAGGCGTGGGGGACGAAGGAGTTCGCCTACACGCGGATGATGACGTGCGGAGGGTGCGGCTCGGGGATCACGGCGGAGGAGAAGCGAAAGACGCTCAAGGACGGGAGCATCAAGACATACATCTACTACGTCTGCTGCGATTCAAAGACCCACGACTGCCATGAACCTTCGATCAGAGAAGACGTGCTCCTAGAACAACTCCTCGCGCTCATCGACACGATCGATCTCGACAAAGTAGGCATGAAGAAAAAGCTGCAGGAGGAGGTATCCCGCTACGAGCGGTTCTCGAGCGGTATCCTGGGGCAGACGATGGGCATGAAGGTGCCGAAGGTGGATGTGCGAACATACGCGAAGTATCTCCTGAAGGATGGGAAGACGGAGGAAAAGCGGGAACTACTCAACTGCCTGCGGAACAAGATCACGTTGAAAGATGGGAAGGTCACTCTCCAGAAAGAGGCTGAGAAAATAACAGGGCACAAGTGATGCCAATTCTCAATTGCCCTTATTTTGACGAGCCTTGGAGCGGGGATGTTTCTCCATCTCCCGCTTCAATTGCATGATCTCGCTTGCAAGAAATATTTTCCCTCCCGATGTGTTTTCGTACCGTATTCCTCTCTTGCGAAGGAGTTCATGGGCACGCTGTGCAGACAGACCACCTAGGCACTTTCGTACATCACCGGTGGCCATAAGTTTGGGTAAATGCTCCATAGATATTGATTTTTCAGGCTAATACTCAAGTTGTGTTCTAGATAGCTGCTGATTATGAGCTTGATGATAATCAGGGTGGCAGGTATGTTTACGTGCAGGAAAAGCCGGTAGCAGCCCTATAAAGAGGTTCTGCCGCACTTCCATAGCATGAGCAACGCCGACCGACCCCCTTCGGCAGCAGACAAACCATACGCACGACTGGAATATTTGCTCGATAAGATAACCGACCGCACATTGCGCAGTGAATTGGAACGGGAGACGGGGAAAATCCGGATGCATAAGAAATTCGGATTGGTCTTTGAGGAGCATCTTCCCGAGCATGTGCGCCTCTATCAGCTCCCTCTCCAAATCGGTTCCAAAGTCGTGAAACGGGACGGGCAGGGCGATGATGTGTTTGTGGTGCAATCACTGGCAAAGGGAAAGACAATGATCATTCATGAGTTAGATGGCCACTTTGAAGAAGTGGCCCCAGCAGAACTTGTAAGCATCAAGAAATTCGGTGAGCCGATCTACCCATCCCTCATTCCCGTGGATCGCGTGACACGGGCAAAGGATAAGCCCTATCACACGATTATCAATGCCGAGAATTTCCATGCGTTGCAGCTCCTGCTCTATTGTTACGAGGGACAGGTGGACGTCATCTACATCGATCCGCCTTATAACACTGGTGCGCGGGACTGGAAGTATAATAATAATTTTGTCGACAACAACGACCAGTACCGGCACAGCAAGTGGCTATCGATGATGAAGCGGAGATTGCTCCTCGCAAAGAGGCTTCTGAGGAGGGATGGTGTTCTCATCGTTACCATCGACGATTACGAGACACATCACCTGCAAATGCTCTTGGAAGAGGTCTTTCCGGAGCGCGAACTCACGAACGTAATCATCGAGCACAATCCTAAAGGTTCGCCCAGCAAGAACTTCACTTATAGCCATGAGTACGCCCATTTTATGCTTCCGAGAAACGGGGCTGTGATCGGTACCGATCCTCGTACGAGGGAGGACATCAGAAATCTACGGAGAGCGGGCCGTGCATCTATGAGGGCTGAGCGTCCCACGATGTTCTATCCGATCTACGTGAAGAACGGGAAAGTCATCAGGGTCGGCAATCCTCCAACGGCGTCCTTTCACCCGAAGAACCGCAATATCAGGACAGCGAACGGAGAGATCGAACTATGGCCAATCGATGACAATGCTAAAGAGCGACGCTGGAATTTCAGCAGAGATTCGATTGAGGAGCAGTTTGAACGGATCGAGGTGCGGCAACAAAAGAATGGTATTCAGTTGTATGTGACCGCGAATCCGAGCAGATACAAAACGGTGTGGACCGGAGGAGAATTTGATGCGGGAAAGTACGGGACCACCCTCGTGAAAGACATCTTGCAAAAAGAATTCCCTTTCCCGAAATCGCTTCATGCAACGGCACATTGTATCGGGTCAGTGGCCAGAGACAGGAAAAATGCCCTCATCCTCGATTTCTTCGCTGGGTCTGGCACGACCTTGCATGCCACATGCCTCCTCAACGCTGAAGACGGTGGCAATCGCCAGTGCATCCTCGTGACAAACAATGAAGTGGCGGAAAAGACGGCGAATGAATTGGCAGAGAAGAGCATCTACCCGGGCGATCCGCGCTTCGAGAAGCATGGCATTTGCGAGTCCGTCACGTGGCCTCGATGCAAAAATGCTGTGAGCGGGAAGCGCGATGACGGGACGGCGCTCCCTGGCGAATATCCGAATGGTAGGAAGTTGAGCGAAGGCTTTGATGAGAATATCCAGTACTTTCGGCTCGACTATCTCGATCCGAATGATATTGCCTACCGCGAGAAGCTTTCCGACATTCTTCCTATGCTTTGGCTCACGGCTAAGGCGAATGGGGATTTCGAGAATATGAAGCGGAAAGAGGCTTGGTTCATTCCGAAGCACTCCCCATATGCCGTGCTCCTCGATGAGTCTGCGTTCGCAGCCTTCCGAAAAATACTGAAGGAACGATCAAACATCGCGTATGTCTTCCTTGTGACGGACTCGGAGGAAGCTTATCGCGATATGTGCGCGGAGCTTCCGAAAGGAGCCAAGGCAAAGATGCTCTACAAGAGCTACCTCGACAATTTCCGCATCAACATCCCTCTCATCGTATGAATATTGAGCTCAAGCCATTCCAAGAGAATGCGGCACGGGATCTCTTCGACGCCATTGAAGATGCAAAGAGAGAAATTCGCCGAGAGAAAGACCAAGCCCTCATCCTAAGTTCGCCGACAGGATCCGGGAAAACGGTCATTGTCACACAGCTGCTTGAGTGTATCCGGCAGGGGGATGGCCAGCGGGAGGGTGATGCAAAAGCTGTCTTCCTCTGGCTCTCGGATTCCCCGGAGCTTAATGCTCAGAGCCGTGACAAGATCGCGTGCCAGTCATCCGTATTCTCAGAGCACGATCTTGTCCTGATCGAGACTCCGTTCAGCGTCGGACGACTCGAGCCGGGGAAAATCTACTTCCTGAACACGCAGAAGTTGAGCAAGAGCAGCCTCCTTACGAAGACTGGGGACGGACGGGACTACACGATCTGGCAGACGATTGAGAACACAGTGAAGGCGGGACCGGAACACGTCTATCTCGTCATCGACGAAGCACACCGTGGAACGATGGAGGGCAGGAATCGGACAGACGCGAACTCCCTCATGCAGCGATTCATTAAGGGATATCCGGAAGGCGGCATGAGTCCTGTACCGCTCATCATCGGCATGAGCGCCACCCCCGAACGCTTTGAGAGGCTCGTCGAGGGAACGAAACGCACGCGACGTCCTCATGAAATCGATCCGCAGGATGTACAGCAATCCGGTCTCCTGAAGGAGAAGATCGTGCTGTATCACCCCGATAGTGATCGGCCAGCAGATTGGAGTTTGCTCGAGCAAGCGACGAGACGATGGCAAGAGTACTGCAAGGTTTGGCAGAAGTATTGCAAAGCGCAGAAGATCGAGCGAACAGTGGAGCCCGTGCTCGTCATCCAAGTGGAGGATGGCAGCGGGAAGCAGCTCTCGAAGACGAATATCGACGAAATTGTGAAGGTTGTGGAGCGGGTCGCAGGAAAACTACCCGATGCGGCATGGGCACATGCCTTTCAGGATGACAGCAATATCGAGGCAGCCGGTCATTCCATCCGCAAGATCGAGGCATCGAAGATCGAGAATGACGGGGCTGTGCGGATCGTCCTATTCAAGATGAGCCTCTCCACAGGCTGGGATTGCCCTCGCGCGGAGGTACTTATGTCCTTCCGCAGGGCACTCGACCACACCCTCATTGCTCAACTCGTAGGACGCATGGTGCGCACACCACTGGCGCGGAGCATTGAGGGAAGCGATCTCCTCAATAGCGTCGGGCTTTTCCTGCCGCACTACGATGCCACAGGGCTGCGGAAGATCATCGAGGATCTGAGCAATCCTGATCCCGAGAGCGGGATTCCTGTTGAGGTACAGGACGGTGCATCGCTCGTACGTGTCTCACTCGATTCCAAGCAGCAGAAATGTGTGGAACGCTATCAGCAGCTCTCCTCATACCATGTCGAGCACGTCACGAAGATATCGAACGTCCGACGACTCATGCGCTTCGCTCGTTATCTTGCAAGTGACGAGATCGAGGAAAAGGAACTCGACGCTGTAAAGGAGTTGATTGTGAAGGCATTGGACCGGGAACTGGGAAAGCTCAAGAAGAACTCCACATTCATCGGGAACCTCGCGGCGAACGAGGAGATCGAAGTTCGAGAAACGTGGGTCGGATACGGCTCTGATGATTCATCTCCTGAAAGCAAAACAATTCGCATCAAAGCCACAGAGGAGAATATCGAGGATCTCTTCTCACGCTGCAGCCGGACGCTCGGGGAGGGATTGCATATGGAATTCTGGCGGTCGAGGAAAGATGAGAAAAAGCCGCTCCAGAGCAAGCTGGAACTTGTCGGCCTCCTGATGGAAGAAAAGGTGTTGAATGTACTGGAGGAACTCTGCGGCGAAAGGCTGCAGGTATTGCAGCGGAAGTATGATGAGGCGATACGGGGCCTCGGTACGGCAGCCCGCGAGAGGTACAACAGCCTCCGGCGCATCGCCAAGGAGCCGGAGCCGGAAAATCTGCTGCTGCCACCGGACATGGAGATCAAAGACGACGGTGAAACCTACGAAGGACATCTCTACAAGGATGAACGTGGGAAATTCCGGGCAGTGCTCAATAAGTGGGAGGCGAAGGTCGTGCGCGAACTCATCGAGGGCGATAAGTCCGTTATTGCTTGGTTGCGCATCCTCCCACGGAAGGATTGGGCGCTCTGCATTCCCTATGAAAAGCACAATGAGAGGCATCCGCTCTATCCGGATATCGTCGCTTTCCGCAAAACGAAAATCGGCATCGTCGTGGATATCCTCGACCCGCATGGCACCCAGCTCGATGACGCCGTGGAGAAGGCAAAGGGGCTTGCCGCTTATGCACGGAAGCACGGCATCGACTTCGGGCGGATCGATCTCATCATCGTGGATGGCAAGGACAAGCTAAAACGACTGAATCTGAATGATGAATCCGTGCGGGAGAGAGTGGATATGGTCACGAGCCGTGAGCATCTCGTGGATCTGCTGAACAAGATGGGGTAGTAAGTTCAAACCGCCGATGAGCATGTAGGATTACCCGCTTACGGACTTGCGAGCTTCGAAACAAGGTTCGCTTCCGTCGTATTCAGGACTGCCTGAGCAATTGTTGCTGCTGGAGGCCTACCGCTTCTTTGTAAAGCCGTCACAACTATTTTTATCTTTTGGAATATTTCACGAACCTCATCGCTTGTTTTCGCATGACTGATATTTAGCAGGGCTTCGCTGTATGCATGATTATCTTGGTTGATCACATCATCAATCAGCTCGGTACGCAGAAATGACCAGGCATCTTGAGCGCCCTGATCAAACAATGGTATGCCACCTACAGACTTGCCCATTTGAGACGAAATTTTTGAAAAGATCCCTGTAATATCAGGTTCGAGAGCATTGCCACGATAGCGTCTGCTTTTGTGTAATCTTCCCGACAATCGCTGGTCTTTGCCTTTCAGGGAATCAATATAATTCAGAACTTCAGTTTCCAACCAGATTCGCAGATAGACCATCGCCTGTCTTAGATCGAAGTGATCCATGGCCGCTATGATTTTTTGCTCAAAGCCCACGTTGTATTGTGCAAAGACCGATCCTTGGCCATTTGCAGGATATGTCACAACGAAACTTGCTCCAGGTATGACACTCTCATCGTTTTGTCTCTTACCTAATTCAAGACAGAAGCGCTCCCAAAACAATCGGTCGTGAGTCGTCACAAGCAACTGCGCATGACTGAGATACTCATCTGCAAACATCATTCCGATGATGTTTGCTCGATGGTCCGAGTCGATCGCATTCACTGCATCGTCGAAGATTAGAAACGGCAAAGCATACTTTTCTGCCAGTGCCAACGTGATCGCAAGACCAAGAGCTCGCACATGCCCTTCACTTAGAACATGCATGGCGTTTCTTTGACTCCCATCCCTACAGAACAGCAGTATGGCATACTGATCATTTGTCCCATCAGGTATCTGAATGACTACGGAATCAACGCATTCTGCATCGCTATCACCAGCGTTTATCATCTGATAGTAATGAGCTATTCGCTGCTGGATTGTTTCGGTTCTCTTTCTCTCGAGAGCATGTTTGAAAGAAAGAAATTGTTTATGGACTGATGCATACGCCTCCCCGCACTTGCGTAAAAACCCGTTCTTATTTTGTTCAATTAGTTCCGCATCCTCAAGCCCCTTTTTCCTCTGCAAATGTTCTTGTTGATTCCTCGTCGTCTGCTTCATTCTTTGCTCTGCCTTCACCCACGCTTCGTGGCTTTGCCTTAGCTGCAGCAACTTCTTTTCTGCCGCCATCCACAGATCATCCATTCTGATTTTTTCCTGATTCAGTTGATCTTGTGAAGTGGCATACTGATCTATTTCAGCGGATAGGTGTCTCGCAATTCCAACCACCAAAATTATCGCTCTTTGCAGTACAACAAACACGTCTTCTGGATCTGACAATTCATTGCAGACAGATATAAAGGATACATATCTCCCGCGAAAAACTGAGATTGATTCATGTAAATCTGGCAATTCCAATGTGCTCTGTTGTACGGCGGCAAACTGGTTGGTGCTCAACTGATCAAAAATGGTAACAAGACGATGGAAAATACTCAGAATTAAACGTTCGTTCTCAGCCAATTCATTCTGAAGCCTTTGCAGCTCTCCCAGTTTTGGCAGTTCTTCTGCGGCTTTATCAAAAGGATTTTTTTTAACGTCAGCAAGTGGCGTGTCGCATGCAGGGCAACATGTTTTTCCTTCAGTGCCCAATGCACTGACAGCTGTATAGAGTTCTTTGTAATTTACATTTGAACCCTGAGTCATTAGTTTTGCTTTGAGGGCTTCTCTTGCTGCAACCAAGCCAATAGCTGCTTGGAATATATCGGCAAAGTCTTCCTTTTTCAGAGGCAGGAAATAAATCTTATCCAAACGATTTTTTCCATTCTTCCATCTTGCCACATCATTTTCATGCTCCTTCGTTCTAACTCCAATGGTGTCACAAAGATTTTGGTTCACATGTAAGATCGTTGTGAGCTCCTTCGCAGTATCTGATTCCCTGATTTTTTCTGCTGCAATTTGTCTTTCAATTTCCGCAGTCGCGCTTTTCCAGCTTTCCAATGCATTCTTAGCATCCACAAGAAGATTGTCTGACTTGGCAATGCTGCAGCTTGCCGGCAATACCAGAATATCATCAGCAATCTTCTTGAGATCATCCAAACCAATCAACAAGGCGATGACGTCTTTATCACCTTTGCCTTTGGCAAGCAGGGCGAAACCTTGAATCCTATTTTTCTCAATAAAACATGATTTTGCCAGCCTTTTTTGTCCTGGGGACAATGCTTTGTTTGGCTCGAACTTTATCTCAACTTCGGGATCATGGACGCAGGAATAACGACGACAAAACTGGGACAACGCAATGCCCCTCCTATCGCATTCACCAATGTAGTCAGTCAGTTTCCACTCCATTGATTCGCAGAATGACGATTTCCCAGAACCATTCGGACCGAAAACAATGGCACGTTTCAAGATAGCATTGTTCGCATCGACGAGTTCTAAAGTTGTGCCTTTCTTCTCATTCGCTTCGAGGTGTATGCCGTCTCCAAATGAACGAAAGTTTCTCATGTACACCGAGCGAATTTCCACATCTGGCAATTTTAGTTCTTCTTCCGCGACACCTTTTTCTCTATCAGCATATTCCCGACCAGCTTTTTTCAACCAAGATTTTCTGGGTTTCAAGTCAGTGCGCATGTGTTTTTTTACCTCTTCCATCAGCAATTTGTTGAACTCTGTTTTTTTGAGTTCGCGGTAATTCTCTCTACGCAGTACGCGACCAATCTCTGCAAGTATGCATAGTTCGGCATCACCCACATCGTCTCGTTTGAGTTGTTCTGCTAGAAATTGGCCATACCAATAAGCCATCAGTGAATTGGGCAAGAAACACAATCCTCTTTTGACGTGATTGCCTTGGGTCTTTCGTCTCCTTTGCCCAGCCAAATGCCACGATGAGTTAACATAACTTGATTATACCAGTGCAGGCATTATTGTCGTCTCTCTGGGATACGTTCTGGGTTGGGTTGCACTGACGTATTGCCGTATGCCTTCGAGCCATACCGCATTCGCAGTGTCGGATGGGCACTTGGATAGCCGAGAATCGTCCTACAGAGAAGGACAATAGGGAATCGAACCGAAGATTTTGTTTCAGGGATGAGGAAAATTCCGAAGCAAGCGGGTCGAAAGCAACGGAGTCTGGAACCAAGCGAACTCGACTTTTTGGCTTCTACAAGCGGGTCTATAAGCACGAGCACGTAATGGCAGCCCCACGGGGAATCGAACCCCGATTCTCAGGCTGAAAACCTGATGTCCTAACCATTAGACGATAGGGCCGCGGAGGAAGGAGCGATTGACGGCAGTATAGAGAGAAACGGCGCACTCAACCACCGCTCCTCCCATGATTTTGTCGACTCATGCCCTCCTCTCCTCCTTCACAAACCCCAGCATCGCCGCCGCAATGGTGGTCAAGACGAGAGAGAAGATGAAGGGTGCGGCGATGCCGACGCGATCCCAGAGGATTCCCGCGATGAGCGAGGCCGGGAGGCTGCACAGGCCGATGACCATCTGGAGGCCGCCCAAGGCGCTCGCGACGAAATCCTTGGGCGCGAGCTCCGCGGCGAACGCTTTTTGCACGGGCTCCAGTGCCGCCTTGTGCAAGCCGTAGAAGACGAAGGCGATGACGATGGCGCTCATGGCATTTGCGAAGGCGAGGAGCGCGAGTGTGGCCGCCCAGAAGATGAACGACAGCAGGAGGACAGGCTTGCGATTGAACCGGTCGGCGAGACGCCCGAAGGGCATCGAGAAGAGCGCTGCCGCGAGCGAGAAGAGCAGGTAGAGCACGGGGATCGTCTCCACGGAGAACCCCGCCTGTTTCGCGAAGAGCAGGAGGAAGGAGTAGCTGAAGTTCCCGAGGGAGAAGATCGCGCTTAAGAAGATGTAGATCCTCATGCTGCGCGTGAGATCCCTCAAGCGGATGCCCTTGAAGATCTTCCCGGGCGTGGATGTCTCCCGGATGAAAAGGAGCACGAGCAGGACGGCGAGGGCGGAGGGAAGGGCGGCGATGAGGAAGAGCGTGCGATAACCGATGTGTCCGACGAGGAGGATGGAGATGAGGATGCCCGCCACCGCGCCGGCATTGTCCATCATGCGCAGGATTCCGAAATTCCTTCCCCTGTTCTCGCGGGTGGAGACATCGGAGAGGATGGCGTCGCGCGGAGAGCCGCGCATCTTGCCGCTGCGATCCAGCAGGCGGAAGGGGATCACCCATTGCCAGGTGAGGGCGATGGCATAGCCGGCGTGCGCGATGCCGCCCAGGAGATAGCCCGTCCAGACGAAGATTTTGCGCTTGCGGATGCGGTCGGAAACGTAGCCGGAGACGGCTTGGGAGACGGAGACGATGGCATCCCCGAGACCGTCGATCAGTCCGACGACCTGCATGTTCGCGCCGAGCACGCTCGTGAGGAAGAGCGGCCAGACGGAGAAGATCATGTCGGAGCCGGCGTCGTGGAGGAAGGAGGCGACCGAGAAGACGCGGACGGTCCTCCTCGTCTCTCGTTGGTCGACGGAGTGGGGATCCATGTGGGCGGAGTATACAGGAATGGAAAATGAGATGGCGACGCCGTGTCACTCTGAGTGCCCCGTGAGACACGCGGGGCGTATCGAAGAGGGAACACGGCGGCACAGTTCCATTTATTCCTCTTCGCACTGCTTCCCGAGCCGACACGCTTCGAGCCGAAGAGTTGCCTCCTCGACGAGGCGATGAGAAGGCCTTTGGATGCCGCATGCGCCCCTACGCAGCAGCTGCATGTCTTCTCCGGTTGTTCCGCAGTTCTCGGCAAGGCCGCGTGGGAGCGAAGACTCTGTACTCTCGTCGTCCGTCCAATCTTCGTCCTCCCAATCCTCCTCTTCCCAGTCTTCCCAATCGTCTTCCTCCCAATCCTCCCAATCCTCATCCTCCCAATCCAGATCCTCATCATCCGGTATGGAGACATCGAACAGTGAGGAGAGCTTGTCGGAGAGATTCTCCGATGTTTTCGGGACATCGAGGTAGACGGTTGACGGGCGGTGCTGCACCTTCATCTCGAGTGCGGAGTACATGCCGCTCTCCGGGAGATCGAAGGCGACGTAATACTTCCCGTAGCGGAAATCGCCGGACGCGTTCGTATCGATCTTCGCGCGGACGGTGAGGGCGTCATTCATCTGCTCCTGCATCCACTCAAGGGATTCCCGGTCGACCTCGTCGGTGCTTTCCCACGTGGGATCGGCGATGGGAAGCCATTTCTGAAGGACATCGTAGACGGCGGCGATGGCGTCGGAACGGAGGGAGAGGGTGTAGGCGTGGCCGCCGACGAATTGCCGGTGTTCCATGGAGAGAGCGGCGTCGATCAGTTCATTGGCGAACGCACGCAGATCATCCGCCGTGACGTTAACTTCTGCATCCTGAAGGATCTGCGCATACTCCCCAAGGACGTCGTCATAGGATTGTGATTCGGTTGCGAGGGTCGAGAGATCCTCGCTGAGCCACGTGCCGACGAGCTGCTTGAGCGACTCGAGCTGGGTGGCGGCATCTTCATTATCCTCCATGTCCCACGCAAGATTTTCGATTCGCACGTAGAGCTTCTGCTCATAGATGAGGAATGTCGCTTCGGCCAAGAGATGATCTGCACCGCTGGCGACGGCGACGGTTCCATGGAATTTCGCTTTCAGATTCGCCGTCTCCGTTCCCTCCGCTGCACCATCGAATGATCCTGAAACGATCAGAGGCTCGAAATCATCGATTTTTGCGTAGAACGTACCGGAGAACTCGCGGGGTTTCCCTCCGCTCGTCATCGCCGTGAGCAGGTCGCTCGGCCGCTCGAAGGCGGCGGAAGCGAGGAGCGGCATGAGAAGCGAGAGGACGAGGACGACCGAGAGCGTGGAGCGCTTCATGAGGAGAGGGGAATTGTAAGGTATTGTACGCAGAGCGGGCAGACATCGCTATTGGAATATTTTCGAGGGTATCGAGCGCTCTCGCATGATTGCCACCTTTTTCGTAACCGAAAAAGGTGGCGCCGAAAAGTCTTCGGCGCCTATGGGCACCCGGACTCACCGTGTGTGTGGCGGAGAAGGAGGGGTGACTTTCAGAAGGCAATCGAAGAAGTCTTTCCACGGGAAAATATCTCTCGCGACGCAGGTCGCCCCCTGCGCACAGAAGAATGTGGTGAATTCATCCGCGGTGAACCGACCTGCCACGTCCGTTCGCAGCGGATCGGGATTGTACTCCTGCGAGTTATTCCGCGACGTTTTGTCGAAGCCTTCGCAGAAGACGAACGTGCGGGTGACTCTGAGGATCTCCCGCATGGCGATCGGCAGCTCTTCGTACGTCAGATAGTAGAATGCATCCATCCAGAGTGCGGCATCGAATGATTTGTCTTCGAAAGGGAGCTCCAGAACGTCGCCGAAGAGCATCCATTCTTTTGCCGGCGCATGTTCCAGGCAGTAGGGCGATATTTCCGTGCCGATGGCGTCAAAGCCGCGTTCCCTGAGAGAGAGAACCACTCCCCCCATTGCGCAACCGATGTCGAGGAAGCGCCAGTGCGGTTCCGGTTTCATGTGTTCGATGAGCAGCGGGACGAGGGTTGTCCGTGCTTCCTCCTGTTGTTCAGCGAGGTAATGTTCGTATGCGCCGGCATTGAAGAATGCGCTGTCGAACTGTGCGAAGTACTGCTGTCGTTTTTGTCGATTCTTCGGTTGTGCGGCGGGGTTCATAAGCGGTTCTTCCGGAAATTACAAATACTCCCACGATCTCAACTTGTCCGAATCGTCCACCCACCGGTCCCCGATATCCGTACGATAGTACATGTTGGGGATCGTGATGTTCTGCATGCGCGCGTACATCTGCCTCTGGGCATCGCGCATGGTCGTGCCCGATCCCGTCACGACCAGGGCAATCCCTTCCGCGCCCGTGATGAGCCACTCCCCGTTCACCTCCTGCAGATCCGCGATGTGGATGCCTTCCAAGCTCTGCTTCTTCAAGACCACGATGGCATCCTCGGAGAAGGACTCGAAGGTCTTTGGATCATGGAACGGGAAAGGCGGCACCACGATGAGCGCCCCCACCTGATAGCCGCGCTTGGTGCGGATCATGAAATCCTCCCCGCGGGCGAGCTTGTAGAGGAATGTGCCCATGGGTTCCGTGATGGCTTCCTGCTGTAAGCAGATCTGCGGGTAGCCGAAGCGCGCCGTGAACTCGAGAGGATAGATGCCGTTTCCATTCACGATGTTGTTGATGTCGATCGGCCCCACGTATCCCTCCGCCGCCAGCGTCTGTTCGAACGGGCGCAACACGGACTCGAAGATCGGACTCTTGGGTGTCCAGAACATGCTCGTTCCCATCTCGCCGGTCGAGACGCCCAGCTCCCCGGGGAAGAGCTTCTTATGCTCGAAGCTCACGCAAACCGGATCGAGAAATTTCTTACCGTTGAAGAAACCGCAAACCGCCACTTCCACGCCCGTCATGCGCTTCTGCAGCTGGAAGACATCGATATCTTCATCCCATGTCTTCTGGTAGGCGCGCAACATGCGGATGACGTCCCCTCCATCATCCTCCTGCCCGACGAAAAGGAGTTGCTTGAGATTCTGCGCCTTCCCGGATGGTTTCACGACATAGCGACCGGGATTCTCCTGCACGTAGGCGATGCCCGCATCGAAAGATGTGAACTCCTGGAAGGGGATGATGCGCACCTTGTGTCGTTTGAGTTCCTCCTGCCCGAACGTGCGGTTGTTCTCCAGTTCATCGGTGTACGGCGTGCCGCCGATGACGAGCTTTCCCTTTTCCCGGAGTTCTTTGGCCGCTGTCCCCTCGCCGACGAAGTCGAAGACGATCACCTCGGCCCAGTCCACATGCTCCTTCCAATTCTTCACAAGTTCGACGAAGCCGTTGCCAATATCCTCGCATCCTTCAGCTTCGAGGCAGAGCCGGACGGTGTGACCTTCGCGTGCGACCGTCCAAGCGAGGTCGGTATTGGTGCCATCGTAGGAGACGAAGAGGAACCGATGCGGGGTTCCATTTTTAATTTCTCCATTCATCGGTGCGCACACTAGTGCAGATGAAGAATGAAGACAAGTTAGATCGAAAAATATTCGCGAGAGCAATCTCACAAATTGCATCACGATTTTTTTTGACTCATGAAGTGCGGCAGATCATCCGCTCACGTATCCCCATGTGCGCAAGAGGTCACTGTCACTGGCCCAGCGATCACCGATGTCCGTACGGTAGTACATGTTGTTGACGAAGGTGTTTTGGATTCGTGCATACATTTTCCTCTGCGCTTCACGCATGGTCATGCCCGATCCGCTGACAATGAGCGCGATCCCCTCATCTCCCGTAATCAGCCACAGATCGTTCACTCTCTTGAGATCCCCGATGTGAATGCCGTCCGGCGTTGCATTGTTATCGATCACCACGGCATCCTTGGAGTACGACTGGAAGGCTTGCGGGTCATCGAAGGGAAACGGCGGTACCACGACAAGAGCGCAGACCTGGTATCCCTGTTTCACTTTGATAGCACCGCCATCGCCTTTCGCCATACGCAGAAGCAGCTCGCCCAACGGTTCGGTGATTCCTTCTTCCTGCAGGCAGGTCAACGGGAATCCGAAGCGCGCCGTGAACTCGAGAGGATAAATGCCTTTGTCATTCACGATACAATTGACGTCGAAATATCCGACGTACCGTTCGCTTGCGAGCATGTTTTCAAATGGACGCAGAGTTTCCTCGAAGAGTTTGCTCCGTGGCGTCCAGTAGGCGCTCGTCCCCATCTCGCACGTGAGGACACCCAGATCTCCGGGGAAGAGTCTCTTGTGCTCGAAACTGATATACACCGGCTCCATGAATCGTTGGCCGTTGAAAAATGCGCCTGCACCAACCTCCACTCCCATCACGTGCTTCTGGAGTTGGAAAGATTTGATCATGTCCTTCCAGATTTTGCTGTATGCACCGAGTACCCGGATGACGTCGCCGCCGTCGGCTTCATTGCCGACGAAGAGCAACCGTTTTTCGTACTGGGCTTTTCCTGACGGTTTGATCACGTACCGCCCCGGATTGCTCCGGACGTATGCGATGCCCTCATCGAAGGATGTGAATTCCCGATAGGGAATAATGCGTATCCCGTGCTGTTTCATCTCTTCCTGTCCGAATGCGCGGTCATCTTCCAGACGATCGGTGTACGGTGTTCCTCCGATGCAGAGTTCTCCTTTTTTGCGGAGCTCCTGCGCCTCCGCCCCCTTGCCGATGTGGTCGAAGATCACGATATCCGCCCAATCGATGTGTTCATGCCAATCCGAGACGACGTTCACGAATCCTCTTCCGACATCTTCGTAGCCGGATGCCTCCATGAAGAGGCGGACATCGTGCCCCTCACGCAGTACCGTCCACGCAAGGTCCGTGACGTTACCGGCGTAGGAGACGAAGAGAAATTTTTTCGGCGTACCGGCCATGGTGCATGAAGAGTATGTGTCCGTGAGGCCGAGCACAAGTCTGCAGATGACGGGGGAGTGCGGCGATGGAGGCGGTATTCCGGATACTATCCAAAATGTGATTTATGTGCTATAATAACAACAAATGCCGGATCAACACGATGAACACGCCCTTCCCGATCCCACCTGGAAACCAGATGAGAGAAATCTCATGAGCATTCGCCCCCTGAACGAAGCGTCCGATGCGGTCCCTTTCTCGGTGCGCTTCGTACGCGATCAGATACGCACTCGTGTCAGAGCGAGCCTTCCTGAGAAATCTTCCGATCAACCGTCTTCTTTTCCCGCATATCCCCGGGGAAATGTTCGTACCATCGAGGATGTCTTCGTGCATGCCCTTGCAGAGGTTGATCGTTCGTGGACGACTGCTCATGTGGATGAGTTGATTGCCGGCCAATGTAAGCAATGGCAGCAGCAGCTGCCGGATTCATATGCAGAGCTCCGTGAAGAACTGGGGGACACGCCGAGTGTCTTGAAGGCCATACGCAATCGCTTCATGGGCAGATTGGAGGAATTGAGAGTCGCGCTTCCGGAGGCGTGGGACACGCTGCTCGCGCTCGCGTCCGAGCGTCAACTGCAGGCGCAGCTGCTCCTCCGTCATTGGGCGCAAAATTTCCCGTCGGGAGAGGAAGAGCGCCTCGATTTCACCGCAGCGGAACTTCAGCTCTTCCTGGATTGTTCCCTTCTCCAGAAATTCATGGATCACGCCTATGCCAAGCAGCGGTGGCTTGCCGATCGGCCCGGAGGGACGCGCGCAACGAAGCTCGGGAGGACGCCTGCGATGCAAGCCGACGCACAGTGGATCTATGAAGTCATTCCGAGTGGAAGCGATCAGTACCGGTATGCTCTGGATGAGAGCGATGATCGTCAAACAGAGACACGCGGGTTCGGAGCGATGTTCCCGTTCGAATGGCCTCACATGACGAAGAAAGTCCAATGGCTTGCGGAACAAACATCGAAGCAGGTGGCATCGGGGGCACTGCCGCCGCACTACCGGGACTTCGTGAGCTACCTCCGCAAGATGCATACATTCTTCGTTGCCCAAGAGCATGCCGGGGCGCATGCAGATCCTCGCGAGTTGGGGCGCCTCATGGCGGAGGCTTTCCAAGAGGGCGTCACTGCCTACCGGAACGGATGCAGAGTGGTCCCCGTCATGGAAGCAACTCCTTCGGTTGCCGGAGACGCCAATAAGCAGGATATCGGTATGCGCTTCGGTATTGTGACGGCGGAGCTTCAGAGGCATGCAATTGAATTCCAGCAATCGCAATCCGTTGCACTGGAGAGGTATCAACACTTTCTTCGCGATCAATCGTCAGTGCTCCTTTCTTCGCCGCCTTCCGTTGCGCCGGTCCTTCCATCGTTGGAGATGATGGGATCCGGCTTCAATCTCCACTTCCGGGTAGGCGGAACCAATGACCTTGGCCGGGCTGACGTCCATCCCAACTTCATTCGCGATGAGGCACGGGAAGAAAAGGAGCAACTCGAAGCCCTCTTTCCGGAAATGCAGGTTGTTTCTCAGGAAGCGTACCAAGATGAAGCGCTTCGGCATTACGCCAATCACGAGCAGGGACATTCCCTGTTTCCATTTGAGGATCCGAGTGTGTGCGCGAGAACCGGCTACGGAGAGCACGCCGAAGAAATCTGGATTCTCGAGGAGCTCAAAGCGGAAGCGGAATCCTCTGCCATCAGAAGTGCGGTCTTGAAACAGCAGAGCGCGACGCCATCGCAGATACGCGATGCCTTCGCCGCGAAACTCGGTTCCATCGTCACGCTCGTGTCCACCTCCGCACAGGACGGTATGGGCAGCCGGTACTTTTTCTCCGGACTCTTTCTCCTGCACCGGCTGATGGAAAGCGGCGTCCTCGTCGAGGATCATGATCACTTTCGCATTACGGACCCGGTTCGCGGACTCGCGGCTCTCGCTTCCACCGGCGATGAGGTGATTGAACGGTACTATGCCGACCCGCAGGCGGGACCCGAGAAGGCTTTTGCATTTGTGGCACAGGTTCGCGATCTGGTGAATCAGCCGCAACTTCAGCGGTTCATCCGGATGGCGGAAGATTCGGAAGAATGAAGCACGGAAGGCAATGCTTCGCCCATGTCCTCATTGGCTTGTGAACATCCACTGTGGAACGCTCGGCAACAGGCGTTCTTTCGCCGTCCCCGGATCCGTTTCCGCGAAATCCACCGTATTTTTGCCGGTTGCGAGCGCATCCTCGATCGCGGAGAGATTCATATAATGACCGATTCCGGGACAGCGATGCTTGTCTCCGCCATAGAGCAGGGCAAAGGACGTTTGGCCGTACGCAAATGTGCAGTACGTTCCCACGATGTCTCCTCCGATTTCGACGGAGATCGTGCGGACCGTGAACGGACGGGGGCGCGTGTCCAGCACGAGTCGGCGGAATGTCGCAGCCAAACGTGCGTCGGCAAACGGGGAGTCGGCGAATTCATGAGTGTTCAAGGCGAGGAAACTGTCGAAGGCACGGGGATCGTCGATCCTTTTGTCGGGGTGGCACTCTTCCACGCGCCGAAGATCGCGTCGGATCATATGCCGGAAATTTGCGCTCGTGAGACCGGAAATAAACTTTTCAAGAGTGAACCCTTCGGGCAAGGCCACGACGGATTTTGCGTTCATCGCCCGTACCTCTCCGCAATCGTTCAAAAGGGGTATTGCTTCCGGGCGAAGAGACGTGAGCTGCAGGGGGCGGGGGGCGCCGTCGATGAGGGCGCGAACACATGAGGGGTCGGAAACCCAGATCGTATTGTCTTCCTGCCAGTTGAATTCGTCACCCACGTCACCGAACCACAGGTAGTTCTTCTGAGTCGGATGTTTCCAAAGCGGGAGGAGCCCCTGAGCATTTTCGTCTTGGGACAGGACTACGAACGCAAGCTCATAGCGATACTCTTCCCAAAAAGGGAAACGGAATTCCCAGAGATCATAGAGACTGCGACAAGGGGAAAATTTTCTCCAGAGAGCTTCGCATGCGCCAATGTCCGTCACAATATTGATCATGGAGAATGCATCGTAGGGATTCTGCTCTTCGGGAACAAGTTGAGCGTCTGCTTGAAAAAATTCCATCGAGCAGCCAAAACCGTTTTTTCCTCAGTCGAGAGAACGGTGCTATCGTACACCTATGGCATCTCCTCGCCTTCCCCTCGGAGAGAAAAATCTCCCCGACGCACCGCCGCTCAGGCGTCTGATCGGTCCGAGTTTCATCTTGCTGGGCTTGGGTCTCGGCAGCGGCGAAGTGATCCTCTGGCCGTACTTCGCCAGCAATCACGGACTGGGGATGGTGTGGGCGATCATCGTCGGCGTGACGATGCAGTTCTTCATCAACATGGAAGTCGAGCGCTACGCGCTGATCTTCGGCGAGAGCATCTTCGTCGGCTTTGCCCGCATGTTCCGCTGGTTGCCCGTGTGGTTCATCCTCTCGACGTTCCTCGGATTCGGCTGGCCGGGCATCGGACTTGCCGGTGCGACGCTCATTGCGCAGGCATTCGGCATCGGCAATGTCCAACTCGTCGGCATCCTCCTCTTCCTCATCATCGGGTGCATCCTCTCGTTCGGAGCGGTGCTGTATCGGACGGTAGAGCGTCTGCAGATGATCCTCATCGGCATCGGCGTGCCGTTCATCTTCCTCCTCACGGTGTACCTGGTCGAGCACACGGATTTCATTACACTGGCTAAGGGGGCGGTGGGGGTAGGGGAGGGGTTCACTTTCCTTCCCGTCGGTATTTCCCTTGCGACGTTCCTCGGTGCGCTCGCATACGCGGGGGCCGGTGGCAATCTCAATCTCGCACAGTCGTGCTATATTCGGGACAAGGGATACGGCATGGGTGCATATGCACACAAGATCACGAGTCTGATCACCGGGAGGCACCGGCAGCAGACATACTCAATTACGGGGAATACCTTCCCGCCCACCGAAGCGAACGTCCGGTCGTTTCGAAATTGGTGGCGCGCGGTGAATATGGAGCATTTCCTCATTTTCTGGGTTCTCGGACTCTTCACGATGCTCACACTCTCTCTCCTCGCATATGCGACGACCTACGGAATGTCCGGCAATGCGGAAGGTATCGGTTTCGTGTTGAACGAAGCGGTTGCCGTCGGCGCAGCCACGACGCCGTTCCTCTCTTTGTTGTTTCTCATCGTCATGGGCGTCATGCTCATCGCCACGCAGCTGACCGTGCTCGATTCCACGAGTCGCATCATGACGGAGAATGTCCTGCTCCTGCGGCGCACGCCGAGCGCCAACGTCTCGCGCATGTACTATTTCATCCTCTGGCTGCAGATCCTCTTCGGCATCGCGGTCTTCTCCGCTGGGTTCGACCAGCCCCGCGATCTGATCGTGCTCGGGGCCGTCATCAACGCCTTCACCATGTTTTCGTACACGGGGTTGCTCCTCTTCCTCAATAACCGGTTCCTCCCTGCGGCGCTGCGGCCGCATCCCGTGCGCAGTCTCATCCTCATCGCGACGTTCCTCTTTTTCGGCGTGTTCTGCACGCTCACGGTGCTGTCGTACATATAATGAGAAATGCAAAATGCAGAATGAAAAATGGAAAATTGCCATTTTGACTGTAAATTGCAAAATATAACTCTTTCACCTGTTTCTCTGCTATCTGTCCACCCCCGACACTTGAGGTTTTCCGGGGGCGCGTCTACCTTCACCCTCCTCTTTCCACATCACCCTATGTTCCATCGTTTCCTTTCCACTGGCATCATCGTCGCCACCCTCGTGCTTCCGGTCGGCGCCTCCGCAACTTCCATCTACTGTCCCGATCGTGTCTGCCATTCCTATGATCGCAATGGCAGTTGTAACAACTACACCTGTGTCGGTACGGACGAGTGGTACGGTTCTACCGGTTACTACGATCAGTACTATCCCGTGAACTACTCCGGAGACCGGTGCAGTCGCACGAATCGGTACTATAATTCCTCATACTGCCGCCGCAACGACGATTACCGTTACAGCGATCCGAGCCGTTACTACGATTACTCGAACTATTACGATTATCTGCGCTACTACGACAACCGCTACGACGATCGAAGCAACTACGATACGAACTACAATAATCGACAGGCGTGCGTACGGCGGTGCAATCGCCGGTACTCGTCGAGCTACTACTATCGTCCGTCGTCGTGCGGTTGTGCCTACTGATCCGGAGGAGTCGATTCCAGACGCCAAAATGGACGACCTGTGTCGTCCATTTTTTGAGGGGCGGGAACGTTCTTAAAACCGCAAAAGTATGCTATAATGGAGGGAAATACTCATACCCAAACCTTGACCGTTTCAGATAGCCTCCGCAGGCCGGAAATCACCAATGGATCCAATGATCCGAAGATGAAGCGGTATCACACTATTCTTCTGACAGCCGCGTACATCCTTTTCGCAGCGTGTGTCGCCGTGAGCATCGCCGCATCGCGATTCGCCGCTTCGAGCGAACGCACCAGAGCACGTGCCGAATTTCAGCAGCAGGCGCGCGGCGTGCAGAACCTCATCCAAGAGCGTCTGCAGGCGCACGTCAATGCGCTCCTTGGTGCACAGGGGCTCTTCGCCGCCGGCACGCGCATCGATCGGCCGTCGTGGGCATCGTTCGTACGCGGATTGACGGCACACGGGCGCTATCCCGCTCTCACTTCCATGGCATACCTCGAGAGCATCACCGCATCGCAGCGTCTCCTCTTCGAGCAGATCGTGCGCGCGGACACGTCGCTCAATCCCGGTGGCTATCCGCACTTCGCAGTTCGGCCGGAGGGAACGCGCGATCGTTCGATCGTGATCACGTACCTCGAACCGGAGACCGGTCGCGAAGATCTCCTCGGCCTCGATCTTGCATACTCTCATCTTACCCTTCTTGATGATGTGCGTGACGGGGGTGAATTAGCTTCACTCGGACGGTTGGCCGTTTCACGGATTGGCCGGGAGTACCTGCTCGTTCTCCCCCTCTATCGCAGCGGTGCGCCGCAAGATACGGTTCCGGAACGACGCTCCGCTTTCATTGGCTATGCGGCGGAAACGCTGAGCCCCGCACAGCTCTTCCAGGACCGCACCAATCTTCCTCTTATGGAGACGCAAGATGTTTTCTTTGAACTGAAGGATTCGCAGGGGGAAGTCATCTTCCAGGAGTCGGTCTTGCCGGGTCTCGGCGCGGATGCGAGCGGCAGCAACCGTTTCGCCGAAGATTTGCCCCTCCATGCCGGCGGATTGTCGTGGGTACTCACGGTGTCTGTCCCCGAGACCTTTGCATTGACTCCTGCGCTTGAGAAGGAGCCTCTTCTTGTCTTGCTTGGCGGACTTGCATTCAGCTTGCTCATCTTCACCCTGCTCTATGAGGCGGCAAATGCCCGCCGGCGTGCGATGATCCTTGCAGGAAAGATGACCGGAGAGCTCGGCAAGTTCCAGCTTGCCGTGAAGTACGCGTCGAATCACATCATCATCACCGACCCGGACGGGAAGATCCTCTACATCAATCCGTCCACTGAGCGCATCACGGGGTACACACGCACGGAGATCATCGGTCAAACCGCGCGCCTCTGGGGCGGCCGCATGCCGCCCGAGTACTATCGCCGTCTCTGGCGGATCATCAAGGAGGAGAAGAAGCCGTTTGACGGCGAGCTCACCAACCGTCGCAAAGATGGTACGGAGTACGAAGCGGTGGTACACATCTCACCGATTCTCGATCGGGGCGGTCAGCTCTATGGATTCGTGGGCATCGAAGAGGATATCACGCAGCAGAAAGTGCTCGAGAGAGCGCGTTCCGAGTTCGTGTCGCTCACTTCCCATCAGTTGCGGACGCCTCTCACCGCCATCCGTCTCACGCTCGAGACATTGCGCAGTGGGATCGGAGGATCTCTTTCCGAAGCGCAGCAGGAAATGATCGGACGTGCAGCGGAGTATGCCGTACGTATGGCGGATACGATTCACACAATGCTCACGGTGTCCCGTGTCGAGACGGGCACGCTCTCTGTTGTACGCGATTCGGTATCACTCGCATCCATGTTCGAAGACCTTCGTCGCGAGCAAGAGCCGGTCTTCTCGCGCAAGCATCAGCAGCTAGCTCTCGAGTGTCCGTCCGGCCTCTCCGTCGGCACCGATGCGAAGTTGCTGTGGGAAATCCTCTCCAATCTCCTGAGTAATGCCATCGCCTACACGCCGGATGGAGGTTCGATCCGCCTGCGCGCCGCACTCGCAGACGATCGCGTGCGCATCGATGTTGTGGACACGGGCTACGGCATCCCCTCAAGCGAGCAGGAACGCATCTTCCAGAAGTTCTTCCGCGCCACCAATGCGACGCAGAAGAAGACGAGCGGTACCGGCCTCGGCTTGTACCTCGTTCGCTCCCTCACTACACTCCTCGACGGAGAGATCGCCTTCACGTCGATTGAGCATCAGGGGACGACATTCACCCTCCATCTGCCTCTTAACCCTCCACCCCATGAACAAGAGCATTCTGATCGCTGAAGATGAGGAGTTCATCGCCAATCTCTACAAGCTCAATCTCGAGCGTCATGGTGTGGATGTGGATATTGTTGCCGACGGCGCCGCCGCCATTGACGCCATCGATGCCAAGCAGCCGGATATTCTGTTGCTGGATCTGCTCATGCCGAACAAGAACGGTTACCAGGTGCTGGAGCACATTCGCCAGAAGGGATATGCCTTCCCGGTGATCATTCTCACGAACTTGAGTCAGGATATCGACAGGCGTAAATGCGAGGATCTCGGCGTCAAAGACTATCTCGTGAAGAGTGATCTGACAGTCGAAGAGCTCTGGACGAAGCTGAGTGTTCTGCTCTGAGACGGACGGAAAGCCGGAGACTTACGCCTTCAGCTCCATCATCTCATCGAGGCGATCGCCCTCTGTTTTTGCGGTCGGGTGATCCAGCGGCGCCTTGTGCCATTCGCTGCTGGAAACTTTCGCGAATCGTTCGATCAATTTCATCGCATTTGCCGTCGAGGTATCGATGCGGTTGAGCGTCTGCTGCTGAGCGATATTGAGTTTCCCCGCCTCCTGATCGAGCATCATCTCCGTGTGCCACTTGACGCTCGTGAGCAGATCGTCGATCTGGTGGAAGACGCGGGCGAAAGAAGCATTCTTCTCCTGCTCGCTGCGGATGAGCTGCTTGAGGCGTCTCTCCCCCGTGAGGAGGAAGAGCACCGTCCCGCAGACGAAGAAGAGGGAGCCGGAAAGAAGGATGAGGATCGAGGTCTGCATTTCTTAGTATTATACCAGAGAACAGGCATTTTGCGCAACATTCGCTATGGGCTTCATGAAGCAACGAAGCATAGAGTCCGATCGTTTTCATGACGACCGCGCTCTTCTTCCTCGTCGGCATTCTCCTCGTTCTGGAGGTTTGCTACATCATCATCATGATTGGGTTGATCTGGAGCCGTGTCCCTTTCCTGCCATCCTGTACCCCTGCGGTTCAGTCCATGGTGGAGCATGCGCGCTTACGGGCCGGAGAAACGGTCTACGATCTCGGTGCGGGAGACGGCAAGATCCTCATCGCCGCGAAGAAGGCGGAGGCCGGCATCCGTGCCATCGGCTATGAGATCGTTCCGCCTGTTTGGTTTATCGGGCTCTTGCAAGTGTGGTTTGCCCGGGTCGATGTCACGCTTCGGTGTGGAAATGCGTTGAAGCAGGATCTGCGCGATGCGGATTGCATTTTCCTCTACCTCATTCCCGTGGTCATGCCGGCATTTCAGCAGAAATTCGATCGGGAACTCAAGAAAGGAACGCGCGTGATCTCCCATGCGTTTGCGTTTCCGGGTCGCAGGGCTCTGGAGGAGTGGTCTGTCCCGACTTCTAGATCGAAGGCAAAGATCTACTCTTACGTTTGGTGATGATGATGTCTGCCACGACGGTGAGGCAGAGCAGCAGGAAGATGATCCCTTCTGCGGTGCCGACCGATGCGAACGGCAAGCGTTCCAGCGCCTGAGCGACGGAGATGATCCACTGGAGCGGCAACCAGCCGATGAGCGTGAAGATCTGCCCGAGAGGCAGCGATGCGAAGCTGAAGACGGTGGCGAGGAATCCGAAGAGCATCGCCACGGGCACAGCGGGTGCCGCGAGAATGTTGGCGAGTGGTGCGATGAGGGAGAGACGTCCGAAGACAAAGAGGATGAGCGGAGCAGTGGCAATCTGTGCGGCAAGTGTCATCACCAGTGATTCCCGAATGCCGAAGGCCGCCGGGATCCATTTCATGTATCGCGTGATAAGGGGCGATAGCTCGGTCAGTCCGATCGTTGCGAGGAAGGAGAGCTGAAATCCTGCGTCATACCACAGGTACTTCGGATTCCAGATGAGCATGAAAAATGCGGTCCAGAGGATGAGCAGACGTGCGTGCGGTTTGCGGTCGGCGTGGACTGCGAGGAGCCCCAGGATGCCCATGATCGCGGCACGGACGACGGATGCGCCTGCCCCGACGAAGAGGGTGAAGGTGCAGATGCCTGCGGCGATCATGAGGAACCGGATGCGTCGCGGAAGCGGGAAGAGGAGTGCTCCGAGGATCGTCAGGATGATGGTGATGTTGTAGCCGGAGATGGCGATCAAGTGGGTGAGGCCGGTTGTCTGGAACGCTTGCTGCAGGGTCTCGGGGATGCCGCGGCGCGAGCCGGTGAGCAGGCCCATGAGGAAGGAGGCGTGCGGCTCGTGGAAGAGGCGCGTGATCTGCAGCTCAAAGCGCTCTTTGATCGCATACAGAAGCGAAAAAACTCGTGAGCCGCGACCGCCGGAGAGGTACTGCACTCCCGCACGATCCATCACGGCGTAAATGCCGAAGCGGCTGAGGTAGTGGTCGTAACGGAAACCCTCGATCCTGCCCGGACGCATGAGGGTGCCGCGCACCTCGAGCATGTCGCCGTACTGCAGTTGCGGCCAGCCGCTCTCGTCCGTCACGAGGACGTTCCCTTCCACGGTGCGCGTGAGACCGGATGCGAAGGTGATGGAATCCGCGGCGAGCGTGTAGCGCGTCTCCATCGCCCGCCGGTCCGGTTCGTCCGCGATCGTGCCGCGGAGAGTCACCGTTTGCCCCGTGGCGAACGTATCGACGGATTGCCCCGTTCGCGTGTGTGTCTCGCGTGCGACGCTGCCGAATGCGAGTGCGATGCCCAGCAGTCCCGCAAGGATCGGCAGGCGCCATCTGCCCATCAGGAGTGCATACGGGAGGGAGAGCACGATGGAGAACCACAGCCAGCGCGGATAGATCGCCGCCTGCCACCACTGCAGGACGAAGACTGTCGAGAGAAACGATCCGAGGAACGCAAACGCCGTTCGTTCAGGGTGTTCCATCGTCTTCATCCTCGCCCCATGACTGCGCCAGATGAATCCATTCCGAGACAGAAAGTGTCTGCGGACGCCTCTTCGGGTCTATGCCAAGCGCTTTCAGGCGTTCCATTCCCTGATGGAACTTCCCGATCGTATTGGAGAGCATCTTGCGTTTCTGAGAAAATCCGATTTTCGTCAACCGGAAGACTTGTTCCATGGTCTTCCGGTCGGTCAGGGGAGCGGGGAAGCAGTCGATAGAGAGTACGGCCGACTCTACTTCCGGCGGGGGGAGGAACGCCTCGGACGGTACGAAGCGCACCAACCGCGGCATGCCGAAGAGCCGGACGAGGATCGTCAGGAGGCCTGCATCTTTTCCGGAGTCATCGCAGATCTTCTCCGCGACTTCTCTCTGGATGAGCAGCGTGAGGGACAGAGGCGGGATGGGGGATTCGAGAAATGCGTGCCGAAGCAGCGGCGAGGTGATGTGGTAGGGGATGTTCGCGACGATCTTGTAGGAGGTTTCCGGGAAGGGGACGGAGAGGGCGTTGCCGCGGATGACGGTGAGATTGGATCGTTCCCCGACGAATGCATCGAGGAGCGGAAGGAGGCGTTCATCGAGTTCGATGGCGGTGACCCGTGCGGCTTTTTTCAAAAGTTGTTCGGTCAGGATCCCGATGCCGGGGCCGATCTCCACGATTGCGTCATCCGATCGGATAGTGGCGGCGGAAACGATGGCATCGAGGACCGATGCGTCGATGAGGAAGTGCTGCCCCAGATTCGTGTTGAGCTTGAGAGCGTGCGCTGAGCAGAATTGCCGGACACGCTGAGCGAGGTCCATCGTGCGTGCAGCTTGACATCTTCGGCATTGCGAGTAAAGTCTGCAGCGCATGTCTGCTCGGACATTTGCCTTCGGCTTCACCTCTTTCTCCTTTAGAGCGGGGAAGGAGCCGATGCGTCTGAGCTGATTCCATTCAACCTCACGACCATGGCGCCTTCCCCAAGCGGCGGAAGGTGTTTTGTTATTTCCCTTTGTTTCCATGGCAACCGTGTCTCTTTCCGATCAGATCGAATCGTCCCAGGAGTCTCCTCGCGATCCCCGCTGCACCGAGCAGCTCGATTCAGCCCTCGTTCTTCTTTACCAAGAAGGCGGGAGTCTCATCATCGGCGGGCAGCGCATCGCCGATTTCCGCTTGGCGATGCAGCATGCTCTCACTCTCCCTGAAAATGCTCTCTCTGCTCTTGCGAGTCAGATCTCCCAAGGTCTCCGCGATCGCTATCGAGTAACAACGGAGTTCAATCGCGGAATTTGGGAGTGGATCGCCATCGACGCTGATGGAAGAATCGGACGACCGGATTGACAATACGTGTGTTTCCTTTAATGTATTTCTGTCCCATGCCTCAACGAGTGACCTTCTACGGCTTCTACTGGTTCCCCTATCTTGCGGGGAAGAAGTCGTATGATGCCTAGAGTGCAGGCGCGGTAGAGCGCACATACGAGTCTTCCCCCAGCGAAGGCCCGGCGTTTTTTCGATGTCGGGCCGGGAGTGATTTATCCACCCTTTTCCCCTTCGTATCATGAGTACCACACTCACCGCCGAACACCCCCCGTCACGCGATGGTGATGCGCCGGTCGAGATTGCCCCTACCGCTTCGCAACGGCCGGAATCCGTCATGATTCAGAAGTACTCCGTCGCCGACGTTACCTTCCTCCAGCGTGTGGCGAGCACCCTCATGCAGCGATGCTTCGCTCACCAGTGTGCCATCCCGGAGGAAATCGTTGCCGACCTCGATCTTCCGGGGAGCTTTCAACACGCCATCGGGATGAAGGATGCGCTTCTCGCGATCGCCGATCCGTGGCGCCGCCGCGAAGTGCTCTGTCAGATGATCCATGCCATCGTCCGACTTCGTTGATATTTCCCCCTTTCCCCTTCCTGCCATGAAAACCACCCTTTCATCTCCGGAGGATGCCGTACCTGCCGCCGAAACGGCGGCACAGCAGCGTCCTCGTACACACGTCCCGCTCCGACTCGTCATCAAAACCGTTCGCGAAAGCGAGGAGGGAGATGTCTCCCTCTTGGGATTGGTGCCTCCGAGTATCGACGCAGCTGCACAGTGCATCCGCGGCCGCCTCAATTCCTCGCGCACGGAGGCGCTCGCGCTCCTTGCCGCTGCGATGGGAGGCGACGTCATCGTCGATCCCGAAGAGTATGCGGATCACTACCATGCATTTGCCGCGAAGCTCGCGGCCAAGTGTGCGCGCGGGCAGTGTATGCACTGTGTCAGAAGTGAGCTGAAGGTCGATCATCCGGAGGACCCCGATGCCGTGTACGGCGCGCTCATGGAGCTTACCGATGAACAGCGCAGGCTCGCGATGAACGTGATCACAACGGAATTGTTCGTCAGCCACCCGTATCCCTGCAGCGATGTTCGCCCTTCCTAAGGCTCTCTCTGTACCTTCGACCACGAGCCAATCGGCACGCGATATCTGACTTCCCGGCATGCTTAACTGCCATCCTTAATCCATTTCTATGATACTTCTGATATACTAACGCCTCCCCCTTTACAATCATGCGCCGTCTCCTCGCCATCCTCTTCGCCCTCAGCATTCCGGCCGCCATCGCCGCCGCGACGTACGATACGTCGAACCTGCCCTACAGCGATGCACCTTCGGATACCGAGACGGCGGTGGCCGTGAGTGCGCTCACGGGAGAGGGGATCCTTCAGGGATATCCGGATGGCACCTTCAAACCTCTGCGGCTGGTGAATCGTGCGGAATTTCTGAAGATGGCGATGATGGCGGGCGACGGGGAAGTCCTGCCTGTGGCTGATACCACCTGCTTTCCGGATGTTCCTCCCGCCTCTTGGTACGCGCCGTTCGTCTGCGCAGCCAAACGCGACGGCATCGTGAGCGGCAATGTCGTGGCCGGCGTGGATTCTTCGCGGTGGTTGTTCGATCCGTTGCGGCCCGTGCAGTACGAGGAAGCGCTCAAGATGTTGGTCGGCGTCTTCGGACTCCCCTCGTTGGGCCGGAGTAACGAGCTGTGGTACGAGCGATACATCCGTATCGCAGATGAGAGAGGGGTTGCTCTCAAGAGTACGTGGGCGGGGCACCGTCTCACGCGCGCGGAGACCGCGCGGCTCGTCGTCGCGTTCAGAGCGGACGATCGTGGCGAATTGGCGGACCTGCGTAGTGCGCAGGGCATGGCATCCGCGAGTTCCCGGAGCAGTTCAGGAAACAGTTGCAAGCCCTACCGCTGCGCGAACGGCGAGACGCATCCCTCCTGCACTGCCGACGGGCACACGATCTACTACTTCGCCGATCCGTGCTTGGGGTCGTATGCTTCGTCTTCCTCCCGCTCCTCTGCGCGTTCTTCGTCGTCGCGCTCTTCTGCGGCTGCGATCTACGATCCGGATTCCGATCAGAGTGTCCGGCCGAACCTGCTGCTGCTCGGAACGACGGCTTCCATCGTCGGTGCTGCGCGCGTCTTCAGCAACACGGAGCCCATCGATGCCACGGATATCAGTGTCATTTTGAACAGTGCCGTCGCCTCGATCGAGTCCTTCATTCTCTACGATCATGACACCAGGTACATCGGCAGGGCATATCGCGATGATTCCGTGAACGATCGCACGTTCACCTTCCGCGTTCCCAGCGGAGCGATCACATTGCCGTATCGGGAGGATTACGCGTTTTACGCGCGTCCTGTGCTCAAGGCGTACACGAATGGCGGCGTGAGCGGAGAGTCGGTGCTCCTGCAAACGATCCGGGTGCAGGGGAACGGGGAGTGGAGCCAAGCGACGTACACGAAGGATTCCACGGATCCGTTCTCGACGTCGCGCACGGCACGGTCGATCATTACCGGCATCAGCAACGTGGGACCGCTGACAGATGCGCTCGTGGCAGGGGCGAACATCCCGATTGCGACGTTCCGCTTCGCCGGGACGACCGGAGACGGCACAGCGAATCTGGCGGTCACGGAGATACGATTCCAGGCGGAGACGAGCGGGGGAGTCACCGTCTCTCACCTGACGCTCGGAGCCGATTCCACGAGTGATCGCACGGATTGTACGGTGAGCTCCAGTATCGTCACCTGCTCATCCATTCCCGCGCAATTGGGGTCGCTTCGCAGCTCGGATCGCATGTTGACCCTGTACGGGGACGTCGCGGTTCCGAGCAGTGCACAGGAAGCGCACCTGCGCATCACCATCAATCGTCCGGGGACCGCCACCTCTGCGGGGGATCTCACGTGGACGGACGGTTCTACGAGCTTTCAGTGGGTGCCGTTCAATACGCCTGTCGTTGCGGGGACGAATTACAAGCTGTAACGACAGGAGAGGAATATGCGATGGTTCGCGGCGGTACTCAGGATGACACAGAGCGGTACGTGGCCTCCTCACCATGACGCATTTGTTCTAGAGCAACTTCAACGGAGCGATTGAGAGCACGAAGCTCTTGCGCTGTCCGGCATCGAACCGGATGTCCACGATGTCCCCGCGTCGCGTGACGATGGTTCCCGTGCCGAAGGCAGGATGTTCCACGCGCGCGCCTTCCGCGAAGGACTCCTGATTGAAATCATCCGATGCATTGAGATCTTGGTTGAACTCGACCCGCAGGTCTCCGGAGCCGTGAACGTCGGAGGAGGATTCTCCGCGCAGCGCTTGCTGCCGCCCTTTCTCCGACACCCACCCGAAGACGCTCAGGATAGAATCACTGCGCCGCTCGAGGCATTCTTCGGGGAGATCGTCGAGGAAACGGCTTGGGCTGTTGTCCTTGGTCTCGCCCCACAACATGCGCCGGCGCGCGAAGAAAATGGTGAGGTGTGTCTTCGCGCGCGTCATACCGACGTACATAAGCCTGCGCTCCTCCTCGAGCTGCTCACGGTCGAACGAGCTGCTCGCGTGCGGGAAGATGCCTTCCTCGCAGCCGGCGATCATGACGTGCTCGAACTCGAGTCCCTTGCACAGATGGAGTGTCATGAGTGTCAACGCATCATCGCGGACATCCTGCAGTTTATCCACCTCCGACACGAGGCTGGCTTCCTCGAGGAAGCTTAAGAGCGACGTAGAGGGGTCCAATGTGTCGTACTTATGCATCACAGAGAGGAGTTCCTGCACGTTCTCCCAACGCTCCTCACCCTCTTCGGTTCCGTCGCGCAGCCACGGTTCCATTTCGGTGGCAGTGAGCAAGTGATGGGCGAGAGCGCTCACGGTCTCCGTCTCCGCGCGTTTGCGGAGCTCTTCGATGCAGTCGACGAACGAGGTGATGCGCCGCTGCACAGCTTCGCTCAGATCTTCGATATCGCTGCAATTTGCGAGACATTCCCAGAGGGTCCTCCCTGTCTTTTGGCTCTCGGCTTGCAGCCGGGCGAGCGTCGTCAGGCCCAGTTTGCGTGCGGGAACATTGATGATGCGCAGGAGCGAGAGAGTGTCGAAGGGGTTCAAGATGACGGCGAGGTACGCGAGGACGTCCTTCACTTCCCTGCGCGCGTAGAACTTCACGCCGCCGACGATGCGGTAGGGGATGCCCGAGCGCATGCACGCCTCCTCGAAGAGGCGCGATTGTGCATTTGTGCGGTAGAGGATCACCTGATCATTGAAGGGGACGCCTCCTGTGCGCAGATGTTCGGCCGCTCGGATGGCTTCTTCCGCCTCCTTGCGCTCGTCCGCCACCTCGTGGACGACGATCTTCGGGCCTTCCGTGCGCTGCGTCCACATGGTCTTCTCGGGCCGGTTCGGATTTGCTGCGATCACGCGGTCCGCCGACGTGAGAATCGGCTGCGTGGAGCGGTAATTCTGCTCGAGCTTGATCCGGACGGCGTCGGGGTAGTCCTTCTCGAATTCAAGGATGTTCCGCACGTCCGCGCCGCGGAACGCGTAGATCGACTGGTCGGGGTCGCCGATGACGCACAGGTTGCGGTACTTCTGCGCGAGCAGCGTGATGAAGAGGTACTGTGCGTGGTTCGTATCCTGATACTCATCCACGTGCAGGTACTGCCAGGTCTCCTGGTAGCGGTCGAGCACCTCCGGCACTTCATGGAAGAGGCGCACGGTCTCGAGGATGAGGTCGTCGAAATCGAGCGCGTTCGCTTCTCGTAGCAGCGTTTGATAGCGCTGGTAGCCGGAGATGATCCGGCGCATCCGCTCGGTGGTCGCCTCGTTCATCGCTTCGCGCGGGCTCACCGCCTCGCTCTTGAAGCGGCCGATGTACGCGAGGGCGGCGCGGGGTTTGAGTTCTTTCTCGTCGATGTTCGCCTCCTTGAGGACCTGCTTCATGAGTTTCTCCTGATCGTCCGCATCGTAGATGACGAAAGAGCGGTCGCGGCCGAGCTTCTCGATGTCGCGGCGCAGGAGGCGCGCGCAGACGGAGTGGAACGTGCCCATGACCGGCAATCGCCCGGTTTTCGATCCCCATTCCTCGATGGTTTCCCCCTGTGTGATGGAGAGAAGCCGGCGGATGCGATCCTTCATCTCGTTGGCGGCTTTGTTGGTGAAGGTCACGGCCAGGATTTGCCAGGGCGGGACACCTGCGTGCATGAGCTGGGCGATGTGGTGCGTGATGGCGCGGGTCTTTCCCGAGCCGGCTCCCGCGAGGATGAGCAGGGGTCCCTTGGAGTGTTTCACCGCTTCGCGCTGCGGAGCATTGAGGGGGCCGAAGATGGGGTCGGCGTTCTTCCCGGCGCGCGATGGGTGGGCGGTTGCCTTCACTCAGGCATGGTACCAGAGCCGTTTGATTTAGCCTTAGTATAAATGCCGACTTGTAGGGGTCTGTGGCTGAGGGTCTTTACAAGCTGTTGTCGCAGATACCTGTGTAAGAAATCCTGTTTCTGGTTTGCGAGCTCTGTCGGTACTTCAACAGCCAGTGAAACGCGCATCACGGTATCGGTCAGAGTTACGACAACCCTGCCATCCAATTGTTTATCGGTGATCCTGATGCCATCACCCTCTCCTTTGGGGCGCTCGAGTGGGTCAGGTTCTACGGGTATCGGGGGTTCCGGGACTACTCCGATGCCGTCGCCATCGTTGTCGGGGTGTTCAAGTAGGGCATGTTCTATGGTGGTGCTCATGGGATATGGGGGAAGGAGATAATAAGAGGAAGGAAATAAAAAGAACCCCGCTTCTCTTATGCGGGGTGCGAATACACACATCAGCACGCCCGCTACCTGTTCTTGGTATTGAAGTACTTCGGGGCCGGCATGGCTGCGGGTCGATGCATGACAGTACTGAGAATAACGTATTCTCCATGCACGTCAATCACCCAAAATATTTGGCTTCCACCGGCCGTAATCATTCGGTGCACGGACATCGACCCCGCGTATCCTTCATGGGTTGCACCTCCACTCCTAAGGAACCTCTGAAATCAAAAACGATGCGATTTGTCACAGTGAGTCCGTCGAACTGCGACAAGTCGCCGCATGTCATGGTTCGACGAACTCACCATGACATGCTTCTCGTGTTTTCCAGAGGTTCCCTAAGTTATTCCGAGGATTTTGCGCAGCGCGTTCTCTGCTTGCATCTGATTTGCGCGGATGCGCTCGCCGCCTTGGAAGTACGGAAAGGTGGCCTGTTGCATCACTGCGCCCTCTGAGTCGATGAGTTCCGCGGAGAGCGCATCCGGTCCCCGGCCGTTTTCATGAATCCGGAAGACGGTCCATGTTCCTCCGTAGTTGGGTTCCGCGAAGGCGAATCGGCCGAGGTCGGTTTCCATTTGGAATTCCATAGGATGAAAGGGGAAATACAAAAAACCCCGCTTGCGCGAGGTGAGGCTGCATCAGCACGCTCGCGCTATCCGCGGGGGACGACGACGAGGCTGACGGTCATGATGCTGCCGAGCTGCATGACGCGTTCAGGGTACGCCGTCTCGAGCTTCTGTCAATTTCCCCGCGTTCTCGCTACCTCTTCACGTGTAATTTTTGCCTTGGGCTGGACGAAATCCAGCACTTGTTCCTGCTGGAGGGCGGAATCGGACGTGAGGAGCTTTTCCTGTGCGGTATTGAAGGAGAGATTGCGGATCTTCGTCTTCTTGATGGCTGCCTCCTTCGCGAGGTCCGGATCGATCTGCCGCACTTTCGCGATGGTCTCCAGTCCGTGTTGAATGAGCAGAAGATCGTGGGCGTTGCGGGCGGAGATATGGAAGTCGAAGTGCGCAATCAGGTCGACGATGTTCTCCCGCTGTTGCGGATCCATCTCCTTCGCGAACTCGTAGCGCGAGATCTTCTTCAGGCTTGCGAGGATGGGTTCGAGCGCCTCGGGCGGGATGACGTAGAACATGAATCCGTCTTCGTAGTAGGACGTCTTCTTCAGTTCCTTCATCGCGTCTGTCGGTACGACGAGGAAGATCGTCGGATAGATCTTCTCCTTTCCTTTCACTTTCTTCGCCGTCGACTTCACCTGATCGGCGATGTAGGTTTGCAGGCTCGAAGACTTGGAGACTTTGGCATCGAAGATGACGTACTGATCGAGGAAGTCGATGAGGAAATCCGGCTTCAGGGTGCCATGAAACCCCTCCGGAAGATTGGTATTGTCGTAGGCGGTGAACGAGTACGGTTGCTTCTTGCAGAGGTCCGTGAGGGTCGCGACAACCGCGCGCTCGTGATCGTTCCAGAGGCGGTCGCGCTCTTCGAGCTCGTGTTGCAGGCGCTCTTCATCTTCGCGTCGGATGCGCTTGCGCTCGTCATCGAGCGCGTGCTCGGCGCTCTCGAGCTTCTTGATCATCTCCTCATGCCGCCGCTCGCGTGCGTCGCGTTCCGCCTCGAACTTCGCGATGCGCTCCTGCAGCGAATCCCGTTCACGCATCGTCGCCTTATGATCGGACTCAAGCTTCTGATACGTCGCCCAGAGCTGCTTGGCTTCGCCTTCTTTCTTCGATCTCTCCCTATTGATCTCCGTGATGGCGCGCTTCAGTTCGCCGATTTCCTCCATCTTTTGATCGAGCTCCGCCTTCAGTGCGGGATCGGCATTGGAGCGGGAGGTGCGTCCCGTCCAAATGTTGTAGACCACAGCGGCCAAAATCACTCCAAGGAAAATGTAGAGGGCAGTCATGCCGTCATCCTAGCACAGGGTGAACGTCTGTCCACTCAATCTCGCCGACGCCCGATCGACCGAGGGGGGCAAAGGAGAGGCTAAAATGGCGAAATGCTTGATTTTTCAGCAGCGATGACTACACTGCACCTCCGTCCCCGCTCACCGGATGCTCACTGAAGCCCCGGAGGGCGTGGCGGTGATCGTTTTTACCTGCGTTCCCACTGCGCACCATGTCACTCCAGCGTCCCGCAAAGAAGAAACTCATCGCCAAGCACCGCACGCATGAGAAGGATACGGGTTCGCCGCAGGTGCAGGTCGCCATCCTCACGAAGGAAATTCAGCTCCTCACCAAGCACCTTCAGGAACACAAGAAGGACCAGTCCGCCCGCCGGGGACTCCTCGGCAAAGTCGCGCACCGCCGCAAGCTTCTCAATTATCTTCGCATGAACAAGCCCGATGAGTACCAGGAGGTCATCGAGGCGCACAAGATGAAAAAGTGAAAAAGGTTCATGGTTGACTTATCGTGAATTCCATTTCACGATTGTATGGTGATTGAATTTGCCGATGCTCAAAGGCATTGGAAGCTCTGCCAACCTTTCATCGATTCTCTCGATCTGGGTTGGGCACGTCCGTTCATCAAGAGAGTGTTGTACGTTCACGAAGATACTGATGATGATGGTGCAATCATGGCTACGCATTTTAAGAATAAATCTTATCAAGGAAAGGCGGGTGGTCAGTCGACAGTCAGAGTGTACAACGGTGCCTTCCATCATCATTCCATACGTCGAATGGAAGATCTCCTCTCGGAGATTCGCGATCACGAAGGAAAGCATGCACAATTGATCTACGAACAACCGGAGGTATTTGCAGTGGATTTAAGCCGAAGAATGCGAAAGATCCGGAAAGTCATCGAGGAACTCATCTGCCACTCCTGTGTATTTCAGCGGTTTGCGACCGGTCAAGCCGATCTTTCGTGTAAGCACGTTCGTTTCCTTCTCGAACACATGGCTCACTATCGGCTAGCCTTCGATGAACTCTTGGAAAAGTCGAAGTATCGCAAGCGCATCGAGTCGCCTCTGGTGCGCAGGATGATGGATGAGTACTGGGCTGTTCAGCAAAGTTAGATTTTGACCGGAATTGAACGTATAGTGAGGTGTATGCCAGCTTCACGAGAACACCTTCGCGATCTCTACAGGCTCTTCGCTTCCGTGAAGACGGAGAAGGAGGCGCGCATGCTCCTTGAAGATATCCTCACGCCGCAGGAGCTCGATGTGATTGCCGAGCGCTGGCAGCTCATCCGTGCACTTCATTCCGGCCGTCCTCAGCGCACGATCGCGCGGGAACTCAAGCTCTCCATCAGCAAGATCACGCGGGGGTCGAGAATGCTCAAGTACGGGAGCGGGGGATTCCGGCATTTCCTGCAGAAATTGCGAAAATAAGCGGTTTCCGTGAATCTCCGGAAAATCCCTTGCTTCATCGTTGCGGAGTAGTGTACCGTTGTAACGGTACATGAATTCAGCTGAGCTCCCATCATCAACGGCGCAGCGAGAGGTGGGTGATCACGCTTCCAAAAGCGCGGCAAATGCCACTGTCTCTGTGAGGCCGCTTGCGCAGGAGGCGGGAGGAGTGCGGACCTCTCTGGAAAACGTGATCGGAGAAGGACTCATATCAGAACAAATGAAGCCAACATCGGGCACCGGCTGGTGGGGCTGCGGAGGTTAGAGTCGAGCGCCCTTTCGATGCGAGACATCGGCAGAGCGCTCCGCTCTTTTTGCGGAGTGTTTTCTCTCCTTATTATGCCATTGCATCTTGATTGCCCACCGGCGTGTGATCGCCGCTCTTCCGGAGCCGTTCTCATCATCGATAACTACGATTCTTTCACGTACAACATTCAGGAAATGCTTGCAAGGATTGGAGTGGATGCTGTTGTTGTTCGTAATGACGAAATCAGTATTGAAGAAGTATGCGCGCTTGATCCGAGTCATATCATTTTAAGCCCCGGACCGGGGACGCCGGAGAACCCCTCTGATATCGGGATCATGAATGAGGTGATCGATTACGCCGTTCGGAATCGCAGAGCGCTCCTTGGCATTTGTCTGGGACACCAGGCGCTTGCGCATCATTTTGAAGGAAGGATCGTGCAGGCTGAAGAGATTCTGCATGGAAAGACGAGCGATATTCAAATTCATCATCAAGATGATCTGCCGTATCCGGATCTTTTTGCTGGATTGAGCGAAACGGAGAAAGTCATGCGCTACCACTCTCTTGCCGCGGAACTGGCATCTTTTCCGGATATCTTTCGCATCACTGCGGAAACGCGCGATCAATATCGGACCATCATGGCAATGCAGCATCAGGGCAATGCAGAACGGGAGGCACTTCCCATCTACGGCGTGCAGTTCCATCCGGAATCTTTTGCCACTCCAGCCGGCAAGACCATCCTCGAAAATTTTTTGAAAGTAGATCCTGCAGCCTATGAGAGACTGCTGCAGAAAGGTCTTCCTTCGTTGGACGCACTTGCCGAACAACATGGTTTTTCTCTTCCTGTGGCCGTAAAACACGCCCTTTGTTCCGTGGAACAGAAGCAATTCGAAATACAAGAGTTCCCTTGTGATCTGTCTCCCGAAGAAGTCTATGCACGATTGCATGCCGAATCCGGCGATATGTTTTGTTTGGAATCGCTGGTGGCAGACGGGGGAGAACACCATCATCGCTATTCTTACTTCGGGATCGCACCGCAGTTTATTCTCAGTGCCCGGAATGGAATATGTTTCTTGAATGATCAGGAAGTGAAGCTGAATGCAGAGATCGGTCCTATCGACGTCCTTGATACAGTCCTCAGTCGATTGCGGTGTGATGCGGGAGGAATCGTTCCTCAGGGGCAGTCCTTCAGCGGCGGCCTTGTTGGATTCACGGCGTACGAGGCCATTCAATACACGGAACCGGCCACACTTCCGGTGACGCGCCTTACGCCCGAAAACGAGTACACGTTCTCCTATGGGTATTTCGAAGACGGATTGATCTACGACAATCAAGAAAAAACGTACCGCTACTTCACGCGCGGGAGGGATCGAAGTCGGCTATTTCGAATAATACTTGAGCGTTCGGTGGAAGTTCCGGATCCGATGGTCATCAAGCGTTCCGACGGGGCATCACAACAGGAATTCGAATGCAGTGTGAAGACAATTTTGCAGAAAGTGCATGCAGGTGAAACATTTCAAACCGTTCTCTCGCGCAGAGAAACATACGGTATTGAGGGTTCCATGGCTCCGCTCTACAAAAGACTTCGCGAGAGCTATCCCTCGGGCTTCATGCATGCGGTCAGGATGGGGAACATGGAGAGTATCGGCTCCTTCCCAGAGCTCGTGATTGCCATAGATCATGGGATGGTCATTTCGCGTCATCTGGCCGGGACGCGTGGACGGACGGGAGACACCATAAAGGATCAGGCAATGTGGACCGAGCTCATTACGAACAGGAAGGAATGCGCGGAACACACCATGTTGGTGGATCTTGCACGCAATGACGTCTCTCGTACGGCGTTGCCCGGCACCGTTGAGGTTGTTCCGGAGCATCTCATGCAGCGATTAGACGCGGGACCAGTCATGCATATCGCTTCCGAGATTCGTGGCAGGATTAACGGTCTCTCCCCTCTGCAGATGCTCTTGAGCGTTTTTCCGATGGGTACGGTTTCCGGTGCTCCGAAGGTGCGATCCATGCAAGTTATTGCGGAGTATGAAGATGCTCCGCGTGGGCTCTACGCGGGTTCCATCGGCTTTCTGGATCTCACGGGGAACCTGCACGCCGTGGTTGGCTTGCGCTCCCTCATGCGCGTGGATGACGATCTGAAGGTGCAGGCGGGGGCTGGGATTGTCTATGATTCCGATCCTGCGCTTGAGTACGACGAAACGCGGAACAAAATGAAGGTTGCTCACAATGTCATTCGTCCCTTTCTCAAACTATGAAGACCATCGGCATCCTCGGCGGCATGGGACCTTTTGCAAGTATCACCTTCTACCGATCTGTGATCGATATCAGCGGATTCCGTCATGGGGCGGTGCGGAACGATGATTATCCGCATATGCTCATCAGCAATCTTCCTGTACCTGATCTCATTGCCTCCCGTGAGAGTGAAGACATAGCTGTTCGGATGGTCGAGGAAGAGGTGCATCGACTGGCGAGTGCCGGTGCGGATTTTCTGGTACTCACGTGCAATACCATGCATCTCTACCTCGATCGGTTTCGTCGTGCGAGTTCTGTCCGCATTCTTTCTATGGTTGATGCTGTCGTTGAAGTGATCCTTCGTGATGGACGAAGGAAGGTTGGCATTTTGGGCTCCGCAACGTCCATTCAATCGGGACTCTATGCAAAACCGCTGATCGATGTAGGTGTACGGTGTTTGGATCCATCGTCTGCGGAACGAGATCTTCTTTCCGCGCTCATCATGAATAATATTGCGGGGAATGTTTTGCGGCAGGAGGAGCGTGCCGTCTATGCCATCATTGATCGTCTTCGTGAGCGGGGTGCGGAGGCCATTATTCTCGGTTGCACGGAGTTACCGCTCGTCCTCGAAGGAGGTCGTTGCTCTCTTCCCGTCTATGACAGTCTCCGTCTACTCGCCGAGGCGGCATGTCGGGAAATATACGGCGATAAGTAGTTTTCTTGCCCTTCTTTCAAGCGTACACTGCGATCAGTTCCTTCTTCCAGCGCCGGTCTTTCCTCACTCACTGGGTTTACATTGAAGCTCCGTCCTTCGTGGTTCGACAAGTTCACCATGACAAAGCTCAGAATGACACCCGGGTCTTCCATGTGAATCCACAGAAGTGAGAGAACTTCCTCAAGGTGCTGGGAAAGGACGCTTTCATCCTTTCCCACTTCTCCGTATGTCTAGCTCTGCAGCGGCCATCAAGCCGCAGAAAGAATTCACGCTCCTTCTCGGCGATAAGCCTCTCGTCATCCGCACGGGCAGCTGGGCCTCCCAGGCGAATGCCACGGTGCTCTGCCAGATGGGCGGGACCGTCTGCATGTCCAACCTTACCATGAGCGCCGAACCGCGCGTGGGTGTGGATTTCCTGCCGCTGCAGGTGGTCTATCAGGAAAAGTTCTACGCAGGCGGGCGGATCGCCGGCAGCCGGTTCCGTAAGCGCGAAGGCCGTCCGGCCGATGCATATGTGCTCCTTGCGCGCGTCATCGACAGGGGACTGCGGCCCATGTTCTGTAAGTACATCCGCAACGACATCCAGGTCTTCTGCACGGTGCTCTCCTACGATGACGAGAACGAGCACGACATCGCTGCGGCGAACGCGGCGAACCTTGCCACGGCGCTCTCCGATTGTCCCGCTGACGGCCCGCTCGGGACCGTGCGTGTGGGACTGATCGGCGGCGAACTCGTCCTCAATCCTACGCGCGAAGCGCGGACGAAAAGCGACCTTGATATGTTCGTCACGGCATCGCTCGACCGCGTGGTGATGATCGAGGCGGGGGCGAATCAGGTGCCCGAGGAACAGGTGCTGAAGGCCATCGAGTTCGGCAAGAAATGGGCGCAGAAGATCGCGCGGTTCTTCGCGGATCTTCAGCGCGATATCGGCAAGAAGAAGCTGCCCGCGCCCGCGGCTTACAAGCACGAAGAAGCCGAGGCGCTCCTGAAAGCGTGGGTGATGCCCACCGTGACCAAGGCGATCCGCGATCCTCTGGCCAAGCTCGACCGCCGGGCGATCTTCAATGATTTCATGAAAAAGGCGGCGGACAAGCTCACGGAGAAATTCGGTCCGGCGGGAGAGAAGGAAGAGCTCGCTCTGCTCTATGCGCATGCCGCGGAGATGGTCGACAAGATCATCAAGACCGAAGTGCGGCGCCTCATTCTCGAGGAAGGTGTGCGCATGAGCAGCCGCAAGGTGGATCAGATCCGCCCGATCGGTGCGATGGTCGACGTGCTGCCGAACTTCGTGCACGGGAGTGCCCTCTTCCAACGCGGCGAGACGCAGGGGCTCACCACCTGCACGCTCGGGGCGCCCGGCGACCGGCAGATCGTCGAAGGCATGACGGGCGAGGAGAAGTTGCGCTACTTCCATCACTACAACTTCCCGCCGTTCTCGGTGGGGGAGACGAGCAATCGTCTCATGGTCGGCAATCGCGAGATCGGACACGGCAACCTCGCGCAGCGCGCCATCGAGCCGGTACTGCCCGGCGAGGAGCAGTTCCCGTACACCATCCGGACGGTCACCGAGATTCTCGAGAGCAACGGTTCGTCCTCCATGGCGGCGACGTGCGGTTCCACGCTCGCGCTCATGGCGGCGGGCGTTCCCATCACTGCGCCCGTGTCGGGCGTGGCGCTCGGGCTCGTCTCCGACGAGGAGAAGGGCAAGTACGTCATCCTCTCGGATCTGCAGGATGAGGAAGACTTCGGCGGCGACATGGATTTCAAGATGACGGGTACGGAGAAAGGCGTAACGGCCATTCAGATGGATATCAAGATTAAGGGGCTGCCCGATGCGGTCTTCGCCGAAGCCCTTGAACGCGCTCGGCAGGGACGGCTTCAGATTCTCAAAATCATGCTCGCAGCCATTCCGGAGCCGCGCAAGGAGATGAGCCCGCACGCGCCGCGCATCGAAACGATTACGGTGAATACAGAGGACATCCGCCTCGTCATCGGCAAGGGCGGAGAGACGATCCAGAAGATCACGGCGGAGCTCGGCGTGGAGATCGACATCGAAGACAGCGGTCTCGTCTTCGTCACGGCCAAGAGCGGCGAGGCCATGGCAAAGGCCAAGGAGTGGATCTTGGGCATCGTGGCCAAGCCGGAGGTCGGCAAGGTCTACGCGTCGAAGGTCGTGCGCATCATCCCGGGGGTAGGGGCCATCGTGGAGTTCCTCCGCGGGAAAGACGGCATGATTCACATTTCCGAGCTTCAGTGGCAGCGGACGGAGAATGTCGAGGATATCCTCAAGATCGGCGACGAAGTGCAGGCGAAGGTCGTCGAGTACGATCCGGTGGAAGGGAAGACCCGCCTCTCTTTGAAACAGATGTCCGAGCCGCCCGAGGGGTTCACGCCCCGTCCGTCATTCGGGGGCGGTCCGAGGAGGGGACCGGGAGGGCCCGGTGGTCCGCGTCGCGGACCGCCACGGCGTTGATCGCTTTCTCTGCAATCGCACATGGGGAGGACAAACACGTCCTCCTCATGAGCCTAGAGAAACATCAGGATTTGGAATGAGAGGAAAGAAACGTACAGTGAGAGCAAGATGACGCCTTCCCCTCTGCTGAGTTCGTTCTTTGTGCGTGCGAAGATCGCGAACAGGCTGAGTCCGAGGGCCAAGACGAGGAAGCTGATGGCAAATGCTCCGGTATCGAGGAGGAAGGGGCCGTTGAAGAGCGGCAGGAAGCCGAAAATGAGCGAGTTGGCCGCGGCAGAACCGAGATAGTCTCCAAACGCGATGTCCGGGCGGCGACCGAGTGCGGATCGCACCGCAATGATGAGTTCCGGCGTATTGGTACCGATGGCAAGCACGAGCAACCCCGCGAGCGATGCAGGAACGCTCAGGAGGTTCGTGAAGAATATCGATTCGTCGACCAGGATATTACCCGCGAGGAAGATGAGAAACGCTCCTCCGATGATGTACCCAAAATCGACCGCCGTGGCTCGCCTCGTTTGGATGAGTTCTTTGCGGACATCGCTCATCGTATTCCCGACCGTCTCGTCGAAGGGGCGTTTCTTGTGGATGTAATAGATGAGTGCGATATAGAGCAGCACGAGCAGCAATCCCTCTTCGGGGAGAACATCTCCATCGAGAGCAACCAGCGTTGGTGCGGCGATGACACAGAGCGCCACCACCAGGTTGCCCCACGTGATTGTGTGGTCCAAGTCGATCTTGCCGGCGAGAAGCGCCAGAAGGGGAATGATGAGGCAGAAGATGACGATCGATGCCCCGATCAGGTTGCCGGCCGATACGGGCGGAACCCCCTCGAACAGTGCGTTGACCGCGACAGAAATCTCGCTGATGGACGTGAGGATTCCCAGTACGAAGAATGCGACCGCGAATCCCGGTTTATGGTATCGGTCTGCGACGCGATCAACCGCGCCGATGATGAATCCGGAAAGGATCCAGATGACGCCAAGCGCCAGAGCGAAGATCAGGGCGTGGCTGAATATCGTCATATTGTTAATTATAACACAATTTAGCTCTTTTGTGTAGTACTGGTTTCACCCTTTGAGGGGGCTTCTTTGGGTGTGTTCGTGGTCGGTTTTTTCGTATCTTTCGGATGAGTCGTCTCCTTTTCCGGCGTTTTCTTCCTGCTGTCCGTCACGTAGAAACCTCCGCCCCTGAAATGGATGGCCGGCGGGGCGATGAGCTTCTCGGTTTTCCCGCCGCACGCGGGACAGCGGGGAGCGCGGCGCGAGCCGAAGGATACTGTGGACTCGAAGACGTGTCCGCAGCCGGAGCACTGGAAATCGAAGCGGGGCATGAGAGCATCCTATCACGCTCCGATCGTTTTCCTGTAGAGCCATCGCAGTCCTCCGATGGCGAGAGCGACTCCGCCCACGACGATCGCCGCATCCACGAGATGCGGGGTCAGGACTTCCCCGAATGTGTGGGGCAAGCCGAGCTCTGGGGTCGCTCCGAAGACGGGGGAGTGTTCCATGAGATCAGGCGGCGTTCTGGAGGGTGGCGGCGGTCCTCATCCGCATGCCTTTCATAGGTTCCACGATCCACTGGGCTCCGCTGCCTGTCGCAGCAATGAAATCATCGACAGGACCGTCCGTCGCTTCGGCAAGGACGGCGCTCGCTTTTCCGAGGATGCCTTTCGTCTCGAACACCTTCTTCACGGAATTCGCCGTTCCGTGGAGCGATCCGGAGCGGCGTGTCACATGGAATTGCTGACCATTGAATGCATTCGCGGCACTTGGGATGATTCCCTGTACTCCGTGCCAGAGCGCGATGAAAGCGTTGCGCACACCATGAATCGTATCATCAACGGCATCCTCTCCCTCGATACCTTCCATCATGTCGTTGTGCATCAGGGCGAGCGTGGAACCGAAGCGCGAGCCGACGTAATCGGAGCCTCCTGTCATGGTTCTTTCATTGTATTCTGCCGCTAGAAGCAGTCCACGAAATAGTCTTGTAAAAAATCTCTTGCATTTTCCCACCCGTATCCTGTATAAGATTCCGGCTTCAATCCTGTAAAAGGGATGTAAGTTCCGCTCTTTCCACTCATTTGAAAGATGACCGCCACTTCTGGCGGTCGTTTTTTATGCGTGGGGGGAACCGTCGACGGTTCCCCCCACGAGCCCCCTTCCGCGCAAGGAGGCGCTCCAGCCGGGCGAAGCCCGGCTTCGCGCATTCTTTGAATTAACGGCGCGAGATCGTGATCTCGCGCTGCGTTTGCATGTAATAAAACGGGGGCGTGTCCTTCAGGACACGCCCCACTCTCCGGGATTGGAGAGGTTTGCCAGTTCAACACCGACGTGGACAGGGTCTAGGGAGAGAAGCCCCCTAGACCCCAGAAGAGGCGTTGTCGTGCATTCGCATCCTCCCAGGTTGGGGCCTATCGGCTGCTAAGCAGCCGGAGACCGGTTCAAGATCCACTGTGCAGGAAAAAACGGCTGCATACGTTTTACCAGAGGAGTTGGGGGAGTCAATGAAGATCATAGCTTTCTCGGATAAAACAGAGGAGTCCGGTACAGATCGACTCCTCGTGGGGGTTGATCAGTGAAGCTTCGCAGCTTCACCTGGGCCAGTTCTTGTGGGCGTGCCATGGCCCTTAAGTCAACGGTTCTGGCACGCCACAGTCCTCCGCGTGGACACCATTCCTCGGATTGTCGCCATTTCTCATTGGCTGACCTCCAGGGCGCCTACTTGCGCCATTTGCCTGAAGCTTCGTGGGCTGGCGCGCAGGGCCGCGAACAGAGAATGTCGCTTCATGGGGATTTCTCCTTTTCCAGAGAGCGACAGGGTGAGTTGCCCGGGTACCGCACCCGAGCATCCAAAAACTAGCTGCTGTCTTTGTATGACTGCGCGGAAGATCCGTCAAGAAAAGCTCTCAAAAATGAGGGTCTGTCCGGCTACAGGACAGGCCCTTTGTGAGCTACATGGTGTAGCCCCGAGGGGACCGAGCCCCTCTTCATCGTCGTTGCGCCTCACTGATGACCTCGTGGCAGCCTGTCATCAGATGAGGATTGTGCCGGGTAAGGTCTCCCGGCCCCCAGTCTTCGCCTTCTACTTGGCGGGATTCCTTCGCGTGCGATTGGCTCTTCTTCTTGGGCCGGCTCGCGTGAACAGATCCCAGCGCTTCATACATCCTCCTTGGGCTCGATGCCCATCAGAGAAACGGAAGGAACAGGGAGACAGGTATCCGAGACGACCCCGGATGCACCCCTGTCTCACAACGACACCGGCAGTATCATCATTCATGGAGGGGAAAATCAATGCTCTGTGGGGGATTTTTGCTACACTCTGAGCCAATGCTGCCAAAAGCGTACGATCCGAAGGCCTGTGAAGATAGAATCTATACCCTCTGGGAGGGCAGTGGCGCGTTCAAGGCGGATGCCGCATCCAAGAAGGAGTCCTTCACCGTGAGCATGCCGCCGCCGAACGCCACAGGGCAGCTGCATCTCGGCCATGCCGTCATGCTCGCGCTCGAGGACATCTTCATCCGCTTCGCGCGGATGTGTGGCAAGGAGGCGTTGTGGTTGCCCGGTACCGACCACGCGGCGATCGCGACGGAGAGCGTGGTCATCAAGAAGATCCAGAAGGAGGAGAAGATCGCCGATCCGCGGGCGAAGTACGGGCGGGAGAAGCTCGTCGCGAAGATCGCGGAATTCGTCGACTTCAGCCGCGGCACGATCCGCTCGCAAGTTCGCAAGATGGGCAGCTCCTGCGATTGGTCGCGTGAGCGCTACACGCTCGATTCGTCCCTCAACCGATGCGTGAACGAGGTTTTCAAGAAGATGTACTCAGACGGACTCATCTACCGCGGTCAACGGATCGTGAACTGGGATCCCAAGATGCAGACGACCGTGTCGGATGACGAGATCGAGTACGTGGAGGAGAAAGTGCCCTACTACACCTTCCAGTACGGGCCGTTTCAGATCTCTACAGCCCGGCCTGAGACGAAGTTCGGCGACAAGTACGTGGTGATGCATCCCGACGACGAGCGCTACAAGCAGTACAAGGACGGTGACACATTCGAGTGCGAATGGATCAACGGCAAGATCACGGCCACGGTGATCAAGGATGACAAGGTCATCGATCCCACGTTTGGGACGGGGTGTATGACGATCACGCCGTGGCACGATATGGCGGATTTCGACTTGGCCGAGCGCCGCGATCTTCCGCGCGAACAGATCATCGGATTCGACGGGCGGCTGCTGCCCATCGCCGGGGAATTCGCCGGCATGTCCATCGAGGAGGCGCGGCCGAAGGTGGTCGAGAAACTGAAAGAGAAGGGGCTCCTCACGAAAGTGGATGAGAATTACGTGCACCGCGTGGCGGTGAGTTACCGTGGCAAAGGCATCGTGGAGCCGCAGATCAAGGAGCAGTGGTTCATCGACGTGAACAAGCCTGCGGTAAAGTGGAAGAAGAAGCACCTGAGCTTGAAACAAGTGATGCAGGACGTGATCCGCAGCCGCGACATAGCGATCATTCCGGAGCGCTTCGAGAAAGTGTACTTCCACTGGATCGATAACCTGCGCGATTGGTGCATCAGTCGCCAGATCTGGTGGGGGCATAGGATTCCGGTTTGGTACAAGACATCGGCGAAGGGTACGGACATGCACGTGGGGGCGCTTCCGCCCGATGGAACCGGTTGGACGCAAGATCCGGACACGTTGGACACGTGGTTCTCCTCCGGTCTCTGGACGTGGTCGACGCTCATCGATCCGAAACTTGCAGGGAATCTCGATTTGTCGCTTGAGGACTTGCTTGCGAAGAGCCCGGATTTCCAGAAATTTCACCCGACGACCGTCATGGAGACGGGCTACGATATCCTCTTCTTCTGGGTGGCGCGCATGATCCTCATGACGACGTATGCGACGGGGCAGATCCCCTTCAAGACCGTGTACCTCCACGGACTCGTGCGCACGCGCGACGGAAAGAAGATGAGCAAGTCCGATCCCTCGACGTGCATCGATCCGCTCGAGATCATCCCGAAGTACGGCGCGGATGCTCTCAGGCTCTCGATGATCGTTTCGCAGAGCCCGGGCAACGATTTCCGGCTCTACGAGGAGAAGATCGCGGGATACCGGAACTTCATCAACAAGCTGTGGAACGCGTCGCGGTTCGTGCTGATGCAGTGCGAGAAGGCGGGAATTAAGCCTCAGGATATACCTGCTGAGTTCTCTACCCCCAATTCCCAACTTTCTATCCCAGATCGGGCCTTACTCTCCTCTTTGCAAAGATTGGTAGCTGACGTCACGGATGGATTGACGAAATATCGTTTGAGCGAGGCAGGGGAGCGACTCTACAGCTTCGTGTGGGATTATTTCTGCGATTGGTACCTCGAGCTCAGCAAAGGGGAGGCGAACGTTTCTGTGCTTGTGGAAGCCCTCCGTACGATCGTTCACCTGCTTCACCCCTACTGTCCGTTCGTTACGGAGGAGTTGTGGGACTCCATCAAACCCAAAGGCGTCGGTTTGCTCATCAAGGAACCGTGGCCTGTTGCTGAGGGGGGTCGTCTCGATCCTGTTCCTGAAGGAAAATTTGAATTGCTCATTAAGGTGATTTCGGCGATTCGAAGTCTTCGTGTGGAGTATGGGGTTTCTCCCGGAGCGAAGATACCGGCAATCGTACATGTTGCAGAATCCGATAAGTTTCTTCTGACTTATAGTCAGCATTTCCTGCGTTTGGCGAACATAAACGAGCTCACAGTCAGTGCCAAAGCTCCCGCGCACTGCCAAGGCATGGTAAGTGCCTTTCTCAATGGTGTGGACGTGCACCTCTCGCTTGAAGGAGTAGTGGATCTTGAGAAGACGAAGAAGAATCTGGAGGCCGAGCGTGCGCAGCTTCAGAAATTCCTTGCGGGCGTCGAGGCGAAGCTGGGGAATGAACGATTCATGAACAGTGCGAAGCCGGATGTCGTTACCTTGGAGCAGGAGAAGAAGGCGTCCGCGCAGGAGAAATTGCGGAAGATTGAGGAACGACTGAAGGCTTTTTGAAGTTATTTCTCCATTGTTTGTTGTTGTGGAGTTGCAAATGAGCATCATTCCTTCTTTCTTTGTCAGGGCGACAAAGAAAGAAGCAAAGAAAGCGCTCCGCCGCCAAAGCCCCTCTACCCGGCCCTGTGCCTCCTCGTCGACCCCTCCAAGGATTCGGGGTCGCCTCGTCGGCGCCCCGCACGTGCGGGGCGGCAGGGCCTTCCCCTTCACCCCCCGTGGCGGCGGGGCCCTCCCTCATTTTCGAAGAATTTTCTCAGTACTTCCGGATCACCCCCTTCACCACACCGGCCACTTTCAGCTCTTCCAGGGCATACATATCCGGATACTCGGCATTCTCGGCTTGCAGGTAGTACTTCCCTTTGTCGCGCTTGAGGCGTTTCAAGGTGAATTCCCCGTCGAGAACGCCCACGACGATGTCGCCGACTTTCGGCTCTTTCTTTCGTTCGACAATGACGAGATCTCCTTCGTAAATGCCGGCATCGATCATACTGTTGCCTTTCACCCTGAGCAGGAATGTCGAACTCTTATCCTTCACGAGGTAGGCGTCGAGCGTGACCATCTCCTCGGCTTGGTCCTCGGCTGCGGCGGCGAATCCGGCGGAGATGGGACCGAAGAGCGGCAGCACCATCGGTTGGGGTTTCTCCTCCTGTTCGGTCAAGTCGATGATCTTGATGCGCCCTTTCGGGTCCTTCTCCAGCTGGCGTTCGCGGAAGAGGGCGTTGACCACCTTGGCGACCGCGTTCTTGCTGCGCACACCGAAGGCGAGTGCGAGATCGGAGAGGGAAGGCGAATAACCGCGCTTCACCTGGAACTCGCGGATGTAATTGAGCACGGTGCGCTGGTGGGGCGTGAGCGTCATAGAGGTGTGGAGAACGAACGTACACCAGAATAGGTGGACGGTCGTCCTCGGTCAAGAGAGGGGGAAATGGATAATCTTGACGATTTGGATGTGTGCAGTGATTTGAGCACACTGCTTCTTTCTTTGTCAGGGCGACAAAGAAAGAAGCAAAGAAAGCGCTCCGCCGCCAGAGCCCCTCCTCTTAGGCCCTGTGCCTCCTCGTCGACCCCTCCAAGGATTCGGGGTCGCCTCGTCGGCGAACTGCTTCGCAGCAGGGCCTTCCCCTTCACCCCCCGTGGCGGCGGGGCCTGCCCGACAATAATCGGAATCTGCATCGTGCTCATGAGGCATGTTATGATTTCACTATCGCCACCATCTTCATCTTCCACGGCGTCGGGGGCAGTCCGGAGGAGAACTGGTTTCCGTGGCTTGCCGCGGAGCTGCGTAGTCGCGGGCATCGGGTCATCGTTCCGGCGTTTCCGCATGCGGATCATCCGGATCTTTCGCAGTGGCTGGAGCATTTCAAGCAGTATCGAAGCGATGTGGACAGTGAAACGATTTTCGTCGGACACAGCCTCGGAGGAGCATTTGCGCTCCGCTTCCTCGAACGGATGGATACTGTCATTCATGCCGCATTTCTCGTGGCTTCCGTCTGGGGGGTGATGGACAAGACGTTCGATCCTCTCATGACGACCTTCACACGTTCTCCGTACGATTGGGATCGCATCCGACAGCACTGCGGGCAATTCTCCGTGATTCACGCGGACAATGATCCGTACATCCGTCTGGATCTTGCCCGAGATCTCGCAGCGCACCTCGGCAGCACTGTCACTCTCGTCACAGGCGGCGGACACCTCAATGCGGCGGCTGGATATCGGGAATTTCCGCTTCTCCTCAAGGAGATTGAGGCATTGTTGTGAGGCTACTTATGCCGATGCCCGTGCGGGAGGCGTTCCCACACCGGGAACGTGAAGAGGAAGGTCACGCCGAGGCCGGCGAGGCCGATGAGTCCCGAGAGGAGGATGGCTTGGTTTAGACTAAAAGCGTCCGCGAAGTAGCCGAGCAGAGGGGAGATGAGGGCGAAGAAGAGGCGGGAGGTGAAGGACCTGAGCGACAGGATAGTCGCGCGCATGTCCGACGTCGTCGCTTTGTTGATAAGGTCTCCCGTCAGCGTCTCGAAGGCGTTGAACGTCGTCTCGCCGATGAAGAAGAGCGCGAGGCCCCACAATGTGAGCGTGAAGCCGAGCACCACGCAGCAGAGCACAGCGATGAGTGACAGCAGGAGCAGGAAGAGTCGGTCCGAGAGCCATCGTTTCACGAGATACGTGTATTTGGAGGCCACGGCGCTGGCGATGAAGATGAGTGCGCTTAAGACGCCGAAGTAGGGGAGCGGGAGGGAGACGGCGTTCTGGTAGGGCTGCAAAAACCAGAAGATCATGAGGTTGATCGCTGCTACGACGGTGTAGAGGATGATGAGGCTTCGCAGCAGCGCGCTTCGAATGAGCGCGAAAGAGAAAATGTTCCACATGGCATGGAGGTGTCCGGTTGCCTTGAGTTGGTGGCGGGAAGGTTCCTTGAGGAGGAGGGCTACGAGCAGCCCTGCGCCGAAGAGGATCAGGTCCGCCCAGAAGGGGGCGCGCAGATTCACGGCGGCGATGACGCCGACGAGCAGCGCGATACCTGAACGGCTGGCGAGGCTGATGAAAGCCTGGTGCCCGCTGATGCGGCGGTAGTGTTTCTCTTCCTTGAGCTCGAGGAGGGAATCGTAGGTAATGGCCTCGAGCGTTCCGGAGTGCAGGCTCATGCCGATCGCGAGGAAGAACTCAGCCGCGAGGAACGCGGAGAAGGTCGAGCCGAGGCAGTAGAGGATCATGCCGAGGAAGAGCGCGACGGATCCGCTGATGATCGTCTTCTTGCGGCCCCAGCGGTCCGAGAGGTAGCCGGAGGGGATTTCGAAGCAGACGAGCGTCATGGAGTAGAAAGCTTGGATGGTGAAGGCCTGTTCGAGGGAGAAGCCGAGCGATTGCTGAAAGAGGATGACGATGGGGACGGAGAAGCCGAAATTGCTCAGAGCGCTCAAGACGTACACCTTCCAGACGTTCTGCCGGAGCTCGGAGGGGACGCTTGGCATGGGCGCGGGGAGTTACTTCACTTCAATGACGTCGAGTTCCTTCAGCTTGCTCAGTTCGATGTAGGTGAGGGTCCAGACCGTCTGGCCGAAGACTTCGATGTAGGCGAAGAGGTAGCTTGCGAGGCCTACGAGGATCAGGCCCAGCACGAGCCCGATGATGATGGTGAGGAATTGGGAGAAGATGAGGGAGAGCAGGAAGCCGATGCCGATGACGATGCCGGGGATGAGCAGCACCATCAGCACATTCAGGAAGACGCGGATGCTGATGAGCAAGGAGAGCAGCATGAGGAAGACCACGTGTCCGAGGTAGCTGATCACGAGCTTGAAGCTGGCCTTGAGGGCCTTGCCGATCCCCAGCTTGCGGATGACGACAGCCTCTTCGGAGAAGACGAAGAAGAAGCGCAGAATGTTGGAAAAGAGAAAGGCGATGATGACGATGGCGATGCCGACGGGAGCCATCCCTCCTCCATAGCGCAGGAGGAGCGAGATCAGCGTGATGACCATCGAGATGCGGCTTAAGAAGAAGAATTCGTGGATCGCGAAAATGGGGAAGAAATTGTAGATGCCGAGCACCAGTCCGCCTTTCACTTCTTCCTTCTGGTAGGATTTCGCCGCAAGGCCGATGATGGCACCCTTGCCCATGTTCGGGAAGAGCCATTCGATGCAGATCAGGATGATGAGTCCGATGACGAATGTGATGAAGAACCACAGCGGTACATACTCGAAGAGCGTCGCTTCCACTGTGAAGAATCCGATGGGATCCCCCTCAATGTAGGAGATGAGGAACCAAACCTGGTAAATGAGGAGTTTGACGTTGAGGAGCGTCTCCAGGAGCGATGAGGCGTAACCCCAGTGGCGCAATTGGCGCTCTCCCTTGGTAATCGCCCACGATTTGGCGACGATTTCACGCGGGTTCATTCTTTCGGGAGAATGAAGTCTTGCAGCGGGCGGTAGCCGAAGTCTTTTCCGAGGATGATCGTGACCGGGCGTGCCTCTTCGCTCGTGAGCGAGGCAAAGGCGTCCTTCCGGTCGGTCATGGCAAGGAGGGTTGCGAAGAAGAGCGCGAGATTTTCATCCGTATCCGTCGATGTCACGAAGGAAGTCGGCTCGTTCTTCAGGGAAGCGTTTGCGATCGTATCGACCGTGAATCCGTAGCGGATGAGCTCCGTGGCCAGTCTGCGGGCCAGTCCGCTCTTCCCGCCTGCGTTGAGGACGGCGATGGACGGGTGGGCGAGGTAGACAGCACGCTGTTGGAAGAAGAGCTGCGTGAAAGCGTGGATCTGCTTCCAGGTGACGGGGAATTCGGGAATGGAAACAGGCAGGAGCACCGCGGCGCCATCGAACTGAGTGCGCGGCGGCGTGTAGAGGAAGCCTCCCGGTTCCACGAATCCGTCATAGAGAGCGTTGCGGTCATTGAGCTGCGTTGAGATCACCCTCTCGGTGCCGATTTCCTTCGCGATGCCGGCGAGACCGATGAGCTCGCGCAGCGTGAAGGTGGTCACCACGTTCTGCTGGAAGATTCCGAAGAGGCGGGTGATCGCGCGCGGGTCTTTCTCGAGGCCTTCGGCGCGCGCCTTCTCGCCCATGGCTTTGAGGAGCTGCTGTTGGCGGGCGGAGCGGTCGAAGTCGCTCGAAGTGTGGCGGCTGCGGGCGTACTTGAGGGCGGTTTCGCCGTCGAGGTGCTGGAGTCCTTGCTTGATTTCGAAGGTCTGGAAGCCATAATTCTCATCCGGGTACTCCGTGTCTCTGATGTCGGACGGGACGAGGATGTCCACGCCGCCGATGGCATCCACTGCCTGCTTGAAAGCGGTGAAATTCACTTTCACGACGCCGTGGATCGTGACTCCCAACGCTTTGCCGACTTCCATGCCGAGCTGGCGCGTCGATTCAAAGGCCGCATCGGCTTCCTGCATTCCTTTTCTCTTGAGGAGGATCTTGTAGTCGCGGTAAAGGGAATTGAGTTTGCCCTTTCCCATCTTTTCCGTTTGGAGGAAGTACAGGTCGCGGGGGAGCGAGAGCAGGGCGACGCTCTTCGTCTTCACCGGATCGAGGCTGGCCACGATGATCGTATCGGTGAGGTCCTGACCGTCGTGATCCTTGTCGCCCTGGCCGACGAGGAGAATGTTGGTGAATCCGTTCTCGTCCGCGGGCGGAGGCACTCCGGTTGCGGTCGTGAAAGACGAGAATGTGATGACTTTGAGGGCGATGAGCGCTCGCGCGACGCCGACCATGAGGAGCAGCGAACACAGAACGGCGAGCAGGATCATCAGCACCCGTTTGAGCACCGTTGCGCGCTTCTGCTTGCGCTGCTTCTCTTCTTCGTGAGTTCTCCACTGTTCGTAGAAAGCGAGGAGCGGCCCGCCGATCTTGAGGACGGTTACGAGGATGGATTTCCACGGCCAACGACGGCGCGGCTTATCTTTGAGCGTGCGGACTTGGAAGGACATGGGGCAAAGTGTAGCGGAAAGCGTACAGTTCGAGAAACGCGAAATTCGGTGTGGTGGACGATCGTACTTTTCGGTCGGACGATCTTATGCGAGGCGCGCGAGCGCAGCGAAGAGTGTAAGCAGGATTGGCTGATGTATGAGATAGATCACTAGTGCATGCCGGCCGGGCATTGCGAGAACGGAGAGAGCTCTCGGCGGAAGAGACGCCGTCCGTCGGAGACGAATGTACAGGATGTCGCCGAGGGCGAGTCCGAGCAGCACGACGCCGAACCACGGCAGCAGCGGCAGATAATCGACGGAGGCGAAGGCCGGCGGCTTGAGTCCGAGCGGAAGGAGCAGGGAGGTATTCACCGTGAGGCCGGCGATAGAGTGCCCGAAGAAGATGATCGCACTGCCGAGGAGTACGTTCCATTCCCGCAGACGTCTGAAGAGCGGGAGCAATGCAATGCTGACGGCGATTGCGTGCAGGGCACCGAAACGGACGAATGTTTCGGGATCGATCACGTACGTTATGGCGGAGATGCCCAGCGCGATCAGGAGCAGTTGTCCCGCGCGTTTCCACGCGTGTAGGCAGCAATCGAAGAAAGTACATGTTTGGCTCCTGCGCTCCCACGAGATGACGAAGCTGATGCCCGCGAGCAGGAGGAAGAGCGTGACCGTCGCGCGGCCGAGCAGCCACCAGCCGCCGCGGAAAGGATCGATGGAGAACCGGAAGTAGGTCGAAAGATCAAAAGCCGCGTGGTAGACGATCATCATTACGACCGCGAGAGTGCGCAGGAGGTCGAGCTCGATGAAGCGGGTTACTGGAGGATTACTCACGGTGAAATTGTACAGGTTTCTCCTCTTCTTTCTTTGTCAGGGATAGCCTCGCACCGTCCTTCGAGACGCTCCGCTGTGTCACCCTGAGGAGGCCTGAACGAAGCGAAGGCCGTCTCGAAGGGCGACCAGCGGAGCTCCTCAGGGTGACACAGAGCGGTGCGGGGACACTTCGAATCGACGTGGCGGCGGACCCCGCCCGGAAGTTTGAAAAAAGAGGGCAGGAGATTTTCCTTGCCCTCTTCATTATTCGTAACTGATCACTTCAGAGTGACTTTCGCGCCGGCGGCCTCGAGTTTCTTCTTCATCTCGTCGGCCTCCGCCTTGGGGACGCCTTCCTTGATCACCTTCGGGGCGCTGTCCACGGCGGCCTTGGCGTCGCCGAGGGCCAGACCCGTGATCTCGCGGACCACCTTGATGACGGCGATCTTCTGCGCGCCGGAATCGGTGAGCTCGATCGAGTACGAACTCTTCTCCTCGTCGGCAGCGGCAGCTGCGGCAGGAGCGGCAGCGGCGACCGCGACCGGAGCCGCAGCGGAGATGCCGTAGGTTTTCTCCATGTACTTCACGACGGTATTGAGCTCAATGACATTGAGCTTCTCCAGCGCGTCGATGACTGCTTTCTCCTTGGCGGAGAGGGTGATGGTTGCTTCGTCAGCCATGGGATAAGTGGGAAAAGGAAGTAAGAAGGTTGAAGAAGTGTCAGGAATTTGCCGCGCCCTTCTGCTTGGAGAGCTCCGAGAGAGCCCGTGCGAAGCCCGAGAGAGGGCTGGCGCACATGCCGGCGAATGTCGTCAATGGTGAGCGGATCATCGAGGCAAAGGTAGCGAGCAGAACATCTCTCCCCGGCATCTTGGCGAGCTCCAGCGCTTCATCTTTCGAGAGTAGCTTGCCGTCGAAAAGTCCGCCGAGGAGCTTCACCTGGCCGTGATCCTTGCCGAAGGCGAAGGCGGCCTGTGCGCCCGAGAGGGGATCGGAGAAGCTGAAGATGCACGACACCGGGCCGGAAATCGTGGAGTCGGGGATCTCCGGCAGTCCCATCTTCTTGGCGGCGATCTTCATGAGCGTCTTCTTCGCCACCTTCATCTCGGCATTCTTCTCTTTGAGCGCTCTTCGGAGCGCACTCACGTCTCCCACGTTGAGCCCGATGAAATGGGCGAACATGATCGATTGCGCCGACTGGAACTTGTCCGTCAGTTCTTTGAGCTGTTGCTCCTTTTGAATGCGGGTGAGGGCCATGGAAAGGTGAGGGTCGAGCGGATACAAAAATGGTCTCCCTACGTCTATTGTCCGGGAGACCAGCGAGGCACACGGCACGAATCACTCAGCCGGAGCCATGTAACCGCTGCTGTATGCCTCGGAGGGACTTACCTTCGGCCATCAGCCTAATGCCCTCGGTCTTCGGACGCAGCCATACTCTGCGCAAATGCCGTTCGGGTCAAGAAAACGGGGCACATCTTTGGTCTGATCATGTAAAGAAATAATATATAAGTTTGTCAAATAACAGGGGAGACTCAGGCTATAAGCTCTAAACTTAAGGCTTATATCCCCCGTAGCGACAGATCGCGATCTGTCGCTACGGATTGATGATCCGTCACGACCCGAAAAGACAAAGGCACGTCATCCTGAGCTCGTCGAAGGATGACGTGCCGGAGCCTATGGAAGAACGTCATGGTTCGACGCGCTCACCATGACGTGTTTCCGGTACAATATCCCCATGCGTGTTCTCCTCCAGCGGGTTTCGCGGGCATCCGTCTCAACCGACGGGAAGATCGTCGGGTCCATTGATCGCGGCTACGTGCTGCTCCTCGGAGTCCTCGCGGGCGATACCGAGGCGCAGGCCGATTGGCTAGCGGAGAAGATTTCCAAGCTGCGGCTGTTCGACTCTGCCGACGGGAAGATCAACGACCGATCGATTCTCGATATCGAAGGCTCCGTGCTCGTCGTCTCACAGTTCACGTTGGCGGGGGACACCCGGAAAGGCAACCGTCCCGACTACACCGATGCGGCGCCGCCCGCGCAGGCTGTCCCTCTCTACGAACATTTCATCGGGAAACTCCGTTCCTGCGGGATCGCCGCGGTCCAGTCGGGCGTCTTCGGGGCGATGATGGCCGTGGAACTTGTGAACGATGGGCCGGTTACGCTCATGCTGGAGCGCTGAAACGGCATCGTGTATTCCTTAACCTCTTGCTGGAAGTACCGGCCGGACAACGGTAGAATCACAGCCCATTTCTCGGGCTCCCATGGCGCTGCATACTTCGGACATCACCGCGCTCCTCCGACGCATCGAGGAGGTACGTCCGGGTTTCGATTCCGATCGTGTCATGCGGGCGTTCACGCTCACGCGGGATCTGTACAAGGGTGAGCCGCACTGGACGGGAATGAGCGTGACGGAACACGTCATGGGGGTGCTCGATCTGCTCCTTCCGTTCGAACCGGACGAGGACGCGATTGCCGCGAGCATCCTCCACCACGCATTCCAGACGGGGCATGGCATCTCTTTAGTCGAGATCGAGGAACAGTTCGGCCCCGCCGTGCGTTCCATGATCAGCGGCGTACATCTGCTGTCGAACGTAACCATGCAGAGCCGCCGCCATTCCATCGACGATTTGCGGCTCATGCTGATCTCCGTTTCGGACGACATCCGCGTGATCCTCATCACGCTCTGCGATCGTTGCCACGTGCTTGACCAATTGCAGGACAAGTCGCACGCAGAGGAGGCGAAGCGGATCGCGAATGACGTGCTCCACCTCTTCGCCCCCGTTGCGGCGCGCTTGGGTATCTACCGCCTCAAGCACATGTTGGAGCAGCGTGCGTTCCCCATCTCGTATCCGTCCGAAGCGGAAAAGATCACCGAGCAACTCGCGGCCGTCGAGGCGAAGAAAGGGCACTTCCTCGAACGGGCGACCGCGCTGCTCCGCAAGCAGCTGGTGCGTCAGGGGATCGAAGTGGAGGCGGAGTGCCGCGAGAAAGAGCCGTACAGCATCTTCCGCAAAATGCGATCCAAGAGCCTGTCGCACGTCGAGGACGTGCAGGATCTCTTCGCGGTCCGTCTCATCACGAATGCGGCGGATGAGTGCTACCGGGTCCTCGGATTCCTCCACACCATGGGGCGGCCGGTGGCGAACCGTTTCAAGGATTACATCGCCTTCCCGAAGCCCAATGGCTACCAGAGTCTTCACTCGACGCTCTCGCAGCTGCCCGGCGTGCCGCAGGATACGTTCGTCGAGGTGCAGATCCGGTCGGCGCAGATGCACCGCGAAGCCAAGTACGGAATCGCCGCGCACTGGAGCTACAAGGAGTTCGGCGCCACGCGCCGCGCAGTCGAGCAGGCACAGCTCCATGCGATGCTCTCCTCTCAGGAGCCGGTCGGCGGGCCGGTCGGCGGGCAGTCGTTGGCCGATAACATCTTCGTTCTCACGCCGAAGGGTGACGTGGTGGAGCTTCCCGAGGGGGCAACGCCTCTCGATTTTGCCTTCCAGGTGCATACCGATCTCGGGCTCTCGTTCCGGGCGGCAAAGGTGAACGGTGCCGTCGTTCCGCTCGATCACGAGCTCGAGAACGGTGACGTGGTCGAGGTGCAGAAGTACGCCACGCCGCGGCCGTCGCCGCAGTGGTTGCAGCTGGTGAAGATGGCCTCATCGCGCTCCAAGCTCAAGCGCCATCTCTATGCCCAGAGGCGCGAGGAGCTCGTCGCGCACGGACGAGAGCTCGTGAATGCGGAATTGGAGAAGCATCGTCTGCCGCCGCTTGATAGCGATCTCTCGGTCTTAAGGATCTGTGACGGAGAAGTGCTGCCGTTCGCGCGGCGCGAAGATCTGCTCATGAAGATCGGACAGGAAGCCGAGAAAGCCTCCACACTCCTTGGCCGCCTCGGTGCGTTTGCCAACTGCGATTTCGTACATGAGCAGCGCCCCCGGCGCACCAAGCGTACGCGCGGACGCATAAGCCGCCTCCACTCCGACGTGGAGATCGAGGGCGGCCTCTCCATGCCCGTGCGCTATGCGAAGTGCTGCAAGCCCTTCGACGCGCCCCGCGAGAAGATCGTCGGCGTCGTGAGTCGCGCGGGACAGGTGGTGCTGCATCGCGAGAAGTGTGCCTTTTTGAAGAATGCGAATCCGGAGAGGAAGGTGTGGGCGAAGTGGCAAACGGCAGTTTCATGAGAGACAAACCTACGGTTTTTCTCTCATGAGCTCTCTTTCCCCTGTATGGAGTCGCTCCGCGCTGGGTCCCGCCGAAGGCACCCAGCGCTTCGCGAATCATTGATATGGGCGGGCGGAGCCGATGGCCCGCCCGCACGGATTACGAAATACATTGGCCTTCCCCTCCACCCCCTCCTTCGTCAGGCTTAGGACAGGCAGTGGCGGCGGAGCCCGCCAACCTCTGCTCACTCTTTCGCGAGTAATTCCTCAATGAGTTTCTCCACTTTCAGTTTCCACGTGAACTGTTCCCAGCCCTGGAATCCCTTCCGGTAGATCGGTTCTTTCTGGCGGCGGTCGGTTTCGGGGAGATCTTGCAGGTAGGCGTCGATGGCTGCGGAAACCTCCGCATCGGACACTTCGGTCGTTCGATCCGCGACGAGCTTCTGCACCCCGAAGCGAAGCCTCAGCTTGGCCTCCGCGTCCGCGTGCACCTCCTTCCTGAGGTCTTCCATCTTCTTCCCGCTCTTCTTGAGCCACTCTTCCAGCGTGAGGTTGCCACCCTTGAGACGTTCGGTGAAATCATTCAACAGATCGTGCTCCTCTTCCTCGATGAGCTCCGGCGCGATCTCCACCTTGGTTGCTTTGCCGATCATTTCGAAGAGCTCGTTCTCGCGCCGTTGCCGCTCGACGCGCTCCTCCTGTTCGCGCATGGAGCCCTCGATGCGGGAGCGGAACTCCGCAGCCGATTGGGCGTGCAGGTGCTCGCGGGCAAAGTCATCCGTGAGCGGCGGTTTCTCGATTTCCTCCACGTTTTTCACCGTCACGGAGAACGCGACCGGTTTCCCTTCGAGGTGCTTGGCGTGATAGGGGACGGGGAAGGTGAGCGTGAAGGATTTCTCGTCACCCTTCTTGAGACCCATGAGTTGCGGCTCGAATCCGGGAATGAGTTGATCGGAACCGAGGATGACCGAGTGTCCGGTCGTGCGGATGTCATCAATCTCTTTCCCTTCGGCGTCCTTCCCGAAGAAATCCATCGTGATGCGGTCCCCGGTCTTCGCGGGCCTCTCCACCTCCGTCGTCTTTAAGTGTCGTTCGAGGATGTAATCGATCATCTTCTCGATGTCCTTCTCCGTGACGGCGGAAGGTTTCTTCGCAACGACGAACTTGCCTTTCACGGTGACATCCGGATGCTCCGTGAAGGTGATCAGGAGGGTCAGGGGACTGGCGGATTGCGCTTCGATCTTGGGCGGAAGGATGGGCTTCAAGTTGTGCTCCTCGATGAGCGCTTTCAGCGTTTCCGGGAGAAGCACACGCACCGTCTCCTCGAACATCTCGTCGGGTTTGATCTTCTGCTTGAGGATCGCCGCGGGCGCTTTCCCCGGACGGAAGCCGGAGATCTTGATCTGGGAGCCGAGCTTCTGGAGAGCCTTCGCTCCCGCTTCTTCAACCTTCTTCTGATCAATCGTCACCGTGCATTCAATGCGGTTTCCCTTGAGCCGTTTGATGGAGGATTTCTCGGACATCGCGAAAGAGCATACAGATGTTTTCGGCTCCTGAGAAACGCGTTATCGAGGATTTGCGGCATCGGCGGTATCACCTGCCCGCTCTCGCTGCATTCCACGCATCTTTGGCGCTCGTGTAATCGCCTTGTTTCGCCCTCACGTCCGCATTGGCAGCTTGGAGCGCTGCTTGAGCTTCCGCGAGTTCTTCACTTGCCGTCGCGACCGCATCGGCGGCTTCCGCGCGCAAGTCCTCGGCGTCTTCGAGCTGCTCGTTTGCTTCAGCGAGGGCCGCGGCGAGCTGCTCGCGTTCTGCGACGGAGTAGTAGGGGAGGGCGAGATTCTTGTCGTAATCCCTCTTCGCCTTCTTCTGCGCCCTGTCCGCGATCTTCCAGGCGGCGTTCGCCTCCTTCAATGTCGTCTTCGCCTCCTTCACTGCCGCTTTGGCAGCCCGCACCGCCGTCTTCGCCTCCTTCACTGCCGCTTTTGCTTCTTTGAGAGCCTCCTTCGCCGCCTGGTAGATGGCTTTGATTCTTTCCCGCTTGGCGGCCGGATCCACGACGGTGCCACCATCTCCACTTTCGCAGCGGTATGTGTCGTATGTGTTACATGTGCCGCTGCTGCAATCACTGTCGGAAGAACATCCGCAACTCCCTCCGCATGCTCCTCCGGAATCATTGCATCTCATGCCTCCATTATTGTTCAGGCATGCATTCGAGGCGCATTGGGAATTTGCCGCGCACTGTGCGCCGTAGCCTTTCTTGGCAACGCACTGCTGGTCAGTAGTGCAGTACTGGCCTGTCGGACATGTGCTGCCGCCGAGCATGGTGTTACGACAGCCGGCCCTACACTCTCCATTTGAGCAGATCTGCCCATCTCCGCAACTTCTGTCCGATGTGCAGCCGTCACCGCTGGGACATGCTCCGAGCGTCCATGTGTCTTCGACCTTGTCGGCGCATTCATTGGGGATCTCGTGGATGACTTCATATTGTGGTGTGTGTACGAATGTTCTGCACCCGTCCCCCTCTCTTGTATACGTGTTCCAACTGGTGCCGGATACGATCCGACAGTTTGAGATATCCTCTGTACCGGCGCCGGTGTGTCTCTTGCAGTCGCAAAATCCATTCAGGGCGAGGAGTTGCGCCGTATCGGCTGCGGGCGAGAGGAGCCTACCCGATGTCATGGTGGCCAAAACGAGGAGCAGTATGGCGTTGGCGGCGAGAAGGGAGATGCGATGAGTCATGTGGATATTTGTGAGAAGCATCTATTATTATACTATAAAAATGTTTAACTCTCAATGTATCATTCTTTGGCTTCCATAAGCTGCTCAGTCCCTCTTCCTCCAGTAGATCAGGAGCGGAGTTTCTGCGTCAGGAGCCGTATTGCTTCGTGAGAGTTACCTTTGCTTTGACGTAAGCATCGTGAATCCCCTGTGCGATCTTGCCGTAATTCGCATCACCCGCATGCGGGGGGTTGTTGAAGAGGCTGCGGTATTTGCCTTCTATCGCCGCTTGCATCGCATAGGCTTCGATCTCGAATGAGCTGGCGCGATACCCTACGAGTAGGTACTTTTCCAAATATTCCGCTGCCCACTGATCAAGCGTATAGGGGCGACCTTGAATAGTGTGCCACAACTCGTGTCCGATGAGCGGGACGTCGGTCACTTGCGCGGGGAGATTCAAAGATCTGAGGTAAATATTTTCCTTGAGTGATAGCCCCCCATAATTCACGCCTGTCTTTCCAAAAATAATATCTTTTGCCACACCGGCGAAAGGAGGCGGGTGTGCAGCAGTGGCCGCCTGCCGTACGTCCCATAAGAGGATGGTCTTTAGGTACTCTGCAAGAGATGCCACGACATCAGCATCAGGGCCGGTCGGCTGCTCCACAGTGGCGCTCGCAAAGAAGAATGCAAAAAACTCGATTTCCTTTGGGGTGAGCAGGCGGGATCCGGGAGGAGCTACTGTGATCGGCGTGTCATCGCTCGGGGGTGCGGCGGCAAGGGCCTGGTAGATTTCCCGGGCTTCCTTCACTCCGACCGCTGCTTGTGCCAACGCATTCTGTGCTTCGGTGAGATTCTCCGTAGCCTCGGCGAGATTCTCCGTAGCGCGGGCAATCACGGCGGTGGCTTCCTCGATCCGATTGCCGGCGTCCGTGCGCTGCGCATCCGCCTCATTCATGATTTCAATGAAGTGTGCTCTTTCGTCGGGAGACGTGGCGCGCAGAGATTTTTTCTGGGCGGTCTTGTAAGCCTTGTCCGCCTGTTTTTGCGCTTTCTGCGCGCTCTTCAGTGACTGCTTTGCGGCTTTCACGGCCGCTTTCATCTCCTTCACGTTCACTTTTACTCCTTTAAGAGTGTTCTTCGCTTCTTGGTAGGCGACTTTGGCATCGTCGAGATTTTGCCGGGCATCCTCAAGTGTGTCGAGGATGGACGCCGTGTGTGCGGAAGTATGAGTGACGATGCACCCGAGGACGATGGTCAGTGCAACAGTGATGCCGAGCAAAGATGTCGTGCGCGTCATGAGCATGGGATGTATGTGTATGTATGAGTCTTACTTAGATACTATACCATAAAATAGTGATTAGATCAATTCCTCGTTTCTTCTTTTCCTTCAGCCACTCAGTCCCTCTTCCTCCAGTAGATCAGGAGCGGGGTGGCTACGAAGAAGGAGGAGTATGTGCCGATGAGCGTTCCGACGATGAGGGCGAGCATGAACCAGCGGATGCTCGAGGCTCCGAAGAAGAACATGGCGATGAGCATGAAGAGCGCGGTCGTTCCCGTGCTCAGTGTGCGGATGATGCTTTCTTTCAGGCTGCGAGTGACGAGCTGCTCGAACGTTTCCCCCCGCTGCTGGTAGTTGATGTTGTCGCGGATACGGTCGAAAATGACGATCGTGTCCATGACGGAGTACCCGAGCGTGGTCAGCAGTGCGGTCACAAAGAGCGTGTCGTACTCGAATGTCGTGAAACGGCTTAAAACGGTGAAGATGCCGCTCGTGATGAGGAGGTCGTGGATGAGCGCGACCACGGCGAGAATGCCGAACTTCCAGGGATTCAATCTGCGCGGGACATTGCGGAAAGCGAATGCGAGATAGAGGATGATGGCGAGAGAGGCGACGCCGAGTGCGAGGAGGGACTTGGTCTTGAGGCTCGCTCCGACAGTGGGGCCGATGGCGTTGAATTGCATTTCCTCCGCGTTCCCGAGGGTGGATTGCAGGTGGGTCAGCAGCGCGAGGTGGTCTTCGTTGGTCATATCGCGCATCCGCAGGAGGAAGGTTCCTCCTTTCGTCGAGGAGACGGTCGAGTGATCGAGGCGCGTGCCGTCTTTCAGCGTGAAGGCGTCGAGAGCGTCGATGACGGCTTGTTTCTGCGTGTCCGCTGCAGTGCGAATCTCCATGAGGGTTCCCCCTGCGAACTCGATCGAGAGGCGCGGACCGGGAGTGATGAAGAGGACTACGCTCGCTGCGACAGCGATGGCGGAGATCGTCAGGAACACGTTGGCGATGCGGAGATAGGTCACGGGAGTAAGGGAAAGGTGTTCGGGGCGGCATCGTAGCGGGTTTGGGGGCCGGATGCCAGGGAAAGCGCGGGGATTAGGTACAAGTATCGGAGCCATCGTGTCATGGTTCGACAGGGCTCACCATGACACGTGTATTCGAATGGCAGCCTTTCATTCTTGTTCATTGTTCACCGTCAGCGTCGTCACCGAATCCGTGGCTTCGATGGACCAGACAATGCTTCGTGTCGACGGGAGGGGCAGGAGGAGCGGTGGGGATTCCTCCAGGAGCGCGGGCGCAGATTCCGCGAGCAGTTTGCGGAGATCCGTGAGATTCAGCACTCCTCCCATGAGCAGCCGCCCGTGACCGGCAGTGGGGAGGGATCGATTCTCATCGCGTTCGAGCAGATCGGTGAGGAGCGCGGAATTCGTGGAGAGGACGAAGGAAACGGTGCTTCGAGCGGTGAGAAATTCCTGCATATCTCCGCGGAACGACCGCTCAACCTCCCACCATCCCTGAGAAGTTCGTTTCCGCGATGCCATGGAGGGGTCGGTGCGCAGGGACGTGAAGGTGAACCCCCGCTTCAGCGGTTGAGTGGTGGCGAGGATGGGGGGGACGGCGGAAGAGAATGCATCGCGGAGAATCGAGAGCCTCTGCGTGAGTTCCTGAAGCGCGGGGAGCGCTCCGGTCACGGCGACTGCCGTGCCCGATGAAGTTTGTGTAAGGACCACGGTTGTCGCATTGGTGAGGAGTGGCAGGATGTCCTCGCGTACGCTCACCTCGGGACCGAAAAACTGTGCGACGGCATACTCGAGCGAGCCTCGCACGAGGCTCAAGTTCGGGCGATCGAGATGTTCTGTCAGGACGTTCCACAGTGCGGCGGGGTCCGCGATGCGCACGATTGCAAGGGTGCCGCTCATCGCGTTCGCGAAGAGCGGAGACGCGCTCACGATTGCCGGCCACGCCGTTCCCGCCACGCGCACTTCGCATCCCGCGGGAGTGAGGGTGAGGACTGCGGCACGCAGATCCGTTTGCAGGAGCGCGGCGAACAGATTCTGTGGGAGGGAGGAGGGGGGCGGAAGGCTTCCGGAAGCGAAGTACGCCCACTGATCAGCGGGTTTTCTCCCTGCGCTCAAAAGCTCGTAGGACGTGTGGCGGGCCAGTCGCGCATCCTTGAATCCGAGGAGCTCCGTCACGCGGGCATCCGAAACAGTGACCTTGAAGGGGCCCATGATCGTTACCTCGTCTTCGGGTTGAGGCGTGACGCGATCGAAAATGACGGTGGACAGTGTTTCATCGTCGAGTCTCACGATGGCGATGGCGGCGTGGTCGCCGGTGATGCTCGAGAGCAGCGGGAATGCGTCGGTGAATCTCTTGAGCATCGGCGCCGGCATGTTCGAGAAGAGCGCCTCGAGGCGGTCAGCGGGCAGAAGGTGCGCCGGGGTCAGAGCGGCAAGCGTGAAGAGGTGTGTGGCGATCAGGAAGATCGCGATGACGAATACGGAGAGCGAAAGGGCTGACAGGATGCCGATGGTCTTCAAGGTCAGGGGACGCATGCGGTATGTGTACTCTAAAGGTTGGGAGGGAACGGGGAAAGAAGGTTGGGATCAGTACTTCCTTCTTTCTTTGTCAGGGCGACAAAGAAAGAAGCAAAGAAAACGCTCCGCCATCTTTTCTAGAATTGGTGACTTCTTCCCTCTCCCGACGGGAGAGGGCAAGGGAGAGGGGGTTTGGAGTATCTTGAGAATGGACATCGCCTATTCTTCGTCTTGACCCCCTCCCCTTTGGTCCCCTCCCGTCGGGAGGGGAGGATGACACGGAGCGGTGCGGGGCAAATCTCACTACTTCATCCCCTCCAACTTCTTCTTTGCGCTCTCGAGTGTTGGGTCCAGCTGGAGAGCTTTTTCAAACGCGGTGCGTGCGTCGGCGTCGCGGCTCGTTTCGAGAGCGGCGGTTCCGAGGAGCTCGAAAGCGCGCGGGTCCTCTGACCAACGTCTGGTTGCCGCGAGCGCCTTCACGTACGCTTCCTCATCGTTCCCGGCTGTGATGCTCACGGAGACGAAATCCTCGAACGTCTTGAGGGTGGCTGCAGAATCCTCCGTCAGCGCCGCCAGTTGCTCGAGGGCGAGCTTCGTGTCGCCCGAAGACAGTGCCTCTTCGGCGATGAGGCCGCGCACTTCCGCTTTCGGCTCGAAGCCGTTGACGAGTGCGTATTCGAAGAATGTGATCGCGTTGCCGTGCTGGAGCAGCGCGGCGTAGGCGCGGCCGAGGAAGTACTGGATCTCGGGTTTCTGCGGATCGAGGTTGTAGGCATGTTCGAGCGAGGCGAGTGCTTCCTGAGAGCGCTCGGTCGTGAGCTCGCAGTAGCCTTGGACGATCCATGCGTCGCGGTAGTCATCCTTGCCGTTCGTCACTTGGATGAGCAGCGGCAAGGCAAGCTCGCACTCCTGCACCTGCGCGAGCGCGCGGGAGAGGAGCGTGACCAAGTGGAGCTCGGATCCTTCCGGGAAGAGCGCAAATTCATCGTAGGCCGCTTGGAGCGTCTTCGCGTAGGATCGCAGGACCGGCTCCCAACCTGCGGCGACGAGGGCGAGCTCCGCTTGCGCGGTCTCGTGATCGCCTTGGATGAGGGAGAGCAGGGCGAGGCTGTAGTGCTTCTGCGGTGAGTCGGGCGCGCCGGAGAGGAGGTCGCGCGCCTTCACGAGTTCTCCCGTGCGCAGTTCCACGATGCTCTCGAGGAGCAGGAGGTCCTCCGGACGGGCACCGGCTGATTTCAGATTCTTGATCGTGTCGTGTACGCCTTCGATGTCGCGGCGTTGCAGCTGGGCGGTGGCAAGCTTGCGCAACGCCGGCAGGCCGCCATTGGCTTCCACGGAGAGCTTGTACTCCTTCTGCGCGCCCTTCCAGTCCCCCTTGAGGGCGGAGAGATCTCCCTGCCGCAGATGCACGAGTGCCTGATCGCGCGGGTCGATGGCTTGCGGCGGCGCGGTGATTGTCGGTTCGTTCAGGAAATCGTCTGGCGGGATGACGACGGGGGAATCCGGCCGGAGCACCACCGTGGATCGGGCGATTTGCCACCAGAGAAACACGATGAGCACGCCGGCGCACAGGAGTGCCAGGACGACGGGAGCGGTGATGCGCGAAGAAACCTTCACAGGTGCTTGAGCGTACCAAGGGAGAGAGCAGAGTGCCAGACAGAAGAGTTGGCACCGGTCGCTCTTTCCTCTCAATCCACACTCGGGCTCAGTTCTCCGTCCTCATCTTTTGCAGCCTTGCGGAATTTCTCCTTGGCTGCGGCTTCTGCGAGCTGTTTGGGGATGACCGCTTCCACTGCGCCCCACTTGGCTTCGCCGTCTTTGGGCAGGAGGATCGTCACCTGGTCGCCGACTTCGGCGCGGTAGAACGTCACCGATGCGAGGAGCACGCGGTAGGCCTTCCCTTCGGCGAGCACTTTGTACTGGCCGTCTTCCTGGATGAGCACGCCGACGGTCGTGCGGCGCTGGATGGGGGCGATCTGCTTGTAGACGAACTTCCCCTCGTCCGTGATGGTCAGCTTCATGCCATCTCCCTCGGCCAGCTTGCTCTTGCTGGCATAGTTGGCGGGAACGGGGTAGGTCTGCCCGGAGCCGTCAACCATGTTCTGGCCGTCGAACGCTCCTTCGATGACGCGGCCGCTCACGGGGCCGCTGCCTGAGAACGATTCGGCGCGCGAGACGATGCGCTCGCGATCCGTGTCGACGATTCCCGTCAGATCCCGCATGAGGGCGTGTGCCGTCTTGAGGGAAGACATGGCGGAGTCGATGAGTTCCTGAACTTGAACGAGCTTCTCTGTGGACATGGATGGGGGTGGAATGTGTCTCAGGAGTCGAGTGGTCGGACGGAGACGGACAACTGCACGGACGTGATTCTCGCGCGCATCTCGATGTCTGTGAGCAGTCCCGCTTGCGCGCCGATCGCGCCGACAACACTGGTAGCATTTATCGTACCCGCTTTGAGCGCTGTAGGCAAGTCCATGCCATGGAGCAGCGCCCATGTGGCACCCGTTCCGAAGGCGTCTCCGGCCCCGGTTGTTTCTCTGACTTCCGCGGAGGCGACAGAGGGGCAGTGATAGAGGTGTGCGCCGTCCGAGGCGGTCACGCCTTTCTCTCCTTCCGTGACGCAGACCGTGTGCACGCCGGCCTTGAGGAGCGAACGGAGAGCGCCTTGCAGCGTCTTCTCGCCGGTGAAGGTGAGGGCCTCTTCGTCATTGACGAGCAGGAGATCCGTATGTGCGAGCAGTGCGGCATTCATAGGGTCGCGGACAGAGGCGCGGATCTGCGGGCTTCCCGGATTCCATGTAAGGAGAGGGGCCTGCGGAGCGCTCAGGACCGCGACGATGTCGTCCTCGATGATGCGGCTGGGTTCCTGCAGGCTGTTCAAGTACACCCGCTGCACGCCTCCGAGCGCTTCGCGGTCGAAGATGGCGTCCTGCAGGTGCGCGTTCGTCCCCGGTTCGTAGAGGATCACGCGCTCGCCGCTTGGAGCGGAGAGGATGATCGAGAAGCTCGAGACTTCCCCCTCCACGATGGTCGCGCGGCGCGTGTCCACTTCCTCCCGACGCATGTTCTCGAGGAGCCGCTCGCCCCACTGGTCGGAGCCGACGACGCCGCAGAACGCACTGTCGCACCCGAGGCGCGCAAGACCGACGGACGTATTGGACGCGCCGCCGCCGCACGTTTCCTTCACCTCCCGCACGCGGACTTTCGCGCCCAGCGGGAAGACAAAAGCCTCGCCGCCTGCGACTCTCTGCACGAGGTCGCGATCGGCGCGCACGAAGACGTCGATGGTCGCTCCCCCGATGGACAACGTCCGTGGACGCGGGGTGGTTGCCATGATTACTGCTGATGGTAGCGCGATTCCATCTCCTGCAGAAACTTCCATGTCTGGGTCAGAGTCTTGCGCCGCTGCCAGTGCCACGCGAAGAAGAGCGCGCTCACGCCCACAGCGATCCAGAGGTAGGAGAGCGGCAGGCCCACCGTCGGCGTGGTCAGAGGCGCTCCTCCGTGCAGATTGCTGATCGGCGGCACCGAAGAGGGCTTCGAGCCCGGAGTGACCTGTCCGATATCGGTCGGGATCGGGTTGGCGGTGGTCGTCGTGAAGCCCGAGCCGCTTCCCGCGGGCGTCCCTGAGGCGGTCACCGTCAGATCCCTGAGCACGTTGCCCGTCGTCGTGACGGGCGTGACGCGGATGTAGTAGGTCACGCCGTTCAGGAGGTCACGCAGGGTGTAGGCGCGCAAGTCGCCGTTGATGGTCCGTTGCTCGATGAACGTGTCCGCCTCCACGCCGTACTCGAGGAGATAGCTCGCCAGCGGCGTTTCTTGCGGGAGGTTCGACCACTGGAGCATGAGTGCTCCGTCCTGCGGCGTCACGGTCATGCTCATGCCGAGCAGATGTGCCGTCGCGGGTTCGCTCTTCTCTCCGCTCTCACGGTCGCCCTGCAGCGCCGTGACGGCGAAGGAGTAGGTGACGCCCGCCTTCAGCCCCGCGACCTTCGCGGTCGTGGTCGGCTGGCCGGTTTCGAGCGTGTAGAGGTAGTTATCCGGCTGCTCTCCCACGTAGACGCGGTACGCGTCCACTTTTTCGGAAGTGATCGGGTCCCACGTCAGTGAGACGGCATCCACCTTGGCTTCCGCTTTCACGTTCTGCACCTGCGGGAGCGTGCGCTTGGTGATGGTGATGTTGCTGCGCACTTCCACGGTGTTCTCCGCGGAATCCGAGGCGATGACGCTTGCCTGGTAGGTGCCCGCAGCCGGAGCGGGGAAGGTGACTTCGTACGTTCCGGAGGCGGTCTTGCTCTCCGTGAGCGGGTAATCCTGTTCCAGAATCTTGAGCTTCACGGAGGAGAGCGACGGTTCGCTCTTGACGGTGAGCTTCACCGGCATGGTTTCCTGCGGGCTCAAGGGGTCGAAGGTGACCAGACCCACCTCGGGGGGCGTGGCATCCAGACGGATGTGCAGGTTCCCCGAGTCGTAGCGTCCGGAATCGTCGCGGACGCGCAGCGTGTGATCCGTGAGTGAGGGATCGAGGTCTATGGTGATCGAGAAATTCCCGTCCTGGCTCGTCTCGCCGCGGACATCTTCCGTGCCGCCGGTGACGATGAGATTGATGAACGGGGCGCCCTTGCCTTCGACGCGCACGACCGGCTCCTTCACGCCGCTATTGGCCTTGGGGGAGGTGATCTGCAGGGTGGGAGACACCGGGCCCGCTTCCCCTGCAACCATGATGGTAAGCTCGCCGCTCACGCGCGGGTCGGAGCTGTCCTCCATGTGCAGGATCTGCTCGCCGGGCGTACGGAACCTCAGTCCCAGCGTGAGGACTTTCTGTCCGAGGTTCTGCGGCTGGAACTGCACCTCGCCGTTCAAGGGGAGGACAGCCAGCGGGTCCGTCGAGGAGAGGAGCGCGAGTCCCATGTAGTCCTCGACGGTCGAGCCGTTCTTGTCGACGGCGGTGATACGGATGGTTGCGTCCTCATTCGGCTTCATACTCTTGGGGCCTTCGATGACGAAACCCGCGATGACGTCGAAGGTTCCGGCCTGTCCGTAGAGCGTGCGGCCGAGGATATTGCCCGTGATGCGGCTGCCGTACGATCCGCCGTATGTGTTCATCCCCATCATCGGATAGGGCATGTATCCGAATGTCGGGTAGGCCATCGGCGCGTAGGAGGTCGGCATGTACTGGGCGGCTTGCTGCGCTGTGTATCCGCCGGCCGATGCGATGGACTGTCCTGCGGAAATGTCCACCGTGCCGCCGAGCATCTTGCCCGAGAGCAGATCCATCGCCCTGAGAGACAGTGATCCGATTTGCGTGGTCGTCACGGTGAAGGTCTGCTCGCCGCTTGAGTCCGTCTCACTTAAAGAGGAGGAGATGACATCGGCACTTCGGCTGGAGATGAGCTCCATGGGCCGGCCGGAGAGCGTGTTGCCGTAGCGGTCGCGTGCGATCACCGAGACGGTCACCGTATCGGAGCCGTCGGGCGTGAGGGATGTGCGGTCCGCCTGCAGCGTGCTCCCATTCAGATCGATGCTCTCCGGAAGCACCGTAAACGTTGCGGAGGCATCGACGACGTCATTGATCGTGAGTTCCACGGAGTAGCTTCCCGCCACTTGGGTGTCGTTCGCCGACACCTTGACCGTAGCCTTGCCGGCGGTGTCCCGGTTCACGGGGAGGATGATCTCGCTCCCGAACGGGGGAGTGACGACGAGGGCGGCCGTCTCGCTGTCATTCGTCGCCAGAGCGGAGATCTCCACTTCCGTTCCGAGCCCCGCCACCGTGTCGGATACTTCGATCTTCGCCGCGCCTGAAGCGGAGGCGGGCAGGAGGGTCAGGAGTCCGATGAGGGAGGCTTGGAGAGTGAGGCGATTCATAAATCCTCTTACTATAGCAGAAAATCGGTCGCCGCTCAATTCCTGGAAGTGATTCCAAGACATGAAGTAAATATCTGTCCACCTTTTCATTCGTATTGCCACCTTTGCCCGGCGGCAAAGGTGGCGCCAAAACGCCGGCGATGCCTCCGCCTCTCCTCTTAGGCCCTGTGCCTCCTCGTCGACCCCTCCAAGGATTCGGGGTCGCCTCGTCAGCGCGCCAAAGGCGCAGCAGGGCCTTCCCCTTCACCCCCCGTGGCGCGCCATCCCGCCCCTTCTGTTCCCTTCAATTCTTCGAGGGCGTATGCTGGCGCTTACTATGAAGAAATCCCTCTTTCTCCTCCTCGGTTTTACGCTCTTCCTCGCTGCCTGCGGCGGCGGCACGACGGTGGCGAAGTGCGATCAGGACTACTGGGACGGGACGTACGGCACGTGCCTGCCTGCGGGATGGGCGGTTGTCGACCGCGAGACACTAAGGCAGCGGGGCGTGCCCGACGAGACCATCGCCGCCTTCAAAGCGGAGGCGTCCGTCTCGGGACAGTTCCCCTCCATCACGGTCACGCGTGAGGCGCTGAGCCAGCCGATGACACCGAATGATTACAGCGAAGCCAGCATGCGGTCCGTGAGCGTGTTGCCCGGCTACTCGTTGGCGGATACGAAGAAGGTCACCATCGACGGCGAGAGCCTCTCTCTGCACATCTTCACCGCGCAGCCCGTGGAGACCGATCCGGCGCGGAGGTTCTACCAGTTGAGCACATCGAAGGATTCCGTCGGCTACACCGTGACAGCCGCCGTACCCATGTTCATCGATGACAGCGTGGAGAGCGAGGTGCTGCTCATCCTCAAGAGCTCGACATTGGTGCAGCCGGAGTAGGAAGCATCATGCCGGGGGCTTTCACAGGTTCTCTGTTCTGATAGTCTGTGTGTATTGGTGCCGTAGCCAAGTAGTAAGGCAGGGGTCTGCAAAACCCCCATACGCGGGTGCAATTCCCGCCGGCACCTCCACTCTTCATAATGCAGAAGACGCAACTCCCTGATCAGCATCGTCGCATTGCCGCGATGATTGTGTGGACCCTCTTCTGATCTTCGGTCTCTGTGGCATACACAGCCTTTCTCTCTTTGATCGCATCTTTTCGACCGGTCGTCCACTTTCCCAGAAGAGTATCTAGGTCATAAGAAAGCAGGCAGGAACGGATGTACTTCCGTCGCTCTTGTTCAGGGAATTCGAATCGATATCCCTCCTGTTCCAATCTCAACAGCGTTTCCTCGGCGTAGCGCCATGCCTCTCGTTCAGACCGTGCAGTGAGTTCGTCTTCAGCACTCAGATACTCTTCAGGAGGTATGCTCTTATCGAGGAGTGCTACGATCAAATCACGCCGTGTTTGAGCAACCCCGTTTTCTATAGTCATCGTCTTGAGTGGCTGCTGCATATCAATTCTGAGTTGTTCCAGCTCGGGTCCTGTGAATGCTCTGGTGATGTGTGCGTGGTTAAAAGCATCAACAACTTGATGGTGTGCTCCGTCAAGAAGGCGTTCTGTGACTTCTCTCTGCGAATGACTGATTTCATGGAGCGCATCGTAGGGGAATGTCTTACTCGAGGAATTGCGCATCGGCAATTCAACGGCGCGGGCTCTCAGATTCGTAAAGTTTTCCTGGCCATCGGCGAAGCGAAATCCCTGTCCGAGAGAGCTGTTGAGCTCAATTGCGGGGAGACGTGACTGGCGGTCTATGAAGGAAATGGAGTACCCCTGCGGCTGGGGTGTGCAACGCACATGGAAACTTCTTTGGTCCCCCGATCCCTCTCGACGCATTGTTCCCTTCAGTTGGTCACAGTACCTGTAGGTGAGGTAGAAGAGATCGGCAGCCTTTCTGGGAAGGATATTCACGATGTCATCATCAAGGAATTCCGCGTGGTTCTTGCCAAAGACTCTAATGGGGGTGTCGAAATTCATGGAGGGGGCGGAAATTACCGCAGAGTTCGTGATGGAAACAGTCTATTTGAGAAAGACAACGTGACAATATGCAGTCGTTACGCTTGTTTTCTGATCACCGGCAGCTTCAGTGCCTGTGCGAGCCTGAAGAGGATGAACCTCGCCACGGCGGGATTGGGGTTGGAGGCAGACGCATCATCGAAAGCATGCATTGCCTTTTCCGAGGTCATCCCATGCAATTGCAGAGCGTCCGCGACGGTGCGGCGCATGAAGTCGATATCCATATCGAGCGGTTCGCCGCCGAGGCTCACGTCTTTCGTAGCTTCCTTGGATCGATCCGTGCCGACGTCTATGTTTCCCACATTGCTCATTAAAGTCATTAAACATTAATAATATATTCATGTCAACTCTTTGGTTTACGCAAGCCCTTAATCCCTTCTTAGGGTGTTTGGCATACAAAATCCGCTTGCCAAGCCGGTGGATTTTGGTAAGATCCCCGAAATTATCAATTTTATGCCGAAAGCCCGTCCCATCCTCCCGGCCTCCAAGAAATCCTCCGATTACTGCATCGCCACGCTCGGGAGCCACACGGCGCTGCAGATCCTCAAGGGGGCGCGCGACGAGGGGATGCGCAATCTCGTCATCTGTAAGCGTGGCGCCGAGCGGCCGTACGTAAGCTACGGCGTCGCCGACGAGATCATCACGATCGACGATTGGTCTCAGTGGAATGACGGTCTTGAGGAAGAGCTCATCAAGCGCAATGCCATCGTCATCCCGCATGCGTCCTTCATCGCGTACGTCGGTCTCGACCGGGTCGCCAAGATGCAGGCGATGTACTACGGGGCGAAGGAGATCCTCAAGTGGGAGTCCGACCGCAACCTCGAGCGCCAGTGGCTCGAGAAGTCCGGCCTCATCGTCCCGCGCGTTTTCGAGAAACCCGAGGACATCGACCGTCCGGTCATCGTGAAGTTCCACGGGGCGCCCGGCGGGTTCGGCTACTTCGTGGTGAAGTCCGCCGAGCAGTTCTACGAAGTGAAGAATCGCAAGTATCCGGATCAGAACGACTACGCCCTGCAGGAGTACATCGTCGGCGTGCCGCTCTACGTCCACTACTTCTACTCGCCGCTCACCAAGGAGCTGGAGATCATGAGCTTCGACAAGCGCTACGAGTCCAACGCAGACTCCATCGGACGGATCCGCGCGGAGGACCAACTGGCCGCGAACATCCACACCTCCTACACCATCGTCGGCAACATCCCCGTGGTGGTCCGCGAATCGATGCTTCCGGAGTTCTTCACCATGGGGGAACGCGTGGTGGAAGTGAGCAAGGGGCTCCGCGGCGCGGGCAAAGGACTCTTCGGTCCCTTCTGTCTCGAGTGCATCGTCACGCGCAAGCTCCAGATCTTCGTCTTCGAGATCTCCGCACGGATCGTCGCCGGCACCAATCCCTTCATCGAGGGCTCGCCCTACACGCAGCTGCGTTACAAGGAGCCCATGAGCACCGGCCGCCGCATCGCCCGCGACTTGAAGCAGGCGATCGAGACGGGCAAGCTCGAGGAGGTGCTGGGGTGAGCGTCCATGCGAAATGGGAAATGCAAAATATGAAATGACTCATCGGCAATTTTGCATTTCACATTCTGCATTTTACATTACAATTCTCTCCAATGAACGTCTCTGATCTCCTGAAAGGCTACGACCTCAAAAACATCACCGTCGGCGTGCTCGGCGGCCACAGCGCGCTCGATGTGGGACACGGGGCGAAGAAGTACGGATTCAAGACGGTGGCGGTGGCACGGAAGGGAAGAGAGAAGACGTATACCGAGTACTTCCGCACTCGGAATGCAAAATTCAAAATGCAAAATGAAAAATTGGGATGTATCGATGACGTGATCATCGTCGATAAGTTTTCGGATCTCCTCAACAAAGATGTCCAAGAGAAGCTGAGAAAGATGAATACAATATTTATTCATAGTAGGTACTTCTGGGTCTACTTCGAGGATTTCGAGAAAGTGGAGAACGAATTCAAGATTCCCATCTTCGGATCGCGGTCCCTGCTCAAAGTGGAAGAGCGCAATCAGCACTTCTCCCAGTACGATCTCCTCAATATCGCCGGAATCCGCACGCCCAAGATTTTCAAGAGGCCGGAGGATATCGACTGCCCCGTCATCGTGAAGGCGTCGGAGGTGCACCGCGGCTACGAGCGCGCGTTCTTCATCGTGAACAGCTTCGCCGGCTGGGAGAAAGAGGGCATGCGTCTCGAGAAGGAGGGGAAGGTGTCGCCCGACTGGCGCAAGGCCACCATCGAGGAGTTCGTCGTCGGCGCGCCCGTGAATTTCAACTTCTTCTACTCGCCGCTTACGGGGGAGCTGGAGCTGCTCGGCACCGACACGCGCCGCCAGACAAACCTCGACGGGTTCCTGCGCTTGCTGGGAAGCGAGCAGGAGAAAGTGCTTAAGTATGGCATCGACTTGAAGATGATCGAGACGGGGCACATCGCCTGCACGGTGAAAGAGTCCATCCTCGAGAAGGCTTTCTCCCTCGGGGAAAAGTTCGTCGAAGCGGCCAAGAATCTCTCGCCTGAGATCGATCCGTCGGGCAAAGGTATGATCGGCCCCTTCGCCCTGCAGGGAGCTGTAGTAGCAGAGGAGGGGAAGGAGGATATCGTCATCTTCGACGTCTCCCTTCGCATCCCCGGCTCGCCGGGCACCTTCGCGACTCCGTACACGCGGTATCTTTATGGGGAGACGATGAGTGTGGGGGAGAGGGTTGGGTTGGAGCTGCGCACGGCTGTAGATCGAAATATGCTGGAGAAGGTGGTGACGTGAGGAGTTTGGTGGAGCTGAGGGGAAAGCTTGGGAACGAAACTTTGATATGCTTGAACTGGCCAAAAAGTTCACAGAACTCTATTACTCACTCGATTGCATCATATCGATCCTGAACAGTCGAACAGTAGAAAAAGGCAACCTGATCCTCTAATTACGGCTCAGTCAATGAGCTGTGGGGAACGATTTTGAACTTTTAACTTTCCTTTGATTTCCTTCTCAACTCATACCTGCGAAGTATCGCCTTGTATTCTTTTGCTTCGTCATTGTCGTCATCACTGTCAGCAAGAATATCAATGCCTGTGTTCTTTTTGATAATCTCAGCCGAGTCTAATAATCTATTTAAATGTTTAAGCCCAGGACTTTTCATTGTTAACTTTCCCGATCCGTCTCTATCCCAAAAAAGTGGTGGATCAAAAAAAACAAAGAAGATGTATTCGATTACTTTTCCTAAATCTTTAATTACAGACTCCAAAACAAAAACGGTCGTTTCATACCGTTGCAAATTTTTCTCTTCAAAAGTACCGACCATACTGAATTTCTCACCCTTCCACTCAATCACGCCATGAAATTCACTCGGATGCACATAAATTTCTGAAAGTAACTTACGCTGAGTCTGAAAGGTAGGAATTATTTTGTAAGCTTCGCCAAGTGCCTTTCCATATAAAGGCTTACCTCCTTGCCCCTGGAAAACACTGTTACTTTCTGGGTGATTGTGTAAATAGAGAGCAATTGCCGCAGACTCCAATGCATCCCTCAGTAAAGAATTTGCCTCCCCCCAGTAGCCAGCTCTCAATAACTGAATTGATGCAAGAAAAGTTCTTAAACATTTCCATAGAATGAGCGCCGCATTACACGTCCCATCGGGCAGTTTCTTCTCGATGCTGTTATACATTGCATCTTGAAGACCATTAAAAAGTCTTACCAACTCAGTAAATAACTCATCCAATCTTTCTTTGTACTTGGCATCGAATTGAGCTTCGACTCCAGCTCTTTCGGCATCGAGATATGCGATAATTTCTTCAATCTTGTGATATTTCATGCGTTCAGCATAACAAATTCAGAAGAAGCACAGTGAGCCAATTGAAATTGAAGATCAAAGGTTAGGATTTTGAACTCCAAGAAAACGGCCACACAAAGCCACTCATGGGACTCAGCGGTGAGAATCCCCCGAGAGAAGAAATCTCGATTTTGAACTCGCTTAGAATCGCCTAAGAATTAAAAATTATTGGATAAAAAGCCATTTCCGGCTTTTGAATTCCCGAATGGTGGAGCTGAGGGGACTTGAACCCCTGACCCCCTGCTTGCAAAGCAGGTGCTCTACCACTGAGCTACAGCCCCACTGGCTCGCCAGTGTAGAGGAATCATGATCTCAATGACAGATTTCGTGTGTCAATGCACCTGCGGCAGGTAGTTCTTGGAAGTCCTCTCCGCACATGTCATGTTTCTCCGCCCATTGCCGGACATTCGCAACGATCGCATCGATCACTTTCCGCGCCTGATCTTGCGGCACCCCCGTGAGAAGAACGTAGATGCCTTGTCTCTGAACGTAATCCAGTCTCGTGACTCTCGGTTCGCCGTTCACACCGTGGAAGATCCCGATGAAGAATGTTCCTCCGAGTGTTTCCTGCTCGAAGGAGGTGAGGTCGCGAGGGGCAGTGATGGTGAGCTCAATCGGAGAGAGCTTTGCAGGAAGAGGCGGTGGCGGCGGGGACTCCGATCTGTATCTCACGAGCTCATTTGTCATGAGTTCATCGTACTGCAGGCCCGGACTTGCACCAATGAAGTACTATGTTTCTTTTGCTTTGTGACCAAAGTACGAAATGCGCATGGATTCCACAAATCTGTCCATAATCGTTGAATGCTGCAGGTTCATCTCTTACAATATCGGCCCCTCGCTTCCTACCTTACATCGGAGCTTCACTTTCATCTCGTTCGGAGATAAAGGCTGCGCGGCAATCGTGTCGCACAAAGAGCGGGGGAACGGAGTGGGCCTCTCTCAAGCTCCAGGCTCACTCCACTTTTATAGGACACAAACATACTTCGATACTTCGCCGTGTCACTCTGAGTGCCCCGCGTGTCTGCACTTCGATACATTCCTCGCCCCGCGGCCGCGGGGCTCGGAACACTCAGTGTGACACGCGGGGCGTATCGAAGAGTCGACACGGCGAACGCCACACGGTGTTGTACAATCGTCCTTTTACGGAGCCACCGGCACGACGGGCCCATCGGGGGTCCCGTATGGCGTGAGGAGCCTCACGATGGGCGTGAGGAGCATGTCCTGCAGCCCGAACATTGAGAGGAAACTGTAGATGAAGAGGCAGATCGCGAAGTAGATCGTCACCATGTAGACACCGCCGATCTTGCGCATCCACTCCGCCTCCCCGATGGTATCCCCGATCGCTTCGCGGTAGCGGATGATGCCGACGGACAGGAGAATGCCGATGAAGCCGAGGAAGAAATGCATGCTTACGCGATGGCGGCATCCAGTTCCTTCGTGAGATCACCCTTCGGCCTCCCGCCGACGATTTGCGCGACCGGAGAGCCGTCCTTGAAGACGATGAATGTGGGGATGCTCATGACGTTGAACTGCCCCGGAATGTCCGCGTTTTCATCGACGTTCACCTTCACGACCTTCGCCTTCCCCTCGTACTCCTTCGCGATCTCGTCGACGACCGGAGACATCGCGCGGCAGGGTCCGCACCACGGGGCCCAAAAATCCACGAGGACGGGGATCTTCGACTGCAGGACTTCGGCGGCAAATGTGGCATCGGTGACGTCGTGGGCCATGGGACGGGGAGCGGGAAATGGTACGAGAGAAGGATAGCGGGGGAGGGGGGAATTGGGAATGCAAAATAAGAAATGCAAAATGCAAAATTATTCATTTCTCATTTCTCATTTTGCATTTTTAATTTTCCATTACTCCGCCGTCCTTCCCTTCGACAGGATCGTCCTCGTGATTTTCTTGCCCGTCTCCACCGCCGGCTGGCCGTAGGGGTCGATGCGGTAGAGCTTCCCCAGGAGCACGACTTCGGTCAGGAAGAGATAGAAGAGCTGGCCGAGGTTACCCGCATCCAGCCGCGGAAGCGTGATGGTCACGGAGGGGCGCTTGGCGGACAGAAGAGCTCTGCTCGTGCCCTCGTAGCAGGCGTCCATGAGCTGTCCGAAGGTCTTGCCCGCCATGAACTGGAAGGCGGGGGGCACGTGATCCGGCACGGAGAGGCGCGGGCGCTCGGTTTCGCGGATGAAGAGGTGCCAGCTCTTGCGCGGGCCGGCCATCCACTGCTGCAGGAGCGAGTGCTGATCCTGCGTTCCGATCGCGGCCACGGGGATGGGGTTGGCCGTCTCCGCTTTGCCGAGGCTCTCGGCGATGAGCTGTTGGTCCCAGCGGGCGACGGGGGCGAGGCGCTGCGAATACGGCATGATCGTGCGCAGGCAGTAGCCGCGCTTCGTGTCGAGGAGGAACTGCACGCTCGCGAGGAGCGCCGCGGGGTTGTCGTCGATGCTCGTCGACTGGCAGGCGGTGTCCATTTCCTTCGCGCCGCGCACGAACTGATTCACGTCCTGGCCGAGCAGCGCCATGGGCAGCAGCCCGATGGGCGTGAAAACGGAGTACCGGCCGCCCACGTCGGCGGGGATCGGCAGCATGGCGATGCCGCGCTCCGCGCAGAACGTGCGCAGGGGCCCCGCGTCCACGTCGGTGACGGCGACCGTCCGCTCCGCGGCGCCGCGATCCTTCATGGCCGCGCGCAACCGCTCGAAGCAGAGGAAGAAGATGCTCATGGGCTCCAGCGAGTCGCCGGATTTGCTCGCGATCACGAGGAGGGTCTGCTTCCAGTCCACGAAGCGCAGCATCATCTCGAGGTATGCGGGATCGATGGAATCGAGGAGGATGAACTCGACCGTGTCGGGGCTCTCGAACGCTTCCTGGATCACCTGCGGGCCGAGGGCCGATCCGCCGATGCCGATCCAGATGACGGTGCGGATGTGCTCGGTCTTCACGCGCTCCGCGACTTCCTTCACGAGCGCGATCGCCTGCTTGTCGTAGGGGGCCATGGACCACGCGTGCTTGCCTGAACGGCGCTCCTTGAGCCAGTCGTCGATGTAGCGGCGCATGGAGGACCGCAGGCCCGAGAGCTCCTGGTCGGGGATGCCCAGTGACGGGGTGATCGCGCGTGCGAGGGTGGCGGAGATGTCGAGCGTGAGCATGGAAAGGGGGAGGATCAAAGCGATCGGAGAGCGGCGGCCACGCGCTCCTCGGTGGTTGCGAGGTCTTTGGGCAGGCTCTTCAAGACCTGCATGATGGTGGAGGATTCGTATCCGAGCGAGTGGAGCGCGGCCACGGCGTCTTCGTCGAACTCGTGCGCGCTTCTGCGTTGTCCTTCCGCGACGTGGAAGATGCGCGGCTCCTTCTCCATGAGCGATTTCAGGTCCACGAGGAGCTTCTCGGCTGTCTTCTTCCCCACACCCTTGATGGCGGTGAGCATTTTTGCATCCTGCGCGGAGATGGCCTGTGCGAGGACGTGGCGCGGCACGGAGCAGATCTCGAGAGCGGTCTTGGGGCCGATGCCGGGCATCTCGATCGCCTCCCGGAAGAGCATCTGCGTCGCCGCGTCGGTGAACCCGAAGAGGTCGAAGCGGTCCTCCCGCACGTAGGACTCGATGGTGAGCTCCCGCTCCTCGCCTTCCTTCAATTCATCCCACACACAGAGGGGTACGGCGACGCGGTAGCCGACTCCTCCTACGTCGACGGTCACGAGTCCGGGAGCATGCCTGCGGACGGTGCCTCGTAAGAGGGCGATCATGGGGGAGCATGGTAGCACACCGCGCAGGACGATGCTGCATAACTTCCTTTACCCTTCGACTCGAGCGTTGCGGCGACGCATTCCGTTCCGGCCGTTTTTCCGCTATACTGTAGGGAAATGCATATCCCTCAACGTTTTACGGATCGCCCCGGACGCCCTTCGACTACGCTCAGGGCATCCTCTGCGCGGCGCGTCCGTGTCTCCGCGGCGGCGGGGGAACGCCTCTCCGCGCGATTGGCGACGGCCGGCGTGCTGCTCGCCGCGTTGATCCCTCTCGTCACGTTCGCGTTCATCGTGCCTCCGCCCGAGCGCGGCGAGATGGTGCAGGCGCTCGAGAAAGCATTGGAGGGAGCGGCCAGGTTGTACCGGTCCCGCCCGCGGGGTCCGGCGAGCAGTGGCACGGTGAAGAGCGCGCGCGCCAAGCTTCTCGCGATCGGTGCGGAGAAGCGGCGGGTGCGCTTGAAGATCGCGTCGGCGGAAACATTTTTGCAGACGCTCCGCGATCGTCTCGGGGTCGATCCCGCGAACCCGAAGGAGCGCGATGCACTCGTCGAAGCGCAGAAAGCGGAGCTTGCGACCGTCCTTCGGACCACCGGTGCGCACGGAAGCGCGTTCGATTCCGTCGGGAACGTGCTCCTCCTCTCGCTCGGAGAGTCCACGGAGAGCGCTCTCACGGAAAAGCTGGTCTTGAGCGAGCGGCTCGCACTCATCCGGAAGCTCTCCGACACGGGACGTACCGTCACGATGGTTTCCAAACTGCGTGAGCAGCTCAGAGAGCTGCAGAGGGAGTACCTCGCGGCGTCGGATGACGTGGACCGGCTCGAGAGCGGTGCCGCCGGCGGGAGCCAAGAGGACGCCATCAAGCGCGTCTTCGAGGAAGTCCACCAGCAGGTCATCCGCCTCCAGGGCGATCTCGCCCGCATCGACGCGCGGCTGCGGATGCGCGCCGAGCGGACGCTCATCGAGAAGGGGCTCAGGGAAGCGCGGCCGGGACAGTATGCGGACGGGATCGTGCCCTACGCGCAGCCGTTCTCCTGGCCGGCGTTCGGGGCGATCACCGCCGGATACCTCGATGAGGGGTACAAGCGCGTGTTCGGCATCCCGCACCTCGGCATGGACATCGGCATCGGGCAGGGGAGTCCCGTCGTGAGTGCGGCGGACGGTGTCGTGTTCCTCGCGCGCGACGGCGGCGACACGGGCTACTCCTACGCGCTCATCGGCCACCGGGGGGGATATGCCACGCTGTACGGACACCTCTCGCACTTCTCGGTCTCGACGGGGGAGGACGTGCGTGCGGGGCAGCTCATCGGCTTGAGCGGCGGCCGGCCCGGAACGCACGGCGCGGGGCCGACGACGACGGGTCCGCACCTGCACTTCGAAGTGATCAAGAACGGCGCGAACATCGATCCGAAGGGGGCGCTGCCGTAGATGCATCTTCAGGGAAGGGGATGACGAAATATATCATCTCAAAGCTTTGACTGTGACGGCTGCGCACAGGACAATGCCCGGTCCGATCAGGTCATTGCTCATTCACAAGCTGTCGAAAGACAAGAAAGGAGGTGACCCATGAGTTACTTCCTCATCGTCTTCGCAGGTATGCTTGCGGGTTGGAGATACTACGCACTGGAACGCAGATCGATTTGGAATACTGTGGAAGCGGGTTGCGTCGACGGCTGTCTCATCGCTTGCCTGGTGTTTTTAGGGCTTTGCGGCGTCGGCTATCTCGTGGTTTCACAGCAGCGTTGCTGGTTGCCTATCTCCATCCTGTTTGCGAGTCTCTACGGGACGTATCTCTTCCTTTTGTTCATCGAGTACCTATTCGAAAAGGAAGAGGATGATCCTCCTTGATCGGTGGAGGGGGGCGGTCCCCCTCCTTTTTCTCATGTTCTTCTTTCCATACGCCGTTTTCGTCTTACGATGGAGTCACTGGTCAGTCGATCCTTCTCTCCTCTGTCGATAGGGAGGTAAACCATGCAGTCGCTTGTCGTGTGCGGCGTGTTTGCGGGAGGGGGAGCGGTGCTCCTCTTCGTGCGCTCTCAGGCAGACAGCCTGTTGTACAGGCTCTGCGGACTCTTCGCTGTCGTTGCGAGCACGATGTACGCCGTCGTCATAGGAAGAGAACTGCTCGCGGAGGGGGTTCCCGTTTGGAACCCCGTTGTCGAGTACCTGGTGGGGCTCGCCGTCATGCCCGGGGCCGCTCTCGTCGGGACGATGCAGTACCGACGGCGTCAGAGGAAAGGACTCTGATGGATCAGTCTTCGCGGGGGGAAGCTCCGGCTTCCCTCCGCCCCTCTCGTGCGCCGATCACGATGACGAATTCCCCCTTCTTCATGACGGATGCGGCGATGTCCGGCAGTCCGGCCACGGTCGTGGAGATCACTTCCTCGTGCATCTTCGTGAGCTCGCGTGCGATGACGATCGGGCGATCGGGCTGACCTTGAAGCGCTTCCGCGAGCTCTTGGAGCGTTTTCCCGATGCGGTGGACGGACTCGTAGAAGACGATTGTGCGTTCCTCATTCTTCAATGATGCGAGGAGTGTTTTCCTTCCTTTCTTCAGGGGCAGGAAGCCCAAATACGTGAAGTGGTGGATGGGAAGACCGCTTGCGCTCAAGGCTGCGAGGAAGGCGGCGGGGCCGGGGACGACTTCGATGTCGATGCCCTCCGCACGCGCCCTGGATACGAGTGCGTAACCGGGGTCCGAGATGCCGGGAGTCCCCGCATCAGAAGTGAGAGCGAGGTGTTCCCCGCGCTTGAGGCGTTCGATGGTTTCCTCCAGATGGTGCCCGGAGGAGTAGCTCGTGATGCTGGTGAGGGGCTTCTTCCCAATATTCAATTGCTTCAGGAGGTTCCCCGTCACGCGCGTGTCTTCGCAGACGATGGCGGAGCATTTCTTGAGGGTGTCGATGGCGCGCAGCGTGATGTCGCCGAGGTTGCCGATGGGGGTGGAAACAATAGACAGCATACGACTTAATGATAGCAATGGCGGGGAAAGACCCTGAGCGACCCCGAACGGAGTGAGGGGGAGTCGATTGGGCCGATAGGTGTGGAGACGATGGAAAGCACAGAGGGCAGCATACTCTTTTCGATGTTGTTGCCACCTTTGCCCGGCGGCAAAGGTGGCGCCAAAACGCCGGCGCGCCAGAGCCCCTCCGCCCGGCCCCGCGTCTCCTCGTCGGCTCCTCCAGGGATTCGGAGCCGACTCGTCGGCCTCCTGTCCCGCTGACGCGGGACAGCGGGGCCTTCCCCCTCACCCCCCGTGGCGCGCCATCCCTCCAAATAGTGGAAATGCTCTACAATCAGACAAAAAGCGCTAGATATTGCATCTTACAATAAATATTGTATAATAACAATTAGGTCTTTCACAGAGCAACTGATGCTGTCAGTCGTGTGAGAGATCGTCCAGCTTTCGGGAGGATAGAAAAATGAAGGCTCTGGCATTTCTCGCCCTGCTCTCAGTGCTCGCTCTGTTCGTCGCCACGGTCAGCAGTCCGCTCGTTGCGGCTGCCCATGCGGTGATGGCAGGGCTCCCTCATTAAGGGGGAATCGTGGAAGGCCATCCGGGGGTGCGAAGTTTCGCACCCCCGAAGTTTGTCGTACCCTTTTCTCTTGTGAAAAAATCTGTATGATCCATCCAACCGCTCCTCGCACGATTTTCCATGCCGAAGAAGCAAGATCCACCGCCCGCGTCGCAGGAACCCCTTCCGTTGGGGGATTCGGACAAGTCGAAGACTCCTCCCGCAACGGGGGAGACGCTGGCGAACATCGGCAAAATCTCCCCGCGGCCGATCGTCATGGAGATGGAGGAGAGCTACCTCTCGTACGCGATGAGCGTCATCGTTGCGCGCGCGCTTCCCGATGCGCGTGACGGCATGAAGCCCGTCCACCGCCGCATCCTCTTCTCGATGCATGAGCTGGGACTGAAATCCACCGCGAAGTTTCGCAAATCGGCGCTGGTGGTGGGAGACGTGCTTGGAAAGTACCACCCGCATGGCGACTCTGCGGTGTATGAGGCGCTCGTGCGCCTCGCGCAGGATTTCTCCATGCGCTACCCGATCGTGCACGGACAGGGCAACTTCGGATCCATCGACGGCGACGGAGCCGCAGCCATGCGGTACACGGAAGTGAAGATGGCCCGCATCACCGACGAGGTGCTGCAGGACATCGAGAAGAACACCGTCGACTTCAACTCGAACTACGACGACACGCGCAAGGAACCGAGCGTGCTGCCCGCGAAGCTGCCGAGCCTGCTCTTGAACGGCACGGTGGGTATCGCTGTCGGCATGGCGACGAACATCCCGCCGCACCATCTGGGGGAGCTCATCGATGCGGTGATGCACCTCATCGATCACCCCGGTGTGACGGTGGAGGATCTTCTGCAGTTCGTGCAGGGGCCGGATTTCCCGACGGGCGGCATCGTCTATGACATCGAGGCGATCAAGCAGGCATACCTGACCGGCCGCGGGACCGTGGTTGTGCGCGGCAAGGCACAGATCGAAGAGGCGAGCGGCGGGCGCTACCAGATCCGCATCTCGGAGATCCCGTACCAGGTGAACAAGTCGTCCATGATCGAGCGCATGGCGCAGCTCGTGAATGACAAGATCATCCAGGGCGTCTCGGACATCCGCGACGAATCCGACCGCGAAGGCATCCGCGTCATCATCGAGCTCAAGAAGGACAGCTACCCGCAGAAGGTTCTCAATCAGTTCTTCAAGCACACCGAGCTGCAGTCGAGCTTCGGTTACAACATGATCGCGCTCGCGGACGGCATCCAGCCGCGGCTGCTCAACTTGAAGGAGCTCCTCCAGATCTTCGTCGACCACCGCCGCGTGGTCGTCACCCGCCGCGTGACCTTCGACCGCGACCGGGCCAGGGAGCGCGCGCACATCCTCGAGGGGCTCTCCATCGCGCTCCACTCCATCGACCGCGTCATCGAGACGATCAAGAAGAGCGAAACGAAGGAGATCGCGAAGGAGAACCTCGTGAAGAAGTTCAAGCTCTCGGAGCTCCAGGCCGACGCCATCCTTCAGATGCGCCTGCAGACGCTGGCGGGTCTCGAGCGGCAGAAGATCGAAGACGAGCTCAAGGAGCAGAAGAAGTTCATCGCGGAGTGCGAGGCGATCCTCAAGGACAAGAAACGCATGGACGGCATCATCAAAGACGAGCTGAAGGCCATCAAGACGCAGTACGGCGACGCCCGCCGCACGACGGTGGTCAAGCACGCAGTCGGCGAATTCTCGGCGAAGGACACCATCCCGAATGCGCCGATGATCGTCGCCCTCACGCAGACGGGCTACGTGAAGCGCCTGAGCCCCATGCAGTTCCGCGCGCAGCACCGCGGCGGCAAGGGGGTGAAGGGCATGACGACGAAGGACGATGACGAGATCATGTCCATTCTCCATGTGATGAACCACGACGACCTCCTGTTCTTCACGAACACGGGCCGCGTGTTCCAGTCGCCGGCCTACGAGCTGCCGCAGGCGAGCAGGGTGGCCAAGGGGCAGGCGATTGTGAATTTCCTCCAGTTGCAGCCCGAAGAGCGCATCACAGCCATTCTCAAGGCGGATGAGAAGGAGACGACGCACCTCTTCATGGTGACATCCAAGGGTACGGTGAAGCGCACGGAGATCAACCAGTTCGAGAACATCCGCCGCAGCGGCCTGATCGCGCAGAAGGTGCCGAAAGGCGACGAGCTCAAGTGGGTGGTATCGACGACGGGCAAGAACGAAATCTTTATCCTCACGAAGAAGGGCAAGGCGATCCGCTTCCCGGAGGGCGATGTCCGTCCGATGGGCCGCGCGGCTGCAGGGGTGCGCGGGGTGCGGCTCGGGGCGGGGGACATCGTCGTCGAGGCGGCGGTCATCTCCGATCCGAAGACGAGCAAGCTCCTCGTGGTCATGGAGAACGGTCTCGGGAAGATGACGCCGGTGGAGGAGTACCGTTTCCAGGGGCGCGGCGGCACGGGCGTGAAAGCGGCTCAACTGACGCCCAAAACCGGCGACGTCGTCGGCGGCTGCGTCCTGAAAGAAGGGGAAGACGGCGATCTTCTGTGCATCTCCAAACAGGGGCAGGCCATCCGCATGCGTCTCTCCGACATCCCGTCACGCGGCCGCGCCACGCAGGGCGTCATCGTCATGCGCCTGAACGCGCGCGACAAGGTGGCGACGATGAGCGTCGTCATGGAGGACAAGGAGAGTGAGGAGGCGGTGACGCAGGCGGCGCAGGAGGAACGCAAGGGCGAGGTGGTCGAGATCAAGAAAGAGGAGAGGAGAGTGGAGCGCGCGGCGGCGGTCGTCGGGGCGAAGGCTGCGCCGATTGCCACGGCGACGGCGACCAAAGTGAAGGCGACGGCGAAAGTAGCGGTGACATTCCAGAAAACGAAAGTCGCTGTCGCAGCGAAGCCGAAGGCGGCGGCGAAGCCGGCATTCGTGAAGACGCGGGTGGCGGAGAAAGCGGCGAAGCCGGCGAAGGCCAAGCCCAAGGCGGCTCAGGCGAAGGGGAAGAAGAAGGGGAAGAAATGAGACGCAAATGAGAGATATTTTCTGATAGTTTTCTTGCATTCGTTCCGTGCCCCGTTACACTCTCGTCGCCATGAAACCAGCGATTCATCCGGAAATGCACCCTGACGCCAAAATCACCTGCACGACGTGCGGAGCGATTTTCAAGATCCCGAGCACCGTGAAGGAGATTTCCGTGGAAATCTGCAGGATGTGCCATCCCGTCTACACGGGGAAGAAGCAGGCCGAGGCCCGCGGCGGCCGCGTCGAGCGCTTCCGCAAGCGTCTGGCTGCGACGAAGACGAAGGGGAAGAAGTGAAATAATTGCCGATGTGATAGGATGGAGTCATGTCAGGTGATATTTGGGATTCTCACGGATATTATAATCTTCCTATTGCCGCCCAGACGCAGCGGATCGATGGCTGTCTGGGGGAATTTGCGGGGATGACCGCCCCCGGAGAGGAGCGTACGAAGAAAGCATGGAGGCTCAGTGCCATCACGCGGGCCATGAAATTCACACTCGGACATCCTGCGCATGTCCGGCCGGAAGACGTTCAGGCGGTCCTCGCGCGGTTCGATATGGCGGTCTCCATCGGGGATATCGTCGAAGGCGGGCGCACCGATCCGTTCCGGAATATCGCGCACCGTGCAGAATGCATTCGGGAGTACGTTGCTTGTGTTCTGGAGAGAGCGGCAAGACGGGAAAAGTAATAAAATGGCACTCTCGAGCCAAGAGTGCTATACTTCTTCCATGAACGAGAGACAGGGAAAGCTCCTGGCGGCGATCATTGACCAGTTCATCCAAACGGCCATTCCAGTGGGGTCCAAGAGGCTGCTCGAGGTGGGGGATTTCTGCTGCTCTTCGGCCACGATCCGCTCGGAGATGGGGCTTCTTGAAGACGAGGGATTCCTTGAGCAGCCGCACATTTCCGCCGGGCGCATCCCGACGGCCAAGGGGTATCGGGCGTACGTGCAGGAGTTCATGGCGCCGTCCTCCTACGAGCGCAAGGTGCGCAAGCGCTTCGACGAGCTCAAGGAGGAGTACTTCCAGCGCAAGGATCAGGAGCGCGTCTACGAGGCGGTGGCACTCCTCGCCCGGATGATCCCCAATGTCGCCTTCGCGACTGTTCCGCACAAGAATCGCGTGTACTTCATGGGTCTCGCCAATGCCCTGAAACAGCCGGAGTTCCAGATGAATCCGCTCCTCGCGTGCGAGGTGGCGGAGTTCCTCGAAGACAAGCTCGACTGGCTGCTCGGTAATGTCGAGATCGACGATCACATCCGCTACTACATCGGCGACCAGCATATTCTCAAGGCCGTGCCGAGCTGCAGTCTCATGGTGACTTCCTATGCCGTACGGGGCACCAAGGGCGCCGTGGGCATCCTCGGCCCGATGCGCATGGATTACGCCTACAACACGGTTGCCCTCGACATGGTGGCCGATCTCCTCAAGTCTTACCACTGACATCTCCCTCACCTGACATCCAGATGACTCCGCAATCGATACTGCTTCGCATCCGCGCCGCTCAGGAGACCGATGATGACGTCCAGCGCGGGCCGCTCCACATGGAGCCGGCGGTCGCTGCGCTCCACTCCCTCACGGGCGCGCAGCGCGACGTCGCGCTGGAGATCTCCATGGGGCGCGAAGGGAAGATTGCCTTCTTCGTGCGTGGGACGGATCGCGGCGTGCGCCTCGCGGAGAGCCAACTCTACGCCCAGTACCCCGAGATCGACATCGAGCAGGCGGACGACGATCCGCTCGCCGTGAAGGAAGGGGAGACGATCGTTTCCCTCGATCTCGCGCTCAACGATCCGGAAGTCTTCCCCATCAAGCGTCATCCGCAGTTCGACGACATCCTCACGCGCGTGAACGTGGATCCCATCGCGGGGATCACCTCCGCCCTCGCGCGCTACCAGCGGCCGGGCATGCGCGGGAACGTGCAGGTCATCCTGCGCCCTTTGAGCGGCACCTACCGCCGCAGGGCGCTCCGATTCCTGCCGCTCCTCACCAGAGGTTTGGCCTCTCTCTCGGCGTCCTACGCCGCCCTCTTCACGCGGGTGCAGCTGGCTCGCGGTTGGCGGCGGCTCGCCTTCCTGCCGGCGGCCGTCTTCCTGGGCGGGTTCCGCGCGTGGCCGGGATTCAACAAATACTTCAAGATTCCGCAGCTTTCGCCGGCGGGCAAGCCCATCGTCTCGCACGAGGACGATGAGATCGAGCGTGCGAGCATGCGGTCGCATGATCGCGAGGATCACATCGCCGCTGCGCTCGACAAGGTCAACCGTCTGCTCTTCACCTGCAATGTCCGCCTGAATGTCGTCACGCCGATCGCATACGTCGATGATGCGTTGATGAAGCTCGAGGAGATCGCCGGCGGCTTCCGCCAGTTCGCGCTCCCCAACTGTAACTCCTTCCGCGCCGGCAAGGTGCGCAGGCTTTCCGAGGCGGATCATCGATTCCATACGTTCCCGTACATTCTCTCCGCCGAGGAAGTCGCCACGCTCTGGCACATGCCCACCATGCTCGTGCAGACGCCGAACATCGATTGGGTGCTCTCGAAGAAGCTCGAACCTCCGATCAATCTCCCGTCCGAGACGGAGCCGGACATCACGATCCTTGGCGAGGCGGTCTTCCGCGGCCAGAGAACGAAGTTCGGCATCCGCCCCGACGACCGGCGCCGGCATGTGTACATCATCGGAAAGACGGGCATGGGCAAATCCACGCTTTTGGAGAACATGATCAACAGTGATATCCAGGCCGGGAAGGGCGTGGCCGTCATCGATCCGCACGGCGATCTCATCGACGACTGTTTGCGTTTCGTGCCGAAGAGCCGCTCGAACGACGTCGTTCTCTTCGATCCTGCTGACCGCGACTATCCGATCTCCTTCAACATGCTCGAGTCCGGCGATCCCGATCAGCGCTCCATCGTCACGTCGGGCCTCATGAGCGTCTTCACCAAGCTTTGGCCGGGAATGTTCTCCGGCCGTATGGAACACATTCTGCGCAATACCCTGCTCGCGCTCCTCGAGTACCAGGGCTCGTCCATGCTCGGGATCATGCGGATGTTCGCGGACGATTCGTACCGCAAGAAAGTCGTGGAGCACGTCACCGATCCGCTCGTAAAAAGCTTCTGGGATGACGAATATGCGAACTGGAGCGAGAAATACCGCACGGAGGCGATCTCTGCCATTCAGAACAAGGTCGGGCAACTGCTCTCCACGCCCGTGGTGCGCAACATCGTCGGGCAGGTGCGCAGCACCCTGAACGTGCGCGAGGCGATGGATACAGGGAAGATCATCCTCGTGAACTTAAGCAAGGGGAAGATCGGCGAGGACATGTCCGCATTCCTCGGGTCCATGCTCGTGACGAAGTTCCAGATCGATGCCATGAGCCGTGCGGATGTGCCGGAGAAGGATCGACGCGATTTCTACCTCTATGTCGACGAGTTCCAGAACTTCGCGACGGAATCTTTTGCCACGATTCTCTCCGAGGCGCGCAAGTACCGGCTCAACCTCACGATGGCGAATCAGTACGTCTCGCAGCTCCTCTTTGGCGAGAAGGGCAATACGGCGCTGAAGGATGCGGTTTTCGGCAACGTCGGATCGCTCGTGAGCTTCCAGGTGGGCTCCGACGACGCGGAGGAGCTGAGCCTCCAATTCGAGGAGGTGGCGACGCCGAAAGACATCCTGAGCCTGCCCAAGTACCACGCGTACATGCGGCTCATGATCGACGGCGTGCCCTCGAGGCCCTTCTCGGTGACCACGCTCCCCCCGCCGAAGAGTACGCAGGACGCCGGGCGTGCCGAGACATTGCGTTCGCTCTCACGTGAACGTTACAGCGCGAAGCGCGAAGTGGTGGAGCAGAAGATCCGCACGTGGGCCGCGAGTGCAGCGGAAGCCAAGAAGCAGGGGAAGACCGTCGAGAAGTCCAAGGAGAAGGAAGAGGAGGAGAAGCTCAGGGCACGCAAGAAGGGCATGACACTCGAGGCGTACCGCGCGTGGCGCGATCGCGAGATGTGGACGAACGACTTCAACATGCTCCGCAAGAAGGAGTACATGGGCGAGACGCTCTCGGAAGCCGAACACGTGTCTTATAGCGACTTGTCCGCCAAACTTGAGAAGAGCGGGGGAGTCCCGCCGCCGAGCAAAGCGATGCTGGAATTGCAGGAGAAACGGCAGAAGGGACAATGATGCGGGATTGATTGACGCATTTGTAAAGAGAGTGTTTGATGTGTTTGTAACGCTGTTCGGATGCGCTTTCCTTCCTCTCCCCTTCCTCCGATGACGACGAAAGCCGAACTCATTGAGGCAGTTGCAAATGCGAAGCCGACATCCACCCATTCTCTTGATGAGCGGGTCGGCGCGGCACTTCGCCTCGATCTTGTCATGAAAGCCGTTGATCGTATCAAGCGCGCACTCGCCATCGGGGACGGTGATGCAGTCGATGCCCAAGCTTGCGATGCGGCAAGCGGGGTTTTGGATCAGATCGCAGCTGAAACGGTTCAGAAGGTTCCCGAGCGATTGCAGAATGCGAAGGGATTTCTTGAGGAGGTTCTTCGGGTGCAGCGTGCTGCGATTGAGCAGGTGCGACAGGGGTTGGGTCAGGGGAGAGGGGTGGAGAAGTAAGAGGAGAACTACATACTAAGTGCTAAGTACATTCACTCGTAAAGCCTTCGATTTGGATGGAATACTTTTCATGCATGTATGAGCATAATTTTGCCTTATATTAGCCAAAATCAAATGTATCATGCTTGTACAAAAAATATATTCATACTACCAATCACCCCATTCGACTATGGCAATACCTTGCCCGTCGGACGGTGACTTCGTATGATGTGCGGATTTGCTTCGGCAGATCACAGGCCATCAGCCAATGCCCATACACACACAGACAGAGACAGACACACAGACACAGGTCTCCCGCCCCGGGGCAAAGACAAACAATCGGATCCTTCACACCACCGAGTCCAGGAAGCCAGAGCAGACGGAAGGGTAGCCACCGCTCCTCAAGGCAACCGAACACATGTCCCGCCCAGTCACTCATTTCATATGAACCTGCTGGGGATCAGGTGACATGTCCCACGTTCGGTCGCCCAAGGTGCGCCCGGCTGCCGTTCTCTCTGCTCTGCGATGTCGTGCCGTTGATGAGAGGTGCTCTGCGGCATGCATCCCCTTACTCCCCATGGTCTCCTTCGCTTCGGCGATGTCTTGAGATCTGGCACGGGGACCTCGTCCGGTTGCGAGGAGAAACAAGAAACCGCAGCAAGGCAGAGATTCGAGGGCTCCTCCCCTCCGTCAGCTTCCTACTTAACGGCTCAGTGATATCTATAAGATTTGTCGCTGATAGCCGAGGAAGCAGGACACAAACACAAAAAAGACCAGAGGTAACTTCTGGTCTTTTTTGCATATGTGCAAAACAACGTGCCGTTCAGTCCTACCACGACCACCCCCGCTGATAGTTCGAGGGGTAGGTGTATCGGTAATCGTTGTAGTTTTTGTATGAACTTCCCGTGGACCTTCCGTTGCTTCGCAATTGCATCTCCTGCTCGGCATAGTCGCGGTCCAGCTTCTTGAGTTTCAGCGTCTCCTCCGCATTGATGACGTCGATGGACCGGTCGAAGTACGCTCGGGTGGCACCGCGCTCGTCGCGAATGACCTGCAGCCGCGCCTGCTCAAGTCGGATCGTGTCCTCCGCGGATTTCGAGTTCCGTAACTGTTGGATGTGATGATCCTGGTCTTCCTCACGGTACTGGAGATCGCGGTCTTCCTCATAGCGTGCGTCTTCCATGTTCTCTCGCCGCCGCCGGTACTCGTCGCGGATATTCGTTCGCTCGCGGTCGAGCATGTCCCGATAGTCGCGCAGGGTTTCGTTATCCTTCTCCTTGTTTGCATTGAGCGTGCAGGTCTCATACGCGTTCTGGCCCTTCTTCGTGCGTTCCTCTTCGCAGTTGACCGTGGCTGCGGAGGCAGTGGAAACGATGGCGAGGAGGAAGAGGAAGATGAAGGGGGAGGTGCGCATAGGAGGGGGTTTGTACCACTGCCCCATCTCCTGCAGGAAGCATTTTCCATTGCCCGATCGTTGTTTTGGGGTACGGAGGGTATACTGCCGGTGTTTTTCTCTCCTTTTCCGCCTTCTCCCATGGAGCGTCGTCGTGAAAATCTGGTCATTGCTTCCGTCCTTGTCCTCACGCTCGCAGTCGTCGTGTTCCGCGGCGGACAGCGTTTGACGGGGAGTGCGGCTGCCCCCGGTTCGTTTGTGGTCGCCGATGATGCGGATGGTCAGCATGTTTTCCTGACGAGCGGGCAGCGGTGGAACAAGATGGAGGGCCAAGGATACCGGAACGGTTATACGCTTCATCGCCATACGATCTGGACGGGTACGAATGTCGGAGCGCGATGGTTCTTCAGGAACCTCACTCCCGGTACGTACGAAATCTTCGTCACGTGGCCGGCGGTCCTCGGCATGTCGGATAAACTTTCGTATCGCGTGGATGACGGCACGACGACACCGCTCATCGTGCAGAGCTTCAGTCAGCAGCATCCTCCTGCCAGCGATGTTCGATGGGAGGGGAGTGACTGGCAGAGGATCGGGAGCGCCGCCATCACAAGCGGGAACATCGTCTCCGTCTCCCTCCTGGCGAAGAACCGCGAGACGTTCGTTGCCGATGCCGTACGCCTCGTCCTCAGAGAGGTCGCCAGCGTCTCTTCATCGTCGAGCTCCTCTTCGAGCATCATCTCCTCCCGGTCGAGCGCACGTTCCAGTTCGAGTTACGCAGGCCACCGAAGGCGCATTCCGCCCAAGCAGACGCGGTTTCCGTATCCAGCTTCTTAATAGCAGCAGGAACGTGGATAGGCCACTTCCATTCCTCAGAAGCTAAAAAGCTACAACCCAAGAAGCTCAGATCTTCATTCCCGGCAGCGGGAACCGCCGGCAGAATTCACGCACTTCCGTCTGGAGTTTCTTGAGAGCGGAAGCGTCGGCACGTTTCTCGATGGCCTTGAGCATGAAATCCACCGTCATATCGATGTCCCCCTCCTTCATGCCGCGTGTCGTCACCGCAGGAGTACCCAAACGCAGTCCGCTCGGCTTGAAGGGTGGAAGGGGATCGTCGGGGATCGTACTCTTGCTCGTGGAGATTCCTACGTCATCCAATATGTGCTGCACCTCCTTTCCGTCGATGCCGAAGGACTTGATGCAATCCACGACCATCATGTGGTTGTCGGTGCCGTTGGTCACGAGCTTACAACCCTTATCCATGAGGCGCTGTGCCATTCTCTTCGCGTTGACGAGGATCTGCGCAGCATAGGGCTTATAGTCTGGTTTCATCACTTCTCCCAATGCCACGGCAAGGGCGGCAATGTTGTTCATGTGCGGACCGCCCTGGAAGCCCGGAAACACGCTTCGGTCGATGAGCGTCGGAATATTTTCAATGGTCTTCTCCACTGCCTTGAGCGGATTACTGACTGTTCCGCGCGAGAGAATCATGCCGCCGCGGGGTCCGCGAAGCGTCTTGTGTGTTGTGGTGGTCACGACATGGAAGCCGTAATCGAAAGGATTTTTGAGGAGTCCTGCCGCGATGAGGCCGGCGATATGCGCCATATCCATCATCGCCACCGCTCCCACCTCGTCGGCGATGGCTTTGATCTTCGCGTAATCCAATTCACGCGGATAGGCGGAGAAACCCGCGAGGACGATTTTTGGTTTCTCCTTCCTGGCTATTTCGCGCATTTGATCGTAATCCAGTTCCCCCGTCTCCACGTTCTTCATCTTGTATCGGAAGAATCGGAAGAGTTTCGACATGTAGGTCACCGGACTCCCGTGTGTGAGGTGACCTCCATGCGACAGATCCATGCCGAGGACAGCGTCTCCCGGCTCCAGAAGCGCGAAGTACACCGCAATATTCGCCGGGGCGCCGGAGAGTGCCTGAACGTTCGCGTGATCGCAGTGGTAGAGCGCCTTCGCCCGCTCGATCGCCAGCGTTTCCGCGGCATCCGTAAACTGTTGTCCTCCGTAGTAGCGCTTGCCCGGAAAACCCTCCGCGTACTTGTTCGTGAGCACGCTCCCGAGAGCTTCCAGCACGGATGGAGAGACGTAATTCTCGGATGCAATGAGTTCCATCTCGTCCGTTTGGCGTTGCAATTCACCTGCGACCGCAGCGTAGACGTCGGGATCTGTTTTTTTGAGGTTGTCATAGATGGGCATTGGAGACGGAGGGAAGGAGGCACTATCAGCCTAGTCATTTTGGGGGAGCACACAAGCGTCGCTTGAGCACATTCGTTGTCCTCTCGACAGAGCGGGACGGGGCAGGCACACTGGGTGCCATGATCATCGCTATCTCGATCCTCGCCGTTATCATCGGCTTCGGGCTGATCTACTTCTACTCCAACAGGCAATGATGCCTGTCGGATGAACGCCTGAACCGTTGCCTACAGTACCTCCTGGAAGCCGCGCGCCGTCACGATGGCGTGCATGCGCTCGTCGTGGCCTTCCGCAGGTACGGAGTCCACGATTTGGCACTCCCAGGCGACGCCCCAGTATTTCGTTTTCGGGTTGAGAGCGCGTTGCACACAGATCCAATGATCGTATCCGCCGTTGCCGCGGCCGAGACGGTTGCCGTCACGATCGAATGCACGGCCGGGGATGAGTGCGATGGAGAGGGATTGTGGGTCGAGAAGCTCGCTCTCTTTGGAGGGCTCGAGAATGCCGTAGGGGCCCGGTTGCAGGTCCTGGAGATCTTTCACGCGTCGGAAGAAGAGCGTTCTGTTTTCCACGCAAGGGAAGAACACGCGGTCGCCGCGCGTAAGGAGCAGGGTGATGAGGGGAGTAAGGTCGACTTCCGACGGGAGGGCGCTGTAGGCGCAGATGACGGAGCCTGAGGGGATGAGGGGCTCAAGTCTGCGGCAGATGGATCGGCTCTCGCGCTGTCGGTCGACGGGAGGCATGTGGGAGAGGCGCTCTTCGATGGATTGCCGGAGGAGTTGCTTGGATTCGGAGGGGTGCATGCGTAAGAGGAGTGTAGAGGAATTTTTTCATTTTTGTATCCACTGCGTTCCGCGGATGCTGGTTCATAGTTATGGATTCTTTCTGTCGGGGGACTAGGGAACCTTGTTCGGTTCCCTAAGCCCCCCGACACCCCCCTCACCCTCCTAACTCCAAGCTGGGAGGGAAACCTACGGTTTCCCTCCCTCCCATCCCACCCTTCCCTTTCGAGGGTATGCCCAGAGAAATACTACGATGTATAGAAATGCTCTTCAGGGTATGGCTGTTAGGAGGGATGAGGAGGCGCTGGAGGGGAAGGGAACCGAACAAGGTGCCCTTCCCCTCCAGCAAGGAAAATTCCATAACCACGCAAAAGCGTCCGCGGGAACTACTACAACACTCTTTCTCAAAAAACCTCCGCAGCCGCTTCAGCCAGATCCACTGCAGCTTCCTCATGAACGGCATCGTTGTTCCCTCCATCTCCCACCACGCACTCCACTTTCAGAGAGCGCTTGAAGATGCGTTGCATGATCTCCTCGATGGTGCGGCTCGCTTCCGGGTGCGCCACCTTGTCGCGGTGGAAGGAGGAGGAAAATCCCAAGATCACCTTCTTCTCCTCGAGGGAGAGGACGCGGCCGTTCTTCAGGGACATCTTCACGGACGCGGGGGAGGTCTCGGCGACGATATCCTCCCAGACTCCCCGGATGGCATCCAGTGAGAGCTCAGGCGCTTCGACGCTTGCACTCTTGATCGCTGCACTCTGTACATCCTCCTTCTTTTCGACTGTTTCGGGATCCTGCTTCGCGGTTTCCGGTTTCTTCGTCTTCGCTTTCTGCGGCTCAGCTTTTGCCGCCAGATGGAGCGGTTCCTCCTTCTTGCCGTCGGCATCCGAGCAGAGGTGCAGCAAGGCCGACTCGACGACGAGACCGGGAACCGGTGCGATGCGGACAGAGCGAATGGCATCGAGGAGTGCGTCGAGAACACGCTGGATGCCGATCGTCGATTGCTTGGATGCGATTGCCTCGTGCAGGCGGGTGCGGACGAGGTCGAGGAGCTTTCTGAGGAACACATCCAGAGCGATGCCCGCTTCTTCGATCTTGCGTACCGCTTCGATGATGGCGGAGGCATCCTTTTTCTCGATGGCGGTGATGATTGTTTCCACATGCTCGTCTCCCGTGGCGCCGATCCGCTGCTCCACGTCCTTACGGGAGATCTTGGGGAGCGACCTCATCTGGTCGAGGAGTGAAATCGCATCGCGCATGCCGCCGTGGACATGGTGGGCGATGGTGCGCAGAGCCTCGCGGTCGATCACGATGTGTTCCTGATCGGCGATGTACTGCAGGCGACGGACGATCTCCTCTTCGTCGATGGCTCGGAAGGGAAAGCACTGGCAGCGTGATTGAATGGTCAGCGGAATTTTATTGATCTCCGTTGTGGCGAGGATGAAATATGCGTATGCGGGCGGTTCCTCAAGAGTCTTGAGCAGCGCGTTGAATGCGCTCTTCGAAAGCATGTGGACTTCGTCGATGATATAGACCTTCGCGCCGGCCACCACCGGCGAAAATTGCACTTTCTCGATGAGCTCGCGGATATTGTCCACGCTGGTGTTGCTCGCGGCGTCGATCTCCAGAAGGTCGACGAGGCTGCCGTCCTCGACCCCGCGAATGATCTGCTTCTGGATGTTCTCGTCCTCGACTCCGCGAATCATGAGGATCTTCGCGAGGATGCGCGCGACGGAGGTCTTGCCCGTGCCGCGGCTGCCGGCGAACAGGTAGGCATGGCTGAGCTTGTCTTGTTTCGCAGCTTGTTCGAGAGTCGTCACGACAGGATCTTGGCCGACAACATCAGCGAAGGACTGCGGCCGGTACGTGCGGTAGAGGGACATGGGGAGAACAGTGTAACGCGGTTTGCGGCGGAAAGGAATCGAAGGGGGACCTGGTTGATTCTTCCCGATGCTCCTGCCATCCTGTGCGGGCTATGAAACGCCTCTCTTTCCTCTTCCTCGTCGCATTTCTGCTCGCGGCGTGCACGCCGAGCGACACGGAGACCACGCGCCCCCCGCTGGGCAACCCCGACGGCGTCGTGAAAGTGGTCGAGTATACCGATCTGCAGTGTCCTGCCTGTCGTGCGGTGCATATCGGGGTGGTGAAGCCGCTCCTCGCGAAGTACGGCTCGGTCATACGCTTCGACCTCAAGCATTTTCCGCTGCGTGCGCAGCATCGCTACGCTCTCGATGCCGCGGAATCGAGTGAGTGTGCGGCGGATCAGGGGAAGTTCTGGGAATTCATCGATCTCGCCTTCGAGAAGCAGGATGCGTTGAGCTATCCTTCATTGCTTGCGTGGGCTCAGCAGCTGAAATTGGATGGTTCGAAGTTCGAGAATTGCTGGAAGTCGCGTCGCAAGAAGGATCTCGTCCTCGCAGATTATAACGAGGGGCGCGCACTGGGCGTGGAGGGTACGCCGGCGTTCTTCGTGAACGGTGTGCAGGTTCAGGCCGGTTTCGATACGCTGAGTGCCGCGGTGGACAAAGCATTGGGAGGATATCAGCAGAGGCTGTGAGGTATGAGGTGCCGTGTTTGTGGCTCGGGCCTCTTTCATGGTTATTTGATTTTCCTTGCTGGAGGGGAAGGGCACCTTGCTTAAGTTCCCATTCCCCTCCAGCACCTCCTCATCCCTCCTAACGGCCATACCATGAAGTTCCTTTAGAGAACTGACTCCCCCTCGTTCATACCAAAGGAAGAAGGATAGGACAAAACACGAGGGGGGGTGGCGCGCCACCCTCTCCACGAAGAGGAGAGAGTCGGCTAGCAAGCGGTTTTCTTGCCTTTCACCTGCTTAGCTGTGCGAAACCGTAGAGACGGTCGAGTGTCGTGTCCCAGAGCACCAGCGTGCGCAGGATTGAGAAGTCCTTCACGTTCGGAACGGCGACTGTCTGCGCTCCGTAGGGGGATTGCAGCTCTCCCAGATCGACAGCCGTGGGATCGGGGAATGCGATGTCCCGCGGATCGACGGCGGTCGTGAGGTAGAGATGGAGAGACGGACCGGGTTCCGATTCAAATGTCGTGGAGAGGTAGAGAGTGTTTCCGAGCAGGAGCGCTCGTCCGCGGACGTACTCCTTCATCTCCGCGAATTCACCCGTCGCCCCTTCCCGCTGGACATCACGAGCTTTCTTCGCCCTTTCCATCCACTGTTCGCGCACTTGGTCGATGTCGGCTTTCTTCTCTGCATTTTCGATGAGCGGATCTTTCTGGATCTCCAGCTCGGTCATGCGATTCACCAATTCTTCCCCATAGCGTTCCGCGAACAGGGGATTGGTCATGTGGTCGCTCAGAGTCGGCCGCGCAGCGGAGCATCCGGCGAGGAGAGCGGGGCCAACGAGGAGAACACAGAAGTGTCTGAGTGCGGTATGCATGGGATGGGGGTGGGGGGAATGAGACATCACTCTTGCAGAAAGACGGCAGGTCATACAAGCAAATCGGTTGCGTGGGTTCCTCATGCAGAGATCGCATAATTCGTTTCAGATGCTCGCGCGGGGGATTTCTTCCTCGGCTGTTTCACCGTGGCTTGGTATCGCTCCGTTGGAGGAACCCCCGCCTGCTCCAGGACGCGCAAGCACCGCTTCATGCGGGGATGGAGGGAATCCACGATGTAGGCGTGCGCGCCGTATTCCACGTTTGTGGGGATGAGGGTCGACCAGTAGCGGAACCGCTCGCAGTCCTCCTCCTGCATCCGCGCGACGAGGGCACCGTGGCCTTCCTCCGAGACATGGAGAACCTGTGCGGAATTCGCACGTGTTTCCGTGTAAGAACGGATGGCCGGTTTCTGGTAGCTGTTCACATCCTGGTTCTCGAAGTCCTTTCCGTGCCCCTCCTCGACGCGCATGGCCGTCTCCTCTTTCGCGCTTGCACGCAACTGCTCCTCCCGCGCTGTATTAAGGTAGAAGTTCCGCCAGCACCAGCAGCGGTTGTACATGAGGGCGATGAGACAGCGGATTTTCCCCGCGCGGATGGCTTTCCAGTAGAGAGTGCGGAGACTGATGCTCGGGATGGAATCGATGACGGCATTCAGTTCCTCGTTGGCCGCATCCGGATCCAGCTCCTTCTGCGTGGAGGCGGATGTCGGACGGCTCTCCTTGAGATATCGCTTCATGGAGCGGAACTTCGCAAGATCTTCCTCCGAGAGATCGGCAACTTGCACCTGAGCGATCAGGTGAGCGGCTTCATCCCAGTCCTGGCAATCCAGTTCGCGGCGGATGGCGAGCAACTGCGGGTTCTCTTTGTCGATGTCCGTGAATCGTCGCTCGGCTTCTTCCACGTAGGCCTGACGACGGGCGAAGTGCCACTCGAGGAACTGGTCGGTGGTCACGAAGTGGAATCCGCGCGGCGTGCCCTCTATCGAGCGCTTCTTCTCGATACTGTCGAAGCGGTGTCGCACCTCCGCCCAGCGACCGATGAGACCGCTCAAGGAGTTCGCCCCGTCCCCGTGCACAAACGCGAGGAGCTTGTCGGAGTCCACGGTGCTCGAAACGATGCGCTTGAGCCACGTGCCTACCTTGTACTTCGACAGGACTTCATCGTGCGCTGCGGCCTCGAGCTTCCTATGCGCCTCTTCGAGCAGCACGGTGCGGTTCCTGCGATGCGCTTCCACGGCGGCGAGCGCTTCGTGCACCGCAGACCGCCACTCCTCGAATTTCTTGGCATTGGTGATGGATGTGAGTCGCTTCACGGCCGGCAGATTCTTGGCATCGCTGACTTCATGGATGAGCGTATTCAGTTTCTGCTGGTCACCGTAGAGTGATTCCCAGTTTTGCATGTACCGCGGGAAGCGCTCGGTGAGGAATTTCTCCTTTTCCCACCAGAAGTATGCTTTGGAGGCGAATCGCTTGCGCCAGTAGTCGGCGATCTCGGCGGAAATCCAGTGGCGGCCCGTTGCGCGCGTAATCATGCCGTCGAAGGTGCTCTCCATCGCTTTGATGTGTGCGGCGGTTTGAGGGATGTGTTCGGAGAGGTTCTCCCACAGGGCTTCGTAGCGCTGCTCGGACGTTTCTTTCCCCGCGAGGGCGAGCGAACGGTCCGAGAGCGCTTCGTCGCGGTAGAAAGCGAAATCCCGCTCTGTGTACATGCCCGACTTGGATGAAACGACGAGTCCGCGCAGGCGCTGAAGACATTCCTGTCGCGTCTCATCGCATCGTTCGTGCGCGAGCGACTCCTGCCAATCCTCCGCCTGCCGTGCTCCTTCGCCGTATCCCGTCTCAACGGCATGTTCGTACGATGATGATGATCGCGGCGTCATGGGTCTCCATTGTCGGGGTTTCGTCCGGCAGGAGCAATGGTCGAAGGCATCTTTTTCTATTCAGATCTTTCTTAAGATGCTAGGCTGCGGTTCCCCCATGATTCTTTCTGATCGAGATATCAAGAAGGCGATCGCTTCCGGGCATGTGAAGATCGAGGCTCCGGGCTTCGACGCCCTTGCCCACGTCCATGCGAGTTCCATGGATCTGCATCTGGGGAATGTCTTCAAACTCTACGAACACAGCAAATTCGCCGTGCTCGATCCGAAGAAACCCGAATCATTCCTCGGCAATATGCGCACGATCACGGTGGCCGGCTCAGACCCGTTCATCGTGCAGCCGGGCGAGTTCGTCCTCGGGGTGACGAAGGAGAAGATCACGGTGCCCGATGACCTCGTCGTGCGGGTGGAAGGGCGCAGTTCCTTAGGGAGACTCGGCATCATCGTCCATTCGACGGCCGGGTTCGTAGATCCGGGATTCTCCGGGACGATCACGCTCGAAATCTCAAATCTGAATCGCCTCCCCGTGGCGCTCTATCCGGGCATGCGCGTTTGCCAGCTGGCATTCGAGCAGATGTCGAGCCCCGCCCAGCAGCCGTATCATCTCAAACCCGGGAGCAAGTATCAGGGGCAGATGCTCCCTGAGGAGAGCCGGCTCGATAAGGATCCGGAGTTTGCGGAAAAGTGAGGGTGGTGTATCACGCCGTCCGAGAATGATGTGGTGGACAAAACTGGATGAAGTTCGAACTCAAACGAGGAGGGCCCTTCGACTCCGCTCAGGGTCATTCGACTCGAACCGAAGAAAATGGCTTCCTGTGGCTTGCCATGAGCGAGGCTCCGCAGAGCCGAGTCGAATGGTGGACGATACTGGATTCGAACCAGTGACCTTGCGGATGTGAACCGCACGCTCTAACCAGCTGAGCTAATCGTCCAGTGTATCCAAGGATCGATCGTATCGAACTCCGCGTGGCGCTTTTGTATCACGCCCCGCTTCGCGGGGCTAGGCCAATTGAGCCAATCGTCCGTTGTGTCTCTATTATAATCAACCGCACCGTTGCATGCATCTTATCTCCTCATTGGTGAGATTTGCCCTCAAGGAAGCCATCACATCCGTATCACTGGGAGGCCATTGAATGCGGTTCGTCTTCAATCGTTCAACAATGATTCGGAATGTGTAACCACTGACGCAAAAAGGCTTCAGAATGCTGTAAAAAAATGAAAAGCGCGCTATAGTGGCGCGTCAATTCACTTCAGGATTTCGTGAGTATCCGCAATATCGCCATCATCGCGCACGTTGATCACGGCAAGACGACCCTCGTCGATGCTCTCCTGAAACAGGGTGGTGCCTTCGCGGCGCACGAAGAGGTCGGAGAGCTGCTCATGGACAGCGCCGCGCAGGAAAAGGAGCGTGGCATCACCATCTATGCGAAGAACACGTCCATTCAGTACGGCGAATGCAAGATCAACATCGTGGACACGCCCGGTCATGCGGATTTCGGCAGCGAGGTGGAGCGCATCCTCCGCACGGTCGACTGCGTGGCGCTCCTCGTGGACGCGCAGGAGGGTCCCATGCCGCAGACGAAGTTCGTCTTGAAGAAGTCCCTCGAGTTGGGGATCAAACCCATTGTCCTCATCAACAAGATTGACAAGCCTGCCGCACGACCGATGGAAGTGGTGGAACGTGTCTTCGATCTCTTCGTCGCGCTGAAGGCGAACAATGAGCAGCTCGATTTCCCCTACCTCTTCACGGTTGCGCGGGAAGGCATCGCCAAGCGGACGCTCGACGACGATTCGCGCGATTTGAAGCCGTTCTTCGAGCTTATCATGGAGCGGGTCCCCGAGGCCGCTCAGAACTTTGATGCGCCGTTTCGCATGCAGCCGTCCAGTCTCGGGTATGACAACTACTTGGGTCGTCTTGCCGTCGGACGCGTATACGAGGGGCGTGGGAAAGTGGGGGACAAGGTGTTCGTGAAAACGGCGGACGGAAGTATGCGCACGGGGAAGATCACGAGCGTCTTCGTGTATGAGGGCCTCAAGCGGCGTTCCGTCAGCGAGGCGATCGCCGGCGACATCGTCATGCTCGCGGGCGTTCCGGATATTTACGTGGGCGAGACCATCACCACAGATCCCGATGCACCGGCGCTTCCGGCAATCCGGATCGACCCGCCGACGATCTCCATGAATTTCCTCGTGAACGATTCCCCCTTCGCGGGGCGGGAGGGAAAACTCGTGACCACCCGGCACATCCGGGAGCGCCTCCTCAAGGAGAAGGAGACGAACGTAGGGCTGCACATAGAGGAAATGTCGGGTACGGACAACTATCGCGTGTCGGGACGGGGAGAGCTGCACCTCTCGGTTCTCATCGAGGACATGCGGCGTGAGGGATTCGAGCTGCAGGTATCCCGGCCGGAAGTCATCTGTCGTGAAGTAGACGGCGTGCGGCAAGAGCCGGTGGAGCAAGTGGTCATCGACGTGCCGGAGGATTACGCGGGAACCGTCATCTCGATGCTCTCGCAGCGTAAAGGTGAGATGGTGGAAATGCGCACGGACGAGAAGCACACGCGTATGGAATTCACGGTGCCGACGCGCGGACTCCTCGGCATTCAGGGGGATTTCATCATCGAGACGAGGGGCGAGGGGATTCTCACGCACTCCTTCCTGCGCTACGAGCCGTACAAGGGCGATATTCCCGCGCGTCAGCGCGGGGCGATGATCTCCATGATCACGGGCGAGACGATGGCGTACTCGCTGTGGAAACTGCAGGAGCGCGGCCGCCTCTTCGTGAAGCCACAAACGAAAGTCTATGAGGGGATGATCATCGGAGAATCATCGAAGAGCGAAGACATGTCGGTCAATCCCATCAAGAACAAGAAGCTCACGAATGTTCGTGCATCGGGTACCGACGAGGCGCTCTCCCTCACTCCCGTGCAGCCGATGACGCTTGAACAGGCGCTTGAGTACATCGGTGACGACGAGCTCGTCGAAGTGACGCCGATGAGCATTCGTCTGCGCAAGAAGCACCTCGTCGATTACGAGCGCAAGCGCGCGGAGCGGGAAGGGGAGTGAGGGTGGGTGAATCGTGGTAGCATCATAACTGTTTCCCCCATGCTTTCATGATTCTCTCCCCCTTCCCCGGCACCCCCCTCATCACGCAGGGGACCGGTCAGCACCCAGAGATCTACAGCCAGTACGGCTACCTTGGACATAACGGGATCGATTTCAATGCCCCCGTGGGAACGAAAGTCTATGCGCCGCATGACGGGGTGGCGACGGTGAAGGACGACGGCGCAAACGGCTATGGACTCTACGTCGTCATCGACGGGCCCGCGCGTCGCAGTTTGCTCGCGCACCTGAGCAAAGCGCTCGTGAAGAACGGAGAGGCGGTCTATCAGGGCAATCCCGTGGGCTTGAGCGGCAAGAGTGGCAGCTCCACCGCTCCGCACCTGCATTGGACCTACAAGCTGCTGAAAAACGGCGTCGTGCAGAATAAGAACAACGGATATGACGGTGCGATGGATGCCACGGAGGTGACGCGTTTGTGGCTTCCGCAGAACATGCATCACGATTCCCAGTACACCGACGATGCGAGGCCCTACCTCTCCATGACGTTCGCGTCGAATCAGTACATCAAGAACACGGGAGCAACCACATAAAGCGCGGGTTCGCGCGTTCCATCGAACAATCTGTTAGACTTCCCTGCATGTCCGTTTCATCGCATCGCATCCTCTACGTCGATGATCACCTGCTCGCGGTCGACAAATTGAGCGGCGAGCTCGTCGTGCGCGGGAGCGGCGAGGTGGGGAAGCTTCCTCTCTATGATTTCCTGCGCAAGGATCATCCGGGACTGAGGGTCTTGCACCGTCTCGATTTCGAGACGTCGGGGGTCGTGCTCTTCGCTCGTACGAAGGCCGCGTACGAGACGGTGATCACCTCCAAGTTCTTGAGTTGGGTGAAGACGTATCGGGCGCTCGTCATGGGGCAGGTTTCGCGCTCAAGCGGCATGATCACCGTACCGCTTCCTTCCCGAGGAAAGGGCGAGGTGCGTGCCGTCACACGCTATCGCGTGCTCGAGCGCTTCGCGAATTCCAGCGTGGTGGAAGCGACCATCGAGACGGGGCGGCATCATCAGATCCGCCGGCACTTCGCATCCATCGGCCACCCGCTCGCGCTCGATGATCTCTACGGGAACCGCAAATTCAACCGGCTCTTCACGCACGAACTGCACTATCGTCATTTCTTCCTCCATGCGCAGAAGATGCAGTTACCGCACCCCGTTACGGGCACACCCCTTACCATCGAGGCGCCGCTGCCGAAGACGTTTGAGGAGGTGGTGGAGAAATTGCGCGGTCTCGCCGGGCGCAGGTGACGAGGTGTCGCGAGGCCTCGCGCACGGTTTTTTCATGCTACACTGCCCCCATGCGCGTTCTCTCCGGTATCCAGCCATCCGGCCAATTGCATCTCGGGAATTACTTCGGCTCCATCCTCCCCAATCTCGAATTCATCGGGAAAGCGAAGGAGAGCTTCTTCTTCATTGCGGATCTCCATGCGCTCACCACCATGCATGATGCGGAGACGCTTCGTAAAGCGCGTGAGGATATCGTCCTCGATTACCTCGCGTGCGGGTTCGATCCAAAGAAGGCCGCCATCTACGATCAGTCGAGCATTCCTGAGCATACGGAGCTCATGTGGATCCTCTCGACGGTGACGCCGATGGGGCTTCTGGAACGCGCTGTGAGCTACAAGGACAAGGTACAGCAGGGAGTGACGGCGTCTGCAGGCCTCTTCACCTATCCCGTCCTCATGGCGGCCGATATCCTCCTCTATCAGGCAGATACGGTTCCGGTCGGACGCGATCAGAAGCAACACGTGGAGATCGCACGCGATATCGCTGTGAAATTTAACAATCTCTACGGGGAGACGTTCACGGTGCCGGAGCCCTCCATCCGTGCGGAAGTGGCGGTGGTTCCGGGTACGGACGGGCGCAAGATGAGCAAGAGCTACGGGAATACCATTCCGCTGTTCGCAGCGGATGCGGAAGTGAAGAAGGCGATCATGGGGATCGTGACGGATTCCAAGGGGGCGAATGATCCGAAGGATCCGGAACAGTGCACCATCTATCAGCTGCACAAGCTGTTCCTCTCGAAGGAGCAGTCGAAAGCGCTCGCGGAGGAATACCGGCGCGGCCTTGCGTACGGCGAGGCGAAGAAGCGCCTCCTCGAGGCATTCATCGATACGTTCGGAGTCATTCGCGCCAAGAGGACGAAGCTCTCGGCACAGGACGCCACGAAGACCCTCGAGGCCGGTCGCGTGCGTGCACAAGCAGTGGCTGCCGCAACGATGGCTCAGGTACGCAAAGCTGTAGGATTGCGGTAAATCGGTAAATCTGCTACAATAGAGACACATTCCCACACACATATGAATCTCTGTCCGAGCCCCAAAGTTATGGTCGTTCTCCTCATGACGGCACTTGCAGTGCCTATCGCAGCGGAGCAGATTTTCGGCACGGACACACCATTGCCCGCCTCCATTATCTCCACCACTGCTGCGGAGGTTGCTGCGGAGGTCAGGGAGCAGGCGACGGGCGACAAGGCTCTCCTGCGCCGGCAGCGCAGGCAGTATTGGCAGGCTATCGATCAGTATCGGAATCTCGTGAGGGATGGGGTGAAGGGGCTCGTGGCGCCCACGCCCAATGATGCGGAATCCATTGAAGCGTACATCAGAGGGGATGTCGTCAAGGCACAGGGCAGCGGCGCGCAAGCGTCTTCGGTAACGCAGGCCAGCAGCCTTCTCGTGCAGAATCTGAGCGAGACCGACAGGCATTTGCTTCGGTGGTATTCGAAAACCAATACCTGTCCTGTATCGCTCAAAGGCTACATTCCCGGATTCTACGAATTGTGTCTCACTGTGACGAAAGACGCAGCCAAGCAGCCGCGTGTGGGATTGCTCAATGACTTGCAGACGACGCGGGCGCATTCGGGTGCTCCGAAGGCGACCACGAAGCTGCGGCTCGAGATGCTCAAGCAGGCGTATGACCGGACGAACCGCCGGACGGACATTGCCGTTCCGGGCCGCCCGACATCATCGTCAGCTGCGAGTACGGCGGAGTAAGGTTCCTCACAGGCAGCTTGTTTCAGGTAAGATGGCAGATGATGACTCGTCTGATCCTCGCTTCGGCAAGCCCTCAGAGGAAACAACTTCTCTCGAGCTTGGGTTTGTCATTCCATGTGGCGCCCAGTGATGTGGAGGAGGCAGATTGCCCCGAGACTGATCCCGCTCAGCGCGCTCGTTCTCTGGCCGTCATGAAAGCCGGCAACATCGCGGCGACACACGGCAATGCGTGGGTGATCGGTTGCGATACGCTCGTGGTCGCATCAGATGGGACCCTCTTTGAGAAGCCGAGAAACGAACGGGAAGCTCGGGCGATGATCACCCGCTTGAGCGGGAGCGCCTGCCTGGTGCACTCCGGCCTGTGTCTTCAATCTCCGGATGGCGGGGTGTTTGAAGATGTTTCCACTTCTGTCGTCACATTCAAGAAGCTCTCCGAGGCGGAAATCGACTGGTGGATGAAAACGGGGCTCTGGCAGGGGCGGAGCGGCGCTTTCCAGATCGATGGCCCGGGCCAGCTGATGATCGAACGGATCGAAGGGGACTGGTCGAGCGTGGTGGGATTGCCGATCTTCCTGCTCGGCAAGCTGATGCGGGAGGCAGGAGTGTTGAACAGCTTCTTAGCTGATTAGCTTCTTAGCTTCTCAGCAGCAGGGCACGTCATGAGAGGCTTCCATTCCTAAGAAGCTAAGAAGCTACAACCTAAGAAGCTCATCTCATGCGTTATCCTCGATTGGATCGTGTCCTTCGCCGACTGCTTCGCCGATGTCGTCGCCGGCATTGTAGGAGCCTGTGACGCCGGTCGGGTCCGGTTTGATGGGCGTGGGTTCGTCATCGTCATCGCCGCCGAACAGGAACTGCATACGCGAGGGGGAAAGATGTGTTCAGTCTAGGGATTCATGCATGGGCTGACAATGACGGGAGCCGATAGTTTTTGAGGAGGGCTCGGTCCTCTTGAGCGGTGGGGAGCGCCTCTTCGACCGTTCGCCAGTAAGCCGAAGAATGGTTTCGATGTCGGATGTGTGCGAGTTCATGCACGATGACATAGGTGAGCAGACGCTGCGGCAGGAAGAGGAGGGCGGTGTTCAGGGTGATCGTTCCCCGGTGTGAGCAGCTGCCCCACTGCGAGGAAGTGAATCGGCAGCGGACGGCTTTGAGAGGGACGCGGAGCGTACGCACGTTCCATTCCTCAACCGTGTGCTGAAGGTACGATGCTTCACTGACGGCGAGCAGTCGCCAGAGGAGGCGATGGAGTGAAACAGGACGGAGTTCCGGTCCGGTCGAAATCGTCCAGCCTTCAGGGGATCGCTTCGCCCTCGCATGTGCTCCGCTCATAAGGACAAAGCGATAGTGGGAGCCGTGAGCGGTGGTCACCGGGCACTCCTTCGCTCCCGTGAGGAGCAGGCGGAAAGGGTCGATAGGCGCTTTGCATCGTTCACGTTCGACCCGACGCGAAATGCGCTTGAGCAGCGAAGCGATGTGCAGGCGCTCTTCAGCAGGACGGAGATTGTGTGCCAAGCGAATGATGACGGTGTCATCGAGGTAGACCGCACGCGATTGACGGTTACGGGTGTGCTCGATGCGATAAGGAAGCGGCTCGCCGATCACCTTCGCTGGTGGAGGAGGACTCGGCGCGGCAAGGTCGGAGCAGACGAAGAGGAAACAGCCTCTTCCTTCGGCGGTTCGATCTTCTTTGCGGGGAGGAAAGCGCGGACGCAGGCAGCGAGGGCAGTTTGGGCTTTTGCAAGTCCTGCTTCGGCTGAGGCGTGATCGGTTGCGGCACTCGCAGCAGTCAGTGTCTTCTCTTCCTGCATCAGACACGCTTCGAATGTCTTGAGGAGTGCGCCGCTCCCTTCCGAGACACTTGCGAGGATCGGGTCTGCCTGCACGAGGAGGTGGGCGATCCATGTCTGGAGCCGTTCGGTTCGGAATTGTGTCATAGCCGTCCAGTACGGGGACCGGTAACGCTCCATCAGATTCTTCTTCGCTTCGGTGAGTTCGGCTGCAGAAGCATAAACACCGGTATCGATGCCGTCGATCACGGCGGTGATTGCGTCTGAGAGCGCATCGATGGCGGAGAGTGCGGTTTGGCGCACGAGGTCGGGTACCCCCGCTGCCTTTTCGACGAATGTCCGTTCCTTGCGCAGGATGTCGAGGTTGAACATGAGATCTCCTCGCAGACAGTTGAGCGTCATCGGGAAGAGGGAGTCGCGATTCTCTTTGCGCATCTGCTTGCGACACTCTTCACTATGCGCGATGCGTTTCAAACGGCGGTCACGGACTTGTGTCCGCAGGGTGTCCGTTTCTTTTTTGGTCACTCGTGCCTGCTTGATGAATCCTTCGACACGTGCGGAGCGCTCCAGAGCAGGGTCACGCAGAGCGCCGCTCTCGGAAAGAAGCGCACCGGTTTCTGAAGTGTTTTCTGCGAATGACGATCCAGTGGTGAGGATGGCAGTGATGCAGAGAGTGGCGACACTCAGGATCATGCCGAATCGGATGAAGCACGGAGAGGTACTCATGGGAAGTGCGGTTACTGTATCACAGGTGGAAGAGAGGCGTTGCTCAGGAGCGGGTCGTTGCGCAGTTCCTTCTCCCTCTCCAGGAATTGTAGGAATGTTTCGATAAAAGTCGCATGGCTCCACGTCAATGGCGCGACGGATAAGTGTTCCCCCGTGAATGCATTGAATTGTTCGGGGAGAATGCCGGTTTCCGTTGCGTACTTCTGCACCCACTCGAGTGCCCGACGGGGAGCATCGAGCTCCGAGGGACTTTGCGCGCGGACGATGTCCCACTGGGCATTCCACAGAGTTGTGATCACCCACGGATTCCCCGGCACTTCGTGCGACGGGGGAGTGACGGCGTGATAGGAGTCGTTCGCGTAGCGTGCAATGCCTCCGATGCCCGTGTGAACGGTGAGTGCATCGCGCATCTGGCGCATACTCGAGACGATTCGGGGGTCATCTGCAGGCAGAATACCGAATTTCCAGACGACGCAGACGCTTGCGTCGGGGGTCGCGTCGCGCTCCACAGTCGTCCCGTTGTGTCGCTTGATCTTCTTGAGGAAGCGGCCTGTCCCCTCGTCATAGAGGTGGAAGAGCATCGCTTGCCTCATGGCATCGGCCGCCGTTTGGTACGTTTCCGAATGTTTGTGGTGGCCGAGCACGTGTGCGATTTGTGCTCCGGCGGACAGACCGGCGATCACACAGGCGGTTGTGTAGGTGAAGATGCCGCGGTGTTCCTCCCATGGATCGTAGCTTGCCATGGGGAGGCCGGTGGATTCCTCGCGGAAGTCCGTGAGGAACTGCGCCGCCTTACGCGCGAATCGTTCGAACATTGTCTGCAGGAATTCGAAATCCTGCACCCGCTCGAAGTGCTTCCAGAGAGCATAGAGAACGAGTGCAGTTTCATCTTCCTGGATAGGCAGTTGCGCCTTGCCATCGCGGTACCACGGATGCCACGATGATCCGATGGAGGTGTCGGGATTGTATTTCGGCATGAGATAGCCGTCGGACGTCTGGATTCTGCAGCAGAAGTCGAAGAACCTCCGCGTCACTTCCATGTATCCCGCCTGATCGAGCGCGAGCGCAACGAAGGCGCCGTCCCGCGGCCACACGTACGTGTAGGTGTCGCGGTTGAAGGCCATGATGTCGCTGTCCGCGGCCGCCACGATCCCGCCGTGATTGTCCGCGAGCATGCGGATGGTGAGGAGACTGCGCTTGTAGAGTTTCGAGAGATTCCCTCCGAGCGATCCGAAGTGCTCCGAGCGTTTGTTCACCCAGCTCTTCCAGTAATTCGCGCAGTTGCGATGGAGGCGCTCGGGTGTTTCCTTGAGTACGGTTTCATTGAGTGTCAGCACTTCCTCGAGCGACTTCCCTGCGCAGAGCCACATGCATACCTCCGTCGGTTCTCCGGGAGAAGTTTTGCAGTGGATGGCGACGGTGGAATCCACGGAACCCTGTTCGATCGAGTGCTCCGTGAGGATGCCGTCTTCCGCATCACGCCACGTCCCCTCGAATCCTTGGTAGTGGCTCTTGCCGATGGAAAATGACGCCAGCCCGCAGCTCAGGAGATTCTCCATCGTATGCAGGACCGATGCATAGCGTCCGCCCTTCGTGCTCGAGAGGCATTCGGTCGACTTATTGGTGAGTCCGCCGACGAGGAAGTATCGCGATTGTCGGTAGTGGATCACGGCGTTGGTGTAAGGCTCGTAGAAAGCCGTGTCCTTCTGCTTGTCCCCGTAGATCGAGAGATCGTGATGGAAGAAAACGCGGATGTGCTTCTCTGTTCCGTCGGTGCTCCGGATGTGCAGTCGCCTGAGCAGGACGTTGTGGACGGGATGGACGAAATCCTCCGCGACGACTTCCAGCTTCAGATCATCGTTGATCAGGAGCGCATCGGATACGATCGTCTCGGGTTTGTAGCGGATAGTCATCTTCCAACTGGGATCATCGAACCAACGGATGCCTTTTCCTTCCACCCAGATGCCGACGCGGTGCACGTCGCCGTATGCCGTATGATCCTCCATTCCCACGTAGGGGAAGTAGAGATCACGCATCTGCATATGCCGGTCGAAGGTGGCGAGCATCGTGCCGTTGCCGAGGATGAGGGGGCGGGGCATGGGGGTGGAAAAGGAAGAATCAGGATGGGGAATGTTTGGCTTCGAGGCGCGTGCGCAGATCGCAGATGGCGTGGCTGAAGCGACGGTACGCTTCGTAGGGGGAGTCGTAGGGATTGAAGTACTTGTGTACGTCACCGTCGGAGAAGTATTTCGTGCACATGTAGTAGAAGTGGTCGGATGTCTGGAGCGTTCGCCAGAGCGCGGTGAGCGCGGGATCCGCCACCTCCTTCACGAGGGACTCCAGAGCGAAGAGCGAGTCCAGCGCGGAGCGCTGAATGAGGTTCTCCTGCCAAGCGGAGAGATCGCGTTCCATGTCCGCCCAGGAGATGAACTGATGTGCGTCGAATGTTTCCGTCTGTTTCTTTCCCCACATTTGGATCACATCCGACGGTGTTGCCGCCCTGATTCCGCGTTGCTCCCAGAGATTCGGGAGCGATCGGAGGAAATCGAAGATGCCGGTCTCGCGCCATTGGTGTTCGCCGAAAGTTTCGTAATCCATGAAGAGATTCACACTGTGCCCGCCGCTTGCGGTCAGCCAATCGGTGAACGTTTCGCTCAGGAGCGGATAGCCGATCCAACTGCGGTCCGAGAAACGGAACGCCACGTCATCGGAGAGGCGGTAATTCTTGAGCAGGACGTGGATATCCTTCGCGGCACGCGGGTAGGGGCGGTGCTTGCGGATGAGCGCCTCCGCCTTCCGCGGCAGCCGGAATGCCGGCGGGACGAAAGGGCTATTCGGGCTGCGTCCTGCGAGGATATGATCCGCGCCTTCCGCGAGAATACCCTTAAATCCCATGAGACGGGCGACTTGTGCGAGCTCATTTGAGTAGATGAGCTCGGTATTGCGAAGCACCGTTGGTCGTTTGCCGAAGAGTTGCTCGATTTTCTCCGTGTGCATGGTCACCTGTGTGCAGAATTCCTCGAGGGATTTGAGCGAACTTAAGGAGTGGTAGTACGTCTCGGCGACGAATTCCACTTTGCCGGTTGCCGAAAGAGCATGGAATGAGTCCAACACATCGGTGCCATACTCTTCGCACTGGTCGAGGAAGACTCCGGAGAGACAGTAGGAGACGGAGAACTGCGGATAAGTCTTGAGGAGATCGAGAATGAGAGCATTGGCCGGCAGGTAGCATTTCTCTGCAACTTTGCGGAAGATCGCACGGTTCTTCTCGTCGTCGAAGTAGTGGGCTTCGCCCTTGCCGATGTCCGTGATGCGAAGATCCCTCAACCGGTAGGGCTGGTGAACTTGGAAGTAGAGGCAGATAAGCGGAGAAGGGTGTGACATAGGACGAGAGTTACTGGATTAAATCTTGGTAAATCGAACGGACCTGAGACGCTTGGTTGATCCATGTGAGATGCTGGAGCACGCGCGGCGCTTCCGATGTCAGCTGCTGAGCGAGGGGCGCGTCGCGCAGGATCGTGAGTGCGCAGTCGGCCATCTTCTCGGTATCCCAGAAGTCCACCTTAAAGGCGTGTCCCACCACTTCGCTCACGCCGGATTGCTTCGAGATGATCGCGGGTGTTCCGTGAGCGATGGCTTCCAGCGCGACGAGTCCGAATGGCTCGGAGAGTGATGGCATGACGAAGCAGGATGCTTGCCGATAGAGGCGCTCCGCCTCGTCGTTCGACACTTTGCCGGCGAAGGCGACGACGTTCTCAAGGCGGAGCTCACAGGCGCGTCGCATGATTTCGCCGATCATCCCTCCCTCTCCCGCCATGATGAACTGCACGTCGGGTCGGAGTTGGTGAACCTTCGCAGCCATATCGAGGAATTGCATCGGCCCCTTCTGAATGGTCAGGCGGCCGAGGAAGAGGATCATGGGAGGACGCCCTTCACCGGCTTGGGATGCGATGACAGGAGGGCGTGTGTCCGTGCAGGTCGCGGATCCGTTGTGTACGACAGAGATTTTGTCCGGTGCGATTCCATAGTGTGTCGTGAGGATCTGTTTCGTGTAGTTGCTTACGGCGATGATACGATCCGCCGCGAGGAGCCCCCGCCTTTCCGCTGCGAAGATCCACTCATTCGGATGGAAGTGCGTGCGGTCGAGTTCCGTTGCGTGGATGTGCGCGACGAGCGGTACGTCATGATATGCGGCTGCCTGTGCAGCTGCTCCGTATGTCATCCAGTCGTGGCAGTGGACGATGTCCGGATTCGTATCTTTCGTCATTTCCACGCTCATGGCCGTGAAATGCAGAACGGCCTGCGGAAGATCCGCCCCGTAGATTTCGGTCAGTTCCCGTGGCATGTTGGCTGCGCGCTTGCGGAATTGCACATGCCCGTCGTAGGGCGAGAGAAAACTTAAGACGTGCACGGTCTTGAGGAGTGTTTCCGTTGGAGTGATGACATGCATGTCCGCGGTTTCTGCGGTGTTTGAAGGGTGAGGGAGCACGAGAGTCACTTGTACGCCGTTTCCGAGGAGTCCCTGCACAAGACCCTGGCATGCCACCCCCAATCCGCCCAAGTGGTGAGGCGGATATTCCCAGCCGAACATGAGGGTATGGATGTCCATTTTTGTTGGTCTGTTTGCATTTCCTCCCGCAGGCGGAAAATCTTCTAATTATAGCACAAAAACCGTGTTTCTTGGAGGAATAGGATAGTGATGAAACAATAATTAAGTAAAATGTCATATCGTAATCTTCACTCTGCTACGGAGCGTGATGTGCAATATTCCCTCTCCCGACGGGAGAGGGTGAGGGAGAGGGGGTCCGGTTTCAAGTGAATCTTTTTCCTTCGTCGGGGGGCCAGGGCACCTTGTCCGGGGCCTTAAGGCCCCCCGACGCCCCCCGTACCCTCCTGACGGCCAAACCGTCGTCGTCAAAGTACGACCTATCATTTATGCTGATAACATTGGCTAGGTCTGTTCCTTCACGACTTCGCCAATTCCATCACATGATTCGCGATGTTCGAACAGGCCGTATCGAGATTCTCGTTCACGATCACGTGGTCGAAGAGCTCACGGCGATCTTCGAAGAACTGGAGGTCCCGCTCGGCGTTCTTCAGGCGGTCCACGATGCTCTCCTCGGAGTCGCGGCCGCGGGAGCGAAGGCGATGCAGCAGACAGCTGAGCATCATGCGCTTGCTCTTCCCGGGCGGGAGGAGTCCGAGCGAAAGAATGGAGCGTCGGCTGTAGTGATGCGCGAGTCCCTGCAGGAGGCCCATTTCCGTGACGACGACGGGGATCTTCCCGTCGTTCCAGATGGCCTCGATATCCGTGGCGCGGTAACCGTACCAGCGCTGTTCGCTTGAAGAGGGGATCTTGGTGGCGGCGACGATCTCGCCCCGCTTCATCTGTGCGATGAATTCCCGCGCGGTCACTTGGCGGTACTCCTGCTCATCTCCCTTTTTCAATTCCCGTGTTGTGAGGATGGGGACCTTTTCTGCGTAGTCGCCGACGGTGGTGGTGAGCAGCATCGAAATCGTGGTCTTGCCCACGCCCGAGGGGCCCGTGAGGGCGAGGATGTAACCGGGGAAGGGCTTGGGCGCCGGTTTCTTGGCCAGCACTTCGTAGCAGACGTCATAGACCTTGAGTTTCTGTTCCGTCGTGTGACTCAGGCGGAGGCGTGAACGGACGCGCTGGCCGATCGCAGGCTCTCCCCCGAGGATGCGGCCCATCACTTTCGTTCCGTCATCGAGGGCGATGAGCCCGATGGTGCGTGCGGCAGTGCCGAAGCGCGCCGGTGGATGTGTGACGGTCGTAAAGGACAGGATTTCCCCTTCCTGCTCACGGGCGGAACGGGAACGAAGCGCGCGCGCGATGGAGGCGGGAGTGTGCGTCATGGCGTGTGTTCGAGAATGTGGACGCAGCACGTCGCTCCGACACCGCCGAAATTGTGCGCGAGGCCGTAGCGCTGGCCGGATACTTGCAGTTGCTTGCTCACGTCGAGGATTTGCTTGATGCCCGTCGCCGCAACGGGGTGGCCGCAGGCCTTGAGGCCACCGCTTGCATTCACGGTTGGGGTGGTTTCCTGCTCTTCGTAGAAGGTGATCCCACGTCCCGGATCGGCGAATCCCAGATCTTCGAGATTGATGACCGCGGCGATGGAGAAGCAGTCGTGCAGTTCGATGTGGGCGATGTCCGTCGGCCGGATGCCTGCTTCCTCATACGCGCGTTCTGCGGCATCCTTCGTTGCCGGGAAGGATGTGAGGAAAGGCCGCTCCGTGAGACTGACGCTATCCGTGCTCACTTGCGAGGCGGCGAAGCGGATGGGGGAAGCGTGTTTCGAAGACAGAATGCACGCGGCGGCGCCGTCGCTCACCGGAGAGCAGTCGAGGAGCCGCAGCGGGTCCGCGACGAGAGAACTCTCGGTGACGCTTTCCGGATCAATGGCACTCTTGAACTGTGCGAAGGGATTGGAGACGGCATTGCGGTGGTGGCGAGCGCTCACGAGGCTCAATTGTGCGCGCGTGAGGCCGTAGTCATGCATGTAGCGGCGGGCGACGAGGCCGAAGAGGCCGGGGAACGTCATGCCACAGGCGGCATCCCGCTCCGCATCCGCCGCACCCATGAGTGCCGCGGCGATCTCGGAAGTGGACACATCTGTCATCTTCTCCACGCCGATGACGAGCACGTTCTCCGCGCGGCCGCTCTCGAGCAAACTCAACGCGGTGTGGATCGCGATTGACCCGGATGCGCACGCAGCTTCCGTGCGCAGCGCCGGCGGGCGGTGGGGAAGCAGACTCGAGGCGATGGCACCGAGGTGCGCCTGATCATTCACCCGCTCGCCAAGCATATTCGCCACGATGACGAAGTCGATGTCGAGCGCGGTGATGGGAGAAGAGTCGATGGCGCTCGTCACCGCTTCATCCATCAGATCGCGGATGCCCTTGCCCCACCATTCGGAGAAGCGGGTTTGGCCGGAGCCGATGAGAGAGATCTGCTCGCGCATCGGTCAGGCGTGGATGGCGGGACGTTTCATGTAGTCGGCGTAGGAGAGGTATTCGAGGGAGCGCGGATCTTCGGGGAGGGGGACGCCGTCGCGGAGCATCGTGAGGAGGAACGCGTCGGAACCGGCGCCCGAACCGTAGGATACGAGGAGGATTGTGTCGCCCTTCTTCGCTTTCTGCAAGACGGAGACGAGGCCGATGAGCGAACAAGCGCTGTAGGTGTTCCCGATATGCTCGACGATGAAACCGTGTTCCATCTGCGCGCGCGTGAAGCCGAATTCCTTCGCGATTTTCAAGGGAAACTTGGCATTGGGCATATGGAGGACGACGTGGCTTACGTCTTGTGACTTCACTTTGGCAGAGTGGAGCATCGCCTTCACGGTTTCCCGGACGTGTCGGAAGTAGCCGGGCTCTCCCGTGAAGCGTCCGGCATGCTGCGGGTACATGTCTCCCTCCGCACGCCAGAAATCCGGCGTGTCGGTGGTGAAGGAGAGTGTGGCATCGATCCGGCAGAGAGCAGATTTCGCCTTGTCAGTTCCGAGGATGATGGCGGCAGCCCCCGCCGCGGCCGTGTACTCGAGTGCATCGCCCGGCGCGGACTGCGCCGTATCCGTTCCGATCGCCATGCCGTAGGCGATCTGCTTGCTGCGTACGAATGCATCGATGATCTGGAGGCCGGCGGTGCCCGCCTTGCAGGCGAATTCGAGGTCCGCACAGTGCGAGAAAGGATCGAGAGAGAGCGCAGAGGCAACCATCGCGCTCGTCGGCTTCACCGCGTAGGGGTGACTCTCCGATCCCACAAAGAGCGCGGAGATCTGGCAGGGTTTGATCCCCGCGGTTTCGATCGCCTGTTTCCCCGCCTCGCACGCCATGGTGAAGCTATCCTCTCCGGAGTCGGGGACCGTCTTCTCGTGTACGCCCAAGCCCTGAGCGATACTTTTAGGTTCCTGCTGCCAGTGACGGGCGATTTCTTCCGAGCGGATCCGGCGAGCGGGCAGGTACATGCCAAAACCAACGATGGCCGACTGAGACATCCGTCGTAGTGTAGCAGAAATAGGGCGCCGTAAAGCTATCGAGCAAGTTTTTTGTGGGAAGACGCAAGGGTGTGTGTGGCCTGTGCGGCGAGCAGCGAGAGCTCCCCGGCCAGTACGGCGGCTGCGATGATTTCGGCAAGCTGCGCAGAGGGGTGGATGCGGGTTTTTGGCTTCAGGATAAGCTTCAGACACTGATTTTGCGCCGGCAGGCTCGTCCCGCCACCCCGCACACCTACGAGGAGGGAGGGGAGTCGGACGGAGATGCGTATCCCCCGATCGGCTTTGGTCACGACCGTGTCCGCAAGCGAACCTTCCACGACGTGCGCGGCGTCCTGTCCGGTGGCGAGGTAGAGGGCCGCGATGACGTTCGCTGCGTGGAGATTGGCGCCGATAGCCTGAGCCACCTTCGATCCGACAGTGAGCTTCGCCTTCGCAACCTTCAGGAGTGCGCTTGCGGTGGTCTTGAGGTGGGAAGAGAGCACTTCTTCGGAAATAATTGCCTCCGCTCCCGCTTCGTAGCCGCGGCCGAGACGGTGGGTGCGCTCACTCGGCTTCTTGTCGGAGTCCACGTTGCCGGCAACCGTCACCATCTCCAGTTCCCCGATATGCTGCTCGATCCACTTGCCGATCGCATCGGCGGCGATGGTTACCATGTTCATGCCCATCGCCTCGTCCGTGTCGCAAGCGATCGTGAGGAAGAGGTAGGGGGAATGGCGGTCGATAGTATAGGAGAGGATGTGCAGGTGCTTGCTGGTGGCCTCACCGACGGCTTTCCACGTTTTCGCACTCTTGTGCAGTTGCCGCTCGGCATTTTGCATTTTGCATTTTGCATTTTGCATTCGCAGCGCTATGGAGCGTGTCACGCCGTGGCGGATCGACGACGTTCGTACGCCGTCACACTCGGAAAGCGCCTTGCACCCGCGATTGACGCTCGCGACGAGCGCCCCCTCCGTCGTGGCGAGCGGGAGGAAAACGTCCGCTCTCTGTCCGGAGGAGAATCGCACGGTGAGCGGCCCCGCCGCCCCTACGGGTATGGGCACGTGTCCGAACATCTGCTCACAATTGTTTTCCTCCGCCGAGCCGAGAGCATCCTGCGATACGCGCACGGCGGAAAGATCTGCTTTCAGGGCGCGTTCGATCATGAGCCGCCGCCGCTCGCAGCGCTCGACACCCGTTAAGTGGTCAGGGAGGTGACGGAGATCCATCGAAGGAGGATTGTACAGGAAGGACTCCGCTCATCCGATCAAACTCGCTCCCGGTCCCGCATGCGTTTCGAAGACCGTGCACCCTTTCTGCGTCTGGGCGAATGAGCGGATACGTTGCAGGGACTCGGAGGGGCAGAGCAGGTGAACAGTCGGTCCCGCATCCATCGTGTAGAGGACCGGGATATGTTCGGATGCGCGCAATTCCTCGATAGCCTTGATGATTCTATGGGTATCTTCGGTCAGGTAGTGAAGGGGCGGCGTACTCGTTTCCATCACGTGATGCATGTCGAGGGCGTCTTCCTCCGTAACCTTTTGCAGTTTCTCGAAGTCGCGCGCAAGGATCGCGGAGATGCACTCCTGCTGTCTGCGTGTGCCGATCGCCTCCACGCGCGCGGCGAAGAACGGACTCGTGGGAGCGAGAGCGTGGCCTTCGGTGGAACCGATTTTCTTCTCTTCTTTCGAGGGGATGATCACGATATCGTGGAGCGTCCAGTGATCCTCCGGTGCGATCTGCTCTGCAATAGCGCTTGCGATCCCGTTTCCCGTTCCGGCGCATAGCGCCGCATAGCCTCCGAAGATGCTGCGTGCCGCGGATCCGGAGCCGAGCCGGCCGATCACACTCATTTGTGTATCAGTGAGGGCGATGACGGGCTCGATGAGTGCGGCGTATGCGCGGGCCAGGCAGCTGAAGACGGCGGCGGAGGAGGCGAGTCCCACGGCGGGAGGGATGGCGGAACGGATCGTGACGGAAACGGAAGCGGGAATCGCACGCTCGGCACCGAGGGTCTTGAGGAAATTCTTCGTAAGTTCCAGGTGCTTGCGGAAACGGTTGATATGCGCATCCGTCAATTCTTTGGGCGATCCGTTCGCCTCGAATGAGCGCAGATTGAGTGCGTCGGCGAAATCGACATCGATCTCCACGCTCGGCGAGGAGAGGGACAGGGACAGGGAGTCGGCGGCGGGGAGCCGCAGCTCATTATTGCGGTTGCCCCAGTATTTGATGAGCGCGATGTTCGGCGTGGAACGGGCGGTGACCATGAGGATGCTTACGAAGAGGAAAGGGAGTAGATGGAGATGATCGCGGAGTCGTGGTGTGGTGCAATGTATCGGATAGACTGCTCGGTTGCACCTATGGCGAGTACGATTCCGCCTCCTGCGGTGCGGCCTCCCGCGCCGATGACTTTCGCCGCGCCGCCCGCATTCTCGATATCGGCGATGAGCTCTTGGACGTGTGCCGGGACGATGCCGAGAGTGACCTGGGCGCGGTGGTGATCAGCGATGATCTTCCGCAGCTGCGGCCCGCTGTTTCCGGTTACGGATTGGAGTCGCCGTGTACAGTCGCTGATCGTTTCGAACGCACGCTTTACCGTCGGATCCTCTGCGCGGCCGCGTACCCATGCGACGAGCTCGCTCGTCGTTTCTTCCGGCTTTCCGGTGTCGATGAGCATCGCGTTCTTCAGGAGGTCCGGCGGCAGAGTGATCGGTTCGGGCTCATGGCCTTTACGGTAGAGGAGTGCGCGCTCCTGCCAGATGACGGCGAAATCGATGCCGCTATGGCCGGGATTCACCTCGTCTTCGATCGCAAGTGCATCCTCCTTGCAGTCGGGACCGAGGAGGCAGCGGGCAACGGCGATGACGAGCGCCGTCGAAGACCCCATTCCGCGTTGAAGCGGAATCGCGTTCACGATGGTCAGGACACCGTGCTGTGGTTCCATCTTGCGCTCGCAGCGGCTCACGATGTCTTGCAGATATTTATTCCACGGGCTGTCGGCATCGTTATTCCCCTCCCAATCGGTGATGATGCTGTGCAGCTTCTCGTCCGGGCTGAATGTCGCTTGGAGGCGCTGCGGAGAGGGGAGGGCTATTCCCGGATATCCGAGCAGAACGGCGTACTCGCCGGTGAGGATGATCTTGCCGGGAGCGGATGCGGAATGTTTCATGCGCCGAATCGTCGTGTGCGCAGAGTGAAGGCATCCACCGCTCTCTTCAGATCTTCCGCGCGAAAATCCGGGAAGAGCTTCTCGGAGAATTCCCACTCCGCATACACGGACTGCCAGAGCGCGAAATTGCTTGTGCGCATCTCCCCCGAAGTGCGGACAATGAGATCCATATCTTTCAGTTCCGGGTGATCGAGGTGTGCACGGATAGATTCTTCGGACACTTCTTGTCCCTGAAGATTCGTCACCGCACGTACAACTTCGTCTTTCCCACCATAATCGATTGCGAGGTGGAGGGTGAATTCCTTCTGGTCCGCTGTCTCTCGTTCCACTTTTTCGATGAGCTTCGCGAGGGTTGGCGGGAACCGGTCGCGTCGCCCGGAATGTACGAATCGCGTCTTGCGCTCGAGGAATCCTTTCCACTCCTTCTGCAGATAGGACTCGAGCATGCTCATAAGCTTGCCTACTTCTTCGTTCTCGCGTTTCCAGTTCTCCGTGGAGAAGCACCAGACGGTTAAGATACCGATGCGCGGATCTTCCCGGCACCACTGCGTGATCTCCTTGAAATTTTCGATTGCTTGTTCGTGTCCTTTCCAAGGCTGAAGACCCTGTGCGCGTGCCCATCGGCGGTTACCGTCGGGGATGATGGCGATGTGAAGCTTGTCAGTCTGTTCCATGTGCGGATCGGAGAACGATGTCCAGAGCGGGCTTCAGCCACGGGCCGTAACGGTCGGGATTGGCGGCAAGATCCGATTGTAGCGTATCGATGCTCATCCATTTCAACTCTTCGATTTCAGTCGGATCGGGATGTGTCTCGATGTCCTGTTCAACTTTCCCGATCAGCACGGTGTCGTATTCGTGCTCGCCTCCCTTGCCGTGAGGATCGTTCGCTTGATACACAAATGAGCCTAAGGGCGTGAGATCGCACGTGAAGCCGCACTCCTCCTTCAGGCGTTTCCGTGCCGCATCTTCGATGAGCTCTCCTTTTTGCGGGTGGGAGCAACACGTATTGCCCCAGAGACCGTCGAAGAGGAGCTTTTCGCTGCTTCGTTTCTGGAGCAGTACCTTCGTGTGATCGTCGTTGAACACGAAAATGGAAAATGCAAGATGCAGTTTCCCATTGCCTCGATGCGCCTCCTCGATGGAGGCGCCCTTCAACGGAAGCCCCTTTGCGTCGCAGAGCATGACAGAGCGCATGAAGGCACTGTGCCGAGGGGCGGGGGTGTTGGCAAGGAGGAAGCGGGGCTTCTCGTATCAGGAATGATCTGAAGAATGTGAGAAGTTGGTCTTGCCGGTATCTATCGGTAGAGTTGTGGCATGAACAGGAAGAATATCTTCATCTGGACTCTCTACGATTTTGCGAACTCGATCTTCATGATCGTGTTCTTCCTGTATTTCGCGCAGTGGCTCGTCGTCGAGAAAGGGGTGGCGGATTTTTGGTACAACGCAATCTTTGCCGTCGGCTCAGTGCTTCTTCTCGTGACCGCGCCGATTTTGGGCAGCATCGCCGATAAGACAGGAGGTCAGCATCGGTGCCTGAATGTGATTACCATTCTGACCATTCTCTCCGTGTCGGTCGTGACAGCCATTGCACTGTTCTTTCCTCAGAAAGTATTTCTGGCGGCGTTCTTCTTCCTCATCACGAATTACTTTTACCAGTTCTCCTTCGTCTTCTACAACGCGCTCCTCCACGATATTGCCCCTCGTGAGAGGTGGGGGAGAGTGTCGGGTATCGGTCAGGCGGGCAACTGGCTCGGACAAATCATCGGGCTCCTCATCGCTCTGCCGTTCGCGAGCGGTGCGGTCTATCTGGTAGGGGCGACGGGCCGCGCGCAGACGTTCCTCCCGTCGGTGATCGTCTTCACCGTGCTCGCTCTGCCCATGCTTCTGCTCTTTCGCTTGCCCAAACACACATCGCAGCCTGTTCGTATCGATGTGAAGGAGGAGTACAGGAGCCAGTGGCGTCAACTGAAGGAGCTTGTGAAAGCCCCTGCGATGCGACTTTTTCTCCTCGCGTACTTCTTCTTCAATGATGCGGTCGTCACGGCTGCGAACAATTTTCCCATCTACATGCAGAATGTGTTCGAGGTTTCGGACACGGCGAAATCTGCTGTCTTGGTGGGGATCCTCGTCACGTCCGTCGCAGGTGCTCTCTGCTCGGGTTGGGTGGCGGATACCATCGGTCTCAAGAAGACCCTCATCATCATTCTGGTGGGGTTTGCCATCATCTTCCCGGTTCTTGGCATCGTAAAAAGTTTCCCGGTATTTGTCGCGGTCACGACAGTGATGGGATTCTTCTACGGTTCCATCTGGACAGTGACGCGCGCGGTCATGACTGCGCTGACGCCGAAGGAGAAGCTGAACTTCGGGTTCAGCTACTACACGCTCGCTGAACGGGTTTCCACATTCGTCGGTCCGCTCACGTGGGGGCTCATCACATCACTCCTTGTCGATCTCGGCCCGATGCGCTATCGGCTTGCGGTCATATGTATATCGGTTTTCATCCTGATCGGACTACATCTCGTTTCGAAGATGGAGATAGTCGAAGGGATCGGAACACCGAACACGTGAAAAGCTCTGTCTACTGGGCAGTGGAGGGCAGTCTCATACCTGATTTTCAAGGAGTGTCAGGGGGAGTAGATGGTGTTGCATCGCCCCCGTTATTCCCTCTGCGGAAAGCTTCCATCGATCGGACTTCCGGGACGGCATCGTGTTCGATGATGATCTGTGCAATTGCCTCTGCAGTTTGCTGGGCATCGAGGCCGCTTGCATTTCTTCGATCTGCATCTTCATCTTCACTCTCCGCGACGGCATTGCTCTCCACGAGTACGCCGATGATTTTCTCAATGAGCCCCCGGAATCCTGCAGTACGTTTTGCGAGCACGCGATTCTGTCTGTTGCGTTGAGCAAACAGCCATTGCTTCGTATCCGTCTTTTCCCATGTCTGCAATTGTTTGCTCTTGTCGGCTTTCTCACGCGCTTCTGACAGTTTTCCGATGGCAATGATGATCTTCTGACAGGCGGACTCGAACGTTTCATTTGCATCCGAGAAGAGAGGGGGCTGCTCTTCCACCTGATGGTTCATTGCCCAGAGGATGGCTTCATCGAGCCGGACCGCTCCGGCAGCTACCGATGGAACGAAGATATCCGGGAGCTCTTCACGGATTTTGCGAAGCCTCTCCTCCCGCTTTGCTGGCGGGTTCTTCAAGAAATTTTTTCGCTCCTTCTCAGAGAGGCCGGTGTTCATGAGCACGTTTGGGTCATCGAAGTTCACGCATGCCCGAAGCTCCTTGCTCGCGGAGATTTCAGTTTGGTATCGCCGTATGATCTCTTGGAGAAGTGCGGGGGAAATGGGAGAGCCTGATCGGAGCAGCAGTGCGAATTCATCGCCTCCCGCGGAGCACGCGGTAACGGTGATTCCCAACTTATCGAGCCATTGGCGTGTTTCCGTTTGAGGATCGAGTAGCAGCTGCGCGGTTCTTTGCAGAAAGCGGCAGCCGTTCGGGTGTCCGATGCACTCGTTGATGGACTTGAGATGATTGGTGTCGAAGAAGAGCCATGCACACGTTCCGAACTGTTCCGGGGAAGAGGTATCCATGGCAATCCTCTCCAGTTCTTGCGTCAGCACATATGAACCGTAGCGCTGATATTGGATGGGATGGCCGGGAGTTGAGAGAATGTGATCGTGCCATCGCCCTTTCAGGGCGGTTTGCAGCTTCCCTTCCTCGGCTGCCCCGTATGCCTTTGCGATTCGCCCGGAGGGCCATTCGAAGGCTCTTCCATGTTCCTCGAGTTTTTGGCGGAAACCGCGCAGGAGCAGGCCGATATTCTTCCGTACCGGCGGATTGAGCGCTTCCCAACGCTTCGTCGTACGAAATTCATCCGGTTGTACGCACGAGGATTGGTGCAGGCCACGCAGGTATTCGAGAGCCAGCGAGAGGAGGTACTCACGGTTATCCGGTGATTCGACCATGCGCTCCGGCATCAGGTTCTTTCAGGGGAGGGGACAAGAAACGTGCCCGAACTATTCGTGCGTCGGGCGGAGGAGAGGGTAACAGAAAGACATTAAGAGTACATTAATAATAATGTTTGTCAAGTTTTGTTCACAGTCAGCTGGCGGAAATCTTTCGTGTAAGGAGAATGGTGAGAGGCGGGATGATGATCATTTGGAGGACAGGCGTGATGCCGATTTGGAGGAAGGGAACCAATGGCATGGTGTCCGTGTACTGCCAGCTCTGCGTTGCATACACTGCTCGTAATTCGAAGATGACGGCGATCATGACGCCGATGAAGATGGGAATAATCCATGTGGCTGGGTGGCGATAGACACTCTTGTCTGTCAGCCAGAAAAGGCGCTGGTGGATTATTGCCAACGAGAGATAGATCAGCAGCATGGCGAACATGTCTCCGGTGGCGGTGGCGCGCAGACAAGCTTCGAAGTGCTGCGCATAGGAGAGGAAGTTGATATAGAGCGGGGCTTGCAGGTTCTCCCATGCCAGGTGGAGCAGGAAACCAATGCCGAAGTAGCTAGCCAGGGAACGGAGGGGACTCGTGAACTTCCGCATCTGAAAGGAATAGTAGCCCTGGACCCGGTTACTGTCATGAATAGGGAGGGAATACTCGATCAGCGTCCTCAACGAATGCCGATTTTGTCTGGAGCGGGCGAGCGGAACCTTCCGTCCGGGTCATGGACAGCAGGTTGAACCGCTCTGCAAATAATTTCTGTCACAGTAACCCCGCAGTTTCCTCGAATCCGCACAGGAGATTCAGATTTTGAATCGCCTGACTCGCCGCTCCTTTGCGGAGATTGTCGATGGTGGAAATCACATGCAACAGATTTCCTTCCTTCCAAACGGCGACGTGCGCCCCATTTGTTCCGACTACATTCTTCACGTCAGGTTCCGTCCGGAGCACATCGATGAATGGTTCGGATGCATAGAACGCTTCATACGCCGCTCGTATGTCATCTTCGTCGAATGGTCCCGACAGGATCATCGAACTGTCGGCATCGATGCCCCGGGCACTGTCGTCGTTGATGCGCGGGGCGAAGCTGACTTGCATGTCCCTTGCTTCTCCATGACAGTCGAGCAGGTAGTCCATGCACACTTGTGCGATTTCGGGGGTGTGCTGATGCCGTGCGATCTTATACGGACGCACGCCGGAAGTCGGCTGATATTTTACGCCGGCACCAGAGTATCCGCTGATGGCCCGAATGATGATGGGTTGCCGGGTATCGACCAGCCCTCGCTTCAATGCAGGAGCAATCCCGATCGCCGAAGCGGTCGGGTAACAGCCGGGGTTTGCTATGAGCATTGCCATCCGGATTTTCTCTCGGAACAGTTCAGGCAATCCGTAGACCGCGTGGCCCAGATTTGCAGGATCCGTATGCTCCAGAGAATAATGTTCCCGGAATGTAGCCGAATCGTGTAAGCGGTATGCTCCGCTGAGATCGATGCATTTCTTTCCTGCGCCGATGATCTCCGGAACATAGCGCAACGATTCTTCAGTCGGAGTTGCGGCAATGGCAACGTCGCACCTCTCGGCGATTTCATTCGGCTGCAAGAGCTCGCATTTCCGATCGATGCAGCCGGCAAGATCGGGATGCAGCTGTGCGATAGAGGTGCCTGCACAGTGTTTGTTCCCCGTTACGAGTGCGGTGATCCTCGCATGGGGATGCGATGCGAGGATTTTGATGAGTTCAGCGGACGCATGCCCGCTTGTGCCGATGATGGCGACATCGATCTGTCGTTCGTTGGTTGCCATAGGATTCATATGGAAAAGTGGTAAGAATTACGAACCCGATATATCGAAGGAATAGATATCGACCAGATGGTGGTCCGTTCCATAGCGCTTCTTCGCAGTCTGGAGAAGGTCCGCCCAATCCGAGGAGGCGGTCGAACCATATTGTGCGTAGAGAGTCTTCACGGGATCGGCAGCCGTGATACTCACGGCATGTTTGAATCCGGCTTCTTGGATCCGCTCAAGTACGTTTTCCAGCAGCATCCTTCCATAGCCCGAGTTCTGGTGATTCTCTCCGACGGCGAAACCGCCGATCATGGCCGTTTCAGGGTCGTCTTTGAGTGCATCGAAATACACAACGCCGACCAGCAGCTCTCTCTGTCTGAGAGCCAAAGTTGTCGGGAGGAGTCGGTGGATTTCTTGCGGATTGAGAGGTTTGAGAAAGGGTACGCCGGTGGGGGTTTTCGCCTCCGAGCATTCGGCTCTCAGTGCGAGGATCTCATTGAGTTGTTCAGTGCCGGCCGGAAAGTCCAACAGAAGAAACGGCTCCTTTTCGATGAGCGTTCCGCTGCCGGTTCTCGTGAAGAGTTCTTCCAGCAGAGCCGTTGTTTTTGCTCGCACAACATGCACCTGCGGTACTCCGTATGTCAGCGCCTCGAGAATAGCCTTGAGTTTGGGCAACATTCCTTCGTCGATCACGAACTGTCCTTCCGCGTTTTGCAGCCGGATCAAATGAAAGAGCTCATAGAAATCCAAAAAGTCGATCTTTTTCAGTGTTCCGTTTTTTCCGGGTCTCATGATTCCTTCTGCATTGGTATACATGATCAGCTTTTTTGCTTCCATCGCCGCCGCCGCTCTGGCAGCCACATCGTCAGCATTCACATTCAATGTGTTCCCGGCCGAGTCTGTCCCTCCGAAAGGAAGGATGGCGAGCTTTCCTTGATCAAGAACATGCCGGATCGCCTCATGATCGATGCCGACGATTCCGCCCGTTTCTTTGTGGCCGTCCAGCAGTCGTGTCGCATGCGTCACGGAGTGCGGCAGAACCTCAAAAGGAATGCCCATTTCTTGGCAATCGCGAGAGAACACTTCGCCGATCGTTTGGATCGCCTGTTCGATATGCGGGATGTCTTTCTTCGGCGTAATCCGAAGATGGGTGACGGGGTGTTCCAGTTTTTTGCCGAGAGCTTTATTCAGACTCCCGCCTGCGCCGCTGATGAGGAGAGACCGCACATGATGCCGCATGAGTTCGCTGATTCCGCAGAGGACTTCTCTGCGGATATCTGCATTTTCAAGACCTGACCCTGAGACTTTGTGCGCGACGACTTGTCCCGCGAGCTCGTGCTCGAAGTATGATGCAATCGGTGTTGGAGGAGAGGAGGACATGATAGGTGGAGAATGGAAATACGGGTGTACAGCACAGAGAATGTCTCCACGGAGAGCGTGCTGTCGGCTTTTGCGTATGCATCAGCCCGCTCTCTCCGTGGAGGAGATACGACATCGACGCGCTGTGGTGGTGAGGAGAGGAATTATGAGAAGAATAGGAAAAACACCCTGAAGGCGTATGTTTCAGAGGAGACGTTCCGGATAGATATGGCTCTAGGCCGTCACCTCTGAAAGGGTGCGGCAGCGACGGACGTTCCGGATAACAAGTGAGGACACATGCGTATTTTATTTATATATGTGTTGTTGTCAAGTGGCTCTGCCGACCGAAGCAGCGGATCTGAATTGAAGAGCCAGCCTATGCTCGCTTGCGGCGAGCTTCGGCCGGCAACCTGCTGCGCAGGTTGGAGCGGGCGAGCGGAATCGAACCGCCCTTCCCAGCTTGGAAGGCTGGTGTAATAGCCACTATACGACGCCCGCGTGCTATGAAGGAACTGCGGAGATCATAGAGAGAGTCTCCGTCACTGTGAAGCTCTACGACGACATAGTCGAGTAGTTCCTTTCTGTGCGCCATTGCACGCAAGCGGAACCCTGAGCCCGTCGGAGACAGAATGTTCTTCTCCTTTCTGCAGTCCCACAGGCGCAGGACTGTGCCTCAGTCGAAGGGTGAAGATCGATGGCGGTGGGAAGTCTCCATAATGCGCCGGGCCGACGGACGTTTCCACGGATGACAGGAGAGCAGACGCAGAAATCCGAGCAATCCGCCGATGATCACTCCCTTGCGTGCAATCGCCTCCTTCGTGAATTGCGAGCAGGTGGGTGCGTGACGGCAGAAACCGTACGGGTGGAGGGCTTTCAGGGGTCCGTGATCCGGTGAGAGGGTGGACTGGTAGAACACGATGAGCTGCACGACGACTTTGCGCGGGAGGAGGATGCATGTTCGGAGGAGATTGCGCATTGGCATCTGGAACGGTAGTCTTCATCATAACACGTCCCCATCTTCTTATGGTCACGATGGATCAAATCATGAACGGTCTTGAGGTAGTGGTTGCCGTCATGCTCATTGTCCTCCTCTACCACGCGCTCTTCATCGCCGTGGATCTGCGCAAGATCCTGAAGCGCGTCGATGACGTCACCGAACAGATCGAGAGCGTGATCATGAAGCCCATCTCCATGGCCGATCATATCCTTCAGTGGGTCCTCGACCACATCGAGCAAGATCAGGGGAAGGGGAAGAAGAAGTCGCATGGCGTCAAAGTCGTTGATGTCTGATTTCCGCTTATAGATGCCGAAAACTCCATCCATCTCCAAAGAAGACACGCTGATTCGCTCCGTCGAACGTCTCACGGCGACCCTGCAGCAGACTTCGCATGCTCACACGGCGACGCACGGCACGCTCCGGAGGCTCGGCATTTCCTTCATGCAAGGCATGGCCTATGCGTTCGGCGCGATTGCAGCCGTGGCCATCGCCATTCCTCTCATCATCGAACTCCTGCGTTCAGTCGAATGGATTCCCATCCTCGGAGATTTCCTGACAAAACTCGTGACGTGGATCGAGGCGGCGAAGGTGATCAGGTGATTTTCTGTTGGTCGATGAAGATGCGGACGAAGAGCCGTTTGAGCGTATCGTACGATGCCTCGAGAATCTGGCGCAGTAGCCCCTCCAATCTGCGCAGTCTCGCGTAGAGCAGATTCATGCGGTAAGCGGCACCGGGCTTGGTGACGCGTTTCGCTGCCAAGCGGATCTCCTTTTGGAGGGATTTCACTTCAAGAGAGATATGCTTCTCCAATTCCTGGCGCAGGACTCTCGCCTCGGCCGGCATGGCAGCGATCGCAGCCTCCCGCGCAGAGAGTCGCTTGTTTCCCGTCTGTACCCCTGCGGTAGTACCTGCCGTTCCCATGTCGGTCGATCGGTCTTCGCTCGAGCGTTCACTCACCTTAGCATCGATACTGAGCGAATTGATCTCCTGGAGGATGCCTTCCAGCTTATTCGGCTGCAGCACGACGAGCCCCGTCTTCTTGTCGGCTGCGTGGGGTGTTGGTGTTTCTCGCTCGTTCGAGGGAGGAGTCAGTGACATGAGTAACTCTATTTTCTCTTATTTTGGGCAATAAGTCAATGCTCCGCAGTTTCTGCGGAGCATTGGGGAAAGCAATTTCGGGCCGTTGTCGAGTGGCTTCCTTAGGCGCGCGACATCACGGTCTCGGCGAGCTTCGTCAAGAAGATGGCAAGGAATGCGGAGCCGAACATCCACAGGATCGAGAGGACGAGACTGGCACCGGCGCTCCCGAGGAGCATCAGGGGGATGCCGAGGATCAAAGTGGCGACGAACAGGACGAGGAACACCCCAATGGCGGTGACGAGCGTGTTGCCGAAGATCTTGCCCCAGAAACCGTTGGAGCGGGCATAGCTTAAGGAGGCGCTTTCGAAGACGCCCTTTCCTTCCTTGAGGAGGATCACCGGGGCGAGGGCGAAGCGCGGGCCCAAGATGATGGCGGTGATGATTCCGATGAAGGGGATCCAGACGAACGTTCGCAGCATGATCCACACATTGAGCAGGAAGGAGCGAATACTCACCTTCATGGTGTCTTTCAGCAGTGCGGAGCTACCGGTTTGGCTGCGCAGCGCGAGGAGGATGAAGTACGTGAGAGCCGTATTGGCGATGAACCAGAAGAGGAGCCCGAATCCGAGAGCGGCGGTTCCCAGTGAGCGAGCCCACGAGAGGAAAAATATGCCCCCAGGGCCTTCCCCCAGCTGCGTTGTCTTGTCCTGAAGTCTCGCCATCTCCGCTTGGAACTCGTCCGCTGCGGTCGGATCTCCCGCCTCGAGGCGCTTCTGGAGATCTTGGAAGTCTCCCAGGTCCATACCGACATTTTGGAGGAGCGCCTCCGCTTGACCTTGCATGTTGCGGCTGACTGCCTCCTTCACGAGACCCGAGAGGAGGCCGAAGATGACGGCACCGGTGAGGATCGCGACGAAGCACCGCTTCAGCAGTTGCCAGCTGTCGGCGAGAAGAGATTCGAGAGATTTCATGAAAAGAGGGGAAATGTTGTCTATCACTCTACTGCAAGTTCGACACCCTTCCAGATGCCCTCCACGATTTGCCGTGCAGCGCCTGAGCTCTTGTGGTGTGATACACTGCAGGCCCATTTCACCTCCTTGCTATGGATGAACGCACGCTCTTCCACAAAATCCGGGATCGCGAAATCCCTGCGGCAGTCGTTTTCGAAGATGACGAGGTGATGGCGTTCAAGGACATCCACCCGAAGGCGGCAACACATCTGCTCTTCATCGCCAAGAAGGACCGGGATTTCGTTCCCTCGATCGCCGATCTGACCGAGGCGACGGCGCACGTGCCGCTCGTGCTCATCCGCAAGGCGCAGAAGTTCGCGAAGGAGCAGGGGATCGACGGCTACAAGTTGACCTTCCACGTCGGGAAGGGCGGGGGACAGGAGGTCTTCTACCTGCACCTGCATTTCTTAAGCGAGCAGAAGGTGAAGGAGTCGTGAGGACATGGTAGAGACACCCCGACGGAGTGTCTCTAGAATTTTCGCTGCTAAGAAGCTGAATACCCCGCCTTCTTCGCCTCCTCCTCCGTTGCGAAGGAAATGCGGTTCTCCTCCTTGATCTTCTTTCCTGCGGCGGAGTCGGCTGCGTAGTACTTCTTGCCGGTCTTCGAGGCGACCCAACCATCGGAGGTCTTGCCCTTCGATTCCTTCTTGCCTACGGGAGGCTCGGCGGAGGCGGTGGTTTCACCTTCTTTCTCTTTCGCATCCGCTGACTCCTTCATCGCCTTCTCCTCTTTCCTCTTCGCCTCTTCCTCCTCGCGCTCGCGCTTGATGCGCTCGAGGGTCTCCTTGTCGATGGGCTTGAGCGCCTTGATGGAGAGCCCGATTCGTCGCTCGTCGACGTCGATATTGATGACCTGCGCGTCGACTTTCTGGCCGATGGTGAGGACCTCGGACGGATCCGTCACCTTGTGGTGCGCGAGCTCCGTCAAGTGCACGAGACCGTTGATGTCCTTCTCGAGCTTGATGAAAGCACCATAGTCGGCGAAGCGCACGACTGAGCCCTTCACCTTCTTGCCGACGGGATACCGTTCGGCGATTTCCTCCCACGGGTCTTGCGTGAGTTGCTTGATGGACAACGAGAGTTTGTCGCCGTCGACGCCGATGATCTTCACTGATACTTTATCGCCGACTTCGGCGAACTCGGCGGGATTCTTCACGTGTCCCCAGGCGATTTCCGAGATGTGCACGAGACCCTCGAGGCCGTCGAAGGCCACGAAGAGTCCGAACTTCACCACGCCCGTGACGATGCCTTCCTTGGCGTCGCCGATCTTCAGGTGCTCGAGGGCCTTGGAGCGCTCCTCGCTCATCGCTTCGCGTTCCGACACGACGATCTTGCCGGCATCCTCGTCCATGGTGATGATCTTTACGAGGAAGGTGTGGCCGACATACTTGCCGAGGCGGTGGATGATTTCGCTCGCATCCGCGTTGTTTACGCGGGGGTAGTGCACCGGAGCGAGCTGGCTCACGGGCAGGAAGGTGCGGATACCGTCGATGTTCGCCAGCAGGCCGCCTTTGTTCGCTTCCTGTGCGGTGAACTCCATGGTGCGATGATCTTCGATGAGCTTGTGGAAACGGTCCCATACCTTCTGTTGGCTTGCCATGCGCAAGCTTAAGACGATCATGCCTTCGTCGTTCTCCTCCTCGAGGACCATGGCGGACACCACGTCGCCAATTTTCAGATTTTTGAAGGTATTGAAGGAGTCTCGGAGTTCCCGTCCGCTCACGATGCCCGTGGCGCTGCCCTGCAGGTCGAGGAGCAGCTTATTCTTTCCGCGGAAGACGACGGTACCTTCGACAAGTTCGCCGGGGCGGACACGCACAATGGGCGGGCCGGAGCGCAGCAGCTCCTCCATGGGACTGAGTTTTTTTGCACTGACTGTCATAGAGAAAGAGGGGTGCAAGTGGAAAGGATAGGGGGACGACGACTGTCCTTGCACGAGCAACAGCCGGGTCGGGGATACTGTCGTACCTTTGCGGGGGAAAGTCAAACGGTTCCGCGAAAAAGGGAACTGAAGGGACAGGAAGCTCAGGTGGTGGTTCGTGGCTCGCGGCGTCCTTCGTCAAGCTCAGGACAAGTAGGTGAGGTGCCCAGCCCATTCCAACGACAGCAGATCTTGTGTGACCTATTACACCAATAAATCTTCCGTTTGTTGGGAATGGGCTGGGCCACGAATCCATGCACGCCGCTCGCACCTCACCATGACACCTAAGCTTACTGGTTACAGCGAGTAGTTCTCCGTATTCAGCGTCGCCGGCAGCTTCTGTTCCTGGCTGGTCTTGGGGTTGTAGAGCTCGTAGTAGAGCTCGATGAGCTCGTGTGTCGAGAGCCGGCGCGAAACGATGCCGACATTGTGGAGACCGGACTGTACGAGGTTCACTCGGTCTCGCAGCAGGATGGAGCGTTCGAGGAATTGCTTGTTGCGTTCCGTCACCTTGAGCGCAGTATCATCGGCGTTCATCCAGCCGAAGAACTGGGAGAGGGTGTTTTGGGCGGCCGGCTTGTCGTCCTGCGGCACGACGAGGTAGAAGCGCTTCTGCATGATGTCCGCGACATCCACGAGCTTCTCGACGAACGCGGCGTAGGAGTAGGCTTGCTCCTTGAGCAGCGGGTTGGTGTGCTTCTCCGCCTTACTCTTGATCTGACTGATGTACGGGTCGATGTTCACCTTCGTGGATCGGATGATGATTTGGATGGGGAAGGAGAGCGTATTGAGAAAGTTCTGATAGCCGGCGATGATGCCTTCCTGCTCCGTCTCGCTCTTCAGGTTGAAGTTCAGCGGATCCACAAGCAGTACGGCACGCAAGCCGCTGTTCTTCAGGAGCACCGTATCGTTGCGGATTTCCGCGATGGGAATATACCGCTGCGTTCCCGCGGCGGGATTGCGCTTGCGCTGGCGCACCGTGCTCTTCATGAGCTTTTCCAGAAGCGATTGCGGGCCATTCAGCTTCTCCGTTTCGCTTTCTGTTTCAGTTGCATCCTCTGTTTCGTCGGTGACAGCGGCATCCGCAGGCAGCTTCTCCCCGGCAGGTTTCGCGTCCTTCGGCGGGGGCGTCGGAGCGGGGGGCGTGGCCGGTACGGGAGTCTCTGGATCGGTCATGGGGTGGGGGAGAGATCTTGGACGGTGGGAGTCGCGGCTGGTGTTTGTTTGGACTGAATGTTGTCCACGGGAGCGCTGCTCGATGCGTCCGGAGGATTCACCGAGATGCGGCTCGTGTTCACCGGTGGCGGCTTCTCCGTCATCTGCGGTGCGAGATTGACCGTACCCTTCGGTGTGTCCTCCTCCTTGGCGCTGTCGTCGAGGAGCGTGGAAAGACTTTTGAGCTTGTCCATCTCCACTTTTGTCTGTCCTTTGGGCAGGTCCTTCTCGGGGAGAGTCTGATAGAACGCGCGGATGTTGATGGAGGTTCCGTAGCGCGGCGCGAAAGATCGGGCGATCGGTTTTTGTGACCGCTCGATGAAGAGCAGGATGATCCTCAGCAGACTCAGTCCATGGATTTTCACGAAGGCAAATGCCGCTGTGATTGCTAGCGGTGTCCACGCGAAAATGGTCGATTGAACGGAGGTAATCCCCGCTTTCTTCATGGTGTTCCAGATGACGAAACTGATACCGCCGCCCATCATGCACAGAATGATCTGCTTTAAGCTCACGGGGCCGACGATCTTGTCTTCGACCTGGACGTTCTGCGGAATTTTGACGGGTTCGATTGGCATGGATGTTTATAAGGGCAGAATCGTTTAATTATAGCAGAAAAACGGTTGTTTTGAAAGGAGGCGGGAGCAGCTGTTCATTGCTTCGTTTCCTCGTCCTATTCAAGCCACACCATTTCAATTGGTGGTCATCGCTTTGCCACCTTTTTCATAACTGAAAAAGGTGGCGCCAAAAAGGTTTCGGCGCTGATGCTCGCCGCCTGTACGACATCGGCTCGTCTCGCGTCGCGCCGCAAACTCCTCGCTTGCTTACGCTCACTCGTCGGACATGCGGCGCTCCCTGCGGGCACTCGACTCTCCGTGTCGTACCACGGCGGCTCGCAGGGCGCCGATCATTCGTATTTGGTGGGCCGGCGCGCCACGGGGGGTGAAGGGGAAGGCCCTACCCAGCGCCCTTGCTAAGCAAGGGCGCTGGGTTTGCCGACGAGGCGACCCCGAATCCCTGGAGGGGTCGACGAGGAGGCTCAGGGCCGGGAGAAGAGGCTCTGGCGCGCCGGCGTTTTGGCGCCACCTTTGTCGCCGGACAAAGGTGGCAGCAAAGATTAAATAGTATTTATGCAACTGCCGTGGTTTTCTCCGCCGCGCGTTCCTTCTTTTCCTTCTTCTCCTTCTTCCCCGGCAGGAACTCCAGCTGATCCTTTCCTTTGCGAACGATGCGGATGGTGTCTCCTTCGGAGAAGATGCCCTTGAGCATGTGCTCGGCGATCTCATCCTCTATACGCTCCTGGATGACCCTGCGCACCGGCCGGGCGCCATAGTCGGGATCGAAGCCCAGGGAGGCGAGCAGATCGATGACCTTCTCGTCAACATCGAGGGTGAAGCCTTGCTTCTTCAGTCTTTCCTCGAAGCGCTCGAGGTGCATGTAGACGATCTTGCGGATGTGCTCCTGCGTGAGCGCGTTGAAGACGATGATGTTGTCGATGCGGTTTAAGAATTCCGGCCGCACCGCGTCCTTGAGTTCCTTGAGCACCTCCTCGCGTTTCGCTTCGTAGGCGCGTTCCTCGAGCTCCGCTTCGCTCTCGAGCTTGAAGCCGATTTTCGCAGCCTGTTTCGTGAGCTTCTCGGCACCGATATTACTCGTCATGACGATGATCGTGTTCGTGAAGTCCACCTTCTTGCCCTGCCCGTCCGTGAGGACGCCGTCCTCGAGGATCTGCAGGAGCAGGTTGAAGAATTCGGGATGGGCCTTCTCGATCTCGTCGAAAAGCACGACGGAATAGGGCTTGCGGCGGACGGATTCGGTGAGCTGGCCGCCCTCCTCGTAGCCCACGTAGCCCGCGGTCGTGCCGATGAGGCGCGAGACGTTGTGGCGCTCCATGAATTCCGACATATCGATCTTCACGAGGGCGTCTTCCTTCCCGAAGACTTCTTCGGCGATGGCGCGGACGAGCTCGGTCTTCCCCACGCCCGTCGGGCCCATGAAGAGGAAGGAGCCGATGGGACGACGTTGGTCGGAGATGCCCACGCGGCTGCGGCGGATTGCGCGGGCGACTTTCTTGATTGACTCATCCTGTCCCACGACGCGCTTGCGCAAGACCAACTCGAGATTCTGCAGGCGCTTGCGTTCGGACTTGAGCAGCTTGGTGACGGGCACGCCGGTCATCCGTCCGATGACATGTGCGATATCGTCCGCGTTGATCTGCACCGGCGTGCGGCGGTCGCCGTCCTCGTTATTCTTCATCTGGGCGATCTGTTCCTGGAGCGTGTGTTGCTCCTGCTTGAGCTTAAGTGCCGCGTGGTACTTCTGATCCCGGACGGCTTCCTGCTGTTTCAAGACGATCTTCTCGAGCTTGTCTTCCAGCGCCGTGAGCTCGGGTGTGGCTTCCGACTGTTGCAGACTCTTGCCTGCGGACGCCTCGTCGAGGACATCGATAGCCTTGTCGGGGAGGTACCGGTCCGAAATATAGCGCTTGCTCAAGTTCACGGCCGCTTCGATGGCTTCGTCGGAGATCGTGAGGTGATGGAACTCCTCGAACGTGCCTTTGAGGCCCTGGAGGATCTTTATCGAATCTTCGACGGTCGGTTCCTCGATGAGGATCGACTGGAAGCGGCGTTCCAGTGCCCGGTCCTTCTCGATGGTGCGGAACTCGTCGGTGGTCGTCGCGCCGATGACTTGCAGCGAACCGCGGCTCAAAGCCGGCTTGAGAATGTTCGCCGCATCGAGGGACCCTTCGGCGGATCCGGCGCCCACGACGGTGTGGAGTTCGTCGATGAAGAGAATGATCTCGTTTTCATTTTGCACCGCCTCTTTGATGATGTCGTCGAAGCGCTGCTCGAATTCGCCGCGGTACTTGGTGCCGGCGACGAGCGAGCCCATATTGAGGACCAGCACGCGCTTGCGTTTGAGAGGTGTGGGAACATTGCCCGTGGCGATGCGGTGGGCGAGCCCCTCGATGACGGCGGTCTTGCCCACGCCCGGCTCGCCGATGAGCACGGGGTTATTCTTCGTCTTGCGATTGAGGATATGAATCACACGTTCGATCTCTGTGTCGCGCCCGATGATCGGATCGATCTTTCCGGACTTCGCGCGGACGACGAGGTCGTCGGTGAAGTAATCGAGGACCGGTGTCTTGCTCTTCCCTTCCGCCTTGTGGCGCTTGAGACCTTCCGGCTCCAGCGCGGCTCCCGTTGCACCCTGCATGCCGACGATGGCGCCCTGGAGACCCTGGAAGAACGCTTCGAGCGATTGCTCCATGTTGCGCGTTTGCTGCTTGAATTGGCTGATCTGTCCGAACATCTCCTCCACGTGCGCCTTGAGGTCCTGCGGGTCCACCTGCATCTGTTCGAGGATGCTCGTTGCTGCATTCTTACCGGTGGAGACGAGGGCATGGAGCAAATGTTCCGTGCCGACATTCGCATGACGGAACTTGTGTGCCGTGATGACGCTCTGCTCGATGACGCTGTGGAGGAAGAGGGACAGCCCGTGCTTCACCTGCTTCCCTTCCACGTCCTGGGATCGCATCGCCTTGAGGAGAATGCGGACGTTCTCCTGCGTAACCCCCGCACCCGTGAAGATCGAGAACCCCAGAGACTTCGGGATGGAGAGTAATCCCAAGAGCAGGTGCTCCGTTCCGATGTAGCTGGACTTCAGATTCTTCGCCTCCTGCTCCGCAATTTGCAGGGCGAGCTTGGCATTGGGAGTGAAGCGGTCGAAGGGATGCATGGAGAGTGGGGGAGAGAGGTGAGGTTAGCACTCTACACGAGAGAGTGCTAAGAGGTCCATAAGGATCATAGTATCGTAGCAAATTTTCGTCAGATTGAGGAGTGACCTTCCGGAAAAAATGCTGTCTTCATCATTCTAGTTGTACACTAAATTTGTTCAATTATCAGGTCTTGCGGAAGAGCTAAATCATATCTTCTTATTTGAATGACAAATGAACATTACCTTCCTTCTGTTCCTGATAAGCCGCACCCCCTCCTCCTCATGAATGCCTCTTCGACCAGTCTTCGATGAAGAGGGCCAGGATGGTGGTGGTGGGAATAGCGAGCATGATGCCGAGGACCGGGTGGATGGTGTCCGGGAAACTGAGGCCGACCATCATGGCGAAGAGGATGGCAATGGGAGATAAGCCCACAGCACGGCGCATGATGAGGGGGACTAAGAGGTTATTCTCGCACCACTGGATGACGTAATAGATACCGACGATGATGAGTGCCCAGATGAAGCCGCGTTGGGAGAGTGCGATGATGACAGCCGGCACGGCGGCGAAGAAAGGACCCATGTAGGGAATGAATTCACAGAAGCCTGCGAGAACGGCGAGCGTCAAGGCATAGGGCATCTGGAGGATGACGAGGGCCAGGAACGTGATCGTGCCGATAGAGAGCATGAGGAGGAGTTCCCCGCGGGCCCACTGTCCGATCTTCAGATGGATCGCTTCGGACTTCGATGTCATGTACATGCGATACTTCACGGGGAGCAGCCCGAGGGTCCAACGGAGAATCTTCTCCTTCTCCAGTTGGATGAAGAAACCGAAGACGAGGACGATGATGAGATTGACGAAGAAGTTCAAGACCGACCCTGCGAGCTGGGCGGCGAAGACGACAGAGCCCTGTGCGGTGGTGGAGAGCGTCTGGCCGAGCTGTTGCAGCGCGTCCGAGAATTCATGGATGGACATGTTCTGCAGCATCGTCTGCACGAGGATGGTGAGCCGTTGGTTCAACTCATTGGTCAGGACGGGTAAGTGGATCTCCGGATTCGAGAGGAAGGAGTCCGCTTGGGCGCTGATGAACAGAGCGATCTGCTGGATCTGTGCGGCGAGGATCGGGATGAAGGAGAAGAGGAGGAAGAAGACGAGGAAGAGAGCGATCACGTAGTGGAGGAGGATGCCTACGCCGCGCGGGATGCCGAAGCGTTGCAGACGGTCCACGCCTGCGTCGATGACCACGGCAACGAAGATGCCGAGAATGAAGATGATGATTTTGTCCCGAAGCTGGTACAGCGCCACCGCGCCGAGGAGGAGACAAAGGACGGCAAGTCCCGCACGGACCACGCTCGCCGTGGAAATGTGCACCATGAAAGCTTCGTAGTGTTCCGCTTCCGGAAGTCCGACGCTGCGTTCCTTCTTCCCTATGGCTCCCAGTGCGCCGAGGCGCGCCCGCTCGAGGAGCTTCTGTGCTTTCTTCCCGACGATGCGAAGCGACGTGAAGGCGGAGGACGGTTTCTTGGGCATGGGGAGGAGGGGGAAATCAGGAACCTGCGAGACCTTTGATGACGAAGGAAATGATGAAGAAGGAGAATGCCGCGATCATGAAGCCGATAATGGCGGAATAGATCTGCTTCTTGCCGCTCTCCTTGTCTCCGAGGGCGGAGCCGATGGCGACCCGGTAGCCGCCGATGACGATCATGAGGAGGAAGAACGCTCCGAGGAGGCTGAAGATCAGCCCGATGAGATACTGGATAAAGCTGATGACGCAGTTGGCATTGATCTGTCCTGAAGCGAAGTCGCACCCCGGAACTTCCGAGGAGATGAGGGATGGAACAGAGGGTGCGGCGATCACATACGGAACGATCACACTGCCGATGAGCAGTGCGGGGAATACAAGAATGGCTCTCCGAACACATTTCTTCAGCATCGTGATGTCTATTGTGCTGCAGGATGGCCATCCTGTGCGATACACTCTCCCCGTTTTGACTCGTCATTGAGTCGAAATTGTGTTCTCCTTGTCTGCATATTCTCCGGCTATGGAATCTCCCCCTTCGTTCACGTGGCCATCCGCCCGCCGTCCGATCGTCGCCCTCGCGCCGATGGCCGGGGTCACTGACGCATCCTATCGTCAGTTGCTCAAAGAGATCGCTCCGGAGATCATCGTGTACACGGAACTGCTCAGTTCCGATGCGCTCCACCACGGAGCGAAGAAGACGAAGGAGATGCTCGCGTTCGACCCTCAGCGTGAGCGCCCGTTCATCGTGCAGATCTTCGGGAAAGATCCGGATCACTTCCTCACGGCGGCGAAAGTCGTCGAGCAGGCGGGGGCGGACGGCATCGATATCAACATGGGCTGCCCCGCGGCGCGCGTCGTTTCCTCCTGTCACGGTTCCGCGCTCATGAAGGATCCCGACCTCGCTGCCTCGATCGTCGCAACAGCGAAGAAAGCCGTTTCCATTCCGGTGAGCGTGAAGACGCGGTTGGGATGGAACAATGCGGATGCACTCATTCCTTTTTGCCGACGTTTGGTCGAAGCGGGTGCCGATGCGTTGGCGATCCACGCACGGACGTACACGCAGAAGTTCTCCGGCGCGGCCGATTGGGAACCGCTCTATGCATTGAAGCAAGCGCTTCCCGCAGTCACGATCATCGGGAACGGTGACATCACGTCGGGGCAGGATGCGGTGAAGAAGATCGGCAATCTCGACGGTGTGATGGTCGGCCGCGCGACGGTCGGCAATCCATGGATCATGCAAGAGATCTGTGGCGCCCTGCGCGGCGCGGAGCGAATGGAAAATGGTACATGGAAAATGGGAAATGCCGCGCGGTCTTCGCATCCGTTGAGTTTTGAAGAGAAGATCCCCTTCATTCTCCGCCACTGCGAGCTGGCGGTCGCCTTGAAGGGGGAGCGCAAAGGCATGCTCGAGATGCGCCGACACTTGGCGGGATACGTGAAGGGGATGGATGGGGCGAAAGATTTGCGCGCGCAGCTCGTGCGGGTGGAGCACATCTGGGAAGTGGAGAAGATTCTTTCGAAGTGAGGAAAGAAGGGGATTGATTGCATATATAATAATATATGTTACAATATTTATTGAGCAGCATCATGCTGCTCACGGTCGTTCCTTTCCATGGACGGATGTTCCGCAACCCCTTGTAGGAGGTGTCTTATGTTTTACGAGCAGGCCGGAGATCGGTCCTTCGCGGCGTTCGTCGCGCTGGTGGCGAGTGCGTTCTTCGCCCTCTCGGGGGCGAACTACCTCGTGAACTTTCCCTACGATCCGTCCGCGATCTGGGGGCCGGCGCTTCTGATCGTGTTCGCAATGGGCGTGGGCACGTTTATGTGCCCGCGTGGGTGGTACGTCTCGGTGGCGACCTCGCTCGGCGGTGCCTTCATTGGCATCGGCTTGGGGGTCGCTCTCCCGCCTCTCTGAGGCGGCTCCGTGGATCGTGACGAAAACGTCCGGTGGAAGCTTCGCGCTTCCGCCGGACGGTCAAATCTTATTTTCGACAGAACTCAGACCTCCCACGCCTTAGTACTCCACTTTCACCCCCGGACCCATGGTGGGCGAGACCGTGACGGAGACGATGTACGTGGACTTGATGCCGCTCGGACGCGCGTCCTTGATCGCCTGGATGATCGCCTCGAGGTTCTCCTTCAATTTCTCTTCGCCGAAGGAGATCTTGCCGAAAACGGTGTGGATGATGCCTTGCTTGTCCATCTTGCACTCGATGCGCCCTTTCATGAGTTCGGCGATCGTCTTCTCGATGGCGGTGGTGACTGTGCCGGACTTGGGGTTGGGCATGAGTCCCTTCTGGCCGAGGATCTTGGCGATTTTTCCGAGGTTCTTCATCATGGTCGGTACGGCGACGGCGATGTCGAAGTCGATCTTTCCGCCTTCGATCTCCTTGATGAGATCATCGTTGCCGGCTTTCACGGCGCCGGCCTTTTTCGCCGTGGAGACGAGGTCATCGGGGACGAATGCGGCGATGCGGACCGTCTTGCCCGTGCCATGGGGAAGGGCGACCGTCGTGCGGACGAGCTGGTCGGCCTGCGTCGTGTCGGCGGCGATACGGATGTGCACCTCCGCGGTTGCGTCGAATTTCGTGGTGGAGAGCTTCGGTAAGAGGGCGACCGCTTCGGCGATCGGGTAGCGCTTACTCTCTAGGAGAGCGGCGGCTTCCGCGTACTTCTTCCCGTGACGTCGGGCAACCGGTGATCGTTTGCTTGTCATAATGATGAGGGGGAACGTGGTACAAATGTCCCAAATGGGACTCCCACGATGCCGCAGCAGTGTGCAGGAGGAGGAAAAGGGATGCAAGAAAAAGGGCTAAGATTAGGGTTAGGGCTAGGGATGTCGCTATTGGACACTCAAAGAGCTTCCTAATCCTCACTCCTAACCCTAATCCTAATCCCTATTTCCTCCGCTTCCCCGCGGCCTTGCCGAAGCCCAGTTTCTTGAAGGAGAGCGTCGGGAGAGGGGCCGGGCGGCTCGTCTTCGTGCACCACATGAGCAGCAGGCCGTAGAGCAGGATCGTGACCGGCATGAGCCACCAGCCGGCTTCCGTCTCCGTCCCCAGCGTGACGGTGAGCAGGAGCGAGAGAGCCGCAAGCAGCGCCGAGACGGAGCCGATGAGCTTGAACATGGTGAAATACAGCAGATAGGGAATGGTAGCCGAGGCGGTATCGATGCGCTCCACGTGCCGTTCATGCATGAGGTACAACAGGCCGCCAGCGACGAAGAGGAGGAGCAGACTGAAGTACGTCCCGCTTGTGTAGGACTTGCCGGCGAGCACACTCGTCACCGTTGGCAGGGCGGCGATCGTCATGAAGAGGATGCCGGTGGCCATCATGAGGTAGCAGTAGGTCGCCTGGGCCACGTCCTTCGGGTTCACCCCCGGGCGCTGGAAGCTCACGGCGAAGAACACCGAGAGGAGGAGGACCGTGACAAGGGGGATGATCAGTCCGTAGAAGACGCCAACGTTGCTGAACATGATCGCGAGAGGATTCTCGAGCATGATTGAAAAGGGAAACGTTGGATAGTAGCGTACGGGTTGCGGCTGCAGAGCGCACTTGAAAGCCGTTGCGCTGATGGCTGGTCAATGCTCTGGCGTGATTCTCACTCTACGGTGACGCCCATACTTCTCGCCGTTCCGGCGACGGTCTTCATCGCCTGCTCGAGCGTGGTCGTATTCAGGTCGGGCATCTTGGTCTGTGCGATCTCTTTGAGCTGCGCCTTGGTGATGGAGCCGACTTTGTTTTTGTTCGGTTCGCCGCTGCCCTTGGCGATCTTCGCGCGCTCCAGGATCATGCTGGCGACGGGGGCCTGCTTCAAAATGAAGGTGAAGCTGCGGTCCTCGTAGACGGTGACGACTGCGGGGACGGTCTGTCCCATCCGGCTCTTCGTCTTCTCGTTGAACTGGGAGCAGAACTTTCCGATGTCCACGCCTGCCTGTCCGAGCACGGGTCCCAGCGGGGGGGCGGGGTTGGCCTGCCCGCCTTTCGCCTGCACCTTGATGATTTTCATGACCTTTTTCGCCATGGTTTCGTTATGGAAGAAAGCCGGCCTACTGTACGGAGCGCTCGGCGTTGCGTCAAATTGAAAGGGAATGATTTCTTGAAAGGCCTGCATTCAACTGCCACCTTTGTCCGGCGACAAAGGTGGAGCCAAAACGCCGGCGCGCCAGAGCCTCTCCACCCGGCCCTGTGCCTCCTCGTCGACCCCTCCAAGGATTCGGGGTCGCCTCGTCGGCGAGCTGCTTCGCAGCAGGGCCTTCCCCTTCACCCCCCGTGGCGCGCCGGCCCACCACAAGATGAAGAGGTGCCTGCCACATTGCACCACGGCGGCTCGCAGAGCGCCGGTGAATATACTGAAGATACTTACTTATTTCGACAGAGAGTCGATGAGCGCGAAAATCGCGTCATCCGACCCTGTAGCGATGTGGAACTCGTAGAGGCGCTCGCGGACGCGCACGAAGGCGAGGCGCTCCTCGGCGATGGAGGGATCAAAGAAGGAGAGGAGATTGCGGACGGGCTTGCCAGCGGGCTGCTGCGTCTCGTCGACGAGATCTCTGACCTCCGCCGAGAAGGATTGCGAGAGCGCCTCCTTGAGCGAGAGGAAGTAGAGCTTCACCTTGGGCGAGTCGACCCAGGAGATGAGGCCGGCGCGATCGCCGTTGATCATGAGAACGCGCGTAGAGACCTCGGTGCCGTCCGTCACGATTCCCTGCAGGAGGGAGCGTTCGTTCGTTTCGTTCGCCGTCAGCTGGTTGGCTGCGAGGGTCTGGTCCACGTCCGGCCCGTTCGCCTTGAGCACCCCTCCGGGTACAGCGGGAACCGGGGTGTCCGATGAGCTGGAACTGGAGGAGGCGAGTGATGATGCGGAGGATGCGGCGGCTGAGGATAGCTCTGCTCCGCTCCCCGCTACGGCGGGTGGCTCAACGGTGGTCGGCTCGCTCGACGGTTCTTCCACGATCGGAGGGAGGGCGGGAGTGCGCGCATTCGTGAGGAATGCGTCGGCGACTCCGAGGCCGGCAAGGCCGACCAAGATGAAGATACCGAAGAGGACGGAGCGCGCGGACATCAGAGTGATTGTACCTGCAGAAGAAAGAGAGGAAATAGAAGAAATAGAAGCAATAGAGGATAAACGGTTTTTCAGCTTGTGAGCTTTTTCTCCTCTCAATCCTCTATTTCTTTTCGTTCCTTGGTTCCCTCTCTCCATGCTATGCTCTCCCCATGGCGATCACGCGCACCAGCGAGCGGGGACAGCCAATCGTGAAACCGACGCGCACGGCCCGCGACTCGGATGCGTTCGAGCAGCAGCTGCGGCCTCAGAAGCTCTCCGAGTACGTCGGCCAGAGTGCCATCAAGGGGCATCTCATCGTGCACATGTCCGCCGCGCGGCAGCGTACCGAGCCGCTGGGCCATACCCTCCTGCACGGGCCGCCGGGATTGGGCAAGACCACCCTCGCGCACATCATCGCACGGGAGATGAGCGCGCAGATCCGCATCACTTCCGGTCCGGCTATCGAGAAGCCGGGTGATCTGGCATCACTTCTCACCAATCTTGCGGAAGGCGACGTGCTCTTCATCGACGAGATTCATCGCATGCGCCCTGCCATCGAGGAGGTCCTCTACAGCGCCATGGAGGAGTACGCGCTCGACCTCGTCATCGGCAAGGGGCCGACGGCCCGTTCGATGCGCCTTGAGCTCAAACCGTTCACCCTCGTTGGTGCCACGACGAAAGCGGGGTCCATCTCCGCGCCGCTTCGGGATCGGTTCGTTCATCAGTTCCGCCTCGCCTTCTACACGCCGGTGGAGATGGAGCAGATCGTCGAACGCACGGCGCGCATCCTTGCCGTCGAGTGCGAGGCGGGCGTGGCACAGTCCATTGCGGGGTGCGCGCGGGCCACGCCGCGGATCGCCAATCGCCTCGTGCGGGCGGTGCGGGATTTCGCGCAGGTGGCGGGCGAGAAACGCGTGACGGCCGCACGCGTGCACGAGACGCTGCAGTCGCTCGGCGTGGATGAACGCGGACTCGACGCTCTCGACCGGCAGATCCTGCGGACGATCATCGAGAAGTTCGGCGGCGGGCCGGTGGGACTCTCGACCATCGCGGCGGCGACGAGCGAGGAGGAGCAAACCATCGAAGACATGTACGAGCCGTACCTCCTGCAGCAGGGCTACCTCCAGCGCACGCCGAAGGGCAGGACGGTCACGAAGAGCGCATTCGATCTTTTGGGACTCAAGGTGCCGGAGAGCGTGCAGAAGCAGATGTTTGCTCAGTAAGAGGTATCACTGCATGAGCGATGCGATCGCTTCTCCTATCTGTTTCTCAAATCTCTCCCGGGAGAATTCCTTTGCCCGCGCGCGGCAGGCATCGGAGTCGAAGTCACTGCGCTTGAAGCTGCGAAGAGCCACGGAGAGGGAGTCGGCCGTCGGCTCGTCGAAGAACGCCCCGGTTTTTCCCTCGACGATCGTCTCGAGCGGGCCGCCGCTTTGGTACGACAGCACCGGTGTGCCGCAGGCCATGGATTCCAATGCAACGAGGTTGAAGTCCTCCTCCCCCGGCACGATGGTCACGGAAGCGTTTGCGAAAATCCCGCGCAATTCTTCCTGCGTGCGGTAGCCGCAGAATTCAACGAGGGGATGAGTAAGTCGCTTCAGGCGGGCCCTATCCGGTCCTTCGCCGACGATCTTGAGAGAGGTATTCGTGCGTCTGCAGGCTTCGATGGCCAGCTCGATGCGCTTGTAGGGGACGAGCGTAGAGACAATGAGCGCATAGGGGTGTTCCGCTCCTCCTCGATCGGGTGCTTGCTCCAGCCAGAAGTCGGAGATGGGTGGGTAGACCACGTCGGAGTCCCTTCGCCAGTAGAGCGCGATGCGGCGTTGCACTTCCTTCGAAGCCGCGAGGAGTGCATCAGGGCGGTCGGCCACTTCCGCGTCCCAGAGGCGCAGATCATGGAAGACGCGCTCGAGGTGCCGGCGCTTGAGTCCTCCGAAGAGTCCCCGGTCCGCCCTCTCGAGCACATCGTGCGTGCGGTCCCAGAGGTAGCGGGCGGGAGAGTGGACGTAGCACAGGTGCTTGGGTTTGCCGTTCGTGATGATCCCGTGCGCGAAGGCGGAGGAGCTGGAGATCACGAGGTCGAAGTCAAAGAAATCCCACGCTTCGACGGCTCCTGGGAAACGCGAGAGGTAGAGGTGATGGTTGAAACCGAATGGAAAATGGAAAATGGAAAATGGAAAATTGATCAGTTCGGCATGTTTTTGGAGAGTGCTTGTCCGGATGCGCTCACGGGGAAACCAGTCGCCGAGCTTTCGCTCGTCAAAGAGCAGGGTGTAGATCGGGGCATCCGGGAACATGTCCGCAAGGATCTTGAGGACGCGCTCCGCTCCGCCGCGCATCGTCAGTAATTCGTGAACGAGGGCTACCTTCATCGGGGGCATTGTACATGGTTCACTATTCCCATCTCCCATGAATGCGTACAATGATGTCACTGCCACGGGTCAGTAGCTCAGTGCCTAGCCCCGCGAAGCGGGGCGTCATCTAAGAACGATTGCTCGATCCTGATCTTTTCGCTTCACAATAGTTGATTCTTCGGGTCAGTAGCTCAGTGGTAGAGCAGTGCCCTTTTAAGGCATTGGCCGAGGGTTCGAATCCCTCCTGACCCACCATTCGATTCGTCCCGTTCACTCCGTTCACGTGGCTCACTCATGGTAAACCACGAATTCTCATCCGAATCGAATGACCCTGAGCGAGCGAAGCGAGTCGAAGGGCCCACCGGCACACACTCATTCCTTCTTCTCACACACCGCCATCCATCCCCACCGGTCGCTTCGCGTGCCGTAGCCGAGCCAGCGACGTTTGAAATCTTTCAGGGGAATGCGGAAGTACTTGCCGTTCCACGGATCGTGGAGCAGTACTTTCTCGCGCTGGTATCCCGTGACGAGCGCGTAGTGCCCCTCCTCGCTCGTCGGCTCGACGAAGTTCACGAGGACCGGTTGTGAGTGCCGGATCTGCGTGAGGACATTGCGCCACTTGGCGCGGCTGGAGGTCTGGAATCGGAAACCGATGCGTCGTCCGAGTGCTGTGATGGCGGAGTTATATGTGCCGCAGCGGGCATTCGTCTTGAGGGAGCGTGCGAGAGTCCGCTCCTTCACCCGTTTGCCGTGCAAGGCCAAGACCATCCGGACACATGCGGGGCCGCACGTGTAATCGGTGTGTTGCCGAAAATAGGGGACACGGAGAACCATGGGCGTTCGAGGGGAACAGGCAGTCTAGCAGCGAAACCCTTCCCTAAGGAGCGTGTCGGGGACTTTTCGGTTATGCTGTAGCCGATGCGGAAAAACCACTACTTTTACCTCGCCCGGTGCCGTGACGGCTCGCTCTACGCCGGGACGTGCGTCGACCTCGAAGCAAGAGAAATGGCTCACAATAGAGGTTCCGGAGCCAAGTACACCCGCAGCCGCCGACCCGTTAAGTTCGTTTACTTTGAGGCGTACCGCTCGCTTTCCGCAGCCCGCAGGCGCGAAGCGGAGGTGAAGAAATGGTCGAAAGCGGAGAAGGAAGATCTCGTCTCGAAGTGCCGTGTTAGAGTGGGCGGGTGATCGATTCCCACTGCCATCTCACAGACCGGAAATTCGCGGGCGACGTATCCGCCGTGCTCGAACGTGCGAAACATGCCGGTGTGGAGTGCATCATGACCATCGCAGACTCGCTTGAGGAATCTGCCCAGTGCATTGCGCTCGCGCAAAAACATGCGGAGATCTTCTGCGCGGTCGGCGTGCACCCGCATCATGCGAAGGAGTGGAAGAACGGCGATGAGGAGCGGCTGGGAATACTCGTGCAATCTTCTCCGAAGGTGAAGGCGATCGGGGAGATCGGTCTGGATTACCACTACGATTTCTCCCCGCGTGACGTGCAGCGGAAAGTGTTCGAAGCCCAATTACGTCTCGCCGCGGAGAAGAAGCTTCCCGCGGTGATCCATTGCCGCACGGCCGTCATGGATGTACGCCGCATCCTTCAGGACATGGATCTCTCGAGGATCGTGTTTCACTGTTGCACAGAAGTCTGGGAGGACGTGGAGCCTCTCGTTGCGCGGGGCATCATGCTCTCCTTCACAGGTATCGCCACCTATCCGCAATCTGAGGAGATCCGCCGCGTCATCCGGGAATGCCCGCTTCCTCAGATGATGGTCGAGACGGATGCGCCGTATTTGCCCCCCGAAGCGCTTCGCGCGAAGGGGGGGCGCGCTGTGCGCAATGAACCCGCATTCGTCGTCGAGATCGCCAAGCTGATCGCGAAGATCAAGAACGTCGATTTCGCCGAGGTGGATCGCACGACGACGGCAAATGCGGTGGCGTTCTTCCGCCTCGCTCCGTAAGATTTGCTCGGTTGCCCCAGTAGGCTAACGGATAGACCGCCGGCCTCCGAAGCCGGAGACGCAGGTTCAATTCCTGCCTGGGGCACCACGAACAATCGGACAACTCACATTTCCGTTGCATGAAAAGGGCGGCACGCAGTGCCGCCGGTCGCATCCGTCTCCCTCGATGATTCCTGCTCCATGTCTTCAGATCTGTTTCCGAGGACGGCGCAGGGAAGGCATCTTGAGTCCGTCGAGGAAGAGGAATGCGACGAGGAGGACGACGCCTCCGAGAACGATACATACGTTCACGAGGCGGTTCCCGCCGAAGGGCATGGGGAGGTCGTATTCCCACTGCTCGCGGGCGATGAAGATGATCGCCCCGTAGATCATCACGCTGAGGGCGATGCAGATCATCTGCACCACGCCGTACGCGATCAGGATGGCACAGCCGGCGATGATTCGCAGGAGGACCCATCCCGTAGCACAGAACAGTCTGAGCATCGGCGCTCTCCTTCCTTAGAGGACTTCTGACGATGGGAGATAGACACGGCCCGAAGCTCCGCCTTCGGGAGCGCCGAGTCGTATCTATGGACTGTGAGGGGAAAGAGCGTGGGAGAAGGGTAGGGGAAAGTGCTTCGCGTGCAACAGGATTGCTGGCACTTTCCATTCGGCAAGACGTCAGTGACTTCTCTTCTTATCAGGGAGGAATCTTGCAAACGCCTCCGTTCCTCCGTAGCATCTGGACGCTCACACGAGCGGATGTAGCTCAGTTGGCTAGAGCGTCGCCTTGCCAAGGCGAAGGTCGCGGGTTCGAACCCCGTCATCCGCTCCACTCTCATTGATCGATCTTTGGCGGGATTAGTACAGTGGTAGTATGCGAGCTTCCCAAGCTTGAGACGCGGGTTCGATTCCCGTATCCCGCTCCATTGACAGAGATAATAAATATTATTAACTTACTACTAATGCTTGGCGTCCAAGCAGGGAGCCCGCTTCTGCGGGAAATCCACCAGTGTCCGTCCTGGCACGACTGACGGAAAAAATAACCGGAGTGGGCCGCCAAGCCGCACTCCAGCCTCTTGCGGGGCCTGGAACGCCAGGCCCCCAACTTCATGGGTTTTGCGACCGAGCTTCCATGTCGATATTTGGCTCCGGCTCCTCCAAAAGGGGCTTAAATTTTGGCTCAAAATAGGGTATAATACTCAGATGATCTTGAAGAAGTGGCTCATAGGGTTTCTAAGCGCGGTGACGGCGCTGACGTGTTTCGTGCGTACCGCGTATGCGGCGCCGATTACGATGCTTCAACCACTCAAGGCAAGTTGTACGACCATCAACCCGGGTCCGTACGCGTTCATCGATTACTTCAACTGCGGGATGCAGTGGCTGGTGAATGTCTGCGTCGGTATCGCCACACTCTGGGTTCTCATCGCCGCGGGGATGTACATCCTCTCCTTCGGCGATCCCGGCAAGCAGGGGGCGGCCAGGGGGCACATCATAAGTGCCCTGATCGGTCTCGTCCTCCTCGTGTTCTTCGGGGCGTTCCTGCGGATGCTCAATAGCATTTTCTTCGGTTGACGATGCGAAGCTTGATGTTCCTCATTGGCCTGCTCTCGATGCCGGGAATTGCCTTCGCAACTTATGGTGATCCGTGTTATTTCTTCGAGAGTAATTGCGGAGCGGTTAACGCGATTGCGAGCGCAGTGCCGTTCATCGCGAATTTCTTCATCGCGCTGGGCGCCGGTGTCTCGGTGGTCTTCGTGATCGCGGGGGCCATGCAGATGCTCCTCTCCGGTTTCGATGAGTCGATGCTTGCGCGCGGCAAGATGTCGGTCGTCTATGCGTTGGCCGGCCTGCTCATCGTCTCCCTCTCACAGACGCTCGTGGCATACGTCATCAGCCAGTCCGATTCCGTCGGGTTGAGCGGGTCGAGCCAACCCGTCATCGGCATCATGACGATAGCGGTGAACGCCATGCTTGGGATCTTCGGAGGGGTCTTCGTTCTCGTCATCATCTTCGCGGGATTCCGCATGGTTTACGCCCGCGGGGTGGCCGACGAATTCAATAAAGCGAAGTCGGCGCTCACGTGGGCTATCGTCGGAGCGATCGTCGTGAGTATCACCTACGCACTCGTCCAGGCAGTCATCGCCATCTGAGAAATGTTCCCCCTCCTCTCCGCCGCCGGCCGCCTCCTCGTCCCGAGCGCTCATGCGCAGGCGTCGCTTGATCAGGCATTCAATCTCTATTGCGGTTTGATTAACTCGAATGCCTGCAATGCGGATTCAACAAGCCTCGCAGGACTCTTCTGGCGCATCGGCGATTTCTTCGCCGGGTTCGTCACGGTTGCCTCGGTTCTCGCCATCATCTATGCCGGTGTCAGGCTCTCGATGTCCGGAGGGAATGATCAGGGGAAGGAGCAGGCCAAGACCATCATCACCACCGCCATCGTTGGGCTGGTCCTCGCACTGGCTGCGGAAGCGATCATTGCGTACGTGGGCACGTTCATCGGTACCATTTAGATCACGTTTCGCGCTTCTGCCTGACGGTAAGCTGCGCTAGGATTTGCGTGTGGCACGGCAGTACATTACGACGGCGATCGATTACCCCAACGCTCTGCGTCCCCACATGGGGCAGGTTTTGGAAAAGGTTCTTGCGGATGTTGTGGCGCGGTGGTTTCGATTGAGAGGGGACAGTGTGCGCTTCCAGATTGGCACCGATGAGCATGGAGTGAAGATTCAGCGTAAGGCTCAGCAGGAGGGACTCACGCCGCAGCAGCTCGTGGACCGGAACGTCCCCAATTTCATCGCGCTCTATGATCGTCTGGGCATCACGTACGATGCGCCGTTCATCCGCACGACGGACAAGGTGCGTCACTGGCCCACGGTGCAGGCTCTCTGGAAGAAGCTCGAAGATGCCGGGATGCTCGAGAAGCGCACCTACACCGGGCTCTACTGTCAGGGGTGTGAGCGCTTCATGACCAAGCGGGATCTCGTGGATGGCAAGTGCCCCGATCATCACGCCGCCCCGGAGGAGGTGAGTGAAGAGAACTGGTTCTTTCTCTTGGAGAAGGAATCCGGTTGGCTGAAGAAGCTCCTGACTCAGGAGAAGGGGGGCTACCACATCGTGCCGCAGTCACGCGCGCACGAAACGCTCTCCTTGATAGAGCAGGGATTGGAGGATGTTTCCTTCTCCCGTCCCAAGTCGAGCTTGCAGTGGGGCATTCCCGTCCCGGGCGACGAGGGGCAGACCATGTACGTCTGGTGCGACGCGCTCACCAATTACATCTCCGGTCTCGGCTACTTCACGGATCATGAGGAGAAGGAATGGTGGGACAAACCTGCTGAGGTTACCCATGTCATCGGCAAGGACATCGCGCGCTTCCATGCGCTCATCTGGCCGGCGATGCTCAAGACCGCCGGCGTACGCACGCCGGATCGCCTGCTCATCCACGGATTTCTGACGTGCGACGGGCAGAAGATGAGCAAATCGATCGGCAATATCGTGGAGCCGGAGGAAGTTCTTGCGAAGTTCGGCGGCAATCCGGATCCGCTTCGGTTCTACCTCTCGCACGAGATCCCGGTGGGCAATGACGGGGACTTCTCGTGGAAGAGGATTGAGGAGATTTATGATGCGGTGCTGAGAAATAATCTCGGGAATCTTTTGAATCGTGTGTTGGTGATGCTGAAGAAGGAGGGAAGCGGACTGCGGATCGATGCGAAAGCGTCCGATGCGGAGCAGGTGATGCAGAAATGGGAATCCTACCGAGAACACATGGACGGTTTTGCGTTGCACGAGGCGGTGAAATTGATCATGGAGTGGGTGAGGCTCATGAATGCCGGCTTCAACTCCGCGGCGCCGTGGACATTCAAGGATGATGCTGCATACAGGATCAATGTATTGAGTGGTTTTTCGGAGTACCTGCGGCATATCGCTCTCATGCTCCTCCCATTCGCACCCGACACCGCTTATCGCATTTCCAAGCAGCTCAACGTTCCGTACGCGGAGAAGATGCTCGCGAGAGAGTTTGTCATCACGAAGGAGATGAAGCAGTGGGGGAGTCAGAAGGATTGGAAGAAAGTAGGGGAGCCGGAGATTCTGTTCAAGCCGCTGGACTAAACCGCGCCCGCGGAGGGGCGCTCTCGGTGGTGTTGTTATTCGTATTCCTTCTTCCATTCCTTCAAACTCAGCAGCAGCCGTTTCCGGCTGCGGCGTTACAGGAAATTCCTCTTCTTTATTGTCTCTTAAAACGCTCCCCGCTACACTTCCCGTGCTCTCAAGAGTACATCCGAGGCGATGAGCTGAAGGACAAGGCGAGGGGAGCAGCTTCACTTTCTACCCCATCCATCCATGTTTGATCCTATGGCAGATCTCACGGGAGGCATCGCCGACGACGACGGTGCACAGCAGCCCCAGCCGCAACACCAACCATCCCGCGGTCCGCGCCGCGACGGCAATTTCGCCGAGGAGGTCCACTCCGTCACGATCCACGCGCGCCAGCGCACCTTCTACGTGGACTTGAAGAAGTCCGGCAACGGCATGTTCTTCAAAGTGTCCGAGAAGTCCCGCGGCGGACAGAAGACGACGATCATGTTCGATGCCGAGGACTTGGACAAGTTCATCGAGGCGTTCCAGGAGATGAAGTCTCATCTCTGAACAATGGAAAATTGAAAATGAAAGATGAGTGACAGATCGTCACTCGTTTTTCATCCGTCATTTTGCATTTCTCATTTCTCATTTTTTGCATTTTTTCATATTCCCTCCGTTGGGATCACATAGCCGTTCAAGCGCGGATTCAAAACCATGAGTAACTGGACGATCTTCGCGGCTTCCGCGCGCGTGATGGGTTGGTCGGGACGGAAGGTGGAATCTTCGTACCCTTCGATCACGCCGAGCTCCACGCCTTCGTCCACGTATGGTTTGAACCACGCGTCCGCGGGGACATCCGTGAAGGACGTCTCGATCGTCTGTTCCCCGGAGGCGGGGATGCCGGCGGCGAGCAGGAGCATCTTGAGAGCTTCCGCGCGGTTCACCGGATCATCGGGACGGAATGTGGAGTCATCGTAGCCTTCGACGATCTGCATCCGTGCCGCCGTGTAGACGACACGGCGTCTCTGTCGATGGGCCGCGCTCTCGCGCGGTCGGGCGATCGTGGGAACATCACTGAAGAGAATCGTCACTCCGGTTCCGGTAGTCTCGGTATCCAGTGGCAGACAGCTTCCCAAGAGGGCGAGCTTGAGGAGCTCGAACCGGCTGATAGAACGGTCGGGGAGGAACTCGCGGACGGAACCCTCTCCGTAACCGTCGGCGATACGGACATACTCGGGAAGGACTTTCGTCTTGTGGAGGCGCAGGATGTACTCCTGCGCCCAGTGATCCGCGATGTCCGAGAAGGAGACGAGCGGCTTCGCGTAGAGCAGGCAGGCATTCTCTTCGGGATCCGTTCCTTGCGTCACTTCTTCGCCGTCCGTGACGCCGTCGCCGTCCGTGTCGGCGACATTGGGGTCCGTTCCCTGGATGAATTCATCGAGGTTCACGAGGCCGTCATCATCATTGTCTTGGGCCGCCTCGGTCGCATCCGTCGTCGAAAGCTTGTGTACGGCTTCGTACTCGTCGGGGATGCCATCTTTGTCGACATCGTGACGGTAGGCAGGATCGAGCGGAAACGGGTCATCGAAATCGTTGATGCCGTCTCCGTCCGTGTCGGGGTTGGCGGGGTCCGTTCCGAGCTCCCACTCCGAACCATTGATGAGGCCGTCGCTGTCGAGGTCGTAGGTAAAATCGTCTTTCCGGTCGAAGGGGTCGCGGTTCGCCTGGATTTCCGATCCGTCGGCCTCGCCCCCGCTGTCCATATCCGCATTGAGGGGGTCCGTTTCCCCTTCATCCACCTTGCCGTTTCCGTTGCTGTCCTCCTGCAGATCCGCGAGGCCGTCCCCGTCGGAGTCGATCGTGGACGGATTCACCGTCACGCTTCCGCTCGCCGCGGAGGCGACGGAGAGCGACAAGCTGAGAAGGATGCTCAGAAGCGTCTGCACGGTTTCAAGTATGACGTGTCCGGCAATCGACGTCACGTAACCGCACTGGCCATCATCACTTCTTCTTACACTAATGAGCGGGATGGCGCGCCACGGGGGGTGAAGGGGAAGGCCCTGCTGCGCCTTTGGCGCGCCGACGAGGCGACCCCGAATCCTTGGAGGGGTCGACGAGGAGGCACAGGGCCTAAGAGGAGGGGCTCTGGCGCGCCGGCGTTTTGGCGCCACCTTTGTCGCCGGACAAAGGTGGCAAAAAGGGCCAAGCACTCATTACTTGATAATAAGTCTTCCTATCGGCGTCCGCGATCCCACTCCTTTCCCGTCATCGGTTTCTTCCCCGGTGGCTGGAGACGGACAATGTAGAGGGTGGAATGGACGGCGCAGGGGACGGAGACGGCCTCCACGGTCTCTACGAGGGATGTTTCGAGGAGCTTCACCTCGCGGTCGGCGATTGTGCAGCGCACTCCCGGCCACGGCACGAGCGCGCGAACGCGGCGGTCGATCTCTTCCGCCGCCATGGTCGCGGGATCCACAGAGCAGTCCGCCCTCGTGAGCTTGCGGCAGACCGTTGCTTTGGACGCATCTTGTTCGCGGGGTACGAGTGGCTTCTTCAATGTCTCGATGAGGAGCTTCGCGCCCTCCTCGCTCAGGCGATCGTGCAAAGTCTGAGCCGTTTCGCGGTCCGAAACGCCGAAGGGGCGCTGAGCGAGGAGAGGGCCGGAGTCCAGCCGCATCGTGACCTTCTGGATCGTCACGCCGGTCTCACGGTCGCCGGCGAGCAGTGCATGTTGGATCGGTGATGCGCCGCGCCAGCGCGGCAACAGGGACGGATGCACGTTCACCGGGGCGATCAGAGGCAGAGAAAGAAGCGGCTGTTTCAGCAGTTGCCCGTAGGCCACGATGACGAGGAAGTCCGGCTGCACTCCTTTCGTTTGCGGAGCGGCGAAGTACTCTTCATTGAGATCATGCGGTTGGAAGAGGGGAATTCCTCTGCCGAGCGCGAGGGTTTTGATCGGGGGAGGCGTGACGATTTTCTCTCTGCCGACGGGTTTGTCCGGTTGCGTAATGACGAGATTCACTTGGAATGCAGGATCATCGATCAGGGCCTGCAAGGATGGAACCGCGAAGGCCGGAGTGCCGCAGAAGACGACGGAGAGCGGGCGCTGCATCGCAGGTAGTGTACACTGAGAGCTCCGTTTCAGCCCCCCTCTCATGTCTCACCGTCCTGCCATGGCCGCCTCGGTCATCCGAGAGATTATCGCCCCGGTCCTTAAGCTTTGCCCGCGGGAGTGCGGCATCGTCTCCATCACCGAGATTGAGGTGTCGCCCGACTTCGCCCATGCAACGGTGTACTTGAGTGCCGTGCATGCGGATGAGAAGGCCCTCGAATACTTCGCATCGCGCCGCGGGGATCTGCAGAAACGCCTTGCCGGATGGTCGAGTCATCATGTGCCGATGCTGCGTTTCCGTATCGACGAAAGATCGAAACACGCGAACCGCATCGATGAACTGTTGAATGAGGAGACGAAGAGACAGAAGCCATCGTTGTGAGGTCCCTGATGTGTTGTCGGTACGACAACGTGCTACCACGTGATAGTGCGCCTCTTTGCGCAACAGCATTGGTGTTGATGGCGGAGTACGACGCCCCGTACACTCCACTCCTTTCACTTGTCCTCATGTCCGTCAGCAAGCAAGATGCCGATCGGTTGCTCGCGCTCCTCAACGGAGCGTCCCGTGCCGTCTGCATCTGCCACCGCAATCCCGATGGGGATGCCGTCGGAGCGCTTTTGGGTTTGAGCTTGCTCATCGGGCGATTGCTGCCGGAGCTGGCCGTGAAAGCGTACTGCCTCGATCCCATTCCGCAGACATTCCAATTTTTGCCTGCTGCCGCGCGTGCGGTGACGGAGTGCACGCTTCTGGAAGGTGATGTCCTCCTCTTCGTGGATACGGCGGAGCCGAAGCTTACGGGCCTTCATGAGACGCGTCCGCAGCTCTTCGACGGTTCCTTTCCTGCGGTGAATATCGATCACCATCCCAGCAACCTGCGCTTCTCGACGGCGAACATTATCATCCCCGATGCCGCATCGACGTGCGAGATCATCGTGCAGATTGCCGATCAGCTTGGCTGGAAGATCGACGGGGATGCCGCGACGTGCCTGCTCGCCGGCGTATACACCGACACGGGCGGACTACTCCACAGCAATACGACAGCCGCCGTCTACCGCACGGTCGCACGCTTGCTGCGCGCGGGAGCCCGGCAACAGGAAGTCGTGCAGGCGGTTTTCCGCACGGCACAAATGAGCACGCTCAAGCTCTGGGGTCGCGTACTCGAGAAGATCACCCTCACAGAGGAGGGAGGGGCCATCTCAGCCGTGACGGAAGGGGATTTCCGCGCCACGGGCGCTCACTACTCCGAGCTCACGGGCGCGATCGACTATGTGAACGCGGTGCCCGGCATGCGTTTCTCTCTCATTCTCTCCGAACGCAACGGGACAGTGAAAGGATCATTGCGAACACTGCGCGACGATGTGGACGTTTCCGAGATGGCGGGGAAATTCTCCGGTGGCGGTCATCGCAGGGCGGCCGGCTTCTCGCTCCCGGGCAAGCTCAAGCCGGAAGTGCGCTGGAAGGTGGTCGATTCTCCTTTCCCTTCTAACCCTCGCCCTAACCCTCTCCCTTCTTCTTCCCCCGCGGTTTTTCGGGAGGTGTAGCCTCCGGTTCCGCTGACGCCTCCGCGGGCGTTTCCTGCGGTTTCTTCGCCGCGTTGGTCTGCGGTGGTGTCGCCTGCATGAGCGTGGCATTCGCGATGGAAGCAACATCTTCCGCCTCCGTCACTCGCTTGGCTTCCGGAGGTTTCGGCGGTTCCGCCGGTGCAGCCTCAACCGGAGGGGGTTCCGTCTTCGGGGGGGTAGTGTCCTGATCTTTCACTTCCTGTTGTGCATCCTCCTCGTGCTGGAGGGTTGTGGCTACTTCGTCGGCGGTCACCATTTGCTGCGGTATCGGCGGAGCTTTCTTCTCCGCCGCCGTACGTTCCTTCTCGAGTTTCTCCTGCTGCTTGTGGGCGAGGATGTCCTCCGGTTTCGTGGAGATGATCTGCGCCTCCTTCGGGCTTGCGACGATCTGGATGGCCACGTGACGGTTGCCGGCGAAGAAGAGTCCCTGTCCCACGTCGGAGTTGAGGAGCAGGTACTTCTCCCCCTCGGTGAGATAGAAGATCTTCTGGAGGTTATCCACGGCGGAGGCGGACTGCTTGAGGAGGATCTGCAGCGATGAGTTCGTGATGATCGGTTTACCGTACGGCGAGTTCACGAAGTCTTCGACGTCCTGGGTGATGGTCGTGATGCCGAGCCAGTACTTGCGCGCGCGTTTCACGAGTCCGTAGAGGAAGCGTGCGGAATCCTCGTACTGGATGAGGTTCCATGCCTCGTCGATGACGAGCATGCGTTTCTTGAATTCGGCGCGGATGCGGTTCCAGATCAGATTGATGATCACGAACATCGCGATCGGGCGGAGCTGATCTTCGAGGTCGCGGATCTGGAAGACGACCATCTGGTTATCGAGCTGGATGTTCGTCTGCTGGTCGAAGAGGCCGGCATAGCTGCCCTCCGTGAACTTGCAGAGCGTCATGGCCATGCTCTCGCCGCCTTCCGTGGTCTCGAGCACGTCCACGAGATCGTGGAGTGTCGGCGGCATCTTCGTCGCGGCGTCTTCGGTGGCGAGAGTGATGCCTTTAAGCGCGTACGTGTCGAGGATCGCTTTGTCGAGGATGCCGTCCTCGGCCGGCGTGAGCGTCCCCAGCATGAGCTTGAGCAGTCCGTGGAGATTGATGACGGCTGCGCGGAGAGTCTCGCCCGGCGTCGCCTCATCGCCGCGGATGGATTTCGGCAGTTCGAACGGATTGATGTGATTCGAGCTCTCCAGCGAGATGCGGAAGTACGTTCCGCCCACGGTTTCGCACAGCTCGCGGTACTCGTTCTCCGGATCCACCACGTAGACTTCCGTGTCGAACATGAGCGAGCGGAGGATTTCCAATTTGATCGTGAAGGATTTTCCCGCGCCGGAGGTGGCGAACACGCTTGCGTTGGCATTCGGCAGATCGAAGCGGTCGAAGATGACGAGCGAGTCGTTGTGCCGGTTGATGCCGTACAGGATGCCGTGATCATCCGTGAGGTCGGAGCTGGAGAAGGGGAAACACGCGGCCAGCGGCGACGTGTTCATGTTGCGGTTGATCTCCAGTTCGTCGATGCCGAAAGGCATGGTGGAGAGCCAACCGTGTTCCATCTGCATGAAGGCCGGTTTCGTGATGATGAGCTTTCCGCCAAGGAGGGATTCGACATCCGTCTCAAGTTTCTTGAGCTTCTCCTCGTCGTCTGAATAGATGGTGAGATAGAGGCCCATTTGGAAGAGTTTCTCGCGGCCACGTGCGAGCAGGTCGCGCAATTCCTCCGCGTCCTGGAGAGCCGCTTCGAGCGCCGGATCGCGGACGATGCCGCGTTGCTCAAGCATACGCACCGATGAGCGCATTTCCGTCACCTTCTTGCGCAGCATTTTCATGATCACCTTGCTGTTCGCGGGATAGATGAACTGGCAGATGTTCATGTGCGCGTCGAAGTTGATCTCTTCCGACAGCCAGTTCGGGTACACGTAGTTCGGCCAGTTCACCGTGTAGAGCGTCCGCGCATGGAGATCGTTCAAAATGAGCTCATTTGGCTTCACGATCATCCCGGCGGGCGCGATGATGTCGAGCGTCTTCTGGAGTCCCTCCTCGTAGAGCCGGATGGCCTCCTTCTCCTTCTCGGAGAGCTGTCGCACCGTCGTTTTCTTCACCAATCCCCTCAAAGTCTTCTCCGCTGCAAAATGCAGACCCAGAAGATCATCCATTGCCGCCAGCATGACCTGCGTCAGTTTGATATGCGTTTTCATCGCCGGAGCCGAAGGGTCTGAAGGCATAGAAATCCTTTAATTCTAGCAGAAAACTTCGATTCGATCAATACAGCCGGACAGCGGCTTTTCCTGCGGTCAATCCTCACTTTCCCTGTTGCAATATGCCGAGATTCTCGATTCCGGGGACCTCAATCACCTTCAGACCGGCAATGAGGATTTCCCGGTTTACCGAGATGGCTTTCCAGCGTTCCTCGCCCACCTTGAGAAGTTTCGTATGGAGATCGCGGATGCGACGGGCCTCCTTCTCCAGGCTCTCGGTTTCCGCGACGGTCTTCTGCGCTTTCACGAGCTCCTGTTGTTTCTCGCCGACTGCAGAGTAATCGCCAGCTTTCATTGCTTTGTTGAGGGTGCGTTCGATCTCATAGGCCGTATTGCGCTGTTCCTTGCGCAGTTTCCCCAAATCGTCGAGTTTTAGCTTCAGTTCATTCACTTTGGCGGTAATGCGGATGTTGAGTGCTTCAAGGGATTGGAGGTAGGTATCGAGGAATTCCCTCCGGTCGAGCGCACGATTGAGCGTATCGATGACATTCACCTGGAGGACGGAGCCGTACTCTTGCAGGAGAGCGAATGTTTCGTTGGAGTCGACACTGGCATCCGCATGGAAGATCGTCATTTGAACATCAATGGAACGGAGAGCCGCGTGTACCTTGAGGAGTTTCCCCTGCGAGAGGTAGAGCGAAACGAATGTACCGAGTGCCGAGCTCGGACGGCTCAGGATTCCCAAGGGTGTCGTGGCTGCCAATACAGCCGTATAGGCCCCGCTCTTGGCTCCGGAAACGAGGAAAGTGGTCTCCGTGGGGCTCCCACTCTGTGCACACCCGCCGAGAATGGTGAGGATGGAGAGAGCCGAAACGAGGAAATACCCCCGATTTCTCATCCTTCTATTGTACAGTTTTTCGCTTCAGGAAGCAAGATACGCCATCTGTAGACCCAAGAGCGATCACAAAATTTGTCGGAGGGTCGGTAAGGGCAAAAGTGCATACATTTTGTGTTCAAAACATGAGTAGTTTCTGTGAGCAAGATAAAATTTTGTATTCAGGTGGAATGACCGCTTTCTTTTGGTACAGTTGCGTCGTTTTCTGAGTATCAGATTTGTTCAATGTTTGAATTTTTGTCAGAGCGGGCACAGGATATTCTTCAACGCACTTTTGGAGCTCAAGTTTCGGATGTGCAGTGGGTGTATGCGGATCAAAAAGGCTTTGGAGATTGTTCGACGTCGATTGCGCTACAATTAGCCAAGAAACTCAATCGCAAGCCGACTGAAATCGCGGAAAAACTTGCGGAAAAATTGCGGGGGTCCGCCGGCGTGGAACGGGTCGAAGTGGCGGGGGCCGGGTACGTGAATGTCTGGCTTACCCCGGCGGCATTGCTTGCGGAACTGCACGTCACCGAGAAGGCGTGTACACCGCAGCCGGTTCGAAAGGAGGAGGGTCCCGTGATCATCGATTACTCCCAACCGAATATCGCCAAACCGCTGGGGGTGCATCACATTCTCTCCACAGTCATCGGCCAGTGTCTCTGTAATCTTCACCGGCATCTCGGCACTGCGGTCGTGGGATGGAACTACATCGGAGATTGGGGTACGCAGTTCGGCAAACTGGCCACCGCGTGGGAGAAGTGGGGCAAGGGCAAGCCGGTCGAGAAGCATACGCTGGACGAGCTTCTGGAGCTGTACGTGCGGTTTCATGCGGAGGCGGAGAAGAATCCTGCGTTGGAGGATGAGGCCCGCGCGGCATTTCTTAAATTGGAGAAGGGTGACCGCAAGTTGCGCTCCTTCTGGGAGGGGGTGGTGCGCGCGACGAAAGCATCGCTCGGCGCGATCTACGAACGACTCCATGTGCATTTTGATACCGATATCGGCGAGAGCTTCTACGAGGACAAAATGCAGTCCATCCTCGAGGAAGGGAAGAAGAAGCAGGTCTTCGTAAAAGGGGAGGAAGGGGCACTCGTCGTACTTTTTGAAGAGGAGAGCAAGCTGCCGCCCTTCCTCGTGCAGAAGGGGGATGGCGCCACCCTCTACGCCACTCGCGACCTGGCGCAAATTCGCTATCGCATCGATACATTTCATCCCCAGGCGATCCTGTACGTGGTCGATGTGGCACAGCAGCTCTATTTCCGGCAGCTCTTCGCCGCAGCGAAGCGTCTGGATTGGGAGCTCCCGCAGCTGGAGCACGTGGTATTCGGTCGCATGCGATTCGCCGAGAAGGCGATGAGCACCCGCAAGGGCACGGCGCTCAAGCTGGAGCATGTGCTCGACGAGGCTGTGACGCGTGCGAAGGAGGTGATCGCGGAGCACCGGGATTCGATCCAAACCGACGACGAGGTGGCGCTTGCGGAGATGATGGGCACAGGGGCGCTCGTCTACGGAATTCTGAGCCAGAATCGCAGGATGGATCTGGTCTTCGATTGGAAGAAAGTACTCGCTCTCGAGGGGAACTCTGCGCCGTACCTGCAGTACACGCATGCGCGGGCGCGGTCCGTGTTGCGGAAGGCAGGGGCGAAGGATGAAACACTTCCGAAGGACACATCATCACTCACCGCATCCGAGCGGGTTCTCTTCAGTGTCCTCCTCGGATTCCCGGAAGTTCTGCAGGAGGCCTGTACACACCGGATGCCGCACATGCTCGCGAATTATCTGTATCGCCTGTGTCAGGCATTCAATGCGTTCTACAACGTCGAACCGATTCTGAAAGCTTCGAAGGATCTTCGCAGCTTGCGCCTCTCCCTCACGTCCCTCACCGCAACCGTCCTCAAGACGGGTGCCGAACTCCTCACTCTTCGCGTTCCCGAACGCATGTAATTCTTTTTCCTTTTTCATCATGGCTCGCTACCGCGTCCGCCGGCGCTCCGGCATCACCTCCGTTCGTCCGCTCGTCGTCTTCCTCATCATCGCCTCGTTCGGCATCCTCTTCGCGGGGTGCGGGCCGAAACGCACCGTGGAGGAAGTACAGCAGGACGATTTTACGTTCACGGCGGATGACGTGGCGCGTTACAAGGAATTGGCAATGCAGGCCGAAGGCGGGGCGGGTGGTTCGGGTGCGACCTTGAGCGGGCAGACACTCCCGCGCCTCGCGGGAGTCGAGCAGGGGTCCTCGTCCTCTCAGACCGTCCTCAATCTCGAAGCGGCGCAGGAGTATCAGGCCATCCGCTCGGGACCGGCGGCCACGGGAGAGGATCTCTATCGTGTCACGAATGAGTTCGTCAACGTCCGCGACTCCGCGCGTATCACTGCCGGGACCGTCGGGCGTCTCGTGCGCGGAGACGTCTGCACCGTTCTCGATTTCGTGGATGCGGCATGGGCGCACGTGAAGCTCTCCGGCGGTCGTGAAGGGTTCGTGGCCCAGCGGTACATCGCCAAACTGACGTCGGAGGCCAAGCTGGCGGAGGAGAAGGAGAAGTACAAGGATCAGTATTTCGTCGATTTCGGCTTCCTCAACGTGCGCAAAGCGCCGGATTCCGGCGCGGAGAAATTGGGTGAACTTCCGGGGCAGGCGATCGTGCGTGTGCTCAGCAAAGACGACGTGTGGGCGCGCATCCCGTTCCAGGGAAAGGAGGGCTATGCGGCGGTGCAGTATCTCAAACCTTTCCTGCCGAATTTCCTCGTGCGGCAGGAGGACTTTACGTTGCCGATTTTGCATTACAACGTGTCACAGGAAGGAGTCCTCGATACGCTCGCGAAGCATGTCGCAGCGTTGCGGAATGACGGGATGAAGCTCATCACACTGCGGGATTTCCGTGACCTCCTCCTTGAGCAGGAGAAGCGCGACGTGCGTCTCGAACCCAAAACGGTGGTGGTCGCGTTCTCCGGCATCACGCCGCTCAATGTGAAGGGCCTTTCCGATACGCTATTGCAGCTGAATCTCCGGGCGACGCTCTTCTTCGAGACGAAGCAGATCGGCATCACAGGTATCACAGAGAAGACGCTCCTTACGTTGATCGCCAACGGCCAGGATCTTCAGTCCGCTGCGCACAGCGGCGATGACTTGCGCTCACTCACCAATGCACAGCTCGTACTGGAGTTCACCCAGAGCCGAACTCTCATCGAGCAGTACACCAAAGAGCCGGTGTTCGCGGTCGCCTATCCGTTCGGCGGCGTGAACAGTCGTGTGGAAGCGCAGGCGCTCTCGGCAGGCTACTTGCTCGGCGTCTCGGCGGCACAGCAGCGTACCTTCAAGCGTGCGGATCTCCTCAAGCTCCCGAGCTTCGCAATCGGCGCATCGGTCTCGACGGAGGATGTCCTTGGTCTCGTGAAAGGGCAGTAGAGGATCGAGGATGTGTTGCCTTTCACTTGATCAGTCCCTTGAACTGATTGAGGAGGGAATCAGACCCCTTCTTCGTGACAGCTTCGGCTTGAATGGCCGCTTGCTCGGCAATCTTTTCCAAAAGCTGATCGCCGTACTCGTAGACGTACCAGATGCTCGCGAGAAGTACGATGATGGGAATGAGGCTCAGAAGCCCCCTGAAGAACCCGCCGATTGTGCGGAGCCGGTCGCGACTGTCGAGGTGACGCAGGTGCAGGAGGATCTCATCCAGTTTGTCTTCGGTGGTCGGTGGAGATGGGGGTTTGGGCATGGGAGGAGCATAGCGGGTCTTGGTAGTGGTCAAAAGGTTATCGTAGGGACACAGAATGGGATATGGGGTATGTAGTAAGGAGTATGGGTTCTTCCATACTCCATATTCCATAATACTTACCCCATGTTTAAAACCCCCTCCGCCACTTGCGCACCTGCTCGATGAGTCTCGTGAGACGGTAGAGCGGACGGAGTGGGATATCCACGCAGTGCACGAGGTCGATCTTCGTTCCCCCGAAGCCCGTCTTGAAGAGGGTGACGCCGAGGAAGGGGTGCTTGGTCACGCCTTCGGGGGCGATCCCCCAGAAATTGTAGACGTGATCGCCGCGTCTGAGGGCGTCCGTAATCGCTCGCCACTGCAAGAGGTAGCTGGCGGGGATTTTCGCGTGCTTGAACGAACTGGCGCCGTGATGGTAGCTCGTTTCGCCGAATGCATGCATGTGGATGGAGGAGGCGATCACCTCTCCTTCGAAGTGCGCGAGATAGACCGTGCACTCTCTCCGGGGGGCGAAGTGCCGGACCTGCGCGCGGAAGAATGCATTGGAGTACGGCGTGAATCCGTGGCGCTTGCGTGTCTCCTCGTGGAGTGCGATGAAGGTTTCTGCGTCGTTTTCCGGATCGGCGGATGCCGTAATTTCCACACCGTCACGCTCCGCTCTGCGGATCAGGTTGCGGGTGGTTTTGCGCATGTTCATGAGAAGTTCCTCTTCGGTGGGAACCGTCGTGGATTCCGGGGACATGTGCCAGGGATCAGGTTTGCGGAGGGGCAGGTACCACACGTGTTCCGCGAGCAGATGAAGGGGGGAGGGCTGCGCTCCGGTTGGAGGCCAGCCCACCTCCGCTCCTTGCGGAGCTTCGATAGGTAAAAATGGACTCAAGCGGATGAAGGCACAATGTTCATCTATGGCGATCCTCCTCAGTTCGCTGAGAAGACTCTCGAGGCAGGACGTGCGGCTTGTTGCCCGCAACTGAGAGTGCAGGATCGGTCCATAGTGCACGGCAAGGTGCCTGCCGCGCCGCGCGGGGACCACGATGGCTTGGCACATACCGATCATTTCGCCGCCTTCGCGCACGATGAGGCGTACGGGTTCCTGGCCGATCGAGCGATACACTTCGCCCATCGTCCAACTTTGGAGGAACGGACGGAACGGTTGTGCGCCGAGGAAAGCATCCCATGAGCGTATATCGTTGGCTTCGGAGACGGTCATCCTCCCTATCGTAGCTGTGTCACAGGAGCGGATCGAGGATTTCGGTAAGACGCCTCGCTTGTGAGAGAGTCATCGTCGGATGGGTGGGAAGGGTCAGGATCTTCTCGCAGGCGGCCTCGGCTTCGGGATCGCTCTGCGGATCGTAAGCGGCCAGCAGGGGGTCCGCCGAGGGCGGGCAGACCACGCAGGTGGTCCAACCGTCGTCCAAGTGGATGTTTTGGCGCTTGAGCGAGCGGCGGATGCGGTCGGCATTCTTCGTGAACAGGGGGAACTTCTGGAGAGGGAGGTCTTCCGAAATACTTGAGAGGAGCGACCAGCCTCGCGTACGACCTTCGGCGAGGTAGAAGCGCGTGAGCGCGCGCCGGTGGTCGTTGATCGGGCGGAGATGGCGGAAGGAATCGAGTGCGAGAGCCGCGCACGCATTGGGTAGGCGCGTGAGGAGTGGGGACATGTAGCCTCTCTTCTCTTCGCGCCGGAGGATCGGTACGAGCAGGCCCAGAAGTTGTGCGCATTTCAGGAAGATTCTGCCGAGACCGACGGCGAAGAGCAGGCGGGCGGTGAAGTACGTGGCCGGGTAGGCGAGCAGACGGGCGATACGCAGAGAGGAGAGATCCGTCGCGCGATCCTCTTCCTCTTTCAGGCGTTTCGATACATCCGATTTACGCGAGAGAATGGCGCCGCCTGTGATACCCGAGATGGCCTTGTCCCTGCCGAAACTGAAGAGAATGAAATCTCCGCGCGAGCTGATGGCTGACGGGCCAGAAGGGTCAGGCATGACGTGCGCACAATCTTCGATGAGGACGGCATGGTGACGGTCACAGAGCTCGCGCAGCGCGGAGACATCGGACGGGATGCCGAAGGTGTGCTGACAGATGACTGCGCGCGTGCGGGGGGTGAATGCATGTTCGACGGCATCCACGGACATATTCAGCGAATGGTAGTCGATGTCGACGTAGACCGTCACCGCCCCGGTGGCGTGGATGGCGTTTGGGAGGACGACACACGTGTAGCCTTGGATGATGACTTCCTCGCCGGCGCGCAGATCGAGAGCCTTCAGGAGCGCCAGCAGCGCCTCACGACCGGAGGAGAAGAGAAACGCCTCGGCATGGAATGTATCGGCGAGTGCATGGCGCAGACTCTCCACTGCAGCTCCGCGCTTCCATCGAAACGGAGTGAGGATGAGGGCTAGGGATCGCAGGACGGTTCGGAAAGTGACGTGGGGCGCGAACGTATGGTGGATGGGAGCGTGCAACATCATGGAAGGAGGCGGGCAATGGTAGCCTGCGGGATGCGTCCCACGCAGACGAGGAGCGATCCTGGTGTCACTTTTTGGCTTATTTTAGACAAAATCTCGACACTCCTGCCGAAGCCTTTCGTGAACGGTCGGGCGCTGCGGTGATTGAGGAAGATCACGCGCTGAAAAGTTGGGGCGGCAAGTGAACCCAGCTCCTCGTGTGTTCGATCCAGTTCCTCGCCGAGCTCGATCAAGCCGCTGAAGAGGAGGATCTTGCTCTCGGCCGGCTGTCCGCGTGTCCATGCGATGGCAGCTTCGACACTCGTCGGCGAGGCGTTGTGCGTATCATCGAGGATCGTCACGCCGTGATCCTCGCGCACCGAGAACGTGTGATGCATGGGGGAGAAAGTCGCCAGTTTCTTCGCGATGGCCTCGCGTTGCATGCCAAGGGATTCCGCCACGGCGATTGCGAGGAGCACATTGGTCACGTTGTGCGTGCCGTGGAGCGGCAGCTGGAAGAGGACTGATCCTGCGCGGAAGCGGATGCCTCCTGTCGTCTCTTCGATCTCGTACGCTTCGAGGTCCGCCGGTCCGCCGGTCCCGACAACGGTCAAGGGACATTTGCAGCGGTCCTTGAGTTTGAGACAGAGTGAACAGTCCGCATTGAGGAAGGCGTGCCCATCGGCCGGAAGGGATTCGAGAAGCTCTGCTTTGGCTTGGGAGAGCGTTTCCTGCGAACCGAAGAGACCGATGTGCTGAGAGCCGATGAAGGTGATGATGCCGACCGTCGGTCGGATGACGGATGCGAGCAGGCGGATCTCCCCGCGCCGGTAGGCGCCCATTTCCACGATGAGGATCGTGGGGTCCGGATGACGAGGCAGCTCCTGCGTTATCCACTGTGCGACACCCATCTCCGTATTCACGTATGCGGGGGTCGTGAGGGGATGGCGGTCCGCGAGGACACAGGCGAGGAGCTCTTTGGTCGTGCTCTTTCCCACGCTTCCGGTGATGCCGATGACGGTGAGGGCATCGAAACGATTGCGCGTCGCGCTCGCACGGGCGAACACACGCCGCTTGAGAGCGCGGTCGATCGGCCACCACAGGGTCCATGCGACGATCAGGGCGAGGAAGGCCAGGAGCGGCAGGATCGGGAGGGTAACCGGATCCATGACGAGAGCCGCTGCGAAGATGATGATGAGCGCGGTCGCGCAGAGGGCGACGGCTTTCTGTGTCCAGACGGGAGAGGGCTGTCGATGCATGATGACTTGCACGACGCTTAAGGCAAGGAAGGCGATGAGCAGGCTTGCCGGCCACGACTCCTTCGGGAGTGCTTCGACGAGGTAGAGCGCGCCGAAGAGGACGAAGAGGAGCGGTCGGAGCGTTCCGATGATTTGGCGGACGTACCCTTCGCTCCAGAGATGCTCGCGTAGGCGGTCCCATCTCCACTCCTTCACCTGCCAGAGGTGGGCGAAGGTGAGGAGCGGGGAGAGAGTGGCAAGGAGGGTGAGGCCGAGGAGAATGGAAGGGGAGGACATGGGCTTCAGGACATGGGACTCACATGCAGATGCTTGCGGATGACAGCCGCAATTTCGTGGGCATGATCTCTGTGGATGCGATGACGGGATCCCGGAAAGAGGTGCAGGTGACTTCCGCGGATGGCGCTATGCAGGATGTGCGCATCTTTGACGGGTGTCATGCGATCGAGGGTTCCCCAGAAGATGTCGGTGGGTGCGGCTATATGATGCAGGAGCGGCCGTACGTCTTCCTCCGTTACCCGCTTGAGCGTCTCGCGCATGAGGGGCGACGCCCGTTCGTAATCGTGGGATCGCAGCAATTTGTAGAGCGTTTTGCGGGCGAAGGGGGCAAGCGCCTTCAACCCGGGGAGCGAGAGGAAGGCACCACCCGCCTTGGATGCCCAGAGGCCAAGGAGCTCGCGTGTGCCTTTGCGGTGCTTTACGCCGGCAGCGGCGCAGAGGTAGAGGTGGGTGATGGGGGAGTCGAATGCCGATCGTCTCGACGCGAGTTTGATCGCGATACGACCGCCGTGGGAGTGTCCGAGGAGAAGGAGAGACGAAGGCAGAGAGCCATGTGCCTTGAGCTCGTTTCTGAGCCACTGCGCCACCCAATCGGCATAGTCGTCCGTCGTCCAGGGCTTCGGCGGTTCGGGTTCCGCGCCGAATCCCGGAAGGTCGGGCGTGAGGATTTCGACGTCGGAACCGGCCAATGCAGTGCGCAGTTCGGTGAAGGATTCTTTCGATCCCCCCCATCCATGGAGACACAGGAGAACGGGCTTGGTCATGGGGAGAGTATAGAGGATGGAGGGGGAGGCTGTGCTACACTTGAGGCATGGAAAAGATCGAAGAATATGGCGACAGCAAAGGCAATCTCATACGGATCACGCAGGGGAAGGACGGGGTGGATGTCCATGCGGAGATTCGAACGCTCCCGCCGTATACCGGCGGCGCCGACAGAGCAGCGGCGCGGGGGTATGCGGGAAAGCACGGATTGCGTCGGGTTTCGTAGCTTGCCTTTGTCACAGTTCGGACTCTTTTCCCTGTCCGGGTCCGTGGCAATTTGCTACCCTCTTGCGCAGTCGCTCTTTCATGTAATGCCACGGTAGCTCAGTCGGTAGAGCACGGGACTCATAAGCCCGGGGTCGCCAGTTCAATCCTGGCCCGTGGCACCATTGTGGACAGAGCGGAGTCGGCTGCCCTCGTCGGGACTTCCGCGGAGGCGTAGTCTTCTTCTGTGGTTTGGAAAGCAGTTCCCCTCTGGCTTAAAGGAGGGTTCCTGGCATCATTCCTTGGTTGCGGGTTGGTCCTGCTCGGTATTCCGCTCATTTCTCTGGGGATGTCCATCGATTGCCCGCAGGGTGAAGGTGTGTGCCGGACAGGATTTCTTTCTCTCCTTGGCGGAGCGCTCGTGTATCTTCCGACATGGCCCTTCAGGATTTTCGAGCTTCCCGTGGGTCTCGAATGTATCTTCTTCATTGCGCAGTTTTTCGTCATTGGAGCCGGTCTGGGGCATTGGATGAATCGGGTCTCAAAAAAACGGGAATCGTCATACGTCGGTGTGACTTGATGAAGGCGAAAGAGCCCGCCATTTGGCGTTCCATGGGCAAATAGCAGATTTGGCAGGTTTTTTCTGTTGCACGGCGCTTCCGGGCGCGTGTAGGATGCGCCTCTGTGTCATTTTCCCCAACCATTTCATGAAAGCGTTCCGTTTCCTTGCCGCTCTATCCGGTCTCGTCATCCTCTCTGCCTGCACGCTGTCCCTCCAGACAGGAAATCCCGCAGAGGGAGGTTCCAGTTCCTCCGCCGATAGCTCCGCTGCTGTGAGCTCTGAAGCTGCTTCCAGTGAAGAGGCTTCCTCCGAAGCCGCTGAGAGCAGCGAGGCGGCCGCTTCTTCCGAGGAGCAGGTGAGTTCTGCTGCAGAGGAAAGTTCTGCGGCGGCAGAGGAGAGTTCCGCAGCAGCGGTCGAGGAGTCGTCCAGCGCGGCGGCCGAGTCCAGCGCGGCTGCAGTTGATGTGCAGGTCGATGCGGGGGCGGCTCAGTGAGAAGGATTCATCCGTGTAAGTAAAAAGCGGCACCTTCGGGTGCCGTTTTTGTTGCGGTCGGCTATCATGGGGGTGCCATGGATACGTCCAAGAAGAAGAAAGCATCACCCACAGCCGTGAGCGCGGCGCGGCAGCACGAGTTGGAAGTGGAACGCGAGAAGCTGAAGCTCGAGCTCACGCAGGTGCATAGCGAACTGGAGCGTCTCAAGGACCTCGCCGGCCGCTCGCAGGCGGATCTGCAGAACGCCAAGGAGAGATTGCAGCGCGAGGCGCGCGATATGCGCCGGTTCGCCATGGAGAGCGTCATCCAGTCACTCCTGCCGACCGTCGACAGCTTCGATCGTGCGCTCAAGCATCTGCCGGATGATCTGAGGAGCCACAATTGGGTCGTGGGTGTTGCCGCCATTGAGCGGGATCTGCAGGGCAAGCTGCAGTCGCTGGGTCTCAGGAAGATCGAGTGCTTCGGTCAGATGGTGGATCCCATGAAGCACGAGATCCTCCAGACCGGTCCGGGAGAGGAAGGCCGGATCCTCGAGGTTTTCGATGACGGCTACGAGCTCAATGGGAAAGTTCTCCGTCCGGCGAAGGTCAAAGTCGGTGCCGGAGTAACGGGGAATCCGCCGCAGAGCGCGAGCGGCGGTTGACGTTGAACCCAACGGCAGACTCAGGACGAGAGTCGCGAAGAATATTTGAACTTTTTCCTCCCCCCGCTCCATCGTTTCCGTGGGATGTGCACCGGTTTTGCATGGCGTGACTCCGGCAGGGGGGGGGAAGCGGGTGTCCGTTCCACGGTCAGCAGCGGTTGTTGCACCCCGAGCGCTGGTTGTGATGGTGAACTGGGGAGAGCGTCTGGCTCGTGCATATGTTGCACGCACTCATGGCCGTTTGCCCAGTTGATCGTAAGCTGAAGTAAATCGAGAGCGCTTCCGTCCCCCGCCTTGTGTCGGGCGACGAGTTCCATCTGCAGCGCTTTTACTTGATTCCAAAGTGTACGCTTCCCTTTTGCAAGGTCTTCACGGGCGGCATAGACCAACTGTTTAATTCTTCGTGCCTCTTCATGGTCAATTGCGCCGTACTCGAACATACCGCGATTCCACCCATCGACGACTGCTTCGACCTCGTGTATCGGAGCAGCTGCGCCAATATCGCGGCTCATCCCTCGTAAGGGCAGTCGCTCTTCCTGTTCGTAGGGGGGTTGCGGCACCATCTCTCTGCGATGCGGCCGCGGCACCAAGGCGCCGCCCACTTCGGCGGCTATTTGCCGATTAAGGGCTTGGAGTCGCTGATAGGCCACGCGCAGCGCACTCACCGCGTTGATATTCGCCTCAAGATCGCCGTCGCCTTCCGGTCCGGTAAACATCGAAAGCAAAATAATACTAATTATTCTTTTCTGTCAATTTTCTCACGGCGTTTTTGAACATGTCTCCGCGCTGCTCGAAGTTCTTGAAGAGGTCGTAGCTGGGGGAAGCAGGGGAGAGCAGCACGATAGGGCTAGGGCTAGGGTTAGGATTAGGGCTGGTGCTGGGGAAGTGGATGTGTTTCAGAGCGAGAGCTACAGCTTCTTCCATGGTCTTCGCTTCGAATGATCGGATTTTGACTCCTGCGTCGTTGAGAGCTTGAACAATACGTTTCGAACTTTGTCCGAGGAGGATGACGGTTTGTACTTTTGAACCAAGCAGGCGCTCGGCGAGAGGAGCGAAATCATAGCCGCGGTCCTGTCCGCCGAGGATCATCGCTTTGACGCGGTCACCCAATGCATCGAGCCCGGCGATCGCGGACTGCGGCGTGGTGGAGATCGCGTCATCCACCCACTCGATAGAGCCGAAGATGCCGAGGCTCTGGAGTCGGTGCGGGAGCGGGACGAAGGATCTGATCGCCGCGACGGATTTCTCCTTCGGGACGTTCAGCTCCTGACTCACAAGGAACGCCGCGGCGATATTGCTCAGGTTATGTGTGCCGATCAGCTGCGTCTCGGAGAGGGCGACGGGAGCATCCGCTGCGGTGAAGGGGATGCGTCTGCCCCTGCTCTCGCGCGCAATCTCGACCGCACCCGGCGAGTCAGCGCCGAAGAAGACCGTATCCTCCTTCCGCTGGAAACGGGCAATCGACTTTTTGGCTTCCAGATACGCTTCCAGTGACCCATGGTAGTCGAGGTGCTCGGGGAAGAAACTCGTGACCACGGCGATAGAGGGGCTCGAGGTGAGGTCCATCAGTTGATAGCTGCTCATCTCCATCACGAAGATCGTTCCCTTCGTCGCTTCGCTCATGTAGCTCAAGGCCGGAGAGCCGATGTTGCCGATGAGGTAACTTCGCTGTCCTGCGGATTGGAGGATGTGATGAATCAGACTCGCGGTTGTGCTTTTCCCTTTCGAACCTGTCACACCGATGACAATTGCTCCGCTGTCCGCGATGGAATCGAAGAAGAGTTGCGTGGGGGTGATGACAGTGGATTGATGAATTGCCCGTAGGACGGATGGCGGGATGCCGGGAGACTTGATGATCACGTCAAATTTCTCGAGATTCTTCAGCCAGCCGGTTCCGAGCTGCAGCCAGTGCTTCGCAGCGGGAGGGGAGACCTCCTCATCCTGATCTGCGATGGTCACCTCGCATCCGGGTGTGAGCTTCTCCAAGGCTTCGAGCGTCGCGCGCCCCTCGCGACCGAACCCCAGGATGCAGACGGTCTTTCCGGCGAGCTCACGGATATGCATGGAGAGCTGATTGGAAGGCGGATGGAAGAGCGTGGTCCTGGGAAGGCAGTAGGGTTTGGGCAACGAGTGCCTTCGGATCGGGGATCTTCGCCAGCACTTCGGTCATGAAGAGCTTCATGACGGGAGTCCCTTCGAGCTCTCCGCGCTCATGTGCGAGGACAAATGCCGCGCGGACCTCCTGCGGCGTGCCGACGCACTCGAACGGTTTCAAACCCTCGAGACCGAGGAGCTGTCGGTACAGGATGACGAGAGAGGAATCTTCGAAAAGATTCTTCCCGAAGATCGTCATGAGTGCATCTTTCGGGAGGAAGGCGGAGAGAAGTGTGAAAGCAAACGCGCACTTGGCGCATTCTCCGCACCATCGCTCGCTGCCGGATTTCGGAACCTGCTTCCAATTGGTGTTGCAGCTCGTTGCCAGCGGGAAGTACTGCGGCAATTGTGCGAAGATCTGCGCGATTTTGAGCTCGCTCAACGGTCGCAGCAGGCTGAAGTACTGCAGGTCTTCGGTGATGGCATCGGCGATGTACGCGGAGAAGATCCGCTCAAATTCGATGCTCTTGCTCCACTGGTGATTCACGGAGAGGCTGCCCTTCTTCACGTTGCCCTCGTTGGCGCTTGCTTCGTTGCTCATGACGATCGTATCGAATCCGTAGAGGATCGCGATTACCGTGCTCAAGCAGGAGAGGTACGCCGTGATGGGGACATGGCCGTTCAAGGCGCCCTGTGCATTGAGGTCGAAGAGGGCTGGGGAGAGTTTTCGCTCGACGGTGATGCAGGGTAAACCCGTGGCATGGATCATCGCATCGATGAGCGGGTGGGAGTTCATCCGCAGCAGCGTCACATCGAAGCCGGCTTTCCTGAGGAGCTCGATGGTGACGAGGGAGTCCTTGCCGCCACCGATCGGGACGAGCACCTTGCCCCCCGGCTTCGGTCGATCGAAGTGGACGAGCGGGGAGGGGGCGAGGGAAACGGGGAAGCGGATGAGGCTCGTCGGGTCGATCTTGTTCACGTAGAAGAATTCGCTCAAGCCTCGCGAGTAAACCGTGTTCCAGAAGGCGGCTTGCGTCGGGGTGAGGCCGCCCGAGAGGACGGCGATGGATTTCGGGCAGCAGGTTTTGTAGTAACTCACGCCGCCGATCAGGTGCAGGGCGAAGAGCGCGCGCTTGAGGAGGTCGAAGGGGACGCGCTGATACTCGATGGCGAGCGGCAGGGAGAGGGTTTCCGTGAAGAGCAGAGAATTATCGAGGCTGTAGCGAAGCTCAATGCGACCTTCCTGCTCCTCGAAGGCGAAGGAATCGAAATTGAACGTTTGAAACTCTTTCATGTGGCATAAGTGTACGCCAAATGTCCTTCGGGTGAAGGCAGGAAGAGTGGTAAGGTATGGGAGTGCCGGAGTGGCGGCCCTTCGTCGGGCTCAGGACCGCTCGGTGATGTACACTGGTTCAGATCTTTCTATTGCAGCTTGTGCCGGAGTGGCGGAATTGGTAGACGCGCACGACTCAAAATCGTGTGCCGCAAGGCGTTGAGGGTTCGATTCCCTCCTCCGGCACCATTCGACTCGGCGCCTCCGGGCGCCTCGCTCACCGTTCGACTGTGAGCTCACGGTTGTCGAACAGTGGTCCTCGCTTTGCTCGGGCCATTATTCACGGATCACGGCGTTGCATCGACCCCCGGCAGATCAACATTGAGTTGCGTTCCCCACTTTCCCGCGTCCCCTACCTCGGGTGTCTGCGAACGACTCCAGGTGTTCGCGTTCAGAATGGGATGCGATGTGTACTGTTCACCATATTGGAAGGGAATGGTCCTGCTGTTCTGCATGGTACCGATGAATCCGCCCTGCGTGCCGGTGGAGCTCTCCACCTGTGCATCGGATGTATTGCGATAGATGCGGACGGCGGTTCCGGTGTATCCCGCGACGCCCCCGACCGCGGTGATACCGCGGATGACTGTTCCGCTCTCCACGTGGGAATCAAGGAGCATGCCGCCATTCATCGATCCGATAAGACCGCCGACGTTGCTCTGTCCAGAGTATCCCGCTCCTCCCCACACGGAACCCCGGAACGAGGAGTGGGAGATGAGACAGACGTAGTGATACCTGCTGCCGCAGTTCATGCCGGCGAGCCCGCCGACATTCTGGCCGGTTGCGACAATATCCGCTTCGGCGCGGCTTCCTATGATGGCGGCAAGGTCGTTGACGCCGATCAGACCTCCCACATTGGAGGTACCTTGTGTGTCATGTCCAACCGTGATCGTCCCTCTGTAGAGGCTGCGCAGGACGAGGGCTTTGGCTTGCAGGGGATCCTCGACGCGATAGCCGCCGCCGGCGGAATTGTAGAGGTGTCCGATGAATCCACCGACTTTGCTCTGGCTGCCTTGCGTCCCGACTGCCTGCAGGCGGGCGGTGGAGAGAGAGTCTTCGATGTGCACCTTCCCCCCGTTGGAACCGATGAAGCCGCCTGCCATCTCCTTCTCAAAATTGATGGTCGTGCCCCGCACCGAGGAGCGGCGGATCGTCACGGTGTCGATGTTGCCGTAGAGCATGCCGTTATAGAGTCCCCCCACCTCGCTTTCCCCCCATACCTGCCCCCCTACCACGTGGACATCTTCCATGAGGGTTTGTGCGCGGCCATCGATGACTAAGAGGCCCGCGACCCGCCGCTTTCCGCGGATACTGAGGTTCTGAAGGATGAGGTTTCGGATCTCGAAGATTTGATAGTTGAGATCATCCCCTTCACGCGCGTTGCGCTCGAAGAGCGCCTGGCGGTCGGCGAGACTGTCGATGGATGTGAAATTGCGAATCTCGTAGTCATTTCCATCAAGGAAGGGTACCGGCTTCATCGGTTCATTGTTGGGATATGGTGCAAAGTCGAGGTTTGCCATGATGCGGAAGTGGTTGTTCTGGCACCGGCGCCTATATTGTTCATAATTGTATCGTGGATCATTGCATTCGGAGGGGCTGCCCGCCGGTTTATCCTGCCCTATCAGCTTGTACGTCTCCCAAGCGTTCCTCAGCTGATCCGGTGTGCAGATGAGGAACGGGTCCGCCTCCGCCCCCGTTCCGCCGGCGAAGGAGCCGGATGCGGTATGGGCTGGGTCAGAGCAGAGAGGATCGTCGGCCTTCGTCGCCAGGGGCGTTTCCTCCGGAAGTGCGAGCGATCCCGTCCCGTAGTCGTAGTCGGTGACGCCCGTCACACGGTACAGGATATCCTTCGATTTCTGTAGGCCTGCATGCGTGGCATGCATCACCTGCCAGCGATCCGGCTCTTCATCGCCCCACATCATCCATATGGCTTTGTTTACTTCAGAGGTGGAGAGATGCGCGCCATCGGACCATCCTGTGCGATTGACCGTCGCACCGGATAATCCATCCACGGAGAGCGTCACTTGATCCCAGTCGTGCAGCCGGAATGGAAAGCGCGTGTTATCCGCATACTTATTGTAGAATTCCATACTGCATGAATATTCGTTCATGCCGAAATTATTATAGGATGGGTTCGTACAATATTGGGTGATCTCGAAGTCAATCGGTTGCGGATACACGATGTCGAAGTCGAATTGAATAGGGAGATCTGTCTGGAAGATCTGCCTTTGGCCTTCTCCGAGATAGGCACCGCTATAGTGCAACGGGAGCAGAGTGCCGGAGTAGATCTTCGTCTCCGCCCACTGCCGTCCTTCCGCCACCGGGATTTGCACCATATAGAAGTTTTTTCGATACTGCGGCATGGTCCGGTTATACGAAGCATTTGTACTGCTCCAGAATGCCGGTACCTGGATCACATCGCGTCCAATGGTCTTATTGAGAATGGGATCGAAGTATGACCAGGTTGCGTAGGACATCATTTCGTACGTTTGGACGGGGGAGTAAGGGCGTGTCACGTGGTAGACGCCGTTGGCATCCTTTTCCGGCCGCACCTGCAGGCTCGTACCACATGAACCGTTACAATGAAACTCGGGAACGGGAGCCTGGAAGCTGATCAACGGGTACGTGGGGACGGTTACCGATACCTGTGCCTTCAAACCGCGCGCGAACATCGCCGTCAAGACAGCGGTGCGGCCGGCCGTCTCCGTGCGGGGAAGGTAGTAGTCTCCCATGGCATAACCTTGCATGATTTTTGGATCACTCACGGACCAGGTTGCATCATTGGTGACATCGCACACGCGTCCGTCACTCTCGTAGGCGATGACGCGGAAGTGCGGCATTCCTGGTATGATGAAGAGATCGGGAGCCCAGTTGAGCCAGGGGATGACCGGGGAGGGGGGTGGCAAAGGTGGCGGGCGGTACGTGCAGCGCCTGGCGAAGGGTAGAGAGGGTTTGCCGGTGATCACGATGTACTCGACTTCGCCCTGCGTGCCTGCGAAGGTATCGAAACTCACGACTTGAACATCCGCGCTTGCGGATTGGCCTCCGAAGCGCGCGGTGACGGTGTAGGTTTCGTTCCCTCCATCCGGCCGGAGGCTGTCATGCGTCGGGTATACGATCCCCTGCCGGTCGACGGGGAGGCGCACCGGATCGCTCGTGGACCACTCGATCGTTTCCGGCTGAAGGACCGTGTAGGAGTTGTTGTCGTGGTAGCGCCGCAGGAAGAAGACGGCGCGCTTCTGGAAGTTGATGACGGGTGTCTTCGTCAGGAGTTCCAAGTGACGGAACGCGTCCGTGACTTCGAAGGAGTACGTCGCCGTTACCGGATCATCCTGTCCCGCGCCGCGAAATACACTCTGGAAGTTGATGGCATAGGCGCCCGTTCCCATGAGTGCCGTTTCGATGTGAGCTTCGTGCGAGCGTTGAACATTGAGGGCGAGAGAGGGGGAGAGGGAGGTCCAGTTACCCCGAATCACGCGATCAAAGTTCTCGTCGGAGAGGTTGAGGCGGGCCTGGAAGGTGATGGGTTGCCCCCGGAAGGCAGAGGGGCCGAGAGGGCTCAAAATGCACGTCGATCCCTTCCCGGGTCGTCCGAGACAGGCATTGCCCAATGCAACTGTTTGTATGTGGACTGTTTCACTCTTCGCGAAGGTTCCGTAGTGCACGGTGACGGTGTAGTCCCGGCCGCCGTACGCGTCCGTCGTCGAGAGAACGCCCAATGCGGATGGCACGGTGGCGAGCTCCGTCGGTGCGTCAGTGCTCCACTGCGCCGCACCGGTGACGTCTTCCGTGTAATCGTCCGCATACGTCACGAGAGCCCGGAGGCGGTTCACAGCCTTTCCCCAAGGGAGAGTCTGTGGGGCGAGGAGGGGAGTCGGGGGAATGACGATCTGCAATTCCTGCGGCGGCCCGTGATCCTGCGTTGTCACCTTGAGGAAAATCTGTGCGGAGAGCCCTTGGTAATGCCCGATCACCCGCAGTGAATTGTTGGTGCTCGTCGTGGCGAAATGAGCAGTTGCATTGTCGTCGATGGCGAGCTCAACATCATCCTGGCTCGTGAAGAGTGTTTGTGCGGTGACATCTTCGAAGGTGCCGTCCTTCCGGAAGATCGTGGCCTTAAGCGCTGTAGATTCGCCGGGATGGAGCTCCATCTTTCCGGGCACGACGACGAGCTGGTCCAAGTACTCGATATCCTCATCCGGCTTCCAACCGTCTCCGGCCCGGTGGTTCTCCGATGGGATCTGCCGCCTCTGGTCGTCCGTCATCTGCTCGAGGGACTGGAGGTAATTCTTGAGAGCGACGAAGTCGAGGCTCCGGCCCCCCGTGAATTTCTGTTTAAGTGAGTCCTTTTGCGGTGATGCATTGAGAATTACGTCCTCCACCCACCACGGGTCGTAGTACCAACTGTGCTGTTTGGCAAAATTGATGACCAGGGCCGCAGCCGCCGCGACTTGCGGAGCTGCGAAGGAGGTTCCATCGTGCCCATAGATTTCGTTATCGAGACCGTACGTCGCGATCCCGGTGCCCGGTGCGGCGATCTCGACCGCCTCCCCGTAGTTACTGAAGCGTGCGAGTTCCTGCGTGCCTGTCTTGAGTGCCGCGACGGAGAGCACGCCTTTGAAGTACCGTCCCCAGCATCCCGGCGCGGCATTCGATCCGAAGACAGCCGGTCGGTCGTCCTTGGGTGAGGTGAGCGGCCCGGGGACCAGCTTATTGTTCCCATCCACCTTTATGCCGTTCCCCGCCGAGAAGACGAAGAAGACGTCCTGTTCGAGAGCTTTGTAGATCTCGAAACCGATGGCCGGATTGCAGAGCAGCCGTTCCCCCTCTCTGCCAACGAGGGACATATTCATATTGATCACATCCGCGCCCGCATTCACGGCCGCTTTGATGGCTTGGTAGAGATCCGAGGCCCTTAAGTATTGCAGATCCTGCTCACTACGGATCATCTTGAGCGGCAGGAGCGCCGTATTCCTTCCGGCGAGGCCGATCATACCTTTCCAGTTCGTAGGATTCGCAGTGATGATACTTGCCGCGGCGGTTCCGTGTCCCATCGTGTCCTGCGGAATGTCCGGCAGCTCCGGAGGATTGCATGTTTTCCCTGCACCGCAGAATTTGGGAGCCGCCCGGTTGGAGCCCTCAAGATTCGGGCTCATCGTCATTGCATCTTCGTTCATCAGGTCGAAGCCCGTGTCAATGGTGGCGACGACCACACGGCTGTTCGCCGAAGTGGTGATCATCGGGTCGAGCGATGGCCTCGCTGCGATAAATCCATTTGCCTGAAGGTAGGCACTGCTTCCGGGCGGATGGCTTCCCAGCGTTCCTGCGTAGGCATTGCTCTGATCGAGGACCGTTACTCCGCCGATGCAGGGGTCTTCTTTCATCTGCTTCCAGAGTTCGTCATGAGGGATATCGTTTGCCAGCGTGACCATGTAGAGCGTATCGGCAATCCGTGTGTCGGCCGGCACCGGCTCAGGGGTGGGCAGGAGACTGCGAATGGCATTCGTCACGGTCTTCGTCGGATCAAGCAGACAGCGGTCATCGGCCACGACCGACAGTTCAATTCCCGCTGGCACCACCTTGTTGGCCGTTGCCGACGCGGGCGGGGGCGGGGGAGTGTCTTCCTCCGTCGTTTCTGCCACTTGTGCCTTGAGCGCGGATCCGAGCGAAGAGAGCATTCTCCAGAATTCGCTCAAGGGTCCGGCTGTGCCTCCCGTATCTTTCAGGACATCCGATGGAATGATGAGAGGGCTGCCGTCGAAGGGGGAGGATTGCGCAGCCACTGTCGCGCCGATGCAGTCTGCCGTGCCGTCGCCATTGGCGTCCGTATCCGCCGTCCCGCACCCGCAGGCGCCCGGAGCGGTCTTCTGAGGATCGTTCGGGCACTGGTCCGCGCAGTCCGGCGTCCCGTCGCTGTCCGTGTCGGTGTGCGTCGCAACCAGCGGGCAGACGTCCGTCTCATTCGGGGTGCCGTCATTGTCGATATCCGGATCGCATGCGTTTCCTGCACCATCGCTATCGGTGTCCGTCTGATCCGCGTTCGCGGCACTCGGACAGTTGTCCACTGCGTTCAGTGCCCCGTCTCCATCGATATCCGGATCGCACGCATCGCCGAGCGTGTCATTGTCGATATTGGCCTGATCGGTATTTGCGTCGTCCGGACAGTTATCACTTGCATTCGCGACAGTGTCCCCGTCCCGGTCGCTGTCGCACACATCACCTAATCCGTCCACATCCGTATCCGCTTGATCTGCATTCGCGTCGAGCGGGCAGTTGTCCGCCGCGTTGAGAATGCTGTCATTGTCATTGTCCGTGTCGCATGCATTCCCGATGCCATCGGAGTCCGCATCGGTTTGGTCATCGTTGGCAACCAGCGGGCAATTATCCACCTCATTGGTGATGCCGTCTTCATCCTTATCCGGGTCACATGCATCGCCAGCAGCATCTTGGTCCGTGTCCGTCTGATCCGTGTTCGCTGTAAGCGCGCAGTTGTCTCCGGTATCGAGGATGCCGTCATTGTCATCATCATCGTCACAGGCATTTCCGGAACCGTCTGAGTCCGTGTCGGTCTGATCGGTGTTTGCAAAGAGCGGACAGTTGTCGCTCTCATTCGTCACTCCATCTCCATCATTGTCCGGATCACACGCATCACCCATAGCGTCCTGGTCCGTGTTCAGTTGGTCGGCATTCGCGATCAGCGGGCAGTTGTCCGTCTCATTCGTAACGCCGTCGTTGTCGTTGTCCGGGTCACAGACATCTCCAAGACCGTCCCCGTCCGTATTCGCTTGGTCCGAATTCGCTGTCTGCGGGCAATTGTCGATGCCATTCCCGATGCCATCCTTGTCCTCATCCCCATCGCACGCGTTTCCGATGCCGTCACGATTGGTATCTTTCTGATCCGCATTCGCCGCGAGCGGGCAGTTATCCGTCTCATTCGTAACGCCGTCCCCATCTTTATCGTCATCGCACGCGTCTCCCATTCCGTCCTGATCCATGTCGAGCTGATCCGCATTTGCGATCAGAGAACAGTTGTCTTCTCCATCGATCCTGCCATCGTTGTCATCGTCACTGTCACACGCATCGCCGAGTCCGTCTCCGTCCGTATCGATTTGATCCGCATTCTCTATGAGTGGACAGCTATCCGTTCCGTTATCGATACTGTCTCCGTCCCGATCCGGGTCGCACACATCGCCCGTTCCGTCCGCGTCCGTATCGAGCTGGTCGGGATTCGCATCGAGCGCACAGTTGTCTGTTGCGTCGGGAATACCGTCATTATCGTCATCCAGATCACAGGCATTCCCGAGATCGTCGGTATCCGTATCGACCTGATCCGGGTTGGCTGAAGCCGGGCAGTTGTCCAGAGTGTTCGGAATCGTGTCCCCATCTTGATCATCGTCGCAGGCGTCTCCGAGCGCGTCATTGTCCGTATTGGCCTGATTGGTATTCGCTCTGTTCGGGCAATTATCCGTCTCATTCATTACGGCATCCCCGTCTCTGTCCGGATCGCAGGCATCGCCGATGCCGTCATTGTCTGCGTCCGCCTGGTCTGCATTTTGCTCAAGCGGGCAGTTGTCCGATACGTCCTTCACTCCGTCATTGTCATTGTCATCGTCGCATACGTTCCCGAAGTTGTCCGCGTCGCTATTCAGCTGATCATTGTTCTGTCTGAAGGGACAATTGTCGGTTTGATCACTCACCTCATCACCATCCGTGTCGGAGTCACACGCGTCGCCGATGCCGTCTGAGTCCAGATCTTCCTGCAGAGGATTGGCGATTGACGGACAGTTGTCGGACGCATTCGTCTTCCCGTCCCCATCCTTGTCGTCATCGCACACATCTCCCGCTCCATCCTGATCCATGTCCTCTTGATCCGGATTCGCTGTCTGCGGGCAATTGTCTGTCTCATTTGATAATCCGTCTCCGTCCTTGTCGTCATCGCATACATCGCCTTTCCCATCTTCATCACTGTCTGCCTGATCCTCATTGGATATCTCCGGGCAGTTATCCGCCTCATTGACCGCACCGTCGCCATCTCTGTCCGGATCGCATGCGTCACCCTTGCCGTCTTGATCCATGTCCTCCTGCAGCGGATTGACGACGAGCGCACAGTTATCCGTCTCATTGACCACCCCGTCTTCATCCTTGTCCGGATCGCACGCATTCCCCAATCCATCCGCGTCGGTATCGACCTGATCGGCATTGTTCTGCAGCGGACAGTTATCGGTTTCATTGAGCATGCCGTCCCCATCCTTGTCGTCATCACACACATCTCCTTTACTGTCCTGATCCGTATCCAATTGATTGGCATTCGCGTTGAACTGGCAGTTGTCGTTCCCGTCCCATGCGCCGTCATTGTCGTCATCCGGATCGCACGCATTCCCCAGTCCGTCCGCATCGGTGTCCACTTGGTCCGTGTTGCTCACCTCCGGACAGTTATCCGCCTCATTCGTCACCGTGTCCCCGTCCTTGTCGTCATCGCACACATCTCCCTTGCCATCCTGATCCGTATCCACCTGGTCCGCGTTGGCAGCGAGCGGACAGTTATCCGTCTCATTCGTAGCGCCGTCATTGTCGTTGTCCGCATCGCACGCATCGCCGAGCGCGTCCCCATCTGAGTCTGTCTGATCCGAATTCGCTGTCTGCGGGCAATTGTCGATGCCATTGATGACGCCATCGGTGTCATCATCACCGTCGCACGCATCACCAATGCCATCACTATTGGAATCTTTTTGATCCGCGTTGGCAGCGAGCGGACAGTTATCCGCCTCATTCGTCACCGTGTCCCCGTCCTTGTCGTCATCGCACACATCTCCCTTGCCATCCTGATCCGTATCCACCTGGTCCGCGTTGGCAGCGAGCGGGCAGTTATCCGTCTCATCGGCCACGCCGTCCCCGTCCTTGTCGCCATCGCACATATCTCCCTTTCCGTCCGCATCGGTATCCGCTTGGTCGGCGTTCGCTGCTTCTGAGCAGTTGTCCGTTTCATCAAGAACGCCGTCATTGTCGTCATCCGGATCGCACGCATTCCCCAGTCCGTCCGCATCGGTGTCCGCTTGGTCGGCGTTCGCTGCTTCTGAGCAGTTGTCCGTTTCATCAAGAACGCCGTCATTGTCGTCATCCGGATCGCACGCATTCCCCAGTCCGTCCGCATCGGTGTCCACTTGGTCCGTGTTGCTCACCTCCGGACAGTTATCCGCCTCATTCGTCACCGTGTCCCCGTCCTTGTCGTCATCGCACACATCTCCCTTGCCATCCTGATCCGTATCCACCTGGTCCGCGTTGGCAGCGAGCGGACAGTTATCCGTCTCATTCGTAACGCCGTCATTGTCGTTGTCCGCGTCACAGGTATCACCCGAACCATCTCCATCCGCATCCACCTGGTCCGCGTTCGCGCTGAGCGGGCAGTTATCCGTTCCGTTCGCGATGCCGTCCCCATCCCAGTCATCGTCACACGCATCGCCCATCCCGTCCTGATCCGTATCCACCTGATCGTTGTTCGCGATAATGCCGCAGTTGTCTGACGCATCTGCTATTCCGTCGCCGTCATCGTCGCTGTCGCAGACATCTCCCTGGTTGTCCGCATCGGTGTCGAGCTGGGCGGGATTGGCGGTATCCGGACAATTGTCCGTTCCGTTACTCATGGCATCCCCATCCCTGTCGTCATCGCACGCATCACCGCTTCCGTCATCGTCCGCATCGAGCTGATCGCTATTGCTCAGGAGAGGGCAGTTGTCGTTCGCATCGAGGGCATCGTCTCCGTCGTCATCTTCGTCGCATGCATCACCTTTTCCATCTTGATCCGTATCGAGCTGATCCGGATTCGCGTCTCCCGGACAGTTGTCTGTCGTATCGAGTGTGCCGTCCGCATCGGTATCCTGACAGGCGTCGCCGATGCCGTTTGCATCACTGTCCGCCTGATCGGCATTCGTGACGGCCGGACAGTTATCGAGTGCATCTTCCGTGCCGTCTCCGTCCGTATCCGGCGGGGGCGGGGGAGGCTCCGAAGAAGTTTGTGAGGACTGTGATTCGGCGCTGGAGGAACTCGCTCCCTCGGCACATCCCGGGGTGAGCGTCTCTTGGGCTACGATGGTCTCTACACAATCTGATGCGCAGAACCACGGCGTGAATCCCCACGTCTCTCCGGCTTCGCAGATGCTGTTTTCGCAGACGGGTGGAGGTGCGTTTTCGTCCGTACGTGCGCAGTCCACTTCGCAGACATAGCAAGGCGGCGTGTCCGTCGGTTGCGGTCCTTCCGTTGATGCGGCTCTTTGTAAGATTTCTCCCGCTTCGCAGATTCCGTTGCCGCACATCGCGGATGTGCCTTCGGATGAAGACGCCGCTTCAGAAGAAGAGGAGACATCTGACGATGCGCTTTCTGATGCAGTGCTGCTCTGTGAAGAAGAAGTTTCCTGCGAGGATGTTGCTTCGGAGGATGAGGACACTTCCCCTGAGGAGCTTTCCGATGTCGCACTGCTTGCTGCGGACGATGTTTCCGATGCTGAGGATACTGCTTCGGAAGAGGAAGATGTGGTGGAGGAAGAGGTTTCTGAGGAAGAAGAACCGCCTCCCGCCGCCGCGTCTGCCAAGTCATTGATGTCATTACCGTTTGTGTCTGCCGTGCCGACGTACAGGGGTGCGCCGTCTTCGAATTGGACATAGAGCACTGATCGCTCTCCTTGGGGGAGCCGAAGGTTCGGATTATGGAGCCATGCATAGACTCCTGTCCGTTCCGGACCGAAGAGGTAGAAGTGATCGATCAGAAAGACGGAGCTCCGGGGGATTTCACCGCGGTCCGCCTGTGCCAGACGTTCCAGCTCTCCTTGCCCTTCCCGTTCGTAGAGATAGACCCACCCGCGGCGACTTTCTGTCAGACCGGCGAAGACTTGGTCGAGGTTTGTGAGCTCCCCGGCATCCAGTGTGAGGAAGACGTGTCCCTGGAGTCGACTGTCATTTGTTTCGAAGGTGACCGGTCCGTGGATCTTGGCAATCGGGAGTGTCGTGGTCTGTGCTTGCAGTGTCTGGCCGGGTGCGCCAATGATGAGTGCGCAGACGGCGAGGGCTCCCGCTGTGAGCAGGAATGTGCGTGCACGGCGAGAGAAGAGGGAATGCGCCATGAAGTCATGCAGATGCGTCCGGCCGGCGCTTGCGCATCAGTGCGTAGAGCACGGCAGTGAGGAGCGGTGACACGAAGAGAATCATGTTGAGCGGAGTGCCGCTTCCCGGAAGCGGAGCGCGCTCACTCTGTTCGGCATTTTGAGAAGTTTCCTCGGTCGCAGTCGGTGTCTCGGTCACTGTCGCAGCAAGCGGGGCTGTGAAAGGCGGGATGGCTGGTTGCATGGGTTGCGAAGGGACAGCGGCCGGTGCCGTTACGGACGGTGGGACGTATCCACCCGGCGCTGTGTCATACAGGGGAGCGGGAGCGGCTGCTTTCAACGGGGGTGTGGACGGCGGAATCATCGCTGCGATGCTCTCGGGTATTGCAGAGGGCTGCTGGGCAACCGCGGGCGGCTGTACGGATGCCGCGGCCATTTCCGGAACAGGATTCGTTGCCGGAGCAGGTGCCTGAGGCATTTGCGGCTCATTCGATTCGATAGTCAGTGTGGGCGTATTCGCAATCGCCCCGGCCGATGGTTCGGACGGAACGTAGGTAGGGATGGGTTCCCGATCGTAGCCTCCCGTGATATTCCTCCACGGAGCCGGCCAGTCTTGCACAGGTTGCGGGTTGCGGGTCGAGCTGCCACTTCCCGTATAGCTGCCGGTATCTTCGGTTGTTTGGGACGATGCAGATGATTGCGTCGCTTCCGAGGAAGCGGAAGAGACCATACTGGATTCTTGCGAAGACGTTGCGGCACTGGAGGCCTCGCTCGAGGAGGACGATTGGATGATGCCTCCGAGGTCGGGGATCGGCAGATCTGTCGGCGTGTCCTCTTCGCTGCTCACACTCGAGGACGATGAACTTATATTTCCGAGATCGGGGATCGGCAGATCGCTCTCACTGCTCGATGACATCGAGCCGGACTGCATTTCATCAATGATGTCGGAGAGATTGGGAATAGGGGGAATGATCTCCTTCCCCAGATCGGGGATCGGCGGTATCGAAGAATCTTCGCTATCTTCACTCGAGAGGCTGGACCCCGACGCACTCATGGATGACTGCGAAGATTCTTGGCTCAGGGCGGACGATGAGGAGGAGGCCCCCGGCAGATCGACCCCGTACGATCGCAAAAATTCTCCCGGAGAGATGTATGCGTGGAGAGCGTTCCATCCGACGAGGATGCCTGAGACGGCAATGAACGCGATGACCGCGAACGTGATTGCAGTCATCCGACCTTTCGGGGTTGGGGGAGTATCGGGAGAGTCCATTGAGTGTGTGTAAATCCAGTTATTCTAGCATTTTTTCCCTTCTTCGGGAAGGGAGACGCAGTGCGCTCAGACGTCTTACAGGAGCCAAACTCCCGCATAATCCTCTACAGCGTCAAAATCGCTGTACCACTGCCCAATAGCATTGAACGGTTCAGGTGTTGCCAGAATAATAAAATTATTAGTTTATCGCTCAAGCAGTGCCCTGCGATGCCTTTGCCGGCATTGTCACCGGCTTCGGTGCGGTCAAGGAAGGGGAGGCGTGTGGGCATGGGGGCATTGTCCCCTCGTCTCCTGCGGGTTTTGTTGGTGCAGCGTTTCATCAACGGTCGCCCGTGTTGCGAGGAGTTCGGCAACGATATTGGGTGGCAAGTCCCGCTTGCGCATGCGTTCAGGATCGTAGTGTGCGATGTCCATGATGCGGCCGCTCTTCGCTTCTGCGAGGGGAACGTGTGGTTTCCATAGGATGAGTATCCTGAACGACAAGGATTCTTTTCAATAAAGCGAAGCAACTGGGAAGTGGCATACTGTGTGTCGATGCGTATCGCGAGCCTCGAAGCCGGGATCACCGAAGTCCTCTTCACACTGGGGGTGGGATCGTTCGTGGTGTGCGTGGATCAAGGGAGCGACTTCCCGGTGGAGGTCGAGAGCGTTCCTCACGTGGAGAAGAATGATGTGGAGGGGATCCTCGCGCATCGACCGGAGCTTGTGATCGGCCTTCCCTCATCGGATGACAAGGTTGTTGCGCAGCTCAAGTCACGCGGTGCGAATGTCGTCACGGTCGATGTGCAGTCGCTCGCGGAAGTCGCCGAAATGATCCGCACGCTCGGCATCTTGGTTGAGAGGGAGAAGCAGGCAGCTTCGGTTGTCGCATCCCTGCAGAAGGGGTTCAATGAAGTGAAGAAGAAGGCTGCGCATTTGCCGAAACGGCTGAAAATATACATAGAGAAATCGCCGTCTCCTCCGACCGCTGCTGATCGGTGGGTACCGGAAATCGTGCGGCTCGCGGGCGGGGTGCACTGTGATCTTCCGGATGCCGCTCACTTCCATTCCTTCGATCCGGATCTCATCATCCTCGCGTGGCGCGGGCGGGGCGGCAATATCGATCGGACGGAGCTGATGCATCGTCCGGGGTGGGGGAATCTGCGCGCAGCGGTGGAGGGGCACATGCGCACACTCGACGACGCATTCATTCTCCGGCCCGGCTCGCGTCTTCCCGAAGGGGCGCGGAGACTGTACGGGTGGTTATTTGAGATCACACACTAATCTTGACGTAATCGGTTCATGGAAGATCGATTGGGGGATTTTGGTATGTGCGGTTGGAAATGATGGTGACTTTCTGCAACACTTGCAACAACCGTTCCCTCCTTCGCACCATGGCTTCCTCGACTCCCTACACACGCTTCCAGACAACGCTCGAGAAAGCCCTCGTACATCTGAAGCTCTCTTCCGAGGAACGCGCACTCTTCGCGCATCCGCGTTATACCCATAAGAAGGATCTCACAATCACCCGCGATAACGGAGCGAAGGTCGCGTTCCCCGCATTCCGCGTCCAGTACTCTGACGCGCGCGGTCCGTACAAGGGTGGCATCCGCTACCATCCGCTGGCGGACGAGGAGGAGGTGAAGGCGCTCGCCGCGCTCATGGCGATCAAGACCGCGGTCGTCGGCATTCCGTTCGGCGGTGCGAAGGGGGGTATCCAGGTGAATCCGAAGGATCTCTCTGCGAAAGAATTACAGGAACTCTCCCGCGCGTACGTTCGCGCATTCCTTGAACACTTAGGGCCCGACATCGACGTCCCGGCGCCGGATGTGAACACGAACCCCGCCATCATGGCGTGGATGCGCGACGAGTTTGAGAAGCAGACCAAGAGCTACAGTCCGGCGTTCATCACGGGCAAGCCGATGAGCTTCGGCGGCTCGCTGGGTCGCGATACCGCGACGGCGCGTGGCGGATTCTTCCTCATTCAGGAGCTCGTAGATCGCGCGGCACTCGATCCATCGGAGCTCAAAGTCGTCATTCAGGGATTCGGCAACGCGGGTGCGACCATGGCGCACTTCCTGCACAATGCCGGCTTCACCATCGTTGCGCTCTCCGACTCGCAGGGGGGGATCTACGCGCCGGAGGGTATCGATCCCGTGCGTGTCGAGAAGTACAAGCGCAAGACCGGTGCGGTGACGGGCGAGTATTGCGAGGGGTCCGTCTGCGATATTCAGCGCATGAAGATGGACGGCGTTCAGCAAGTGACCAATGAGCAGATCCTTGAGCTTCCGTGCGATATCCTCATCCCCGCGGCGCTCGACAATGTCATCGCGGAGGAGAATGCCGGGCGGATCCAGGCTCGCATCGTCTTTGAACTGGCAAACGGGCCCACCACGCCCGAAGCGGACATTCTCTTAGAGAAGAAAGGCGTGACAGTAGTGCCGGATGTGCTCGCGAATGCGGGCGGGGTGACGGTGAGCTACTTTGAGTGGGTGCAGGGGCGCTCGGGGGAACAGTGGACGGCTGAGCGCGTGGATAGCGAGCTCAAACGGGTCATGCTCGATGCCTACAGGGCGGTGCGTCGCGAATCGCATCGCCAGTCTCTCACGCTGCGCGATGCCGCGTTCTCGGTGGGGATCAGGAGAATGCTCGATGCGATGCGCGCACGCGGGTGGGTGAATGCATAAAGTCTGTTGTTCATTTTCACCCCCCGTGGCGGCGGGGCCAACCAACGTTTGATCTTGGAGAACATTGTCCCTACTCTTTCTTCGATGTTCGACGTCGCCATCATCGGGCTCGGGGCCGCCGGGTATACCTCTGCGATCTACACGGCACGCTACAAGCTCTCCACGCTCCTCATCGGGGCGGAGGACGGAGGGATGGGCGTGACCGCGGCGGAAGTGGGGAACTGGCCGGGCGATATCGAGGTGACAGGGCCCGATCTCATGGAGCGCATGAAGGCTCATGCCAAGAGCTTCTCGGAGGTGACACAGAAGCAGGCGTACGTGGAGGGCGTTTCGAAAACCAAGACGGGTTTCGCGCTCTCGTATCGGGGCGGGGGATCGGATGAGTCGAGGACGGTCATCTTCGCCACGGGATCGAAGAAGCGTCATCTCGGTGTTCCGGGTGAGGAGGAATTCGCCGGCAAAGGGGTGTCGTACTGTGCCACCTGCGATGCTTTTTTCTTCCGCGGCAAGACGGTGGCGGTCATCGGAGGAGGGGATGCGGCCGTGGAGGGCGCGGCGATCGTCGCACAGGTGGCCAAACAGGTGTATTTGATTCACCGGAGGAATGCCTACCGCGCGGAACCGTACTGGGTGGAGAGATTGGAAGCGCGCGAGAATGTCACGTTCGTGCTCGAACGGACGTTGAAGGAGATCGTCGGGGAAGGGAAGGTAACCGGAGTGATCCTCGACAAGCCGTTCGAAGGGTCGGATCGTCTGGCTGTGGATGGTGTCTTCGTCGAGATCGGTTCCGACCCGGCCGTTGATCTTCCGAAAGCGCTCGGTTGTACTCTCGATTCACACGGATTCGTTCAGGTTGATGCGGCACAGCAGACGTCTGTAGTTGGTGCCTTCGCCGCGGGGGACGTTTCCTCTGCCTCCAATCACTTCGCCCAATTCGCCACGGCGGCGGGGGAGGGAGCGGTGGCGGCGAACGGAGTGTTCAATTTCTTGCAGACGAAGTCCTGACATTTCCGTTTCTGCTCCATGTGGTTTCTCGCCGCCATGATCGGCAACGTTCTGTGGGTTGCCTCGGATGTGACGAACTCCGTGCTCGTGCATCGGTTTGAGTCGCGGCCATTCATCCTCGCTTGGGTGCAGAGTGCCTTCGATCTCTTTTGGCTGTGCACGCTCGTCGGTTTCGTATCGTTTCATACGGTTTGGTTTCCGTGGTATGCGGCGGCGGGTCTTTGCTCATACGTCGCTTCCTTGGTATTCCTCGCCGTCCTCAAGCGGTTCGACGTATCGATCATGCATGCTGCATGGGTCTTCCAGGCTCTTGCCGTGAGCATTGCCGGATTCGTGATCTTTCAGGAACGCTGGACCTTCCTGCAGAGTGTCGGTGCGATCCTCGCTCTTTCAAGCGTCCTCTTCGTTGCATTCTGGCACAAACACATCACGCTCTTCCGAACAGTGGCTTGGCTGCTGCTTCTCGGTCTCCTCTACACGCCTTTCTTCATCGTCCAGAAAGCGGCTGTCGAGGGGGGTGAGACCATCATGACGGCGTTCTTCTGGACGGAGTTCTTCCAGAAAGGGACCGCTCAGGTTCTCCCGTGGATCGTACCGGGCGTACGGCGCAGTGCTCGCGGAGTGTGGTCCCGACTGCGATGGGATACCTTCTTTCTGAACGTCTTCGCATCCTTGTGCATCATGCTCGGATGCCTGTCGTTCGTGGCTGCGTTCAAGTATGGCCCTGTTTCTCTCGTCGCAGTTCTGGAAAATTCCCAGCCGTTTCTGGCCATCATCTTCGCGTGGCTTCTGTGTTTCGTGGCGCCGACATACGCTCCGCGCGAGCTTCTCACCAGGCAGTCGGTGTCGGTGAAAGTCGTGAGTTTTACGCTCGTGGCGGCGGGGATGGTGTGTATGGCGGTGTCATGAGCTTCTGGCATGGCAGTTTTTTCGCTGTATTGTTTGCTGCTTTTCCTTGCATCGTGCTTGGGAGATCAGTATCCTCCCCCCGCTATGCCACGCGGAAAGCGCACTGTATTCGCTGTATTCTGCTCAGAGACGGGAAACCGCCTCGGCTCTGCCAGATTTCACAAGCAAGATAAGAAGGGGCGTGCCTGGAAGGAGCATGCCCAGAAACTGGTGAAGTACTGCCCGGCATGCCGCAAGCGCATGAAAGTCACCTTGAAGGAGGAGCGCCACTCCAAGTAGACATCCCTTTTCGCAGTTCTCTTGTTATAGTGTCCCCATGACGGACATCTATCGTTCCTGCGCCTCCATCGCCGTGCTGCGTCCGGCGGAGCTGTGCTCTCCCGCGGCGTGCACGCCCACATTTGAAATGTTGCTCCTCCACAAGCCGCGCAAGAATGATGCGTGGCAGCTGCCGCAGGGGGGGCGGGAGGAGGGGGAGACCATCGAGCAGGCTGCGCTTCGGGAGCTGAAGGAAGAGGCCGGTATCTCTGCAAAGGTTCTTGGCAAGAGCAGGCATGTTTACCAGTACGAGTTCCCCGCGTCGTACCGAAGGTTCCGTCCGGATAATGTCTGCGGCCAACGGGTGGAATTCATCCTGGCGCTCGCGGATGTCTCGACACATGTGCAGGTCGATGATCGGGAGATCGATGCCTTCGTATGGGTGAAGCCGAGCGAGCTTTCACAGTATCTCAAACGCGAAGAGTATCGGAAGATTGTTGAAAAGGTGATGGAAGAGGCTGCCCGTCTTTCCGGTCAACGCTGATGCGCCTCACTACCCTCTTTCCCGAGCAATTCCGCAACCTTGCTCCTGAGCGTCTCACCTTCGCCGGAGCGGATACGCACATCTTCATCGGAGCGAACGGTGCGGGGAAGACGAACATCCTCGAGGCGATGTCCTACCTTTCCCTCACGCGGTCGTTTCTGGGTGCGCAGGAGGAAGACATCATCACTTGGGATGCGGATTTCACCCGCGTGAGTGCCGATGCGGAGAGCGACAACAGTGGGGCCTTGAAGCTTGAAGTGGTGAGTGCCGCGCGGCCGCGCAAGCAGAAGGCGGCGTTCGTGAATGACGTGCGCACGCCGGTCGCGCGGCTCGTCGGGAGGCTGCCTTCCGTGGCTTTCCTCCCGCAGGATCTTGAGCTCTTCGTCGGCGCGCCGAGTCTGCGGCGGCGGTTCATGGACGACATTCTCTGCCAGACGTCGACCGCTTACGATCAGGCTCTCGCGGCTTACGGCAAGATTCTCCGGCAGCGCGCTGCGCTCCTTCGGAAAATAGCCGACGGCGTTTGCCGGGAGGCGGATCTCGAACAGTGGGATGCGATGCTTGCTCAGCAGGGGAGTCTCCTGACGACGATGCGCCTCGAGCTTCTGGGGGTGCTCCAGTGTTCAATCGGTGACGAAGTGCGCGCGCTCGGCGAGCAGTGGAACGCTATCCGCATCGAGTACCTCCGCAAGGGAAACGCGCGCGATCAGGCCGCCATTGCGGAGGAATTCCGCGCACTGCTCCTCCACTACCGTGAGCGCGATCTCCTCTTGCTCTCGACGACCGTCGGCCCGCACCGCGAAGATTGGACGGTCACCGTCGAGGGGCGTCCCCTCACTACATTTGCCTCCCGCGGGCAGCAGCGTGCCGCCGTACTCGCCATGCTCTTCCTCACCGTTTCGTATCTGGAGCTCAAGCGAAGCGAGAAGCCGATCATTCTCTTGGATGATGTCTTCTCGGAGCTGGATGACTTGCACCAGTCGCAACTCCTCGCCGCGCTCGCGGGGCATCAGGTGTTCTGCACGGCCACGCACCTTCCCCCGGGCTCTGAGCATGCCATCGTGTGGGACGTGGAGAACGGGGCCGTTCGTCGGAGAACGAAGCGAGGCAGACATGACGACGTGCCGGCGGCTGTTGTCTCTCCATAATGTACAAGGAATAGTTGACGGGTTATTTCTATCTGGTAAAATGCGTTTTAGGACTGTGTACCTTCCTGAGAGGAAAGTTTCTCCGGGCATATGACCGGAATCCTGAAATCTCAGGTGACAAGCATCGGTACACGGACCAGGAGTAAGGGTTTTGGCCCCGTCGGCTATCCAGTCGACACCCTTACTCCCTTTTTATGCAGAGCCCCGAAAACAGCGAGAGCCAGCGCGTCCGCCGCGTCGTCCGGCGTGGGGACGGATGGCAGCTTGAACATCCTCAGGAGCATGTCCTGTATCTGCCGCTTGTCCGCCGAACCGTCCCCCGTAATGCAGGACTTGAGCTGAGGCGGTGTGGGTTCGAGGAGGGGGATCGCCTGCTGGGCGAGGGTCATGAGGATGACGCCGCGCGCTTGGGCGACGTCGATCGCCGTGCGTTCGTTGACCGAGAAGAAGATCCGTTCCACGACGGCCAGTGACGGCTTCCATTCCTCCAAGATGCCGCGCAGGTCTTGCGAGAGTTCGCGGAGGCGGTCGGAGGTCGCTTGACCGGCGGGTGTCGTGACGGTGCACCAGTCGAGGCAGCGGATCTCTCCGTGTTCGTCGTGCTCGACGAGGCCGATGCCTGTCGTGGCCAATCCGGGATCGATGCCGATTATGCGCATGAGTCGAGCATGCAATCTCCCGCTTTTGGCTGCAAGTCGGGCTCGTTGCCAAAAGTGACTTTTTCTGCTAACATGAGAGGAAAAATACACACATGAACCTGCGCCTGTCCGCCCATCGGCATTTCCTCATCCTGCCGGCCTTCCTGTGCCTGCTCTCGGTCTCCCTCCTGAGCGCGTCTTCTTCGACCAATGCGTCGATCACGCGGCAGGCGGATCCGAAGATCGAGCGCTTTCCCGCGGTTATTGCTTGGGGGGATGCACAGGCGATGGTGTGGAGCGACACGTTGGTCGATCGTGCGGGTTCGGTGCCGCGGCTCCTCTCCGGACCGATGCTCATCAAGACGGACGGTATCGTAGAGATGGATGCGGCGGATTTGCATCTGACCGGTCTGTACGGCGGCGCGTACGTGACAGTGCGCGGCGGTGTCGTAACGGTTGCCGCACTGACTGCACCGATGCTTGCGACGAGCGGACGGCGCAGCGTTCTGATTCCGGCAGGGTTGCAGTGGAGTGGCTCTGACCGGATCGCATCGTACGATGCGGGCGTGACGCAGTGGGCCAAGAGTCGATCTCTCTCCGCCGTTCCCACCGCATTTAAGCGCGCGCAGCTCATGCAATTGGAATCCTTTCCGGCGGTAGCATTACCCACCCGATCGGCCGGCTCTTCTCTGGACCGTTTCCTCTCCTCTCTCGCTTTCGATGGATGGCGTCTCCCTGCTGCGCAGCAGAGGGTCCATCGGCTCTATGAGGAGGAGGTGTTCCGTGAGCTGACACGCTGTGTGCGGGAGGGTGATCGCGATTGCGTCATGGAAATAGTGCATGATGCAGACAACGAAGAGCATCTCTCGGGCCGGCGCGGACAGGGGATTCTCGCCTCTCTCCTCTCGCAGGTTTCGGGGGATTCGGTGATGACGAATATGCTGCTCACGGCACTCATGCACGATGACCGCCTGTGGCTGCTTGCGTCGATCCATCCGCAATGGCGGCTTCCCGCATGGGGGGTGGATCATCCGACGCCAAGCAGAGAGATGTGCATGTTGCACCTCTTCGTGCTGCCGCAATCGGATGTGTTGGCCGATGCTCTTCCGGTCGTGATCCTGCAAAGATGGGAACAGGAAGCAGCCGATCTGCTCGCTCTCGACGCCGATCCGCGCTCTCTCCTGAATCACCTCGTAGAGGTCCTCGTCCCTGTTGTGCGCACCGAGACGACGCTGGGGTATCCTGAACGCGCCCGGACACTCGCGGCATCTCTCATGAGTATCGTGGCGGAACGCAAGGAGTTGCTTTCACCCGCGGCATCGGCTGCAGTGCGTTCGTTCTCACAACTGGGCGACGAACCGCTCGATGCGACGGTGCATGAGGAGACGACGTCGGCAGCCTCATCTTCTGAAGGTGGTACGCAGCCATTTGATCCGGAACAGGTCGCAGGGCTGGCGGAAGAGCTGTTGCGCGAGAGTGGAGCGGCGTTCACGGTACAGACTTCTTTTAAGGCTTTGACTTCCTCACAGGTGAATGTGATGGGCATTGTCTTCAGCGGGGTGCGCGGTGACGCAAGCTACGACTTCCTTCTCGACACCGCTCGAGGGATGGTGAGCGCTGTGGTCGTCGGGGGAAGGCCGCTGCCGAACACGCTCTCGCTTCGGGAGTTCGTCCGCTGGGCGCGATTGCAGTGAAGTTTCCTTTCATCTCCAGAGCTTTGCTTTGCCACCTTTTTCATAACTGAAAAAGGTGGCCCAAAAAGGTTTCGGCGCTGCTACGTCACCCTGAGCCCGTCGAAGGGTCGCCGCCTGTACGACAATGGCTCGTCTCACGTCGCGCCGCAAACTCCTCATTCGCTTCGCTCATTCGTCGGACATGCGGCGCTCCCTCTGGGCGTTCGTCTCACCAAGTCGTACGACGGCGGCTCGCAGGGCGCCGATGAGATCTTTGGATGTTGGGAAATGTCACAATTTAGCGGAGTGATCCCTTCTGGAGGACCGGCTTGGAGGGAAGCGTATGTCTCCGCACTTTCGGTTTCGCGTGGTTGATGCGGCACTTAACCGGAAGGGTCGAATCGTAGGTGCCGACGCGGTAGAAATTGCTCCTCCGCGCGGCGTGGGCGACAGGGGAATTGATGGGGAGACTTACGATCAGGATCGTCAGGAGGATTGCGATGCGGAGGGAGAGTTTCATGGAGTGGAGTGTAGCATGGAGTGTCAGCCTCGGCGATGTTTCGTTGCATGTCCCCGCGCATGTTTGTGTTGGGCAGTTCGACTCGCTTCGCTCGCTCACTGTCATTCGATTCGCTTGGAAAATGGCTCGAGCCGCGGAGCGGCGAGAGAGCGCGAAGGTTGGTCAGTCAGGGGGTAACGGTTACATGGCTTGCCATGAGCGAGCGGCAGCCAAGGGTCTTCGATTTGCCGCTGCGCGGCTCACTCAGACTCATTCGCCTCGCTGCCGCGAGTCGAATGGTGGGCGATGGCTGATTTGAACAGCCGACCTCGACATTATCAGTGTCGCGCTCTAACCAACTGAGCTAATCGCCCGAGGCAGGGAAGAGGGTAAGGGGAATTGCTGCTCTGGTCAAATACTAGGGCTAGAGTTAGGGACAGGAAATCATCAACCCTAACCCTAATCCTAATTCCTACTTCTTATAGATATCCGTCACGCTCTCCCCCAGTTCGATGTGGCGGATCACCTCGGCGAGCATCGGGGCGATGGGCAGGATCTTGAGGCCCGGGAAGGCTTTTTTGTTCACGGGGACGCTGTCCGTGACGACGACCTCCTTGAATTTCGCCGCTTTCAGATTGGCGATGGCGTTTCCCGAGAAGATGGCATGGGTGGCTGCAGCGTAGACATTCGCGTTCGCTCCGCGCTTGCGCAGCGCCTGCGCGGCCGAGACGAGGCTGCCGCCCGTGTCGATCATGTCGTCGAAGAGGATGCACGTGTGGCCTTCGATATCGCCCACAACCTCGATGATCTCCGCCTTCTGGTGCTGCGGACGGCCTTTATGCATGATCGCGAGGTCCGCGCCGATCATGTCTGCGAACTTCTTCGCGCGCTTGGCGCCGCCGGCATCGGGAGAGACCACGACGGGATTGGCCAGATTCTTGCTCTTGAAGTAGTGCGCGAAGATCGGCCGCGCGTCGAGGGAGTCGACGGGGATAGAGAAGAAACCCTGGATCTGCGCGGAGTGGAGGTCGAGGGTGATCACGTGGTCCGCGCCGGATTCCTCGAGGAGGTGTGCGATGAGTTTGGCGGAGATCGGCTCACGCGGCTCCGCCACGCGATCCTGGCGGGCGTAGGCGAAGTGGGGGAAGACGACGTGGACGCTCTTGGCGAAGCTTAAGCGTGCTGCCTGGCACATGAGGTAGAGCTCGATCAGGCAGACATCCGGTTCCAGAGTGGCCGTCTGGAGGATGTAGACATCCTTGCCGCGCACCGATTCCAAGTACTTCACGTACCGTTCCCCGCAGCTGAAGGCCTTGAGCAACACCTTGCCGAGGGGGATCTTGAGTTCCTGGGCGAGCTTCTTAGCGAGGGCCGGATGGGAGGATCCTGCGAAGAGGTGCATCTGGAGTATTATTCTACCAGATGCACGTCCGTTTCTCCACCTGCCGTGGGCTCCCCGTGGTCGATGCCTCCAGTGACGCCATTCTCGGCCGTCTAAAGGGAATCGTCCTCAACCCCGATACGGGGAAGGTGGAAGGGTTTACCGTCCACGTGCCGGGGCTGCTCTCCGGGAGCGAACTCTTCTGTGCGGGGGTGGATATCCTCCACTGGGGCACGCACATCCTCGTGCGCGACAGCGATATCCTCTCTCCAGTGGAAGATCGCATCCGTCTTCAGGAGCTTTTGGCGCAGCGAAGGCCGTTGCTCGGACAGCGCATCCGTACGGAAAGCGGAAAGATTCTTGGTATCTGCGCGGATGTGCAGATCGACACGACGAAGATGCTTGCCACATGGATGTTTCCGAGGCGTTTATGGCGGTGGGGGATCGCCATCCCGCTCACGGAAGTGGTTGAGGTGCGTCGTGAGGCCATCGTCGTCCGCGATCCGCCGATCATGAAAGAGTCGGAGGCGACGGCGAGCGAGGTGCTTCATGCGCTGCCGTCGCTCAAAGGCATCGCAGAAACCGGCTCATGCACATCGTAGGCGAAAACGAAAGCGGGGGGGGGCGATACCTCAGGAAGTCGCGATGTTCGCGACGAGCATCACGATCCCGTTCGCCAGCAGGATGACGATCAGTCCGATGACGGCGTAGAGGATCGTTTTCTTCGCCTTCTCCACGGCCGAATCGTCGCCGGAGGAGATGATGAGACGGATACCGGCGATGACGATGACGATCACGGCGACGAGAGCGAGGTAGCCCAAGATGGTCGTGATGACGCTTTCGATGGTGGTACGGATCTCGGTACTGCCGAGGTTATTCAATCCGGGGCCAAAATTGGCGGCAAAAGCGCGAGAGGCGGCAGCAAACCACAGGGAAGATGCGGCAGCGGAAGTCATCAGAGGGTTCTTCGGAGAGAGCATGTGGGGAGGGGTAATGGTGCAGTTGTACACCAGAGTGCTTTCCGGACGCAAGTCTAGTTGAGGGTCATGGGAATGGCTTCACAAAAACCTCCCCCGCCTTGGAGGGGGGGGAGGTTGAAAAACACGGAACTCGGGGGTGATCAGCTCGTGGCGAGATTCGCGACAATCGACACGATGGCGTTGGCCAGTAGGATGATGATCAAGCCGATGACCGCGAAGAGGATCGTCTTCTTGGCCTTGTCCACGGCACCCTCATCTCCTGAGGAGACCACGAGACGGATACCGGCGATGACGATGACGACCACTGCGGCAAGTGCGAGATAGCTCAAGACGGTCGAGAGCACGCTCTCGACGGTGGAGCGAATGTCATTGCCGCCGAGGTTTGCAGCCGTATTTCCGAAATTGAGTGCCAGAGCGTACGGAACGGACGCGATCCACGCGGCGGAGGCGGCGATGGCCGAACGGGTAAAGGTGGAAATCTTCATGAATGGAAGGGGGTAATTTTGCCTATTCTTACACCTCTTTCCCCTTCCCATGCAAGCGCCGCATCTCCTGCGGCATGGAAACTCTTGACGCAATTTCTGCTTTGTTACTTATTACTGAGGAACCCGACGCCGATGAGCAGCAGAGCCGGAAGCGAGAACCAAAGATCTTGATTGAAGACCATGAGCTGCATGAGTTTGCTGCCGGTGAGCATCGGGGAAACCATCGCCGCTTGCGACAGGCTCGCATCGAGGATGGGGCCGCCCGCGATGAACGTGAGGAGGGTGGAGAGGAGCATGCCCGCAGTCACGAAGCCGAAGAGACCCGTGATGATGGTACTTAAGATGCTGCCTGTCTCTTTCACGTAACTCACCTCGATGCCTGCGCGCACGGCGATGAAGATGATGGCGGCGGCGAAAACAACGAGTTTGACGGTGGCGATGAGTGAGGAATCCATCGAGAGACCGAGCACCGTGAGCAGCGGCTGCGACTGTCCGGTCATGCGGGCGAGGATGTTCCCCAAACCCTGGACGGCAACGGTGGCGATGTAGGTGGCGATGATGATCTTCACTGCCTGGTGCTTCCCGATGATGAAACTGTAGGCGACGACAATCGCGAAGAAGACGATGACGAACAGATCCCAGCTCAAGGTGATGTTCATAGCACGAAGTATGGGGAGCTTGGGAGAGATCTTACTCTTCAGACGGTTCGTGTGCCAACTTTGCTCACGCGCCACCTTCCCGCTCAATTCGTTAGCCGGTCTCAGCCGTCGTGCTACTCTCTTCCCATGCGTCACGGGCTGATCCTCATCGACAAGCCGGCCGGCATTACGAGTCACGACTGTGTGGCGCGGGTGCGAGCAGCGCTTCATGAGCGCGACGTCGGGCACTTGGGGACTCTTGATCCGGCGGCGACGGGGCTCCTCGTCCTCGCGGTCGGACGCAAGGCGCTCAAAGTTGTGGAGCTCTTCCGCGATCTCCCCAAGGAGTACGAGGCGCAGGTGCGCTTCGGCATGGTGAGCACCACCTACGATGGCGATGGCGTTCTCTCGCAGGTGCCGGCCAAACCCGGCTGGATACCGCCGCCCCTTGAAATCGTTCGTAATACCATCGCCGATCGCTTCCTCGGGAAGATCGAGCAGGTGCCTCCGGCATATTCCGCCGTGCACGTCGGCGGTGAGCGCGCCTATCGCAAGATGCGCCAGGGGCGCACTGTGCAGATCCCCGCGCGGCAGGTGGAGATCAAAGAGTGCACGATCCTTTCCTATGACTATCCCGTGCTTCGCTTACGCATAGCCTGTGGCAGCGGCACGTACATCCGTTCCCTCGCGCACGATCTCGGGGCGGTGCTCCACACCGGCGCTTACTTGGAGAGGTTGCGTCGCACGAGGGTGGGGGAATGGCGCATCGAGAATGCCGTTCCCCTCGCGAATGCCCTGTGGTCTTCCATCATCCCCCTCAAGGACGTACTCGCCGATCAGTCCGCCGTCCGGCTCTCCATGGCACAGATGCAGGATGTTCGCTGCGGCCGCGACGTGGATGTTCCCGTCACGTCGCAGGTCATCGCCTGGTATGGCGATCTTCCCATCGCCATCCTCGTTCCGGTCGAAGGAAGAGCGCATGCACGGAAGGTGTTGTGATGAAGGGTTAGGAGTGAGGGGTAGGGTTAGGGTTTCCACCAAGTTCGTTTCTTGGAGAGCCATTGCCCCTAATCCTAATCTTAACTCTAACCTTAAAGTGGTAGAGTACGGGCATGACGGACGACGGACATTTTTCGCGCGCACAGAAGTGGCTCCTTGCCTGCGGGATCGTTGCCCTCACGGCAATCGTGTACGGTCGGTCGCTCGGAAACGGATTCGTGACATGGGATGACGGATCGCTCATCACGGAGAATCCGCTTATCCGTTCCCTGTCCCCCTCGTCGATCATCGGTGCATTCACCAGCTACGACCCCGAGCTCTACGTGCCGCTCACGACACTCAGCTACCAGTTCAATTACCTCGTCGCGGGACTCCATCCCTTCATCTATCACTTCACCAATCTTGCCCTCCACATCCTCAATGTGTTCGGTGTCGTGTGGGTGGTCTTCCTCCTCTGTAAGAGGAAGAGCGTGGCGATCGCCGCGGGATTGCTCTTCGCTGTGCACCCGCTCAATACGGAGGCGGTCGCGTGGGCGAGCGCGCGCAAGGATGTGCTCGCGACGGTGTTCTTTCTCCTGACCATCGGTTGGTACATCCGCTTCCTCCGGACGGGCGCGCAGCGTTATCGGTTCTGGAGTGTCATGGCGTTCCTGCTCGCGCTCCTGTCAAAAGTCACGGTGATTCTGACGTCTGTGGTGTTGCTGCTCATCGATTGGTACGAAGGCAGATCCCTCGATCGGGAAGCGGTGAAGGAGAAGTGGTCGCACCTGCTCCTCGCCGTTGTCTTCGGAATGATCGCGTGGTTCGGGAAAGCCACGAGCGGATCCTTCTTCTTCGAGAAGGTGCTCATCGGCATGAAGTCGATCATCTTCTATCCGATGAAGCTCCTCTGGCCGATGCATCTCTCGGCGATCTATCCCTATACGTCTCCCATCACTCTCTCCACGCCGGATCTTTTCTTCTCCACTGCGGCGGTCATCGCTCTCTGCGTGGTCGTGTACATCTTCCGACGGCACCGGACCATCGTCTTCGCGTGGCTCTTCTATCTTTTGATGCTCCTGCCGACGCTCACCAACATCACCAGAGGCAGAAACGAATTGCTCGACGTCATCTTCGCCTCGGATCGCTACGCGTATATCCCCATCATCGCTCTCCTTCTCCTTGTGGGGCTCTTCTTTGCGTTTCTCCGTGATCGGTGGCGGCACATCGCGGACGGCGGATTGGCTCTTCTCCTCTGTGCGCTCGCCGTCGCCGCGTATGCGCAGTCGCTCACGTGGAAGGATTCGCGCTCTCTCTTCACGCAGGTGCTCGCGGTCTACCCCGACTCCTACGTGGCGCACACAAACATCGGCACGGAGCTCTACAAGGAGGGGGACGTCTCCGGTGCGATGGGGGAGTACGAGAAGGCGGTATCCATCCGTCCCGATGGGACGACCTACTACAATATCGGCCAGATTCACCTCGCGTACGGCCGCAAGACAGATGCAATCGCCGCCTTTCGTAAGTCGATCGAAGCGAGTCAGAAGGACCCCGATCCGTTCACGTACTTAGGCGTCCTGCTTCTTGAGCAGGGAAACAGTGTAGAGGCGCAGTCGCTCCTGACGCAGGCGTACGCTCTCAAGAGCACGATGCCGCACACCTCGTACTACTTAGGGGTCCTGGCGCTTGAGCAGGGGCGCAGAGAGGAGGCGATTACCTACTTCAACGAATCACTCGCGCTCGGGATGGATCCTGCGGAGGTGCAGCCGAAACTGCAGGTGTTGGGAGTGGGGGACTAAGAGGCTTTCTATCTGAGGCGCGCGTGAAGATCCATCATCGTCTATATTACAAATTTATGCTATAATAGTATTCATGACTACGCCGCCCGATCACAGGGACCGTACCCCCGATATGCCGGAGGCGGCTGCGCCTGCTCTGTCCGGAATTCCTGTGTCCGAAGCAATTGCTCGCGAGACGAAGGCCGCAGTTGGGCATCGTCTTGAGTCTCCTCATGTTGTTCGTGAGAGAAAAATGGCGGAACTGGCTGCGCGTCGAGCGCCGGATTGCTCGGAGGACCTGCGCTTAAGTCCGCTCGATTTCGATCCGTCCTTCATAGAGCAACTCGTGCGCAATCGCGGCATCCTCAAACGGGGCGATGTTCAGCATCCGTCGGGTCCTCAGGCAGTGGGGCTCTCTCGTAGTGATCTTGAGGATCTCGACGATCTCATGGATCCAGCGGATCCCGCGGATATCGGCGGCTTCCGGATTCTCCATGCATCCGGAAAAGTCATGTGCATCATGGCGGAGAGTTTGCGGGAGGGAGATATCCTCATCATCTATCCCGAGGAGTTGGGAGAATGAGGAGAAACGGGAGCGCGAGTCGAATGGTCAGTCAGGGGGTTACGGTTACATGGCTTGCCATGAGCGAGCGGCAGCCAAGGGTCTTCGATTCGCCGCTGCGCGGCTCACTCAGACTCATTCGCCTCGCATGATTGTAAATGGCCGGAGCGCCGAAGGCGCGACGACCGTGAGCGAGGCGCAAAGCGCCGAGTCGAATGGTGGAGCGCTTTCGAAAAAATCCGAACCGATTTCAGCACGAATTGGCGCGGCGGCTGAAAAGCCTTCGGGCTGGGGGCAGCCGCCGCGCCTGCCGGACGAAGCAAATGCGAAGGCTGGCCACCGGAAACCCTGCCGGACATCGCAGACGATTTCCAACTGTTCTTTTGCGGCTCACAAAACGAAATTCATTTTAATAACTCCTTCGCCAGCGCGACCCTTCTTCGTCCTTCGGGCTACAGAAGGGCGAGCGATCTTCATTTCTGGAGTTCTTTGGCAAGCGCGATGATCTTGGCCACCTCGGCCCGGTTGATCGGATCATCGGGACGGAAGCGGTTGAGTGGCTTTCCCTCCGCGTCAAGATCGCCTTGCACGAGCCCGAAGAACGTCGCGGCGGCGATGGCGGTCGAATAGGGGTGGTTCTTCGGGACATCTTCGTACGTTGCGGGCGTTTTCCCGATGGTGATGCCCAGCACTTCGAGCAGTGTCTGGATGACCGCACCGCGCGTCGCTGGTTTCTGCACGTCAAGATTCGGCGCGAACACAACGAGAGACAGATCTTCGGCTTTCGCGACATACGCGGACGCCCATGTGCCTTTGGCGCTGACGTTCCTTGGCGGAGGAAGGCCGCTCATGTCTGATCCCGCCGTTTCGAGCGCCATCTTGAGGACTTCGGCGTATGTGATGGGATTTGCGACGCCAAACTCCCCCTTGGGCTTTCCCGCAGCATCCGCGTATCCCGTCGCAATCTTTTCTTCCACGACGTAGGACACATACGGCGCATACCACTCGTCGAGAGAGACATCTGCGAAAACGACGGGGACATCCCCGACGAGGGCAAACAGCTTGCCGCGCCTCGCGGCGATGACCTCGGGAGAGGGTGGACGGCGCGGGGTGACGGGGATCTGAGGACTCGCTTGCTCTTGTTGCTCTTGCGCCTTTCTCTCGGCCAATCGCTGCTCGCGGCGCTGCGTGTTCGCCCGTTGCTCCTGCTCCATAGCCTGCTGCTCTAAGAGGAGTGCATTCTGCTCCTCAACGAGATGCTGCTGCTTCAGAGCGAGTTCCTGTGCTATGAGTTCTTCGCGGCGCCGCACGAGGGACCGCCGCAGTTCATCCCTCTCTTTGGTAAGAAGGGCAACGGAGGCTTCATGCTCCGCAATGCGATCAGCGATCCGTTCCTCCCGCTCCTTCGCCGCCTGTTCCTCACGGATCTCTGCCTCCCGTTCAGCTAGGAGCTGCTGTTCGGTGCGCCGCTCCTGCTCCGTGAGCCGCTCATTCCTGCGCACCCGATTCGCCTCCTGCTCCGCGGCAAGCATCTGCTGCTGCTCAAGCAAAGCGGCTTCCTGCTCGGCCAGATGCTCTTCCTGAAGCGCCAGAGCCCGGGCGTAGCGCTCCTCGCGGTGCAGATCGAACTTGCGCTGGAGATCCTCCTTCTCCTGGAGTGCCAGTGCGACTGCGGTTTCGTGCTCCGCGATCCGTTTGGCGATCCGGTCTTCCCGCTCCTGCGCAGCACGTTCTTCCTGCTTGAGCTCACCCGCGCCGTTCTTTTCCGCAGCCGCGAGCTTCTCGCTCTGCTGCATCTTCCCCTCGAAACGCGCGAGAATTGTCACGCGGGCCTGCGCGATGCGCGCCGCCATCTGCGAGGGGCTGCCGCGAAAACCGCCTCCTCCGCCACTCTGCGCCTGTGCGCTTGAGGAAGAAGATGAAGTAGTACGTGCGGAGGAAGGCCGCCAATCGGTAGATACTTTATAATCGACCGTCGCGCACGAGCTTGCATCGGAGCAGTTGAAGGAAATCCATCCGACGTTCTCGCCCCACGCGTAGCCGGAGAAAACACCGGAAGAGCTGATCACGACACCGCCGCCCGTTGGATCGAAGTCGATCCATCCCTTGTTCTCGCTCCACGCGTAGCCTCCGAGCGTGCCTGCCCCGTCATTCGTCACCTTGAAATCCACGGTCGCGCAGGAGGAATCATTGCTGCAATTGAGGGAGATCCACCCGACGTTCTCGCCCCATGCGTAACCCGAGAGAGCGGTATCCGTGACATGAACGTTCCCCTCCGTCGAGCCGAAATCGATCCACCCGGTGTTCTCGCTCCATGCGTAACGGCTTGAGGCGTCTACAGTGCCATCGGTGGCGGACGCGAGCACGCGCGACGATAGCGACAACGCCGTCACGACCAGTGCCGCAAGAGACAAGATGCCCCGCAAACGGTTATGCTCCCTTCGCATAATGGATACTCTAGCAAAAACACCGGTATTCTCCAGAGCATTGCAGCCTGGTACCCGAGAGAGAGAGAGAGAGAGAGAGAGAGAGAGAGAGAGAGACGGAAGGCCGTCTTCAGCTTCCAAAACCTCTACAAGGCATATCTCGATTGCCGCAGGCACAAGCGGCAGATGTACCACGCCGCGCTCTTCGAGCAACACGCGGAAGCGGAGCTTCTGAGGCTTGAGCGGGAGCTGATCGACGGCACCTACCGCCCGGGACGTTCCATTTGCTTTGTCGTGACAGAGCCGACGGTGCGGGAGATTTTCGCCGCGACGTTCCGCGACCGCGTAGTCCATCACCTGCTCTACGATTTTCTCTCCCCGGTCTTCGAGCCGCTCTTCATCCATCAGTCCTACGCGTGCCGCCCTGAGAGGGGGACGCGCCGCGCTGTCTGCGATCTTCAGCGTTCCCTTCGCGTCCTCACGAACAACAATCGCAGAGCGGCACACTGTCTCCATCTCGATGTCCAAGGATTCTTCATGAGCCTCAAGAAAGACATTCTCTTCCGGCTGATCGAGAAACGTATTCATCATCCCGATCTCCTTTGGCTCACGTCTATCACCATTTTTCACGATCCGCTGGAGAATTTCATGCGGAAAGGAGACGCCAATCTCTTCGCGCTCGTACCGCCGCACAAATCCCTCTTTCATGTTAAAAGAGGACAGGGGCTCCCCATTGGCAACCTGACCTCGCAATTTTTCGCGAATGTGTACATGAATGAGCTGGACCAGTTCGCGAAGCACCGGCTCAAGATCCGCCATTACTTTCGCTACGTGGATGATCTCCTTCTCCTCTCGCACGATCCAAATGAACTTCTTTTGTGGCGCGATCGCATCGGGATTTTTCTGCATGATGAACTTAGGCTGGAACTGCATCCGAAGAAACAGAAGCTCTGCGACGTTGGTCGCGGGATCGATTGGCTCGGGTACATCGTCTCGCCCGATCACGTCCTCGTGCGGCGGCGCGTCGTGAAGCGCTTCAGGAAAACGCTCTTTCATCTCAACAAGAAATTGGAGGAAAGCGCGCAGACGGAATCCGGACAATCGGCTCAGCCCCCGCGTGAACTTCTCGAGCACATCCTCGCGAGCGTCAATTCCTCCTTCGGACACTTCGTCTACGCGAACTCCTTCCATCTGCGCGCCCGTCTCTGGGAAAAACATTTCGGGAGCATCCGCCGCTACCTCGAGCCGACCGATGCGGGGCTCAAATCCTTTCGGATTATTGAGCAGGATACGAAGAAGACGTGAGCGGGTAAGCGCAGGCGATCCCCGGGAGAGCCGAAGGGGGGTGTTCATTTCCGGACGGACGCAACGCACGTTGTTCGCATTCGTCTTCCCATTGTTGTTCGTGTTGCCATTGGAGAGATTCACGTTCCACGCGTTGGTCGTATTGTCCGATTTCGTCGTGGCGGACCAGTAATTGCGATTGACGCCCGATGCCTTTGCCTCGTCACTCATCATTTCTCCGGAACATGATTGCCGCCTGAACGGCATACATCTTCCTGACAGCAGATCGTCAGCGCTGTATTGTTTGTCACCGACGGAACGAGGCCGCAATGAACGAGCACACTCTTTGCGCCCGCAAGCGCAAGGACTCCGGCTCTCCCGGAAACCGCAGGTGATTTCAAGGAACGACAGTCGTTCTACCCTTCGCCCATGTCGTCCACCCCGAGAGCTGCTTGCTGATCTCTTCCAATGTCCGGCTCATGGACTCGTATGTGGTAAGCCCAAGGATTTTAAGGTCGCTTGCGAGCCGGATGTGGATGCGTAGCTGCTCCAGCGTGGTAGCCGCTTCTTCCAATGGCGGAACTTTGTCCTCGCGGCTGTTGGCTGCGACGATATGGCAGAGAAGATCAGAGAGAAGCGCCTTCAGTTTCTCCCCGAGCGTGAAGCGGTACGCGCGCGGGAACCTTGACGTGACGCCGTACATCTCGACCGTGAGGAGGTACGTCTTCTGGAACACGGGCAGATGGTTATACTGGGCCATGGTTCGTATTTACAGGCAGAACTCACCGAGCCGAGAGTCCGGCGGCGCGTTCCAGGGTGAGGATTCGCTTTTCGTGTCCTTTGTGTCCGTCCTTGAGTACCTCGATTTCCTCCCTGTTCGCCGCTCTAAAATCATGGCGGATATTCTCCGCAACGAGATCGAAATGATCCTTGAGTTCCTTTTTCCACTTCGTCATATCTTCTCTCAACTCAACAAATTGGTTATCAACTTCTTTTCTCCATCCGTCGACATCAGCTCTCCACTGCCACATCTTCCCAAACTCGCCCATCAGCAGTGCGATGTCCTTCTTCGTTGCCGGTGCGTTATTATCGTCGGCCATGTTCGCGCCCGATCTTACCAGATCGGTCAGATAGAGCAAATTTTTTCGCGCCGACCGCGCTCGAAGCGCGGGGGGAAATGACCAAATCAAACGAATGACAAAATGCTCAAATGATCACGATGCCGGACGGACGCAACGCACGCTGTACGCAGTCGTCTTCCCATTGAAGTACGTGCTGCCATTGGAGAGAGCCACGCCCCACGCGACGGTCGTACTGTCCGATACCGTCGTGGCGGACCAGTAACCGCGACCGACGCCCGCGGCCTCCAGATTGCCGTAACTGCCATCGATGTACGCCTGCATGAGCTGCTTCTGGTGCGGAAGAGACCAGCCGGCATGGTCGGAACAGATTTGCGAGGCAGTGCGGGCTCCGTTATTGCCGCCGGAACTGTCCCATGTATACGTGAGCGGGGAGCTGTCCGAAAAAGATGCGCACGCGGAGCCGTTGCAGGGCAAGCTCCAGACGAGGTTTGTGGAGTTGTCCTTCGCGTCCGCGCCGCTGTCACCGGTGTTGCAATAGTTGCCGCCGGGGTTCGTGGTCGCAGAGTAGGCGCTTGCGTTGCACGCCGTCCAGCCGCCGCTGTAGCGCCCGGCAGCGGGAGACCCGGCGGCGTTGTAATCGTCCGCGCCGCCGTTCGCCTGTGAGCCTCCGGTGAACGCGCCGCTCGTGCCGTTGAAAAGACTGCCGAGGAGCGTCCCCGCGATCCCGCAGTAGGTGCGCCCCGTCGCGACGAGCGAACCCGAAACCGTCGTCGTCCCAGTGATACCGTTCACGGTATCCGTGGAACACACATTGGAAGCGTCCGGCAAATCCAAGGTCGCCGTCTGGCGCGTACCGTCGGACTGCCACCATTCGACGGCGGCGTTACTCGTCGTGATCGTCGTGCCGTTTCCCGCGAGGTCCGTCGTTACCGAGGCGGAAGGAAGGGTATTGGTCGCGGAGGGATACGCCCCGGTGAGACCCACGCCGAAGAGGGTGCCGCTTTTCACGGTGGCGGCGGAAAGATTCGCGGCGTTGTAGGTGCCGGGCGTGGCGGCGGTCGTGAGTACCGTGGAGGCGACGTCGTCGCCGTAGGCGAGATTGCCGGAGAAGGTACCGGTGCCGGTCCCGGCAACGCCGAAGGCGACACCGCTTCGGACATTGGTCGCCGTGATGTTGCTCGCATTGTACGTTCCGGCGGCGGCGGCGGTGGTGAGCACTCTGGCGGCGTTATCATCGCCGTACGAAAGCGTCCCCGCGCCGTTCTCGATCACCCACTCCAATCGTTGCAATACGTCGCCGTCGCGGTTCGCCGTCACCGAGGAGGTGTCGCCGGAGCCCGCGATCTTTTCCCACAACTCCTGCAGGCTGTGCATGGTGGAGGCGGGGGAGGCCGAGGGAGAGAGACTACCTGCGAGCGCGACCGTCGCGGAAACGGTGAGGAGGCCGAGTGCGCAGACAAGCGTGAGGATGCGTTTCATGGGAATCCGGGGGAATGGTACGGGGATTATAGCAAACGCGTGACGTAAGGGAACATCGTTCTTTTTTCCTGCTTTAACGAGTATGCGCTCAATTGCAGAAAAGCCCGCCGCTGGCGAAAACTTTCGTTCGTTCCGATCGTTTTCAGTCGGGCTCTTTTGCGGTTTTGCTGCGATGTCCGGCAGGGTTTCCGGTGGCCAGCCTTCGCATTTGCTTCGTCCGGCAGGCGCGGCGGCTGCCCCCAGCCCGAAGGCTTTTCAGCCGCCGCGCCAATTCGTGCTGAAATCGGTTCGGATTTTTTCGAAAGCGCTCCACCAATTACGAAAACCGCGCGAATGCGCGAGCACGCGCCATCTGATCGCGGCTTCCCACTGCACCGCGTTCCCTTTCTCCCGCCAGCGGCGGGCTTTTCTGGTACCCTGCGACCATGAAAGTCATTGCTTACTGTCGCAAATCTACAGAACAGGATGATCGCCAGATACTCTCGATTGACGCGCAGCTCCGAGAGCTGCAAGAGTATGCCGCAAAAGAACAGTTGGAAATCGTCGCCTCGCTCCGCGAGGCCAAAACCGCAAAAGAGCCCGGGCGAACCGAGTTCGCCAGAATGTTGGAAATCATCGAGAAGGGAGGAGCGGAAGGCATCCTCGCATGGCATCCCGACAGGCTCGCCAGGAACAGCGTAGACGGAGGGAGGATTATTCATCTTCTGGACACCGGCAAGCTCAAAGGATTGAAGTTCCCGACCTTCTGGTTTGAGCCGACACCGCAGGGGAAATTCATGCTCTCTATCGCTTTCGGCCAGTCCAAGTACTACGTGGACAACCTTGCCGAGAACGTGAAGCGAGGCATGCGCGAGAAAGTGCGCCGTGGCGAGTGGACGTGGCCTGCCCCACTGGGATACGTCAACAACCGAGAGAAGCGGAACATTGAGCCGGACCCCGAGAAAGCGCCAATCGTGCGTAAGGCATTTGAACTCTATGCCACCGGAGCCCATACGCTTCTCTCGCTCCGAAACGAACTCACTCGCCTTGGGCTTCGTACGCGAAACGGCAAGGTGCTGCCGGTGTCCAATGTCCAGAAGATGCTCAAACACCATGTGTATTACGGCGTCATCAGCATGAACGGGGAGCTGTTCCCCGGCGCGTTCGAGCCAATCGTGAGCAGGAGACTGTTCGACGAGGCGCAGGAAGTCATGCACTTTAAGAGCAAACCCAAGCGCAGGAGAAAGCATGAGCTTCCCTTCATGGGCTTCCTGCACTGCGCAGCCTGCGCTTGCGCGATCACCGCCGAAATCCAGAAGGGGCACCACTACTACCGCTGCACGCACAAGCGCGGTCCCTGCGATCAGCGCAAATACCTGCGTGAGGATGGATTGCTTAAGGAGGTGCGCAAGATCGTCGAACAAGTCTCTTTGCCCGATGAGTGGGCGGACAACATGCTTACCGAACTCGACAAGGAGGAAGCTGAGGGAAAGTCAGATCATCGGACATCTGTTCAGCGCCTCGAAGATGAGCGGAAGGCCATCGATCAGAAGCTCGATACCCTTCTTGATCTGCGACTGGAGGGAGCGCTCGATACCGAAGAATACCTTGTGCGAAAGAACGCGCTGGTGGCTTGTAAGGTTTCGCTCAATCAAGACATCAAGGCCACTGAACAGAACCGCATCCATTGGCTCGAACCCATGCGAGAGATGATCATTCGCAGTCGTGAAGCCAAGAGACTGCTCACGACGGAAAACTATTCAGAATTTCCAACATTCCTGAAAACGATCGGAACGAACTTTGTTTTGAAAGGGAACGCGGTGCAGTGGGAAGCCGCGATCGGATGGCGCGTGCTCGCGCATTCGCGCGGTTTTCGTAATTGGTGGGTCAGGAGGGATTTGAACCCTCGGCCAATTGCTTAAGAGGCAACTGCTCTACCGGACTGAGCTACTGACCCATAGGAACAGAATGAACGTCGGGCGACCGAAATCCCGAAAACGGTAGCAATATTACGAACACGCGTAAAGGAGGTTGTCGGATTCCGGTTGAGCGCTGTTCTCGATCCCTCTCCTTTATCAAGATCCCTGCACGCTCTCCATGCAGTGCCTTTGGATCGTGCGCCAGTCGAAGGGGAACTGATGCGTCTCGAGTGCGCGCACGACGGCGGCGAAGCAGTGCCACGGAGTGGAGCCGTCATAGGTGAAGGCGCACCCGCTCTCCTGAATGGCATCGTACGGTTCGAGCGTCTTGCAGGCGGGGGCGACCGGCACCACGCCGAAGCGCAGGCAGTCGGTGAGCTCGGGGAGGCTTCCGGGATTGCTCAGGAAGAGTGCCATGTCCGCCGCCGCGAGCATCGCCTGCATCGCCTCCTTCTTATTGGGGATGATGGCGATCCGATGGCGGTGCTCCTTTGCGAGATCCGTGAAAAGTTTTCCGAAAGCAGAGGACCCCTTGCCGAGGATGAGCATCTCGATGGGCAGCGTGAGCAGACCCGGCAGCACTTGCTGAAGGAGTTCTCCGCCGAGAGCGTCGGTCATGCCTGCAGGCAGGCACACCATGGGGCGTTTCGGTTCCATCGGCCATCCCAATTCCTTCTGAATCGCCACCTTATTACGCACCTTCTGTTCGAGGGACTTGGAGCCGTATGCGCTCGCGATTGCGGTGTTGGCGGTGGGGGAGAGTGGCGCCATGAGAGATGTTTATTTATCCTCATAGTATAGCGCAAAACACAGCCTTTCAGAAGGGGGAGATGCCTTGTAAATTCCATCGAATATTCTTTGATAACGCATGGTGTGAAAGGGTGCGTGGGATGCGGTTATCCTGTCCGGAAGAGGCACGCTTTCGGCACCTCATCGCCGGTCGATCACCGGCGGGTGGTTGTCCTTCGTTTCCTTCTCGTGCATGCTCCCTGTTATGAAACATTTAGTGATTATCGACGGTCACCACTTGATGTACCGGGCGTACTGGGCGATTCCGCGAACACTCAAGACCAAGAGCGGCGAGCAGACGAATGCCGTGTTCGGGGTGGCATCGATGCTCCTGACGATCTTGGCCAAGGAAGAGCCTACGCACATGCTTCTGTGTTTTGATGCGGGAGAGGAGACGTTCCGTCACCAGGAGAACGCCACCTATAAGGAGGGGCGTGCGGAGACTCCCGATGATTTCTACGTACAGATCCCCCGTGTCATGGAGCTTGTGGATGTCTTCGGTTTTCTCCATGTTTCCTCTCTCAAGTACGAGGCGGACGATTTCCTCGGCACCTATGCGAAAGCGGGGGAGGCCCAGGGCATGCAGGTCACGATCGTGACGGGAGACCGGGATGCATTGCAGCTCGCGAGCGAGCGTGTGCGGATCGCCATTCCTCATAAGGGGTACCAGCAGGCGGAGTATCTCGGTCCCAAGGAGATCGAAGCGAAGTACGGCGTGCGGCCGGATCAGATCGCCTCCTACAAGGGGCTGACCGGCGATCCGTCGGATAATCTTCCGGGCGTGAAGGGAATCGGGCCGAAGAACGCCTCTGAGCTTTTGCAGCATTATGGGACGCTCCACGGTGTCTACCATCACCTCGCAGACATTCGCCCTGCGATTCGTGAGAAGCTCGAACACGATCGGGAGCAGGCATTCTTCTGCGAACGTATGGCCGAGCTCGTCTGCGATATTCCACTCCCTGTTGCATTGGATGATCTGGAAGTGAAAGACGAGCCTTCCGAGAAGATTGATGCATTCTTCGCTCGCATGGAGTTTTCGCTCTTACTGAAGCGTCTGCGCACATTCGTGCAATCACCCTATGGAGCGGCCCACTTTCTGCCGTTGGCGGGGCAGGAGCCTTCTCGTACGAAGCAGCAATCGCAGGATCAATTACTCCTCTTTTAGGAGTGAGATTTTCACAGCGAGATCCCCCCATCATTCTTGGAGATTTTTCTCGATGCATACGCACGTTTTTTTCCTTCAAAAGTCCCTTAAACTTGTACAGAAATAGTACTCAGGCATTTTTTACATCAAAAATCTTGAACAAATAATCTGTTTCATCCCTTCTTTTAGCGGAATAATCTGAGTAATAAAATTGTTCTATTTTTCAGATTCTGAATACGAAAGGTAGTCAAAGGCCTCTTGCGCGGCTAAAACTCCCATCAATAGACTTCTCGCCGTACCCGCTTCAGGGGTGGTCGTGCATCGATCGCTTCTGTTCTGCTTCTTCCCTTTCTCCCCATGCCCAGAGAACGTGTCCTTGCGAGCTTAGATATTGGAAGTGCCAAGATTCGCACTGTCGTTGCCGTGGTGGACGGTGCCCAGGAGCACGAGGTTCCCAACGTCATCGGCGTGGGGCTGTCCCCGTCTCTGGGGATGCGTAAGGGGCACGTGATTGATGTGGAGGAACTCATCCATAACATCATCTCCTCTCTCGAGGATGCGGAGCGTATGGCGGGGGTCCCCATCAATCATGTCTTCGTCGGGATGAGCGGGGCGCACATCGAAGCATTCGACAGCCGCGGGGTGATCGCCATCTCGGGTTCCGAGATCACAATGGAAGATGTCGGCCGCGTGCTCGACGCCGCGCAGGCGGTGAGCATCCCCGCAAACCGCCGCATCCTGCACATCGAACCGAAGTCCTACTCGGTCGACGAGCAGCGCGGCATCAAGAATCCGGTGGGGATGACGGGCATTCGTCTCGAAGTGGAGGCGCACATCATCACCGGACACATTCAGCACGTGAAGAACATCGAGAAGTGCATCGATCAGGCGGGCGTGGATATCGATGACATCGTCCCGGCCACCATCGCGGCATCCGAAGCGGTCCTCACCAAGCGCCAGAAAGAGCTCGGTGCGGTTCTCGTGGACATCGGAGCCGGTTCGACGAGCGTGGCGGTCTTCGAGGAGGGGACCATCCTCCACTCGGTCTGTCTGCCGATCGGCGGCGAGAGCGTGACCAATGACATCGCCATTGGCCTGCGGACCTCCATCGATACCGCCGAGAAGATCAAGATCGAGTTCGGGTCCGTTTTGCCGGAGGAGATCGCCGAGCGCGAGATGATCGACCTCTCCTCGGTGAGCAAGGTGGATTCGCAGACGGTAAGCAAGCGCTACATGGCCGAGATCATGCAGGCGCGTTATTTCGAAATCTTCTCCCTTATAAAGGAGGAGCTGAAGCGCATCGGCCGCAGCGGGATGTTGCCGGCCGGGGCGCTCCTGACCGGTGCGGCTGTGAAAGCGCCCGGCGTGCTCGACCTCGCGCGCGACGTTTTGGGGCTCCCTGTTCAGATGGGCTTCCCCGTGGATATCGGCGGCGTCATCGAGAAGGTGGACGATCCGGCCTACGCGACGGCGCTCGGGACGCTCGTCTGGGGGATGCGCGAGGGCGGATCGGCTCCGCGCATGGGTTCCATGCAATTGAAGCGCGCCGCGGCCCAAGTCGGTTCGTGGTTCCGCAGTCTCTTACCTTGATCGTTCTTTCCTTAGTCTTCTTCCCATCTCAGCCATGTCGGACACACTGCGTTCTCTCTTCAGCGGCTCCAAGGGCAGCTCCGGTTCTTCCCAAGATCCCGCATCCTCCCGCCTCACGCAGGAGGTACGCCCGGACATGTCGCCCGGCGCGGACATCCGCGTGCTGGGCACCGGCGGTGGCGGCGCCAATGCGGTGAAGCGCATGGTGGAGGCGAAAATCGCGGGCGTGGAGTTCGTCGCCGTGAACACGGATATCCAGGCGCTCTACCACAATCCTGCGCCGAAGAAGATCACCATCGGTCGCGGCACCACGCGCGGGCTCGGCGCCGGGTCCAATCCGGAGATCGGCAAGAAGGCGGCGGAGGAGAGCAGCGAGGAGATCAAGGCGGCGCTCGATGGAACGGACATGCTCTTCATCACGGCGGGGCTCGGCGGCGGCACGGGCAGCGGCAGCGCGCCGGTGATCGCGGAGCTCGCCCGCAGCATGGGCATCCTCACGGTGGCGGTCGTCACCAAACCGTTCTCGTTCGAAGGGCTCAAGCGCAAGCGGCAGGCAGATGAGGCCATCGAGAACCTCCGCGGCAAGGTCGACACATTGATCACAATTCCGAATGACAAGATCCTTTCCCTCATCGACAAGACCACGCCTCTCACGGAGGCCTTCCAGGTCGTTGACGAGGTGCTGCAGCATGCCATCGAGGGTATCTCCACGCTCATCACCGTTCACGGACTCGTGAACGTGGACTTCGCGGATGTGAAATTCATCATGCAGGACGCCGGCACCGCTCTCATGGGCATCGGGTACGGCACCGGCGACAGCCGGGCGGCCGAGGCGGCGCGTGCAGCGGTGGACAGCCCGCTCCTCGAGCTCTCCATCAACGGGGCGAAGGGTGTGCTCTTCAACATTACGGGCGGCAATGACCTCTCCATGTTTGAGGTGGATGAGGCGGCGCGCATCATTACCGAGGCGGCCGATCCGGAGGCGAATATCATCTTTGGCGCCGTCATCGACGATGCGTACACCGGTCAGGTGAAGTGTACCGTCATCGCAACGGGCTTCGAGGTGGAGTCGGATTCGCGCCTGCCCACGATCGGCGCGGCGGCGCTGCGCGGCGTGCGCGGACGCCTCACGGAGGAGCAGAAGGCGACGATCGAAGGACAGAAGAAAGAGCGTCCGTCCTTCGAGGCGCGCTCCACGTCGTTGGATCTCAACGAAGAGGAGCTCGAGGTTCCGGCGTTCATGAGGAAGCCGATCAGTAAGTAGGTTTAGGGTTAGGATTAGGTCAAAGAGGGGCGCCGGTGCGCCCCTTTTACGTCGTGACCATGAACTACCCTAACCCTAGCCCTAACCTTGCCCCTAATTTCCCGTTGATCCGAACCCTCCCCGTGTCTTCGCCCCGTGGCCGTCCACTTCCTGCCACTGGGCCTGTTCGACCTTCACGAAGAGCCCTTGGGCGATGCGCTCGCCGCGCTCGACGGTCACGGGCTGATCGGTGACGTTCTGGACCTGCACGAAGATTTCGTCGTCGGGCCCGTGATAGTCGCAGTCGATGACGCCGATGGAGTGCGGACAGACGAGACCTTTCTTCCGCGGAAGGGAAGAGCGGGGGAGGATGAGCAGGGCGTAGCCTTCCGGTACTTTCACGATGACGTTTCCCGGCACGAGGCCGATGGCTTTCGGTTCGATGACGGTCGTCTCCCGCGTGATGAGATCAAACCCCACGGCGCCGTGCGTGGCGTAGCTGGGCAGCGGCAGGGAGGCGTCGACGCGTTGAATGGAAACGGGAAGCATGGCCGTATCATCCGCGAGGAGGGCGCGGTGCGCAACCGCCTTCGTCAGATGTGGTCGCCGACGGCAGCGACGATGTTTCTCTCGGTCAGGTCATTCGATTCCCCTTTGAGTTCACCTTTCATTTCGATGAGTGCGGTGCTGAACAGCGTCGGATCAGTCAGGATGGCCTTCGTCAGTTCTGCTTCGAGTTTCTCCGTGATACCCCAGACGGTCTCCAGCTGGGCTTTCTCGGTATAGCGGTCGTGCTTTCTCTCTTCACCGAGGTATTGCTTGCGCTTCGCCTCGTCGAGAGTGGGAAGAAGATTCGTTCCGCCGACGTTCATGTAGCGGGAAATGACATTGAAGGCGAGTGTGTTGAGAGGATCGCGGTAGTGCTTCGGCGTGAAATCCTCGTTCGAAGGCATCGTTTCGTTCTCGATGGAGTTCCAGCTCAGCGTCGGACGGTTCTTATTATCCTTGTTCGCGGCGGACGTGAGCACGTTGTCGTAGTGCACGTAACAGAGCAGCTTCTTGGCGAGCATCTGCGCTTCGTAGAGCGTCAACGGCTGTTGCCCCTTCCTGCGCCGGATGTCCGCGATGATCGCATACGTCTTGAAGAGACTGCCGAAGCCGCAGTAGCCGTTCTTGCGCCCTTCCGGCGTGAGGCGCTGTTTCTGTCCCGTCTGTGGGGCCATGAATTCATCGAGGTAGCCTGCGGTAAGCATGGTCATGAGCGTCGGGATATCTTCGTGGTCGATGGCGTCTCCTGCGCGTGAGAGCAGTTTCGACGCGCGCTGGCGCGCCTTCTCGTCGGATGAGATGACCGTCATGAGCCAGACGGTCGCCTTCACGCCGGGATAGAAACTGTTTTTCCCCTCCGTGATACGGTCGGCGATGACTTTCAGCTCGCGGACGGTGTTGTGCTGCTTCTCGAAGTAATCGATGAAGGGGAAGACGGTCGCGCCGAGTTCCGCGATAAGGTTCGTGAGCCGGTCGTGCGGCAGCAGCCCCTCCGCGATGCCGCGGATCAGGAAGTAGAACTTGTCTTCCATGCGCATCTTTCCGTAGGTCATGGCGTAGTGCAGATACTTTTCGTAGGCGTGCGGGTGTACGCGATCGGGGAGGAGGCCTTTCTTGTCGCCCCTCTTCCATTCGCACCAGGTCTTGAGCTGATACTCGAGCTCATGGGACATTTCTCCCGTGCTCGAGAGCCAGTTGGCACGGGTGTGGAAGTCCTCACGGCCGTTCTTGAAGCCGGTGTTGTTCGCCGAGGACCACCTCACCCACTCCTCTTTGTCGTCCCAGATGTCCGACATGACCTTCTGAAACCACTCGTAGCGGATATCCCCGTTCGCCATGCATGCCTCGACGGGCATCTTGAAGCGAGAATGGCGATTCAAACATCTCAGGAACCCCTCGTCGGACCAGACCATGCGTCCGCGTTTCGTGAGCAGGTTGAGAGTCGCCTTGATGCGATCGGAATCGCTGTAGATCTTCTTGAAGGATTCGAGCAGTTCGAGGGAGTCCACGTTCTCCAGCGCCTTCTCCCACTGGCTGACCTCTTCGAGTTCCGAGGTCTGCTCGCGGCGGTAGTACTCGTGCTTGAGACGGCCGAGGTATGGGACGCCGGTAGGGATGATCTTCATGATCTTGCTGCCCAATTTGTTGCGGGCTCGTTCGCTGCGGCGCTTCCACATGCGCAGGAAGTCCTCCTTGCCGTCTTTGACCATCGACCAGATATCGAGGAGGCTCACCCAGGTGATCTCCGTCGTAAACCAGTACCAGAACGTCTCTTCCTCAGGGGCATGCACGGGCGTTTCGCGCTGTTCGCGGATGAATTTTTTGACGGCATTCGCGAGGTCGTTCACCGCCCCCTTGAGGTGCTTCACTCTTTCCAAAGTCGGTTCGTCGTCCGACGTGGTTCCCTTGAGGCTTTCGTACTCGGTGCGCAAACCGCGCTGTTGAATCGTTGCAGTGAGTTCTGCATAGAGGCCTCTGAATTCCGGCACATCCTTCAGCGCTTCGATGTTCGTCAACTTCTCGTCGATGCAATCCAATTCATACGAGATGTTGATTGTCCGATCGCTTTCTTCACTCCCTTCTCCTCCGCTTTCACCTTCTGCATCGTCTGCTTCCAGCTTGAATGTCCGCTCAAGGCGCCTGCGCGTCTCCTTCTGGACGGCCACTGTCGCCTCGACCTGCGTGAGCTGCCGGTCGAACGCGGAGAAGACCCTGCGCTCCGCTTCGGTGAATCCGCTGTAGGTTCCCCTGTCTTTCGCCGTGACGTACATCATGAACGCTTCCTCCATGAGGTCGTTTCGATCCTGTGCGCTCTCTCCGCTGATCCCCCATTTCTTCCCCGCCTTTCTCAGGTCTTCCGCGAAGGACGGATTCGAAGCGGCGAAACGGTTGTACGTTTCGATGAAGGGCAGCGGGAAGAGGGGAGGTGATACCTGCGTTCCCTTCGCAGTCTTCAGTTCCATCTCGTGCGTGAGCAGATGTTGCAGGGCATGTCCGCGCTCATGGGTGAGCGCTTCCTGTTTCTGTGCCGGAGTTTTGCATTGTGCGGTGTTGATGCGGATGCCTTCTTGTGTGTTGAAATAACCACGCTTTGTATCCTTGGGATCGTCGTACTCCTGCGCGGCTGGCGGATTCTTCAGGAAGCTTTCGACGAGCTCCAGACTCTGTGCGATCGATGATGCCCACGCAATCGTCTGGAGCGCATCCGTTCGGCTTCCTCCTCTGTTCAAGCGCAGGACGTCTTGCGCGCCTGCGAGACGGGTGGCCGTTTCCTGTCGCAGTGCGAGGACTTTCTGTGCGAGACCGGTCAAAGCGCAGACGCGGTAATCTCTGATCGGTTGGAGGGAGGCTTCGAGCCTCTCGAGGGTCTGCTGCGCATGGAGTGCGGTTTCTGCCGCCTGTGCGTCGGTAACCCTCGGTTGCTCCGTCACGACTCCTTCTGCAAGGAGTGGAGCGAACTGTGCGGTCCCCACCATGGCGTCGGAAGGCAGATCTTGCGGGACCGGATGGTCTTCTTTTGCGTACAATTCGTTTGCGGAGCGGATATCATCGGAGACCGCTGCGCCAATTGCAGCCGCTTCCTGGAATGCCGGGCGCACACGCGCATCGAATTGCGTGTCCCGCTTCGCTTGCTCCTCTTCTTTCCTCTCGGTTTCGAGCGCAGCGCCTCCTCGTGTGTTCATGTCCATGAGGAACGTGTCTGCATGCTCGAGGAAATCACGGTGATGGAAATCGAGTCGGTGCTCCTTGAGCGTGCGCCACCTGAGTTCTGCTGCACCCAGTGGTTCCTCTTCAATTGCCCCCTTCATCATCTTTGCCTCCCGCGCGTAGCGCTCTACTTCTGCCTGCTCTTCCCACTGCCTCTGTATGTCTGGGAGTGCCTGATCGCACAGGTCGAGCGCGTCGTTCGCCGCTCGTTCGAAGGCATCGAAACTCACGCCGTGTTCCTGCTGGAAAGCCGCATCGAATGCATCGACATCCGCCTCCAGCGGAAGGTGGATCTCACCGGAGGCATCCACGAACTCGGGGTGCTTTTCCGTGAATGCAGCCATGACCTCGTTGTATTCGTTCGCTCTCGCTGACCGCATCGTTCCGGCCTGCGCGCTCAGCTGCTGGAACAGGTGGTGCTTGAGCGCCGTGATGTGCTTTCCCAAGGTGCCTCTGTACTCCTGTGCTGTTTGCTGGGGGGCGACGCGCGAGCCCCACGTGCTCTCGCGCCAGAAGGTCGAGAGTGCATCGAAGGCGCGGCGCATGAGATTGGGTTTCGGTTCCTTGTCATCCTCGTGGAGGGTCTGCCGGATTTCCTCGATTGGTGTAGAGCGAAACCACTCGGAGAGGGACTTTTCCTGTGCGGCGAGGCGCGCCTGCAGGAGTTCGAGGTCGGCGGTGAACAGGTGCGTGTTCGCGAGGTAATGCTTCTTGCCTTGGAGATCGACCACACTCACATCTGTTTCATCTTCCACGACGTCTCTCAGCTGGTCGTACAGGGAGCCGTATCGCTCGAGCTTGCGTGTGAAAGCGATGACCGAATGCGGGGTCCGCAGGAGCAATCGAAGCGCTTCTTGCAGGAGACCGTCAGGTAGTTGCCCGTCACGGTGGAGCCGCGCGAGTACATCGATCGGATCCGTGTCTTCCGGAATGGCGATAGCGTGTCGGCCTGCGACCTCCCGGAATGCTTTCATCTCTTCTTCGCTCCAATCCACGGACAGTGCGTGGTACCACTCCGTTTCGATAAGTTGGTCCATTTCCGGTGTGAGCTCGGCTACGGAGCGGGAGACATTTTCCTGCGTCGAAGCGATGGATTCGCCCCCGGCTCCTGCTCTCGGCTTTTTGGAGGGAGAGGAGGGTTCGGCGGATTCCGCCTTCGGCGAAAGAGCTTTGGGTGGTTCGTTCCCGGCGAACCACGCGAAGATACGTTCCCTCAGGAGGGACGGCTGGTCCGCAAAGAAACGATGATTGCTGTGGAACAGCATGCTATAGTTTACAGATACGAATAATGGCGTCAAGTATATTTTCGTACCGATCATCGAATTCCGTGATGAGCTCACGCAAAGTCTCGCGCAACTCGAACGGATCGATCTGTCCCGTGAGGATGACGATGTCGCCTTTCCACGTCGGTTTCTTCCGCTCGATGTGGAGCTCGAAGTGCGTGGCGTGCCGCAGGATCCAGAATCCAGCGACTCTCGACCACGGGACGAATTCGCGGTTAAATGTGAGGCCGTTTTCCGTAATGACAATGCTCTTCTCCAGCGGTGGACCGCGGTGCGTGGCGAAGTAGGCGATGCATGCGAGAATGAAGACGATCGTGAATGTCCAAGATTCAGTCCAGACGCTGTACAGCGCGATCAGGGAGAAGAGGATCGCGACGATGATGTACCAGTAGCGCGTACGCTTGTATGCGATGCGGATGGGCGCCGTCCACTCGAAGAGCGTTGTCGCCGGCATCGGGGAGAGAGCCAGGTTCTCGGGGGTGGGGGTTTGTGTATCCATAAATCATGTAATTATAGCGGAAAACGCCGATTTTCTCCATGGAGGGGAGTTGACGGGATCTTGAGAGAGTAATGAGGTATATATTGTGTGAAATGCTCAATGCGAAGCCATTTCTGCATCCGCTTCGTCGTTTGATTGAATGTAGTTTTGGATGGTGGGCAGTACTGGATTCGAACCAGTGACCTCCGCGATGTCAACGCGACGCTCTAACCAACTGAGCTAACTGCCCGGAAAGCCGAATGAGGGTAGCAAGGGTTGGGGGATTGAACAAGGAAGGAGGGGATTGGTTTGTAGAGTTGGGTGCTCGGACGCGATTGCATGGTTAGCGATTTTTCCTTTGCCACCTTTGTCCGGCGACAAAGGTGGCGCCAAAACGCCGGCGCGCCAGAGCTCCTTCACCCGGCCCTGTGCCTCCTCGTCGACCCCTCCAGGGATTCGGGGTCGCCTCGTCGGCGCGCTTCGCGCAGCAGGGCCTTCCCCTTCACCCCCCGTGGCGCGCCACCCCCTCCTTTCCTTTTCGAGGGATGAACGAGAGAAGGTCAGATGTATAGAAATACTCTTCAGGGTATGGCCGTCAGGGGGGTAAGGGGGGGTGTCGGGGGGCCTAGGGGACCGGACAAGGTCCCCTGGTCCCCCGACGAAGAAGAATCGATAACCATGAAATCGCATTCGAGCGAGGAATAACTATTTGAAAAAAGCTACAATGTCCCTCCCATGTTCGATCTCCTCCTCGATTTCCTCTTTCCCCGTCGATCCCTCACGGGCAAAGGCGGGCAGTGGATCACGCCGGCGGAGCGCAGCCGCCTGAAGACGTATCCCGTCATCGAGCGGGAGGAGATCCTGCGCAAGCGCGGCTTGAAGTTTCTCGATACCTTGCGGGCGGCGAGCGCGTACAGGGACTGTCCGCTCCTCAAGAAGGCGATCCAGACCTTCAAGTACGGACGGGTCCGGTCGCTGGCGGGCGATCTCGCGGCGCTCATCGATACCGTCGCCCCGCCATTGAAGGATGCCGTACTCTGTCCGGTGCCGCTCCATTGGACGCGCCTCGTCATGAGGGGATTCAATCAGTCGGAGCTTCTTGCGGACGCTGTTTCCGCGAGGCGTCGTCTTCCTGTACAGAAACTTCTCAAGCGTGTGCGCTCAACGGGCCATCAGGCCCTGCGACCCGGTCGCTCTGAACGCTTCATGGCCATTGAAGGAGCATTCCGCTGCACGACGAAAAATGTGCCTGCCTGTGTCATTCTCATCGATGACCTCTCCACGACCGGTGCCACGCTCGATGCGTGTGCGAAGGTGTTGAAAGAGACAGGTGTTCAAAAGGTGGAAGCATGGGTGGTGGCACACGGCTAGGGAATCGGGAAGAGGGATTCGGACTGAGGGCTTTGCACTATACTTTTCTCAACCTTCATACATTCCGAAAGCGTTGCATCCTGTCTGCAAGGCAATGTGGTGTGGAAAACTTTTCAGTTTTCCACTCTCTCGCTAGCATCGGCCTCCTAACAGATGCTGTCATTCCTCCTCTCAGCACTGGCGTTTTTGGTCCTGCTGACGGTGCTCATCCTGATTCACGAGTGGGGACACTATTTTGCGGCGCTCAAGTCCGGGGTGGCGGTGGAGGAGTTTGGCATCGGCCTTCCTCCGAGAGCGAAGACGCTCTTCCGTTGGGAGGACACGCTCTTCACCTTGAACTGGATTCCATTCGGCGGGTTCGTACGGTTGCGGGGGGAGAATGCCGTCACGACAGCGGAACGCAGGGCCCCCGGAAGCTTCGCGTCAGCGCCGCTCCTGTCTCGCGTCGTCATTCTCTCGGCCGGTGTCATCATGAATTTCCTCCTCGCTTTCGTGTTGCTCACGTTCGGCTTCTCCGTCTGGCGGTGGATCCCGTCGTACTTCTCGTTTGCGGAGATGCAGCATGCATCGGAGCAGGGGATCATTCATCTGAAGCTTGCGGTGATGATTGACGGCGTGGTTGATGATCAATCGGCAGCGCAGGCCAAGGTGCCGGCGAAGAGCATCCTCACCGCCGTCGACGGTAAGCCCGTCACGCTTCCGGAAGATGTGGGATTGCTCCAGGAAGGCAAGAACCGTGTCACGTACAGCGTGCTCACCGGCCAGGATTTTTCGATTGAACGCGAGTACTCCCTGACCCTGCGCGATGGAAAGGCGGGTGTGGAGCTCGTCGCCTATCCGCTGGAGCTCTCCGCGCCCGCACGTTCGCTCCTCGCCGGCGCGGGATTGGCGCTGAGGGAGGTGAAGGTTGTCACGGAGCAGACGGTCATCGGCATCGGGCAGCTTTTCAAGAGTCTGTTCACGACGGGGACCATCCCCGAAGGCATCATGGGCATCGTGGGGATCGCGCGTCTCACACACGCGTCCGTACAGGTCGGTCTCCTCATGTACCTGCGGCTTGTGGCGCTCCTGAGCTTGAGCCTCGGCATCCTCAATGTGCTGCCCTTCCCGGCGCTTGACGGCGGGCGGCTCCTCTTCGTCTTCATCGAGTTCCTCTTCCGCCGTCCGCTCAACCGACGCTTCGAGGCCACGACCAACATGATCGGATTTTTCGTGCTCATCCTCCTCATTGTCCTCATTACTTTCAACGATGTCCTCCGCCTCTTCGTCTAGCCTCGTGGCTGCACCCGCGCCCGTGGTTTCCGGCATCGATCATCGGGATCTGTGGTTGAAGATCCTGCAGAAGGTCGAGCCCAAGCTGCAGCGCAGCCAGTTCCTCACGTGGTTCAAGGACACCGCGATTCTCGGACGCGAGGGCGGCAAAGTCGTCGTGGGGTTGCCGCTTCCCATGTGCCTTCACTGGCACATGGAGCACTACTGCGCGATCACACTGACAGCGGCTCAGGAGCTCGACTCTACGATCACACAGATCGTCTACACGGTGGATGTTGGACTCAAGGACAACCGCGAACGGTCGGTCGATCTCATCGAACACTTCCCGGAACAGCGCAAACGCAAGCTTCCCGGCAAGCCCGAAGTGAAGATGGCGGAAGGGATCGTGAGCAAGATCCTGAATCCCCGTTACATGCTCGATAATTTCGTCGTCGGGGGGTCTAACCGTCTCGCACATGCCGCATGCATGGCCGTCGCCACCCAGCCGGGAGGCAAGTACAACCCGCTCTTCCTCTACGGCGGCGTGGGGCTCGGCAAGACGCACCTGTTGCAGGCGACGGGGAATGCGATTCTGAAGAACATGCCGCGCGCGACCATCGTCTACACGACGACGGAGGACTTCACCAATCAGGTGATCGAAGCCATCCGCAGCCAGAAGATGGAGCAGTTCCGCCGCCGCTATCGCCTCGTGGATGCGCTCATCATCGATGATGTGCAGTTCCTTGCAAATAAAGAGCGCACGCAGGAGGAGTTCTTCCACACGTTCAATGCTCTCTATGAGGAGCACAAGCAGGTCATCATCTCGGCCGACCGTCCGCCGCAGGAGCTGCAGCTCGAGGATCGGCTCATCTCCCGCTTCGAGCGCGGCATGATCGCGGACGTCTCCGCGCCCGACTACGAGACGCGTCTCGCCATTCTCACGGAGAAGGCGAAGGAGTACGAGTTGCTCCTCGACATGGCGGTGCTCCAGTTCATTGCGGAGCACACCACGCGGAACGTCCGCGAGCTCGAGGGCATCCTCATGCAGGCCGTCGCGCTCTACGAGCTCGAGCAGCGGATGCCGACGGTCCGGAGCATCGCGGAGATCATGCGGAAGCTCAACAAGGATCCGCATGCCGAGGAGGAGCAGGGAGTCGGTTTCGAGGCAGCACAACCCAAGCGTGCGCCGACGTTCCAGGACGTGCTCGAGGCCGTGAGCCGCTACTACTCGGTTTCCGTGCAGGACATGACCGGTTCCTCGCGCGTCCGCGAGATTCTCCTGCCGCGTCAGATCGCCATGTTCCTCGGAAAGAAGTACCTGCGCATGAGTTTCGTGCGCTTAGGCGAGATGTTCTCCAATCGCGACCACACGACCGTCATGAATGCCGTCGAGAAGATCGAGGCGAAGATGCAGAACGATCCGCAGTTGCTCAGGGAAGTGCGGGCGATTGAGAGAGAACTTGGCGTTGTGTGAATGACATAGGGAGGAAAACGGTTGGGGATTGGTTTTCGATTGCTATAATCCCATCGATGGAGGATCAAGATCGCATCCGCATCGAGGAAGACTTGGAGCCGCCGAGCGGCGACAGTCGGGAGGAAGTTGCACTGTGGAATGCGGTACGCGCCGCCCTGAGAGGAACGCTCGCAACGCGCCCTGCCGATGCCGCACTCCTGAAGGAAGCGATGGCGGTTCTCACGACGCGGGGGATTGAGAAGGTGCGTAAGGTCTTCCGTGAGCGCCTCAGGAGTGTCGTGCCGGTGCTCGGGTACATCCGCTTCAATCTGGGGGAGGCGAGTCTCTCTGCACAGGAGGCTGCACGTACGCTTGGTAAGGAACTGGGGCGTGCTTTGGGTATGGAGGTGGTGGGGAGTCATTGACAAAATAGATAAGAGTGTTATGATTGCATCAATTCCTACCCGTATGGGATAGGTGCGGCTGCAAGGCTGAACGGCGAAACGAAGCGGCGCCTCGTACCGCTTCACCCAGTTCCTTCCTTTCCAAAGGAGGTGTCGTATGACACCGGAAAAGCGTCAGTGTCCCGTCGCACAGGGCCCCCGCATCGATGACCTCTTCGAATCCCTCAAGAAGGGGAAAGAGGTTACGTTCACCATTGTGGTGGACAATCATCGGGTCCAGATCCGTGTTCGCATCGTCAAGATCGAACTCGAGGACGGAAGTTACCAGAGCTGGTGTGTCACCGGCTATGTGACGCCCGCAGGGACGCTCGTAAACGGACACTACAAGACGTCCGATCGAACTGGATTCCTCTATCTCCCCGTGCAGGTTTCTGTATGACGGAGAGGGGGTTCTCACCGCGCTGGCCCTACGGGGCTGGCGCGGTGGTTTTGCACCTTTGTCCGGCGACAAAGGTGGCGCCAAAACGCCGGCGCGCCAGAGCCTCCCCACCCGGCCCTGTGCCTCCTCGTCGACCCCTCCAGGGATTCGGGGTCGACTCGTCGGCAAGGCTGTCCCGCAGTCGCGGGACAGCAGGGCCTTCCCCTTCACCCCCCGTGGCGCGCCTTCCCTCCATGAGTTAGAGAGAGACACGAAATGCAAGATTCATTCTTTCTCGGTGAGGGCAGTTGCGGTCCTTTCGATCTTCCTCTTCCTCTGATACTCTTTCGCCATGCCCAAAGTGAAGAAAGAACAACCGGTGGATGATCTCTATGCATTGCGCCACTCCCTCGCGCACGTTCTCGCGCAGGCGGTACAGAAGCTCTGGCCCTCTACGCAGATCACCATCGGTCCGCCGATCGATACCGGGTGCTACTACGATTTCCTCTTCTCTGAGCCCATCACGGATGCGGATTTCCCCGCGATCGAGAAGGAAATGCGGCGGATCATCGCGGATGGCCAGACATTCAAAGTTGAGACGCACCTCCCATCCGAGTCCATCGCGTACTGGAAGAAGCACGGCCAGCCGTTCAAGGTCGAGCTCGTGGAGGATCTCATGAAGGAGGGGGAGGGTGAGGTGACGCACTACATCTCCGTATCTGCTGCGGGTGAAGATATGTTCACGGATCTGTGCAGGGGCGGGCACGTAACGAACCTGCGCTCCATCCCGCCGGACGCGTTTAAGATCACTTCTCTCGCCGGCGCCTACTGGCGCGGCAATGAGAAGAATCCCCAGCTCACGCGCATCTACGTCGCCGCCTTCAAGACGAAGGCCGCCCTCGAGGAGCACTTGAAGATGGTGGAGGAGGCGAAGAAGCGCGATCATCGAAAGCTTGGCGAAGAACTCAATCTCTTCCACTTCGACGAATTAATTGGCAAAGGCCTTCCCATGTGGCTTCCCAAAGGAAATATTATCAAAGAAGAGTTAGAGAGGTGGGCGAAGGAGACCGAAGAGGCTTGGGGCTATCAGAGAGTGACCACGCCGATCATTACCAAGGAAGAACTCTTCCATATCTCCGGTCATTTGCCGCTCTACAAAGACAGCATGTATGCCCCGATTCAGATCGAGGACGAGACCTACTACATCAAGCCGATGAACTGCCCGTTTCATCATAGGTGTTTTGCAGCCCGACCGAAGAGTTATCGGGATCTTCCCGTCCGCTATGCGGAGTATGGTTGGTGTCATCGTTACGAAGACTCCGGCAGTTTGTTTGGGCTCATGCGGGTTCGCGGGATGCAGATGAACGATGCGCATATTTATATTCAGAAGGAATGCGCGGTCGAGGAATTCGTCAGCGTCATTCGGTTGCACGAGTACTACTACAAAATGCTCGGCATTGCCAATTACGAAATGGAGCTCTCACTGCGCGACCCGCACAAGATGGAGAAGTATCACGGCGATGAATCCGATTGGATTGATGCCGAAAAAATGACCATTGAAGCGATGAAGAAGTCAGGCGTGCCATACAAGGTCGTCCACGAAGGCGCTGCATTCTACGGTCCCAAAATGGATTTCCAGATCTATTCTTCCATTGGGAGAATGTTCTCCGCTTCGACCAATCAGCTCGATCTCTACATGGGGAAACGATTCAAACTCGAGTACAGAGATCGGGATGGTCAGTTGAAAACACCGGTTGTCATTCACCGCGCCCCTCTTGGAACGCACGAACGCTTCATCGGCTTCTTGATCGAGCACTTCGCCGGGCACTTCCCGCTCTGGCTCGCTCCCGTGCAGGCGGCGATCCTGCCGGTTGCGCAGCCCCACGAGGATGCAGCTCTGAAGATCGCCAAGGAGCTGAAGGAACACGGCATCCGCGCGGAGTATTTCGATTCCACGGAATCGCTGGGAAAGCGCATCCGCGAGGGCGAGAAGCAGCGCATTCCCTACCTGCTCGTCGTCGGCGACAAAGAAGTGAAGGATCATGCGGTTTCCGTGCGCAATGTCTTGAGCAAGGAGCAGGTGACTATTGCGGTGAAGGAATTCGTGAAGAAGACAGTGGACGACATCGCGGAGAGGAGGCTGAAGTGCTCGATTGGGTAATGGGAAGTTGTAGGGCCTCGCCATGACGTATCTTCCATTGTCCATTTTCCATTTCTTTTCGTTCTGTTACACTGCTGCGGATGTTTGAGGCCTTTCAGGTCGGCCCGTTTCTCATCTGGACGAGGGTCGTCTTCCTCCTCGTCGGCATCTGGATGTCTGTGGAGTTCTTTCTGCGGCTCGCCCGCAGCGCAAATCTCTCGCTCCAGCACCTGCGCGAGAATGCGTGGAAGTACCTGTTCGCGTTCCTCGTGGGCGGGCGGCTCATCGCGATTCTGAATGAGTATTGGGTCTACAAGCGCGAGCTTTTGCGGCTCTTCATCGTGTGGGACGGGGGTTTCAGCTTCCTCGGAGGGGCGATAGGCATCGCCCTCATGCTCTGGTGGGTGACGCGCACGTACCGCTCCACGTTTCTCCAATGGCTCGACGTGCTGTTGCCCGCGCTGACGTTCGGGCTCGCATTCAGCTGGCTCGGGGAGTTCGCCGCCGGTCATGCCTACGGCAAGCCGACGGATGTCTTCTGGGGCGTGACGTACGATGCGATCAATGTGCGTTACACCGTGCCCATCCATCCGGTGCAGCTCTACTATGCGCTCTTCTATTTCATCCTCACATTCGTTCTACTCGTCGTGCGCAAGTATTCCGGCCGCGCCGGTGCGGAGACGCTTGCCGGCATCGTGCTGGCGAGCCTTGCAACTTTCCTCATCGAATCCTTCCGCGGAGATTTCTCCATCTTCGTCTTCGCGACGAAGCTGGATTTCGTCGTGCTCTTCGCGCTCTTCGTGAGCCTCGGCGTGTTCGCGGCCGTGGAGCTCGCGCTTTCGCGTGTCGGCATGATCGTGTACGAGACCGTCCTCATCGCCGTGTTCGGCGGGTACCTCTTCTGGCGCACACACGTGCCGATGGCGACCTTCGAACTGAGGTTCAGCCAGTTCCTTGCCATCCTCGCGCTGCTCGCAACCGTGGTGTACGTGCTCGTGCACAGGAGAAGGTATCCGCACCTGTAGAATGAGGATTGTTTACAAGTCGTCGCATGTCATGGTGAGTTCGTCGAACCATGACATGCGGTGTCATCCTTCGACGGACTCAGGATGACACCGCATTTTGCTTTCCAATCTTCTTTCTCTATACTCCCCGCCGATGACTCTTCCACCCACCCTTCTCTCTTACCTCGATCCATGGTTGGCATTCCTCGCCGCTGACCCCGTTTTGCGCTCGTTGCAGATGGCGATGATCGCTCTTGGCACGCTTGCGGTCTTCCTCGTGTTCTTTGCGACGCGCGACATTCTCCTCAGGACGAATTCGTTTCCATATATGCTTTTCTGCATTCTGATCGTCGCTGTGCTGCCGGGGGTGGGGTTCCTCCTCTACCTGCTCATTCGCCCTCCGCGGACCGCGAAGGAGCGCGAGCTCGAGCAGCTTCTCCGCTCGATGCTTGCTGATGTGTCCGCTCGGAAGTCACAAGGAAAGAAGCCGGCGAAAGCTGACGCGTAATTTCATCCCCCTCATCTTCCATGTCTCTGCTGTCCTACCTCTTCTGGCCCAATCCGGGTGGCGCCAGCTACGACAATCCGAAAGTGGTGGCCATCTTCGTCATGTGCGGCGTACTCGTTTTACTCTCCTTCACTCTGAAGTTCTGGAGGAGGGGGCTCAATAATCCTGTTCTCAAGCGCCTGAATCGTTCGTGGCCGTCGGCCTGTCTCTGGTTCGGTGTCGTCGGCATCGTGCTTGCGGTTTCGCGTGTCGAGCAGGTGCAGTTCGTCTCCATGCGTCTGTGGTGGGTTATCTGGGGCCTCTGTGCGCTTACATACGTCGTGTTTCAGGTTTTCTCCTTCAAGAATCGCTACTACGCGACCATCCCCACGCAGGTATCCGAAGATATCCGCGACAAGTATCTGCCGCGCAAGAAGAAGCGGTGAACGAGGGCTAGGATTAGGGTTAGGGCCAGGAATCATGAAATCGAATATGGGATATCACATGTAATTTTTCTGTGTGTCAATTTCCTGTTGCCCGGAGAGTTGGGAAGGTGCTTGACACTCATGGGGTAAACAAGGAACATCACCTGTCCTATGCCGCTCAAACATGCGACAGAGACGTTTCTTGTCTTCCTCCTCGGTGTGATCATCGCACTGACGGGGCTGCTCCTCGCCACGGTGCCGGATCTTCCGGCGGGGACTGTGCCGTGCGGGATTTTCCTCGCGCTCACGATTGCGTATCCCCTGAGTCTCACGCGGCTCATGCGGGTGAATCGGGCGGACCATGCTTTCCGATGGCTGCACTGGTTTCCCGCCTTCATGGTCGTCGTGTGGTTCGCTGCCGGGCTCATCGCTCTCTTCCTGCCTCTGTACGCGCCGTGGACGCAGGGAGTCACGTGGGGCGGCACGCTCCTGCTCGTTACTCTGGGAATCGTGTTCCTCCTGTGGTACTCGTTGCATGTCATCCGGCGCCGCGGCTCGCGCGTCGCACTCCTCTTCGCGATCCTGCTCCCGTACGCCGCATTGGCGGTTACGAGTGAAAGGATGGAGTGGCAGGTCGATCGTCAGCTCGCTTCTGTTCTCTGGAGCGGCAGTTGGTGGCAGGTGGCGGGGGAGCGGATCACCGGATCGGGGGCCCGCACATCGCTCGCCGGGAAGCTGCCTTCGGAGAAGACGCTGGAACATTCTGAGGATGTCACGGAAGAGCGCTGGCGCAATCGTTTGCGGGTTTTCGAACGCCGGCGTTTACGGATCGCGGCGCGAGCGGATGAAGAAGGCCAGAGAAGTGCCGATACGATCATCGCGTCAGGAGCACAGATCTCCGCCGCCAAGACGGGGCCGGAGATCGCCATCGGTTCCGCTTCTTCTCTCCCTTCCAGTCTGCCGAAGTCCGGGCCGGATCTTGCGGCGATCCTCGCTCTCACGATGGCGGGGTTGTACGGAGCGGTTCTTCATCATCGGGCGAGGAACAGGGAAATGGAAAATTGAAAATGCAAAATGGGAAATGAAAAATGCTAAGGGTTCGACGAGTTCATTGTGACATGTCATTTTGCATTTTGCATTTTGCATTTTGCACTATGATTGAAGGAGTTTCCCCTCTCTGCGTATGCCCACGATTACTTCTCTCCGTGCCCGTCAGATTCTCGATTCCCGCGGCCATCCGACGGTCGAGGCCGAGTGCGAGCTCAATGACGGATCATTCGGACGCAGTGCCGTGCCTTCGGGTGCTTCCACGGGGAGCCACGAGGCGCTGGAGTTGCGCGATGGTGACAAGAAGCTCTACGGAGGGAAATCGGTGTTGAAGGCCGTGAAGAATGTCACCGATGTCCTCGCGCCGGCGCTCACGGGGAAATCCGCGGATGATCAGCGAGCTCTCGATCAGATGATGATCGATCTCGACGGCACCCCCAACAAGTCCGAGCTGGGGGCGAATGCGATCCTCAGTGTCTCCATGGCGGTCTGCCGTGCGCGGGCAGGAAGTGAAAGAAAACCGCTCTGGCAGTCGCTTGCGGATCACTTCGGGACGAAGAACCCCGATCTGCTCCCGGTACCGCTCATGAACGTGCTCAATGGCGGCAAGCATGCCGATAGCGGACTCAAGTTTCAGGAATGCATGATCGTCCCCGCAGGATTTTCGCGCTTCTCCGATGCGCTGCGAGCCGGCGTGGAAACGTTCCATGCGCTGAAGAAGATCCTCGCGGCTGCCGGCCATGTGACGGCTGTCGGGGATGAAGGGGGATTCGCGCCGCGCGTGAAGGACGCGCCGGAGGCGTTTTCCCTCATGCAGCAGGCGATCAAGGAGGCCGGGTACGTAGGCAAGGTTCTGCTCGCCATCGATGTGGCTGCCTCCGAGTTCCATACGCCCAAGGAGACCTACGAAGTGGATGGCAAAGTGCTCTCTTCCGAAGGACTGACCGGCTACTATCAGGATCTTGTGAAGCGCTATCCGATCGTGAGTATCGAGGATTCCCACAGCGAGGACGACTGGGACGGGTTCGCCGCGATGCGCCGGGCGCTTGGAGATCGCGTGCAGCTCGTCGGTGACGATCTCTTCGTGACGAACACGGCGCGGATCAGGCAGGGGATCGACCAGAAAGCCGCCACGGCCGTTCTCATTAAGTTAAACCAGATTGGCACCGTCACAGAGACGGTCGATGCCATCCGCATGGCGCAGGATGCCGGGTGGAAGGCCGTCGTCAGCCACAGAAGCGGCGAAACGGAGGACACCTTCATCGCGCACTTGGCGGTGGGACTCAAGACGGGGCAGATCAAGACCGGTTCCGCTTCGAGGAGTGAGCGTGTGTGCAAGTACAACCAGTTGCTCAGGATTGAAGAGCAATTGGGGAAGAAGGCGCGCTACGAGTCGCCGTTCTAGTGCTCCCGCATCCACCACCTCTTCATCCACGGGAGCGATAATGTCGAGAGGAGGTAGCCGAGCGCGGGCACGCCCGCGTTCAGCCAGAAATACTCATTGTCGATCAGCCACAGGAAGAGCGCCGCGATGACGTAGGTCAGCAGCGTGACTATTGAACGTCTACACCAGCTCACTTCCCACGCTTTCTCCGCTTCCACGCGGCGGTTTCTGTCCTCGATGGCCGATATTCTTCCTTCGAGATTCTCCATGCGTGCATCATGATAGCACTGCTATACTTAGCCTACGTCGGGGCGTAGTTCAGTTGGCTAGAACGCTTGCATGGGGTGCAAGAGGTCGCTGGTTCGAGTCCAGTCGCCCCGACCATTCGACTCGGCGCCTCCGGCGCCTCGCTCACGGTCCTCACCCCTTCGGGGCTCGGGCCATAGCAATGGAGTCGAGTCGAATGACTCTGAGTGAGCCGCGAAGCGGCGAATCGAAGAGCCTTGCTGCCGCTCGCTCACCGTTCGACTGTGAGCTCACGGTTGTCGAACAGCGGTAAAACATTTTCCGATCAGCCGCTTCTCTTTCGTTTGTGTGCGGAGCGCTTGTCAGGAGGCCTTTATCTTGCTTACATGGGTTCCTTTAGGGGAATGGAGTATTGCATTTATTAAGAAAATATGTTATAGTAATATGTTACGTCTATGACCCTCTCCCAAACAGAACTCTCGGCAGCAACTGCAGCGGTGAACGCCCACCAGCGCCTGCTCGTTGTCTCGCATGAAAACATCGATCCGGACGGTCTTTCAAGCGCCCTCTCCTGCTACGAGATCTTCCGCGCACTGGGCAAGGAGGTGACGGTCATCTGTCCGGACACCCCGCCGGAGTCGCTCAAGTTCCTCCCGGGTTTTCCTAAGCTCGATCGTGAGATCGACGCGTCGCAGAATTTCGTCGTGACGGTGCATCTCGAAGAGGGGGTGGAGGTCGACAAGCTGCGCTACACCGTGGAGGATCACAAAGTGAACATCATCGTCGTGCCGAAGCGCGGATCGATCCGCCCGCAAAACATTTCCTTAAGCGAGGGGGAGCAGAAGTACGATTTCGTCGTGGTCGTCGACTGCGCGGACTTGCATCTTCTCGGATCGCTCTATACCGATCACGTCGATCTCTTCTCCTCAGTGCCCGTCCTCAACGTCGATCATCACATTTCCAATACACGCTTTGGCCAGCTCCAGCTCATCGATTCGACGGCGGCGAGTGCCACGGAAGTGCTCTATCGCTGGTTCACGCAGGTGCCCAGCTGGCGGGGGCTCCTCAACGCCGATATCGCCACGCTGCTCCTCACGGGCCTCATCACGGACACGCGCAGCTTCCAGAATCCAAACACGACGCCGCACTCCCTCGAAGTGGCTGCAGAGCTCCTCGAGATGGGTGCGCGCCAGCAGGAGATCATCAAGAACGTCTACAAGACCAAGCCCTTGAGCACCCTGCGCATTTGGGGTCGGGCCTTGAACCGTATCCAGTCGGACGAAGCCGCGCGCATCGTCTGGTCGGCCATCAGCCGCGAGGATCTTGCGGAGATGGAGGCCGAGAGCAAGGAAACGAGCGGCATCCTGGACGAGCTCATCTCCACCGTGCCAAATGCCGATGTGCATGTACTCTTCACAGAGCTGGAGGAGGGGGGGCTCAAGGCGAGCATGCGGTCCTCCGCCGCCATCGATGCCAATCGGTTGGCCGCGCAGCTCTACGGGGGCGGCGGCCACCCGCGCGCCGCGGGATTCCGCGTCTCCTCCTTCGACAATTTCCAGCTGCAGGTTCTTCAGTGTGTACAGGAGCTCAAGGAGGGCATGCGTCTCCAGCGCGAGGAAGGGGAGCAGCCGATTGCTTCACCCCGGCCGGTGACTCCGGCTCCCCGTTCGGTTGAGCCTCAAAAGAGCAGCGGTTCCAATGGGGCCAGGAAGCAGAAGAAGGGGATGGATATCGTCGAACAGATCGGGAAGAAGGGGGAGGCAGATGTCTCGGGGGATGTGCTAAAGCAGCTGGAGGAATGATGAGTGGGAAGAGTCAGAGGAAATAGAAGCAATAGAAGAAATAGCGGATGGAGAGGAAATAGAGGAGGAAAGGCTGGTGAGCGCAAAAGCTTTCTATCCTTTATTTCTTCTCTTTCCTTTATTGCCTCTATTTCTCCCATCCTTGCTTGTGATCTCTGCGCCTTTTGGTACACTCATAGCGGTTTCTTTGGCCTTATCTTCTCTTGAGTTCCATGCGCCTCGTACGGGTTGCAAAAGCATTGGGTATGACCGGACAGCAGTTGCGCCACGAGCTCGAGCAGGTCAATTTCGGCGTGAAGCCGACGGATCGCGAAGTCCCCGACAATCTTGCGCAGGGCATCATTCGGTTCATCGCGCGCAAGCATAATATCCCCGTCGATTTCGCCACGCTCGGGCTCGAGGCGGGTCAAGATGACGAGGAGGAAGAGGGGGGCGGGGCACCTGCGTCTCAGGAACGGGAAGAGGAGACGGCGGCGGAGAAGGAACAGCGGCCGGAGGCGCCGGCAGCCGCCGCGGCCCCGTCCAAGGAAGGACTCAATGTGCTGCGGAAGCTCTCGCTCGAAGATGTCCCCAAACAGGCGATCCGCGATCAGCAGGAGGCACTCGGCAAGCCTCGTCTCACGCGTGAAGAGGAGGAGGAACGGCTCCGCGAAGAGCGCGCGCAGGCTCTCGCGCTCAAGAAGAAGCAGTCCGCGCAGGGCCATCAGGAGCAGATCAAGAGCAAGGAGGGGTCCGTGGTGTCGCTGCCCGCGCACGTTTCGGTGAAGGAGTTTGCCGAGAAGACGGGGATTCAGGTGCCAAAGGTGATCCAGACACTCATGAAGAACGGCGTTATGGCCACCATCAACCAGACCATCGACTACGATACGGCGGCCATCGTGGCGGCCGAACTCAATGTGGAGGTTGCCAAGGAGCAGGGGGTCGCTTCGGCGGAGGATCTGCTGTCGCGCAACTTGAAGGAGCTCCTGAAAGACGAGCCGGAGAATCTCGTCTTTCGTCCGCCGGTCGTCGTCGTGATGGGACATGTGGATCACGGGAAGACCTCCATCCTCGATGCCGTCCGCTCGACGGATGTCGTCGGGGGGGAAGCCGGAGGGATCACGCAGCAGATCGGCGCCTACCAGGTGGAGCATGTTCCCGCAGGCTCGAAGGAAGCGCACAAGATCACCTTCCTGGATACCCCCGGACATGAGGCGTTCACAGCCATGCGCGCCCGCGGGGCGCAGGCGACGGATATTGCGATCATCGTCGTGGCGGCGGACGAAGGGGTGAAGCCCACGACCATCGAAGCGATCAATCATGCCAAGGAGGCGGGCGTACCGATCCTCGTAGCTCTCAACAAGATCGATAAGGAGCATGCCGACCCCGACCGCGTGAAGGGCGAGCTTGCTGCGCAGGGGTTGCAGCCGGAGGAGTGGGGGGGCAAGACCCCCGTCATCCCGGTGAGTGCGAAGACGAAGCAGGGGATCGCCGATCTCCTCGATGCCATCGTTCTCACGGCGGAAATCGCGGAATTCAAGGCCAATCCCTCCCGGTCGGCCGTGGCGACGGTCATCGAGAGCCACTTGGATAAGTCCCTCGGCGCGCTCGCGACGGTGGTGGTGAACACGGGGACGCTTCGGGCAGGGGATGTCTTCGTCTGCGGGAAGATGATGGGCAAGGTGCGGGCGATGACCGATGCCCACGGACAGCGTTTCACGGAAGTGCCGCCCTCGGGAGCCGTGCGGGTTTCCGGTTTCGATCACGTGCCGCGGGTGGGCGACATCCTGCAGGTGATGTCCTCCGAGCAGCAGGCGCGGTCGCTTGCCCAAGCGGTTCGTCAGAAGGGCGAGCGGCAGGCCAAGCGGCGGTTCGTGGATCTGGTCAGCCGCTTGACGGAGGGCAAAGTGAAGCAGCTCAAGATCGTGCTCAAGGCCGACACGCAGGGGGCGCTCGAAGCCATCAAGGATGCGCTCGACAGGATCTCCGGCGAGCAGGTGGGCGTGAAGGTCATCCACGCGGCCATCGGGGCCGTGACGGAGACGGACGTCATGATGGCGGCCGCCAGCGACGGCATCGTGCTCGCGTTCAATGCGCCCATGGAGGCGAGCGTGCTCAGGACCGCGGAGCGTGAGGGCGTGGAGGTGAAGCACTATGACGTGGTGTATCAGCTGCTCGATGATGTCGAGGCGCTCGTGAAGGGGCTCGTGAAGCCCGAAGAGGAGGAGCGCATTCTCGGGCACATCGAGATCAAGGCCGTCTTCCTCACCAAGAAGTCCGAGCAGATCGTCGGGGGCCGCGTCCTCGACGGCACGATCAAGAGGTTGCCTTTCCGGCTCCAGCGGGGCGGTCAGGAGGCGGGCACCGGCCGCATCACCTCGCTCAAGCACGCGGAGAAGGATATCAAGGAGGCCAAGGAAGGCTCCGAGTGCGGTCTGCGCGTCGAAACCTCTCTCCTCATCGCGGAGGGGGACATCCTCGAAGTGTACGTGAAAGAGTTGAAGAGGAAGGAAGACTAGAGAGCTCTCACGCCGTCGGGTTTGACGCGAGCCACTGATTGAACTTCGTGCGCATTTGCGGAGTATTATGGAGGCCCAAGCCAACTCCTCCCATGGCGGTTTCCGAGGCGGTTCTCACATGGTCGAAGTTGCGGTGATCCCCGCCGGCAGCTTTCACCTGTCGGACGAGCTCGCGCATCGCAACGTCGTCGAGAGGATTGGTGGCGTGCGCCGCATCCGTGTTGATTTTGTTGATGACGTTTGCCTGGAAGTTCGGCAGGTTGCCGACGCCGATGTTCGTCTTCAGTCGATTCCCCGTATCCACGGGAGTGCTGCCGCCCGCCGCCCCTGCCGCTCCGGCTGCGCCCCCCGGTGGTCCATAGACTCGCTGTTTCAGCTTGCCGTATGCCGTTCCGGGTGCGAGGAGCAGATTGCCGCCCGGTACGGGCAGCGGGACCGCCAGTGGCGCCGCGAGTGCCAGCTTTCCGAATTCCTTTCCGTATGCTCGGATGCTGCGGGTGATATTCGCCGTCCAAGAGAAGCTCTCGAGCGCCGTGAACGTGCCGATCCAGAGCACGCCGAAGGTCATGATCATCCAGAGGAGCTGCCACATCGTGGCGATACCGTTGATGAAGGGGATGCTGAACTGCGCCCCCAATGCCGCGGCGGTCGGGGGAGGGGAGTTCCACCATGTCATGCCGGCATTCATGAGAATGAAGCCCGCCGCGAGGGGAATGGCCACGATGGCGGGGAGGAACGCCGCGGAGAGGAAGGTGTCCCAGATCTTCTTCGAGTTGAGGTTCCCCATCTTGTCGCCCACGACGAAACCGATGAATGCGAACGGCATGAAGCCGATGGTGAGCCAGAGAATGGGGATGCGCGCGATGAAGGCGATGAACATCGCCAGGATCGGGAAGAAGAGCCCGATCAAGAGCACGAATCGGAATCCGATCTGGATCGTGAGTCTCAGGAGGTTGATGACCTGCTCGGGGAGGGTTGCACCCCCCGCCCCCGCATCGAAGGTGGCGGCGACCGTTGAGAGATTTGCGGCATTTGCGTGATTGAGGAACATGCCGACGAGGATGCTCGAGACCTTGGGGTCATAGGCTTTCGTTGTGTAACAGATGGCTCCTCCCAAGAGGGCCGTTCCGCCGTTGACGTCCGTGCAGTCGGAGAGATCTTCGACACTTGGATCGAACAACACCACATCCCAATCTTTGCAGTTTACAGGTGGATTGGATGGGTTGGCCGGGTCCGGAGCTTTGCAGGGGATGGATGTCGCATTCGGCATCGCATAGATGGAGGTGGCGAGCACATTGGCCACGTCCAATGTGATGCGTGGGATGAACCATGAGAAGTTCACGAGAACGACTGCGAGCACAAACTTCACAGCCGATTGTTTGATGAGCGAGCTATCCCCCATGATGATGGTGTAGACGGCTCCGATGATGAGAATGAAGGCGAAACAGACGTTCGTCAGATTGCGCGAAATCTGCCAGAGGCTTAGGAGGGGGTTGGCGCCGCCGGCTGCACTGAAGAATTCGAGTGTAAGCTTCGGATCGAGGAGATACTCCATCATGCGCACCATGATGAAGAGTATGTATTGCAGGATAGCGATGACGGGAGCCAATACGGCGATCACCCCCGAAGCGGTGGTCGTACTGTCGGCGGCTTGCGCATGCGCATGCGCGATGGCGAAGCCTTCGAAATCATGCGAGGTGATGAGCCACGCAAGGAGACAGACGGCGAGACTTCCGAGGATGATTCTTTGTTTGGACATTCAAAGTATCATAGCATAAATCAGGCTTTTGCTCAATTCGATGCTCATTCCTCTTCATATGAACGATGCAGGTCCTCCGAAGGATTGAAGATATATTAGGACACAATAGTAGTACAAAGTTGAGTAGAATTATTGTTCAATAGAACAAGTAATTAATGGTATAAAGTTATATATTTAAGCTAATTTAAGCCTAAATTTCTGAGTACTATAATTATTCATTATATTGATCAACTTTCTTGCGCTATCTGTGAGTACATGAGTACAGTTTGTGAACATGTCCTCGGTGATTCTCAAATCGCTGTTCAGTTCACAGACTCGGGTGAAGCTCCTGAGTACGTTTCTCCTCCATCAGGACGAGGAGTATTTCATTCGTGAACTCACGCGCTTGCTCCATGAACAGATCAACTCCATTCGCAGAGAGCTCGAGAATCTCCGCCGTATCGGCCTCGTGAAGGCGCGGCACAAGAATCGCAAGAAGTACTATCGAGTGGATCAGGAGTTTTCCCTGTATCCGGAGCTCCGGAACATCTTCGCCAAAGAAGTGCAGGCGGAAAGCCCGATCGTGGCGAGCCTGAAGAAGCTCCCCGGCGTGGATTTGGTGCTGCTGGCCGGCAACTTCGTGGGAACGGAGAGCAAGGTGGATCTCCTCGTGGTAGGGGATATCAAGAAAGAGATGATCGAGGCACTGCTCCTGCAGGATCCGAATCTCAAGAATGTGAAGTACTCCATCTTCTCGCAGGCGGATTTCCTCTATCGCTTGAGCCTGCGGGACCGCTTCATCACGGAAATCCTCAATGATCCGCGGCACCTTCTTGTGCATAATTTGATTCAGAAACAAATCGAAGAGGCGAAGGAGAAATAGCGTGGAGAGGAAAACCTGCGGTTTTCCCTCCACGAGCCTCCTTTTCCCTATAAGGTGGCGCTCCAGCGCGGGAACCCGCGAGACCCGCGCTTCGCGCATGTATTTTACGTGCGGACAGAGCCTTCGGCCTGCCCGCACAGTTCTTGGGTAAATGGTGTGCTGGAAATGCCCCCTTTTCCTTTACACTGCATCGCGATCTCTGTACCATGCCGCGGACTTATGGTGAAAGCAGCCCTCCGTGATCAATCGGCTCTCCAGGCCAAGAAACGCCCCGAGCTTAAGGCGGGCTACACCGTGCGCGTGCATGAGCGCATTCAGGAAGGGGAGAAAGAGCGTGTGCAGATCTTCGAAGGTCTGGTGATCGCCGTCCACAAGGGGATGACTGTTGCTGATGCCACGTTCACCGTGCGCAGGATCGCCTCGGGCATGGGGGTGGAGCGCATATTCGCACTTCAGTCACCGATGATCGAGAAGATCGACGTGAAGAAGGTGGCGAAGGTGCGCAGGGCCAAACTCTTCTTCCTGCGTGGTCGGCAGGGGAAGGCGGCACGTATGAGCGAGCGGTTCACTACGGCGGATGAATTTGCCATTGCGGTTAAGAAGGAGCCGGAAGCGTCTCAGGCGCCGGCAGAGGAAAAGGCTGAAGAGAAGGCTGCGTGAGGACATCTTTGGTATCATGCAGAAGATGCGCTACCTCCTCATCGGTAATTACGGCGTGGGCAATATCGGCGATGAAGCGCTGAGGGAGTATTTCTTTCACTCATATTCCGATGTGGATTGGACCGTCGTGTCCGCACATCCAAGGAGGGGGGAGGTGCCTCGGTTTCCTCTCGGAGTACGCTCATTGCTGCGTCCGTGGTGGAGGACGTTTCATGCCTTACACGGGAGTGATGGCGTGGTCTTCGGTGGGGGGACACTCTTCACGGACGTCGAGTCCGTGTATGCGTGCGTGCTGTGGTGGTGGCATGCGTTCATCGCACGCTTGTTTGGAAAGCAGGTGCATCTGGCCTTTCAGGGGATTGGACCGTTTCGCACATCTCTGGGCGAGCGGCTTGCCCGCTCGGTCGTCGCATCTGCCGCCACGGTTTCCGTACGGGATCTCCACTCGTTCGAGCGGGTGAAACACTGGAGAATGAACAAAAAAATTATACTAACATTCGATCCAGTTATTTCGCTTATCCATGAGGAAAAAATTGATCGTGAGACAAAAAATGTGTTCGTCATTATTCCTCGTGGAAATTCCGATGCCTCCTTCATCAAACAGGCCGATGACTCCTTCAAAGAGGGGCACTTCGACCGGGCCGTCATCCTCTCGCTCCAGCCGGGCAATAGCGATGAGGAACGCCTCTGCGAGAAATTGCGGTCGCGCCTCGGTGTGCGAGCAGCGGTCCTTCCCGTTCGGACGCTTCAGGAATTGGTGCAGGCAATCGCTTCGGGTTCGCAGGTGCTCTGTCAGCGTTACCATGGGGCGTTGGTTGCTCTTGCACTGAAGAAACCCGTATCGATCGTTCCCCAGGAGACGGATGACAAACTGTCGGCTCTGCGTCAGCTCGCCACGCAATCACTCGATCGAGCCACACTCTTGTCACTGGTGCGTGATGCGGAGGATGCACTGCGTTCGGCACTCCGCTCTCCGAGAGGTCATACGCCATAAATCGCTGGAGCAAAGCACGTATGACCTTTAGGATGGACACTGCATGGAGATACGTAATTTCTGCATCATTGCCCACATTGACCACGGGAAGTCCACGTTGGCCGATCGTATGATCGAGATGACAGGGACACTGCCGAAGCGGGAGATGAAAGAACAGTTGCTCGATATGATGGATCTCGAGCGTGAGCGCGGCATCACGATCAAGCTGACGCCGGTTCGCATGCTGTGGAAGAGGAGGCGCACCCATTCGACGGGCTCAGAAGAACCCGTCCAGCTTAATCTCATCGATACGCCCGGCCACACGGATTTTCGCTACGAAGTGAGCCGATCGCTCGCCGCGTGCGAGGGGGCCATCCTCCTCGTAGACGCCTCCCAGGGCATCCAGGCACAGACGCTCGCCGTGCTCACGATGGCTACTTCCCACAATCTCACGATCATTCCCGTGCTCAACAAGATTGATCTGCCTGCGGCCGATCCTGAGCGGGTCGAGGAGGAAGTGGTGAAGCTCCTCGGCTGCCCGCGGGAGGATATCCTGCGCATTTCCGCGAAGGAGGGCAGGGGAGTGGAGGAAGTGCTCGAGGCGGTGGTGGAGAGGGTTCCCCGCCCGAGACAAATGGAAAATGGAGAACGGGAAATGCAAAATGCCAGCGATACGCGGGCGCTGATTTTCGATGCGGTGATGGACACGTATCGCGGAGCGGTGGCGTACGTGCGGGTCATGGAAGGAACATTCAGGAAGGGGCAGAAGGTCATGCTGCTCGGTACGAAGGCTGAAGCGGAGATTCTCGATCTCGGCCACTTCGCGCCGAAGTACGTGTCAGACAGCGAGCTTACGGAGGGGGAGATCGGGTACATCGTCACGGGGGAGAAGGATGTGAGACGTGTGCGGACGGGAGATACCGTTGCTTCCACGAAGGATCTTAAACCGCTTCCCGGGTACAAGGAGGTGCAGCCGATGGTCTTCGCGGGCCTGTATCCATCCGAAGCGGACGATTATCCACAGCTGCGGGAAGCCCTCGAGAAACTGGCTCTCAATGATGCATCCCTCAAATTTGAGCCGGAGCGCAATGCGGCGCTCGGGAACGGATTCCGGTGTGGTTTTCTCGGGCTCCTCCATATGGATATCGTGCAGGAGCGCCTCGAGCGGGAGCATAACTGCGATCTCGTGATCACGGCTCCCAGCGTGCTCTACGAGGTGCAGCTGGGCGTGCGGCGGCCTGCCGAGGTGGTACGCAGCAGCATCCTCAAGAAAGACGAACCGGATACCGCACGGATCTCCAATCCTGCGGATTTCCCCGATCCTTCCTACATCAAGGAAGTGCGCGAGCCGTGGGTGAGGCTCGAGATCGTCTGCCGCGCTCAGGACATCGGTGCAGCCATGACGCTCGTGGGCGATCGGCGGGGGATCTATCTTTCGCTTGAGTATCTGGATGCCGAGCGCGCGCTTCTGCACTTCGAGGTTCCGCTGCAGGCGATCGTGCTCGATTTCTTCGACCTGCTCAAATCCGCGACGTCCGGATACGGCTCCATGAGCTACGAGCCTGCGGGTTATCGGGCGGGAGATCTGGTCAAGCTGCAGATTCTCCTCCTCGGCGAGAGCGCCGATGCACTCTCCACCATCGTGCATCGTTCCGAGGCGCACCACGTGGGAGCCATTGTCTGCAAAAAGTTGAAGGAAGTCCTTCCCAAGCAGCAGTTCCAGGTTCCCATCCAGGCGTCGATCGGCGCGAAGATCGTGGCCCGCGAGACGCTGCCGGCCTTCCGCAAGGATGTCACGGGATACCTCTACGGCGGGGACGTCACGCGCAAGCGCAAGCTCTTGGAGAAGCAGAAGAAGGGGAAGAAGCGGATGAAACAGATGGGGAAAGTCACCCTCACCCAGGAGGCGTTTTTGGCGGTGCTGAAACGGTGAGCGCGTCGATTCCTTCTTTCTTTGTCAGGGCGACTTTCCATTATAATCGGGTGTATGGATTTGAAATTCCCCCTCCGCTCCGTCTTCCTTGCCCTTCCTCTTGAGGGGCCTGCGAAGTGGCAGTTTCAGGCTCTGCAGGAGGAGCTGAAGGCCTATGAGGAATCTCTGAGCTTCCAGAATCCGCAGTCCCCCCATCTGACCCTGTACTTCTGGCCGTCCGTTCTCGAGCTGGAATTGAAGGGCATCCTCGCGCAGGCGGAGAAGATCGCCGCCGCGGCCGTGCCCTTTCTCTTGAGCGTCACGGAGGCGGATACCTTCGGTTCCCGGGGGGAGGATCGTGTGCTCTTCCTCAAAGTGGCCTTCTCGGATGCATTGGCGAGGATCAAGAAGTCCTGTCCGTGGCCGAACAGGGAACCCTTTGCGCCGCACATCACGCTGGCGCGCGTGCGTCACCCGCAGCGATTCAATGTCGTGAAGAAGAAGGTTATGAAAGCGCTCGAACGTGTGACGTTCGCTATCCCTGTTGATCGCTTACGTCTCTACGCGGAAGTGGACGGAGCGAAGCAAACGCCGCTGAAAGAGTTTCCATTCGAGAGGAAAATGGAAAGCTCCGGAACGTCATCCTGAGCTCGTCGAAGGATGACGTGCATCATCATTGTTGTGAACACGTCATGGTTCGACGCGCTCACCATGACGTGTTAGTTTTCCATTCCTACTCCTCTTCCTGTGGCACCTCCTGCGCGCGGGCAAGGAGGATCTTGCGAACACCGCCGATGAACGGCTGGAAGACCGTTTGGAGGATGCTCGCCGTGAGCGGCTGGATGCGTTCGAAGGGGATAGAACGCTTGCGTTTGACGAAGTACTCCTGCAGCACGAATGTCGTGAGCTGCAGCACGGTACCGTCGACATTCTTGTCGTCAATCATGAGTCGTAAGAGGATCTGCTCCGGTGTCAGCGACAGGACGAGCTGCATCCGCGTGATCCACTCAATGAGCGTGCGGTTCGTCTGCGCGTCCAATTCGCCCCCCTTCATGAGTGCCATGGTCTCGTCCACCGTTTGCTGGCCTGTGGCTTGAGTGGTGTCCTTCAGGTACTCGCGGACCGTCTCCAGACATCCGTCATGGATGAGAGAGAGGATTGCGAGGATGAAGATGCTCGGACAGTCGCGGGCGACGAGACGCGAAATGAGGACGAAGAGGTGAGCGTGCTCGTCGGTGCCGAGGAACTGAACGATGGCGCGGGCCACCTGATCGTCGCGTTTTTTCGACTTCTTCTCCTCGCGGCGGATCTGCTGCATGCCGGCCGCCGCAGCTGCGAAGCGCTGCTTGGCCTCCTCGCTCAGTTGTTCGGGTGCACCGCCCCCGCTCTCGCCGGGGGTAAAACTCTCAGGACCGAGTGGCATGTCTGACATGGCGAAATCGTACTCCGGTGACGTGCGCGAGGAAACAGTCGAAAGGGAATAGGGATTCGGACTTGGGAACGAAAAACTTGGAGCGAGCGTGCCGCGTGCAACTCCTTTCCCCTATTTCTTGGCCGGTTCGACGTGCACGAAGGTGCAGCGCTCGATGCGTCCGTCAAACTTCTCCTTGCGCCGCTCGGAGAAACAGACGACTCCGTCGATCGAGGCGTGGATCGTCCAGTCCTTGCCGATGTGCGTTGCATTTCCGGGGTGGAATTTGAGCCCCTTCTGGCGTACGAGGATCTCTCCCGCAGACACGATTTGCCCGCCGAAGCGCTTCACGCCGCGCCGCTTGGCGACGCTGTCTCTGCCGTTTGCGGTAGAACCGCCAGCCTTCTTATGAGCCATAGCGGAGGTACTATACTGATCTTCCTTTTCCTTGCAAGAAAAATCTTTCTAATGCATGATAACCCTACACGTCGCGGGGTGGAGCAGCCCGGTAGCTCGCGAGGCTCATAACCTCGAGGTCGCTGGTTCAAATCCAGCCCCCGCAACCAATCCAATCGGCACATGCGGATTCCTCCGCTCTTTCGCCGAGTCGAATGAATTGCACAGCAAAAACCGATTCAAATCATCCTTTTCTGTACTGCATCGCATCCACTACGGGGTGAAGTGATGTTCATGCAACTCTGTCTGCCCAGTGGTACACGCCTTGGCGGGCACGCAGTTCGTGACCATGTTTCTTCTTGGCATTTTCCAAGGCCGGTCCATTCAACTCGGTGGCACCATAGCTTGGTTGGGCCGTGCTTACATTGATGACGTAAGCATGCCACCGCCCTTCGCGATCTCCTGGAGGTGGAGCGTAGCCTTCTCTCGTGAGAAACAGTTTTTCTTTCACCATGCTGACGATCTGGTCGCGGATTCCCACGGCGATGGCTCGATCCCGTTGATCCTGCGAGGTCCTTGCTGGTTGTCCTATCTGCTCATTGCACCGTTTAAGCATCTGCATGATGGGTTTGATGTTGTCCTCTAGCTGATCCAGTCCTCCGGATTCAATTTGAATGAACGCGTTCTGCACGAGAAGGGAGACATCGTATGTGCGTTCACGAGGAGTCTTCTTGCAACATTCGTCGAATGCCTTGTCGACCCCGCTTTCCATGCGGCGGCGCTCGAAATTATCACGTGCAAGATCGTTGTATTGGAGGTTCGGTTGCGAGCCGTTCACCACTGAAAAAGCATCCTTTGACGGGTTCCAGCGAAGTTGCATGGTGGGTCGATATCCGCTGGTATCACAGCGCAGGCAGATAGTGCGGCCATCAAGATATTGCTTGAGAGCCTCTCTCGATTGCGGTTTGCCTTTGCACTGCTCCAACAGAGCGTTGATGCGCCCCCCGCAACCGGCAGCTATCGCTTCGACATTCACATTTTTCCACCCTCTGAGTACGCCACGCAGATCACGGGCTTCGACGGTGTACTCCTCGTAGAGAGCCACCAGTGTCTTCTCGGCGGTTTCGATGGCTCTGGAAGGCATTTCCTCGCGTATTTCCTTCTTTTCCTGTCTGTGCGGCTCATCTCTTTGCGGGGTATCAGGATCAGATACAACAACATTGGTGAAACCCAAGTCTTTTGCGACCTGCTCCAGAAATTCTTTCGATCCGCACTGATCCAATGTGTTGAGGAGTTGCTGTTCCTCATCGCTCACTTCCGTGTCGGCGAGTTGGTACTGATTCGTGGCGCGCAGTTCATCTAGATTCTTGATGATGGTACTGAGCCCCTTCTTGAATTTTTCGCGATCCACTTCTCCTCGGCTGAGGAAATTGTTCACGTACCTATTGATATTTCGATTCTGTCGGATGCCATCGTTAATGGCGTCCATGAGCTGCTGCTTCTCCGGAGTCAGCGGCTCGCGGGGCGTCTGCGCTTCTGGCGGTTCACGCTGCGGAGCTTCGAAAAACAGAAGCCTTCGCTCTCCAGGGAGGAAGGGGCGTGCACAGCCGTCGAAGTATGAGAGGGGATTCATTGTCCGCGGAGCATGGAATCAAGCATGGCTTCGGCTGTACCTTCATCTTTCGTTGTAGCGCTTCTCTCCAGCTGTTTCCGAAGAGTCCGATACGTGTCGTTTACTTTTCTCCCCAGTGTTTCCATGAGGGTGTAATAACGATCAATGAAGACTTCGAATTCCTTCGCGTAGCGGGTGTAGCGTTCGTTTCTTTTTTGTGGAGTTTCCTCCTTATACTTCTCGTCGAGGTGAGGGTAATTTTCGAGGAGCAGGTCCTCATCAATCTCCCGCATGAGCAGGGTGTAGACGTCCTGAATGGTCCAATGGAGGGATATTTCTTTGGGCACTAATAATATTATACATTATAATATAAAAATAATCAATTATGTAAAATTCGGCGATTATCCCTTCTGAGCACGTACACAATCGTGTCATCCTGAGTTCGTCGAAGGATGACCGATGACGTGTCATGGTTCGACGGACTCACCATGACACGTGCTGTAAAGGGATAATCGCTTAAAATTCAGCATCTAATTGATATTTCTGTTTGGTTTTCACAACCCCTTCTTCAGTTCCTCCACTTTGTCGCGGTGGAAGAGGTAGAGGCTCCAGTGTTCGAAGATGGGGATCATACGCAGGTGTTCGAAGAAGGCCGCTTCGCGCTGGGCGGTCGCAGCTGTCGCCTCGAGATCTTCCGCCAGGAGCGGGGCTGCCTGCTTCTTCAAGATGAGAACCTTCTCGCCGGGGTTTAAGAGTCCGAGATTCTCCTTCGCATACTTATCTTTATATTGACTGGAGCGGTAGTACTCGAGGCTCCGGTATCCGAGGACCATGTCCTGCTTCAAGAGGTCGTTTTGCCCCCGGATCGTCTCGAGACGCTGGTCGAAAAGGACATTACGGTAGTAGGAGAGCGCGAGACCGAATGCCATGAATCCGACGACTGTCAGACCCACCACGATGGTAAGCTGCTTGCTGACGGGCTCGATATTCCGGTATGGCACGCGGCATAGATTACCCGTTTCCCGGTGGAGGGAGTAGGGAGTGCCCTGTACACTTCTCACGTGAAGATTTACTGCAGCGGCATCGGCGGCATCGGTTTAAGCGCGTACGCGGCACTCCAGCGGTCCCGGGGGCAGAGCATATCCGGCAGCGATCATACGGAGAGTGCGCTCATCGCCGATCTGCGCTCGCAGGGGATCGCTGTGACGCTCACGCAGGATGGGTCGGCCGTGCCGAGTGATGCGGATCTCTTCGTGTACTCCGAAGCGATCCCTGCGGACGCGCCCGAGCGGCGCAGAGCTGCCGAACTGAAGATTCCCACTCGATCCTACTTCGCGGCTCTCGGCGATCTCTCGCGCGCTTCCCGCGTCATCGCCGTCTGCGGCACGCACGGGAAATCCTCGACGACGGCCATGAGCACGCGGGTTCTCCTCGAAGCCGGTCTCGATCCGACGATCATCGTGGGGACGAAACTTTCTGAGCTCGAAGGCCGTAACTGGCGCAAAGGGGCGGGCGATCTCTTCCTGCTCGAGGCCTGCGAGTACCGGCGATCGTTCCTCCACCTCTCTCCCGATATCATCCTCCTCACGACCGCGGACGGAGATCACTTCGATGCCTTCCGTTCCATGGAGGACTACCGGCAGGCATTCATCGACTTCATCGATCTCCTCCCCGCGGATGGCGTCGTCCTCACGCACATGGGGGATCCCGATTGTGCAGTGATCGTCCGGCAGACGCATCGTCGCAGCATCGATGTGGACGGCCTTGCCCTCCCCACACTCTCCGTGCCGGGTGCGCATATGCAGCGCAACGCTCAGTTGGTTTTGGGATTGTCGGATGTCCTCGCGCTCGACCGCGGTGCCACGCTGCGGGCACTCAAGGGGTATGCAGGCTGCTGGCGCCGCATGGAGGTGAAGGGCACGATCGGAGACGATATCGTTGTTATAGATGACTACGGCCATCATCCGACGGAAGTGCGCGCCACGGTCGGGGCGTTGCATGAAGCGTACGGGAAGCGGCGTTTGGTTGTGGTGTTCCAGCCGCACATGCACGATCGGACGCTCAAGCTCTACGACGCCTTCACGAAGGCGTTCTACGGCGCAGATCTCGTCGTCATTGCCGATGTCTACGAGGCGCGGAAAGACGTCGAAACGGCGCGAGTCGACTTGAAGAAATTTGTGCAGGACATCGTGGAGGGGAGCGGTGTTGCAACACTCCACGGCGGTTCGTTGACTGCCGTGGAACAGAAGCTCAAGGGCGGCGGTTTTCTCCAGCCGCATGATGTCGTCCTCTTCTTGGGGGCGGGAGACATCACGACACTTGCGAGTGCAATGATGGAGTAAGTGTCACCTTTTTCATATCTGAAAAAGGTGGCGCCAAAAAGGTTTTAGCGCTGATGGCCCTCCCACGTCCTCATTCCGGCTGGAAATCCGGCGTATTCATGCCGTAGAGGTCGATGGCGAGGCTGACGATCTTCGCCAGTTCTGCACGATTCACCAGCTGATCGGGTCGGAAAGCGCTCAAGGCACTCCCTTCGCCGGCGGGGAAACCGGTGACGAGGCCGTCCGCCGCTGCAGTCTCGATGCAGTTGCTGAATTTCGTATCCATCGCGATGTCCGTGAACATCTTGCCCTTGGGCCACTTCAAGGGGACATCGAATGCCTGCAGGAGGGTGGCGATCACTTCCGCGCGTGTCACGGGACGGGCTGGATCCGAACGTACGTTCTGGTAAATGAGCCAGCCGCGCGTTTCCGCTGAGGCGAAGAAGGGGGCTGTCCACGTGTTTTTCGCCAGCGCATTACCCGTTGTCGTGCGTGTTTCCGTTTCGTCGATTCCGACGACTCTGTGTGCGATCTTGGCGAGCTCGCCGAGTGTCACTTCGTTTTCCGGACCGTACATGCCTGTCAGTGCGCCTTGGGCGTTGCGGTATCCGGTGGAGATGCCCGTCGAAATCATCTTGTGCACGAAGGGCGCGAACCATGCGGACGTCGGGACGTCTTTGTAGATAACCAATGTCCCATCCACCGTCACACTCACGAATTCGAGCGACTTCTGGAATTCCTGTTCTTGGGAGATGTCCGGCAGGTTGGCGCAAGACACTTGGATGGAGAGGCTGATGCGCCCGCCTTTGACGAGGCGGTTGGATTGGGGGGGAGGTTCCACGCACCCCTCGATCTTTTCGAAATCGGCGGTGTAGAGCCCCTGCGGCATGGCCGGGTAGGACGCGGGGGTGGTGCCCGTGAGGACGCGGCCGTTGGGACCCCTTAAGGTGAAGTCCAATCCTGCCGGTTCGCTCATGACGGCGACGGTGCCCACTTGTGTGAAGACGTAGGTCACCACGACACGCACTCTTTGACCATCGGAGAGAGTGAAGGATGCTTGCGGATAGTCGGAGGAGGAAATGGAAATGTCATCGAGAAACACTTCCACGTTTGCCCGGGCCCCTTCGGGCGGGTTCGCGACGATTGTGTAACCGCCGGTGGGGGCTTTGGGATCTTCGTAGTACGTCCCCGTATTCTTCTCACTCTTATTGAACGGTTTGATGAGTGTCCATTCCCCGAAAATCCCTTCGATGGGAGAAATTTGCTGGATGATGATGTTTCCGTTGCCGGCTCCCAGGATGAGAGTGTCGCCGGAGGCTGCGAAGGCGGCCGATGAGCCGGCGGCGGCAAGCGCGGAGAGGAGCAGGAGAGTCGATGCGGGTAGCAGTCTCATAGGGGGGAGGGGAGGGAAATCGACACTACACTTTGACCATTCTCCGCGTCACATGCAATTGACCGCGTCCGGTGAAGCGGGTGGGAGGTTTTTCCCTTCAGATACCAAAACGCGGCGGGTAGAGTCCGCCGCGTCTCATGATTGCTCGATGAGCCCTCACGCCGCGGTCCTGCGGTTTCGGATCAGAGCGAGGATGCCTCCTGCCACCGTTGACACGATCAGGAAGAGGATGTCCGTACGCATTCCGGTCTGGGGGAGCAGGGCGACTCCGATCGTGTGCGTCAGACTGGCGACCGGCGTGCCGGATTCGACCAAGCCCGTGCCCGAAGCGCGTGCGGTCAGCTCAAGCCGGGTTCCGGCCTGAAGGTTGTCTGCTGCAATGCCTCCGAATTCCGTGTTCCATGTCTGGCCTGCGAAGATCGCGGGGATCGTCCACAGAACGAGATTGCCGCGGACTTCGCCCTGACGACCGACGGGAACGGAAATGGACATCACGCTTGGATCGAACTGAACGGAAACTGCGAGGTCCTCCATCGTGGTGCGGCTGAGATTCCGGACGCTGAGCTGGTAGCGAACGGTTCCGCCTGCAGCCACTTCTGTCTGGTTTGCCGTGAGGGAGATCCGCATGAGTTTCTGCTCCTGCTTCTTTACGATGGGGGCTTGAGGCTCGGCAACGGGCGTTTGGATAGCACCGGTGTCCACGGGGAAGTCACAGCGGTAGTCGCCGAAGAAAGTGATCTTGTAATCTGCTCTGAGTGAGCGAGTCTGGTTGCGCGGTGTGACACAACCGTCCACGGTGTTGTAGCTCACGGTGTACTCCTGAGACGGAACGGCTTGGTAGACGGCGGGTGTCGATCCGGAGTAGGTGACGACGTTCGCTTCTCCGCGGATCACGAATGGAACGCCGGGGATGTTGCTGTCGACGGTAATGGTTCCGGTGAAACTGTAAGTGATGACGATCGTGATCGTGGCTCCTTCCGTGACAAGGAATGACATGGTCGTGCCTTCCACGGAACGGAGGATATTCGCACCGTCTTTGGCGACGATCTGCGTCTTCGCGGTCGGAGGAGCAATGACATTCAGCGCGTAGGTGCCGGCCGCAATCGGCGTCACCAGGCTGGTCACTTGCTGTTGATTGTGGAGAACCGATCCGTCCGGCTTCGTGAGACTCCAGCTGCCGAGTGCGCTGGTCGGACTGATTTGGTTGATCGTCATCGATCCGCCGAACGCCGAAGCGATTGTGGTCAGAGAGAGACCAAAAATCACCATGAGGGATCCCAGGATCATCTTGAGAGCGGGACACGAAACTGGCAGACGCATGGGGAGGGAGGAAATGACAAAAGGACTCATTAAATCATATAGATGCTAATATGTCAATATGTAATATAATGGCGATTATCCCTTCTGAGCACGTACACAATCGTGTCATCCTGAGTTCGTCGAAGGATGACCGATGACGTGTCATGGTTCGACGGACTCACCATGACACGTGCTGTAAAGGGATAATCGCTAATATAATCACTCAAATAGCGATTTCAACGCAGAATTCCATGTCTTAAAGAGGGTTCTCGTATCTTCGTCTAAGAGGGTGGTCGCTCCATGGTTCACGCGCAGTGTGGAGATGGGCAGGGTCGAACCGATCGTGCGGACGGGGATGTTCAGGGCGGAAGCCCGCTCACGTACAATTCGCTCGTTTTTCCGATCGATCTCAAGGAGGAATCCGCCTGTCTCGCTGAAGAGGAGTGTGTCAGGGCGCAGATCGCTTTTGAGTGCAGCGAGATCCACGCTCACGCCGATCGAGCCGCCGAGTTTGCGCTGAGGAAGCGTCATCTCGAAGAGCGCGAGGAGGAGCCCGCCATCCGAAATATCGTGGCAGGAACGGAGGGTCCCGTTATCCGCGAGTGCCGTCACCAGTTCGATTTGGCGCGATACCTCCGCCGGATCAGGGGCAGGGGCAGCTGAGCCGAGCAGTTGGTCGCGCGCGGCGCCTGCGAGCGATTCGAGCACCTCGTAGTACGCGCCTCCGCCGCACTCATCACGGCGATCGCCGACCATGAGCAGGAGCGAGTCGGCGGACTTCAGTTGCATTGTGACGGCCTTGCGCGCATCCGGCAGGATGCCGACGCAGCAGACGACGGCGGTCGGATCGATGGCGCTCCCGTCCGGACGACCGTTATAGAGACTTACGTTCCCCGAGATCACAGGCACGTGCTCACCGCGCACGATCACGCCGCCGCCGGCATCGCCGATGCCGCGCACGCCCTCTTCCAATTCCCAGAGTTGCTCGGGAATTTCGGGATTGCCGTAGTTGAGGCAGTCGGTGAGAGCCCGCGGGACGGCGCCGACGGCGGCAACGTTGCGCATCGCTTCCACTGCGGCATTGAATCCCTGCAGGTACGGGGAAATCCGTCCGTAGCGTCCCCGGCCATCCGCGGATACCGCCACACCCCGGAAGCGGTCTTCCTCACGCACGTTCCATCCCGGGTGCTCTCCGACGTGGATGAAACTTGGCAGATCGTGAAGCGGAGCGATGACGCCGGCGTCCGCCTCACCCGCTTCCACGACGGAAAGTCCGATGATGTCCTTGTCGTAGTGACGGATGACCGGAGATGGAGAACCGTAGGACGGGTGGGAGAGGAGAGCATGAAAGACGTCAGAGAGGTGCGTCTTGAAGGACCCGCCCGGCAGCTGTACCTCTATCCTGTCATCCTCACAGCGGATCAGGGGTTCCGCTTTCGGTGACGGACGGGGTTTCGTTGGTCGCACGTACTGGAGACCGCAGGTGATATCGAGGGCTTTGGCATTGCAGACGGTTTCGCCGCGGTAGGTGAGGTGATAGACGCCCGTTTTTGTTACTTTGCCGATGCGGCTTGCGCGCGCATTTTCGGCAATGGATGGCAGATCCCAATCCTTGTTGTAGTGATCGAGGATGTGGGCAGTGAGGTCGGGATGGCAGATCCAGCAGAAGCGTTCCTGCGTCTCGGCGCAGGCGATCACCTCTGCCGGGAGATCGGCAACGGAGACATGGACGCTGTCGAGCTCCACCTCCGCGCCGAAGCCGCGGTCCGCCACTTGTTCGACGCTTGCACACACCACGCCTCCGGCGCCGAGATCCTTGAAGCTCACGCGCGGGAGATTGCCCGTTTCGACAAGCCAGTCAAAGAGCGCGTAGGTGGAAGCGAGCAGATGCCGTTCGAGGAAGGGGTTGGGTTCCTGCACGGCGCCCGCGTTCTGCTCACGCTTCTCTTCCTCCATCGAGCTGCTTGCGAAGCTCGCTCCGCCGAAGCCACTGAAGTCAGTCGGTTTGCCGACGATGATGATGTCGTATCCCACGCTGCCCGCCTCCTCCGGCACCGTACTGTGGATGATCTCGTTCTCCTTCACGATGCCGAAAGCGATGGCGTTCACGAGGCAGTTTCCGTTGTAGGACGCGTCAAAGACCGTGTCCCCGCCGAGGTTCGGGATGCCCAGAGGATTGCCGTATCCGGCGATGCCGCGGGCAACCTCCTTCGCGATGGCCGTCGATTCTTCCGTCTGAAGGTCTCCGAGACGGAGGTTGTCCATGCAGCCGATCACCCGTGCGCCCATGCACACGACGTCCCTCACCACGCCGCCGATGCCCGTGGCGGCGCCCTCGAACGGGACGATCTGCGACGGATGGTTGTGCGATTCGTGGGAGACGACGAACCCCCAGCGTTCACCTTTCGGGGCGTCCGTGATCGCGACGATGCCGCTGTCTTCGCCCGGACCGAGGATGACGTGCCGGCCTGTCGTGAGAAGATTCTTGAGGAACCTCCGCGAGGATTTGTAACTGCAGTGCTCGCTCCCCTGGATTCCCCAGATGACGGCTTCCACCACGGTCGGATCGCGCTTGAGCATCGTCGAAACCTTGCGTGCTTCGGAAACGGTGAGGCCGATGCGATGCTCCGTGAGCGCCGCCTTCACCTCGCCGTCGCTCATTTTCGAGAACGCGAGAACGGGAGCCGCTGCGGACGATGCACTCTTCATCGTGCTCGCATTATGCAGCATGAGTGCGTCGATGAGAACTTCATCTTCAAGAAAAACCCCCGGGAAGTGGCGTATCGCCATGGCAACATCAGGTTCGATGCCATCGTGCGACGTTTGCAGGGAGGGCCAATTCCCTGCTTCTGGTTCCACCGAGGAACCAACCACTTCCCGGGATCCCCGGGCGGAGGAGAGGAGTGCGAAGCGAGGGAGCGTCCTGTCTATCTCCCGTCAGGTCGCGGGTTTGCCCGCGATCACGTCGTATGGGACGTGTTCCACACGTGGTCTTCCCATGACCTGTTTCGGCTGTGGTGTGATGAGCCGCACAGGTTCTTGAGGGAAGTCTCCTCCGAGAATTGTGGCAGACGGGGTGACCCGCTGCCTCGAGGTGATTATGTGCAGAAGAAGACTCACGGTCAAACAGTTGCCCTTCCTTTTTGATACGCTACCCTTGGCCCATGCGCCTGCGCCTTCCTGTTCTCGCCCAGGATCGCATCCTCGGGGGTGCGGCCGTCCTCGCCGTCACCCAGTTTCTGGCATCGTTCGCCGGTCTCATCCGGGACAATCTCCTCAACCGGACGTTCCCGGAACTCGGTATCGTGGATGTCTACATCGCGGCTTTCCGGCCGAGCGATCTGCTCTTCCAGATCTTCATCATGGCCGGCTTCTCCGTGGCACTCGTTCCGCTCCTCGCGCGGTACTGGGCGGATGAGGACCACCGGCGCATGTCGGAGTTGCTCAATGGCGTCGTGGTCGTGGCCGCCATCGTCTTCGGCGTGATGGCGCTTGCGCTCGCCGTCGTGTTCCCGTGGGTTGCACCTCTGTTCACGCAGTTCACGGGGGAGAGTCTCGCTCTCTATACCTCCTTCGCCCGCATCGCCCTCCTCACCAATTTTCTCTTCGTCTTCGGGAATGCGTACGGACAGTACCTGAACACCATCCAGCGTTTCTGGGTCTATGGCCTCACTCCGGTCGTTTACACACTGGGAACGATTCTCGGAACCGTGTTTTTGACGCCTCTCATCGGCCCGTACGGTCCGATCATCGGGACACTCTGCGGCGCGGTCGCGTACGCACTCCTGCGGCTGCTCGCGATTGTGGTTGCGGGGTATCGCATGGGGTTTCAGTGGTGGCATCCCGATCTCAAGGAGATGGGGTTGCTCATGGTCCCGCGCATGCTCGCCCTCGGAGGATTGCAATTGGAACTGCTTGTGTTCGACCGCGTCGCCTCAGGTCTCTCGACGGGTTCCGTCGCGATCAACGCGTACGCGCGCAACTTTCAGTCCGTCGTCGTCGGCGTGACGGGATTGGCGCTCGCACTGTCGCTCTTCTCGCCTCTGAGCCAGGCTGCGGCGAAAGCACAGTGGCAGAGGTTCTGGATCTACATGCATAGGGGCATCCTCTTCATGCTTCTCTTCACCATTTCCGGCGCGATCGCTCTCGTCGTCGCGACTCCTCTCGCCGTTTGGCTCATTCACTTGGCTCCGCTCTACGTATCCGCATTCCTCACGTGCCTCATTCTCTATGCGGTGAGCATCCCGTTCGAAAGCTTGAATCACCTCTTCACGCGGGCGTTCTTCGCCGCCAAACACACCACGATTCCCGCAGTGCTCACCGTCGTGAACGGGGCAATCGCCATCGCGGCGGCATGGACCCTGAGCTCTCGCTTCGGCGTCTACTCCATCGCGCTTGGCTACACGCTCGGGCACATCGTGGAAATGGTCGGACTCGTGTTACTCCTCCCGCGCGAGACGCGGGGAGCGAAGAGGGAGTTCTGATGCCAATTTGCGATTACAAAGCACGTCATCCTGAGCTCGTCGAAGGACGACGTGCGCGACAAATACGATGGTTCGACGAGCTCACCATGACGTATTTGTCGCTATTAATCGCAAATTGGTATGAGGGGAGGCAACCGAGGAAACCGACGATTCCGAGGAGTCCGGCGATCCTTGGTTTCCTCGGGCTCTTCGGTTTCTTCGGAATCTTCACTGAACCGCTTCAAACTCCTTGTAGGCCGCGGGCTTCGCGTCCAGAGCGGTGACGGATTCCACGACGGCGGCCGGAGGGCCGGTCTTGCACCACTCTTCCATCTTCTTGAGAGAGTCTTCGGAACCTTGGGCGAACACTTCCACGGTGCCGTCGGGATTGTTGCGGATCCAGCCGACGACGCCCCACGTGCGCGCCCGCGAGCGCGTGTTCGCGCGGAAGAAAACCCCTTGGACGTGGCCGGTGATTTTGAAGAGCTTGGCGACAGCGGGCATGGGATTACTCTAGTCCTGAGCTGTGGCTTCGGCAATTGCGGCAGTCAAACTACGCTCGAGTTCGTCGGGAGTATTGCAGTTGAGCATCACTTGCGGAACTGTTTCCAGCCAGTGCCTCAGGCGGGGGTCTGCATCGACGGGCAGCAGTTCAATGGATTTTGCCATGCCTTGGCGTACCGCCAAGAGGTCCGTTGAATCAAGCGCTTCCACATCCCATCCAAGTGTGTCGGTGTATTTTACGGCAGCGTCCTGCAGACGCAGCCGCAAATTCATCCAGATTGCTTCGTCATTGCGACGATCTGGTGGCAAACCTTCAACTGCAGTGATTGCTTGCTGAAAAACGGCGGCGCAGTCCCCGAACGTACGGTCCCCATAAGGCTTCTCCTCGGGTTTGCGGGTATCTGGTGGTAAACAGAGTCTTCTCATTTCTTCTTCACTTGCGTGAAATCGAGCTCAACGGGCGTCTCACGGTCGAAGATCAGGACCATGACCGAGAGCTTGCCCTTGTTCACATCGACCGAATCCACCGATCCTTCGTAGTTCTTGAACGGCCCGTCGATGATGACGACGAGATCGCCCACCTGGAAGTCGCTCTTGAACTTCGCCTCCTGTTCGCCGACTCTTCGCTCGATGACGCCGAATTCTTCCGGGGTCACCGGCACCGGAATGTTGCCCGAACCCACGAATCCTGTGACGTTCGGCGTGTTGCGGACGAGGTACCAGCTCTCATCCGTCACGGTCATGTCCACGAGCACGTAGCCGGGGAAGAGCTTCTTCTCCTCCTCGATCGGTTCGCCCTTGCGAAAGGTGAGCTGCTTCTCCTTGGGAACCTGCACATCGAAGATGTAGTCTTGCATGCCGAAAGACTCGACGCGTTGCTTGAGGGCTTCGCGCACGCTGTCCTCGTACCCTGCATAGGTGTGCACGACGTACCAGTTCCGTCCGGCATTGGGATCTTGCTTACCCATGGGTCGTTAGTAGGTGAAGGAGAGGAGGAGGCGCACGAGTTGCGCGAGAGCGAAGTCGACGGCTCCGAAGAGCACCGCGGACCCGGCGACGAACACGAGCACGATGACGGACAGACGAACGGCCTGCTGGCGCGTCGGCCACCGCACGTGGCGGAGTTCTTCGAGGGATTCTCTGATGTAGCGGGTGATGGCGTTCATAGGGATGCTTCTTGAAAAACCCCTCCCGGGGACAGTGCCATTGTAGGCGCTCTCCCGGCGGGTGCAAGCGAAATTCGGCCTTTAGAACCCATAGTCCGGCTTCGTAAGAACGTGAATACGGCTCAAGGGGAGAGCGATGAACCAGACGCGTCCCTTGATATTATCTTCGGTGACGAAGTGGCTCGGAGTGAAGCTGCGGGAATCGAGGCTTCCCTGGCGGTTGTCGCCGAGGAGGAAGTACTCGCCCTCCGGGACGTCGTACCGTATCTCCGCTTCATTGCCGCCCGAGGGCGGATGCTGGTAGGTGCGGCTGGCGTTGCGGTCGTTTAAGTACGGCTCTTCGAGTTTGATCTCTTCGTCCGAACCCGCTGGACGGATGAACACGAGTCCGCCGCGCAGGATGACCGCGTCGCCCGGCAGTCCGATGACGCGCTTCACGTAGTGCTTGCTCAGATCGTTCGGCGGCCGGAAGACCACCACGTCTCCGCGCTTCGGTGAGCCGGTGAAGTAAGTGAATTTATTGATGACGATGTACTCCTTATGTTCGAGGGTATCGAGCATCGAGTTGCCTTCCACTTGGAACGGAGAGACGAGGAAGGTGCGGATCCCCGCCACGATCGCCACAATGATGACGATGTTGATGAGAACATCGAGGATGTTGTACCAGAGGGCGAATTTTCCTTCGGTCATGGGGGGCATCGTAAGTGTTTGGCGGGCGACTGTACAGAGGGGGACATGAAGAAGCAATAAAGTGATTCGTGCTATCCGCTTTCCCCCGTTTTGCGTTACACTGACCGCATGTTCCGTTTCCTGGATACCGCCCTCTTCAAACAGCACATCGAAGAGGATGAGACGATCAAACTGATCGTGCACAAGCATTGGGTTCTCGGACTCAAAAGTCTCTTCTGGCCGACGGCCGCATTCATCGCCTGTTGGGTGGTTCTCTACGCGGTTCCGTTCCTGACGATGTTCTACATCGTCGCGGGTTTGAGCGTGCTCACCCTCGTCTGGTGGATGCGCAATTTCTTCGACTACTACCTCGATGCATGGGTCATCACGGATCACGGCATTGTCGACGTGGAGTGGTTCGGGACGTTCCATCGCGAGTCCACGCGCATCCTCTACAGTGACATTCAGGGGGTGAGCTATGAGATCAATGGAGTCCTGGGGACGTGCCTGCGTTACGGGACCCTCAGTGTGGAGAAGATTTCCACGGGCAGCACCATCTCCATGGATCACGTCGCCCGGCCGCGGAAGATCGAGTCGCTCATCCTCACGTGCATGGAGGAGTACCTTCACTCGAAGAACATGAAAAATTCCAAGCATGTGCAGGAATTGCTCGCCGAGATGTTGGCGCAGGAATTGCAGCTCAGGGAGGTGAAGGGTCGCGTCTCCAAGTGAGTCTATGATGTGGTTTGTACTCCTCGTCGGCCTCGCGTTCCTTGTCCTTGTCGGGATGTTTTGGGCTCTGAGGCGGCGTACGCTCCCTGCCTCCGCGCGCGCCCGGATCCGATCTCAGTGGACGGCGATGCTTGCGATCCCCGACCCGGCACGACGCGTGATGGAGGCGGATGCGATTCTCGACGGCGCGCTCACGGCGCTGAGGTACCGCGGTTCCCTGGGGGACAAGCTCAAGGCGGCCGGACCGAGAATGAGGAACATCGATGCCGTCTGGCGCGCGCACAAGCTGAGAAACCGCATCGCGCACGAACCGGGGAGCACGGTGACTGCTGCACAGATTCAGGAGGCCCTGAGTGCGATCGGGAAGGTGCTGGAGAGTCTGTAGATGTGCATTGCATCATTTATCTGCGCTACACTGCACAGCATGCGTCCCGCAGTCGTGATCGTCGGCCTCGGTAACCCCGGCGCTTCCTACGAGCGAACGCGGCACAATGCCGGGTTCCGGGCAGTGGATCTCCTCGGCGAGCGCTTCGGGGAGGGGGAGTGGAAGGAGCATCAGAAGTTTCTCGCGCTCTCGTGTGAGGCGCGCATCGGCGCGGTGGAAGTGCTCCTTCTCAAGCCTCAGACGTTCATGAACCGTTCGGGCGAGGCTGTGCGCAAGGTGGTGGACTTCTACAAGCTCACGCCGGCCAAGCAGCTCCTCATCCTCTGCGATGATGTGGACTTGCCGCTCGGGGAGCTGCGGTTACGCAGGACCGGCGGTCCGGGAACGCACAACGGGCTCAAGTCCGTCGTGGAGGCGATCGGAGAGGCGTTCGCGCGCATCCGGATCGGCCTCGGTGCACAACCCGCCGGTGCGGACCTCGCTGCGTGGGTCCTGAGTGTTCCATCGAAAGAGGAGGCGCGGGCGGTAGATGCCGCGCTGGAGAAGATTCCGGAGATGGTGGAGGGGTTTGTGAAAGGCGAGTGACATCATGCCGTGGCGGCGGAGCCTGCCTGAGTAATGTGGGAGCTATACGAAAAACCGCGGGGTCACCCGCGGTTTTTCGCACGTATGAGAGCGTTCTATTCTTAGAACAGGATTCTCTTTCCGAACAGCCAGCCGCCGGAAATGCCGATGGCGATGATGTTCGTCCAGATGAGCAGCGGCAGGGATGTTCCTGCATCCGTCTGAGCGGAGGTCTCTGCGGCACCTCTCTGGTGCGGGCGGATGAAGCTATCCGAGTCCGTCACTGCGGCGATGAAGCCTCCGAGACCCGTCTGCGGCATGTTCTCGATGACGCTCACCTGCTCGGTGTCCGACGGGGAGCCGGCGATGTCCGGGCTCGAAACCGTCACGGTGTTCGAGATGACCTGTCCGTGACGCATCGACGGATCGATGCGGACGCGGTAGGTGATCACGCGGGACGCGTTCGGGCCGAGCACGGGGATGCTCCAGTGGATGGAGTTGCCGGAGACGTTGCCGCCGGCGGCATCCTCCACGGTCAGGGACCCTGCGGAGAAGGAATCATTCACGTCGATCTCCTGTGCCGTTTCCGCTGAGCCGTTCCGGATGATCACCGTGTAGGACACGATGCTGCCCGGTTGGACTTCGCGGCGGTCCGCCTGCTTGTCCACGGTGATTTGTACGGGGCCGACGGGGTCATACGGATCGTACGGGTCGTACTCACAATCGCTGCCGTCGCAGGTCACGCGGGTGTACTCCACGCGCTCGGTCGATCCGGTGCGCGCGGTCAAGCGCAACGTGTCGCCTTCGCTGGCCGAGCTGCGCACGCGGACGCGGACGATGACGGTCTGGCAGCTATTGCCGGAGATGCTGAGCGAATCCCAGCGGACATCCGTCGAGTCGTAGTTGTCGCCGCCGTTCGAGGAGGAGAGGTAGCTCGTGTCACTGTCGAGGAGGGCGGTGAGGTCGATCGTCGTCGAGGAGGAATCGTTGTTGCAGACGCGGATGTCGTAGCGCAGTTCCTCGCCCGGCATGACCGGATCCGGATTATCGGTGACACTCAGGGAGATATTATCGGCCTCTACTTCATTATCATTCACGTTCGTCGTCTGCTCCACAGAGAGACTGTTGATGTAGGCGGTGGAGCGGAGGATCTGGCCGTCGGTCGCGGAGCACGATGCCTTCACGTAGGCGGTGCGTGTCACGGAGCTTCCTGCGCCGATGGACACGCCGGTCCATGTCACGAGGCTGCTTCCGTTCGTTCCGTTGTCGCTTGCGGAGAGGAAGGTGACCGAGCTACCGAGGGAGAGACGGATTTCCTGGTTACTCAGGGCGGTGGACGACAAATTCGTAACGGTCACCGTGTAGGTGAAGTTTTCGCACGGGGCGACGGGATCCTTCGAGTCCGTGAGCGTGATGGTGAGGTTCTGGCCCGGGGAGGTCTGTACTGTCGTCGTGTCCTGCGCGGTGACGCCGTTCACAGCGGCGGTATTCGTGATGACCGTCCCGTTCGCGACTCCGGAATTCACCTGGGCGATCACGGTGAGAGTCTTCGTGGCTCCGGCGGCGATGGAAAGGCCAGTCCACGTAATCACGCCGCTCGCATGCGTTCCGCTATCCGAGGCGAGGAGGTATGTCACTTGTGTGGGCAAGCTGTCTGTGACGGTCACATTCGTGCCGTTCACCTGGGACGTATTCGTCACGGTGATCACGTATGTGAGCGTGTCACCGGGCGTGGCGGTCGAACGGTTGTCCGTCTTTGAGATGACGAAGGTGGGCGTGCCGCCCGTCTGGACGGTCGTCGAGTCCTGCGCCACTACGCCGGCGACGTTCGCCGTGTTGAGGAGCACCGTCCCGTTCGTCGCGCCGGCGTTTACCGTGGCGTTCAGGGTGAGGGTCTTGCTCGCTCCTGCGGCGATCGAGAGGCCGGTCCACGTGACCACGCCGCTGCTGTGCGTTCCGCCGTCGGAGGCCGAGACGAAGGTCGTCAGGGCCGGCAGCGTGTCCGTAACCGTCACGTTAGTAGCCGCCGTAGTCGAGGTGTTCGTCACCGTGATGGTGTAGGGCAGCGCCTCGCCCGGTGCTGTGGTCGTTTTGCCGTCGGTTTTGCTGATCGTGAAGGATGCATTTTGACACTGCACGGTCGTCGAAACGGTCTGGCTCGTGTTATTGCTTTGGGTCGGGTCGGTCGTGGAAGCGGACACTGTGGCCTGATTTTGGATCACGGAACCACATGTCGCGGTTGCCGGTACATTGAAGGCGATGGTGAAGGCCTTGGATTCTCCCGAGGCGAGGGTGGTGTTATTGCACAGCACGCTCGAGCTCGTTCCGTTGAGGACGCACCCTTGTGTTGACAGGCCGGCATTGAAGGTCAGGCCCGCCGGGATCACGTCCGCGACCACCACGTTCTGTGCGGCAGCCGGGCCGGCATTGAGCGCCGTGACCGTGTAGAGGAGCGTTCCGCCTTGCTGGACGGTCGCCGTTCCGGTCTTCGTGACGGAGAGGTCGGCTTGGGTCTGCGTCACTTGCACGGTCGTCATATCCTGGCCGATCACGCCGGCGACGTTCGCCGTGTTGAGCAACACCGTGCCGTTCGTCGCGCTCGCACTCACCAGCACATTGAGGGTGAGGGTCTTACTGGCTCCTGCGGCGATCGAGAGGCCGGTCCACGTGACCACGCCGCTGCTGTGCGTTCCGCCGTCGGAGGCCGAGACGAAGGTCGTCAGGGCCGGCAGCGTGTCCGTCACGGTCACACTCGTTCCATTCACTTGGGATGTGTTCGTGATGGTGATGGTGTAGGGGAGTGTCTCACCGGGTGCGGCGATCGTCTTGCCGTCGGACTTCGTAATGGTGAAGGTGGGATTCTGACACTGCACGGTCGTCGAGACGGTCTGGCTCGTGTTGTTCGCAGTATTCGGGTCGGTCGTGGAGGCGGACACCGTGGCCTGATTTTGGATCACGGAACCACATGTCGCGGTTGACGGTACATTGAAGGCAACCGTGAAGGCCTTGGATTCTCCCGAGGCGAGGGCTGTGTTATTGCACAGCACGCTCGAGCTCGTTCCGTTGAGGACGCACCCTTGTGTTGACAGGCCGGCATTGAAGGTCAGGCCCGCCGGGATCACGTCCGCGGCCACCACGTTCTGTGCACCGGACGGTCCGGCGTTGAGAATCGTGACCGTGTAGAGGAGCGTTCCGCCTTGCTGTGCTGTCACCGGTCCGGTCTTCGTGACGGAGAGGTCGGCTTGGGTTTGCGTCACTTGCACGGTCGTTGTGTCCTGACCTGTAGCGCCGGGGCCCGTTGCGGTGTTCGTGAGCACCGTGCCGTTCGTCGCGCTCGCACTCACCAGCACATTGAGGGTGAGGGTCTTACTGGCTCCTGCGGCGATCGAGAGGCCGGTCCACGTGACCACGCCGCTGCTGTGCGTTCCGCCGTCGGAGGCCGAGACGAAGGTCGTCAGGGCCGGCAGCATGTCGGTGATACTCACGTTCGACGCGGCTGCTTGCGATGTATTCGTCACCGTGATCGTGTAGGGGAGTGTCTCACCGGGTGCGGCGGTCGTCTTGCCGTCGGTTTTGCTGATCGTGAAAGTCGGCGTGACCGATTGCACGACGGTCGTGTCCTGTCCGGAGGCCGCTGCAATTGCCGCAGTGTTCGTGAGGATCGTTCCGTTCGGCGCCGTGACGTTCACTTGTGCGGTGAGCGTCAGAGTCTTCGTGGCTCCTGCGGCGATCGAGAGGCCGGTCCACGTGACCACGCCGCTGTTGTGCGTTCCGCCGTCCGAAGCAGAGAGGAAGAGCACGTGCGTCGGCAGCGTGTCCGTCACCGTCGCATTTGTCGCAGCGATCTGTGACGTATTCGTCACGGTGAGCGTGTATGTGAGGATCTCTCCTTGCTGGGCCGTCGTCTTGCCGTCGGACTTCGTGATGACGAAGGAGGGATTCTGGCATTGCACGGTTGTTACCACCGTCTGGCTCGTGTTGTTCAGAGAGTTCGGATCATTCACGGAGGTTACCGTTGCCTGGTTCTCGATCGTCAGCCCGCAGTATGGGGGCATCGGAACGGGACACGAACCACCTCCACAGGGGAGGAAGGGCAGCAACGGAACGTTGAATGCAACCGTCGCGACGCGCGAGTCGCCGCTTGCGAGCGTGCCGACGGTACACAGCACGGTTGTTCCGCTCTGTGTGCAGATGGCGTCAGAATTCGTGGCATTGAAGGTCAGCCCGTAAGGGATCGCGTCCCGCATGACGACGTTCTGCGCCGCGGCGGGGCCAAGGTTGAAGGCCATGAGTGTGTAGAGCACGACGCTGCCTCCTTGAGCGGTCGGAGGACCGGCCTTCGTGACGAGCACGTCGGCGCCTGTCGGCGTGTACTGGACCGTCGTCACGTCTTGTGCGGTCAGTCCTGCGACGGACGCCGTGTTCGTGATGATCGTTCCGTTCGACGCGGTGCTCAGCACCTGCATCTGTATCGTGAGGGTCTTACTGGCTCCTGCGGCGATCGAGAGGCCGGTCCACGTGACCACGCCGCCGGATACCGTCCCGCCATCGGAGATATTTTGGATGAGAGCCTGAACCGGCAACGTGTCGGTCACCGTCACGTTCGAAGCGGGGATTTGCGAGGTGTTCGTCACGGTGATGACGTAGTTGAGGGTGTCGCCCGGCGCTGCGGTTACCCGGTTGTCCGTCTTCGAGATCGCGAAGGTCGGTGTGGGGCACTGCACGCCCGAGGAAACCGTCTGGCTCGTGTTGTTCAGAGAGTTCGGGTCGAGTGAAGACGTGGCGACCGTCGCGGTGTTCAGGATCGTCCCGCCGCACACGGCGGTGTCATTCACCGAGAAGACGATGGCGATGGGGTACGTTTGGCCGGCGGCGAGCGTGCCGATGGCGCAGAGGACGGAATCACCCTCTTTCGTGCAAATCTGCGTCGAGCCGGCTTGCAGGAAGGTGAGGCCTGCCGGGATGACATCCTCGGCAACCACCGTCTGGGCGGGGTTCTGTCCGAGGTTCGTCACGTTGAGGCTGTAGGTGACCGTCCCGCCCTTCATGATGGTCACGGGGCCGGTCTTGGAGATCGCGAGATCCGTCTGCGGCTCTTGACACTGCACGGTCACGACTTTCGAGCTTACGTTGTTCGCGGCATTCGGATCGTTCCCGGAGAGTACCGTGGCGGTATTCGTAATGCTTGAGCCACAGGCGAGTGACGGGAGGGTGTTGAAGCTTACCAGCACCGTCTTCGTCTCGCCGTTCTGCAAGGTTCCTACGTCACAGCCGACGAGCGACGGAGCAATGAAGGTTGGGATGAAGTGACATGCGGGATCGGAGTGTGCGGAGTCGAATGCCAATCCTGCGGGGATCGGATCGAGCGTGTGCACGAGTGGCGCCGCATCCGGACCCTCGTTATGAATGGTGAACGTGTAGAGAATCGGCTGGCCGGGCACGACTGTTGCCGGCGCGGTTTTCACGATGCCGATGTCCGCCTGCGGGACGGGACACTGCACGGTCGTGGAGACCGTCTGGCTCGTGTTGTTGGCGGAGTTCGGATCGATGGAGGACGTGGAGACCGTCGCGGTGTTCTGAATCGTCCCGCCGCATACGGCAGTATCATTCACCGTGAAGGCGAGGATGAAGGTCTTCGCTGAGCCGCTCTGCAAGTTCGTGTTATTGCACAACACGCTTGTACCCGCTCCGTTGCGGACACAGCCCGCTGTCGACAGGGACTGATCGAAAGTCAGACCTGCAGGGATGACGTCTGCGGCGACGATGTTATTCGCGGTATTCGGTCCTGCGTTGGTGACCGTCAGCGTGTAGAGAATCGTCCCGCCCTTGTTCGCCGTTACCGGTGCGGTCTTCGTGATGGAGAGATCCGCTTGCGGGAGGGGAGACTGGACGATCGTCGTATCGGAAGCAGAGAGGCTGTCGATGGAGGCCGTATTGATGAGCGTCGTACCGTTCGGCGCGGAGGCACTCACCTGCACGTGCAGCGTTAGAGTCTTGCTCGCTCCTGCGGCGATCGAGAGGCCGGTCCACGTCACGATTCCGCCGACGTTCGCCCCCCCGTCCGAGGCGGAGACGAAGGTCTCGAGAGCCGGCAGCGTGTCGACCACCGTCACGTTCGTCGCCGGAGTCTGCGAGGTGTTCGTCACTGTGATCTGGTAGGTCAGGTTCTGGCCCGGCTGCACCGTTACTGCATTGTCCGTCTTCTGGATCGTGAAGGTCGGCGGAGCGCACGTCACGGTCGTCGAGACCGTCTGGCTCGTGTTATCCGACGGATTCGGATCCGTCGAGGAGGCGGAGATTGTCGCAGCGTTGTAGATGATGGAGTCACATGCCACCGTTCCCGTCACCGTGAATGCCACCGTGAAGAAACGCGACTGATCTTCCGTCAGACTGAAGTTGTTACAGAGGATGGAATTGCCGTTCTGGACGCATCCCGCATCGGACTGACCAGGGTTGAAGGTCAGGCCTGCTGGAATGACATCTGCGACGACAACGTTGGTCGCTGTATCCGGTCCCTCGTTCTCGGCTTCAAGAGTGTAGAAGACCGTGGAGCCGCGCTGTACGGTCTGCGGTCCGCTCTTCGTGATGGAGAGATCCGCCTGGGGCAGGGGACAATTCACCGTCGTCGAGACCGTCTGGCTCGTGTTGTTCTGCTCGTTTGAGTCCGGGGTGGACGTGGACACGGTCGCGACGTTCAGGATCGTGGAGTCACAGGCCACGGCGGAAGATACCGTGAATGCAATCGTGTACGTCCGTGAGGCGCCTCCGACGAGGTTGACGTTGTTGCACAGCACCTCGATGCCGTTGAGGACGCAGTTGGAGTCGGATTGCTGGGCGTCGAAGACGAGGCCGGTCATCGGATTCGGCCGATCCGTCACGACGACGTTATTGGCCTGGGCGATGCCGAGGTTCGTTACCGTGATTGTGTAGAGGAGAGTGGAACCGCGATTGATGGTTGCCACGCCGCTCTTCACGATGGAGAGATCGGAGAACGGACATTGCACGCCCGTTGTCACGGTCTGGCTCGTGTTGTTGGCGGAATTCGGATCCACCGCGGAGGTGGAGACCGTCGCGGTGTTCGCGATGGAGCTCCCGCACGTTGCGGTGCCCGGCACGTTGAAGGCGACGATGAAGCTCCTGCTCTGACCGCTTCCCAGGCTGAAGTTGTTACAGAGCACGCTGTTGCCGTTCACGATGCATGCATCATCGGACTGACCGTCATTGAAGGTGAGCCCGCTCGGGATCACATCCGCAACCACCACGTTCGTGGCCGTATCCGGTCCGGCGTTCAGAGCCGTGAGGCGGTAAACGATCACGCTGCCCGGCATGACGACACTCGGAGCGATCTGCGTCTTGCTCACGGAGAGATCCGCCTGGGGCAGGGGACAATTCACCGTCGTCGAGACCGTCTGG
>DMXL01000003.1:38027-39185 GCA_003483925.1 Candidatus Peribacteria bacterium | reverse complement strand
TCTTTCATTATTTTTAAAAATAATGAAATTTTCTCATGGAGAGGTAGAAAGACATACTCAGGCTTTCCAGCATATGGCTAGATTTTACTAAGGCAACGAAATTGCTACCTTAGGACCGTTATAGTTACGGCCGCCGTTCATCAGGGCTTAGATCGGAGGCGTAAACCTCCTCACGTGACCTTCTGACACTGGGCAGGCATCAGCCCCTATACATTGTCTTGCGACTTAGCAGGGACCTGTGTTTTTGGTAAACAGTCGCCTGGGCTCTTTCGCTGCGGCCCATCCCCTTGCGGAGACGGGCAGTCCTTATCCCGAAGTTACGGACGCTTCATTGCCGAGTTCCTTAACGCGAGATGACCCGTTCGCCTTGGTCTACTCGACCACCCCACCGGTGTTGGTTTGCGGTACGGTCTCATGATTCTCTCGGAGCGATGGTTTTCTTGGAAGCAGAAAGGGACAGACTTTCCCCGTAAACGGGGCATAAGGGATCCACGCTCGGCTCTTCCGGGGGATTTGCCTCCCAGAATCAACGCCTTACGTGTTCCACGTGCATTCAATGCACACGCTCTGATCTTCCCGCTCCGTCACACCGCTCCTAGGTTGGAAGTATCCTTTCTATCTGACATGTTCTCCACCATTCTAGATTCGTGCAAGCTTGTTGGGTTATTGGCTTATTCGCTTGTTAGGAAATTACGAATAAGCCAACAAGCAAACCAGCTAACAAGCTCCCCAAATGCAGAATGGTGGAGAATAGAGGCCGGACAGACTCTCAACATCCACCCTTGGACGATTCCCATGAGGTACAGGAATATTGACCTGTTGCCCATCGGCTACGCCTTTCGGCCTGACCTTAGGACCGACTAACCCCACGCCGATAACCGTTGCGTGGGAAACCTTGGGGATTCGGCGGGCAGGATTTTCACCTGCCTAGTAGTTACTCATGCCAACATTCTCGCTTCCGTCCGCTCCACCACACTTCACAATGCGGCTTCACTGCTGGACGGAACGCTCCTCTACTGCACAGGGCGTCGCTTCTGGCTTCGGAGAGGCATACGCCTATCCAAAACCACAAGTGACACCCTGCGCTCACCGCTTCGGTTCATCGTTTTGCCCCGGTAATTTTCGGCGCACAAATGCAATCGACCAGTGAGCTGTTAC
>DMXL01000003.1:0-37925 GCA_003483925.1 Candidatus Peribacteria bacterium | reverse complement strand
TCTAAGCCAACCTCCTGGTTGTCCATGCATCTGCACTACCTTTGCCACTGAACGATGATTGGGGACCTTAGCGAATGATCTGGGCTCTTTCCCTTTCGACGATGGCACTTTGCTGTCACCGTCTCACTCCCGCCGCCAAAGGATGGGTATTCGGAGTTTGTCAGGAATTGGTAGGTCCAAAGAGACCCCCTCATCCAAACAGTATCTCTACCCCCCATCGTGCGCGACGAGGCTGCCCCTAAAGGCATTTCGAGGAGAACCAGCTATCTCCGGGTTCGATTAGCTTTTCACTCCTACCCACAAGTCATCCCAACATCTTGCGACATGTTATGGTTCGGGCCTCCAGACGCCTTCCGGCGCCCTTCACCCTGCTCATGGGTAGCTCACCCGGTTTCGGGTCTTGTGCCAGCGACCGATAACGCCCTATTCGGACTCGCTTTCGCTCCGGCTGCGGCTGAAACTGCCTTAGCCAAGCCACTGACAACAAACTCGTTGGCTCATTATGCAAAAGGAACGCCGTCACGCCCCGCTTCGCGGTGCGAATGCAAAACGGAAAATGAGAAATGGAAAATGGAGGAAATCCGGCATTTTCAATTTTCAATTTTCAATTTTCAATTCGCCTCGCGAAGCGAGGCGCTCCGACTCCTTGTTCGCATCACATTTCAGAGACTATTTCATCCCCCTTTCGGGGTGCTTTTCACCTTTCCCTCACGGTACTATCCGCTATTGATCTCTGTACCTGTTTAGCCTTGGATGAAGTGGTCCACCCGGATTCGGACCGGATTACACGTGTCCGATCTTACTTAGGAATCCTCTCCCGTGTGTGGTTCTTTCGGCGACGGGGCTCTCACCCTCTTTGGCCGCCCGTTCCAGGGTCGTTTGCCTAGAAACACACAATCGGTACATGAGGTCCTGCAACCCCCCGCAGGTTAAAGTGCGGGGTTTAGGCTGTTCCCTTTTCGCTCGCCACTACTTAGGGAATCTCAATTGATTTCTTTTCCTCTGTTACTGAGATGTTTCAGTTCACAGAGTGACCTCCCCGCTTGCGCGGGGTCATGGAGTATAACCTCCATGGGGTTTCCCCATTCGGACATTCCCGGCTGATAGCGCCTGCCTAGCGGCTCACCGAGACTTATCGCAGCTGGCTACGTCCTTCGTCGGAGTACAGAGTCGAGGCATCCATGTGATGCGCTGAGTAACGTTTTTCTCTCCGGATCGCAAATGAGATCCGGAGCACTGTTCACGTGCCACGAAGCGAGCAAGACGTGCTCGCAGCCGGCACATGAGATATTTCGATTCTTCACTGCTTGCCGGTGCTGTGAATGAGCGCGGTGTGGCGCTCTATTCCTCCCGCCGATTCCGCCGTAGGAGCGGAAACAAAAAGCGGGTGGCTCACGCACACCCGCAGAAGTAGCTATTCCCCCTGTTTTCAGGGGGCGGCTCATCCTACGGGTGGTCGCGAAGTACCATAGAGCAGCAAAAGTGTACTGAGGAGAAAGGGGGAGTCAAGAAAAAAAGCGCAGATAAGCGCTATTTCTGGCGTGAAAAGCAAACTGAACATCGTGACTGGAGAAGTAGGCAGATGAGAGAGGGTTTAGGATCAGGATTAGGGTTAGGGGAGAGACGTCGTGTTTGCACCGATGCAATTTCGTCCCTAATCCTAGCCCTAACCCTAACCTTTTCTCATGCGTCATCCATCGACTCTTCACTCACCGATTCCTCCATCTCTTCTTTCGCCGTGACACCGGTGGCTTCCGTCTCCGACCCCTCTTCGATGCCGGCCTTCACTTCGCCCTCGGACTCCATACCCTCGTCCGCAAGCTCGGCGATCTTGTCATCCGTCGGCACGATCTCCTCGGCTTCCTCCTCCGCCTTCACGCGGGAATCCATTTCAATAGTCTCCACTTCGCCCTCCTCGATGGTCACGTGCTCCTCAGGCGGAATCTCATCTTTAAACTTGAGGAGCTCGACTTTCAGACCCAGCGCCTGCAGTTCCTTCACAAGCACGTTGAAGGACTCCGGGATGGACGGACGGCGGATCGGCTCGCCCTTCACGATGGATTCATAGGCCTTCGAGCGGCCGATGACGTCGTCGGACTTGATCGTAAGCATCTCCTGCAGCGTGTGTGCCGCACCGTAGGCTTCGAGCGCCCACACCTCCATTTCTCCGAAGCGCTGGCCTCCGTGCTGTGCCTTGCCGCCGAGCGGCTGCTGCGTCACGAGCGAGTACGGCCCGACCGAGCGTGCGTGGATCTTGTCCTCAACCAAGTGGAGGAGCTTGAGCATGTACACGATGCCGACGGTGGTCTCGTGCGTGAACGGCTCGCCCGTGCGTCCGTCGAAGAGCTGCACCTTCCCCGTCCGCGGCAGGCCCGTCGCCTCGAGGAAGTCCTCGATCTGATCGGTGGTGACGCCGTCGAGAGCCGGTGTGGCGATCTTGATGCCCAGCACAGAACAGGCCCACCCAAGGTGCGTCTCGAGAATCTGCCCGATGTTCATGCGGGACGTGACGCCGAGAGGGTTCAAGATGATGTCCACGGGCGTCCCGTCTTTCAGGAACGGCATGTCCTCCACCGGCACGATCTTCGCGATGACGCCCTTGTTCCCGTGGCGACCGGCCATCTTGTCACCCACCTGGACTTTGCGCGTCTGGGCGACGAATACTTTGATCTGCTTGATGACGCCCGTCGGCAGCTCGTCTCCCTCCGCGCGGTCGAAGATCTGCACCTCCACCACCTTGCCGCCGGCGCCGCCGGGCAGCCGCAGGGAGCTATCCTTCACGTCCTTCGCCTTATCACCGAAGATGGCTTGCAGAAGCCTTTCCTCCGGCGTCAGCTCCGTCTCCCCTTTCGGCGTGATTTTGCCGACGAGGATATCGCCCTCATGGACGGTCGCGCCGATGCGCACGATGCCGTCCGCATCGAGATCTTTGAGCTTGGCCTCCCCCACGTTCGGGATGTCGCGCGTTACCGTCTCGGGCCCAAGCTTGGTGTCGCGCACGTCCGTGACGTACGACTCGATATGGATGGAATCGAAGAGACCGTTCTCCACGACACGCTCCGAGAGGATGACCGCATCCTCGAAGTTAAATCCCTGCCAGGACATGTACGCGACGAGCAAATTCTGTCCGAGCGCCAGCTCCCCTCCCTCCACGGACGTCCCGTCCGCGAGCACGTCGCCGTGGCGCACGCGATCGCCGCGCTGCACGCGGGGCCGCAGCCCGAAGCATGTGCCCTGGTTGGACCGCACGAAGGAGCTCAAGGTGTAGGTCTGCTTGCGGCCGGAACCGTAAACGACGGAGATTTCGTTCGCATCCGAGTACACCACTTCCCCGTCATCGTCCGCGAGGAGCGCATGCCCCGAAGCGCGCGCCGTGGAGCCCTCCATGCCGGTACCGACGACCGGCGAATGGGGTTTCAGGAGCGGAACGGCCTGGCGTTGCATGTTCGTTCCCATGGATGCGCGGGTGTTGTCGTCGTGCTCCAGGAACGGAATGAGGGACGTCGTCTCGGAGAAGATCTGCTTGGGAGACACGTCGATGTGCGTCAGGTCGCGCACGTGCGCGAGAATCGGCTCCCCGCCCTTGCGTGCGGAGACGCGGGTGTCGAGGAATTCCCCGAAATCCGAGAACTTCGTCTGCGCCTGCGCGATGGTGAGGTGGCGCTCCTGCTCCGCATCCACGAATCCGATTTTCCCGGTGATGAATGCACGCACCGGCACATGATCCATGCCGTCCTTCTTGAGGATCGAAACGATTTTTTTGGCCGTCTCCTTGAGACTCACCACTTCGCCCTCCTTCGCAATAACCTTGTGTCCTTCACGCACGTCCGCATCGAGGATGCGTCCGGCGAGCCGGTCCGGATCGAGCGGCACTTTATGACTCACTTCCCGATACGGCGTCTCGAGGAAGCCGTACTCATTCACGCGTGAGAAGGCCGCCAAGTGCACCACGAGACCGATGTTCGGGCCTTCCGGCGTGGCAATCGGGCAGATGCGTCCATAGTGGCTCTGGTGCACGTCACGGACGTCGAAGCTCGCGCGCTCGCGCGAGAGGCCGCCCGGACCCATCGCGGAGAGGCGCCGCTTGTGCGCAAGTTCCGAGAGGGGATTGGTTTGATCCATGAATTGGGAGAGCTGCGAGCTCGCGAAGAACTCGCGCATGGCCGCCGTGATCGGGCGGCAGTTGATGAGCTGCATCGGTGTGACCGTCTCAAGATCCATGACCGTCATGCGGTCCTTCACGATGCGCTCCGTGCGCACGACGCCCACGCGGTACTTGTTCTGCACGAGTTCCCCCACGGACCGCACGCGGCGGTTGCTCAGGTGATCGATGTCGTCCGCGATCCCCTCTCCATTGTTCAGGCGGATGAGCTCCTGCAGGATCGAAACGAAATCCTGCGTCTGGAACACGCGGTGCGCCTCGTCGCTGGGCGTCTTCAGGCCGAAGCGGCGGTTCATCTTGTAGCGGGCGATCGTGCCCATGTCATACTTCTTGAAGTCAAAGAACAGCGAATCGATGAGCTGCTTGGCATTCTCCGGCGTAGCCAGATCACCGGGACGCACCTTGCGATACACGCTCTGGTAGGCATCTTCCACCGTGCGCGCGGGATCCTTATCCAGCGTGGCGAGGATGAAGTCCTTATCCTTGGTCACCTCCTTGAAGAGAGCGATGATCTTTTCGTCCGTCGGATAGCCGAAGACGCGCAGCAGCTGTGTGATGGGGATCTTGCGCTTGCGGTCGATCTTGCAGGTGATGATTCCGCGCCGGTCCGTCTCGATCTCCAGCCACACGCCGCGCTTCGGGATGATCTTCGCCGCGTGGTACTTGGGGAAGTCCGGCATCTTCGAGAAGAAGACACCCGGCGAGCGCACGAGCTGGTGCACGACGACGCGCTCGATGCCTCCGACCACAAACGTTCCTGCATTGGTCATGAGCGGAATACTTCCGAGGAAGACGTCCTGCTCCTTGATCTCGCCCGTCTCCTTATTGATGAGCTGAATGTGCCCCTTCATCACCGCCTCGTAGCTCAAGTTTCGCTTGCGGCAGGTCTCCGTGTCGTACTTCGGAGGATCGAAGGTGTGGCCCAGGATGCGGAGCTCCATCTTCTTCCCCGAGAAATCCGTGATGGGGCTGATCTCCTCGAGGAGCTCTTTCAAGCCTTCCGTGAGGAACCACTTGTAGCTCTGCAGCTGCATCTCGATCATGGACGGCACGAGGTGCTGGACGTTCTCGTCCTCCACGAGGAAGACGCGTCCGTCCTTGGCGCGCTTGGGCTGCAGGTGCGCCGGCAGATTCTTGCACACGGAAGGGATGCGGCTGGCCGGCGGTTCCACCATCGGCTCGACGCGCGGCAGCACCGCGGTCGGCACATCCATCTGATAGCCGCGCTTGGCGATGCTCGCGAGCTTCTTGGCGAGCACTTTCGGCTCCGGGTGCGCAACCTTCTTGGCAACGGTCTTGATGAGCGGGCTCTTCACGTGATCTTTCTTGCCCGGGACGACCTTCACCGCCTTCTTCACCGCAGGCGCCTTCTGCGCATGCGCGGGCTTCTTCACCGCCTTCGGCTTGGAGATCTTCTTTGCAGGTTTGGATTTCTTGGGTGGGGCTTTCTTCTTCGCGACTTTCTTTGCGGCAGGCTTCTTCTTGGACATAGGAGAAAGGGGGAGGAAACGGCGTTTGACGCACCAGAGGGCTGCCGACCAGAAGGACGGCGACCAGTGATGAGTCTCCTGCGGCGTTCACTACGCAATCGGCACTACCGCGTTCCGGCTGATTTTACAGGCGCCAAACGGGGCGTCAACGAAGAAAGTGGCAAACCTCCTACCCCCTCACCGCCTCCTCCCACCTCCTCTCCACCTCTTCCCAATTGACGATGTTCCAGTACGCCTTCACGTAATCGGCTCGCCTGTTTTGATACAGCAGATAGTACGCATGCTCCCAAACATCGATCGTGAGCAGCGGCGTCTTGCCGATGGAAATCGGTGAATCTTGATTGGGAAGAGTCATGATCTCCAATTTTTCATTTTCCATTTTTAATTTTCCATTCGCCCCTTGGGGGGCCGCGAGCCACGCCCACCCGGAACCGAACTGGCCGAGGGCGGCGGCGGAGAACTTTTCCTTGAAAGCATCGAGGCTGCCGAAAGATTTCTCGATCGTTTTCACGAATGCTCCGGAGGGACCTGCGCTCTTGGGCGCGAGGATCGTCCAGAAGAAATTGTGATTCGCGTACCCACCGCCGTGATTGCGGACGGCCGTGCGCTTGTCAGCCGGAATCTCTCCCAGATGCCGAAGGACATCATCGATGCTCCGTGACGCAAATGGCGTCCCTGCAAGCGCTTTGTTGATATTGTCGCAATACGTCTGGTGGTGCCTGCTGTGGTGAATCTCCATTGTACGTGCATCGATGTGAGGCTCGAGGGCATCGTACGCGTAGGGCAGGGTGGGGAGTGCATAAGCCATACATGCGGGGGAGAGGGCCTCCGATTCTACGGAAGCGGGAAGGCTTCACAAGCACTCCGGCTTGAGGGGACGCACGCAACGTGATCGCATAGTGTAAAGAGCTTTACTCCGTGGCTTCCCTTCGCCATCCTACAAGACACCCATGGAGATCCTTTCGAATCCATCGGCTGAAGATCTCAAGCACTACGACACATGGCTGCACACATGCGCGCAGGGAACCCTCTGGCAATCTCTCGAGTGGAAGAAGTACCAAGAAGCTATCGGACGCGGAACGCGGCTCTACCTGACACGCGAGAAGGGAGCCATCGTCGCCTCGGCGCTCGTGGTCATCGATACAACGACGTTCGGCCTCTCGACGTGGGATATCCCGCGGGGACCGCTTGAAATGGAAAATGGGAAATGCAAAATGCAAAATGCGGCAGGACAAGACCTCCTCAAACACTTCATAGATGATGCGGGGCAGAGCCGGTGTCTCGCACTGTACTTCTCACCACCTCAACCATTTTCCATTTTTAATTTTCCATTTCCCATTCGCCCTTCCGAGCGCCATGAGCAACCCGAAGCTTCGTCCGTCATCGACCTTACGAAGAGTGAAGAAGAGATCCGTGCCGGAATGAAACCGAAGGGCCGGTACAACATCTCTGTTGCGAAACGACATCATGTCATCGTCCGTCAATCGTCGGACATCGCCGCCTTCCTGAAACTCGCAGAGGAGACGGCGAACCGCGACGGTTTCAAAGCCCCACCAAAGAGCCACTATCGTGCGTTTCTCGAGCATTTACGCGGTTCTTTCCTCCTGCTCGCTTATCCTGAAAACTCTTCGGAGCCCATTTCCGGCCTCCTGGGCGTCATTTGGGGGTCACAGGGTATCTACTACTATGGCGCTTCTTCCCACGCGTCCAGAGCCCTCATGGCGCCTTATCTGCTCCAATGGGAGGCAATGCGCCACTCGAAGGCCCTCGGCTGCACTTCCTACGATCTCTTCGGCATCTCGCCCCCCGATGCTCCACCCCACCATCCCTGGAAGGGCGTGACGGATTTCAAGGAAAAGTTCGGGGGCACGCTCGTCACCTACCCGCCGGAGCGGGAGATCATTTTGAAACCGATGACCAATGCACTGCTCCGACTCAAACGAAGATTTTTCTGATACCCTCCGTACGCAAGGCATATTTCCCTCTCCCAACGAGAGAGGGTTGGCGTGAGGGGGCCCAATAGCGACGTGCCCGAGCTTCGTCAGTTACCAGTAGGGGCACGGCATGCCGTGCCCCTACTAAACAATTGGCGAAGCGTTGGGTCTTGCGGGCCCCGACGCTGGAGCCACTCCTTAAAGGGAAAAGGAGGCTCATGGAGGGAAAACCGTAGGTTTTCCTCTCCATGCCATTAAAAAAAGACCCCCGGATAAGGGGGGTCTTTTTCCCGAAATCTACGTAAGGTGATCAGCCAGAGTAGCTCGTGGACTTGACGGTCGTCGTCGGATACTCAATCCAGCTGAACGTCGTGGTGCTGGTGTCCTTATCATTCCACTGGAGGTGTGATCCAGTTGTCGTGAAGAGGTGACCATACCGCGTTCGTGCGGGACCATCGAAGTCTTGGAGAGTGACCTGCAGCGTGCTGGGCGCGCCGACGGCAGACGTATTCGTATCCGTCACTTCGGCCTGCAGTACGAGGACAAGGTCACCGCCGGAGTTGATCTGCGTATTCAGAGTTCCGGAAGCAAGGCCCTTACAATCGACGTTGACCGACCCGGAAGCCGTGTCGCCAACCTGCTGGCGGGCTCCAGTCGTGGCGTACGCCACGCAGGCCGTTGTATTCGTCGAGTCAGCCTCGTTGTACACCTTGAAGGTGCCATCAGTGATCGCCACGTTCGTGGCATTCACGGAGAAGACGATACCCGAGAGGACGGCCTTATTGAGACCGTTCTTCGAGTTCACGTTCGCCGCAGCGGAGAACTTGAACTTCGCGATGTCGGACTGGCCGATCGGAATCGCGGAGCCGTTCGCATCCGTCGAGGCGTTCACGATGGAGGTGATCTTCGAGAGGACGACGCGGTTCTTGCTGCCCGCCATGGCGGCGTTCGCAGCGACCGTGTCCGTTCCAATGAAGACTTCTCCCTCTGCTGAAGAGTCTTCATCGTTCTTCGCGAGGTTATTGCTCGACATGTCACCGCGTGCGTGGATAGCACCGGAACCGGTGGCTTCATCTGAGACGGGGAAATGGTCGATGAAGAGGTAGACCAACTCATTGGAAGTTCCTCCGTCCACATCCGTCTTGAGCCGCGGGCGTGCGAGCACCACGATGTCCTGTCCCGGCTGAATGACCAACTGACGATTCTGCATCGGAGCGCAGAAGGTCTTGATGGTCGTGTTCTGCCAGGAGTTGATGTTCGCAAATGGGACATCCTTCGTGCCGCAGCCGCCGATGGTGGCCAGGGCGAAGGACTGAGACTCGCCGTCCTTGTAGAGCTCGACGGAGTCGATGGAGACCCCCGAGCTTCCGGAAGCAGTGACGTGGATATCCGTCACGTCGATCGGCTCGTTCTGCGCGCGCATGCGCATGCGCATGACCGCCTCACCCAATGTTCCTCCGAGGAGCTGGCGGGAGCGAACAGGCGTGGTGTCCGAGGAGACGAAGAGGTCTCCCTGACCGGTGAGCACCCACAACTGCGATGTCACCGTCGTGACGGTGATATCCGCGGAGGTGACTCCGGCGTAGTAGGAACCGTTCAGCTTGACGCCGGACAGGTTGGAGCCGTCAGCAAGCTGCTCAGCCTCGATGAAGGTCGGGCCGTCAGCCAAGCTCACCGTCGTGATCGTTCCTGTTCCGAAGCGGAGCTGGATGTCGTAATCCGTGAGAGAGGAAGCGATGTCGCCATGCACCTCGAAGACCACGGTCTGCTCGGCCGGGATGACGTATCCGCCACCTGCCAGCTGGGAGAAGGTGATCGAGGAGCTCTGGGAAGCAACGCCGCTCTCGAGGGCGGTATCCACGTTGCCGTCTGCATTCGTGTCGACCCACAGCGTGTAGTTCGACGCGTTGAGCAGGGATCCGGACGCGGACATGAAGACAGACTTCGTGAAGAGAATGTCCTCAGCCTCGCCGGCGCGCGCCTCGAAGCGCAAGAGTTTGACGTTCTTGGCATTCGACACGGCCGTGTCCGTGACACCGATGGACTTCACAGCAATTGTGAGAGTCGCACTCGTCACACGCTGGTAGTTACCGGCGATGTTGCCGAGCGGGCGCACGTCACCGACCTTGTCGCCGGTGGAGAGGCCCTCGACTTGCATCTGGTACGCCGTGGACGACGTGATCATGTTGCTGAAGCTGCATCCCGTCGAGTTGGCAGTCAATACGCCGCTCACGAGGATGTCCGTCGGCTGGGTGCAGATGTGCACGCGGAACTTGTCGCCGCTCTCCGGGTGCATGGCAGCACCGTTATCAATGAAGTCTGCGCGGAGCTGCCAGCTCTCCGTTCCCTTCACCACGAAGTCATCGAAACGGTAGATCTGGAAGGTTCCGATATCGGCACCGCTGACCTGATGACCAAAGGTTCCCGTGGTGGTCAGGCGGACTGCGGAGACCGTGCGGCCGGTCGTCGTGTTGCGCAGCTCGACGCCCTCCATCATTTCGCTGATCGCGTCATCCGTGCCTGTACCACAGGAGGCTGTCGCGGCATCGCTGTCCCCGCCTCCACAGAGGAGTCCTCCGGTGGAGGACACGCCCTGGATGGCGATGTACATGGTCTTGACGTCGATATCCTCACCGCCCGTCTTGAACTCCACGTTCGCGAGGATCGCATCCTTCGCGTCGCGCGTGTAGTCCTTCGTGGCGGGTCCGTTCACCCCGATGGTGAACTCACCGGCATCGATGTTCACGGTGTCCGGAAGGCTGGTCGTCTCGGTCGGCAGGGAGACCTGCGAGCCGTAGAGCTGGCCATTCACTCCGTACCCGTAGAGGGAGCCGACTGCGAAGAGGTCGGAGCTCTCCTCGAAGTGCATGATGATGGTCTTCGCGGCGCCGCCGGAAATGTCGGCCACCACCTCGAGCGTGACCTTGTCACCCTCGAGAACGGTGAACGGCGGATCGAAGACGAGCGTGACGAAGTCACCGACCGTCTGCGTGACCGTGTTGGTCAGCACCGTGCCATCCGTGCGGCGAATCGCGATGTTCGTGAAGTCGCCGTCGGACGTGGAACCGTTCTGCTCAAGCGTCATGGAGTAGAACGTCTGATCTTCTGTGGAATTGATCGCAACCTCCCACTTACCGATGACGGCAGCCAAGTCGCCGACTTCGATCTGGTCAGGCGACACGGTGCGGTACGTCACGGTGACGGTACCGCTGGTCACCGCTGCGAGGCGGAAGGTGTTCCCGCGAACCGGGAAGTTGCCCTTGACCTCCTTGGCATTGCCAAAGATGTCGGAAGGCAGTTCGACGACGAGATTGTGCTCCGCTGCCGTTGTCGCAGTGGACGAGAAGTCCGCCACAACATCGAGGGTCACTGTCTCGCACGGATCGAGGACGAGCGGTGAGGAGAACCTCAAATCCGCTGTCTGATCCTGAGCGTCGATCGTGCGCTTGCGGGTCACGCGAGCGCCGTTGATGGCGCCGTAGACGCCATCGATGTCGGTCTCCGCACCGAAGCCCTCATGGAGGACCGTGAAGTTCTCCATAGTGATGGAGTCATCACAGGATGCGGTGAGATCGACGGAGAGGAGAACCACACCCACTGCCCCCTGCGGAACCGTGTCTCCCACAGGATTGGAAGCGGCTGCGGAAACCTCGAGGACGCCATCGCCCATGACGAGCGAGGTGTAGCCGAGGAAGGTCATGGCATCGTCGATGATGGTGCCATCGGCCGCCTCCACGTTCTGCACCGTGAGTGTGTACTCATGGCTTGCCGTGAGGGACTGGCTCATGGTCAATTCGACGGTCTCCTTGTTGAGCACCTTCACGGAGCTGACCGGAACGGCTGGAGAGCCGGTCACCGTGTAGTTGGCGCTGTCTTTGGCGGAGTCTTCCTTGATCGTCACGTTGAAGCTGACTTCAACGGTGGTGGCAGAGGTGGCAACGACATTGGAGATCATCGCCTCCCCCTGCTCCTCGGTGCCGCAATCGACACCGTAGGTCAGGCCTTGATCGACGCGGTGCAACATGACGACCATTTCGGCGCGGTTCATGTTGTCGCCCGGGCGAACGCGGCCTGTGTCGCCGTCACCCTGCAGGACGCAGTAATCCGCCGCCGTCTGAATGACGTCGGTGTACCACTGGCCGGACGGGTTATCGACGAACTGCGCAGCATCGCCCGTCGCCTCCAGATTGAAGGAGCGGACGATGAGTGCTGCTGCCTCAGCGCGGTTGATGTTCGCGCTCGGACGGGCGTAGCAGGGATGGCTGCCGTAGCAGTCCTTGTCTCCCTTGACCCACCCTTCCTTGCCGGCCTCCTCAAAGTACCCGTAGTACCAGGCGCCGGTCGCAACATCATCGAAGCTGGGCACTGCCGGTGGCGTCGAGAGGATGCCACCATTCAGCACGACGACGAGTTTGACGAACTCTGCGCGGTTTGCAGGATCATTGCCGCGGAAGCGCGTCTGTGCAGCATCGAGGTAGCCGGCATCCATAAATGCCTCCACAGCTTCCTCGTACCACACGCCATTGGGGACGTCGCTGTATGCAGCGAAGACGCTCCCCGCCTGGGTGAGCATGATCGCAGCAACAGACAGACCCGCAAAGGCTTTCTTCATGCGAGTAAAGTCCATAGGAATGAAATGAGAAAGAAATAAAACGGAGAGATATGTGCGTGGATGTGTCATGTAGGTTTCAAAGTACGCACGACGGTGCGTCCGGCAACCTCCAGGCTCTTCTGTGTGAGAATGAGTGGCGTTCTCCTCCCTTACCCAGCCAGGTGGGAGGTGACCACTCCTCTCCTTATATATAAAGAGGGAACACGAGCTCCTAGAGTGAGCGAGACTTGTCGCGCATACGAAACACGGCCCCTTCACAGATGTGTGGGGCGTTGATGCCTGTCGTCCGTTTTCCGCTAAGGGAAGAGGAAGGCAGGATGCCGACATGTGAAGGAACGTGTACACGGACCACGCTCTCCTTTACGTGACGAGGAGCGGATCTCGGGAGATCCTACGAGGATAGGTGCATAGATGCAAGATTTACGCACCTCTCCGTGCGGCTATAGAAACGATCCTCAGAGGGGGTTGTTACGTGCTCTTCGGGCGTTTTGTGCAGTCCAAAGCGGTTAAATTTCCCGATTCTCTTAAATTAATTGGATAAGAATTGAGATCAAATCGTGATTTTCCCTCTCCTGAAAACGAAAAAATCGTGTTGCCATATGTAATATATTATTGTCTTAAACACATTAAATCGGCAAGCAAACCGTACATCCGGTCAGAGCCTCTCCACCTTCGGTCCTTCGGGCAGGTCACGCACTTCGAAGCCCCGCGCACGAATCTTTCCGCGCAATGCGTCGGAACCGACGAAATCTTTCGCCTTCCGTGCTTCTTCGCGCTGAGCAACGAGTGCGAGAATGTCGGCGGGGATCTCTTCGCGCGCTTCCTCCTCGAAACAGCCGAACGTCTCACGCACCATCTGCGCGAAGGAGTGCACCGCCTCCAGGCCCGACGCACTCAAGGAAGCTTTGTTCAGCCGCGACCACGAGAGGAAATCGAAGAGGACTGCGAGTGCGGCGGGCGTATTGAGATCGCTCCGCATGACATCGGCGAACTTCTGCATCCACGGATCACGCACGCCCTCGGCATTTTTTCCTCCTTCTTGAGGGAGCCAAGTCTCCGTCTCGTGCATCCACTCCATCACCCTTCTCCTCGCTTTGCGCGCGTCATCCATCCCCTTCCAGGCGAACTTCAGCTGGGTCCGATAGTGCACGGAGAGGAAGTAGTAGCGAAGATCGAGGGGCGAGTACCCCTTGGAAACAATGTCAGGAAGAGTGAACACATTGCCAAGACTCTTTGACATCTTCTTCGCACCGAGATCAATGCGGCGGCGGTGCACCCAGATACGCACGAATGGACGTAAGCCGCTTGCGGCTTCGCTCTGCGCAATTTCGCACTCGTGGTGCGGGAAGATATTGTCCTCGCCGCCGGTATGCAGATCGATCTGAGATCCGAGAAACTTCGTGCTCATCGCCGAGCACTCAATGTGCCAACCGGGGAAACCGGCAGAGGCGTCTTCGCCGGTCGTCGAGATCCGTTCGCCCTCGGGATAGCTCCATCGAAGCAGGTGCCGGCTGTTCTCCCCCACGCATTTCTTCCAGAGCGCAAAGTCCGCAGGATGATGTTTCTCCTCCTTCACCTCGACGCGCGCACCCGCCGAGAGATTCTCGAGGGTGTTGCCCGACAGCGCCCCGTAACGGGGGAACTTTTCGACTGAGAAGTAGATCCCGTCACCCGTCTCGTACGCGTACCCCTTCTTGAGGAGAGCGGCGATGATCGCGATCATCTCCCGAATAGTCTCCGTCGCACGCGGGCGGGCAAATGGCTCCAGGATGCCAAGAGAGAGCTCATCCTCGCGATACTGCTCCTCGTACTTGCGTGCGATCGTAAGCGGATCGACCTGCTCCGCTTTCGCCTGTTTCTCCACCTTGTCCTCGCCCTCGTCCCGGTCGGCGACGAGATGGCCCACGTCCGTGATGTTCTTCACATGTTTCACTTTGTAACCGGATACCTGCAACCAACGGCGCAGGAGATCGGCCATGAGGAACGATGAGTAGTTGCCGATGTGCGGTCGGCCGTAGACGGTCGGGCCGCAGGTATACATGGTCACTTCCCCCTCCTTCATCGGATGAAACTCCTCCTCATGTTTCGTGAGGGTGTTGTAGAGGTGCAGAGTGGAAGGGGCATCGGATGAAGGCACGGAGACAGGATAGCGGAGGGTTGGGGTTAAGGTTAGGGCTAGGATTAGGAATGTCGCTATGGGGCAATCAGAACAATTTCCCTAACCCTCACCCTCATCCTAAAAAGTCCGGCGGCCGAGGTGGCCACCGGACCGGAGTCACGGCTGGTGAGCATACTGCTCGCCGTTACTCCTTCCCGCCGTCTTTCGTCGATTGGTCATGGAACCCGTAGAGCAACTCCTGCATCACGGGATTCCGAAGGGCACCGATGAGCGCAGGAGGATCGAGAGCGGCAGCGGACAAGATCGCCCGCACCTCTCCGAGGATCCTCCTCTCTTCGGCAACCATCGCCCGAAGCTCTTCCTGCGACTCTACAGGGAACTTCAGGCAGGCATGTCTTGCGAGTTCCTCATCCACCAAGGCGTGCAGCGCGTCCAAGTGGAGAATGGGGATCTCGGGGTCGGCCTGGCACCCCAAGCGGACCTTTTCAAATCCGCAGAACTGGGTGACCAGCACGAGGGTGGGGTACTCTCCACCGAAGACGATGCCCTGATCGAGGGTGAAAGAACGAACGAGCATGGCCCTTACCTCCTATGTTTGGGGCCTCATCCCGCACTTCACCCCAAAACCACCATGTCTTGGAGCTAGCGGGACTCTTGAGAGTATCTCACAAGTAATATGTATTAACAAGTAATGATTTAAATATATGTCAATTACTCGCGGAGCCCTATTTCATGAGAAAAAGGGTCGACAGCGCTGGTTGCCGACCCTTTTTTGTCCCCGACCCCGTAAGAGGGTTAGGACGCTGCGTTCTGCGCTGCGTCACCGGTAGAACCGGTGGCAGCATCGGTCGAGCCAGTGCCGGTGCCTCCTGCCGCTTCATTACGACGGAGAGCATCGAACACCTCGCGACGATGAACCGGCACTTCCTTGGGGGCCTCAACCCCCAATCGGACTTTGTCGCCGCGAATCTCGACGACAACGATCGTAATGTCATCGTTGATGACAATACTTTCGTTTTTCTTGCGGGATAGGACCAACATAGACACCTCCTTCTCCCCTTCCGGGGAGTTTGCCGGGACAAATGATGCCACAGAACACCTATCCGACGAATCATCCTGTTTCCGCCGGAGGCGCTGATGGTAGCATGTCAAAAATTCTTGTCAAAGAGGCGATTCTGGAAGTGTGCAGCGCATCGGTGGTAGTGTGACGCCGTCACTCCCTTCCCCTCCTCTCCGATGAATGTCTCCGATATCAAGAAAATGCTGGGTGATGAAGCGAAGACGCTCCTGAATCACGAGTGCAAGACCATCCGCAAAGAGCGCCTGCACGTCCCGAGCCCGACACTGCTCAAGGACGTCTTCAGTCAGTCCGACCGCTCCGGAGAGGTGCAGAAGAACCTCGCGGCGATGTACGCTTTCGGGCGCTTAAGCGGGACGGGGTACCTGTCCATCCTACCCGTGGATCAGGGCATCGAGCACTCCGCAGGGGCATCGTTCGCGAAGAATCCCGACTACTTCGATCCGGAATCGATCGTTTCCCTCGCCCTCGACGGAGGCTGCAATGCCGTCGCTTCGACCGTGGGTGCGCTCGGCATCGTCGCGAACAAGTACGCGCACAAAATCCCGTTCATCGTGAAGCTCAACCACAACGAACTGCTCACCTACCCCAACCGCTTTGATCAGGTGATGTTCGCCTCGCCCCAGCAAGCCAAGGACATGGGCGCGGTGGGCGTGGGCGCGACCATCTACTTCGGATCGGCTGAGTCCAGCCGGCAGATCGTGGAGGTGGCGAAAGCCTTCGAGGAAGCCCACAAGCTCGGGCTCTTCACGGTGCTGTGGTGCTACTTGAGAAACAGCGCCTTCAAGACGAAGGAGGCCGACTACCACACGGCCGCGGACCTCACGGGCCAGGCCAATCACCTGGGCGTCACCCTCGAAGCGGACATCATCAAGCAGAAGCTCCCCGAGTGTAACGGCGGCTACGTGGCGCTCGGAAAGGAGAAGTCCTACGGCAAGACGGACGAGCGCGTCTACAAGGATCTCACGAGCGATCATCCCATCGACCTCGCACGCTATCAGGTGGCCAGCTGCTATATGGGTCGCATCGGCCTCATCAATTCCGGCGGAGCCTCGGGCAAGAACGACATCCAGCAGGCAGTGCGCACCGCCGTGATCAATAAGCGCGCAGGCGGCACGGGGCTCATCTGCGGCCGCAAGGCCTTCCAGAAGTCCAAGGAGGAGGGGATGGCTCTCTTGAATGCGATCCAGGACGTGTACCTGTGTCCGGAGGTCACGGTGGCTTAGCATGAGAGGAAACCTTGACGACACTCCTTCCCCTCAAGGAGCGGTTCCAGCGCGGCAGAGCCGCGCTTCGCCGATTCTTCCATCCATAGCGATCGATCGCGTTCAGAGCTACGAGCTGGTTGTGCACATGCAAAATCGGGCGGGCCAAGGGAAAAGTCCCCTCAGCCCGCCCACCTCACGGCCGTCCCCGCCGGCCAATACGAATGATAAAAGAGATGGAAACGACCGCTAATCCGTAGCGTAGCAAGAAAACTTCACCTTTCAAGCAAATGGATACATTTCAGAGATTCCTTAAGTTATTGGCTACGCCGTCCGCCTGTTCACCACAAACTGCTGCGCGATGGCGAAGAGGGTGGAGACTCCCCAGTAGAGGGAAACGGCGGCCGGGAACTTGATGGCGAAGAAGCCGATCATGAGCGGGAGGCCGTAGAGCATCATCTTCTGCTGCATCGCGGCTGTGTCCGGCTTGGGCTGCTCGCCCTCTTTCCTCTTCTCCTCGGCCTTCTTCTTCGCGGAGGCGAAGGCGAGCTTCATCTGCAGGAACTGCAAGACGACGAGGAGCGGCGGGAACACGTAGACGCTTGGCTGGAGGAGATCGAAACCGAGGAACGAGGTCTGGAATGACCAGGTGAGTTGCTGATAGACAGGGTAGATGAGATGACGCGAGAGCTCGAGCGAGGAGCCGTCGCGGATCACGAAGAAGAGGCCGATGAGGATGGGGAGCTGGATGAGGGTGGGGAGGCACGACTGGAACGGATTCACCTTGTGCTCCTTCCAGATCTTCATCGTCTCCTCCTGCATGCGCTTGGGATCGTCCTTATACTGGGCTTTCAGCGCATCGAGCTTCGGTTGGATGGCCTGCAGCTTCTTCTGACTCTCGAGACCCTTCTGGGTGGGCAAGTAGAGCAGCAATTTCACGAGAATCGTGAGCACGATGATGGAGAGGCCGAGGCTGTGGCCGGGGATGATCGAGGTGATGAAGATGAGGAGATTGAGGAGCGGCTTGGTGATGAATGCGCGGAAGAGCCTGGTGAACGGCCCGGGGCCGTAAATCGAGAAATCCGTCGAAATCGCCTGTCCGTCCGGGAGGCTGATGGTCGCGCGGTACGCACCGATCCGGCCCAAGACCGAGTACTTCCACGGCGAGAGATCGATGGTCACCTTCTCACCGGCTTTCACGGACGTGATCGGCACGCAGGGGACCGCCGTCCCGGTGGACGTGAGCGGCGTGACATTCTCCCCCTCCACGAAAGCGATCGCGACCGGCGGTTGCGGACAGCGATCCGGCAGGACGAGATTCTCCTTCGTGAAATTTTCGAGCGTGAGCAGCGCGGAGTGATCCCCCTTCACGCTCGCCGCTTGCGGCAGGAGCACAACCCCCGTTTGCGTGGAGGCCGAACCGAACTGGCTCGGGAAGAACTGCCTGAGCCCGAACTGCACGAGGATATAGAGAACCAGGAAGATCGCGACGAACTGCAGGAGCTCCAGAAACCGGTTTCGCTTATCGGCCATGAAGAGAGAGGGGGATCGAAATCATAGGAGGGCGAAAGAGAGGGGAGATGAGTCGAACCACGTGCTGCGCACGGGTTCATGGCAAGCCATGAAGAGAGAGGAAAGAACGGACGTCAGTCAGGATGTCCGTGAAATCGCAAGTCAGACTAGAGGATCGCGGCGAGAGCAACAACTGAAGCGTCGGAAGAACACTCCGCTCCTTAAGCTCGATACGCAGCGCCTCGCGACAGCGCCGGCGCATGCGGTTGCGCCTCACGGCGGATTTGTCGAGCTTCGCTGAAGCGAGGACTCCCACGTAGACCGCCACCTTCTTTGGATCGGCGGCGGGGTGCCGCGGGGCTCCGGAAAGCCAGCGGATCATCATGTGCTTGCCTTTCCACACTCTGCCCTGCATAAGGACGCGCGAGCAGATTTTCCGGCCGCGGAGACGGGAGATGTCCATGACAGAGGATAGAGTAGCGCAACCACTCATTCCCTCCATTCTACTTTTCCCTAATATGGGGGCTGGCGCGCCACGGGGGGTGGAGGGGAAGGCCCTGCCCCGTGGCTCGGGGTTTTGCCGACGAGGCGACCCCGAATCCTTGGAGGGGTCGACGAGGAGGCACAGGGCCGGGTGGCCCGCCGGCCGTAGCCCGAAGGGCGAAAGCCGGAGAGGCTCTGGCGCGCCGGCGTTTTGGCTCCACCAAAGTCGCCCGGACAAAGGCGGAAGAAGGTTAGAACCTCTTCAAGACGCGGGCGGCAGCGTGGCCGGACCTCTTCACCTGACTACTACGCGCGGCGGCCTCCTTCATGCCGGCACGCGTGCGATCCCGTATGGCTTCCTCATCTTCCCGTTCTCTGCGCCTCTGCTCCTTCGGATCTATCAAGAGATCATCCAACCCACTGATAGGCAACTGCAGGCTATCCGTCGCCACGTCATTCAGAATCCCATGAACAGCGCGCCCGATGTGTCCGGTGCCGGCGCGTATTTCCTGCGCCACCCGCTCAATGCGTTGTACCGCATCGAGCACCTTCGCTCCCGCATCCTCGTGAGTCATTCCGTTTTCCACCCAGTCCGCCCACAGTCCCATCAATTGGCCGATATCGGCATCCCATCGGTACTCCACCGACGTCGCTCCGTTCATCATATGCAACGACCTGAGGCGTTGCTCGATCTCTCTTCGCAACTTTAGACGCAACCGATCGTGCTCTGGAGAATGCTCATGAGAATGTTGCCCATGCGGCAGAGAGCGGCCGCGCTCACCGGAAAAATTGTGCATAGGACGTATATTGGTATTTATTGATATTATATCATAATTTAGTTGTAATGTAAAATACCAAGTCATCCTTTGCGGTGGGGCATTCCTTCGATACCATCCCTCATCGATGGCACAGCTGACAGCTGACCAGGTCCGGCACATCGCGAAGCTTGCGCGGCTCACCTTGAGCGATGACGAAGTGAAGAAATTCACCAAGGAGCTCACAGCGATCCTCGACTACGTCGACGTGCTCCAGAAAGTGGACACGAATGGCGTCGAACCCTTGAAACAGGTGACGGGACTCACAAGCGCATTCCGCGATGATGTGATCACGGATGCCATAGCTCTACCGGAGCCACTCCTCGCGACGAGTCCACTCCCTATCGTCTCCGACCAGATCGAAACTCCTTCCGCGCATGGCGAGCGATGACCCTCTCCTCCCTCACCATCGGCGGGGCGCATGCGCAGCTGAAGGAGAAGAAAATTTCCAGTGAGGAGCTGACGCGCGCATGCATTGAGCGCATCGAACACGCGGACAAATCCATCAATGCCGTCATCCATAAGAATTTTGATCGAGCCCTGTCTGAAGCCAAAAAGATCGATGCGAAGGGTGTATTTGCCCACCCTCTCACAGGCATCCCCTACCTCGCGAAGGATGTCTTCTGCGAAGCAGGTGTCCCCACGACGGCGTGCTCGAATATCCTCCGGAATAAAGACTACGTGCCCCCGTTCGATTCCACAACGACCCAGCGGCTGAGAGCCGTGAGCGCCGTCAGTCTCGGTAAGACGAACACCGACGAATTCACGATGGGAGCGAGCACGGAGACGAGCTGCTTCGGGGCGACCCGTTGTCCGTGGGATACCTCGCGCGTCGCCGGCGGATCGTCCGGCGGGAGCGCAGCGGCGACCGCCGCTGACGAATGCCTGTTCGCGCTGGGCACAGACACGGGCGGAAGTATCCGCCAGCCGGCGAGCTTCTGCGGCTGCACGGGAATGAAAGTGACTTACGGACGCACAAGCCGCTTCGGTGTGATGAGCATGGCCAGCTCCTTGGACTCCATCGGAACGCTCGCCAAGTGCGTCGAGGACGTGGCGATCATTCTGCAGGCGATTGCCGGCAAGGATCCTCTCGATGCGACAACTGGCGATGTCCCTGTTCCGAACTACACCGCAACGCTGAAGAAGGGGGTCAAAGGGCTCAAAATCGGCCTTCCCAAAGAGTACTTCATCAAGGGGATGGACCCGCAGGTGGAGAGTGCTGTGCGGGCGGCGGCGGAGGAATACCGCAAGCTCGGCGCGCAGGTCACGGATGTCTCGCTCCCCCACTCGCAGTATGCCATCGCAGCGTACTATGTGATCGTCCCCTCCGAAGTGAGCTCGAATATGGCACGCTACGACGGCGTGCGCTACGGCCACACGGTGAACGATCCTCAGAGTCTCGTGGACTACTACGAAAAGGCCCGAAGTTCGGGCTTCGGCGCGGAGGTGAAGCGGCGCATCATGATCGGTACCTTCGCGCTCTCCGCCGGTTACTACGACGCGTACTACCGTCAGGCGCAGAAAGTCCGCACACTGGTGAAGCGCGACTTCGAGGAGGCCTTCGGTGGTGTGGATGTCATCCTCGCTCCCATCGCCCCCACACCCGCGTTCAAGATCGGAGCGCACACCGATGACCCGCTCGCCATGTACCTCGAGGACGTCTTCACCGTCCCCATCAATCTCGCAGGCATTCCCGGACTCTCACTTCCATGCGGTTTCGCGAAAGGCGACCTCCCCATCGGCATGCAACTCCTGGGACCCCAGTGGGGGGAGGAGGTGATCCTGCGGGCGGGATACGCGTATGAGCAGGCCACGCAGTGGCATATGCGAAAGCCAGCGCTGTGATACCAATAAGCCAAATGAATATCTTGATTCACTGTATGAAAACTCTATCCTGTTTTCCCTATGTTTTCCTCCAATAAATCCCCGGAGCTCTCGACCGATAATGTTGTTACTGCACTGTCGGTGCGTTGCAGCGGTGTGCTGTGGGGAACGAGAGATTGTGACGAGTCGCACCCATATACTCACGGCCGCGAAGATGATGTATTTGCTCTCTTAACAATCTTCAGAAGTGGGATGGTGCGCGTCTCCTGCCCACGTATTAATCAGGAGAACGCCGTGTGTAATGCAATGATAAACCATACGTACTTTTCTCCGGAGAAGGGCCTGCCTACGTGCCCATACTTTAAGGAGAAGGACGGATGAAACCCTGCAAGTAGAATATGCGTACAGACAGGTCACGCAGTGACATACGCGAAAGCTGGTACTCCAGGAATTCAAAAGAGCGGGGCAGGTGGATCCTGCCCCGCCCTTCTTTATGCGCATCACGCCGCAGGCTTCTGACCGGCATCGGGTGCCGGCGGTGTTGCCGGCGGGCACGTGCACGGATCATTGCCACACTTTGGACAGGGGGCCATGGCGAAAAGGGGAAGAAAACAAAAGATGTCTATGCCGGCACCGTATGGTCCGCACAGAGGAGCAAGCAAGGAAATTCTGTGGACTGATCTTATGAACTATCCTATAACTCCATTTTGTCTATGCATCATAGAAAAGCGAATTGATATGTACGTTGCTTATGAATCAATAAATTGACTCCCAAACGTTGCATGACGAATTGATTATATTCTCCGACATTCGCAACGGGGAGCCGCGCACTCAACCAGAGAAACATGGCCACGCCCTCTGCGCAAAAACCATGTTGACGAATCTCTTGACTGGGAATAATTATGAATATATATTCATTACGCTTATTTTCTCCCCCCTTCTCCTATGCCAGCATTCGACGGTACAGGTCCCATGGGATACGGCCCTATAACCGGCAGGAGTGCCGGACTCTGCGGCGGATTCGGCCGCGGGATGCGCCGGGGCTTCGGCGGACAGAGAGGCTGCTGCCCCTTCTTCGCCTCCCAGCCCCTCTCCAAGAGCGATGAGCGCTCCATGCTCACCGAAGAGGTGCAAGCCACGACGGAATATCTCAAGGATCTTGAGGTGCGCCTCAAGGAACTCGGCAACAAGTGATACGATTGTTCCCGCGTCTTCCCCCCTCTTCCATGAAAGTACTGAAGTTCGGCGCCGTCTGGTGCCCCGGGTGCCTTGTAATGAAGCCTCGTTGGAAGGAAATCGAGGCGGAACACCCGTGGTTGAAAACGGAGTATCACGATTTCGATACGGACAAGGAGGCCGTGCAAACATACAAGATCGACCATACGCTCATGCCCGCTTTCGTCTTCCTCGATACACAAGGCAATGAACTCTTGCGACTCAACGGGGAGGTGGAGAAAGAAAAATTGGTTTCCCTCATCGAGAAATATAAGGACCAATGAGTATGCATTGTCTCGCTTCACTCCTCCTCAGTGCAGTTCTGCTCCTGTGTCCGGTTGCCGCCGCAGCCGAAGGACAGGTACATCTATACTTCTTCTGGGGCGACGGATGCCCCCATTGCGCAGCCGAGCGTGAGGCACTGCGAGAGCTCGAAGCTCTGTATCCGCAGCTGTACGTTCACGATTTCGAAGTCTACAGCCACCCGGTCAATGCCCGCCTTCTGCAACGCGTGGGGGAGGCGCTACGACAGGACATCGGTGGCGTGCCGTTCACTGTGATTGCCGACCGTACATTCGTCGGTTTCGCCCCGTCCGTGACGCTCCCGCAGATCACCGGACGCATCGAGGAATGCCTCGGAAGTACATGCCACGATTCTCTCGTAACTCTCTTGCAGCAATCCCCGAGCGACAGCGAACCAACTCCGCAGCCGCCTGCCGTTCCCTCTTCCGCTGCGGCAATCGTCACCGGAACGGGTGCAACCGACATTCTTTCCGGTGACATTTCACAGCCATCGTCTTCTTTTCGCTTCTCCATCCCCCTCCTCGGAGAGATCGATGCCCGATTCATCTCCCTGCCGGTGCTCGCCGTCGTCATGGGCATGCTGGACGGCTTCAATCCCTGCGCCCTCTGGACGCTTCTCTTCCTCTTAAGCCTCCTCATCGGCATGACGAGCAGGATACGGATGTGGCTCCTCGGATCGGCGTTCGTCGTTACCTCAGCGCTCGTGTACTTCTTCTTTATGACCGCATGGCTGCAGCTGATTCTCTTCCTCGGATTCATCTTCTGGGTCCGCCTCGCGATCGGAGGACTCGCGTTGGTCGGCGGCGCGTACAGCGTGTCGAAAGGGTGGGGGAAGGGAAGCGGTTGCATCGCAGAAGAGGGTGTGCAACGGAAGCGGATATTCGATCGCATACGGGAAGCTGTGAGCCAACGGAGCCTCATCCCCGCACTGACCGGCATCGTGGTTCTCGCCTTCGCCGTGAACCTCATAGAGCTCGTCTGCTCCGCGGGCCTGCCCGCCGTCTTCACACAGATTCTCGCCCTCAACGATCTCCCGCTGTGGCAATCCTACGCGCTTATCATTCTCTATCTTCTCTTCTTCATGATCGACGACCTCTTCGTCTTCTTCGTAACGATGGCCACACTGGAAATGACCGGCGTCACGATGAAGTATGCGAGGATTTCCCGCCTGGTCGGCGGAGCGCTGATGATCGGCATCGGGATCCTGCTCATCTTCAGGCCGGGATGGCTCATGTTCGGATAGAATGTACTCATGGTCCGACCCCTCAAACCGCGATGCATCGGCGCAGATCCGGAGGCAACATACTTCAAGCCGCGTGGCATCCCTCTCCGGAAGCTTGAGCAGATCATCCTCACACTCGATGAGGTGGAAGCGCTTCGCCTCAAGAATCTTGAGAGATTGGAACAGACCACTGCAGCGAAGAGGATGAAAGTGTCCCAGAGTACGTTCCAACGAATCCTCACATCCGCCAACAGGAAAGTTGCCACAGCCCTCCTCTGTGGAAAGGCGATCAAGATTGAAGGGGGAGTGATCAAGCGCTCTCCGCGCCGCGGGAGGCGTCCTTAGGCCCTTTTGCTGGCAGCCTCTCAACCGACAAACGTAGATGTTATTCGTCGCCTTACGTTGCCACAGCTATCTTCCTCCTGTACCTTCTTTGCGCGATTCCATGGGGTCAGAGCTCCCACCTTCGCCCTGTGCATGAGGGCTACGGTGGGTAGACAGCTGGCCCATTCTTCCTTCACAGCACGGGGTTGTAGCTCAGCTGGTTAGAGCGTCCGCCTGTCACGCGGAAGGTCGCGGGTTCGAATCCCGTCAGCCCCGCCATAAGAACAATGCTAGAATATTAATAGGATGGAAAAGCTCCCAATGACCAATACTAAGCTGGCTTTGGATGAGATCGATTACATTGAGTTACTCAGTGAAGATTGGCGAATCTTGCGTGTCCGTTTTGGATCAATGTGTTCCTATTTCTTCTACGCAGAAGTACAGGTGCTTGAATACGAAGCTGAGAGGAAAAATTCTCCTGCAACTTTCGAGCCCACCAAACATCATTCATGTGCGATTGCAGCATATGGTCATATGAGGTCTTGCCTTCGATTCCTTAAAGATATTGCTGACTCATCTCAGATAGATATACGAGCGTACGAAAAGTGGATTCTTGAGGTCATCGATAAACGAGATCGTCTTCAAGCTCATCCAAATGAGAAACATGGCAACAGAACAATCATGGTTCACGAAAGTATTGTAGATGGCGAAGAAATTCGTTTTCCTTTATGGAACCAATATCTTCGGAAAGCCGAGGATCGAATCTATATCGAAATAAATACCAGAAAGGATCTGGGTACGTTGGCCGAATTATTAGAGATCGTTTCTGAACAGCTGCTAAATCGCTATAGGAAAGGGAGGGAGAGTAAGCCTCATCTACTGAAAAGATGATTCAACAGCAAAGAGCCGAACCTAGCCGCTCCGTTATCTGACCCAAATCGATTTGAATTAGTTCTAACAGCATCTTTTCGATGCCGCCACAAGTGCGCCAAACACGCCTTGTGTGTGTTTGGCGGACTTGATGATGGAGAGTGGGACGGCGTTCACTCTTGAGCCTGTCGAAAGGCTGTCCTGAGCAGGCCGCGAAGCGGCCGTGACGAAGGGAGTCCCGTCAGCCCCGAGTAGACTCATTTTTTGGGTTTCTTCACTTATTCCGCGATTTGAGCCATTCCAAGAGGTGTTCGCTTGTTCGATCCGCGTTCCATTACTGTCATGGATTATAGACAACGATACACAAATCGTATATAAATATATTATGGAAAGAACGGCTACTCGTGGCAGAGAAGAGGGCGAAAGCCCCTATGACTATTGTCTTCATCTCATCGATGAGGGGAGGCTGAAGCGAGCAGGGAAGTGGATCGAAAAGGGTAGGGTTGAAGAGAGAGCTCTGCGGAAAATTTTGCAGGACCAAATCATGTTTGTGCGACGGATCCGAAAGGCATTGGAGAAGGAAAAACCGGCGAAGGCAGAGAGACTTCGACGTTGTCTCATCTCCCCTGTCGTGCGGCAAAAGTTTAAAACAGATATCTCGGCACTTCGTTCACGATTGGGCGAGGCGGTTGAGGAAGATGTTGAACGAAAGGTGGATAACTCTCCTACCATCGAAGAAAGTCTTACCACTACGCAAGAACCTGTGTCTGAAGAGCATGGTGAACTGTCGCTGGCTCGTGGACTCCTCATGAAGAAATTGGGGAAGGAGGCCGGTAGATACTCCGAAGAAGCCCTCGAACGCATCACGAGAATTATTGAGACTACGTGGCTGCGCGAAAGAGGCGGGAAGCACACGCTAGGCGTGGGGCTCGGCGATCTTCTTGTCATGTTGGAATTCCTGAGTGCTGGGAATGGGACCGTTCTCACGCTCGAAATGTTGCATATTCATCTCCATCGATCGGAGTCATCTATTCGGGAGTCCGTGAGAGAGCTCCAACGAAATTACTTACGCGGATCCGGTTGTTCGCTCGAGGGCGATATCAATGGGGAGGGAGTCTGCCTTATCTGAGAGCGTGAGTGACGCGGGCGGATAGCAAAGACTGCTTCCACCGTATCTCCATCCCTGAGTGGCATGTCAATCGACTGCACCCTTCCGTTGATCTTCACAGAACGAACAGGGTGATGGTCGTCCCCATAGACGTGGCAAATGAAACTCTTCGCGGTGACGGGCTTCGGTAAATGGTAGAGGTTATTCTCTGCGTCGAAGATGGCTGCATGCCCTTCGTCGAAGTATGTTCGAAGAGCATTGCGAAATTGCTCAGGAGAACGCGCCTCCTGTCTCAGACTGAGAAGGTTACGGAAGAGCTGAACTCGCGTCGGTGCGCTCTGGAGGGCGTAGAGGTAGTGCTTATAGTCGGTATGGCGTGCGATGCCAAATTCGCACTCATCGTGCATCTCCTCCGTGCGAATTTGGATCTCCATGGGCTGTTCCGTTATCCCCGGCAGCGGATAGATGACAGTATGAATGGACCGATACCCGTTCTCCTTTGGAGCACCGATATAGTCCTTCAGCTTCCCGGGAATCGGATGGAATACGCTGTGCACGACACCTAATGCGCGGTAGCAATCTTCTACTGTCTTCACGATCACCCGGAGCGCGAGTCGATCCGTGAGTTCTTCGAACTGTCTGTTTTTGAGAACCATCTTTCGGTACGTGGAGTAGAGACCCTTGATACGGTAACCCAAACGGCAATGGATCCTCTGCCCGTGCATCTTTTTATTGAGGAAACGCTGAGCATGTCGCACACAGACAAGATCGAGACGCCGGAAAGCCACCAGCTTTTTTTCCAGCTCGGAAGCTACCTTTGGTTGAAGGAAACGAAAGCATGCTTCTTCCATCTCAAACCGCCACGCATGCATGCCTAGCCGCCCGGCGATGCTTGTGTACATATGCAGTGTCTCGCGGGCAATTGCTCTCTGAAGATCAGGCTTGAACCGCGACATGTTGCGAACATCATGAAGACGATGGGCCATACGAAGGAGAAGCAGGCGCTCATCGGATGAGAATGCCGCGATAACACGGTCTAGATCCTTCGTGTCCGCATCGATGTGGAGACGACGCAGTTCGTGCATCGCCAGCGCGAGTACCCTTTCCTCCGGAGACAACACTGATTGGGAGAGTACTTCCTCGCCCTTCGGGAGGAGGAAAATATCGTGGAGAAGCGCCACGGCAATGAGCGATGGGTTCGCTGTTATTTCGCGGAGCACGAGTGCAACATCCGTTCCGTGTGTCGCGTAACTGATACCAGAACGCCGGTTGATCTCTGAGAGCTTCTTCCACGCGAAACGGTATGCCTCCTGAACCAGACGCTTCTCCGCAGGCTTCATGCCACGGATGAGGCGCGATGGGCAAGGATGCCGCTGCATCTACATTGATGGTAACACAGACTACGCTCTAAACCACCGTGACATCGTGCGTTCGAGTCGCGTCCCGTCAGTCCGAATTTTATACTGTGCATTCAGCCTTAGAGCTTTTCTCTAAACAGGCGTGACACTGTGTGGAATAGTACACAGGTATGTTCGAATCACGTTCAGGAGGTTCCGCCAGAACAAACGCATCAGACAGCAATTTCTTCGGGATCAACGAGAAGTCGAAGGACCTGGATGCCCCTGTGAGTCCAAGAGAACGTGCACGGAACCGCAGAGGGCGAGAGGTAACGCATTTCCCAACCGGGCTGGACAGCAACCCCATTGTCCCCTGCGACGGCCTATTGATTTGTTTACAATGGGCGTCCCTTCCCCCCTCTTCCATGCTCTTCTCCAGACTCTCCTCCAAAAGTGCAAACACACTCTACTTCCTCTTTCGCGTCCTCGTAGGATTCCTCTTCCTCCAGCACGGGCTGCAGAAGCTCGGTCTGCTCGACGGCCAGTTCGCCGTACAGGGGTTCATGGGATTCGTCGGGGTATGCGAGCTGCTGGGTGGCATCGCCCTCGTTGCGGGTCTCTGGACGCGCCTCGTTGCCGTGCTCGGCAGCATCCTGCTCATCGGAGCATACGCCACCGCTCACATGGGCAACGGTTTGCTCCCCATCCAGAATCGCGGCGAGCTCGCGCTGCTGTATGTCGCCTGCTTCGCGATCCTCTTCGTCTACGGTGCGCGCTCCGCGAGCATCGAATGGCGGATCTTCAAGCGGGAACTCTTCTGATACGAAAACCGGCAGCCATGAGGCCACCGGTCGTGTGCAGTTCTGATAGAAGTCTATGGGGGCAAAGCCCCGACGACTTCGCCTTGCCCCATTCGGAAGCCGGGGATTGGCTCCCTACTCCTGTATGTACAGCAGCGGATTCTTCTTCGTCCCCTTCAAGCGCACTTCGAAGTGCACGTGAATGCCCGTCGAGCCGTAGACGAGCCCCGTGTTGCCCATCCACGCGATGAGCTGCCCGCGCTCCACCGTGTCCCCCTCCTTCACGTAGAGCTCCTTGCAGTGCGCGTAGAGCGTCACGAGCTCGTTGCCGTGATCGACTTCGATGACATTGCCGTACCCGCCGTCCCACCCGTAATCGGCGCGAACAATCGTGCCGGCTTCGGCCGCGTAGATGGGTCCGGCTCCCCGCTCCTGCAAATCGAGTGCGTAGTGGCCGACCCGATAGTACTGCGTGACGAAGCACGCATCGGAGCAGGGCTTCTGGAGCACTCCCGCGGTGGGTTCGCTCGTGAAGGACTTCACTGCAGGCCGCTTGGGCCCCTCCGCGGGCTTCGGTCCCGCATCGGACGGAGCCTTGCCCGTCTTGGGCTCGACCATGGCAATCGCCGTCGGCTTCCCTACGATGGGTTTGCCACCCGGAATGATGAGCTCCTGGCCGGCCACGAGAAACCCCCCCTTGAGCTTGTTCTGCCTGGTGACCGCATCCGCATCGACGCCGTAGATTTCGGCGATCTGCGTGAGCGACTGACTGCGCGCAACCGTGTGGAGGACGCCGTCCACGGGAAGGATGAGCAGCTCGTCGCCGGGCTGGATGCTCTTGTCCTCAGAGAGCTTATTCACCCACTGAATCGTCTGCACCGAAATGCCGTAGCGATTCGACAGCTTCTCGAGACTCTCCCCCTCCTTCACCGTATGCACGATGCCCTCGGCGTACGCCCGCCGCGCGCTCTGCTTGGTCAGGGAGGATGACTTCATGATGAACCCCTCCTCCACGAGCAAGAACTGCGGAACGGCCGTCGTGAGCTCTTGGGGCGCGAGCGCGGCCTTCGGAACGTACGGCGGGAGCAGCGACCCCACGAAGAGCACGAGGAGACACAGGAGGCGTACCCGCACGGAAAGCCAGTGAATCGTGAGATCAGGAGGAGTCATGAACGATCAGAGAACCGGCTGCTTCTTAAGATCATCGAGGATGATGCTCATGTCGGTGTACCGTTGCAATGAGTGGAGAAGAACCACTAAGTACTCGCGCCCGTTGGTCTTCACGAGAGAGACGAGGCACTGTTTCGCCGCTTCCGTGGTGCCGGTCTTGCCGGCTTCGATGGGCGTGGCTGCGTGCATGAGGGCATGCGTGTGCGTGAAGTGGATGGGTGTTCCTTCGCGACTGACGATGCGATCGCCGCGCTTGCCCATGCGACTGCGAATCGCGGGATTCCGCAAGGCAAAGGCGGCGAGCCACGCGACGTCCTGCGGCGTGGACCACTGCTGAGAGCTATCGATGCCCGACGGATTGGCATAGTGCGTTCCCTTGAGGCCCAATGCTTCCGCCCGCGCATTCATGGCATCGACGAATGCCGTGATGGAGCCGCTGTGGTAGAGAGCGAGGGTGTACGCGGCATCATTGGCAGAAGGGAGGAGGAGTGCGGAGAGCAGATCGCCAACGGTGAATTGCTCCCCTTCCGGCAGGTACGCTTTGCTCCCGTCCACTTTGTCCGCACCACTCGGAATCTTCACCCACACATCCAAAGAATGATTTTCGACGATGAGGAGAGCCGTCATGAGTTTCGTGAGGCTCGCCATCGGACGCTCAACATCGGTCTGCTTCCCGTAGATCTGCTGCCCCCCCTGCAGGTCGAGGACGATCACACCCGAAGCCGACAGACGCTCCGCGATAGATAATCGGGAAACGGGGGGGGCGATCTGCACTTGGGCGAGCGGCGCGGACGTGCTCTGCGGTGGAGTCGCTGGCAGGGGAACGATGCCCATGAGCAGCGCCGCGAGAATGGACCGATACATCTTCAAAAGGATAGGGACATTCGCCTCTCAGGTGAAGGGGTCAGAAGCAGTTTGTGGTGAAGAAAAGTTCCGAAGGTCAAGCACCTCTTCCTTATTAAGAAATCAGAACCGGCATCTGCCCCTTCACTGAAACACCACCCGATCCGACATTCGCAGATCCACGTACTGTTTCACCGTCTTCATGTCCACATTCTGCAGGAAGGATCGAAGCCGTTTCAGCTGTTCTTCGAGGGGCCCGACCGTATCGAACCAGAGTTCGGTCTTCTCCCCGATGCGCAAATGAAATTCCTGAGCGCGTTGGTATGCGATCCGACGTACCACGCGATAGCCGAATTGCTCGGAGAGCGCCTGCTCAGTCTGTTGCATTCGCGCGAGAAATTCCGGCGAAAGCGGCTGAGAGCCCGGGATGGGACGCACCCCCCAATCGACGAGGGTGATGAGTGGAAGATCGGCCCCTTCATCGGCCAACGGAGCGACGACGTAGATGCCCTGTGTCGTGAGGAAATCCGTGGTACTCCCCGATCCTGCCTGTGAAGCGGCCGATTCCTCGGGGGATTGAATTTTCAGCCGGGCGACGAGGGGCTGGAGCGTGATCATGACTGCCAACCGTGACGGGTATTCCTTCTCCACCTTCACATCCTGGATATCCGGAACCGCACTGCGCACCATCTGTTCGACCGTACGATCGGAGAGGAAGAGTAAACGCTGCCCGAAGACGGGCGCGAGAGCATGCTGCACTTGTTCAATGTCGAGACGAGTCGATACGCGCGTCACCGTCACCTCCCGCACCTCGACGATCGGAGAGAACGTCATCAATCCCACCAGCAGCGTGGCGCAAGCGACCACTGCAACCAGCACCCACTTGAGCAGAGAGTAGCGAATATCCTTGAAGAGGTGCTGTCCGCGCCTCGTGACGCGTTTCCAGCGGTCGCTCCATGCGGTGTTCGTTCCGCGGTGACGCTGAAGGAGCATCTGCGTCCGTGCCGTGACGGGGCGGTTGAATTGCCGAGGAAGGCGACGCGGTGGCTTCAGAGGCATCGACCGCTATCATAGAGCAAGCAACCTCCTCCCGCTCCCCCGCGTCCTTTCCGTCCCATGCGCCTCGCACTCACCGCAGATTGGCTTCCCGTCTTCGCCGGCGCAGAACATGTGATCGCAGAGTTCCATACGCTCTGGCCGTCGGCACCGATCTTTACAACTGTCGCCGCGCGTCGGGGATTGGGACCGCTGCAGGACGCCGATATCCGAGTCTCTCGTCTCCAGCCGTGGTTTCAGTTTCTGCAGGATCACCGGCTGCTTCTCCCGTGGATGCCCGCAGCGATGGAGGCGATGGACCTGAGAGGCTACGACATCATCCTGAGTTCGTCACATGCTGTGGGGAAGGGGATTGTGCCGCCCAGCAGTGCCACGCACATCTGCTACTGCCACACGCCCATGCGCTACGCATGGGAGATGGAAGAGAAGTACCTGCAGGACTTCCGGATCCCGAAGCTCGCGCGTAAAACCGTGAAGCGTCTCCTCACGAAACTGCGACGATGGGACCTCACGACCGCCAAGCGCGTCGACGTTTTCATCGCCAACTCCACGGAAACTCAATCGCGCATCCGCTCCGTGTATCGGCGTGAGAGCACGGTGGTGCCACCCCCCATTCACGAACGGTTCTTCGCCTATCCCTTGAGCAGAGAACAAATGGAGCGACGGCACGCGTACCTCGCCATCGGACGCATGGTGCCGTACAAGCGCTTCGACTTGGTCATCGCCTTCGCAAATGCCCACCGCCTCCCCCTTGTCATTGCCGGCACCGGCCCCGACGAGAAACGCTTACGGCGCCTCGCGGGGCCGACGGTGACCTTCCTGGGATTCGTCGCGGACGAAGATCTTCCGCGCATCTACGCCAACGCCAGGGCACTCCTATTCCCCCCGCACGAAGACGCCGGCATCGTGCCGCTCGAGGCCCAAGCCTGCGGCACGCCCGTCATTGCATTTCGCAGGGGCGGGGCGGCGGACAGCGTGAAGGAGGGGGTGAGCGGACTCTTCTTCTCCGATCAATCCACCGACGCCATTGCCGAGGCCCTCGCGCGCTTCGAGGACATGACCCTCGATCCGATGGCCATCCGCGCGCACGCCAAGCAGTACTCCGCGGAAAGGTTTCGGGAGAAAATCCGGACGATCGTGAATGACACCACGCAGGACATAAGCCTTAAGCTTACTGATTAGCCGCATTTCTAAGAAGCCTCTGAAAATCTGTCAATTTGTCACCCTAAGCCCTTCGTCTGCGCTCAGGACAGGCTCCGACGAAGGGCGACATATTGGCAAATGGGCACATGCCATGGTTCGTGGTTCGTCTTCGCTCACCATGACAATGCTCACCATGACATGTTTTTCAGAGGTTCCGGTATACTATTTCCATGCACCGCGATCCCCTTTCGCACAAAGGCGAGAACGGGAAGGTTGCCGTCGTCGGCGGATCGCCGACCATGCACGGCGCCCCGCTCTTCGCTTCTCTCGCTGCGGAGGCAAGCGGCGTGGACCTCGTCTTCGTCGCGCTCCCCGCTTGCCACCAAGAAGCCGCGAAGAGCTCCTCCCTCAATTTCCAGGTATACCCGTTCAGGGGGGATGACCTCGGAAAGAAGGACATCGAGCCTATTTTAGAGTTGCTCGCGACGATGGACTCCAGCGTCCTTGGCCCCGGAGTCGATCGCGGCAATCGCGAGAGTCTTGCGGCCTTGAAAGAAATCATCGCCGATGCCTCACTCCCTCTCGTCCTCGACGCAGGCGCACTTCAGAAAGAAACGCTCTCGCTCGTACGGGGAAAGGGAGCCGTCTGCACGCCGCACTTGGGCGAACTGGAACGGATGGGGATCTCGATAGACGAGATCGGAGCGAAGGCGAAGGAGTACGCCGTCACCATTTTCCTCAAGGGACCGACAGATCGCATCGCGTCCCCCGACGGGAAAGTCATCGAAATCGCGGGGGGCAATGCCGGCCTCACGGTCGGCGGCACGGGAGACGTGCTCGCGGGGCTGATTGCGGGGCTGATCGCCCAAAGGATGAGTCCGCCTGAGGCGTGCAAGACCGCTGCCACGATCGTCAAGCGTGCCGCTACCGTCCTCGAAGCGCAGAAGGGATACGCATTCACGACCCGCGACGTCATCGGCGAGATCCCGCACCTGCTCCACACTATCGCACAATGACCGGAGAACCGTTCCCGCTCTTCTCCTCCTTCACCAGAGAGCTCTCCCTTGGACTCTTCACGAAAGCGCATTCCCAGCCGACCTATGAAGCGATTGCGAAGGAGTTGGGGGCACAATCATTCGCGAGGGTGAATCAGATTCACGGCAATCGAACGGTCCGCATCTCCACCCCAACGAATGCCACCGTAGATGCGGACGGCATGGTCACCGAGACTTCCGATCTCGCGTTGTGCGTCACCTGCGCCGACTGTCAGGCGTTCATCGTCTACGCACCGGAGCGCCGCGTGCTCGGCGGCCTCCACGTGGGCTGGCGCGGACTGATCGCAGGCGCCATCGAGGAATTCTTCAAGACGCTCGAACGTGAGTTCTCCATCACCGCCGGAGAAACTTTCGTCGCGGCCGGTCCGTCGCTCTGCATGACGTGCGCGGAATTTTCCAACCCCGCCCGAGAACTTCCAAACGTCAACACGAGATTTGTCCGCGGCAGGACCGTCGACCTGCGCGGGGCGGCGCAGGAACGCTTCGAACAGAGCGGCGTACGACCCGACCGTTTCGAGCGGCACGGCGATTGCACTCGCTGCCTGCGCGATCGTTACTGGACTTATCGTGGAGGAGACCAACTTTCCAATGCCGTTGTCCACACAAATGTCTTCGCAGCCGCACTGAGGCGGGGGTAAATTTTCCTCCGTCTCGACGATGCGTTCTGAGCAGTCACGTTTCTCCTCAATGCTCGTAATGGGAGACTTAATCTCCCGAGGCCATCGGTCTCGGGATGCGGTCACCCACCTGGTATCCCAGGAGCATAGCGTCCCTGCTCGACGGTCGTTTGGACGAAAATAACAATCCAATCGTTCCAGAATCTCTCAATGACATCTCTTGCCCTGTACCGGAGCCCTTCGACGGCGCCCAGGACAGACTCCGCGAGTGGTACAGGGTTGTTCGGACGAGAGCGAAGATCCGATTTTGGTGCTTATAAGCACCAAAATATTCAACGAATAACGAATGGAATGGTAAAATTGACATCATGACCACGCCATTCTCATTATTTAGCGGTTTACCAACAGACAAAGCATTTAAATTTCTTTCGGTGTTGGGAGTCATGCTGATTGTCTTCAGCTTGCTTCTTGTCTATAAATCTCATCTAATTGACTCTCAACTTGGCGAACAAATTGCAATTCAGAAGAACCAGATTGATGCGGTCGATCGTGACCTTATGCAAACCTCTCTTGAGACTATCAGTCTTATTGAATTCGTCGACAAAGTTAAAATTGAAACTAGCAGATCAATGAGCGCCGTGGAACTCGCGCAGATCGCTAATGATGCTCTTCAAAAGTCATCTATTGGTTCTACATGTGGGGGTCTAAATGGAGACAGAATTCAACGATATCTTTCCGAACAGATGAATAGATGCGAACAATTCTATGATCTGAATGACAAAACGAATATCAATCTTGCTAAGATTGAAAGCTTATTAGGTCTTTATAAATATCTGAGATATACAGCAATACTACTTGGAGGCGCCGGCTTGCTTTTGTTGTTTTTCTTCCTCCCTCTTTGGCTCAAGCATGATTCGAGTTCTGTGAACTAGAATAGCACTGTAGTCACAGATAGTTGTTTCTGGGTGTGTAGATACGTGATCTTCCGCTGCGAAGAACGACGTGTTTGCGCTACAATCCTTCTCTCCCATGACCCCCCTCGCAGAGCGCATCCAGAAGGCCAATCAGCTGCTCGCCCCCTATGCCGTCTCGCATACGGGGGGGCGGGGGAGGGCTTTCTGCGAACCTGAAGATGAGACGCGGTTTCCCTTCCAACGCGACCGTGACCGGATCATTCACACACAATCTTTCCGACGCCTGAAGGGTAAGACGCAAGTCTTCGTCGCAGGACACGGCGACCACTACCGCACGCGGCTCACGCACACCATGGAAGTGGCGCAGATCAGCCGCGACATCGCGCGCACCCTGGCCCTCAACGAAGATCTCGCGGAATGCATCGCCCTCGCGCACGATCTGGGCCATCCGCCCTTCGGACACGCGGGGGAAGCGACACTGGATGAATGGATGAAGGCGCACGGATCACGCTTCGAGCACAATGAGCAATCGCTGCGGATCGTGACCCTCCTGGAGGAGCATTCATCGCTCTATAAAGGGCTGAACCTGAATGAGGAGGTACTGGATGGATTGAAGAAACATCACACGCCACACGACTCTCCGAACAGTGGTTCCACCCCTCGCTCTCCCACGCTCGAGGCGCAGCTCGTCAATATCGCCGACGAGATCGCCTACACCTGCCATGACGTGGAAGACGGACTGAAAGCGGGGCTCTTCAACCGATCGGCAATCCTGAAGATTTCCCTCCCGAAGGCGGCGAATGCGCGCGCGGAGAAGCGCGGGACATCCCTGCGCGGAGCACTGATCAATATCCTCATCACGGATCTGTATGAAGCATCGCGGCAGGCACTGTTGTCACAGCGTATGAGCACACTGGATGATGTCGAGCATGCCCGGTCCCCCCTCATCCGCTTCTCCGAAGGAGTCGCGAAGGACTTGAGCGAGTTGCGCACCTTCCTCATGGAGTCCCTCTACTCCCACCCGCAGGTCCTCTCCCTCAACGAACGCGGGAAAAACATCGTCTCCTATCTCTTAGAGCAGTATTCGCTGCATCCGTCCACCAAGGTGACAGCACTCATGAAGGAAACGGGCGGAGCCCTGGAGGAAGCCATAAAAGACTATGTCGCCGGCATGACGGACGCCTATGCGCTGCTGCAGGCGAAGCATTTCGGCCTTATGGTTTCGCAGCCCCGAGAGTGAGTACATCCCGAGGGAGGAGTGTGAGCGGATCGACGCGGACGCCGTCGGCGATCACCTCGAAGTGCAGGTGCGGTCCCGTGGAGATCGCGCCGGCCCCCGGCGTGCCCGGCCGGCCGCCGGAGCGGGCAATAGGGCTGCCCCGATGCACCGTCTGTCCCTCCTTCACGAGGAACTGATTCACGTGTCCATAGAGAGTCGCTCCACCCTCATGACGGATGATGATGGAATTGAATCCGAGTCCGTTGTCCGTCACCTTCTCCACGACGCCGTCCGCGGCGGCGCGGACGAGGGACCCCTGCATAACAGGGATATCGATCCCCTTGTGTGGAATCCCGAACGTCTTCTCGTAAGCCTCATCAAGGAAGACCGCTGAGATCCCCTGAGACGGATTCACCGGCCAGACAAGCTCTCCGAGTTTCGCACGCGGAGCGGATACGGTTGTGAGCGCTCGGCCTTCTGCGTCCCACAGCTGCCGCAGTGACTCCCTGAGCATCTGCTCCGCTCGCGCACGATCCTGCAGAAGTTCTACAAGCATCATGCGCGCTTGCTCGCTCTGCTGCTCATCTTCCTCACTCCACTGTCCCGCCCTCTCCTCGCGTTCCTGCGCGAGTGCCCTGAGTTGTGATCGCACAATCTCCTCGCGCCGATCGAGGACGGCCTGCTCGATGCGCAAACGATGAATCTGATCCTCGGCATCCTGAACCACATGGACCGTGCTCTCATCCACTCCGCCGACCGCCGCCGTGGCACGCTCCCCCATGAACGTTTGGACAACGAGGATGGCGACGATCACGCTACCGATCGTCAGGAGTATGCCCTTCCCGTTTTGGATTTCGATTTCGACGTGGAGCATCACGTTAGTATAGCAAATTTTGGCTTCTTTAGCCACTCCGCGACGGTACATCCAGTACACGGAAGTGGTGATCTGTCACCCGCAGAAACTCCTCGATGCCGCCATGAGGAATGACCAGCGTCGCCGTGTTCACAAGGGGGTGGCAGAGAACCGCATCCGCACGCCACACCGCTTCGTCGAAAATCACTTCGACCGCATGACCGGCATCGTTGACGAGACCGAGGAGTGATACGGCACCCGGCTCGACGCCGAGGTAGGTCTTCAGCCGCTCGGGGGATGCGAAGCTCAGCTTGTCGACGCCGATCAACGCCGTCAGCGCCTTGAGATCCACGTTCTTTTCGTACCCCACGACGACGAGCAGGTGCCGCGCACCTTTTCGATCGCGCAGGAAAAGATTCTTCGTGTGCGTTCCGGGCATGGGTGGCGCTATCCGCTCGGCCTGCTCGCACGTGAAGACGGCGGGATGGTCGAAACGCTGGAAGGGGATGCCGTGGTCCGTGAGGAAGGCTTCGATGTCAGCCATGATCGCATTGTACAAACATTCCATATCGGTACCATAGGGCTGCCTCGTAGGCGCGTAGCTCAGTTGGCAGAGCACAGGTCTCTCGGATGATCTCGAGC
>DMXL01000007.1:137536-156473 GCA_003483925.1 Candidatus Peribacteria bacterium | reverse complement strand
CATCTTCCTCCAGCTCTTCCTCTTCCAGCTCCGCTTCCGGTGCCAATCAGGCGGATCTTGCCGTTACACTCGCGTCAGAGGGCGACATCTACGCGTCGGAACACATATTCACGGCAACGATTACCAATAACGGACCTGCAAATGTGGATACCGTAAACGTCGGTTGGTGGGCGATCCCGCGGGATCTCACATTCGATGCCGCGCAATCCGATCCATCCTGCGTGATCGATCACTACGGGACGCAGAACTCGCCCAACGACCTCGTCTTCTACGTCTGTCGGCTGGGAGCGTTGGCTGCAGGCGCATCGAGGGATGTCGTCGTCGTTCTCACGGGGGTGACGAGGAGAGCCTTCACCTTCGGCGTCACGGGAGTGACCGGCAATCTCTCCGATCCTGTCTCCTCGAATAATGCCGCCTCCGTGAGGATTCAGGCGCAGGGGATCTGCGGCGATGGCATCATCGACACCGGAGAACAGTGCGATAATGGGACGGGGAATAACGGCCAGTCGGGTGACTCCTGCGATGCGGCCTGTCGCAACGTGATCGGCATCGAGACCACCATCAGCGTTCAGCCGCAGGAAGTCGGGACAACGCAGATTCAGTTCCCGGTGATCGTGACTCTCAAGAATGTCGGTCCCAACGACGCGACGTCCGTCGCTGTGCACATCGATGCCCCCAGAGCACTCACGTACGATACGACACAATCCAATAAGAACTGTCAGAAATATTACAATTCGGGGACCAATTATTACACCTACGGGTGTGTCTATCTCAACAGCTCATCCACCTATGAAACACTCCATGTCGGTGAACAAACTTCGTTCAGGCTCGTCTTCTCTACCACGCAGAATCTCGCCCCGTTCACATTCACTGCCGAATACAAGCCGTTCATCGGAGATGCGCGCATCGGGTCCACCGCGCAGTGGCACTGGCGCTGCGGCAACGCCGCTCCCGATACGGGAGAGCAGTGCGATGACGGGAATATCGTGAACATCGACGGCTGTTCCAAGCTCTGCAAGCTGGAGGGCAATCTCGGGTTGACGGTGACGGGCAGCGGCCTGGCCCTCGTAAATTCCTCTGTCACGTACACGGCAAACGTACAGAATAAGACCGCGCGTGTGGCCACCGGCGCGATCCTCAAGGCCACGATCCCGTTCCCGTCCGGCCTCACCTTCGATGCCGTGCAATCGGATCCGTCTTGCACGGCGGGTGCACTTGTCCTCTGTACACTCGGGAACCTTGCCGGGAACGAAACCAAGGCGGTTCGCGTTGCGTACCGTACGCCTTCGGCGGCTGCGAATGCTTCCATACAGTTCTCCGCGGAGACCACTTTGCTCGATACGAATCTGAATGACAATATCGCGAACAAGGCGCTCTCCGTGGTGACCTCTATTTGCGGGAACGGTTCGGTGGAAGGAACGGAACAGTGTGACGACCGCAACACCACGGATGGCGATGGTTGCAGCGCCACCTGTCGTGACGAAGCGGAACTCTCGGTCACGATGACGGGCTCCGTGGCCGTAAAGTTCGGCGGCACGGCGAAGTATGTGACGACTGTGACCAACGCAGGTCCGAAGGCCGCGAAGAACGTGCAGATCAATAACCCGATCCCGATTGATCTCACGTACCGTGCGGCCGAATCGAGTGCGGACTGCCCTGCTGCTCAGCGAGGGGCGTCCTGCGCGAAAGCGGAGCTGCCTGCCAATCAATCGTGGACGGTGACCACCGTGTACACCGCCCCCTCCTATGATATGACGGTCCAGAGGATTGCGACGGTGAGCGGAGATACGGTGGATCGCAACGCGGCGAACGACACCGCAACAGTGGCGACGGAAATCAATTCGCAGCTGCCGGTCTTCTGCGGTAACGGGACCAAGGATGCGACGGAGCAGTGTGATGCATCCGCTGCGGACGGACAGTGTGCGACGCAGGGGCAGGTGTGCACGTCCTCCTGCACGTGCACGATGTGCACCCTCGGATTTGCCGGCGGAACGCCGAATACCTTCAACAATTACATCAATCAGAACGCCTTCGACGTGATCGCGCTCGATGATCAGCGCGTCCTCATCGTCTACGTACAGGGTGACGAGGGTAAGGCGCGTGTCGCGACCGTCACGGGAACGGAGAGCACGTTCGGGCCGGAAGTGACCTACAAGACATTTAGTTACGGTGCGTTACCGTCGATCCTCGTGCTCACATCATCGGGGTCAGATCGCACGACGGTGACGTATGCCACATCCACGACTGCTTGCGAGAAGGTGACGGCGACGACCAATGGCTCCGCTTTGAGCTTCTCGGGCCCCGTAGCTGCCATCTGTCCCGGTGCGCCCGGAACAGTGGACACAGGGAGCCAGGGGAGCTGGCAGACTGCGAATCAGGCACTCGATGTCGTTCCGTATGATGCGACACACAGCCTCATCGTCGGTAACTTCCAATCACGTGTCGTGGTGCAGCGTCCGCAGTGGTTTGCATCTCTCTTTGAGAGGATTCCGCTTATCGGTGCGGTCATCCGCACTACATCGACCACGAGCAGCATCATCGCGCTCTGCGATACAACCAGTTCCAGCGAGACATTCACCTGTCTCTTCAACTGGAGCACGGCAGGAAACAGAAAGGATATCTCTCTGGTCGCCGATGCGTCGAAGATCATTAAGATGAGCGATGGGACGTATAGGCTGATCTCCTACGGAAAGCCATCGGGCAGTTCGACTTCAACGCAGGCATGGTATGTCAGTACTGTTTCTCTCACGAGCGGTTCGACGCCTGCTGTAACCGTGGGGACGCCGACGGCATTGGATCAATTCACCTTTACGGAGGCTGAGACGATGGCACTCGGCAGAAGCCTGAACTGGAAGTTCTTCGTCGCATCTCCGCCCGCCAGCGGCACAGGTATGCCCACTACGGCCACAGTTGCGCGGACACGCTTCGACATCAGCCGGCAGGGAAAGGTGACCCGTATCAGTGGCTACGTTCCCATGCTGACAGCGCTCACGGACACCAAGTTCGCGCAGGCCTCCGTCGGCGGATCCTCTGCTCCGGGGGTCCTCACAGTAATGGATACCTGCGAGAATTACTGTGGCGATGGCTCGGTCGATCCGGGCGAGGAGTGCGATGCCGGACCGCTCAATGGACTCAGTTTCAACTTGTTTGGAACCCAAGTGGGTTCCGGTTGTGATACAGAGTGCAAGAGGGTCTGCACGCATGAAGGCGGGAATCCTTCCAGCACGGAGCCGTGCTGCGACGGGCTCACGCAGGTCATTCCGCAGCACGAAGTGTGGAACGGCGATTACAGCTACTGCGCAACCGATATGGTTTGGCAGGAGCCGCAGTACGATCCCTGGAACCCCTATAACCCCGGGAATCCCTACGGCTACGAGAACCCGCAGTCCTATGAAGTGCAGGCGCCGCCTGTGTGCATCAATTGCGGGGATGGCATCTGCGGCTCGCAGTACGAGAACAAGTGCACCTGCCAGCCGGACTGCGCGCCGGTCTGTGGGAATAACGTGAAAGAAGCGCAGGAGGAGTGTGACGGGCCCTGCACGGATCCTCTGAAGACCTGCGACAACATCGCGACGGTGACGAACCAGTATGGTTACGTCTCCTCCACGCCGGGAACGTGCGCCTGCAAGCCGGCCACACAGCTGTGCAACAACGGCAAACTTGAGCCCGGAGAGCAATGCGAGACCAACCGGACCTGCCCGACCGGTCAGATGTGCAATCCGCTGTGCCGGTGCATCTCGGACATGGAGTGCGGCAACGGGTTCCTCGACCCCGACGAAGCGTGCGACACGAATACAGCCTGCACGACCGCCGGTCAGTATTGTACGCAGGGATGTGCATGCACGAACCCCTGGTGGCCGTCCTGCGGTGACGGAACGTGCCGCACAGATGAGGCGAGAAATGCGTCTCTCATCGCAAATCCGGTAACGTCCCTCAATGGCTTCGGCGCAAGCGTGGCTCCCATGGGGGATCTCGATGGTGACGGTGTTCCGGATATCGCCGTAGGGGCGCCGCAGGGGAGTGCATTGTACATCGTGCACCTGCAGGCGGATGGATCCGTGAAATCCACCGACACCATCAGTGCCGTGGCGGCCGGATCGATCACGGTGGTGGGCGACTTGGACAGCAATGGTGTTCCGGACATCGCTATCGGCGACACGATCAACATGAACGGTGGAGTCACAGTCATGCTGCTTCAGAAGAACGCCTCCGGTCAGGTGAGCATGAAGTCTTCCTACTCTATCACCGTCCCCGAAACTGTCTCGGGTGGCACATATTTCGGCTATTCCCTGTCCCGTCAGGGGACGAGCAAACTGGCGGTCGGTGCCCGGACACTCGACACGGGCGGTCTGGTGAAGCAGGCACTCTGGACGTACACGCTCTCGGCGACGAGCGCCACGCCGCTGCAGAAGATCATTCTCGACCAACAGTGGGATCAGCCGGGAGTGAAAGACCGCAGGGCCATCATCTCATCCGAATCCCTCGACGGGGACATCGTGTGGGATGTCGCTTATGCGTTCCCCGGAGGGTTCAAGCTGCTCTACCTGAACACCAACGGGTCACTCAAGGTCGCATCGCAACCGCTCCAGTTCAACGATCAGGAAATCCTCACGCGCAAGGCGATCAAGGATGGGACGACGGTGAGTCAGGCACTCGCTTCCGGTGATGCAAAACTCGCAACCGTTCCGTCTGCTATCGCTGCGGCCGGGGATCTTGATGGCAACGGTGTGAAGGATTTCTACGTCACGACACTTGCGGAGCGAGGGAACACTGCGAAGTACGGCATCGTCTGGAAAGTCTTATTGGAGGGGAGCGGAACCACGACGAACCCGCATCGCATCAAGTCGTTCGAGAAGATCTACAGCTACGATCCTCCCCCGTACTCTTACGATGGATTCGGTGCGTCCCTTGCGGTTCCCGGAGACGTCGATGGCGACGGATCGAAGGATCTGCTCGTCGGCGCTCCGCTGAAGATCCGCTGTCCGGATGGATCCAAGACGACCGGCTGCAGCGGGGCGACAGCGGGATTCGTGTGGCTCCTGCTTACGCGCAACGGCTCCATGGCCTGTCCGGCGGACTGTGCTCCTGCCTCGTCCTCTTCAAGTGTTGCTTCTTCTGTATCCTCTTCATCCGCAAGTTCCGTTTCCTCCTCTTCCTCCTCAGGTCCGCAGACCTGTGGCAATGCACAGGTGGAAGGAACCGAACAGTGTGACCTTGGTACGGGGCTCAATGGTGCTGTGGGCAGCGGTTGTACGAGCGACTGCAAGAACGTTGCGGACGTCACTGCAGAGATGACGGGAGTTGCCAGCGTGCGCGTCGGGCAAATCATCTCCTATCAGGGAAAGATGCGTAACAAGGGCCCGCGGTCGGCCCGACTGGCGAAGTTCAAGAGCGCCATCCCCGCCGGGACGACATTCCTCCCCGCGCCGGATTCCGATGCGCGATGTGCTATTGATGGGACGAAAGTGACGTGCACGGTCACCGATCTCCCGAAGGATACGGAGCAAACATTCACACTTGCCTTCCGCGCCCCCACCACACCCGGGAATGTCATGAATATGGCGAACGTCACGACCGATTCGGCCGATCCGGAGCCTTCCGACAACTACTCGGACTCCGTGAACACACAGGTGACGGGCGATGGTTCTTCCTCGAGCGCTACAAGCTCTTCAAGTGCTTCGTCTCAGTCTTCCGGCGGGAGCTCGGTAAGTTCGGTGAGTTCCGCATCCTCCGTCTCAAGCGTCAGCTCCAGCACATCCTCTGCTTCGAGTGCCCCGTCGTCCGTGAGCTCTTCCTCTTCGCTTTCTTCTTCCTCTTCTTCCAGCAGTGTCAGGCCGTGCGGCAATAATAGAAAAGAGGCGGGAGAAGAATGCGACGACGGCAATACGGTGAGCGGCGACGGTTGCAGTGCCACCTGCATCATCGAGTATGGGTGGGTCTGCGAAGATGTGTATGACGGTTCCAGTTCGAGTAGCGGTCCTCTGTCGTACCATGCGCCGTCTGTGATGCAGTCCGGCTTCTGGAAGAGCTTCTTCGCCTCCATCTTGGATCTCTTCACGACCATCGTGGCGCCTCCATCTCCTTTGCGTGAACCCTTGGCAGCGGTCGCTCCGTGGTATGCGAGCTCTGCGTATGCCTATCCGACATACGCTCCGCAGTACTATGCAACTTCCTCGTACATGTACATACCGACGTATCTTCCCGAAACATATGCCACGTCTTCCGCAATGTACTATCCGATCTACACTCCTTCCTACGATACCTTCTCCACGTCGTCGTATGACATCTACCCGACATACGAGCCGCAGTACTATTCCACTTCTTCGTACTACTACCCGTATTCCGAACCGTTCTATTCCACCTCCTCCTACTATTACCCGATGTACTCCAGTACGTCGTCGTACGTTCCGTCTTCCTTGTCCTATGGGTATGGAACGTTCGAGTCGTCGGATGCCAGCGTGCCTGCAATCAGTTCAAGTTCCATCGCATCGGTCCTATCTTCTTCGACGTCATCAGTCGATGTATGTACATGGTGTATGCAAGCATTCTTCGATAGCAACGCCTGCGCAGCGGCATGTCAGGGGTGTGGAGCCGGTTATACCGTGGTAGACCCCCGCGCATTTCCGTGTACGAGCGATCCCTGTGGGTACGGGTACCCGACGTGCATATCCATATCCGCGGTATCCAGTGGAGCGTCTTCCTCAGCTGTTTCTTCCTCTTCTTCTCAGTGTGTGTGGAACGCAAGCTGCAATGACGGGAATCTGTGTACGGGGGACTACTGCGCTGCCGGACAGTGTGCGCACACGAGCGTTTCCGTTCCATGCGGGGTTGGCGGTGTATGCAGCGGAGACATGTGTATCAATCCTACCGCGTGTGATCCGAATTCGATCGGCTGTTGCACGGGCGATGCGCAGTGCACGTACCTCAACGACCCGCCCGCCGGAGCAGGTGGCACGCAGTGCTGGGTGGGCACGTGCGGGCAGGGAAAGTGCGTGCAGACGATGGGATCGGTCTGTGATGCCGTTGTGGAGCCCGACTGTTGCCAGGATCTGGGGTTGCCTGAGCTCTTCTACGATGAGCTCAACGGCACGACGACCGGCAATCGTGTGAACGGGCAGTTCATCGCCGTCAACGGGAAGACGGGTTTCCTGGCCAGTCCGAACGGTTACATCAGCTACCCATCCGCAGGCAAAATCAATCCTCAGGCGGGCGCTCTCTGCGTGACCGTCGCTCCGCGCTACCTGAGCGCGGATACGCAATCCCGTCCGCAGAGCGCACTCCTGAGTGGAGACACGCAGACCTCCTTCGTCCTTGCAACGACTCCCGATGGCACGACTGCTGCCGATGAGCTCCGGCTTTCTTATGTGCAGCAAGGCGACATGGCCCATACACTCTCCACGGCATGGCCGTTCGACAACAGCTGGCAGCACGTAGGCCTGCAGTGGGGTCCGGAGGGAACGAAGATGTACCTCCAGAACCCGTCACACGCGGTAGCGTCCAATGCCGATGCGTTTGGTCTGTCTCCCATGGGTTCGTACATCTACCTCGGCGACTACCGTGGCACTGGTGCGTCGGCGGACTTCGTCATTCGCGACTTCCGGGTTTGCGGAACGCTCGCCAATCAATCAAGTTCCTCCTCGTCTGCTGTCGGATTGCCTCATAGTCGCTGCCACACCGCATGCGGCGACAACGCTCTTGCGGGGGCGGAACAATGTGATGATGGCAACACGGTGAGCGGCGACGGCTGCTCGGAGACATGTCAGATAGAAGCGGCGCAGTGCGGCAATGGCCGCAAGGAGGCGGGTGAGGGATGCGACGATCGCAACACGGTGAGCGGCGACGGCTGCTCGGGGACGTGCACGGTGGAAGGCGGCTGGTACTGTCATGAACCGGTGTCGTGCGGATCCTCCTCTTCGCAGGGGACGGTCAGTGTTCTTGTCGATCCATCACAGCAGGGATTCTTCACGCAACTCTACGGATCCATCGTGGAATTCCTCGGTGGCTCCTCGCAGAGACTTACCGCGCAAGCCGCGGCTACCTGTGGCAACGGCTCATGTGAGTCCGGCGAGACAGCGACGATTCGCATTCAGAGTCCGTTGGATCCGCCGGTGAGTGATCCGTACAACTACTCCATCATCCGTGACACCTCTTTCGGTAGAGCCATCACCTATATTGGGGACAAGGACGGGAGTCATCTGCCGTGGATTGCCGTGGGTTCTGTTTACGAAACGCAGTCATATGGCAGCAGCCAAAGTTACGGTCGTGTCAGTCTTGTGAAACTCAATGCCGACGGAACGTTCAACAAGCTTGAAGAGCTCACGAGCGGTCTCGGACAAGGATATAACAATACCGGATACGGCAGTGCCGTTGCCTATCTTGGAGATATCGCCGGCAACGGGCACAAGATCTATGCGATCGGCAACGCAACCGGTCTATATGGAAGCGGTCAGGCGTACGTCGACCTCGTCGGTGGCTATGACCAGATTCAAGCATCGGTATTGGGTGCATCGAATGACTTCGGCACCAGCGTGGCGAACATCGGCGACATCGATGGGGATCTGATTCCGGACCTCGCCATTGGCGACACGTCGACGGAATCGACGTATGGCAGAGGTGTTGTTTGGATTGTGACACTCAATAGCAACGGGGGCGTGAAGTCGTCCCATAAGATCCCGTCGGATGGCGATGGATTTCCGGTGCCAAATTACCCCGGTGTACCGGGCATCTGGCAGTTCGGCTACTCCGTTACGGGTCTCGGAGATATCGATAGCGACGGCAAGCGCGAGATCGCCGTCGGCGATCCGGGATGGCCGGGTGACTTGCGCAATAGCGTGTGGATCCTCTCTCTTTCTTCGACAGGCAGCGTGACCTCCTCGCGCAAGATCGTTGCGGGCCAGAGCTTCGAAATCGATCCGAGCTACAGTCCGGCCGGATTTGGCGGCTCTGTCACGAAGCTCTCGGGCTGGGGGACTTCTGCCGCGATCGTGGTGGGGACCAGACAGGGGACTAACTCCGCATTCGCGCCAGTGTGGATTCTCCGGCTGAATGCGGACAAGACGGTGCAGGATGCGCGGATCATTCTGCGGCAGGACATCGGAGAAACCGTTACGTCCGATGCCTTTGGTGCCACTCTCGCGTCTCTCCCCGATATGGACGGGGATGGGAAAGAAGAGCTACTCGTTGGTGATACATCCCACCGGCTCTGTACATCGGATGGTGTCAATTACGGCGCTGTGCACGTGATCCTCTCAGAGACGCTTGATCAATGTCCGAAGGATTGCAATACGTGCGCGGCATCCTCCTCTTCGAGTTCTTCGTCGTCTTCTTCCAGCTCTTCCTCTTCAAGCTCCTCTTCCTCTTCAAGCTCCTCTTCCTCTTCAAGCTCTTCAACCGGATCTGCCGATCTCTCTGTTACGGGGATTCAAGGACCGGCGAACAATCAGATCCTTCCCGATCAGTATGCGGTGGATTACACCATCTCAACTCAAAACGCAGGACCGAGCGACGCCTTCAATCCCCAGGTTTCCGTTACATTCCCATCGACGCTTTCTTATGATCCGCAAAACTCGGATGGCAGATGCATCCAGAATGGTCAGGCGCTCATCTGCACGTATCTGGATAACTGGTTTGCCGCAAATAATACGAAGAACTTCACCATACGCTTCACTATCAACTCGCTCCTCGCCTGCGGGGATACGGTCTCGATTTCCGCGAGCATCGGCACGGCATACCAGACGGATCCCGTGTCGAATAACAACACAAAGAGTCTCTTGGTGACGCAGTGGTGTCCCACAGTGTCGTCTTCGAGCTCTTCGGAGCCGGCTTCCTCGAGCAGCTCTTCGCAACAGTCGTCTTCATCTGCAAGTTCTGTCAGCTCTTCCTCTTCTTCCAGCAGCTCCTTCCCAATCTCAAGCTCCTCTTCAAGCTTCTCTTCGCAGATGCCAGTCGTTTGTCCCAGTCTCTGTGCGACGCAGTGCGGCGACAATGTCCGGGCGGGGGCGGAAGAATGCGATGACGGGAACACGCTCAATGGCGACGGTTGTTCGGCTCTGTGTCAGATCGAGAGGCAAGATTGCGGCAACGGGAGGAAAGATCAGAACGAAGAGTGTGACGACGGAAATATGATCGGCGGCGACGGCTGCTCGGCGCTCTGCGGTATCGAACAGGGGTGGTACTGCCAGGAGCCCGTTTCGTGTGGCTCGTCCTCCTCGCAGGGTCCGGTGAGTGCGTTGCCTATGGAGCGGGAATCGGGAATCTTCGAACGACTCTACGGATCCATCGTGGAGTTCTTCGGTGGTTCCTCACAGAGGCTCACGGCGCAAGTCACTCAAACCTGCGGCAACGGTCGCTTCGATACGGGCGAGGAATGTGACGATGGAAACCAGACGAGCGGCGACGGTTGTTCGTACCCTGATTGCTTGGTTGAATGGGACTGGGATTGTTACCCGGGACAGCCGACACTCTGTCTGCCGAAGGGGACTCCGACGGCCAATGTCGATGTCCTCAGTATCTGGCAGGGGTTCAACTGGGACAATACGTGGATTCTCCAGAATCAACAGACGGTGGAGTATGTGATCGATGCGGGGAATGCGGGGCCGAGCCCTGCGGAGAACTACGTACTCACAATTACCCCGGATCCGATACTGACATTCGATCCGACGCATTCAAATACCAACTGTTCGCTCGATGGGTCGGTGGTGCGTTGTCCGCGCAGCTCGACCGCAGGACAGGACGTCCTGCAGCCGCAGGATTGGAAGAATACAATTGTCACCTTCACGATACCCGAGCTCAATTGCGGAGAGACTGTCACGACAACGGCGCGCGCCGAGGCTTCCGGTCCGTTGGATCCGATTCCGAATGACAACTCGGGAACACTCGTCCTCACGAGATGGTGTGCGAGTCTCTCTTCCAGTTCATCTCTCTCTTCCAGCTCTTCCTCCTATTCTTCATCTTCCAACCTGCCGCCATGGGGCTGCTCCCCATGTTCCGATTCCAATGGATGCGGTTTCTGCGCCATCTCCGGTCAGGAGTGTGTCGTGAGTTCCAGCTTGAAGAACGGGTACCAGTGTCAGACGACTCCCGAATCGGGATGGATCGCGTGTGGATGCGACGGGACTGTGCCCACTCCCACCTGTTACACGGATATGCAGATCAGGGCGGGCAGCGATCCCTGTTGTCCCGGTTTAAGTGAGCTCCCGAGCAAGCAGGAGCTCGGCGGTCAGTGCTGGGACAGTGTCCCCGGCAACTTCTGCTCCGCTTGCGGAGATGGTGTATGCAATGGAACAGCGGATAGCGGTGAAAATCGTTGCAACTGTCCCGAAGATTGCGGAGCGATGCCGGGAAGCTCGTCGAGTTCCTCCAGTCAGTCGAGTACCCCCGCTTCCTCATCGAGCGTGTCCTCGCAATCTTCTTCTTGGATCAGTTCCTCTTCCAGTTCCTCACCTGCGAACTGCATCCTCGCCAATTCTGAATCCGGATTCTCCAGTACACAGGGGGCCAACGGCTGGACCTACGGATATGGCACCTGGCCGAGCAGCTGGGCGAACTCTCTGCCATGGTCCGGAACGGAATGGATGGGAAGTGAAGGGTACAGCACTCCAAACGTTTCTACCCAATTCCAGCATCCGGGAGTGCAAGGGGGCGTGGCCATTCGTCGGTGGACGAACGGGTCGTACGCCGGGCGCGCACGCATCTCGGGACGATTCGCGAAGAACCCGCAGGGATGCGGGGATGGTGTCACCGCAGCGGCGATTCATAACACTGCGATCGAATACACGATGGATATCGGAGCCAATGATACGACGGGATCGACATACGAGAGAGAGGTGTTACTCGCGCCGGGGGACACGATCGATCTGGCCGTCAATCTTGGTGGGGCAGGTCATGATGGCCTCTGCGACTCGGCCATGACGACTGTGGAAATTCGCTCACTCGAGGGAACATGCGATCCGAACCCGCCTTCCTCCAGTTCCTCTTCTTCCAGCTCCAGCATTTCCTCTTCATCGAGTTCCTCCTCGGTTGGCGGGTCCGATTGTCCGAGCATCTGCGAGACGCAGTGCGGTGACTCTGTCCGATCCGGAGTGGAGGAGTGCGATGACGGGAACCGGATCAGCGGTGACGGGTGTTCGGTGCTGTGCGTGCGCGAAGGAGTCTGCGGCAATAACGTGAAGGAGCTTGGTGAGGAATGTGATGACGGCAATCAGGCAAATGGCGACGGTTGCTCTTATCCGGGTTGTGCCACCGAGTGGGGTTATGTCTGCAGCGAACCTCCGCAGTGCACAGCATCATCGTCCTCTGCTGGTCCGGTGAGTGTGCTGCCCGCCGGGCGGGAACCGGGAATCTTCGAACGGCTCTACGGATCGATCGTGGAGTTCTTCGGCGGTTCCTCTCGGACACTCCGTGCGCAGGCGACTCAGACTTGCGGAAACGGGCAACTTGATTCCGGAGAAGGTTGCGATACCGCAGGGGTCATCCATTCCCAGCAGACCGGTCCGAAACCGTCTTTCTTCGCGCACGCGGATTTCAACGGGGATGGAAAGGATGATCTGGCAGTCTCGAATGTCGATACGAATACCTCCGTGCGCATCCTCCTCGGAAACGGCAACGGAACATTCGCCTCCGGAAGTTTATTGGATCTCGGCACGGATCAGGTCTTGAGCATCGGGGCGGGCGACGTGGATCACGACGGCAAGCCGGATGTTCTCATCCATATGAACGGTCATTTGCGAATTCTCAAAGGCATTGGAGATGGAACATTCGCCCAGCCTGCACCCGTCCTTCCGGGCGATCCGCTCTCTGCCGGTGCCGGTGAGGGATTTGTTCTGAGAGATTTCAACGAGGATGGAGTAACGGATATCGTGGCCGAAGTAACGGAAGACCAAAATTCTCATCTCAAGCTCTTCATCGGCGTTCCGGGATATTATCCCGCGACTTCCTTACTCGTCACTTCCTTCCCACATGTGTGGCATGGGATCGTGGCGGAGGATCTAGATGGAGACGGGCATCAGGATCTCGCGTTCCTGGGAAGCGTCAATTCGTCCGATCCCTCCGGCACAACGTTCGACGGATCCGTGGCTCTCTATTACGGAGATGGGACAGGCCACTTCACGGCGGCGATTCTTCCGCAGACGCAAGGCTTACAGACGACACTCCGTTCTGCGGAATTCAATGGAGATGGCCGTCCCGACCTGTTCCAATTTGGAAATGGCGCCATGTCATATGTTTGGCTCAATACCGGCAGTGGCACGTTCCAGAAGGTCGATATGTTTGACGGATATTCGGGCCCCCGCGCCTTCGTGGATCTCAACGGAGACGGAAAGGCGGATAGGCTGGACGTACGCGAAGATCCCTATACCATCCGCGTCCTCGCTGGAAACGGGGACGGCACCTTCGCTTCCGATCCGTTCCGTCTCATCAGTTTCCCGTATGCCGTGGACGGGTACTACGGCTATTTCAATCCGTGGGATATCGATTTGAACGGAGATGGGCAGATGGACATCGTCGTTCCGCACGCCCCGAAGGGGGGTATAACGCCGCAGCCAGGCATTGCGTACTACGATGGCATCTCCACGTCCATCACGCCATGCGCTCTCGGCCAGACGTGCAATGCCGCTTGTCAGTGCGAAGGGGATATCCATTCTTCCTCATCCAATTCCTCAAGCTTGTCGAGCAGCTTCTCCAGCAGCTCCGCCTATTCCTCCTCCAGCAGCTCCTCGGTCGTGCCATGCGGTCTCTACGGTGCCGAGTGTTCCGGATGGTGTCCGTCAGGGGGGATATGCGGAGGAAGTCACCCGGTATGTTATTGCGTTCCGGTTGCATCTTCGTCTTCCAGTAGCAGTAGTGCATCCTCATGTGTCATCGATGGCATCAAGGAGCCCGGAGAGGAGTGCGATGATGACAATCTCATCGACGGTGACGGCTGCTCGCAAAACTGCATGATTGAGAACGGATGGACATGCGAGGAGGCTGCAGGCAGCTCGAGCAGCATCGCCGCCACTTCCTTCGTTACCCCGGCCCCTGCCTCATCGGGATTCTTCGCCCGCCTCTACGGATCGATCGTGGAGTTCTTCGAAGGTTCCTCTCAAAACCTGACGGCACAAGCGGTCGTTCCGAGCATGGGACGGGGTGCGTCGAACAAGCAGCCATTCAAGGGATACATCGTCGAGCTCTCCGATCCGCCCGTTTTGAAGTCATCGGACGTCCGGACCATGTTCAAAACAGCCTGCCCCCCGAGGAAGGCAGTCGGTGCCGGCATGGAAGTGCAAGCGGTGGATTCCTGCGGCAGTACGATGCGGCAGCTCTTCGCAACGAAGGCAACCGCCCTGAAGGGCAAGCGGGATCAGATCCACCAGCAGATTCGAAGCATTGCCAAGGTTTCCACGGCGATGGCTGCACCCAACCGGTCCTTCTCTCTCACCTTCAACGGGTATGAGCTTCCGGAATCCCTTTCGTCCGATCAGCTAAAGCAGATTCGCGATATTCCCGGCATCAAACGCATTACGCCGAATCACCTGATGAGGGCGACTCTCATGGATTCCGTGGGCATGGTCGGAGCCATCGATGTTTGGGCGAAAGATTCCAACAATCAGCCTTGCAGCGGCGGCACATGCCTCACGGGGAGCGGGAGCAGGATCGGCATCATCGACACCGGCGTCGATTACACGCAGCCCGATCTCGGCACATGCCTGGGCCAGACGTGCAAAGTGAAGGGCGGATATGACTTCGTCAATCAAGATAACGATCCCATGGATGATAACGGACACGGCACCCATGCGGCAGCCATCGCGGCAGCCAACGGTGTTCTCAACGGCGTTGCCCCCGGTGCCGACCTCTATGTGTACAAAGTCCTCGATGCCGTTGGAGAGGGTTACGAAAGCGATGTCATCGCCGCCATCGAAAGATCCGTTGATCCGAATCAGGACGGGGATGCCGGCGATCGTCTCGATGTCATCAACTTGAGTCTTGGGGGTGCAGGCAATGCCGATGACCCCATCAGTCTTGCGGTCGACAGCGCATCTCTGGCGGGAGTCACAGCCGTCGTGTCGGCGGGCAATGCGGGCTCCGGAGCCCAGACCATCGAATCTCCGGGGGCGGCTCGCAGTGCCATTACGGTTGCTGCCGTGGACAAGAATCGTGTAGTCGCTCCTTTCTCCTCCCGCGGTCCGACCAGTTCCTTCACTCTGAAGCCGGATGTCGCTGCGCCGGGTGTGAGCATCTGCGCCGCACGTTTCGATTCCGTGATGTTCGGGCCGACTTGCGTGGATGAGCGCCATATTTCCTTGAACGGAACCAGCATGGCCGCACCTCACGTAGCCGGGGCGGTTGCCCTCATCCGTCAGGCGCATCCGGACTGGACACCCGCACAGGTGAAGCAGGCGCTGCGTGATACCGCGCAACCCACCAGCGGGGCATTCGACATCGCACAAGTGCCAAACGAAGGTTACGGAATCATCAGTATTCCCGATGCAGTCTTCTCCGCTCTTCCCGCCTCCGTTCGTGTCAGTACAGCCGGTGACATCACTGGAACGATCGATCTGATGGGCACGATCGATGTTCCCGGCTTCTCCTCCTACACTCTTTCGCTCGCAGATATCCAGACCGGCGAGAGGCGGATTCTGGCGACCCGCTCGGCAGTGCCGGCAACCGGCGTTCTGCTTGAGCAGTTCGACGCCAACAGCCTGGATCCCCAGAAGAGGTACGATCTCATCCTTGAGGTATTTGATAGTGCCAGCCGCGCGCGCCGTGATGCGACGATCATCTTCTCCAAGCTGTCCACCGGCTCGGGTTTCTCTTCGAGTTCCGTCAGTTCGGCCTCTTCCTCAAGCTCCTCCTACGATTCCGGTCTCTGCGGCAACGGCCAGCTCGATCCGCCGGAGGATAGCAACTGCGAGCCAAGCCTCGGCTACGACAAGTGCTACTTGTACGGGCAGGTCTGCGATGCAGCGACGTGTGCCTGTGTTGCCGGTTCTTCCAGCTCCTCTTCCTCTATCACTCCGGAATCTTCCAGCTCCTCTTCCTCCGTCACCCCGAAGAATCCGAGTCATTGCAGCACGATCTGCGGCGATGGCTGGACCGTGGGTCCGGAGGAGTGTGACGATGAGAATCTCACGAACGGCGACGGCTGTGCGCACGATTGTACGGAGGAACCGGGATGGATGTGCGAGGAAGACACAGGCGGTTCCAGCGCCGCCGCAGTCACGTCCTTCGTCGAGCCGGCTTCTGTGCGCTCCGGATTCCTCAGCCGGCTCTTCGCATCCATCCTCGACTTCTTCACATCATCCTTCTCTCAGGACGCGTCTCGGCTGACGGCGCAGACAACCGGCACGTGTGCGAACGAAGGGGAAATAGCGAAGTACCCAGGTATGAATGACCCCATGGTAAGTGCTCCTGACAGCTGTTGCACCGGTTTGACGTTGGTGGGGTACTACATGAATATCGAGACGAACGGCTGCATGAATTTCGCCGCACCCGTCGGCGTTTGCACGAAGTGCGGGGATGGTACGTGTGGAACCGGAGAAAATGAATGCAACTGTATATCAGATTGTCTGCCTTGCGGCTCGACATATCCAATATGTAACGGATATTGCCCCGGCGGTCAGACGTGTCACGACCTTGGGCCCGGCGAAACGCCAGGTGCACCTTCGGGGTGTGCATGCGGAATGCTAGCTTCCTCGAGCTCCTCTTCCGCTGCCAGCTGCATGACCGCCGGCTGTCCGGCGAGCGGCGATCCGTGCATGGTGAATCATTGCGATCCCTCGACCGGCGGTTGTGTCGCCACCCCGATCAACTGCAGCGACGGCAATTCCTGTACGAGTGACTCGTGCTCCAACGGGGTCTGTCAGCACATCAACGGAGGCGGGTGCAGTGACGGCAACGTTTGCACGTCGGACTCCTGCCAGGATGGCGCTTGCGTTTCGGTCGCAGTGCCCAATCCGCCGTCGAACGATGCGTGTGTCACCGTCGGCAGCAGCTGCGATGACATCTACGGTCCATCTGTGAACATCGCCGATTGCAACGATAGCAACATATGCACCGTGGACGGTTGCGATGCGGCCACCGGCTGCACGCACACGCCGGTCAGTGTCGCATGCATGGAGAACGGGCAGTGTACTTCGGACTACTGTGCTGCGGGCAATGCATGCTCCGGCGAGGTCGGAAAGTGCTGCTCGAATGCAGATTGTGCATATCTTGATTCACATTGGCCGTGCATCTGGCCCGGCACGCATGGGTACTGTGATGGGGGCACCTGTAAGACGAAAGGGTTCTGCGATATCACGGTAAGTGCCAGCAAGGACTGTTGCAAAGCTCTCGGGCTCCCAACGCTCTTCCATGATCCGCTGACAGGCCAAACGAGCGGTGAACAGCATGGCGGACAGTTTGTAGGCGATCTGCAGGATGGCGGCTACGTGCCGGGTCCCGGCGGGTACATCCGCTATCCGACGGAACAGAAGATTGCGGCGGATGTCGGAACCTTCTGCGTGACGGTCACGCCGCTCGAGGGTGACGACGCAGTCAATACGACCATGACCGGATACGTTCTCTCTGTGGATGACTTCTTCGGTGATCGCATGACGCTGGAGGCCAGTGGAACGGATCTGCGTTTCCAGAAGCGTGAGGGGAATAGCGGGAGCACGATCACTGCCCCGCAACCCAATCCCCCGATGCCAACGGAAAATTGGAAGACTTTCACGGTGCAATGGGATGAAAACGGCAAGAGGCTCATCGCACTCCATAATCTCGATGAGATGACGGGGAAGCCGATGGTGATCGGTCAGGATGCGAAACCCGCAGGAGGAACCATTGGCCAGTACATGTACCTGCCGGGATACTATGGCAATGGCCAGGCTGTGACCGGGGTTCGCTACAGTGACTTCTACACGTGTGGCGCGCCGATTGCGGCTTCGGACACGTCATCTTCCAGTTCTTCATCTTCCAGTTCTTTATCTTTCAGTTTCTCATCTCCCGGTTCTGCGCCTATCTATTCTGTTCCGCCTCATAAGAACACGAGTCAGTGTCATGAGGTGTGTTGGGATAGCATCCAGACAATAGGGGAACAGTGTGAGAACGCCGTCCCGTGCACAGATCCGGCGCAAACCTGCGATCAGCAGACCTGTCAATGCAGTGGGGCGTCGAGCGCATCCTCTGTCTTCTCCTCCAGTACCGGTTCAAGCGATTCCTCTTCTTCCGCCTCCAGTACCGGTTCAAGCGATTCCTCTTCTTCCGCCTCCAGTGCGAGCTCCGGCGGCTCCTCACAGTCCTCCGCCTCCAGTGCTGCCGATTGCCGCAGCACGTGTCAGACGCAGTGTGGTGATTGCATCAAGATGGGCAGTGAGCAATGTGATGATCACAATGGCACTTCGGGTGACGGTTGCTCGACCACCTGCCAAGTCGAGCCGGGGTGGTACTGTGCGGAGGACGGAGGGGGTCTCGGATATGTTCCCCCTGTCGCTTCCCCGACACGTTTGACGGCGAATGTCCTGCTTACCGCGATGGATCCTTGTATCGCCGAGGGGGAGATTGGCTCCCTCACGAAGAATCCCCCGGATGTGTGTTGCGCAGGTTTGCAGCAGATCAGCTACTCAACCGAAGAGGGCGGTCAATGCGTCGATCACGGTTCCGTCGGCGGCGTGCAGACGATGTTCCTCTGCGCCGATTGCCCCAACAGCCGTTGCGAGGCGGAGGAGAACCGATGCAACTGTTCGATGGATTGCGTGCGCGCTTCCTCCTCATCCTCCTCCGCGCCGATCTGTCGCCAGAGCCACTGTTGGACGGTGTGTGGCGACAATGTAAGAGCAGGAACGGAACAATGCGATGACGGTGACACTACGAGCGGTGACGGTTGCTCAGCCACCTGTCAGATCGAAAATATTTCTTCCTCCAGTACCAGCTCCGGAGGTTCGTCTGCATCCTCCACCTCCAGTACCAGCTCCGACGAGTC
>DMXL01000007.1:113336-137313 GCA_003483925.1 Candidatus Peribacteria bacterium | reverse complement strand
GGATCTTCTCAATCCTCCGCTTCGAGCGTCAGCTCGAGTCGTTCATCGTCTTCTCGTTCGTCGTCCTCTTCCACCTCCGCTTCTTGCGGAAATGGCAGAGTGGAGTCGCCTGAGACCTGCGACGATGGCAACTGGACGAGCGGTGATGGTTGCGATCCGTACTGCAGGACGGAACTCCCCTGTGGCAATGGTGTGCTCGATACCGGCGAACAGTGTGACGATGGCGGTCGCACGAGCGGCGATGGCTGCTCATCCGTGTGTACGAGAGAGGCGATCTGCGGCGACGGATTCGTCACCACGCCTGAACAGTGCGAAACGGCTACACAGTGCGGACAGAATATGATGTGCATCGGCTGTCTGTGTCAGCGTCTCCCGGATCCTGCGCAGTGCGGCAACGGCGTCGTCGAGCGTGGCGAGCGTTGCGAGATGGACAGCCAGTGTTCTACGAATCAGATGTGCGTCTCCTGCACGTGTATCAACTACACGCCCAGTCCGCACTGCGGGGATGGCGAAGTGGATGCGGGCGAGGATTGCGAGGGGATGTACGATTGCGGGATCGATCAGATCTGTCAGCGTTGCAAGTGTGTCACGCAGCAGGTGCCTGAATGCGGCAACGGCGTTCTCGAACGTTCCGAGCAATGTGAGAGCGATCTCGACTGCTCCGTTGTCGAGCGTTGCAGCGGGTGTCGTTGCATGCCTCTCCAGGGATCATCCGCTTCATCGACGCCTGTCGGGCCGGTTGCGTGCGGCAATGGCGTCCTCGAAGCCGGAGAGCAGTGTGACGACAGAAACCAGATAGACGGTGATGGCTGCTCTGCGGGTTGCACGGCCGAACAGGTCAGGCCATCCGCTCCTGTATGTGGCAACAGTGCCGTGGAGGAAGGGGAACAGTGCGACGACGGAAATAGGGTGAACACCGACGGCTGTACGAACCGTTGCCGTCTCGGCAGCGGCCAGCCGTGTGCAGGCGATGATCAGTGCGACAGCGGCATCTGCCTTGATGGTCTCTGCCAGAAGCGCTCTGTCTGCGGAAATGCCGTGAAAGACAATGGCGAGCAGTGTGACATCGGCAAGCAGAACTCGGATGCGTTGCCCGATCGTTGCAGAACTGATTGCAAGCTTCCGCGTTGCGGAGACAAGACGATTGACTCCGGCGAGGAGTGTGACGGACAGGAGAATTGCACCATGTACTGTCTCTTTGCGGCGCCGGCATCGACATGTGGAGATGGTGTTCTTGATACGGGTGAACAGTGCGACGACGGAACACGGAATGGCACAGCCGAGAGTCGTTGCTCTCTGCGTTGTGTGCTCACGACTGTACAAGTCCAGCCGCCCATCTGCGGGAACAGCAAGGTGGAAACAAATGAACTGTGTGATGACGGCAACTCCGTGTCCGCCGATGCTTGCTCCAACCGTTGCTTACTCGGCGCAGGACTCGCCTGCACGGATCCTCTGCAGTGCGAAACCGGTCTGTGTTTGGACGGCCTGTGCAGGAAGATCGGCGGTATGGGTGACGTATGCAAGATGGATATCCACTGCGAGAGCGGTCTGTGCCGTAACGGCGTCTGCGCCGGCCTCGGCATCGGGGAAGCGTGCAAGACGAACAACCAGTGTGCAAGCGGTCTGTGCCGTAACGGCGTCTGCGCCGGCCTCGGCATCGGGGAAGCGTGCAAGGCGAACAACCAGTGTGCAAGCAGTCTGTGCATTGGCGGTTTCTGTCAGCCCGGAGAATCGATGTATGCCACCGTCCTGCCGTTGCCTGCCGGAACACCTCTGTTGACGGTCAAGCCGCCCAAGACGACTCCATCCGGCCCCGCTGCCTTGGTTGTGGTTGCCTTGGGTGCCGCGCTGGGATTCAGTGTGATGCGGAGGAAGAAACGAGCTTCTTAGCTGATTAGCTCCTTAGCTTCTTAGGGGTGGAAAGAGTTCAGGCCGCTTGCTTGCAGCTGAGAAGCTGAGAAGCTACAACCTAAGAAGCTTTCAGTCTGTGTCTTCTGTACACTGAGGGCTCATGTTCGAGAGACTGCAGAAAATCCTGTCGGCACGCGGGATCGCCTCGCGGCGCAAAGCTGAGGAGTACATCCTTGCCGGACTTGTGAAGGTGAATGGAGTGAGAGCGACGCTCGGACAGAAGGCTGATTCGGAGAAGGACGATATCGAAGTGGACGGCAGGGTGATCGAGGCGCGCAGGGAGATGCTCTACTACCTGATGTATAAGCCGCAGGGAGTGGTGACGAGCAATATCGAGAGGCGCGAAGGCGGCACCGTCGGGCATTCCGTTCGCGATCTCCTTCCGGCGGATCTTCGCGGGAAGGTCTTCCCCATCGGTCGTCTCGATAAGGATTCCGAGGGGTTGCTGCTTTTCACCAATGACGGCGTGCTCGCCTATCGTCTCACGCATCCGAAGTTCGATCATGAGAAGGAGTACGAGGTGGTCATCGAGCATCCGATGACGGGCGGGCAGCTGGACAAATTACGTAAAGGCATGGTGATTCTTGGGGAGAAGACAAAGCCTGCGATTATCAAGCGCATAGCGGATCGGAGTTTCCGGATCGCCCTCACGGAGGGGAAGAACCGCCAGATCCGTCGCATGTGCCAGAAGGTCGGGAACCCGGTGGTGATGCTCAAGCGCATCCGCATCGCATCGCTGTCTGATGTGCGTTTGCGGGCTGGGAGCATTCGCCTTCTCACCGCTCAGGAAGTGAGTCAGCTCCTCAAATCGGTTGGACTATGAGCGAATGGAAGATGGAAAACGGAGAATTGAAAATTTGCATAATCCGGAGTTCGTGGCAATTTCCCATTTTCAATTTTCAATTTTCAATTCGCTCGTTGCATCGTAGGCTTACGCCATGAAGTTCATCCCCCACGGTGCGGCCCGGGAAGTGACAGGGACTTGTCACGAGTTGCAGATCGAGACGGCCAAGGGGCGTCGTCGCATCCTCCTCGACTGCGGACTTTTCCAAGGCAAGCGCTCCGAAGCATCAGTGAAGAACGCATCATTTGCGTTTGATCCGGCGAAGGATATCGATGCGGTCGTGCTCACCCATGCGCACATGGACCACGCCGGTCGCATTCCGGTCCTCTGGAAGCGTGGTTTCCGTGGGAAGGTGCACTGTACCTACGCGACGATGGATCTCGCGGAAGTGATGTTGCAGGACGGCGGTTACCTGCAGGAGAAAGACGAGGAGTACTTCTCGAAGCACCTCGCGAAGTCGATGTTGCCCTCCGATGGGCCGCTCTACACACAGCAAGATGCGATTGACTGCATGAAGATTTTCCAGGGGCACAACTACGGAGAGCAGGTGGAAATCTGCCCGGACGTACATGTCCAATTCATCGAGGCCGGACACATCATCGGTGCGGCGATGCTTCTCATTGAGGTAACGGAGAACGGCGTGACGCGTCGCATCGGATTCTCCGGCGATCTCGGGCGATCGATGCTGCCCATCATCCGTGATCCAGCCCCCATGCCGCCGGTGGAAGTATCCATCTGCGAGAGTACGTATGGCTATCGCACGCACGAAGACATTCTGCAGGCACGCACGCAATTGAAAAGTACGATCGTCCGCACGGCGAAGCGCGGCGGAAAGATTCTCATCCCCGCCTTCTCCCTCGAACGCACGCAGGAGATCGTCTACGACTTGCATGTGCTTTGGGATGCCAAGGAGATCCCCGCGATCCCCACTTTCATCGATTCGCCGCTCGCATCCAAGGTCACACAGGTCTTCATGAAGCATCCTGAGTGCTACGACAAGGATCTCTACGAGCAGTTCCTCTCCCGCTCGAAAAATCCGTTTCAGTTTTCCCTCGTGAAGTACACGGAGTCGGTGGAGGAGAGCAAGCAGCTCAGCGGCATGCCCGGGCCGATCATCATCATGGCAGGATCCGGCATGTGCGAAGCAGGCCGCATCCGTCACCACCTCAAAAACGAGCTTGAAACAGCGAAGAACACGGTGCTCCTCGTTGGGTATATGGCGGAGAACACGCTTGGGCGCCGACTTCTCGAAGAGGGGGTTAAGGAGGTGAAGATCTTCGATCAGATGTACGAGAAGAAGGCTGAGGTGATTTACATCAATGCATACTCCGGCCATGCGGACATGCGGGATCTCGATCGCTACATCGCCTCCATCGCAGGACTGAAGAAGGTGGTGGTGGTCCATGGAGAAATCGGGCAGGCGCAGCCATTTTCCGATCGTATTCGTGCTGCGATGAAAAACGTTGAGGTGACAATTCCCGCTCAGGAGGAGAGCGTATTGTTGTGATATGAAGAAGATCGCCTTCATCAGCTTTCTCAAAGGCGACGACTGGGGAGGGAGCGAAGAGTTGTGGTCTCAGACAGCGCTCCATTTGCGCAAGCTCGGGTATCGTATCGGGGTGAATCGACATCTGGGAGGCAGCAAACACAAGCGACTGAAGCAGTTGCATGCGGCAGGTTGCGTCATGTTGCACGGCCACAAACGCGGGAGATGGCGTCAGCACCTCATCACCGTCTTGAGGCCGCGCCGGTTCTTCCGGCGGCTCTGGCCGATGCTATATACCGAGCCGCTGGACCTCAGGTTATGGGATCTTGTGGTTCTATCGCAGGGGGAATTTTTCCAGGGTATGGAGATCATGCAGGAATGCATGCATCACAGCATTCCCTATGTCCTCGTCGTGGAGGCGTGCAGGCCGTGGGGGATCACTGTTGCGCGGCACCATAGTGATCAGCTGAGACAATGCTTCGAAGGTGCAGCCATCCTTGCGTTCGTTTCCGAGGAAAATCTCGCGCTCGCGCGTGCGATGCTTGCTTCACCTTTGAAGCATGCGGTGATTGTGCGTAATCCCTTCCTCGTCTCGTACGGCGCGTCCCCGCGATGGCCGTCCGAGAATGTCTTCCGATTGGCCTGCGTGGCACGTCTGGAGTTCCAGGATAAGGGTCAGGACATCCTCTTCGAGGTTCTTGCGCAGGAGAAATGGCGGCGGCGCAAGCTGGTTGTCACTCTCGTTGGTGACGGGCCGGATCGGGAGACGGCCGAGAGACTCAAGAAGCTCCGGAAGGTCCACTCCATCACGATTGCGGGGCAACGCGACGGAATTGAATCGGTTTGGGCGAAACATCACGCCCTCATCCTTCCGTCGCGCGGGGAGGGATTGCCCCTCGCAATCGTGGAGGCGATGCTCTGCGGCCGTCCGTGCATCGTGACGGATGTCGGTGGCAATGCGGAACTCCTTGAAGATGGCGTTACGGGTTTCATAGCTCCCGCTGCAACGGTCAAGCACGTGGATGCCGCGCTTGAACGCGCGTGGGAACGCAGAGGCAAGTGGCGGGAGATGGGTCGACGCGCGGCTACACATGTCCGAAAGGCCGTTCCGCGTGATCCGGCGAAGGTGTTTGCGGAGAAGTTGATGAAGCTGGCGGTTTAGTGCCTATTGAATGCCCCCTCAATCGCTGCCGCCTCGCTCTGCATCGCTGAGAGGGTGATTGCGATGAATTCATCAAGGGGAAGAGAGAGAATCTCCTCACACTTGAAGATCTGTTCGCGGTTCACCTGTGCGGCGAAGCTCTTCTCCTTCAATTTCTTCTTCACACTCTTCACTTCCACGCTTCCAAGCTTCTTGTCCGGTCGCACGAGGGTGACGGCGATGATAAACCCTGTGAGTTCATCGACGCAGTACAGGCACTTGCGGAGCATCGAGTCGAGCGGATGAGCGTCGCCGTATTTCTCCGCATAGTGCGCCCGAATGTCCGCGAGAAGCTCGGCGGGGGCTTTGAGCGGCGCGAGAAGCTGTTCGAGCGTCTTGCCGCAGTGCTCTTCGGCGTCTTTCTCCAGATGGTCCCAGTCGAGATCGTGGAGGATACCGGCTACTTTCCACGTTTCCGGATCGCCGCCGAAGCGCTCGGCGAGCCGCTGCATCGCGGCGCCGGTTGCCAGCAAGTGGGCCGTCGTCTTGTCGGCATGCTGTGCAAGCAAGGTGTGAGCGGCGGGCAAGAGATGACCGTAGGAAGAGGCTTGCGGAAGGGGTGAAGCGGCGGAGGGCATAAGGCGGGGGAGGGAAGAGGAGCGGGGCGGAGTCTCACTCTTTGCATTGCGTGATTTCTTTTCTTCCGGCTTCATCAGCGGGAACAGCACGACTTCCCGCAGGTTCGTCTGCTGCGTGAGCAGCGCCACGACCCGATCGATCCCCATACCCTGCCCGGAGGCGGGGGGGCAGCCATAGGCCAGTGCCTTCACAAACTCGTCATCCTTGCCGTGCGCTTCGGTGTCGCCCTTCGCCTGAGCGGCGGCCTGCTGCTCGAAACGCTCCGCTTGGTCGATGGGATCGATGAGCTCGGAGTAACCGTTGACGATCTCCCATCCTCCGGTGACAAGCTGGAAACGGTCGGTGATGGCCGGATTCTCGTCGTTGCGCCGGGCTAATGGCGAGAGATCGAGCGGATGGCCGACGAGGAAGGTGGGCTGGATGATCGATGGTCTGCTCACTTTTTTGTAGAGCTGATCGATGAGATTGCCGCGTCCGAGCTTGGCGACAGAGACGTCGAGCTCCACCCCCTTCTTCTCCATGGTTTTGCGAAGCTCCGCAGCCGTTTCAACCTGATCGATATCGATGTCACATGCCTTCTTGATCGCATCGCGCATCGTCACGCGCGGCCAGGGGGGCGTGAAATCCGCTGAGACAAGAACTCCGTCTCGATTCGGAATCTTTATTTTCATCGATCCCTTCAGCTCTTTCACGAGCGTAGAGATCATTGCTTCCATGAAGCGCATGTTGTCCTCGTAGTTCCAATACGCGGCATAGTGCTCGACCATGGTGAAGTCTTGCAGGTGACTGGGATCAAGGCCTTCGTTGCGAAAAACCCTTCCGATCTCGAACACGCGGTCGAAGCCGCCGATGAGGCATTCCTTCAGGAACGTCTCCGGCGCGATGCGCAGGTAGATGTCCAGATCGTAGGCCGCGTGGTGCGTTTGAAACGGGGTGGCGAGCGCGCCGGATGCCGCATTCACGAGGATGGGTGTCTCCACTTCGGTGAACGCGTGCGCCCAGTAGTACTCGCGCAACTTCTTGAGGAAGAGACTGCGGAACTGGAAGCGGGCGAACGTATCGTCATTGCTCATGAGATCGAGGTATCGCTGCCGCCAAGCCGTCTCCTGATCGGCGATGCCGTGCCATTTCTCCGGCGGTTGCCGGAGAGCCTTCGTCAGCATCATCCACTCCTTCACGAGGACGGTGGGTTCCCCCGTTTGTGTCGTGAACCGCTCGCCCGTGATGCCGATCACGTCTCCGAGGTCGATGAGGGAGAGCGCGTGAGTATAGGGAACCTTTCCGACAATATCCTCCTTGAAGGCGATCTGGAGTTTGCCGGAGCCGTCCTTGAGCGTCATGAAAGTCATCTTTCCCATGGTTCGGTTGAGGACGACGCGCCCCGCGATTTTCACCTTCGCGCCATCCTTCGCGTGGTGGCCCTCGTCGAGCAGGTGCGTGCGCGGAAAGGAGCTCGCGTAGGGCTGGGCTTTGAGGGAGCGCAGTTTTTCAGCTTTTTGGATGCGGAAGGGATCCATGACGGAGAAAAGGATAGCGCTGCGGGCTGGGAAAGGGAATGGAGGGGCAGAGGAGTCAGAAGAAAGAAATAGAGGATTCAGAGGAGCAATGTTTTTCCTCTGATTCTTCTGACTCCTCTGATTCCTTTGACTCCTCTGCTGCGCTACCGTGGGTCCGTGGCCCCCCTATCCCTCCCCCGCGTTTCGGCCTGCCTCGTCTCGTGGAAGCGTCCGGGCAACATCGGCCCGATTGTGCGGCACCTGCGCACGTTTCCCTTCATCGATGACATCATCATCTGGAATAACGATCCCCATGCACGGATCTTGGTAGAGGATAGAGATGTTCGTGTGATTGCGAGCCCCTGCAATGTCATGACATACGGTCGCTACCTCGCGACATTCCATGCGCGGCACGACATCATTTACACGCAAGATGACGATTGCCTCGTTCCCGATATCGATAAACTCTTCGCTCTTTTCCACTGCAATCCCACGTGTATCGTGCATGGTCTGCGAACGGATCATTTGCAGCATTACTGGGACAATCACTATGACGGCGCGCAAATGTCCTTCGTGGGATGGGGGGCGTTCTTCCTGCGCGAATGGATAGAGGTTTTCCGCTCGTACACGGACGTATTCGGCCGGGATCATCTCCTCTGGCGCGAAGCGGATCGGATCTTCTCCCTGCTGCTCAAGCGCAGGCATTGTGCGCTCACGATGAATCTTCAGGCCCTTCCGGGGAGCAGGGCGGATGAGGCTCTCTGGCGGCAACCGGGACATCGGGATCTTGCGGCAGAAGCGGTGAAGCGCTGTCTCAGTCTGATGATTGCGCCACGTCCTACGAATGTACCGCTGTGTTGGCAGTATCTTTCGCGGGGGCATGCACTGCAGAGTTCCAATGCTCTGTCAGCGGGAAGTCGTAGCGGAATCGGCGCATGACACCGAAGGTCTGCGGAAAACGGACAGCTCTCCACCCTTTTCGGATCAGCTGGGAGAACATTCGCCAGTCGCTGAAGTTGAATGATCGATCGGTAAGATCCGGAGAGATCGCTCTCCATGCCGCCGTGCGCATGATCCAGAAGGACCCCGGAACACCATTGGCCTCTGCAGGTGTTTCGATGGCATGACCGCGCTCGAGGACGATGAAACGCGGATCTGCGGGTCGGCGGAACATATTGATGTGCAGGCAAGGGCCGTAGAGCAGGCCGATATCCTTTGCGATGCCGCAGAGTGACGGAGCATTCGTCCAGAGATCATCATCGTCGATGTTGGCGATCCACTCGCCCCGACACTCATCGAGGAGATGATAGTGTATGTCACCGGCGTTCTCCCTCCGCGCTGTACCTCCGATCAGGCGTGTTCGTGGCACTCTGCCGAGAGCATCGGTGGTTTTCTCCGGCATCGTGGGGGAGACGGCGATGATGCACTCGCGATATTCCGGGAATGTCGCACAGGCGGATGTCAGTGCGCTGATCGCGGTGTCCGGACGCGAAGCGCGCATAATGAGGCTTACGTCAGCGGCGGGAATTTGAATCGATTCACGTTGCTTTGGAATTCGCGCGGAGCCCTGAGTGATGCAGAAAGACGCAAGTGCGTGCTCCTTCGCCGCGGTCCCGAATCCGGAGCAGAGCCGGGGATTCTGCAACAGCGATTGAAGAGAGCTTTGAAGAGCGGTTCCATCCAATGGAGGGAAGAGAAGCCCGCAGCGGGGATCGGTTATCACTTCCAGGTGAGCGCCCGAAGCGCTCGCGATGACGGGGAGGCCGCGCGCCATGGCAGCGCGGAGAAGGGTACTGTTTGTCGGCTTCTGTGTGGCGGCGACGTACGCATCGGATAGTGCCAAGAGTTCGGGGAGACAGGGGTGTCCTGTAAACACATGGAAGCGTGAGCGAAGAGACCGGTCCCAGCTCATGCGAACGAGTATGTCCAGGCTGCGCTGTTCTGCAGGAGTGGAGATACTTGCATTGAGGAGGAAGTGGATGGGCATGTGCGGAAAGCTCTCCAGAAGAGCTATCCCCGCGCGCATCAACGTTTCGAAGTCCGTTTGAGGGTGGGAATTGCCGAACGACGCGAAGACGAAGGCGTCGGCGGGGATGCCGTAACGACGCCGCAGATCGTCACGGGCGCAGCTCATATGTTCGTGATCCGTGGGATTGCAGTTCATGCCACTCGTCGCACAGGGAGGAGATTGCATTGCTTACGATGGAAGGAGCCGGCGGTAAGCGGCGGCGAGAGCCGGAGCGATCACTGACCAGTCCCGCTTTGCGTGCATCACTTCCGCATTAAGGGCCCGAAGTGCACGGACGGTTTCCGAGTGGTCGCAGCACCAGCGGATCGCGGACCGAAGTGTGGAGATGCTCTGTTCTTCCACGATGAGACCGTTGACGCCCGACGTCACGACTTCAGGCACCGCTCCGACAGGGAAGGAGACGGGGAAACAGCCGCTCGCCATCGCTTCCAGCACGGGACGCGGGGCTCCCTCGCCATTCTGGGAGGAACAAATGATGACGTCGATTGATTGGTAGAAACGCACCATGTCCGCTTCCGAGAGGGTTCCGTCTGCGATTTGGAGTGGGCAGAGGTCCTCGCACGCCTGCCAAGTCCATGCGAAGCGCTTCCACGCGCGTGACGGATTTCCCGCCCAACCCGCAACGATGGGGCCGGTGCGTTCCGGTCCTAAGACAAATGTGTGCGTATCGACTCCTTCGGGGATGAGGAAGACCGGGACCGGAGAGGAGCGCAATTTCTGCATCGCGTGCATGGTCGGGGCGGCGATGGCATCCACGTTCATTGCATATCGGCAATAGACGTCTGCCGGGAGGTAGGCCAGCGCATCCCACTCCGTCAGGTCGAAGATGCACTTGAGCACGGGCTGACGGAGAGGGGAGGGGTGAGGGAACGTCGATTTCCAGTCGAACATGTGCACGAGATCGTACGCATCCGAAGGCAGCGAAGCCGCTTCCCGTGTCGTGGCGATCGTGAAATCAAATGCATTCGAGAGGCAGGAGACGATGCCGCGTGCAAGCGCGTGATATGCCCAACCGTAGACATCGATGACGAGGAGAACGCGCGGGCGTGGAGGAGCGAGAGGGGGCATGAGCGGGAGGGAGTCTTAAGGAAGAATCCGTGAATGCATCGGCAGTCCGACGGCGCTCTCCCGGCGCAGAAGGAGCGGCTGTGATCCCTTCAGCGCCGCTGCAATGTCTGTGACGGTTGCGTTTGCGGGCACGAGGACGGCATCGATTGTACTGTTCGATGTGAGCAGAGAGAGGGCTCCGCGCAGCTGGTCCGGCTCGAAGCGCGCGCCGGCCGTGCAGACCAATAGCCACGTCTTGCGTTCGGCCAGCGCGAGAGGACGCAGGATATCCTTACGGCTCTTCCATGTTCCACAGAGCAGGCGAGGGAGCGGAGAAAGGGAACGCATTGCCTCCAGAACACTGTTTTCCAGAGATTTCGTACAGACGGTGATTTGTTCCGGCGGCAGTGATTGCGAGGAAAGATCTCGAAGAGTTTCGAGGAGTGCGTCCGCCTGATCACAGAAGACAACTGCGGTGAGGGAGGAGCGGATTTCATGCTCATGATTCACGCTGCTGGGCGGCGGATCATCGTGCACAGCGGTTTCTTTTTGGAACAGAGACGGGAGAGGAGGAAGGGATATCGCCTCGTCATCAGCGGAGGGTGGCAGTGCGGTTGGGGAATCAGGTTGGACATCCCGCGCTGGGATGAAGCCAAGTATCCGGTACCGGATGAAGTGCGCAAGTCCGGGAAACGGTTGTCCCAATTCAATCCATGCGTTGCGCAGTTCCAGGAGGGCTTCGTAGACGCATATTTTGGCAAGCTCGAACGGGGACAAGAAGCGCAGAACTGGCGTGAGGCGACGGATGGGGGACGTCCAGCGCCAGCTGAAGCTGTTCTGCATCCTCTGAAGTTCCGCTTCCGTGCGCCACAGGCGTTGCCAGAGGACTCTCAACTGCTGCTCGCTCTGCACGAGGAGGGTATGCACGGTATGGAAGTGTGTGACGAAGAGATCGAGCTGCTCTCTTCGTGAGGAGCGCAGTGCATCGTAGGCATGGAGGAGCTCCTCCTCCCGCTTTCTGCCTTCCTGTTCGATGCGGTCCTGCCCGCGGCGCAAGCCTTCGCACTCCTGCCTGAGAGCTTCCGCATGCCACTGCTGAGCTTCCGCTTCCTCGCGTGCCTTTTCGCGCTCCTGTTCAAGAGCGTGTACATGCTCCTGCATTTTCGTACGGTCTTCTTGAAGGAGTACGGCGGTTGCCTGCAGCGCTTCCTCGTTGGATGTTCGTACATCGCTCTCGCGGCGGAGCGCCTGCAAGGACAGTGCATGCTGCTCACACTCCTGCGTCAGGCGCATCCGTTCCTTCATCAGATCGTTCAGGAGGTGATCCCGCTCGCTCTTCGTCTGGCTCAGCTGCCACGAGAGCCGCGCAAGCGCCGCATCGACCGCTCGGAACCGTTCGGAGTCGAGGGAGCGCGATTGCAGAGTGCTGAGGAGTGCGGAGGATTTCTTCAGGCGTGCCGCAGAGACGATGACACATACGCCGCCGGGTTCCGGAAGGAGGAATGTCTTTAAGGGGATGGGAGACTGCTCAACAAAATCTTCGACGGCCGTCAGCACCCCGTCGCGCGGCAATCCTTCGTAGTGTGCGTGCGTTCGATCAGGATGGAGACCGGCATGCGGTTGGGGATGTCCTTCATCCGGAATGAGTCCGCCCGGCGTGGTTGCCTGTTGGTAGGTGAGCGGGATTTCGTCGAGATGGAGATAGGCGTCGCGCCGTCCGTAGGGCCAGCCTGCGTTGGTGACAATGATGACGGGGAAGGCGCCGGCGCCTCCTTGCATGGTGCGCTGTTGCAATGCCATGAGTGTGAAGTAGACGGTGTACCAGTTGTAATCCTCATCAAGGATCACACAATCACCCATTCCCATGTTCGGTATCGCCGTCATCCCGCGATTGGGGCGGAGCGTGAGAAGCTGAGGGGATGTTTGTTCAAGGGTACGGAGGGTTTCCGACGGCGTCGGTGTCACTGCACATACCGTGGAGGCACCTTTGCGGCAGAAGTCGACGAGATCGCGCACGCGCTCGCTATCCCCGCCGATATCCACGATCACTCCCGGCACAGCTGCCTCAAGGATTGCCCGGTAGGTGGCAGAGAGGGGAATCATGAAGGGGGGGATGGTAACACAATTTCAACATTCTTGCGCTTCTGTTACATTTCCATCAGTGCTTGGGAGATTTCGGCACCATCGGCGATTAATGCTTCGGCAGCTCAATTTCCTCTATGAGTGGACACGGGCGGCGGTTTTCGTGCGCAACGAAGGCACCGTCATCGGGATGCTGTGGTTCCTGCTGGGGCCGTTTCTGACCTTTCTCGTCCTGCTGGCGGTTTTTCATGGACGGTTGGGCATGGGTATCGAGCACTATGCGTTCTATCTCGTCATAGGCATCATCATGTGGGATTTCTTCAATTCGGGCTGCTCGATGTGCATGCGGTCGATGGTGGTAAACGGCGGGCTCATCAAGTCTCTCCCCGTCCGCCGCGACGTCCTCGTTGTGTCGGGGCTCTCGACCGTTCTTGTGTCTCATCTCTTCGAGTACGGAATCTTCGCCATCTTCTGTTGGTGGTTCGGTCTCATGTCCGTCACGTGGCTGCTCCTGCCGCTTCTGATCGTTTTCGAGTGTTGCTTCACCCTCGGGGTAGGATTTCTTCTTGCTGCCTTCTTCGTTACATTCCGCGATCTCGATCAGATTTGGAATTTCGTGCAGCGTGTCTGGTGGTTTGCCACGCCTGTCTTCTACGGGCTCACGGCGACGGGTCCGGGCCTCATGCTCAATCAGTTCAATCCGATGTATCACATGATCACCTTCGGGAGGGACGTGCTCATCTATGGACGATTGCCGTCGCTCCTCTCTCTCCTCATCCTCGCGAGCTTCTCTTTTGTGATGATTTTTGCGGGGTACCTCTTCTTCCGTTGGAAATCCCCCTGGTTTGCCGAGTATTTATGATTCCGTGCTGTCATCCTATGGCGAAGAACGAGGAGAACAATTCACTTTCTCCTCTCGTCCCGCGAAGCTCCGCGGACACGGAGCGAAGTGGGATGAATACAGACGCCATCATTGAAGCGCGCCATCTCACGAAGAGCTTCCTCCTCTCAGATCACCGAACGATGCTCGCGCGTCTCGCAGCGCATGTGCGACGGGGGGCGGAGAAACCCGATCATCTCGTGGCGGTCAACAACGTTTCTTTTACGGTAGGGAGCGGGGAAGTGCTGTGCATCGTCGGCCGCAACGGTTCGGGGAAATCGACTCTTCTGAGGATGATCGCGGGCATCTATCGTCCCACGGCGGGAAGTGTCGTCGTGCGCGGTCGGATGGTTCCACTCATCAATCTCGGGACAGGGATGCAGCATCGCATGTCCGTGCGCGATAACGTCTACATCATGTGCTCGCTTCTCAGGATGGAGCGTGCGGCAATCGACGCGGCCTTTGATTCCATCATCGAATTTGGGGAGCTCCAATCGTACGTCGATATGGAAGTCTACCGTCTCTCAAACGGCTTGCAGCAGCGTTTGGGTTTCTCGATCGCCGTGCATTCCAATCCGGAGGTCCTGCTCCTCGACGAAGTGCTCTCCGCCGGTGATGCGGAGTTTCAGGAGAAGAGCCGGCGCAAAATGGAGGAGCTCATCGCCCGCAGTACCGCCGTGATTCTGACGACGCACAACACGAAGTTCATTCCGAAGATTTCGCGCAGGATGTTGTGGCTGGACGAGGGGAGAGTGCGTCTCGAAGGAGAGCTTGATAGAGTGATGGAGGCGTATTTGTCGGCTTCGTAGCTTCTTGGCTGGTTCGCTTGTTGGCTTGTTAGGCATGGAAGTACTTTTGGCAACATGCCTTGCTGCCAATAACCCAACAAGCCAACACCCCAACAAGCCGAACTCAAAGCTCGTTGACACCCCGTATCCTCAGTTTACAGTGCTGATGATGTCTTCCTCCCCTGTCGTATCCGTCGTCATTCCCTGCTGGGACGGGGCGGGGAAGTATGTCGAGGAGGCCGTCGGGAGCGTCGAGCGGAGCACCGGCGTTCTGTATGAGATCATCCTCGTGGATGACGGATCGTTCGATCCCGTGCTCCGTGCCGCGCTCGAACGCATCGGTCTGCGCGGCCACCGGGTGATCCGGCAGGCGCACGCGGGACCGTCCGCCGCCCGCAACCGCGGGTTTGCGCAGGCACGGGGGAAGTACGTGCTTCCGCTCGATGCGGACAATCGCATCGAACCGCGGTATCTGCTGAAAGCCGTCGCCGCCATGGATGCGTGTGAGAAGGTGGGGGTGGTGTATGCCGACTTCCAAATGTTCGGGGAGGAGGAGCGCGTTTTGCATCTGCCTGACTTCGACCCCGTCTCCCTCCTCATGGATAATTACATCGACATGTGTTCGCTCATTCGGCGGGAGACGTGGGAGGACTGCGGCGGTTTCGATGAAGTGATCCCCGTCATGGAGGATCTGGAGTTTTGGCTCAATGCCTTCACGCGCGGTTGGCAGGTGCATCACCTCTCCGAGGTGCTCTTCTCCTATCGTATGCATGCGGATTCCTTCTATCACTCCGTGCGCGAGGACGAGAAAAAGCAGTCGCTCCTCACGCTCTGGGAACGCTACTACCACTTCATGCGGCCGGCGACCATCGCGGCGCGTGCTGCGCTGGAAACGCAGAAGGCAGGCGCACCGCCCGCTCCGCCGCCGCGCGCCCGGCGATGGTGGGAGAAAATCCGTCCGTTACGACCGTAAATATGGCCGTTCGCTGCTCCATCATCATTCCCTGCTACAACGACGGAAGGTACCTTCCGGAGGCCATTGAGAGCGTGGAGCGCTGTCCGGAACGCGCTCTTCTCGAGACGATCGTGTGCGATGACGGTTCCACGGATCCGGGCACGGTGGAGGTGCTCGCCGATCTCGAGCGGTCCGACCGCTGCCTTGTCGTGCGTCAAAAGCATCGCGGGGCCTGTGCCGCCCGCAATGCGGCCGTTGCGCGCTCGCAGGGGGAATACCTATTGCCACTCGATGCGGACAATACGATCCTTCCCGGCTACATCTCGCAGGCCATCACGATTCTCGATCATGATCCGAAGGTGGGGGTGGTCTACGCCGATGCCGTGCGTCGCGGGGATGAGCACCGTATCTGGCGCATGGAGCCGTTCGATCTCCATCGGCTGGTACTGCGGAATTTCATCGACATGTGTTCCGTTGTACGCAGGAAAACGTGGGAGAAGTGCGGCGGCTTGGATACGGATCTCACAGCGTTGGAAGATTGGGATCTGTGGCTTACCGCTGCGGAGAAAGGATGGCATTTCACGCACATTCCCCGGCCGCTCTTCACCTATCGCGTGCGCGGCGATTCCCTCGTCCACTCCTTCTGCCGCGATGAACAATTGATGAAGCACGATCATCTGCGCGTCTGGGAGAAGCACTTCGGATTATTCTTGGCCGCACTGGATGCGAAGCTGCGTCGCGATGAGTCGGTGGGCAGGCGCCTGCTTCGCCGAGTGCGTGCGCTCTTTCGATGGTAGGATCATCCCATGCCCCTCGTCAGTGTCTGCATTCCCACGTACAACGGAGAGCGCTTCCTGAAAGAAGCGATTGCGAGCGTACTTGCGCAAACGCTCACGGATTTTGAGCTCGTTGTCTGTGATGATGCGTCGACGGATCGTACGGTGGAGATTGTCGCCTCCTTCGCCGATTCACGCCTGCGCATCGAACGCGGTGCCATTCGCGCGGGGCTCGTGGGGAACTGGAACAGGTGCCTGAAGCAAGCGATCGGGGAATTCGTCACGGTCTTCCATCAGGACGATCGCATGCTTCCCCGTCATTTGAAAGATGCCGTCGCACTGCTTCAGGATCATCCCAGCGTCGGGTTCGTCCACTCGCGCCCGCAGGAGATCGACGATCAGGGGTGTGTCCTTGATTCACAGACGTGGTCGAGGGAATCGGAAGATGCCGTTCTGGACGGCCGGTCATTCGTCACGGCGATGCTTAAGGGGCCGAACATCGTCTGCTGCCCCACGGTGGTCGCGCGGCGTGTGTGCTTCGAACAGCTCGGCATGTTTGACGCGCGCCTGCCCTACACCGCCGATTGGGAGATGTGGATGCGCATCGCGCTTACATGGGATGTCGCGTACCTCGCCCATCCGCGCGTTGAGTATCGGTGGCACGGACGCAATGAAACCTTCAACTTCTACCCGCGCTCCCGCGGTGTGAAGCAGTGCATCGCGGCCAAACGTTTGCTCATCGAGAAGTACCCCGATCGCGTTCCGAATCTCGAAGTACAACGTGAGTCCATCCGGCGTTACCAGCGCGCAGATGCGCTGAACATCATGCGCGAGTGCCTGCGGCGCCGCGAGTTTACTGAAGCCCTCAAATGCGCGGCATTGCTGTGGTGATCAGTAGACTTCAGCCAAGTAACATTTCTCACAGTAGACGATTTCCGGCCGCTCGGGCGCGTAGGTTGTTTGCATCTCCTTCCCGCACTTCATGCAGGGGCGGGTCCAGAGGCGGCGGGGGTTTCGCAACACCATGCGCCTTCGGTGGCGTTCGTCAGGATGGAAGTGCGGGATGGGGAGCCGCATCTTCCGATAGAAGTCGAGCTCCTGACTGATGATCCTGAAGGGGCGACCTGTTTCCTCACACTTGATGGCCCAGTTCACGATGTCGTCAGGAGCATCGTCGATGGAATCGGGAAGCTGGGAAGCGGAAATTATCTTCGAGACCTTCGGCATCTCCTCTTTTTCTTCTTTCCATTTCCATCCGCGCTTCAAAGCATCCGCTTTCGTGAGTGGGAAATATTCCTGCGCGACCGTTTCGTTGTAGGCGAAAGGGCTGAAGGAAACGGGGAAGAACTCTCCCCACTCGCCTTTCTTCCGCATCTGTTCAATGATCTTGGGGACCAGCTGCTCGTACTCCTCCTTCGTGTATTGCTTGTTCAAGATGCAATACTCCCTGTCGCGGATTCCATCGCAGCCGAAGAGGTGTTTGGCATTGATGCAATATTCCGAGTAGAACACATCGAATGTGTGACGAGAGAAGGTGGAGAGATGCGTATTCCTGGTTCCGTACATGCCGAGGTACTCGTAGCAGAGTTCGTTTTCCTCCGTGTAGTTGTTATCCCGGCAATCCTTCAAATCCACAACCTGCATGCAGTAGGCGCAGTCCTCGCAGCGATCGACAAAGAATGAACGGAACGTATTCTTCGAGTTGTAGAGATGCGTGCCGCTGACGTTCTGAACGTTATTGCTGGGCATGTAGTGGCGTGGGACGGCTTGTTTCACGATGCTTAACTGATGCACGAGTTCCTCCATTCTGCGTTTATCACACAGGTCGAGATTCCGCTTCACTGCTTCATATTCTTCTTTCGAATGTGCTTTGTTCCCGATGTGGTACTTCTTGTTCCGCAACCCCGCGCAAGCGATACATTCGCTGCATCCCTGCAGGTCGTAGCAGAAGAGGAGATGATCGGAATGGTAGCAATCCTGGCAATAGAGACATTGGTACAACTTGCGGCAATCGGTGCATTCATAGCTCCATTCGCACTCGCGTGTGACGAGATTGTCCACGCAGTCCTTCGAGTAGTACGCGGAGCCGTAGAGGCAATCCTGTGAGTACACGGATCCGAAGGTGAGATAGCAGCTCTTGCAGTCACCGAGAAAATTGCAGTAATCGCAGTTTTCGGAGTTGACGATGTAGAGACCGATACGGGGGACTCGTTTTTGGAGTGTTGCGAATTGCCCGCAGAAAGGACGACTGAAGTCCGGTTCCTCCGCGAAGGCCGTCCCGTGCCACTTGTCACTCCACCAGCATTCCGGGCAGTACACCGGGAATGGCTTGTCGGCAGAGTACATGGAGAGCATATCTCTCTGGCAAAGATCGCATTTTCTCCGGGAAAGGTTCCGCTCGTTGCGGATCGCATATCTTCTTTGTTGGCGGCACTCCGGGCACTCTGTCGGCGGCGGGATGAGCTCCTTCTTTTCGGCGAAGACCGGCGAAATCTTCTCGTAGAAATCGAGATCATCCTGCGTGATCTCGAAGGATTGGCCGCACTGTCTGCAGGATTTTTGCACTGGGTATCAGTATACCTCCTTCAGATAGCATTTTTCGCAGTACACGATTTCCGGCCGGCCCGGAGCGTATGCCGTTTCGATCTTTTTCCCGCACTTCATGCAGTCGCGCGTCGAGAGTTTCCGCGGTCTCCTCTGAGCCATGCGGTCTAAGTAGCGCTGGTCCGGATGGCGTCGCGGGATGGGGAGCCCCGTTCGCCGGTAGAAGTCCAATTCCTGCTTGATGATGCGGAAAGGCCTCTGGCTCAGCTCACACCGGACGGCCCACTCGAGGATATCATCCGGAACCTCCGCGATGGATTCCGGAAGCTGAGAAGCCGAGATGATCCGCTTCACGTCCGGTGGAGGGGATTCGAACTGTGACCAGGGGATGCCCCGGGCGGTTGCTTGGTCTTTCGTGAGCGGAAAGTACTCCTGCGCGCGGGATTGGTTGTACCCGAAGGGGATGAACTGAAGCGGGAAGAATTCCCCCCATTCTCCGGTTTTCCGCATGTGTTCGATAATCTTTTCCACGAGAGGCCTGTACTCTTTCTCAGAGTACTGCTTATTGAGGACACAGAACGACGCCTGGTTCATCCCCGCGCAGCCGAAGAGGTCGTGGGAGTTCTGCGTGCAGTCGCAGTACATGGCGTTCTTGTTGTCGTAGGTAAAATGACAGGCAATCAGATTGTAGGCGTTGGTGATGGCGTGGCACTCGTACATCATCTCCGCCCATCCGACGTGGTAGATATCGAGAGCGTCCTTCACATCGATCGCGTCTGTGCAGTACCGGCAGTCCTGCATGTTGATGGAGTCGAAGCATTCCTTGCAGTCCTTGGAGGAGAACAGGAGGTCTCCGGTCGAATCCTCCGATTGCACCTGGTAGGTCGCCGGGTGGACGGCTACGCGCTCCTTCCGTCGGATGTACTCCTTCCGGAGGTTTCCGAGTGCGAAGGAGGAGAGCGGGAAGATCTTTGCCATGCGTTTCTCATACTCTTCCTTCGAGTATTGCTTATTCTCGATGCAGTATTGTTTGTTGCGCAGATTCACGCACATGAAGCAGTCGGTGCAACTCATGCAGTCGTAGCAGAACCACACGTTCCGGCAGCGCTTGATGAAGTCGCAGAAGAACGCCCGATAACTCCCCCATGCGTAGTAGGTTTCGTAGCAGAGTTCGCACCCCTCGTTTAAGTAGGAGCAGTCGACGCAATCGCGGCAGTGATCGATGACCCAATCGCTGTAGTAGATATCCTCGCTCTCGAATGTGACGGAGGAGAGATAACAGTTCTTGTTCTTCCCCGAGTGATTGGTGTAGTGCGCATTCTCACTTTGCTTGTTCACGAGGGCGACGCGCGGCACCTCGAGCTGCAATTCCCGGAATTGCTCGAAGAAGGGCCTTGAGAAGTCGAAGTCCCTTCCATACTTGAGGGCGTTCCACTTGTCTGACCACCAGATTTCCTGCTCATAGACCTTGAAGGGGGAGTTCGGAGGGTACATGGAGACAATTTCCTTCCCGCTGAAATCACACTTCCTTCGGTACATGAAGCGTTCGTTCCTCCAAGCGAGACGACGCTGCTGTCGGCAGTCCGGGCAGTGGGTGGGAGGAGGAATCGAATATTTCTTTCCCCCAACGGAAGGAGCCACTCTCTCCAGGTATTGTCTATCATCCTCCGTGACTTCGAAGAACTGACGACACCAGGCATTGGCACACACTTTCCCTGTGATGGACGTCGTCGGATCGTGCATGGAAGATCAGTATACCTCCTTGAGGTAACACTCTTCACAATAGACGATTTCCGGCCGCTCGGGCGCGTAGGTTGTTTGCATCTCCTTCCCGCACTTCATGCACGGGCGGGTCCAGAGCTTGTAGGGGTTGCAGGATTGCCAGCGCCGCAGCATCCGGATATCCGGATGCACGCGTGGAATCGGCAGCCGCATGGTGCGATAGAATTCCAGTTCCTTCTTCAGGATTTTAAAATTTCTCCCACTCTCCGTGCAGGTAAGCACTTGCTCGCAAAGGTCATCTTGTGTGTCATCGATGGCATCGGGCAGGGCTCTCAGCGATCTCTCTGATGCAGGAATGAGGGATGGCAGATCCTCCCACTTCCATCCGCGCCTGAGCACCTCTCCCCTTTGGAGTGGGAAATACCGGGAGGCAGCGGATTGATTGTATGCACATGGTGTCAGCACAATCGGGAAGAACTCACCCCACTCCCGCGTGCTTCGCAGGTGGGCGATCACGCGTGGCAGCAGATCTTCGTACTCCTCCTTCGTATACTGCACGTTGAGGATGCAGTACCGCTTGTTCCTCAATCCTGTGCACCCGAAGCAGTCCTTGCAGGAATAGCAATCGATGCAGTAGGTCATGTTTGAACAGAGACGACAGCGGATACACATGCGCATGAAGTAGTTTCCCCCGCCAAGCCCCTGGCTGTTATAGAGCAGTTCTCCGATGCCGCCCTGCGTGAGGTCCATCGCGGAGATGCACTTCTCGCTGGGGGTGAGGTCCCACGCGTAGCGTACGTCCTGAGCGTTGAAGCTCGCGAAGCACTGGTAGCACCGCGCGCAATTCGTCAGGAGATCGCCGACGCACTCCTCACAGTTCACTTGGGAGAGATTCTTCCAGATAGTACTGCCAGAGACTTGCCCGAATTTTTCAAGACTCCGTTTGAGGGTGGAATACTTGCCGTCGATAGTTTCCGCTTTGATTCGCCGGTACTCTTCCGGCTCGACCGGCTTGTTGAATATCACGAAAGAGGTGTTTCGAAGGTTTGAGCTGAAGAGACAATCATGACATCCGTTGCAGTCGATGCAGTAGTGGCTGTCGCGCGTTTCGCTGCAATGGAAGAGGAAACTCGAGAGGTGGGAATTGACGCAGTGAACGCTCTCGTAGAGATGACTGGATCTCTGGCAGCGCAGGCAGTCGACGATGTCACTGCAATATCCCGTTATCCGCTCCGAGTAGTACACATCCTGCGAGCGGTGCACCGTAGAGCAGTAGTAACTGTCGCGGGCATTGCCGGCTCCGTTGCAGTATTCACAGTTCTCACAGTTCTCGTTGGCGGCGGCCATCTTCGGCACCCAGTCGTGGAGCTTTTGGAATTGGAGGAAAAAGGGGAGTGAGAAGTCATACGTCTTGCCGTACGCGAGGGCATCCCAGATATCCGACCACCACTCATCGACCGCATAGACTGGGAAACGATTCGTGGGGGAGTAGACGGTGAGGAGGGGTTTTCCGGAGAGATCGGATGTACGGCGATAGAAGACGAGAGTCGTGCGGAACATGCTCCGCCACTGATGCCGACAGTCGGGGCAGCGAGTCGGTTCGGGCACGTCAAACTTCTTCAGGAATTCTCGATCCTCAGCGAGAATGTCGAAGGAAGCTTTGCACCACAGGTTGGCACAAGTGCGCTGCATGGAGATTCAGTATACCTCCTTGAGGTAGCATTCCTCGCCCATTCGACTCGCTCGGCTCACTCAGGGTGAAAATTGCTTCAGTAGACCTCTTTAAGGTAGCAATTTTCGCAATAGACGATTTCGGGCCTCTCCGGAGCATACGTCGTCTCCATCTCCTTCCCGCACTTCATGCACGGGCGGGTCCAGAGCTTGCGTTGATGGCGCCGGAGGAGCCGCATGCGGTGGCGTTCTTCCGGGTGATGATGTGGCAGAGGAAGGTGCATTTCGCGGTAGAACTCCAATTCTTTCTTCACGATGCGGTAGGGCCGCTGCGTCGTTTCACAGCGGATCGCCCAGTTGAGGACATCGTCGGGAATGTCCTCGATGCGCTCGGGGAGATCTTTGGCGTCGATCACTTTTTCGACGTCCGGGATCTCATCATTGCTTTTCCAGCGGTAGCCGCGCTTCCTCGCATCTGTTTCCGGGAGCGGGAACCAATCCTTGGCCATCGTTTCATTGTAGGCGAAAGGTGACAGAGCGGCGGGGAAGAAGTTGCCGAAGCTCCCATCCTTCGTCATGCCGGCGATGATCTGTTCTGAGAGGCGGCGGTACTCTTCCTGCGAGTATTCACGGTTGAGAATGCAGTGTTTCTTCTGCTGCAGGGAAATGCATCCGAAGCAATCGGAGCAGGAAAAGCAGGATTGGCAGTACTTCAGTCCGTTCCCGTGCCAGCAGGCATTGCACGCGATGCAGTCGAAGAGACCCTGACATCCGATGGTCTGACAGCAGCGCTCGCTCCGGTCGTAGCCCATGTAATCCATGTCCGTGGCATGAAATGTGTTGTCGATCTGAACCGCATAGGAGCAATCTTCGCTGTCGGCGCAGAAGAAGCAGCGGTGCATCTGCTTGCAGTTCGTCATCGTGCTCCCCTCACACTCCTCGCATTGCACCTGCATGAGGGCGCGGACGGGGAAGCGCCGCGGCAGTTCCTCGAAGAAGAGTCGTTTCGCCTTCGCAAGGCCACTTAAGGTGTCGAGTTCCATGGCTTGCACTCTTTTCGCATACTCCTTCTCGGTCAGTTGTTCATTGAAGATGCAGTGCTTCTTCTGTCGCAGGTTGGCGCAGAAGAGGCAGTGAGTGCATCCCTTGAGTTCTCGGGAAAACGCGGAGTCCCGGGTGTCTTCGCAATGATCGAGGAAGAGGGAGTGATAGCAGTTCTTGGAGAAGAGGCACTCGTAGCAGAGCTCGCATTCATAGAGCCAGAGACAATCGAGACAGTTGCGATTCTTCGTGGAGTACGCACCGTAGAGGCAGTCCTCTTCGTAGTGGCTCCCGAAGGTCAAGTAGCAGTTCTTGTTGGCGAAGGAGTAGTTGCTGAATTCGCTGTTCTCGGTTTGCTTGTTGATGATGGAAAGCCGGGGGACTCTGGCGAGGAGTTCCTTCAGCTGTTCAAAGAATGACGCACGCTCGCGATACGGTTGTCCGAAATCGAGTGGATTCCAGTGATCGGAGAAGAAACAGTCGTGGCAATAGACGGGGAAGGGGACATCCGCTGCGTACATCGAGACGACCTCTCGCTTACAGAGGCTGCACGGGCGTTTGGCGAGGCTGCGCTCATTGCGATGAGAGCAGCGAAGCAGCGAACGGCAGTCGGGACAGCTCTTCGGCGATGGGAGCTTGAGCTCCTCATAGAACGCCCGATCTCTTGGAGTACTCTCGAAGACGAGGCCGCAATCTTTACAGGTGTTCGGCATTGGTGGTCAGTATACCTCTTTGAGGTAGCATTCCTCGCCCATTCGACTCCCCCGCATGCGCGGGGTCGCTCAGGGTGAAAATTGCTTCAGTAAACCTCTTTGAGATAGCAATTTTCGCAGTACACAATCTCCGGTCTTTCCGGAGCGTACGTCGTCTCCATCTCCTTCCCGCACTGCATGCAGGGGCGGGTCCAGAGGCGGCGGGGATTGCG
>DMXL01000007.1:24443-113242 GCA_003483925.1 Candidatus Peribacteria bacterium | reverse complement strand
GTCCAGAGGCGGCGGGGATTGCGATAGCGAAGCCTCTCCGCATAGCGACATTCGTAGCACGAATGCGGTATAGGGAGCGACATGTCACGATAGAAGGCCAGCTCCTGAGCGAGGATCTTATAATTCTTTCCGCATCGCTCGCATGCAAGTACTTCGTCGAGAATAGTATCCGGCACATTCTGGATGGCGTCAGGAATGCGGTACGTCTGAGGTTTTAGGAGCTTCGGGTTCGTGTCGCGCCACTTCAGCCCCCTCCGGAGGGCCTCCTCTCTTGTCAGAGAAAAGCTCTCCTGTGCATTCGTCTCGTTGTAGCAATACGGCGAAAGACTCATCGGGAAGAATTCCCCCCATTCTCCATCCTTCCTCATGCGATCGATGATCCGACCCACCAGCCGTTCATAAGCATCCTTCGTGTACTGCTTGTTCAGGATACAGTACTGCCGACGCTTCACTCCGATGCAACCGAAGAGATGCTGCGAGTTGTGGCAATTGTCGCTGTAGAGCACGTACTTATCTTTCCAGCACCACGTGGTGAAGTGTGTCATGTAGGAATGATCCGGTGTGCATCCTTCACAGCACCATTCACATCGTCCGGTCTGGCTCACGTCATAGCAATTCTTGGGGCTGTCACCATGGATGATGAATTTGCAATACTCAGCGCCGTCCTCTTGGAACCCCAGTGTATCCTTGCAGTTGAAGAGGTCATCCCCGAGACAGTTCTCGCAATGTTCGAGATGTGCATATTTGCGTGGGAAAGCGAGAATCCAGTGTTCGAAGCGCTTCTTCATTACTTCGATGCCATTGTGCGAGTCGAGATGGAGTGCGGCCAGTTGATAATGATATTCCCCCTTCGAGTATTGCTGGTTGAAAATGCAGAATTCCTTCTGCCGTAACCCGATGCAACCTATGCAGTTCTTGCAACCCTTGAGTTCAATGCCGAATAGGCAGTCGCTACAGCTCTCGCAGTGCCGCAGAAATGCGCACCGGAAGAGTCTCTGACTTGCCATGCATCCATACGCCATCTCGGAAAAATGTGTGGAAGAGCAATCGAAGAGCAATCTACTCTTCAGGCAGTTGTAGTCGCAGTAATAACAGTCCTGCAGTTCCCAAGCCCCTGTGATGAGGTAGCAATTTTTTCCAAAGGCAAAATCCTGGCAATACTCACAATTCTCACTCGCGACGCCTTCGTCATTCATCATCGCAATCTGAGGTACGACCCGGAGAAGCTCGCCGAACTGTTCCATGAACGGCCGCTCAAGATCGACATCTCTTCCGAACGACGTGGGATCCCATCGATCGCTCCACCAGCATTTCAGGCAGTACACAGGGTAGGGTGCATCTTCCGAATGAACAGAAATGATGTGTCGTTTGCAGTCGCTGCAAGTACGACCAATAAGGGCATGCTCTCTGCGCCACACCATACGACGTTGGAAGCGGCACTCCGGACACTTGGTTGGCGGCGGGATCATCTCCTTCTTCCCGGCGAAGACCGACGAAATCTTCTCGTAGAAATCGAGATCATCCTGCGTGATCTCGAAGGAAGTTTTGCACCAATCATTAGCGCAGATTTTCTGCATTATGAGGAAAGTATAGCGAAGATTCGTCATGGTGAGTTATGTCATGGTGAGCCCGTCGAACCACGAACCATGACGAATACACGTCGCCCTTCGACGGGCTCAGGGTGACGTGCATAGTGGGTATTTCAATACACCTCTTTCAGGTAACACTGTTCACAATACACAATTTCTGGCCTCTCAGGAGCGTACGTCGTCTCCATCTCCTTCCCGCACTGCATGCAGGGGCGGGTCCAGAGGCGGCGGGGATTGCGTAAGTGGAAGCGATTCATGCGGCGGCAGTCGAAGCAGCGGTGGGGGATGGGCAGCATACGGCTTCGGTAGAGAGCCAGTTCCTGCGCGATGATCTTGAAGTTCCGGCCGCACGCTTCGCAGCGCAGCACCTTCTCAACGATGTCGTCCGGGACATCCTCGATGCGATCCGGAATGTGCTCTACGGTCTCCTTTCCCTCCGTCTTCGGCAGGTTGTCCTCCCACGGCCAGCCTTTATCAGTTGCTTCCTTCTTCATATGGGGGTACCACCACTGCGCCGTCGATTCGTTGTAGCCGCTCGCGCAGAGCTGCATCGGGAAGAATTCGCCGTACTCGCCGTCAGCGGTCATCTTCTCGATGATCTTCGCACGCAGATCGTGGTACGCATCTTCCGTGTACTGCTTGTTTAAGATGCAGAACTTTCCGCGTTGCAGCTGCACGCAGCCGAAGCAGTCCGATGTCCCGCCGAAACAGTACATGCAGTACCTGAGCCGCGCGGCGCTCTCCATGCAGGAAACGCAGAAGGCGAGATCGTAGCTCGAGTAGCCGATCGAGAGCGAGTCATAGCAGAGCTCGATGCCGATGCCGAACTGGAAGATATCGCGGCAATACTTCACGCCGAGCTGCAGCTGGCTGCAGAGCTTGCTGTGTTCGATATCGCTGCAGTCGTAGCATTGCTGCGCATCGCGCGCGCGGTAGAGGTAGTTGCCCGTCGAATCCTCCGTCATCTCCGTCTGCAAACATTTCCAGTGGTGCTTGAGCTGCAACTCCTTGAATTTCTGCAGCAGGGATTGCGTCATCGCCCATGAACACAGAGAGACCTCCGCGATGCGTTCCTTGTACTCCTTGGGCGACAGCTGTTCGTTTAAGAAACAGTGCTTCTTGTTGCGCAGTCCCACGCAGAGGAAGCACTCACTGCAGCCGATGCAATCGCGGATGAAGCGGCTCTCGGAGCAGTTTTGGCAATCCTGACACCACGAGAGGCCGTAGCATCCCACGACATCGACGCACTCGTAGCACAGCTCCGATTCGTGGCAGTAGTGCACATCCATGCAGTTGCGGCTCTTCTTCACGCCGTAGCCGTAGTAGCAGTCCTCACAGAGTGATGTATGGAAGACGAGGTAGCAGTTCTTGCTGTGACCCGTCTGGTGCGTGTAGTCGCAGTTCTGGAGCACGGTGTCGTTCGTCGTGCAGGCGTACGGCACGGTCATCTCGAGGTCACTCAGTTGCTCGAAGAACGAGCGGTGCGGATCGTAGTCGCGGCCAGCGGAGAGGGGATCCCACTTGTCACTCCACCAGCAGTCCAGACAGTACTGCCTCTTGGCTCTGGGATTACTTGGTTCGAATTGCGAGATGATGTTCTTTTTGCAGAGTGCGCATCGGCCTGGATAGAGGTAGCGCTCGGTGTACCACGCCATGCGCCGCATCTCGCGGCACGGCGGACACCAGGTGGGTGTGGGCACTTCCAGCTTCTCGTAGAACTCGAGATCATCAGGAGTGATCTCGAAGGATCGGCCGCACTGCTTGCACGATTTTTGCACTGGGCGTCAGTATACCTCCTTCAGATAGCACTCCTCGCAATAGACGATCTCGGGACGATCGGGTGCATAGGTGGTCTCCATCTCCTTCCCGCACTTTTGACACTTCCGCTTCCAGAATGTGCGGGGATTGCGCTTGGCGAACCGATCGAGATGCCGAGTAAACCAGTGGCGGCGTGGAATTGGCAGATTGTTCTGACGATAGAAGGCGAGCTCTTGCGCTTGAACCTTGAACGGTCGCCCCGTGACCTCGCAGCGGATCGCCCAGTTCAGGATGTCGTCCGGCGTGTCTTTCTGATGGTCGGGGAGTTGCGCGGCGTCGATCGTGCGCTGCACCTCCGGCGGCGGCGCTTCCTCGCCATCCCATTGCCACCCCTTCGCGCGCACGTCGGCTTTCTGCAGAGGGTAGTACACTTGCGCGGATGTCTTGTTGTATCCGAAGAGGGAGAGAGGAGATGGAAGAAATTCCCCCCACTCACCGGTATCTTTCATATGTTCGACGAGCTTTCCGGCGAGTCGTTCGTACTCCTCCTTCGTGTACTGCTTGTTTAAGATGCTGTATGAACCGTGTGTCATGTTCACACACCCAAAACAGTTCTTGGAATTCTCCATGTACCAGCAGTAGAGCAAGTCGGAGCAGCTCACATTCCCGCCGAGCGTGAACAGGAGGTGGTAACTGTTCTCGCCCGAGATCGTGCACTCGAGGGACTCCTGGAAATTCAGGCCGTACTGATAGATGTCGTAGAGATTCTTCGCGCCCGTGACGACTTGGTAGCAGAACTTTGCACGCTCCACATTCTCGCAGTCGAAGCTTACGTGCGTATCTTTGCAATTCACGAGGTAATCTCCCGAGCAGTGCTCCGTATTCAAGCCGTGGAATTCCTTGAAGGGGTGTTTCGCCTCCATTTCCGTAAGCCGCGCACACCACTCTCGATACTGCGTGAACGATCCAAGATCGACGGAGCGCATGCGCCCCTCGTACTGCTCCTTCGTGAGCTGCTCATTGCCGAAGCAGTGCTCCTTGTTGCGAAGGCCCGCGCAGAGGAAGCAGCTCTTGCAGCCGATGCAGTCTCTCAGGAAGGCGCTCGAGTGGCAGTTGATGCAATCCTGGCAGTGCGTGAGGCCATAGGAGGAGTGGCAATCAACGCAGTCGTAGAGGAGCTCGCATCGGAGGTTGTAGAAGCCGTCCATGCACGAGCGATTGTGCTTGAAACCGTACCCGTACATGCAGTCCTCGCAGAAGTCCGCGTGCATGATGAGATAGCAGTTCTTGGAAGACCCGGCGTAGTGGACGTAATCGCAGTTTTGGAGCTCGCCTTGCACATCCAGTGCGAGCGAGGGGACGCTCATCTTGAGCTCTCTGAACTGCTCGAAGAACGGCCGCGAGAAGTCGATCTCCTGCCCGTATGTGCGGGCATTCCATTTGTCGCTATGCCAGCACTCGCGGCAGTAGTACGGGATGGAACTCTTGGGAGAGAACTGCGTGAGCGTCCGTTTCCCGCATAGCTTGCATGTGCCCGGTGAGAGGTTGAATTCGTTGCAGAACGAGAGGCGTCGCTGCTGCCGGCAGTCGGGGCAGAGGGTTGGCGGAGGAATCGCATACTTGGTGCCTCCGAAGACGGGACTCACCTGTTCGTAGAACGCGAGATCATCAGGAGTGATCTCGAAGGATCGGCCGCACTGCTTGCACGATTTTTGCACTGGGCGTCAGTATACCTCCTTCAGGTAGCACTCCTCGCAATAGACGATCTCGGGACGATCGGGTGCATAGGTGGTCTCCATCTCCTTCCCGCACTTCATGCAGGGTCTCTTCCAGAGCTTGCGCTGGTTTCGCAGCGCCATGCGCCTGCTGTGCCGTTCGTCGGGATGGAAGTGCGGAATGGGGAGCTGCATCTTCCGGTAGAAGTCGAGCTCCTGCCTGATGATCCTGAAGGGGCGCCGTGTCGCTTCACAATCGATCGCCCAATTCACGATGTCATCCGGAACATCTCCGATGGAGTCGGGCAACTTGGATGCGGGGATGACTTTGGCAACTTTCGGCATCTCGTCTTTCTCTTCTCGCCACTTCCAGCCCCTCCTGAGGACTTCCTCCTTCGTGAGGGGGAAGTATTCCTGTGCCACGGTTTCGTTGTACGCGAACGGGGAGAGCGTCACGGGGAAGTACTCACCCCACTCGCCAGTTTTTCTCATGTGATCGATGATTTTTGGGACCAGATTTTCATACTCTTCCTTCGTGTATTGTTTGTTGAAGATGCAGTACTGCCTGTGGTGCAGGTTCACGCAGCCGAAGCAGGATGTGCAGTAGTGGGCGTGGTGGCAGTACAAGACGTTTTTGTTGCCGTAGCCGAAACCTGAGAAGAGGCAATGGTAAGCGTTCAGAACGAAGTTATTGCACTCGTAGAAGAGCTCGCTCTTGAGCCCACTCATCGTGGAGTCTCTCGCCTCCTTCATATCCACGAGGAACTGACAGTCGGCACAGTCCTGCGCCTGCCTCGTATTGAAGCAGTTTCGGCAATTCTGTGATTCGTAGATGTAATTTCCGCTGCAGTTCTCCGTCATGCGTTGATGGGACCAGGGCTGCGGGGACGCTCGATGGAGTTCTTCGAATGCGAGAGCGACGGAAGCACGCTTCTTGGGAGATCGGAGCATGGTGAGCAGACGCTCTTCGAAATCTTCCTTCGAGAGTTGCTGGTTCAGCCAGCAGTAGGAGGCGTTCCGCAGGCCCACGCATCCGACACATTGGCTGCAGTTCATGCAGTTACTGAGGAGGAAGCTCGTTTGGCAGTTGACGCAGTTTCGGGAGAAGAGCAGCGCATAGCATCCGAAACATTCGTTGCACTCGTAACAGCGCTCGCTCCGGCGGACGCTACTGCAATCGACGCAGGACAAAGAATTTTGAATCCAGTAGCAGTGCATGCAATCCTCATTGAAGCTGCCGCAGAACAACATGTAGCAGTTCTTGTTGTATGTCGCATTGAGCGTGTAGTCGGAGTTCTCACTGTTCACGTTGAGAAGATTGATGAAGGGGGTGCTCTTCAGGAGGGAATCGATTTGATCGAATACTGGATGAGAGAAATCGATCTGCTGTCCGTATTCCCGGCCGTCCCACGCATCGGACCACCACGTATCATTCGCATAGACGGTGAGGGGCTTGTCGGGAGAATAGGCGGAGACGATGGTCTTGCGCGTGAAGTCACACGTGCGGTGGTAGAGTTTGCGCTCATTGCGGAACGCACAGCGCCGCTGGTACCGGCAGGCGGGGCAGAGGGTTGGTGGCGGGATCAGCTCCTTCTTCCCGGCGAAGACCGGTGACACTCTCTCGTAGAACGCGAGATCATCAGGAGTGATCTCGAAGGCAGAGGCGCACCAAGGGTTAGCGCAAGTTTTCTGCATGGCATCAGGATACAGGAGGACGAGAGTGCCGAAATACCCTTGTATTCTCGGGTTCTTCATTGACTCTCCCGTCTCTCCTCTATTACAGTGCCCCCGCCTGAGAAGCTTTCTCCTCCTTACATATAAGGAGAAGGAAGCTCGCTGATGTTCGAGTCCGACGTAAGCAACCTTACCAACCGGACTTCAGGAACCGCCCAGCGCACCCGTCTCACCTCTTCCTTAAGGACCTATGTCCGCAGGACTCATTGCCCGTAAACTCGGCATGTCCCTCCACTTCCTCGCCAATGGCGAGGCGGTGCCCGTGACGTACCTGCAGGTGGAGCCGAACGTCGTGGTGCGCATGAAGACGGCGGAGAAGGACGGCTACAATGCGCTCGTGCTTGGCGTCGGCGCGAAGAAATGGAAGACGCGCAAAGGGCATGAACACACGCGTTACCAGGTGCAGAAAGAGTGGCAGGTCGATTCGCTCGAGGGCGTGGCACCCGGTGCGCTGATCACAGCGGAAGTCGTGCCGGTTGAGAGTCTCGTGACCGTGAGCGGTGTCAGCAAGGGGAAGGGGTTCCAGGGTGGTGTGAAGCGCTACGGATTCGCCGGAGGACCGGCGTCCCACGGATCCCACTTCAAGCGCGAGCCGGGGTCCGTCGGTATGCGCCAGCATCCGGGCAGAATCCACAAGGGCAAGCGCATGGCGGGGCATATGGGAGGCGATACCGTGACCATCCGCAACCGACCGGTACTCGTTTCCGATTCGGGGAAAGGCATTCTCGCCATCAAGGGCCCGGTTCCGGGACCGAATGGCGCCGCTGTGTATGTAACCGTCTCCGTTCCTGCTCCCACGAAAGCCAAATGACCATCGATGTCTACACCTCCGCCGGCTTAAAGAAGGGGACGGCCACTCTGCCGCCCGCACTCTTCGAAGCGGCGATTAATACCGGGCTCATGCACCAGGCACTCGTGCGGCAGCTGAGCGGCGCGCGGTCCGCGATCGCGCATGCGAAGGCTCGTTGGGAGGTGCAGGGTTCCACACGCAAGCTCTACGCCCAGAAGGGCACGGGTCGCGCTCGTCGCGGCTCCATCCGCAGCCCGCTCATGCGCGGAGGCAACAAGGCGTTCGGTCCGAAGAAGGATGCGAATTTCCTCAAGGCGATGCCCAAAGCCATGCGCCGCTGCGCACTCTTCTCCTGTCTCTCACTGAAGGCCAAGGAGAGCGCTCTTCTCGGTCTCGAGTCCTTCGAAGGCGCCAAGACGAAGGAGGCATTCGCACTCTTGAAGAAGTTACCGGTCGCTATCGGCCGCCACATCCTCTTCGTCACGGCGGACGGGAACGTCTCTCTCGAGAGATCCACGCGCAATATCCCGGCGGTCAAGACCGTCCGCGCCGCGTACTTAAATCCCGCCGATGTCCTCTCCGCTCGCCACATCATCTTCTTCGTGGATGCCCTGAAGAAAGCGGAGGAGGTGTTCACGGGCAAGCTGCCGAAAGTACCGAAAGCTCCGAAGCTCTCCGAGCCGAAGATGGCGGAAGAAAAATCAAAAGCGCCGCGGGTGAAGAAGACTCCCGCGAAGAGTCCTGCGGCCGCGAAGCGTCCTCGTGCAGCGAAGAAGACCTCCACTAACCCTAACACCTAACCCTCTTCATGGATCTCTCCCACATCATCCTCGGCCCCGTCGTCACGGAGAAAGCGGAGCGTCTGCGCACGGAGCACACGCATACCCTGCGCGTTGCGCCTAAGGCGACGAAGATCGATGTGAAGGCGGCGCTCAAGCGCTACTACGACGTCGATGTCACGAGCATCCGTGTCCTGAGGACACATGGGAAGGAGAAAGCGATGCCGCGCGGCGGCACCATGGAGAAGCGGCACCCCTACAAGAAGATGATCATCACGCTTTCGAAGAAGAGTAAGTCACTCGATCTCGTTTCCTTCAAGATGTAGCCATGGCGATCAAGATCCTCAAACCAACGACTCCCGGACGACGCCAGATGACGATCGCCGACTTCTCGGATCTCACCGCCAAGCGCCCCGAGAAGCGCCTCGCCTCCGGCCGCCGGAGGATTTCCGGCCGCAATTCCGCTGGCCGCCTGACCATCCGCCACCGCGGCGGCGGTCACAAGCGTCTGTGGCGCTCCATCGATTTCAAGCGCACGGACAAGGCGGGGGTACCCGGTTGTATCGCCGCACTCGAGTACGATCCCAATCGTTCCGCGCGCATCGCCCTTGTTCATTACATTGACGGCTCCAAGCGCTACATCCTCGCGCCCGAGGGCCTCAAAGTGGGCGATCAGATTGTCTGTGCCGAGCGGACCAAGGTGAAACTTGGCAACCGCATGCAGCTCCAACACATTCCGGTGGGCTACAAAATCCATGACGTGGAGATCGTTCTCGGTAAGGGCGGATGCATCGTCCGTTCAGCCGGCACGGCGGCGATTCTCGTCGGTTTCGATGGTGTCTACGCGCTCGTTCAGCTGCCCAGCGGCGAATTGCGCAAAGTGCGCCGCGAGTGCTCCGCGACGATCGGCACGGTCAGCAATCCCGAACACAACCTCATCTCCATCGGCAAGGCCGGCCGCACGCGTTGGCTCGGCCGCCGCCCGCAGGTGCTCGGCAAGTCCATGAACGCCGTGGATCATCCGCATGGAGGTGGCGAAGGCCACTCGCCGATCGGTCTCAAGGCGCCCAAGACGCCGTGGGGCAAGAAGGCTCTCGGCGTGAAGACGCGTTCCGTCCGCAAGTCGCGGCGCCTCATCGTCCGTCCGCGCATCCACAAGAAACGCAAGAAGTAATCTTCCTCCTCTTTCGATCATGTCTCGTTCCATCAGCAAAGGCCCCTACATCAATGAGAGACTCCTCAAGAAAGTCATGAAGATGGCTGAGGCAGGGGAGAAGAAGATCATCAAGACGTGGGCTCGCAACTGCGACATTCCGCCGGAGTTCGTCGGCTACACGTTCGCCGTTCACAATGGCAAGGAGTTCGTGCCCGTGTACGTCACGGAGCAGATGGTCGGTCACAAGCTGGGCGAGTTCTCATGGACCACGAAGTTCAAATCGCACGGCGGCAAGCTCGCCGATGCGAAAGCCGCCGCTGCCGCTGCAACCGCAGCCGCTCCGGCCGCCGCTCCGAAGAAAGAATAATTTCCTCTCTTAAGCACCCATGAAAGCCTCTCTCATCGCCGTTCGCATCGCACCCAAGAAGGCCGCTCTCGTAGCGGCGATGGTGCGCGGCCTGCCTGCACTGGAGGCTATCGCCATGCTCGCACGCACGCAGAAGAAGGGTGCGCGTCTCATCGAGGCGCTGCTCAAGTCCGCCGTGGCGAATGCGGAACACAATGACAAGCAGCAAGCGGAGAACCTCGTCATCAAGACGCTCAAGGTCGACAAGGCGCAGTCCTATCGCCGCGGCATCCCCATGGCGCGCGGGCGCCAGCGGCCGATCCGCAAGTTTTTGAGCCACATCGTGCTGGAGTTGGGAGTGCGCGGAGCGGAGGAGGCTCCGAAAGCTCAAAAGGGGAAGAAGAGTGCTCCGAAGGCTTCACAGGAAGCGAAAAAGTCTGTAAAAGGTGTTGGTTCGAAGAAGGCGAAGGAGAAAAAATCCTCTCGATCCTCTGATTCTTCCGTTTCCTCTTCCTCCTTGTAAATGGGCCAGAAAGTGAACCCCAACGGCTTCCGCATCAATATCACGCACACGTGGCCGAGCACATGGTTCGCGCGCGGGCGCAAGTATCGTGATTACCTGCTGCAGGATCGTGCGATCATTCGCGCGGTGCACGCACGCTTCAAGGATGCGGGTATCAGCGGTATCACCATCGAGCGCGGGAAGAAGATCTCCCTCGCGATCCAGACGAGCAAGCCCGGCGTGATCATCGGCAAGCAGGGGGCGGCCATCGAGGATCTGCGCAAGGAGCTCGAGCGGAAGTTCGGCGGCGCATTCGAAGTGAACATCCAGGAGCTGCGCAACCCCGATGCCGACGCCGCAGTGATCGCGGAGACGATCAAAGGGCAAGTCGAACGTCGCATGCCCTACCGGCGCGCGGTGAAGATGGCGATTGAGAAGGCGATGCAGGCCGGCGCCATCGGCGTGAAAGTCCGCATCTCCGGGCGCTTGAATGGCGCCGAGATCGCGCGGTCGGATCTCTTCAAAGAGGGCAACATCCCCCTGCAGACACTGCGTGCGAACGTCGTGATGGCCATCACACATGCGGTGACCACGTACGGCACGATCGGTGTAAAGGTATACGTCTACAAGGGGTTGGTGTTCCGCAAGATGGAGCAGATGCAGTCCGCAGCACTCCCCAGTTCCGCTTCCTGATTTTCCCATGCTCGAACCCAAAAAGCTCCGGCATCGTAAGCAGCAACGCAATCGCGGAGCGTTCTACGGCAAAGCTCAGCGCGGCTACCAGCTCGCGTTCGGTTCCGTGGGCTTGAAGACGCAGGAGACAGGCGAGCTCACCGCACGGCAGATCGAAGCCGCACGCCGTGCCATGACGCATTGCGTCGCACGCGGCGGAAAGATCTGGATCCGTGTATTCCCCCACACTCCCGTGTCGCGGAAGGCCGCTGAGGTGCCGATGGGTTCGGGGAAGGGGTCACTCGAGTACTTCGCCACCATCGCCAAGGCCGGCACCGTTCTCTTCGAGATGGACGGTATCGGGGAGGATATCGCGCGCCATGCGTTGCGGCTCGCCGGTTCCAAACTGCCGCTCAAGACGAAGATCATTACCCGCACTTCCCTCTGATCATGACGACGGAAACCTCCACCATCGAGCTACGGAAGATGCAGATCCCCGATCTGGAGAAGGAGCTTCGTGAGCTCACCGTCTCCGTCCTCAAGATGCGTCTGGGTATCAAGCTGAAGAAGGAGAAGGACACCGCACGCTACCGCTTGAACCGTCGGCAGATCGCCCGCGTCCGGACGATTCTTGCCGAGAAACAGCGCGAATCGTTGTCCGTGAAGGGCAAAACCAGTACCCTTCCCCACCCGAAGAAATGAAGAAACTCCAAGGCATCATCACATCGGCGAAACTCAAGAACACGGTGACCGTGACGGTCCATAGGCTGTTGTTCCATCCGATCTACAAGAAGCGGTTCCGCCGTTCTAAGAAGTTCGCCGCCGATACCGCCGGGACAGCGGATCTTCAGCAGGGGGATACGGTGGTGATCGGCGAGTGCCGGCCCTTGAGCAAGACCAAGCACTTCAAGATTGTGGAAGTGGTGAGTCGTGTGCCGCGCGTGAGCGAAACGCAGGAGGAAGCTGGTCTCGAGGAAGTGATCCACGGCAAGAAGAAAGAAGCCGACAAGGAGAAGGAAGCTCTTCCCGCCAAGAAATCATGATTCAAGTGCAGACCATCCTCACCGTTGCGGACAACACGGGCGCCAAGAGCGCCATGTGCATCCGCATTCTCGGAGGCACCCGTCACCGCTACGCCGGCGTGGGTGATGTCATCGTCGTTGCCGTGAAGGACGCCGCGCCCCGCGGCACCGTGCGCAAGAAGGCGGTGGAGCAGGCGGTGATCATCCGCACGAAGGCCCTCACGCGTCGCAAGGATGGCAGCGGCATCCGCTTCGATGACAATGCCTGCATCATCATCGCGAAGGATGGCACGCCGAAGGGCACGCGCGTTTTCGGCCCCGTCGCCCGCGAACTGAGAGCCCGTGGTTATCAGAAGATCATCTCCCTTGCCCCCGACGTCCTATGAAGCTCCGCACAGGCGACCACGTCGTCGTCATCAGCGGCAAAGACAAAGGAAAGACCGGAAATATCCTCCGGGTGCTCGGTGATCGCGTCGTCGTGGGCGACATCAACATGCGTACGAAGCACATCCGCAAGCGTGCCGACCAGGCTGGGCAGATCATGCGCTACGAAGCGAGCATCTCCGCCAGCAACGTCATGCTCGTCGATCCGAAGACCAAGAAGCGCGCCCGCGTGGGCTATCGTCTCGATGAGAAGGGCCGCAAGCAACGCTTCCTGAAGCAGAGCGGACAGGCTGTCGTCGAAGGAAAGACCAAGACCGTGAAGAAAGCGCCACAGACCGTCCGTCGCAAGAAGAAGGGTGAGGAGGAGGTGCAGGAGCTGGAGACGCCGCAGGCAGCCGCACCGCAGGCGCAGAAGCCTTCGAAGACGCCGTTCTGGAAGAAGATGGGCTTCGGTGCCGAGGCGTTGGATGAGGCGGAGGTGAAAGACGCTCCGCGCAGCAAACAGGACCACAGCGTGCCGGCCCAGAGCCGGAGCACGGAATCTTTCCAGCACCAACGCGGTGAATGACCATGGCATACCTCACTCTCCATGACCGGCTCCGGGGTCCCATCGCGGAGGCGCTGAAGAAAGATCTGAAGATCGGAAACGTCCACGCGCTCCCGAAGATCGTGAAAGTCGTCGTGAACGTCGGCATCAACCGCTCGAAGATGGAAGGGAAGGAGATGCGCGAATACATCGGTTCCTGCCTCGCGAAAATTACGGGCCAGAAAGCGGTCTTCACGCTGGCACGCAAGGCTATCTCCAATTTCAAGACTCGTGAGAACATGGTGGTGGGTGCGATGGTCACGCTCCACGGACGGAAGATGGAGGAGTTCCTCGATCGTCTTCTCAGTTACTCCATCCCTCGCATCCGCGACTTCCGCGGCCTTCCGGGCAAGCTCGACGGTCATGGCAGCTATTCGATCGGTATCCGGGATCATTCGATTTTCCCGGAGATCCCGCCGCCGGACGTGAAGCAGATGTTCGGTTTGCAGGTACTCATCGCTACGAATACGCATGAAGATGAGCATGCCCGTGCCCTCTTGAAGCACATGGGCATGCCATTCCAACCCGAGCGCAAGCACGCGGAAGCGAAGAATGCGCCCGCGGAGGAAGCGAAGGAGTCGGTTGCTCCATCGAAGAAGAAACGTAATACTTGATGCCCCTTTCCCTTTCCATGGCTCGTATCGCACTCATCAACAAGCAGAAGGCACAACTCGCGGATTACCTCCGGGCGAAAGCCGCGGGCCGCAAGCCGAAGTTCCCCACGCGCATCTACAACCGCTGCCAGCTCTGTGCCCGGCGGCACGGCTACATGAGAATTTTCGGCATCTGCCGCATTTGTTTCCGGGAGCTCGCCTCCAATGGCGACATGCCGGGCATCACCAAATCCTCCTGGTAATCCATGTCTCCCGTCTCAGACCCCATCGGCGATCTCCTGACTCGCATGCGCAATGCCCAGGCCGCGCGCCACGAATCGTGCCGCGCCCCATGGTCGCGTATCTTGGAGCAGCTCTGCGGCCTTCTGCGGCAGGAGGGGTGGATCGCGGATGTTCGCGTGATCGGAGATGAGCCCAAGAAGGAGCTTGAGGTCACCTTCGACCGCGAGAAGCCGCGACTCACATTGCAGCGGGTCTCCAAGCCCGGCCGCCGCGCCTATAGCGGGGCGAAGGAACTCCCGCCGGTGCTCGAGGGCTTCGGCATCGCAGTCGTTTCCACGAGTCAGGGGCTCATGACAGACAAAGAAGCGCGCAAGCGCGGCGTTGGAGGAGAAGTACTTTGTACCGTTTCTTAAACCATGTCGCGTATTGGAAAAAAACCAGTGGCCATTCCCTCCGGTGTAACGGTGGATGTCAAAGGATCGCTCATCACGGTGAAGGGGGCGAAAGGGACGCTCACCTACGCGCACCTCGATCCGGTCATCGTGAAGGTGGAGGGCAGCCAAGTGGTCGTGTCCACGCAGGGGTCTGACCCGCGTGCCAGCGCCTTCCACGGCCTCACGCGTCAGCTCATCGCGAACATGGTGAAGGGCGTGAACGAGGGGTACGTAAAGCAGCTCGAGATCATCGGTGTCGGCTACAAGGCACAAGTGAAGGGCAAGACCCTTGTTCTGCTGTTGGGTTACTCCCACCCCATCGACTACAAGATTGCGGAGGGGATTGAGATCACGCAGGACGAGAAGAATAAGAACATCCTCATCATCCGCGGGGTCGATAAACAGCTCGTCGGACAGGTGGCCGCGGATATTCGCTCCTTCCGACCGCCGGAGCCTTACAAAGGCAAGGGTGTGCGCTACGTCGGTGAACAGGTCCGCCGCAAGATCGGTAAGGCTGCCGTGAAAGTCGAATCCTAAACTCTATGCTCTCTCCCAAAGCCCATCGACGGCTCATCCGCAAGCGGCGCGTTCGCGCCAAGGTCAGCGGCACGTCCGCTCGTCCCCGATTGGCGGTCTACCGGTCGCTCACACGCCTCACCGTGCAGATTATTGATGATACGGTCGGCAAGACCCTCCTCGCGGCTTCCACGAAGGAGGTGAAGAGCAAGCCGAACGTGAAGGGGGCTGCCAAGCTCGGAGAGTTCATCGCGGGCAAGGCGAAGGAGAAGGGGATCACCACAATCGTCTTCGACCGTGCCGGCTATGCCTACCATGGCCGCGTGAAGGCTCTCGCCGACGCCGCTCGTGCCGGCGGACTGAAATTCTAAACTCCTTTTCGAAGTCCTGTTTCCTCTCCCCGAACCCCTAACCTCCCATGCCCAAGTCCTCCCGTCCCGATCGTAAGAAAGGCAATCGCCGCCTCGAACCCAAAGAGTTCGAGGAGACAACACTGTCCGTCGACCGCGTCACCCGCGTGGTGAAGGGCGGCCGCCGCATGCGCTTCCGGGCGATCGTGGTGATGGGCAACAAGAAGGGCAAGGTGGGCTTGGGGACAGGCAAGGCCGCAGAAGTGCAGGCGGCCGTCAAGAAGGCGGTCTCGTCCGCGCGCAGGGCTATGATCCGCATTCCCATCGTGAACGGCACCATCCCGCATACGGTGAACGTGAAATTCAAGGCCGCACGCATCCGCCTGCTCCCCGCGCACGAGGGGACGGGCATCATCGCCGGCGGTGCGGTACGCGTGATCCTCGAGAATGCGGGCGTGCGCGATGTCCTCTCGAAGCGCTTCGGTACGGGCAACAAACTCGTGAACGCGCAGGCCACCATGAAGGCTCTCGGGATGCTGCGTGGCGCTCCGGGGATGACGGAAGAGGCTTCCGCACCCCTCAAGGAGACAGAAGCGGCCATCGAGGACTCCGACGCTCTCACGCAGGAGCGGGATCGGACGATCGCGGTGCAGGAAGTGGACAGGAAAGACGTGATTGAGGAGGCATGAAATGCGCGAGGTGAAAACCTTTGATGGTTTTCCCCTCACGGACACCCCTTTCCCTTCAAGGTGTCGCTCCAGCGCGGGGCCCGCAAGACCCACGCTTCGCGAATTTTTGGAGTGCGGGCAGGCCTGTGGCTCTGCCCGCACTCTGTGATGATGGATGTGTAAAAAGCGTATAATCCTTCCGTGCGTACAGCCCTCCTCATCATCGCTCAGAAGGATTTCCAGGACAGGGAGCTCAAGGGCGTGCGAGATGCCCTGAAGGCGGCCGGTTTCGAGATTGTTCTGGGGAGTGCCATGGCAGGGCCCTGCACAGGGAAATTTGGTTCAACGGAGGTTGCGCAGGTGGCATTGAAGGATGTCCAGGTTGCCGATTACGATCGCATCGCATTCATTGGCGGGCCGGGGGCCGAGGCTCTCGCATCCGATTCTGAGGCGTTGCGCATCGCTTTTCAGACGGCGGCGGCCTCCATCCCGCTCGGAGCTATCTGTATCGCCCCGCTCATCCTTGCCAAAGCGCGGGTCCTCTCCGGCCGGAAAGCCACGGTATGGGACTTGGGCGGGGTCCAGAAGGCTTTCCTCGAGCGCTACGATGCGCAGGTCACCGGGGATGATGTCACGGTGGACGGCTTGATTGTGACAGGCAACGGCCCCGATGCTGCGGAAGAGTTTGGAAGGACGTTGGCGACGATGGGGGAGCGGGATGCGCAGTAGCGGAGAAGAAATTGTGCAGCCACCTCGCGGGCATCCTTGATGGAGAGCATGTCGTTGTCGATGGTGCAGTGTGGATGCACCGGCGGTTCGTAGGGCTTGTCGGCCGTCGCAGGAGAGCCGCGCTTCACATAGATCCAGACGGGGTGGCAGATGGCATCGATTTCGTCGCGTACGGACGCGAATGGCGCGATGACGGCGACGAGCACGAGGAATCCCTGCGCGCGCAGCACGGATGCGAGCCGCGCCACCCGCAGGTTGTGACGCCGGCGGTCTGCCGGCGAGAGCGTCTCTTCCGTGGAGATGCTCGCGCGCATCTCGTCCCCGTCGAGGATGAGGATGCGTCGGAAGAGCGGGTGCATGTCATCCACATGTCCGAAATGTTCCTGCAAACCTCGTGCGAGCGTCGTTTTCCCGGCACCCATGTTGCCTGTGAGCCAGATGATGGGGAAGAGAGTGGCCATGGTCATCAGAGGGCTTTTTGCGGCGCCAAGGGGTCATAGGACTTGCCCGCTTCTTCGTAGAGCTTCCTGCGGAGGTCGGTGGCGGAAATCGCCTCAGTTGCGCCATCGAGTTCGATCAGGTCATAGCCCACGTCGCGGCCGATGTACACGCTCAATTCTGCACCCGGGTCGTTGATCGTCTGGATATCCACGCGGGATGTGTCAGGGAACTGCGCTCGGATCATGGCTTTGCGCTTCTCCAGATCAAAGGGGTTCTTCTTCGTCTTTCCCGTGTCTCTGAGCAGGATGATGCACCGATCGTTGCGTTCCAGAATGTGTTCGATGCATTTGCGGTGGCCCTCATGGAAGGGTTGGAAGCGGCCGACGAATACTCCGGTCTTCACGTTCATCGATCATAGTGAGAGGGGAACGAAAAAGACAAGCGGAGATGACGATTACGGTGATCTGTGGGTGGGAGGTGGATCGTTTCTCGCTCTGCGAAGCCGAAAAACCCCGAAACACTTCCGAAAGATACTCGTCCACCGCCAGCTGCGCGTTTGTTCCATGTGATGCAATTGTTCGAAGACGTTTTGAAGTTCCGACTGCAGCTGTCGTCCCCAGGACAAACCCGATTCCACAACGTGAAACAATTGCCTGTGCAAGTCCTGAAGCTCGGACTGCAGCTGCCGTTCTCTGGATAAGCCGGATTCCGCCGCTTGATGCAATTGCCTGTGCAAGTCCTGAAGCTCGGACTGCAGCTGCCGTTCTCTGGATAAGCCGGATTCCACTGCTTCTGTCCATGCCTCGCGCAGTCGCGCAAATTCCTTGTCTGCCGCCAAATGCGTGCGCATTTCCTGCTCAGCCATTTGCTTGCAGAACGGGCAATCGTGCTTCGAGGAGATCGCATCGACCGGCGGCCGGTAGGTGGAGGATGGAGGCATGGGCGGAGACATCCATCATAACCGACGTATCTCCGCTGTTGGAAGCACTTCTTCCGGAAGGAATTGGGAGGAATTGCACACTTCAGTACAATCCTCTCGTGGCCGTACTCCTCACGAACGCTATTTTCTACCACGTACCCAAGACGGGAGGGACGTGGGTGCGCCGCATGTTGGAAGTGGCGGGGGTACCGCACAGGGAGCTGCCCTGTGATCTCTGCGAAAACACTGCGGATCCTCTCTTCTGTATCCATGCCAGTTATCACCACGTCATCCTGCCGCAAGACGGGAGAAAGCGTTTGGCGTTTTTGTTCGTGCGTCATCCTCTGACGTACTATCAATCGTACTGGATGTTCAAAATGCGTTCGGGATGGGATAGGGACAATCCATTCGACCGGAAATTTGCGCAGGAAGATTTTCAGACATTCGTTCGTGCGGTGTTGTCCGGGTGCCCCAGGTGGGTCACGAAGACCTTCACGGAGTTTGCCGGGCCGGAGGATTCCCCGGCGGCGGATTTCATCGGCAAGCAGGAAACGTTGCGGCTGGATCTTCTGCGGGCGCTCAAGTATGCAGGCGAAGATATCGATGAAAATTTCCTCATGTATTCCTCGCCGGAGAATGAATCATCGGAAGGTTCTCAGTGGCGTGAGCGGTGTCGCTACACACCTGCGTTGCGGGAGGCCGTCTGTGAGGTTGAACGGGAAGCGATGAGCCGATTCGGCTATTGGTGAAACAACGTACGGCGCACATGCCTTCGATTCTGCGGACGAAATTCCCTCCGATTCCCTTTACCGTATACATCCTCTCCACTAGGATTTGGCTCCGGGCTTCGAAACTTCGAGGCACGCTTCCTTCTATGCTGCATACACTCGCGCCAGCACCGGGTTCCACTCAGCGCCGCAAGCGCGTCGCACGCGGCAACAGTGCCGGCGGCGGCACGACGGCCGGCCGCGGCACGAAAGGGCAGCACTCCCGCGCGGGCAAGGGCCGAAGATTGGGTTTCGAGGGCGGGCAGGTGCCGCTCATCCGTCGCCAGCCCAAGCTCCACGGCTTCACGTACCCGTTCCGTGTCGAGCACGAGGTCTTGACGCTCACCTCGCTTGAGAAGCGTCTCGAGCCGGGGACGTACGATCTTGCCGCTCTCAAGGCCGCGAAGCTCATTCACAGCAATCGCCCGGTCAAGCTGCTGGGCAACAACGTGAAGAAGAAATTCGAATTGACCGTGCATGCGGCATCCGCCGCCGCGAAGGAGCAGGTGAAGAAGGCAGGCGGTTCGGTGCACATTGTTCCGTTCCGTTCCTGACCCCGCGAGCGAAGAACCGTTGCGTTCTTCGTTGTCTCGCCTGAGAATGCCTCTGATCCATGTTCACTTATCTCCGACAGCTCTGGCACTCCGAGGATCTGCGCAAGCGCATCCTCATCACCCTCGGGCTCCTGTTCGTCTACCGCCTTACCGCCCACATCGCCATTCCGGGAGCTGATCCTTTTGCGCTGCGGCAATTCCTCGAGTCGCGGGGCGGCGGCGGGCTCATCGGTGTCTTCGCAGCCCTCACAGGCGGTTCCATCGACAACTTCTCCATCGTGCTGCTGGGTCTGTCGCCCTACATCAACGCCTCCATCATCCTGCAGCTGTGTACGGTCATCTTCCCGGCCCTCGAGGCGATCAATAAGGAAGGGGTAACGGGCCAGCAGACCATCAACCGCTACACGCGCTGGGTTTCCGTGCCGCTCGCTTTCGTGCAGAGCTACGGGTTCTTGATCCTCCTCAAGCGCGGCGGCGCCGACCTCATCGATCTCTCATTCCCGAACGTGCTCCTGCCGATGCTCTTCGTCACGGCGGGCTCAGTGATCCTCATGTGGATCGGCGAACTCATCACGGAGAAGGGCATCGGCAACGGCATCTCCATGATCATCTTCACGGGCATCGTCGCAGGCATCCCCGCGACGGTGAGCTCGCTTTTCATCGCAGGGGAGGGGAAGCTCGGTGCCTTCTACCTCTTCGCGATCATTTCGGTCGCCATGCTCATCGCTGTGGTGCTCTTCACGGACGCGCACCGCCTCATCCCCATCACGTACGCCAATCAGGGCGCCGGACGCGGCGTGCAGGGCGGCATCCCCATCCGCATCAACCAGGCCGGCATGATCCCGATCATCTTCGCCATATCCCTCATCACCCTTCCGGCGATCGTCGCGCAGTTTCTCTCCACGGCTCCCCGCTTCCAGAAGGTGACGAGTTTCATCGCTCTGTACATGAATCCGCAGAATCCGAGCATGATGTATGTCCTCCTCTACTTCCTCCTCGTGCTCGCGTTCACGTATTTCTACGTGTCCGTGACCTTCCGGCCCGAGGAAGTGGCTGAGAACATCCAGAAACGCGGCGGATTCGTCCCGGGCGTGCGCCCCGGCCGCCAGACGGCCGAAGTGCTCGCCAAGACCTCCAGCCGCTTGAATCTCTGGGGAGGGATCTTCCTCGGCGTGGTGGCCATCATCCCGCTCCTCTTCACCATGTTCTCCACCTTGAGCAATCAGGATCTGCTCATCTCCGGATCCGGACTCATCATCGTGGTCGGCGTAGTGATGGAATTGATCCGGCAGATCAACGCGCAGCTCCTCGCGCACGATTACGACAAATTGGTGTAATTTCGTGAGAGACAAACCTACGGTTTTTCTCTCACGAGCTCTCTTTCCCCCTTAGTGGTGTCGCTCCAGCGCGGGGCCCACGAGACCCGCGCTTCGCGATTGTTTATTTATAGAGGAGTTTTCAACCTTGTGAATGAGTGTGAGCAAGGTATGATTTGTCCGATGATAGAAGGCTCTTTCTCCGTTGAAGCTAATGACCGAACAGGACTTACTCTTGCGGAATTACCCGTATCCTCGAAGTTCGCAGGAGGTGGCAATGTTTACTTGAAAATTGCTCCTGATGCCGCGGTAGAAATCCGATTTGGCCGGAAGGGAGAGGTAGTGGGTTACGGCTCATCGATGCCTCTCGATCAGTTTCCGGATGCTCGGTTCGATCCCATGGACGGACAAGAAGTGATGGCATGCCAAGCCGAGCATCGTTTGCCGACCGTTGGTCAAGGATTGATGTCAGCCGTACGTCAGTGTCTTGGTGATATTTTACACCGGTTCTCTTGGGGCTCTTCGAAAGAGTCTTAATCTAATGGATTTAGTTTTCTTCGGTATCCAAGGCTGCGGCAAGGGAACACAGGCCAAGAAATTGGCCGCTGAGTTCGGGTATGACATTTTCGAAGCGGGCGGGGAACTGAGGAAGATCGCGGCGAGCGATTCCACACTCGGGGAGACGGTGAAGTCCTTCATCGATGTCGGCAAGCTCGTGCCGTTCGCGATCATCATGCAGGTGGTGAAAGAGGCAATCGGCAAAAGGCCTGCGAAGCAGAAGATCCTCTTCGACGGCATCCCGCGCGATCTCGATCAGATGCGTTCCTTCGACGAGATCATGGAGGCGGCGGGCCGCACGTTTCGCTGCATCGAGTTCATGCTCGATGAGGAGACATCCATTGAGCGCATCCTCGGACGCGCCAAGATTGAAGGGCGCAAGGATGATAGAGACGAAGAGACGATCCGGCGCCGCATGAAGACGTTCCACGAGAAGACGCGTCCGGTTATTACGCTCTACAAAGATCTTGGCAAGCTCGCGGAAATCGATGCATCGGGGGACGTGGAGGAGGTGTACGGGAAGCTGAAGGAAGCATTGGAGTTGAGGGAATAGGGAGCAGGGATTCGGACTGAGGAAACGATGATGGTCAATGTCATGGTGAGCGGAGACGAACCATGACAATGGGTTGGTTTGTCATCCCTCGTCTCCGCTCGGGATGACAAGTTGGCCTAATTTTTCAGAGGTTCCTTATGGTTAGGGGTGTCGCTGCGGAACAATCAAAGCAACTTCTCTAGCCCTAACCCTCGTCCTAGCCCTAGCATGTCCCCGTGTCCGACTTCCAGATCTTCACCGAGAAAGAAATCGCCGCCTTACGGGAAGGCGGGAAGATTCTGCGTGAATGCCTCCAGCGCGTCGCGGGTATGGTTCGGCCCGGAGTGAAGACCGTCACGCTCGATCAGGAAGCACAGCGTTTCATTCTTTCCCATTCGGGGGCTCTCCCGGGTTTCAAGGGGTACCACGGCTATCCCGCCAACCTCTGCACGTCGGTGAATGACGAGTGCGTGCATGGCATTCCTTCGGAGAGGATTCTCAAGGAAGGGGACATCGTCTCTCTCGATTGCGGGGTGCTCTACCACAACCTGTATACCGATGCCTGCATCACGGTTGCGGTGGGGAATGTGGCACCGCAAGCGCGCAGTCTCATGGAGAAGACCTCGCAGGCGCTTGCATCCGCCATCTCTGCCGCGCGTGCGGGAGCGAAGGTCGGCGATCTCTCCGCAGTCATTGAGGAGATGGCCAAGAACGGGGGATTCACGCCGGTTCGCTTCCTCACGGGGCACGGTTTGGGCTCGAATCTTCACCAGTTTCCGGACATCCCCAATAGCGGCAAGGCCGGCACGGGACCGATCTTGCCCGTTTCCACCATCATTGCCGTGGAACCCATTATTTGCGCCGGAAACGGCTCAATAAGCGAAAAGGATGACGGTTGGACCATCGTAACTGATGACGGGTCGATCTGTGCGCACGAGGAACATACGCTGCTTATTCTCCCTACAGGATGCGAAATACTCACGTAATGGTCTGAATATATTGATATTAGATAATATTTTAAATATTCTGCAATACATTTTGTACTCTCCAGGGAACATTCATGTCAACTTGGCTTGATGATGCGGAGTCTGATCTGTAGGATTTCACGGCATTTTTGCGCGTTTTCTGCCTGTGTCTAAGGATGTAATTGAGCTCATTGGCGTAGTGGAAGAAACATTTCCAAATGCTACCTTCCGCGTTCGGATCACCTCTGATCAAGTAAAAGGACATGAGCTTCTTTGCACTCTCGCAGGACGGATGCGCGTTCACAGGGTCCGTATCCTCCCTGGGGATCGTGTGAAAGTGGAGATGACGCCTTACGACCTCGAGAAGGGGCGTATCACCTACCGCTTTCGTTCGGATCAGACACCGGAACTCTCCGCCCACGCCGGCACTCCGCCAACCGCTTCTCCCTCCGCCTCATGAAAGTCCGCGCCTCCGTCAAGCCCATCTGCAAAGACTGTCGTCTCGTCATCCGCCGCAGCGGCGGCATGAAGAAGATGATCCGGCGCATCGTCTGCAAGAATCCCAAGCACAAGCAGCGCCAAGGCTGATTCCCCCCTTCCTTTCCCTCTCATGATCCGCATTGCGGGCATAGTCCTCCCCGGCCAGAAACGCATCGTGATCGCCCTCACGGCGATCAAGGGCATCGGTCAGCCGCTCTCCGCGAGAATCCTCGGGGAGCTCAATATCTCCGTCGACCGTAAGGCGGACACGCTCTCGGAGGAGGAGCAGGCACGCGTGCGCGCACGCGTCGAACGCGAAGTGGTTGAGGGCGAGCTCACGCGCAAGGTGGCGATGGACATCAAGCGTTTGCAGGACATCGGCACGTGGCGGGGGAACCGCCACCGCAAGAAATTGCCTGTCCGCGGGCAGACCTCGCGCCGCAACGCGCGCACGAAGCGTGGCAAGAAGAAGACCGGACTCTCCGGCCGCGTCACCCTGACGAAGACATAATCCCCCCTTTCCTTTCTCATGGACCCCGAGCAGAAGAAGTCCACCACCGAGCAAGCTCTGACCCCCGCCACCGAAGGTGCGGCGCCGAAGGTGCGTCGCAAGAAGGTGAAGCGCACCGTGCCGCAGGCACGCGTGTGCATTCGCGCCGGTGAGAACAACACGATCGTGACATTCACGGATCTCGAAGGGAACAAGCTCGGCGGAGCCTCCGCGGGGTTGTGTGGGTTCGCCGGTACGCGCAAGTCCACGCCCTATGCGGCCAAAGTCGCTGCAGAGAAAGCGGCGGAGACGGTCGCGGGCTTCGGCATTCAATCGGTGCGTGTGGAGGTGAAGGGGCTCGGCCCCGGACGGGAACAGGCCATCCGTGGCCTCCAGGGTGCGGGACTCAACCTTGATGCGATTGTCGATGTTACCCCCATTCCTCACGGCGGGTGCCGACCGCGGCGCAGACGGCGCGTCTAAGCATTCCCCTTTTCCTCTTTCATGAAGTATATCGGACCCAAAGCACGGCGTTGTCGCAGACAGGGAGTGAATCTCTACGGAAGCGACAAGTACGACAAGATCCTCGCGCGCAAACCGCAGCCGCCGGGAAAGTCGGCGCGCGATCGTGCCGGTCGTAAGTCGCCGTATGCGCAGCAGCTCATGGAGAAGCAGAAAGTGCGTGATATTTACGGTCTCTCCGAGCGCCAGTTTGCGCGCCTCTACCATGAGGCGAGCTCCATCAAGGGGCAGACGGGTGATGTCTTCAAACAGTTGCTCGAGCGTCGGCTCGACAACGCCATCTACCGTGCCGGATTCGCTCTCACGCGCTTCCAGGCCCGCCAGTTTGCTGGCCATGGGCATTTCATGATCAACGGGCGCCGCGTCACGGTGCCGTCGTATCGCCTGAAACAGGGCGACGTCGTCTCCGTTCGACCGCGATCCAAAGGGTCGCCGGTCTTTGCCACCATCACTGCCGCGCATGAGAAGTATCTCCCTCCCAAGTGGATGCGTGTCGATGGAGGTGCCCTCAAGTTCGAGGTTGCGGCGCTGCCTGAGCCCGATGCGGCGGAACAGGCCATCGATATGCGTCAGGTCATCGAGTTCTACTCGCGAAGTTGATCTTCACCCCCGGTCTCCGGGGTCTCCCCCTTTTCTCTCCACCATTCTCTTCCCTTCTTCGCCCATGCACATCATTCAGGAAGAAATCGGTTTGCCCGTCTTCAGCGCGACACCCGTCAAAAAGGGTGATGACACCCACGTGATCTTCGTGATCTCGCCGCTCCCTCCGGGGTTCGGCATGACGCTTGGCAACGCGATGCGGCGTGCATTGCTCTCCAGCCTCCCCGGCGCTGCGGTCACTTCCGTGCGCCTGAAGAACGTTCAGCACGAATACACGACGATCAAGGGGGTCCGCGAGACCGTGGTCGACATCTGCCTCAACTTAAAGCAGCTCAAGCTCCGCAAGTTCAACAAGGACGCGGAGGTCGTCACCCTCTCCGCGAAGGGTCCGAAAGTCCTCAAGGCGAAGGATCTGAAGGTGTCGTCCGACATCGAGATTCTCGATCCGGAACTCACAATTCTCACCATCGAGAAGGGCGGTCAGATCGATATGGATATCACCGTGGAGAAGGGTGTGGGCTACATGCCTGCTGCCGAGCGCAATAAGAAGCAGAACGAGCCTGGTCTCATCCACATCGACGCGGTCTTCAGTCCCGTTTCGAAAGTCCGGTTCGAGGTGGAGTCGGCTCGCGTCGGCCAGCGCACGAACCTCGACAAGCTCGTCCTCGACGTGATGACGAATGGCTCGCTCAAGGCCGAGGAAGCCGTCCAGTTCGCTTCCCAGCTCCTCAAGAGCTACTTCGAGTACTTCGGCAGCCCGGACAAAGTGGTGGAGAGCGATTTCATCGCTGACTTCTCACGTGCAGGGGCACAGGGGCCGCGCGGACCGGAGGACACGGCACCGGTGAAAGAGAGCTACACGCCGATCGAAATCCTCAACTTCTCGCCGCGCACCTTGAACGCCCTCATCAATGCGGGCGTCGGCTCCATCGAGCAACTCACCAAATGTACGGAAGCCAGCCTCTCGAACTTCCGCGGCTTCGGAGCGAAAGCACTCGAAGAAGTCCGCAAAACTTTAAGCGAACGCGGCCTCTCCCTGGCCGAAGAGAACCTTGACTCCTGATTGACAGATGATGATCCGATCCTGACAATCCCTCCTCCATGCGTCACCGCACCACCCGCTTCCGGCTCACGCAGAAACCCGCGCACAGTAGACTGTTGCAGCGCAATCTCGTGACGTCGCTGCTGCTCTACGAAGTGGTGCGCACCACGCGCAGCCGCGCCAAGGTCGTGCAGCCCGTCGTGGACCGTCTCATCACGATTGCGAAGCGCAAGAGCCCGCAGCAGGCTATCCGTGCCATCAACGCCTACGTGACGGATCGCAATGCCTGCCGCAAGATCATGGAGGTGCTTGTGGGTCGTTACGCCAAGCGTCCTTCCGGCCTCACGCGGGCCGTTGCGGTGGGTTCCCGCAAGGGCGACGGCGCACAGCTGGTGGATCTGAGCCTCATCGATGCCGTTCAGCCGCAGACGGCGAAAGAACAGGAGGCTGAGAAGAAGACCGCATCCAAGAAGAAAGCCGTTTCCGCCAAGAAAGCATGAAGACGTCCGTTATCCCGCCGTCGGCTCCGAAATGGCATCTGATCGATGCCGATGGCAAGTCCCTGGGACGCTTGGCGGTGAAGGTGTCCACGGTGCTCCGTGGCAAGCACCGCGCCAGCTATTCTCCGCACCAGCTGTGCGGCGATCATGTCATCGTCATCAATGCCGCCAAGCTGGGGATCCACCCCACCAAGCTCTATCGCAAAACGTACGTGAAGCATACGGGCTACCTCGGGCACATTCACACCTCTTCCCTGAAGCAGATGATGGAGCGTGATCCGGTCAACGTCATCGAGCGGGCGGTGAAGGGGATGCTTCCCGTCAATCGCCTTCGTCCGCAGATGCTCAAGCGTCTCCATGTCTTCGCCGATGCTCTGCACGGCCACGAGGCACAGAAACCCGCTCCTCTTTCCCTCTCTTAAGCATTATGTCCGCAGCAAGCAGCCGTTCGTACCACTACAGCGTGGGGAAGCGCAAAACCGCCATTGCGCAGGTGCGCCTCTTCGAAGACGGCTCCGGTGCCGTGACGGTCAACAGTAAGCCTCTCAAGGAGTACTTCGCGGGCATCCAGATCGAGAATGCCGTCGCACCCCTCACCGTCGCCAATCTCTCAAAGACCGTGGACGTCGAGGCTATGGTCTTGGGAGGGGGTAAGTCCGCACAGTCCGACGCCGTGCGCCACGGCATCAGCCGCGCGCTGGTCCTCCTGAACGCCGAGCTGCGCGCCAGCCTTAAGCATGAGGGCTTCCTCCGCCGCGATGCACGTATCAAGGAACGCAAGAAGCCGGGTCTCAAGCGTGCCCGCCGTGCGCCACAGTGGCAGAAGAGATGATCCCTCGGCGCCCTGCGAGCCTTAGTCGTACAGGCGACGAGCATCAGCGCCGGAACCTTTTTGGTGTCACCTTTTTCGGTTACGAAAAAGGTGACACTGCAAAGTGAACAATGCACAAGAGGAAAGGTCGAAGATGCTCTTCCCTTAGGCGATGGTCATCTTCATGTAGTACAGGCTCGCGCCCTGATCGGTATCGAGGATGAAGCGCGCATCCACCGTGGAGAGCTGGAGGATGGTCTGGCACATTTTGAGGAGCATCGCAGGCGGAAGGCCGATCCCTTCCTCGAGGCACGTGGCGCAGAGGCCGGCGGCGTCTTTTGCCTTCAGATAGGGCTCCCCGCGTTCCGAGATCACGCGTCGCAGCGACTCCTGCACCGAGACGATGTAGCTCTCGATATACGGCTCGAGGTCCTCGACATTGAGGTCGTGCACCTCGGGAAGGGCCTCGATGATATCGAGGTCGTTGTGGATCGCATGCGCGATGCAGGCTTCGATGGACATGGGTTTTTGTGTAGGAATCTCATTAGTATAGCAGAAATGGGGGAGATATTCAATCCCCTTGGTGGGAGTTCCACATAACCCTCCAGCTTTGGGGGAGAGACTTTCGTAGGCTCTTCCGTTTCCAGCGTCGAGAGAGGGGAAGAAGTGCTCTGTCCGCCGCACCCCCTCACCCTTACCCTCTCCCGTCGGGAGAGGGAACAGAGGCACCGACTCTGACGAGAGGATCATACGTTTCCCTCCCCCATAGGGGGAGGGTGAGGGAGAGGGGGTCAGACACGTCAAGAGCGTGCAACTGTCATTCGATGCTGAGGGAACTGGAGTCATGAACGTTTCACTTCACCATATTCACATTACTTCGCCACGAACGCCGTTGCCCCCAACCATGCCAAGTCGAAGACGGCGCGCATGGTGCGGGCGAACGAAGCGCTCTCGATAAGCAGGCCCAGAAGTTCTTCTTTCTTAAGGGAGACGATGCCCACGGTATTGCCGAAGATGAGCACTTCGTTCTCGAAAGGGAACTGTTCCTTGTTCACGAGCAGGATTTCGATGAGATTCGGATCGTAGCGAGGGGGGAGGAACGGATCGATCACGTGGACGCTCTCGGCGGTATTGGGTGAGAGATAGCGCGTTTTGATGCCTTTCTTGAGCCGCGTATGCGTGTAGTCTCGGAAGAAGGCCGGGAAGAACTCCGTGACGGTCTTGAGATTCGTGTAGCCGAGGATCTCCTTTTTGGCGCTCAAGGACTCGGAAAACACGCGTTCGACGCCCTCCTGGCCTTCGTAGAAGCGGATCTTGGGCTTAAATCCGAGAGATCCGGTGAGGGACTTGAGCTGGGGAAGGAGACTCTTGGCGATATGCACCCTCTCCAGCGCCAGCTCCTCGAGTTTCTCGGGCTCCTCCGGCGCGAAGCACTTCACGCCGTTCTTATCGTACTGGGAGAGGAGGCGCTTGCGCTTCAGTTTCTCAAGCGTGTGGTAGCACCCGACGCGATTAATGCCCGCTTTGCGCGCGATGGTGGAGACCGGCCCGCCATTGATCTCGAGAACTGCGAGGTACACCTTCGCTTCCTCGTCTGTGAGGCCGAGCTTTAAGAGTTCCGTGATCACCGGGATCAGTATACTATTGTTGTAGAAAGTTTTCTACAGATTTTTGTATCTTGATTTTGGCTAACATAAGGCAAAAAACATGCGATTAAACGCCAGTTGTTGGACATATTTGACGCTTGAGTAGACAATGACCCTTGGCGAAAATCCGATCCTCATTAGTATCTTCACCATTTTTTTTGTGTCTGTAAATTGCCGTCACTGCTCATCGGCATTCGAAATCTCGGATGAAGATCTGGCCATGTTGCGTGAACTTTCCCCCGAGATCGGAGGGAAAACGATGAGTCTCCCTCCTCCCACGCTCTGTCCCGATTGCAGATTGCGGCGAAGGCAATCGCACGTGAATCACGTAAACCTCTACGAGAGGAAGTGCGATCTTTCGGGAGCGCAGATCATTTCCAATATCCATCCATCCTCTCCTTACAGGGTCTACGCCCAAGAGGACTGGTACAGCGACAAGTGGGATCCGCATGCATACCAGAGAGATTTCGATTTCCCCCGGCCGTTTTTCGAACAGTGGAAAGAACTGTTCGATGCCGTGCCGCGGCCGAACCTGATGACGGGCTACGAGTTCGACGAAAACTGCGACTACACGAATTACGCCGGGAAGAACAAGGATTGCTATCTGATCTTTGATTCCGACCAAAACCGGGACTGCTATTTCAGCTACAGCATAAACCAGTGCGCAAACTGCGTTGGGTGCTATCGCACGAGGAAATCCGAACTCTGCTACGAATGCATCGATTGCGTGAAATGCTACGGTTCGTCGTACCTTCAGGACTGCGACAATTGCGCGGAATCGATGTTCCTCAAAAACTGCACGGGCTGCAAAAAATGTCTGATGTGCAGCAATCTGAAAAACAAGGAGTACTTCATTGAGAACAAGCAGGTATCCAAAGAGGAATTTGAATCGTTCCGCGCCATGCTCGGAAGCCAATCGGTCGTGGAGTCCGCGCGCCGGCGTTTCGACACGCTCAGGTTGGAGTTCCCGCAGAAGTATATGCACGGAGTGCAGAACGAAGATGTCGTTGGTGACTATTTGGTGAACTGCAAGAACGCCTACAACTGCTTTGACAGCGAAGATCTGTGGGACTGCAGGCACGTCTTCCAGGGATTCATGCCGTTAAAAAACTGTATGGACATTCACGAATGCGGCGAAGCGGAGAGACTCTACGAGTGCTCCGTCGCGGGATATGAGCTGCATAGCTGCTACTTCTGCAACCATACGCTCGCCAGCATGAGCGATATGATGTATTGCCAGCTGTGTCACCATTCGAAGCACTGTTTTGCCTGCGTCGGCTTAAGACGCAAGGAATACTGCATTTTGAACAAGCAATACACCAAGGAGGAGTACGAGAAACTCGTGCCGAAGATCATCGAGCACATGCGATCAACGCACGAATGGGGCGAATTCTTCCCCACGGAGACATCGTGTTTTGCCTACAACGAGACACTGGCTCAAGATTACTTCCCGCTCACCAAAAAGGAGGTTCTTGCGCGCGGTTGGCGATGGTTTGATGAGGTAGAGAAGAAGGATCAATACCTGGGTCCGAAGGTGGAGATTCCGGACAGCATTGACGACGCAACCGATGACATTTGCAGGAAAATACTGACCTGCTCCGAGAGCGGAAAACAATACAAAATTATTCCGCAGGAACTCAAATTCCATAAGCAGTTACATGTGCCGCTGCCCCGGACCAGCTTCTTCGCGCGTTACCGGAAACAGATGGCGATGCGCAACAAACGCGTTCTCTGCGAACGCATGTGTGATGCATGCGGCATTGCGATCCGGACCACTTACGCGCCGGATCGTCCTGAGAAAATATACTGCGAGAAGTGTTATCAGGAATCGCTCATATGATGCAAAAAACCTGTACGCAATGCCGGCAATCCTTCGAGATCACCCCCGACGATCTCGCGTTCTACGAAAAGGTATCGCCCGTTTTCGCTGGAAAGAAGGAGCTCATCCCGCCGCCGACTCTGTGCCCGGATTGTCGGCAGCAGAGGAGGCTGGCGTTTCGCAACGAGCGCTCTCTCTATCATCGCAAATGCGATCTCACCGGCCGGCAGATCATCTCCATGTATACCACGGGGAGTCCGCAGAAAGTGTATGACCAGGATGCTTTTTGGGGTGATCAATGGGATCCGCTTGCGTACGGGAGAAGCTTCGATTTTTCGCGGCCGTTCTTCGGGCAGTTTCATGAACTCTTCCTCAAGGTACCGAGGATCAGTTTGATCAACAAAGACCACGAAAACAGCGAGTACTGCAATTTTTCGCTGCGGAACAAGAACAGTTACCTCCTTTTCACGTGCTATGGATGCGAGGACAGTTTTTACTGCAACCGCTCGCAAATGTCGCGGAGCATCTGCGACTGCGCCAATGTCGAGAGTTGCGAACTCTGTTACGAAGTCGTTGATTCCGATCGCTGTTATCACTGTCAGTACCTGCAGAATTGTTCCAACTGTTTCGACTGCTTTCTCGGCTACAACTTGCGAGGGTGCCGCGATTGCTTCGCGTGCTACAACCTCCAGAACGCACAGTATTGCGTCGGGAATGTCCGGTACACGAAAGGAAAATACGAGGAACTCGTACGGCAGCTTCGGCAGGACATGAAGCTTGTGCGCAAGAATTTCGAGGAGCGCAAGCGCGAAATGCCGCGCAAATACATGGATGCGATCAATACGGAAAACTGCACGGGCAATGCCATCATCAATTCGCGGAATGCGCGTGTCTGCTACGAAGTCATCGGCGTGCAGGATTGCGCGTACGTGGCGAATGCGACATCCATGAAAGATGCCGTAGACGTGAATAATGACGACCGTTCCGAATTGGTCTACGAAGCCGTGGGGAGCGAAGCGAATACGATGCACTGCTTCAATGATATTTGCTGGTTCGATCATGACATTCTCTACTGCAGTCTCTGCTTCCATTGCGAGCACTGCTTCGGGTGCAGCGGTTTGAAACACAAGAAGTACTGCATTCTCAATAAGCAGTACTCAAAAGAGGAATACGAAGAGCTCGTGCCGCGCATCATTGCCCACATGAGGCAGACGCAGGAGTGGGGGGAATTTTTCCCCACCAAGTACTCACCCTTCGGATACAACGAAACGATGGCGCAGGATTACTATCCTCTCTCTCAAAAAGAGGCCGAGAAACGCGGTTGGAAGTGGTGCGCGGATGGCGAGGGGCAGTCGTATCTCGGACCGGAAGTCACCGTGCCGGACACGATCGAGCAATCGGACGAGTCCCTCTGCGGAAAGATTCTGCGCTGCACTGTCAGCGGGAAGCCGTACAAGATCATTCCGAAGGAGTTCGCCTTCTATCGTCAGATGGGGATTCCTCCTCCCAAGAAGTGCTTCGAACAGCGGATGCTCGAGCGCATGGCACTGCGTAATCCCCGTCATCTCTGGAAGCGCACGTGCATGAAGTGCGGGAAGGGGATAGAGACGACCTATGCGCCGGAGCGGCCGGAGACCGTGTATTGCGAATCTTGCTATCTTTCATCTGTTTATTGAGATGGCACTCCAACCGATCACCAACGGCACCGCAAGATTCACCCTGAGCGAGGAGCGAAGCAACGAGTCGAAGGGCGAAGAGTGTTACCTCTCCACAGTTTATTGATATGCCGACATGCACGTATTGCAGCGCGGCGTTCCCTCTCCTCCCCAAGGAGCAGGAGCTCTATCGTGTGCTGGACGTGCCGGAGCCGGTGGAATGCCCGGCCTGCCGCCGCCAGCGGCGGCTCATGTTCCGCAATTTCTTTCACCTCTATCACCGCACGTGCGATCTCACCGGAAAGAAAATGCTGTCGGTCTATGACACCGGAACCCCCTTTCCCGTTTACGGGTTGCAGGAATGGTGGAGCGACAAATGGGATGGTCTCAGCTTCGGAATCGACATGGATTTCTCACGTCCATTCTTCGAGCAAATGGCTGTCCTCCATCGCACGGTTCCGCGCATCGCGTTCATGAACGTCAACTGCGAGAATTGCGACTATTGCAACATGTCGAATGGCAGCCGCAATTGCTATCTTGTCTTCGGGAACGTCGGAAACGAAGACTGCATGTACGGTCATATCGTTTGGCAATCCCAGAATTGCTACGATTGCCTCTACACCTATCGATCGGAATATTGCTACGAGTGCATCGATTGCGTCCAGTGCCACACACTCAGCTTTTCACGTGACTGTGACAATTGCTCTGCGTCGATGTTTCTCGTGCATTGCGTGGGATGCCACGATTGCTTCGGATGCGTGGGACTGAAGAACAAGGAGTGCCACATTTTTAACGAGCCCCATTCCAAAGAGGAGTATCGGCAAAAAATCGCCGAGCTGAATACGGGAAACATACGAACCGTGGAGCTGGCAAGGAAGCGGGTACAGAGCCTGATCGGTAAGGAAATCGTGAAGCATTACCATGGCTTCAATTGTGAGAAGGTGACCGGGGATTACCTCTATAATTGCAGGAACATCTACGACGGGTACGATCTGAAGAACTGCGAAGATACGTTGTACAGCGCCACGCTCGACAGCTTCTCCGATTCCCTCGATTGCAATTTTTGCGGGATCAACGCGGGCGCGCGCGCCGAGCTTTGCTACAACTGCCTCACCATCGGCCCGAACTACCGGCTCATCGCCTGTCATGCGTGTCAGAATGACAATGCAAATCTCTCCTACTGCGACACTTGCCATGGTTGTAAAGATTGTTTCGGCTGCGTCAGTCTCAAGCAGAAGCGTTACTGCATCTTGAATAAGCAGTACACGAAGGAGAAGTACGAACAGATTGTCCCGAGGATCATCGAGCACATGCGGAAAACCAAGGAGTGGGGGCAATTCTTCCCACGGGAGCTCTCACCGTTCGGCTACAACGAAACCATCGCACAGGAGTACTTCCCGTTAACGAGGGAACAGGTGTTGAAGAAAGGATGGAGGTGGAAGGAGGAAGAGGAAGGATCAGAGGAGCAGAATTACCTCGGTCCAATTGTGCCTGTGCCTGACGATATCCGAGACACAGATGAAGGTATTTGCGACAAGATTTTGCGCTGCGAATCTTCCGGCAAGCTTTACAAAATTATTCCGAAAGAACTTACGTTTTATCGTACGATGAAACTGCCTTTGCCTCGCAAGTGTTTCATGCAGAGGCAGAGGGAGCGTTTCGCACTCCGCAACCCCCGTCATCTCTGGAAGCGCACGTGCATGAAGTGCAAGAAGCCCATCGAGACGACCTACGCGCCGGAGCGGCCGGAGACCGTCTATTGCGAAAATTGCTATCTTCAAGAGGTTTACTGAAGCAATTTTCACTCTGAGCGAAGTCGAATGGGCGAGGAATGCTCTTTGAAAGAGGTATACTGATCGTCCATGCAGAAAACCTGCGCGAACGTTTGGTGCAAGCAGCCCTTCGAGATTACCGAAGGCGATCTTGAGTTCTACGAGCGGGTTTCACCCGTATTCAACGGGAAGAAGGAGCCCATTCCGCCGCCGACTCTGTGCCCGGAATGCCGGCAGCAATTGCGTCTTTCTTTCCGGAACGAGAGGAAGCTGTACCACCGCACCTGCGATCTGACAGGGAAACCGATGCTCTCCATCTATGCTCCGGATATGCCATACAAAGTCTACGATCGCGATGCATGGTGGGGTGACCGCTGGGATGCGCTCGCCTACGGTCGTGCGTACGACTTTTCCAGAACGCTGAGGCAGCAGCTCAAGGAGCTGTACGCGGAAGTGCCCCATGTCGCGCTCTACAACACGAATATCGAGAACAGCAGTTACACGAACTACGCCCTGAACCAGAAGAATTGCTATCTGGTATTCGGCGCAGGAGACGATGAGGACTGCCTCTATGGGAAATTCGTGGTGTACTGCAAAGACTGCGTCGACTGTCTGTCGGTGTATTCGTCCGAGCTCTGTTACGAGGGTGTGGCTTCCGAGCAGTGCTACGGATGTCGATTTTTCGTGAATTGCCGGAATTGCCGCAATTGCACGATGATCGAAGACTGTCTTGGTTGCACGGATTGCATCGGATGTTTCGGCTTGAGGGCGAAGCAGTACTGTATATTCAACCAATCATATTCAGCGGAAGAGTACGGGCGTCTTTCCCGGGAATTCTCCTCGCTTTCCCATGCCAGCATCGGTCGTCTTCAGAAAAAGCTTTCGGAACTCAAGGCATCACTGCCCCACCCGCATGCGAATATTTATGCTTCCGAGAACTGCACGGGGGATGGTGTCTACAATTCCAAAAACTGCTTCAATGCCTTTGACTGCAAGAAATGCGAAGACTGCAAATACATTTACTTCTCGCCGAAAACTCTCTGCACGCAGGACTGCGCCTTCTGCGCTCCGGACGGGGACAGGTATTGCTACAGCGTCTGTTCCACGGTGGATCTGGAATCGTCGATGGCCTGTTTCTACGTTTGGTACGGATCCGATGTGTACTATTCGCTGGAGTGTCATCACAACAACGACATCTTCGGCTGCGTAGCTCTGAAGAACAAACGGTACTGCATTTTGAACAAGCAGTATACGAAGGATGAGTACGAGACGCTGGTGGCGAAAATTATCGCATCCATGCGGGCGAACGGCGAATGGGGCGAGTACTTGCCGGCAAGCCTCAGTCCATTTGCGTACAACGAGACCATTGCCCAGGAATATTGCCCGCTCACGCAAGAATCTGCGGAAAGAGGGGGGTGGCGTTGGCGCAACGATGTCGAAGAGGCTCCCAAGACGGGGAAGAATATTTCCGCTCATAAGCTGCCGGAGGACATCTCCAATGTTTCAGACGATATGCTCAACCAACCCATCGAGTGTGAAGCAACGGGTCGCCCGTTCCAGATCGTCAAACAGGAAATGGACTTCTATCGGAAGATGCAGCTTCCCTTGCCGCACTTCCATCCCGATGAGCGACACAGACAGAGATTGATGCGCAGGAACCCTTACAAGCTTTGGAAGCGCAATTGTGCGAAGTGTAAAAAGGGAATTGAGACGACCTACGCGCCCGAGCGGCCGGAAATCGTCTATTGCGAAAATTGCTATCTTCAAGAGGTTTACTGAAGCAATTTTCACTCTGAGCGAAGTCGAATGGGCGAGGAGTGTTATTTGAAGGAAGTATACTGATCACATGAAGCGTTCCAGCCTTCGTCCAGCCTTCGGCCGGCAAGCCTGCGTCGAATGCGGCACATCCTTCGAGATCTCCGACGATGATCGGAGATTGTTGCGCGATTTTGACGTTCCGGATCCCAAATCCTGTCCGGAGTGCAGGCTCATGCGCCGCATGATCGAGCGCGATGCGCGCAGGCTCTACTGGCGCATATCCGATGCCACCGGCAAACGTATTCTTTCGCAGTACCACGCGGATCATCCTTTTCCTGTCTTTGAACCGGAGGAGTGGTGGAGTGATCGCTTCGACGGGCTCGCATTCGGCCGCGACATCGATTTCTCGCAGCCGTTCTTTCCGCAGTTTCTGGCGCTCAAGAACGTGGTGCCGCATCAGGCGCGTTTCCTGATTCAGGATACGATCGAGAACAGCGACTACGTGAACTGCGCCGGTTTTCTCAAGAACTGCTACCTGTCTTTCGAAGTGGACTACAACGAAGACTGTTACTACAGCAATCGCGTCTACCACTGCAAAAATATGGTCGATTGCAGTAATTGCTACGACAGTGAAATTTGCTATGAGAGCGTGGATTGCACCGGCTGCCACGCCGTCTTCTCTTCGCAGGATTGTCAGAATTGTTCCGGAAGCTTTTTTCTCAAGAACTGCATCGGTTGCCGTGATTGCATCGGTTGCATTAACCAGCGGCAGAAGCAGTACATGATCTTCAACAAGCGGCTCTCCAGAGAGGAATTCGCGAAGCGCAAAGCCGAGCTTCATTTGGATACAACGGACGGCATGAGAGCCTTCCACAAGAAGGCGGAGGAGTTCTTCGTAAGTCAGCCGCAGCGCTACGCGCAAACGGAGCGCAACGAGAACTGCACGGGGGACCATCTGTACGACTCTAAGAACGCGTTTCAGTGCCTGGACTGCAAGGATCTGGAGGATTGCCGATACTGCGCCAAGGTGGCGATGGGCGTGAAATCCTGCATGGACTACAACTCCTGGGGCGACAAGGCCGAACGACTGTACCAGTGTTCAGCATGCGGGAATAACGCCTTCAATCTGAAATTCTGCACCACCTGTGCCACAAATAATTCCGATCTGGAGTACTGCGACAGCTGTGTCGGATGCCGCAACTGTTTCGGCTGTGTGGGTTTGAAGAAGAAGCAGTACTGCATTCTGAACAAGGAATATTCTGAGGAAGAGTACGGAAAGCGGCGCGAAAAACTTATCGCGCACATGCGGAAGACTGACGAATGGGGCGAGTACTTCCCCAAAGATGTTTGCCCCTTCGCATTCAATGAAACGATCGCTATGGAATACTTTCCGATTTCCAAACAAGAGGCCATCAGGCGTGGATACAAATGGCGTGATGAGGTGGATGAGCCTTTGAATGTGAAGAAGGTGATTCCCGCCGGCGAGCTTCCGCAATCAATCGAGGAGATTCCGGATGATGTGCTCAACTGGGCTGTCACTTCGGAGAAAACGAAGCGGCCGTTTCGTATCATCAAACAGGAACTGGAGTTCTACAGGGCGCATCATCTCCCCCTGCCGCATCTGCATCCGGAGGAGCGGCATGAGGATCGTCTAAAGCGACGGCCGCCCCGTCGGCTCTGGAAGCGTCCGTGTTCCGAGTGCGGCCGGGAAATTGAGTCCACATTCGCCCCTAAACGGGCGGAGAGGGTGCTGTGCGAGGAGTGTTACCTCAAAGAGGTGTATTAAGGGGTATGGGCAGGAGAACCAATCCCATATCCCCATACATAATACGTACTACATGCCCCTCATTCCTTGCTAGAATCAGAGTGTGCAGAAGATTTGTTTGAACTCTTGGTGCCAGCACCCCTTCGAGATTTATCCCGATGAAGAGGCGTTTCTGCAGAAGATCGGTTTCCGCTTCGGGAGTCAGGTCATCCACCCTCCGCTTCCGGTGTACTGCCCTCAGTGTCGCTTGAAGATCCGGACATGTCATCGCAATGAGAGGAATTTCTACCGCAGGCCCGCGACTTTGACGGGGAAGGAGATGATCTCCATCTATCACGAGGAGCCCATCTGGGGCCAGGCGGATGCCGTCTACACGCATGATGAGTGGAACGATGACAAGCGCGACTTCATCGAGCACGGTCGTCCCTACGACTTCTCCCGTCCGTTCTTCGAGCAGTTCGGCTCTCTTCACAAGGCCGTGCCGCTCCTCGGTTCAATGGTGATCGGGAACGAGAATTGCGATTTCACGGCGGGCACGGGCTACTGCAAGAACTGCTACCTCATCAACTCGTCGGAGTACTGTGAGGACTGTTACTACGGCAAGCTCTTGCAGAGCTGCAAGGATTCTGTGGACTGTTCCTACCTCTATAATTCCGAGCTCTGCTACGAGTGTTTCTCTGTCTTCAAATCCTACAATTGCGCCTTCGTCGCCTTTTCGACAAACTGCCGCGACTGCCTCTTCTCATGGAACTTGAACGGCTGCAGCAACTGTTGCCTCTGCAGTAATCTCCATCAGAAGCAGTACCACTTCCTCAATGAGCCGCTCTCCAAGGAGGAGTACGAGCTCCGCGTCCGGGAGTTCCGCAGCTCGTCAGCCAAAATGGAAGAGATGTGCAGGAAGTGGATGGAGCTTAAGAAAACGATGATCCATCGGCATGCCAACATCGTGAGCAGCGAGAACTGCACGGGGGATTTCATCGAAAATTCACGCAATTGCCTCGATTGCTACGACTTGAATGAGAGCCAGGATTCCCGCTACGTGATCGTGGGGGTGCAGGTGAAGGACAACTACGACTGCTCAAACATGTACATCAAGCCGGAGCTTGCCTATGAGACGCTCGGAACGATCGAGACGTATGCCACGGCCTACTGCCTCTTCGTTTTTCATAGTCAGAATCTCCTCTACTGCGAGTACTGCTTCCACTGCAAGGATTGTTTCGGCTGCATAGGCCTCCAGCGCAAGCAGTACTGCATCTTCAATAAGCAGTACACGAAGGAGGAGTACGAGTCTCTCGTGCCGAAGATCATCGAGCAGATGAAGACGCGCAAGGAATGGGGGCTGTATTTCCCGCCGTCACTCTCCTCCTTCGGCTACAACGAATCGCTGGCGCACGAGTATCTGCCGCTCACGGAGAAAGAGGCGCGCGCTCAGGGGTTCTACTGGAGAGACATCGTGGAGAAGAAGCCGGTCGTCTCCAAGACGATCCCCGCAGAAAGCCTCCCCGATCGCATCGAAGATGTTCCCGACGACGTGGTCAATTGGGCCATTGTCTGCGAAGCCACGGGCCGCCCCTTCCGGCTCCTCAAGCAAGAGTTCGACTTCTATCGCAAGCAGAAGCTCCCCCTCCCGCACCTGCATCCCGATGAGCGCTACGACCGCCGCCTGCGGCTGCGCAATCCCCGTACGCTCTGGAGCCGGAAGTGCGGCAAGTGCGGGAAGCCAATCGAAACCACGTACCCGCCCGAACGACCAGAAATTGTTTATTGTGATAGTTGCTACCTCAAAGAGGTGTACTAAGCGGGTTGACAAATATTCTTTACATCTTCTCTTCCTACTCTATACTGTTCGCGATGCGTCGCAGGATCCAACATCTCTTGAGCTTGGCCGGTCTGCGCGGAGAGGAGATTACACTGTATCTCCTCCTCATGAAGCTCCACCGCGCAACGATCGGAGAGCTCTCTGCCGCGAGTAGCATGCATCTCGTGACCGCCTATCGAACGATGAAGCGTTTGCAGGATCGCGGACTGGTGCAGGCACTGAAGATGAATCAGAAGTTATCCGTCTACGCGCCGCTGACGCTCGATGCGCTTATCCAAAAGCTCGCGACGAAGGAACGGGAGGTACGGCGCCTGCAACTGGCCCTCAAACGCCTGGATCACTTCTTGCCGTTCATCGATGCCAGCTCGGAGGATGCGCGGGACGGAACGGAACCCATAGAAGTGCATGAAGGGCTGGATGCCTTCCGGGAGGAGTATCTGAAGCTCCCCGATCTCTGTGGTGACGAGTTCCTCTGCATGGGGTCCATGCAGAACTACTGGAAAGTCGCAGGGATGTCCGACGAGGCGCCGGAGGAACTTGGGTTCCGGCATAAGAGATTCAGCAGAAACATGTTCTGTCGCGTTTTCAATACGCACTCCCCCGAATCGCAGACCTTCGCGAAGCGGGACTCGCAGGAGTTGCGCACCACCCGGCTGGTCGATTCGATTCCCGTGGCGAAGGACTATCTCGGTTTCACGAAGGATCACGTCGCGCACTTCATCTGCGATGCGGACAACCCGCGGGTCGTGATCATCCGTCATCCGGAGCTCGTGAATGTCCATCGCAAGCAGTTCGAACAGCTCTGGGATTCCGGTGTCGGCACCTGAGGGGATCTTTGCAGGACGGTGCAACTATTTTCACAGCGTGGATGGCTGCAGGAAGCCACGATTCACCATTCATACGCATCGGGTGATGCATTCGTTGCACAGTCAAAAGATGTGCGTACAGTAGCTGCGTATGCAGAAGATCTGTGCTCAGTGTCGGTCGGGTTTCGAGGTCACCTCAGACGACCTCGCCCTCCTCGATAAGCTTTTTCCGGTATTCGGCGGGAAGAAGTATGCGATTCCGCCCCCGACGCTCTGTCACGACTGCCGTCAGCAACGCAGACTTTTCTGGCGCAATGAGCGCAGCCTCTACCGGCGCGCGTGTGATGCGTGCAAGAAGTCCATCATTTCCATGTATCCGGCGGGCAGTCCGTTCCCCGTCTACTGCACCGAGTGCTGGTGGTCCGATCGCAACGATCCATTGAGCCACGGGCGGGAAGTGGATTTCAGCCGTCCGTTTTTTGATCAGGTGAAAGAACTGCAGAACACGGTGCCGAGATTGGCGCTCAACGTGATCAACAACGAGAATTCCGAGTTTATCAATCTCTCCGGGTCGAACAAGAACTGCTACCTCATCTTCGCCGCCGAGTTCAACGAGGATTGTCTCTATGGCTATCAGGTCATCAAGTCCACGGGCTGTACCGATACGTCCGACTGTACCGAATCGCACTACTGCTACGAAGCCGTCGACGTCGACAAGTGCCACACGGCGTTCTTCTGCCAGAACTGCACCAATTGCTCATCGAGCGCTTTCCTCTTCGACTGCAAGGGCTGCACCGAGTGCCTGCTCTCCATGAATCTGCGAAACAAGCGCAACTACATCCGCAACAAGGAGTATCCGCAGGAGGAGTATCGACGCCTCAAGAAGGAGATCATGGATCGTGTCGCGCAGGGGCAGCTTGAGGACGTGTTGCAGGAATTTTCCCGTCTCAAGGAACGGAGCATCCACCGCGCGCGCGAGGTGGTGAGCTGCGAGAACGTGACGGGGGATTACCTCAAGGATTCGCGCAATCTTCGCCACTGTTTCGATGTTTCGTACGGCGAGGATTGTGCCTACATCTTCACGGGATTTCAGATCAAGGATCTCTTGGACGTCTGCCACACGACGGATGCGCAACTCGGGTATGAGTCCTTGAGCCTCGGCTACGGCTCCTACAATACGATCTTCACGCACGGATCCTGGAGCTCTCGAAACCTCCTCTACTGCGACATCGTCCAGACGGGATCGGACATGTGCGGGTGTGTGTGCATGAAGCCCGGGAAGTACTGCATCCTGAACAAGCAGTACGCGAAAGAAGAGTACGAGAAGCTCGCATCGAAGATCATCGAGCACATGCGGCAGACGAGGGAGTGGGGGGAATTTTTCCCGGCGGGGATCTCCCCGTTTGCGTACAACGAGACGACGGCGCAGGTGTATTTCCCGCTCACGCGTGAGGAGGCTCAGGCACGGGGGTTTGGCTGGCGCGAGGAGACGGATGATGCCGCGCAAGTTTCCAGGGTCATTCCGGCGCAGAGTTTGCCCGCCGGCATCGACGCGGTGCCCGATGACGTCCTCCAGTGGGCGGTTTTGTCGGAAGGGGGCGACCCTTCGACAGGCTCAGGGCAAGCCGGACGCCCCTTCAGGATCGTGAAGAAGGAACTCGAGTTCTATCGCTTTCACCGCCTTCCCGTTCCGCACTTCCACCCCGACGAGCGTCACCGCCGCCGCATGATGCTGCGTAACCCACGCAAGCTCTGGAGCCGGAAGTGTATGAAATGCGCGAAACCGATTGAAACAACTTATGCTCCAGAAAGGGCGGAAATCGTGTATTGCGAGGAGTGCTACCTGAAAGAGGTGTATTAAGGGGTATGGGCAGGAGAACCAATCCCATATTCCAATACATAATACGTACTACATGCCCCTCATTCCTTGCTAGGATCAGAGTATGCAGAAGACTTGCCCCGTCACCGGTCGTACCTTCGAAGTTTCGTCCGCCGAGATGGCACTGCGCAAGAAACTGGGTATCGAAGGCGAGCCGGACGTAAGTCCCATCGTACGCTGGCAGATCCTCGGCGCCTTCTGGCAGCACTGGGCGCTCCACAAGCGCACATGCGATAAGACGGGCAAGCAGATCATCTCCGTCTTTTCTCAGGATTGCCCCTATCCCGTGTGGCACAAGGACGAGTGGATCAAGCACGCCGATCCGCCTTCGGCCGAGATCGATCTTCGCAAGCCGCTCTTTCCTCAGATGTGGGAGCTCTTCCGTCGCTGTCCCATCGCACACAACGTGGGTGCGGGGAACGAGAATTGCGAGTACACCGATGACTGGTGGTACAGCAAGAACTGCCATCTCTGCCATTCCGGAGTTCTGTCCGAAGACCTTCGCTACTGCTATCGCATCGATACGATACGTACGGCACAGTACTGCACGTATTCTTTTAAGAGTGAGCGATGTGTGGACCTCATCAATTCCCATGAATGTTTTCAGGTCCTTTTCTCCTTCAACTGCTGGCAATGCAGTGACAGCGCATTTCTCTATGACTGTCGTAATTGCCAACATTGCATGTTCTGCACAAATCTTCGCAATAAATCGTATTGTTTCGCCAATCAACAGATTACCAAAGAGGAGTATGAGAAGCGTGTTGCAGCCTGGGATTTTCATTCACGTTCTGTCTACGAGCAGGCGAAGACAGAGTTTTTCAAGATGCTTCGAAAGAGCGCCTGGCATCGCGCTCTCTTCATTGATCGTTCACAAAACTCGTCTGGGAATTACCTGGATGAATGTAAAGATTGTGAGAATTGTCATTTCATGTCGGGAGGAAGTGAGGATTGCGTGAATATTCTTCGCACCCACATCACGCGTGATGCACTGGATTGCATAAGCCCGTACAAGTCGGAACTCCAGTATTGCTCCTCGATTGTGCAGGATAATTCCTACGACGTGAAGTTTGGATACAACCTGATTCAGTGCAAGTTCATGGAGTACTGCGCCCACTGTTTCCAATGCCAGCACTGTTTCGGGTGCTGCGGCTTAGTGGGGAAGAACTATTACATCTTCAACAAGCCCTATGAGCCGGAGGAGTATGAGAAGAAGAAAGGGGAAATCATCGCGGCCATGAAGAGCAGTCGCGAGTATGGAACATTCTTTCCCGCGCACTTCGCCGCGAATCCGTACGAGGAGAGTCTGGCTGGCTTCTACTGGCCGTTGACGACGGAGGAAGGGGGGAAGAGGGGATTTCGGATGCATGAAGGGGACGAAAAGCGAGAGGCCGATACGCGGGATTCTTCCGAGGTTCCTGATCGAAGCGATCAGGCGGACGAAGCCGCCGAGCAATTTGCGCAGACCCTGAGCGAGTCCCGCGGAGGCGGGACGAGTCGAGGGGTGACGAAGACGCCGTACTGGGATGCAGCCGCTTCTCGCCCCTTTCAGATTCTCAAGGAGGACGTCGCTTTCGCACAGGATCTGAAGGTTCCACTTCCCTCTACGTACTACATGCGTCGGCTGCAGGAGAATTTCCGCCTGATCCCCTTCGACGGGATCTTGCGAGAAGTGGCGTGCGGGAAGTGTCGGAAGAGGACTCAGACAAGCTGGCCGACGGAGTATGACGGGAGGATTCTGTGCGAGGAATGCTATCTGAAGGAGGTATACTGAACCTCCCATGCCCACCTGCCCCGTCACCGGTCGTACCTTCGAAGTTTCGTCCGCCGAGATGGCACTGCGCAAGAAATTGGGGGTCGAAGGCGAGCCGGACGTAAGTCCCATCGCACGCTGGCAGATCCTCGGCGCCTTCTGGCAACACTGGGCGCTCCACAAGCGCACATGCGATAAGACGGGCAAGCAGATCATCTCCGTCTTCTCTCAGGATTGTCCTTATCCCGTGTGGCACAAGGACGAGTGGATCAAGCACGCGGATCCGCCTTCGGCCGAGATCGATCTTCGCAAGCCGCTCTTCCCTCAGATGTGGGAACTCTTCCGTCGCTGTCCCATCCCGCACAATCTGGGAGCGGGGAACGAGAATTGCGAGTACACGGATGACTGGTGGTACTCCCGGAACTGCTATCTCAGCCACTCCGGCGTCAAGGACGAGAATCTTCGCTACTGCTTCCGCATGTTGAGGGTCAAGGATTCCCAATTCAGCGTCTTCTCGTGCGATTCGCAGCGCACCCTCGATTGTATATTCTCCTTTTTCTGCTTCCGGGCGCTCTTCACGTTACATTGCAGACAGTGCAGTGACAGCGCTTTTCTCTATGATTGCCGCAACTGCAACCGCTGCATTCTCTGCAGTAACCTTCGGAACAAGCAGTACTGTATTCGTAATCAGCAGTACACGGAGGAAGAATACCTGCGGAGGGCAAGAGAGTTCGATTTTCGCTCGCGGAACACGTATGAAAAAGCGCGTAGAGAATTTCTGGACATGCTCCGGACCCGTGCCTGGCATCGCGCGCTCCTGATCGACCTTTCGGAGGACGCAACGGGGAATTACCTCGACGGATGCAGGCGGAGTATCAATTGCTTTTTTGCGACGCAGGATGTCGAGGATTGCATTCACTGCATTCGCGGAGGTGTGCACTCCAAAGACTGTTTGGATTGCGTGAACTTCTACGAGGACGAGCTGGTGTACATGAGCTCCTCCGCTCTCGATAAATGTTACTCTGTCCGCTTCGGTTACGGCCTCATTCAGTGCAAGTTCCTGGAGTACTGCGCCCACTGCTTCCAGTGCCAGCATTGTTTCGGCTGTTGCGGGCTCGTCAAAAAGAAGTATCACATCTTCAATACGCCCCATGAGCCGGAGGAGTACGAGAAGAAGAAAGCAGCAATCATTGCGATGATGAAGTATAGTGGTGAGTACGGAAAATTCTTCCCCGCGCACTTCGCCGCGAATCCGTACGAGGAGAGCTTAGCGGGCTTTCACTGGCCTCTCTCGAAGGAACAGGGGAGAGGGAAGGGCTTCCGGATGCGAGAGGAGAGAGAGGAACGAACGGTGGACACTCTCGAAGCTTCCCTCGTGCCGGACCGCAGCGACGCATCCACCGATGATCTTTCGAAGAAAGTCTTTTGGGACTCCGTGGCCCGGCGCCCGTTCCAGATCGCCGAGGCGGACATCGCGTTCGCAAAAGATCTCGGCTCGCCGCTTCCCTCTACGTACTACATGCGCCGGCTGCAGGAGAATTTCCGCCTGATCCCCTTCGACGGGACCTTGCGAGAAGTGGCGTGCGGGAAGTGTCGGAAGGGGACTCAGACAAGCTGGCCGACGGAGTATGACGGCAGAATCCTGTGTGAAGAGTGCTACCTCAAAGAGGTGTATTAAGGGGTATGTAGTAAGGGGTATGGGCAGGAGAACCAATCCCATATCCCATAATACATAATACGTACTACATGCCCCTCGTCCCTTGCTAGAATCAGCGTATGCAGAAGATTTGCTTGAACTCTTGGTGCCGTGCCCCCTTCGAGGTCACACAGAGTGATCTTGCGCTCTTGGACGAGCTCTCTCCCAGCGTTGGCGGCAAGAAGTACGAGATTCCTCCTCCGACACTCTGCCCCGATTGCAGGCAGCGCCGCCGGCTTGCATGGCGCAATGAGCGTAATCTGTACCGGGATACCTGTGATCGGTGCGGGAAATCTATCGTGTCCATGTACGCGCCGGATTCCCCGTACGCCGTCTATTGCTACGAATGCTGGTGGGGGGATCAATGGGATGCGCTGGAGTACGGGACGGACGTCGATTTCACGCGGCCATTTCTCGAACAGGTTGCCGAGCTACGAATGCGTGTTCCCCGCCTCTACCTCTTCAACCTGCACAGCGAGAACTGCATCTACACGAGCCATTCCGCGAACAATAAGAACTGCTACATGGGCGTGGCGCTCGGCAAGTGCGAGGACTGCTACTACGGTCACTGGGTGCTGGAGAGCAAGAACGTGGTGGACTCGATGTACTGCGAATATTGCGAGCGATGCTACGACTGTTCGTACTGCTTGCACTGTTACGGGACAGCCTTTTCTCAATCCTGCCAGAATTGTCGTGACAGTCTCTTCTGCTACGAGTGCAAGGGGTGCGAGCGGTGCATCGGCTGCGTAGGGCTACGGCAGAAGGAACTCCACATCTTCAATCAACCTGTGTCCGCGCAGGAGTATGCGCGCGTGAAGGAAGAGCTCCTCACTTCCCCCGAAGCATTCGCCGCCTTCGCAGAGAAGTGGCGTGCGTTCAAGCTGACATTCCCGCACCGTTTCGCGTTGCAGATCAACTGCACTTCTGTGTCCGGAGACGATCTCTACAACTGCAAGAACGTGAAGCACTGCTTCAACTGCCGTGACGTGGAAGACAGCGCGTACATTTACGATTCAGGGAAGAACAAAGACTCCATGGACACCTACGAGCACGGCTGGCTGGTGCAGAGCCAGCTCAATTACGAGCTGCACGCGGGAATGGCGGGATACCACCTCCTCTTCTGCCACATCTGCGCGGAGGGGAGAGATCTTCTCTACAGCGACTGCTGCCACAATAATTCCGCGGATCTCTTCGGCTGCATCAGTCTCAAGCACAAGCGTTACTGCATCCTCAACAAGCAATACACGAAAGAAGAGTATGAGAAGCTGGCTCAGAAAATCATTGAGCAGATGGTCAAGGACGGTACGTGGGGGGAGTTTCTCCCTGCCGCTCGCTCTCCATTCGCCTACAACGAGTCTGTCGCGCAGGAGTATTTCCCCCTCACCAAAGGTGAAATCCTCAAGCGAAAATGGCGATGGAAGGAAATGGAGGAGAGGGGGTTCTCTTCCAACAAACACGCGGTTCCCCCAGACATCCGCACGGTCAAGGATGACATCTTGCAGGAGACCCTCGCCTGCGCAACGTGCGGGAGAAATTTCAAGATCATCCCTCAGGAACTTCGCTTCTATCGGGAGATGCTCTTGCCGATTCCTTCATCCTGTCACGATTGCCGGCATCGTCGTCGCATGCAGCTGCGCAATCCTCGCCACCTCTGGAGCCGGACATGTGCCAAGTGCGGGAAGGGGATCGAGACGACATACTCGCCAGAACGCCCTGAAATAGTTTTCTGTGAAGAGTGCTACCTCAAAGAGGTGTATTAAGGGGTATGTAGTAAGGGGTATGGGCAGGAGAACCAATCCCATATCCCATAATACATAATACGTACTACATGCCCCTCATTCCTTGCTAGAATCAGCGTATGCAGAAGATTTGCTTGAACTCTTGGTGTCGTGCCCCCTTCAAGGTCACCGATGATGACTTGAAGTTTTACGAGAAAATTTCACCGGCCTTCGGCAGGAAGAAATTCCTTATTCCGCCTCCTACCCTCTGTCCCGATTGCCGGCTGCAACGGAGGCACGCGTTTCGCAATGAACATAGCATTTACAGGCATACCTGCGGTCTCTGCAAGAAAACGACCATTTCCTCCTTCGCTCCCGAGAGCCCGTACACGGTGTACTGCACGGATTGCTGGTGGTCGGATCGTTGGGACCCGATGGACTACGGCAGAGATTTCGATTTCTCCAAGCCATTCTTCCAGCAATTCGAGGAGCTCCAGCACACGGTGCCGCAGGCGGCCGCTCTCCAGCTGAATAACGAGAACTGCGAATATAATCTCCTCCTCGCCTTCAGCAAGAACGCGTACCTCTGTCCGGGGAGTTATTTCGTGGAAGATTGCTATTACCTGCGCAAGAGTCAGTACTGTCGCGACTGCGCCAACTCCAATGTGCTCAACCGATGCGAGCTTGTTGCGGAGAGCACCAACTGCGACGGCTGCAATTCTGCGCATCACCTCGTGAACTGTCGTCAATGCTCGTTCTCAAACTACTTACGAGATTGTACCAACGCCAAAGACTGTTTCATGTGCAGTGGGATCCGTAACAAGCAGTACTGCTTCAAAAATGAGCAGCTCACGGAAGAAGCCTATGCGGACATCCTCCGGCAGTACCGGCAAACTTCTCCGGAAGATCTTCAGGCGGAATTCGCCGCCTTCGACGTGACCGTCCCCAAGCGGGCGCAGATCCAGCTCAATTGCGAGGGGTCCACGGGAACGTACCTCTCCAACTGTCGCAACGCCATGAATTGCTCCGACTGCTTCAATGTCGAGGATTCCTCGTACATCTTCGAGTGCGAAGGAGTCAAAGATTCCATGGACTTGGCCTCACACGACAAGGATATCGAGCTCTGTTACGAGATGTCCTCCGGCGGAGAGAAGAACTACCTCACGCGCTTCAGCTATTGCACCATCGCCTCCCCGCGCTCCCTCTACTTAAGCTCCTGCTTCTACCAATCCGACTGCTTCGGATGCGACGGGCTGCATGCGCGAGGAAAACATTGCATCTTGAACAAGCAATATTCCAAGGAGGAGTACGAGACGCTCGTACCGAAGATCATTGAACATATGCGTAAAACCCAGGAGTATGGTGAGTTCTTTCCCGTCGAGAGGAGCCTCTACGCCTACAACGACTCCGTTGCCTCTGATTTCTTCCCTCTCACGAAGCAAGACGCGGAGAAGAGGGGATGGAGATGGAAGGAGGAGCGCGACGATATGCCGAAGGCGGACAAAGTGATTCCCGCCCGGAAGCTGCCGGACTCCATCGACGATGTCCCCGATGACATCTTGAACTGGGTGATCAAGTGCGAAGCCACGGGGCGTCCCTTCAGGGTCATCAAGCAGGAGCTGGATTTCTACCGGAAGATGCGGCTTCCCGTTTCCCATTTCCACCCCGACGAACGCCATCGCAGGCTGATGGCTCAAAGGAATCCCCGCAAGCTCTGGAAGCGCGCGTGCGCGAAGTGCGGCAAGGAGATGGAGACAACCTATGCCCCGGATCGGCCGGAAATTGTCTACTGCGAATCGTGTTATCTGAAAGAAGTATACTGAATATCAACCCAATTCCCCTTTCGCTTACAGCACGATTCACCCTGAGCGGAGGCGAGCGCAGCGAGACGGAGTCGAATGGGCGAAGATTGCTATCTCAAAGAGGTTTATTGATTTGTGCGGGGCCCCTCACTATGACGATGTTTGCTATACTAGCCCCCCATGCAGAAAATCTGCGCCAACCCGTGGTGCGCTTCCGCCTTCGAGATCGCGCAGGATGATCTTGCGTTCTATGACAAGATCTCTCCTGTATTCAATAGAAAGAAAGAATCCGTTCCTCCCCCCGCCTTTTGCCTCGACTGCCGTCAGCAGAGAAGGTTGGCCATGCGCAATGAACGGACGCTGTACCCGCGTGTGTGCGATCATTGCAAGAAGCGCATCATCGCCATCTATCCTGCCGATTCCCCCTTTACCGTCTTCTGTCCTGCGTGCTGGTGGGGGGATAACTGGGATCCTCTTTCCTTCGGTAGGGCGTACGATTTCTCGCGCCCGTTCTTCGATCAATTCCGCGATCTGTGGTACGCCGTCCCGAAAATCTCCATCCTCGCGCTCACTGACAACATCAACAGCGACTACGCACACGACGGATACCGTCTGCAGAACTGTTACCTGATCTTTGACGGGGAGCAGGCGCAGGACTCCTACTATGGCGAAGTCTACGCGCTCCTCAAGGATTGTTGCGATTTCTACAGCCTCAAGCAGTGCGAGCTCTGTTACGAGTGCATCCACTGCCAGGAGTGTTTTCATCTGCTGTATTCGCGCTTCTGTAGCAACTGCTCGGATAGCGCGTTCCTCCTTGATTGCTCAAGTTGCCGGAACTGCATCGGGTGCGTGAATCTGCACCAGAAGGAGTATCATATCTTCAATGAGCCGGTTTCCAAGGAGGAGTTCGCTCTCCGGAAGGCGGCATTCGCCCTTCACACGCATGCCGGCGTGGAGGCGCTGCGTGCGCAAGCGGAGGCTCTTTTCCTCAGATACCCGCGCAAAGCCACTCGTACGGTGATGAGTGAAGAGGTAACGGGCGACAACCTCATCTCCTGCAAGAACATGCATGATTCCTACGATTGCATGGACATGCGCGATTGTCGTCATTGCACGAACTGCATGATGGGCGGATCGGACGCGCAGGACGTCGACGCATGGGGTGACAAGATGAACCTCGTGTACAACTGCGCCTACGTGGGAGCGGGCGTCGAACGGCTCATTTGTTGCTACTACCAGTCGTTCGGTGTCTCGAATCTCTGCTACTCCATCTACTGTCTCCAGGGTGCCAACGATTGTTTCGGCTGCGTGGGCTTGAAGAAGATGCGGCACTGCATTCTGAATACGCAGTACACGGAAGAAGAATACGGACGATTGACTCCGAAGATTATTGAACAGATGCGAAAAGAGGGGACATGGGGAGAGTTTTTCCCTCCCACGCTCTCCGCCTTTTCGTACAACGAAACCGTCGCTCAGGATTACTATCCGCTCACGAAGGAGGAGGTGAAGAAACGCGGATGGCGGTGGCGCGAGATGCGCGAGGAAATGCCATCTGTCACAAAGGTGGTCTCTGGCGATCGTCTTCCCGAAACGATCGATGCCGTTCCCGATGATGTGCTCCAGTGGGCCATCCGCTGCGAGGTATCCGGGAAACTATTCAAAATCCAGCCGAGCGAGCTTGGTCTCTATCGAAAACTGCATGTGCCTCTCCCGCGCCGGCATTTCGAAGTGCGCCATGCCGCACGCAGGGCCTTACGCAATCCACGCAAGCTCTGGAAGCGTGCGTGTGCGAAGTGCGGCAAGTCAATGGAGACGACCTATGCGCCCGAGAGACCGGAAATTGTGTACTGCGAATCGTGTTATCTGAAAGAAGTATACTGAATATCAACTCAATTCCTCTTTCGCTTACAACACGATTCACCCTGAGCGGAGGCGAGCGCAGCGAGACGGAGTCGAATGGGCGAGGAGTGCTACCTCAAAGAGGTGTAGTAAGGGGTATGGGCAGGAGAACCAATCTCTCATAATACGTACTACATGCCCCTCATCCCTTGCTAGAATCAGCGTATGCAGAAGATTTGCTTGAACTCTTGGTGCCGTGCCCCCTTCGATGTCACGGAGGACGACCTCACGTTCCTCGAGAGAGTTTCGCCTGTCTTCGCCGGGAAGAAGGAGCTCATCCCGCCACCGACCCTGTGCCCCGACTGTCGGCAGCGAAGGAGGATGAGCTTTCGAAACGAGCGGCAGCTCTACCGGCGAAAATGCGATGTCACGGGACAGGACATCATCTCGGTGTTCTCTCCCGACTCTCCTCACAAAGTCTGTGAGAAGAACCACTGGTTCTCCGATGCCTTCGATCCGCTTGCATACGGACGTCCATACGATGCTGCGCGCCCGTTCTTCGATCAATTCCGGAGCTTCGCGCTCGCGATCCCGCTCCCATCGCTGCGCGTGGAGCTCTCGGAGAACTGCGAGTTCAACAGCGACGTGCGCGAAAGCAAGAATTGCTACCTCTGCGCGCGTACACATCAATCCCAGGACATGCTCTACACCTACCGCGGGAGTCGGAGCTCCGATTGCACGGATTGTACGCAGGTGAAGAAATCATCCTTCCTTTACGAGTGCGTGGAATGCATGAACTGCACTGACAGCCGCTACCTCTTCTTCTGCAGCGACTGCGCAAACTGTGCGTTTCTCCTGGACTGTCGCAATTGCTTGGACTGCTTCATGTGCAGCAATCTCCGCGGGAAGCGATACTACTTCCTCAACGAGCAACTCACGAAGGATGCATATGAAGCAAAGCTTCGGGAGTTCGACTTCGGCTCCCGCAAGATGGTGAAGATGGCTGAGAGCATGTACCGCGGGATCCGGCGCAAGGCGATTCGCCGCAATCTCATGAACATCCAGTGCGAGAACGTCACCGGTGACAATCTCTTCCGTTGCAAGAACTGTCTGCAATGTTACGGAGCATTCGATTCCGTGGACGGACGGTATCTCTACGACGTGAACCTGTATCGGGATGCCATGGACGCTTATACCGGCGGGAGGGACAGTGAGCTCATCTACGAAACCACATCCGTCGCGGCGTCGTACGGCACGAGCTTCTGTCTGCGCACGTCGGGGTGCCAGCGCGTGCACTACTCCTTTTTCATCACCGCTTCAAAAGACATTTTCGGATGCATCGGGCTCCGCCGCAGCCAGTACTGCATCCTGAACAAGCAGTATACGAAAGACGAATACGAGCGCCTCGTGCCACGGATCATCGCGGCCATGAGAGTGAACGGTGAATGGGGAGAATTCTTCCCGGCTTCCTGCGCGCCATTTGCGTACAACGAGACCGCAGCGATGGAGCGTTTCCCGCTTATGGAAGAGCAGGCGAAGGAACTCGGCTATCGCTGGCACCCGCCCGAGCCGCGCGTACCCCGCGCGCAGACGTACCGGGTGCCCGATGCGATCGATCAGGTTGCGAACGACGCGATGGAAAGCGTGCTCGTGTGCGAAGAGTGTGGGAAGAATTACAAGATCGTTCCCCAAGAGCTCGCCGTATATCGCGCGCGCCGCATCCCTCTCCCGGACTCTTGCCCGGACTGCCGCCACCTACGGCGTTCTCGCGAGCAGAACCCGTGGAAGCTGCGCGAAGGCTTGTGCGCGAAGTGTTCCGTCCCCATGGTCACGAGCTACCCCGCGGATACGGAGATGCAGATCTACTGCGAGAATTGCTACCGGAAGGAGGTGTATTGAAAAGCTGTGAGCCGTGAGCTTATGGCTTACGTCTTATGTCTCGCAAAATACCCCCGATCGGTGTTTACAAAAGGCCGTAAATCATGCAGAATCTAGCCTAAATGACCAAGCTGCACTTCCTCCACATCGTCGTGCCGCAGGGAACGAAAGACAACAAAAAACTGGAGTCGAAATTCCAGGATCTGCTCGTGAGCTTGCGTAACACCGTGACGGAGGAACGGTTCTCTTTCGAGTATCTTGGGTACGAACAGTACACGTATTTCTACGTGGTGATGGATGAGAAATACGTGGAAACGATTGAAGGTCTCATCTATGCCACCTTTCCCGATGCGGAAATCCGGGAAACGAAGGATTACGCGGCCGCGTTCGATCCTTCGAAGCACCACTTCGCGGGGTGCGAGTTGAGGTTGAAGGAGAGGGACGTGTATCCGGTGAAGACCTACGACCGCTTCGAGGAAGACAGCATGTCCCGTCTCTTCTCGGTGATCTCGAAGATCGAGAGCGGGGAGCAGGTGTGGGTCCAGATCATCGTGGAACCGCACGCGGACAATGCGTTGTATCATTTCCTCAGGAGCGTGCGTTTCAAGCTCGCGAACCTCAAAAAGTTCTTCTCCATCCGCGATCGTCTGCGTAAGGAGGGCCGCAGGGGCATCCAGGCCGTTCGCTACGAGATCGCGAAGGAGAAGGAGAAGACCAAGCCCTTCAGGGTATCGATCCGCTGCGCGTTCCTCTCGCGGAGCTTCGACGAAGCCGTTCGCAAGATCGAAGCCGTGAATAACAGCTTCTACCATTTCAATGATTCGGACGTCAACGGCTTCACGGCGACGCGGGCGACGGAGTCGGCAGGATTCCTCCAGAAGTATCGGGCACGGGAGCATGCGAAGACGTACATTCTGAGCGCGAAGGAGACGGCGACGCTCTACCACCTTCCCAACACCGATCACGTGCACCACATCGTCCACGTTCTCGCACGCAAGTCCGACCCCCCGCAGGACTTGCCGCGGACGGGCGAGAAAGACGTGAGCACCTTTGGCATCACCAATTACCACAACAATTTCGTGCGATTCGGCGTGCGTCTCGAAGACCGCAGGCGCCACCTGTACGTCGTCGGCAAATCGGGCGTGGGGAAAAGCAAGCTCCTGGAGCTGCTCATCAAGGAGGATCTGGATCGCGGCAGGGGAGTGGCGGTGCTCGATCCGCACGGAGATCTGGTGGATTGCGTGCTGCGGCACGTCCCCAAAAATCGCATCGACGATGTGATCCTCTTCGACCCTGGAGATACGGAGTTCCCCATCGCTTTCAATCCGCTCGCCAAAGTCGACGAGGCGTACAAGATGCAGCTCACCATCGGTTTCCTCGATATCTTCAAGAAGCTCTTCGGGGACAACTGGTCGTACCGTCTCGAGCACGTGCTTCGCTACACCACGCTGGCGCTCCTTGACAGCCCGAACACGACGGTTCTCTCGATCCTGAAGATGCTCAATGACAAGAACTACCGTCAGAAGATCGTTGCGCGTATCCAGGACAACGTCGTGAAGAGCTTCTGGGTGTCCGAGTTCGCCGCGTGGTCCGAGAAGTTCGACTCCGAAGCCATCACGCCGCTTCTCAACAAAGTCGGCCAGTTCGTCGCGACGAATATGATCCGCAACATCATCGGGCAGCCCACGACCCGGTTCGACATCCGCGAAGTCATGGATCAGAAGAAGATCCTACTCATGAAAGTCTCCAAAGGGCTCCTTGGAGAGGAAAACTCCTCACTTCTCGGTTCGATGATCATCACGAAGATGTACCAGGCGGCGATGAGCCGTGCGAGTGTGGAGGAGGAGCAGCGGCCGGATTTCTACTTCTACGTCGATGAATTCCAGAACTTCGCGACCGATACGTTCTATGAGATTCTCTCCGAGGCCCGCAAGTATCATCTCAATCTCACGATTGCCCATCAGTACATGGGGCAGCTCTCTTCGAGGATCCGCCAGACGGTTTTCGGTAATGTCGGATCCATGATCAGCTTCCGCGTCGGGGCCGAGGATGCTGCGGTTCTTGAGAAGGAGTACGAGCCGATCTTCAAAGAGCGCGACATCATCAATCTCGGCGTTCGGGAGTTCTACGTGAAGATGTCCGTGAAGGGGGAGATCCGCGAAGCCTTCTCCGGACGCACGGTCGATGTGCCGAAGCCGGCGGAGGATCACACGCGGGAAATCATCGAGCTCTCCCGCAAGAAGTACTGCCAGCCGAAGAAGAAGGTGGAGGAGATGCTTAAGAAGTGGGACGAAGCGGCGAGCGAAGCGCCCAAGGAGGGGGAGATTGCGGAGATTGAGGAGAAATTTGAAGAACCGATTATTTAGGGTTAGGCATTAGGGTTAGGATTAGGGAAACTATCTCAGCAGTGTAACCTCATCCCTAACCCTAACCCTAACCTTAGCCCTCACATGCGCTCCTGGCTCACCGACCGGCTTCTCGCCCTCATCCTTGCGGGCGCGGTCCTTGCGGTTTACGCCGCATCGCTCTCGAATGGTTTCGTGAACTGGGATGACGGCATCCTCGTCTATCAGAACCCCATCATCACGGATTTCTCTTTCGGTGCGATCTGGAAAGCATTCACGACATTCGATCCGGAGCTCTACGTCCCGTTCACACTCTTAAGCTACCAACTCGAGCACTTCCTCTTCGGCTTGAATCCCTTCGTCTACCACTTCGACAACCTCCTCCTTCACATCCTGAATGTGCTCCTGATCTTCTGGATGCTCGTGAAGCTCACGGGGCGTCGGGAGATCGCCTTCCTCGCGTCCCTGCTCTTCTCCGTTCACCCACTTCAGACGGAGGCAGTCGCGTGGGTGAGCGCGCGCAAGGACCTGCTGTCCGGGGCGTTCTTCCTCGCGTCCGTCGTCGCGTATCTGAGCTTCCGCGAGCGAAAATCCACGATGCTCAAGGTCTTAAGTCTCCTGCTCTTTCTCTGCGGCCTCCTCGCAAAGGTGTCCATCGCCGTTCTGCCCGTTATCCTCGTTCTGATCGATTGGATGCGCGACGGTCGCCTGAGTCTGCGTAAAGTAGCCGCCAAGTGGCCCTACCTCGTCCTCAGTATCATTTTCGGCGTCGTCGCCATCGTCGGGAAGGAACACAACATCATCGGGCTTACCCCGTGGGAAATCGCCATTGTTTCGGTGAAGAGCACGGTCTTTTACATCGGGAAGATCTTCTGGCCTCTGCGTTTCTCCGTGTTCTATCACTACACCGGTCCGATCACGTTCACGGTTTCCGCATTCTTCGTCTCCGCGATCATCCTTGCAGCCCTACTCATCGTGGCGTGCCTCCTTGCGCGCAAGACGAAGTGGATGACGATATGGGGATTGTGGTACCTCCTCCTGCTCGCTCCAAGTTTCGTCACCTTCTACAAAGGAGGGGAGATCTTCTACGCTTCGGACCGCTACGCGTACCTCGCATCTCTCGGCATCATCGTCTTGGCAGTTGCAGCCATATTTTGGCTTACAGATCTGCTCAAGGTGAATTGGTCTCATGGGATTTCCTCCGTGGTGCTCTGTGCGCTCGCCGCAGTGCTCGGGGTCTTGAGCTACCGCCAGAGCCTCACGTGGGCTTCGACGGAGCTCCTCTATCGCCGTGCCGTTGCCTCGTACCCGGATACCTTCATTGCGCAGCACAATCTTGGGTGGATGCTTTTCCAGGATGGCAAGCTGGATGAGGCTATCGAGCACCTTGAGAAGGCTGTCGAAATCGATCCCAAGCGCGCTCTCGCGCACGCAAACCTCGGCATCGCCTACGGGAAGAAGGGGATGTATGACGAAGGCCTGAAGGAGCTCTACCTCTCGCTCAAGCTGGATCCCTCTAAACAGGAGGAGGCGCAGAAGTGGGAGGGGATTTTGAAGGAGAAGGGGAAGCTATAAAAACAACCGCCTCTGTCGCGAAGCGGTTGTTTCTGGTGGCGCCGTTCACCGAATTGCCTGCGAGAGGGCGGTGCGAACGAGGAGCTCGGCATTGAGAATAGCCGCACCTGCTGCGCCGCGGACGGTATTGTGCGAAAGCACGACGAACTTGTAGTCGAGTACGCCGCACGGCTGGATTCGCCCGACACTTGCGGCCATTCCATCTTCAAGATCGCGATGAAAGTACGGTTGCGGGTGAGCGGGATGGTGATGAACGATGAGAGGATGGTCGGGAGCCGAAGGCAGCTCAAGCTCTTTGAGCGGACTTCCGTACGACTCGAATGCCGCCATCACGCTCTCAAGGGAAGCGCGCGTTCGTAAGGCGACTTTTACGCAGGCCGTGTGCCCGTCGCGCACGGGGACGCGATTGCACTGCGCGCTGATCGCCATCTCGGCTGGACGGATGACACCGTCACGATACGTGCCGAGGATTTTTTTCGGCTCTGTTTGGATTTTTTCCTCTTCACCGGCGATGAAAGGAATGGTGTTGTCGATGAGACGCAGACTCGAGACTCCCGGTCGGTTGCCCGCGCCCGATGCCGCCTGGAGGGTGACGATGTCCGCCGCTTCGACGCCGAACGCATCCTGAAGCGGTTTCAAGGCCATTGTGATGCCGACGGTCGAACAGTTGGGATTGGTGATGATGCAGCCGACGGCGAAACGTTGATGGGCGATGATTGCGAGGTGATCGCGGTTCACCTCGGGAATGAGCAGCGGCACATCGGGATCGAATCGGTGGTTGCGCGCGTTCGAGACGACCGGGTAACCGAACTCTGCGAACTGCTCCTCGATGGGTCCGGCGATATCGGCATCGAGTCCGGAGAGCGCGATACGTCCCGGCAATGAAGGTTCGCAGGCGAGCACTTCCATCTGCGCTATGTCTCTGGGAATGGGTTGCGGGAGAGCCCAATCCACAGTGTCTCCGTAGCGTTTGCCCGCGGAGCGCTCCGATGCTTTGAGCGCTTCGATGCGGAACCACGGATGCTCCGTGAGCCGCGTGATGAGGTGCTGGCCCACCATGCCGGTGGCGCCGAGAATTTCCACCGGCAGACGCTCGCCGGAGGGGGAAGGAATGTTTTTCATGGGGAAGATGGGAAAGGGAATATAAAAAAACAACCCCGAGGCCGAGGTTGCAGTTCTTGATCACGAAACCTCGACCTGATTAGGGCGTGTGCTTCGTGGTCTTCGTCGCTTGGCGGTGTGCCATAGAAAGAAAGGGGGAAGGAATACAAAAAACAACCTCCGCTGAGGTTGTGATTCGATACTCACGAAACCTCAGCACATCAGGGGATGCGCTTCGTGGTGGCCGTGAGGGGGACGGTGGAGACCATCTGATCGCACCGTACTTCTCTTGATAGAAGATGTCAAGATTGGAGCCGCCCATGGGATTTGAACCCACGACCCTCGGTTTACGATACCGATGCTCTACCACTGAGCTAGGGCGGCTTAGCGAGAGAAATTGTGGCGTGGGAGCAGCAGATGCGCAACAATTTCTTTCCATTATGGATCGTACCGCCGCCCTCACCTGGTCTTGGCTCCATCTTCTCACGAAGAAGCGTGCGGACATGCTCAAGGGGGCGTTCGGCGATCTCGACCGGGCACTGGGCGCGATCGGCGAGGAATTCCTCACGAAGCTCGGCTGCCGCGGCGATACGGTCATGAAGGTCCTCAACCGGCTGGAAGAATTTGATGTCGATCAGTACGAAGCGGAGCTCAAGAAGCGCGACGTGCATTTCCTCACCATCGAAGATGATGCCTATCCGTCTCGACTGAAGGAGATCGGCGACCCGCCGATGTTTCTCTATTACCGGGGAGATCTCACGATTCTGGATCAACCGTGTATCGCGCTCGTCGGTACGCGCAAGATATCGCCCTACGGCCAGCGTGTGGCGGAGGCATTTGTAGGACCGATCGTTGCGGCCGGGGTTGTCACGGTGAGCGGATTGGCCGAAGGGATTGATGCCGTAGTGGCCAGGGAGACCATGCGCGCCGGAGGGAAAACTGTCGCGGCGCTCGGTCATGGATTGGCCTCCATCTTTCCGGCGAAGAACGCCCGCCTCGCGGAGGAAATCGTCAAAGGGGGAGGCCTCCTCCTTTCGGAATTTCCACTCGATACGACTCCCGATAAGTTTACGTTCCCCGCGCGCAATCGCATCATCGCGGGACTCTCCTTGGGGACGATCGTGCTCGAGGCGGGCGAGGGGAGCGGAGCACTCATCACCGCCGATCTGGCGTTGGACTACGGACGCGATGTATTTGCGGTTCCGGGACAGATCTTCGACGAAAATTTCATCGGCTGTCATCAGATCATCTCCCGCGGCTTGGCCAAGCTCGTCACGACTCCTCAGGACGTGTTGCAGGAAGTCGGCATCGTCGCTGCAGACCGATCGACATCCTCCTTCACTCCGCGTTCCAATCAGGAGGCGAAGGTCCACGGAGCACTCACAACCATGCCGCAATCGGTCGGGGACATCGCCCAGCGCGCAGGTCTCGCGGCGGGTCCCGTGAATGCGACGCTGACGATGTTGGAATTGTCCGGTGCGGCGAAGACCGTTGGAAACGGCCAGTGGGTCAAGAACTAGCGCTTTGTGAGGCTTGCGCCGGCGCGTAGAGTGGGGGGCAGCGTTATGGTTCTCTTTCTCAAACTTCTCAAGAACAGCTGGTCGCTTCTGTTAGGCACAGGGAAGCCGATGATCGTCGGCTCGGTGCTCTTCGGCATCATCCTCTTCGCCGTACAGGGGTCCATCGATCGGGAGATGGAGATGCAGTACAAGCGCGCCCTCATCTCGCTGGAGTTGGGCGAGGATCGTCTGAATGTACTCAATGAACGCATGCAGAGCGGAGACCAGACTGCGTTCGACGATGCAATCGGCAAGCTCATGGAAGCGGAGCAGGCATTACAAGCCATGCCCAAGGAGGAGCGCGATGCCCTGCTTCAGTCCCGTGCGCGCATCGCCACGCAGGTGGTTGCGCCGCTCCGTCTCCTCCACATGGTTCTCTCAGTGATCATCATTGTATTTTCCAGTGCGTTCTTCTTTGTGATCATGCAGCAAGGTACGGACGTGCTTGCGATGGTTCGCCGGTCGCTACGGGCATTCCCGAAGATGCTCCTGACAGATCTTTGGGTCTTTTTCAGTTCGCTCCTGTGGTTGCCTTTCGTCGTTCTGCTGCTTTCCGCGCGATTTATGGAGTCCGCCCTCCCTGCGGCGTTGTTGCTCATCGCAAGCGCGCTTCCCGCGCTCATCCTGCTCCCGCGGAGCCTGCCGGCTCTCCCCATTCATCTGCACGGTACGGCGCCCCTTGAGAGCATTCGGGAGAGCTTCGATCGGACGCGTGCGCGGTGGGGGTTCCTCATCATCTCGTTCTTTCTGGTGATCGTACTTTTGACGCTCCTCATGAATATCTTCACGGGCCTCATCCTCTGGACAGGCTCCGTGGCATCGCTCCTGGTGGCGATTTTCGGACAGATACAACTCGCGTACTTCTGCGCTTTCGTGACAGCGGTGGCGGAGAAACGGAGAGTCTAGAACTCATCCGATTGCCGCCTCCACGATAGCGCGGAATTCATCCGGCTTGAGGGACGCTCCTCCTACGAGGGCGCCATCAATATCCTTTTGTTTGAGGAGCTCTGGAGCATTATCCGGCTTCACCGATCCTCCGTAGAGGATGCGCGTGGAGTCTCGCACGTCCTTGGGCAGGAGACCCCGGATGGAGGCATGCATCTCCTGTGCTTGCGCCGGAGTGGCGGTTTTTCCTGTACCTATAGCCCAAACCGGCTCGTAAGCGATGATGATACGCGACTCGACGGGGAGACCTTCCAACTGCTTGCGCACCACCTCCTTCTCCTCGCCGGCTTCACGCTGTTTCAGGGTCTCGCCGACGCACACGATCGGGTGGAGTCCCGCTTCGAGAGCGGCAATCGTCTGCGCGATCACTTCCTCGTTCGTCTCGTGGCGGCCGTGGCGCCGTTCCGAATGCCCGCAGAGGACCGACCGGCACTTGAGTTCTGTCAGCATCGTCATACTCACGTCGCCCGTGTGGGCTCCATTCGCAGCGCTCGATCCGAGCTGTGCCCCCGTGATGAGTCCTGCTTCGATGCAGGGCTGTAAGTCGAGATACGTGGGGAACACCCATACGTCCACAGAGCTTAAGGTGCGGTACGGAGAATCCTTCGCAAGTGCGCCCTGCGGCGCCGGGTTCATTTTCCAGTTGGCGGCGATGAGGTATTTGCGGTCACTCATGCCACTAGCATAGTGAAGCGCGGAAGAGGGTGCTATCCTTTCTCCCGTGAAGCTCCCTCCGCGCGTCGCCCTCGCCGCTGACCATGCAGGTTTTCCTCTCAAGGAAGCCATAAAAAAGTATCTTACTTCGAAGGGCGTCGATGTGATCGACTCCGGGACTTTTTCCGAGGAGTCCGTGGATTATCCGGCGATCATTCGCAAGGGCTGCGCCGTCGTCCTCGAGCAGGGGATCTTTGGGATCATCTTCGGCGGGAGCGGCAATGGCGAAGCCATGGCGGCGAACAAAGTCCGCGGCATTCGCGCGGCGCTCGTCTACAGTGATGAAACCGCGCGCCTCGCACGCGCCCACAACGATGCGAATGTGATGAGCCTCGGCGACCGGTTGACCAAGGAAGAAGATGCCAAGCGTTTCACAGATATCTTCCTCACGACGGACTTCGAGGGGGGGAGGCATGTGAAGCGTGTTCAAGATCTCGACCGATAGATCCATGGAGCTCTTCTTCATCCTTCTCCAAAAGCTCTTCCCGCTCTACATCCTCATCGCCCTCGGATATGTTGCGGGCGTATTTTTTAGAGTGAAGCGGGACCCCGTTGCCTTCCTGCTTCTGTACATTCTCTCGCCGCTCGTTGTCATGGACGGGGCGATGACTGTTACGCTCAATCGCGGGACGCTCTCCCTTCCGCTTCTTTTCCTGATCATTTGCAGCACGCTCTGTTGGATTTTCTTTTCGATAGGATCATGCGTTTGGAAGAGGGGGGACTCTATGCGCAATCTTGCCGCGTTTGCCTCTGCGAACGGCAATACGGGGTATTTCGGCATCCCGGTGGCTCTGGCCCTCTTCCCGAAAGATATCCTCGGTATCGTGGTCTTAAGTTCCTTCGGATTCGTTCTGTACGAATGCACCACGGGATTCTTCCTACTTGCCCGCGGCAACTATTCGTACCGCGAGAGCGTGGTGAAATTGATCAAGTTGCCGCTCTTGTATGCGTTCGTCCTCGGCCTCGCAGTCAATGCCGTTGGATTCACTCCCCCGGCGTTGCTCGTCACGGCACTCGACGGCGTGCGCAGCGCATACAGCATCTTCGGCATGATGCTCATCGGGATCGCTCTCGCCCGGCAGAGTCGCTCGGCGTTCGATGGGCGGCTCCTCGTCTTCACGACGATCGCCAAGTGTGTCATCTGGCCTGCGCTCATGCTCATGCTCATCGGGATCGATCGGCATTTTTTGCATGTCTTCGGAGAAGATGTGCATGGGGTACTCCTTCTCATGGGCATGGTGCCGCTCGCGGTGAACACCGTCGTCTATTCGTCGGCGCTCAAGGTGCACCCCGAGAAGGCTTCCGTGGCGGTAATGGTGAGTACGCTCATTGCTCTGCCCTTTATTCCACTCCTTTCCGTTCTGTTCCTCTAAGGGAGATTCCTGCTAGCATGCTGGTATGTCACGTTCTTCCGTCCTCATCACCCCCTCCATTCTTTCTGCCGATCTCGGACATCTGCAGGATGAAATCGAGAGCGTGAAAGATCATGCGGATTGGCTGCAGATCGATGTCATGGACGGGCACTTCGTTCCGAACTTGAGCTTCGGCGCGCCGGTGGTGAAGTGCCTCAAGACGCGCCTGCCGATCGATGTGCATCTCATGGTAAGCAACCCGTCCGATCGCATCGGAGAATTTCAGAAGTTGCACGTGAAACATATCACGTTCCATGCCGAAGCCGTCCAGGATTCGAAAGCTCGCAGAGCCCTTCTGCAAGCCATTCGCAAGAGTGGAGCCACGGCCGGAATCGCCCTCAATCCGGAGACGCCGCTCACGAAGATCGAAGATAGTTTCGACGATATCGATCTGCTCCTCGTCATGTCCGTGCATCCGGGGTTCGGCGGGCAGGGGTTCATCGCCGAAGTACTCGCGAAGGTTTCCGAGGCGCACGCGAAGCGCCCCGGCCTCATGATCCAGATGGACGGCGGCGTTGATCAGGAGACGGCGGTTGCCTGCCGGTCCGCCGGTGCGACGAATCTCGTGGCTGGCAACTTCATTTTTTCCGCTAAAGACAGGGCAAAAGCTATTTCCCAACTCCGCGGATGAAACGTGCAGCGGTTCTCCTGTCGGCCATTCTCCTCTCCGCGTGCACACAGCTCTCCGCCGAGAAGGTCGAGCGCGTCATCACCCTGAGAGGCCCGGGCGAACGGCAGGTGGAGGTCAGCGTCGAGATTGTCGAGTCTTCCGAGGATATCGAGAACGGATTGATGTTCCGGGAGGGACTCGCAAACGGTCACGGGATGCTCTTCCGGTTCGATCCGCCGCGCGAGGAAGCCTTCTGGATGAAGAACGTTTCCTTCCCGTTGGATGTCATCTTCTTCGACGCCGGAAATGAATTTGAATCGGTGCAGACGATGGTCCCGTGCACCGATCCCTGTCCCATCTATCGCTCCATCGGCCCGATCCGCGCCGCGCTCGAAGTGCCAGCCGGATTCACTGCGGCGAACGGCATCAGGCCGGGGTGGAAAATCGAAGAACCTATCGACTAATCGCATGTCATGGTGAGTCCGTCGAACCATGACATGCAGTGAATTGTCGCAGTTCGACGAACTCACTGTGACAATTCACCTCAGTGTAAATCAGTGTCACGCGATCATGTACGGCTCAAGATTCTTCCGGATGCGTTCGGCGACATTCGTCTCTGTTGGGATCTTGAATCGTTCGCCCGTCACCCGTTCGTAGAGATCGATATACTTCGCGCCCAGCATGAGGCGCACCTCGTCGGTGATCGCGGGGCGGAAGCCGCCGTACTCGAAGCCCTGGCTTCGCAGCCACAAGCGGAAAAACTCCTTATCGAGGCTCTCGGGTTCTTCCTTGGCTCCGAACCGCGACGGGTAGCTCTCCGCGATCCAGTACCGCGATGAGTCCGGCGTGTGAACCTCGTCGGCGACGGTGAGGACTCCGTGCTCGTCGTAGCCCATCTCGTACTTGGTATCGACGAGGATGAGACCGCGCTCGCGCGCAACGTGCTGGCCGCGCTCGAAGAGGGCGAAAGCCTTCTCCTCGATCTCCTTCCACTGCTCTTTCGTCGCGTAGCCGTGTGCGACGATGCCGGCAGGGTCGATGAGCTCATCATCTTCGCCCTTCGTGGTCGGAGTGATGATCGGTGAAGTGAATGCTTGGTTCTTCACCATGCCGTCCGGCAATGTGTTGCCGCAGAAGGCACGCATGCCCGCGGCATAGTTCGTCCACGCAGCCGTCTTGCTCGATCCTGTGAGGTACCCGCGCACCACGATTTCCACTTGCAGCATCTTGAGCTCCTTGCCGACGGTGACATTGGGATCGGGGAAGGCGATGACATGTGTCGGCATGATGTCCTCGATGCGTTTGAACCACCAGGAACTCAGCTCGCTTAAGACCTGCCCCTTGAGCGGGATTTGGCACCAGAGGATGTCGAATGCAGACTGACGATCGGTGGCGATGAGGATCCGGCGTTTTTTCGCTTCCTGGATGTAGACATCCCGGACCTTGCCGACATACTTCTTGCCAAGGCCTGAATAGTCTGTCGAAGAGAGGGTGGAGCCGAGGAACGGCTGGAGGGTGGAAGGGGCGATCATAGGGCTTAAGCTTAGCCCCCTCATGGGGGTGCAACGAAGCCCATTTCGGCGGCCTGTCAGGTCTGTTTGACACCCCTCTCTTCGGATGTTGAATTGGAAGCCAAAATACGCTATAATTCTGAGATGAGCCTAAGGCTCACTTGGGCTCACCCAAAACAAAAAACGCACACATGGATCCCTTCACCCACCCCCTGACTTCGGTCGCCTCCATGAGAGCCTTCCTCGGCTCTCCGGAAGGTGGGGTGCCGGTCGATTCTTCGGTGCGTGGTGTGGAGTGTATCGAGCAGGTCCTCACGACAGTTCGGTATGAGTCTCTTCCGCGTGCTGAGAGGGGGGTGGTCCGCCGGTATTTGCAGGCGATCACGGGGTGGTCGCGCGCGCAGGTCACGCGATACATCGCCCGGCATCGCGCGCACGCAGTCGTCCTTTCGGAGACGCCGGCACAGCCGCAACCGGTCGAGCTGCCTCATGCACTTTCGGAGAAGCAGAAACTGCCCGTGCGTTCCGCGCTCGTCGGCGCCGCATTCATGGTCTTTCTTCTCCTCCTCAATCGCAGCGGAGGTCCTTCGACTCAGTGGCTTTCATTTCTCACAGGGCGAGGCTCTCAGGTTTGGAATGTGATGCAGCTCAAGGACCTGCCGAGAGAATTCCTCTCTGGCTCCGGTGTGCGGTTGACCAAGACGAGTCTCGTGCAGACGGTGATCCCATTTGGGAACGGATTGGCGAATGTCTCGCCGCTCTATGCCATCCGCGAAGAGGCGAAGAAGACCGATGCGAATCATGTCATGACCAGTCGGACGCTCTCGACGGATCCGGATCTCCTTCGTCACCGCCTCACGCTCGAGAGCACTGCGGGCGCGACTGCCAAGATGAGTGACGGCTTCGTGTTCCTCGGCGTCGCCCAACAGCCGTCCAAGGACGGCAAGGGTGCCGAGGTGCTCCTGCGGGTACCGGTGGATTCCCCGGCACACCAGGTGGCGATGCGTGCTGAGGAACGCAGGCGGGAACGCATGGTGGCCCGTCCCGCAAGTTCTCCGATGTACGGAGCGGCTCCGGGCAGCGGAGCGAGCGAGTGGGCATGGGCGCCCAATGCGACGAGCGGATGGGATGTCTATGGCCGCCCGACGAATATGTGGGACTTCATCGGACCCGGCACGGACGGACAGTACCTCACGATCGAGTACGGCAAGCCCGTGTGGAAGGACTTCCCGCTTGATGATCAGGGTAATCCCACCATCGGTACGGGGCGACAACCTCTCGATGAGCGCACCGGAAGCGATCGGCGATTCGGTGGTGGAGGGGGGGGCGGAGGTGGTGGAGGAGGAGATACCACTACGGATGGGGGAACGGTTGTCGTGAATGCCATATCCGGATGGACGGATGACGGGACGGTTGTGCGTTTGACCTCGGTCGGCGATTCGGTGGCGATCGGCAAAAATGAGGCCGGTGCGAGACTCGAGGTGGCAGGTTCCATCTCTGGTACGACGCTCCTGCTCTCTGGTCTGCGGGGTTGCAATACCATCGACACGACGGAGTCCGGCGTGCTCATCTGCGGCACGGACGAGGGCGGCATCGAGATCGGTGATGCGGACAACCGGTACGTGAATGTTTCTGGTGACACGATGACCGGAGGTCTCCTCATCCACGTGGGCGGGGCCGCCTCCGAAGCAATCGAAGCAGGTCTCGCTCTCGAGGTTTCCGGCACCATGTCCGGCCGCACGGTCCATGTACAGGATCAACTCTCTGCTTCCGGCAGCCTGTCCGTGGACGGTTTGGCCTATTTGAACGGCGGCTTGATCGTGACGGGGAACGAATCCGTCACGGGTAACCTCTCGGCCTCTGGCACGCTGTCGGTGGACGGAACCAGCTACTTGAACAGCGCCGTCTTCATTGCGACCACCTTGCTCACCGGCGGCAACATCGGCGGCTCGGGCGCAATCTCCATCACCGGGACGGCATCTTTCGGCAATACGGTGAAGCTCGCAGGATACGACACCTGCAACCTCGAGACGGATGCCGCCGGCAACATCGTCTGCGGTATCGATGACGTGGGTCCAGGCGGTACGGGAACGGGAATGTCGATCGCACATGCGGATCGCCGGTACGTGCGGGCTTCCGGTGACACAATGACCGGAGGGCTGCTCATCATGTCCGCGGGAAGTCTCACGATCATCCCGGCGGTGGAGGAGGGTGTGCTGCTCGAAGTTGTGGGAACGGCGTCCGGTTTCATTCTCCATGCTCAAGATCGCCTGACCTCCTCCGGCTCTCTCTCGGTGGACGGCCTCACCTTCCTGAACAGCGACACGGTGGTCACGGGGAATTTCACGACGACCGGCAATATCGCCGGTTCGGGAACCTTGTCGATCGACGGGCTTGCGTACTTGAACGGCGGCTTGATCGTCACGGGAAACGAATCCGTCACGGGCAACCTCGCGGCCTCCGGCACCCTCTCCATCGACGGGCTTGCGTCCTTGAACGGCGGCTTGATCGTCACGGGAAACGAATCCGTCACAGGGAACCTCTCCGCTTCCGGCACGCTATCTGTGGATGGACTGACTTATCTCAATGCGGGCGTTCTCATCACCGGGAATCAAGTGACCACCGGCAATATCGCAGGTTCCGGTACCCTCTCGATCGAAGGGGCCGCATTCTTCGGATCGACGCTGAAATTGAATGGCGTCACCTACACGTTCCCCTACGGTGACGGTGCTGCCTCGGGCAGAGTGCTCAAGACGAACGGTGCGGGGCAGCTTGTGTGGGCCACGGACGCGAACACCGGCACTCACTACTCCGCCGGTCAGGGTCTCACCCTCTCGGGCACGGGCTTCTCGCTCTCGAACTCCTTCTCCGGGACCGCTCTCGAGATCATGGGGACGATGTCGGGTCGCAGCGTGTGGGCGCAGGATCGTCTCACGTCGTCCGGCACGCTCTCCGTCGATGGTCTCGCCTACCTGAATGCCGGCGCCACCGTCACGGGGAACCTGAAAGTCCGCGGCAACATGTCGGGCTCCAGCCTGCGCGTCGATCGCAATGCGGACATCTGGGGCTCGCTCGCCGTCTCGGGTGCCACGCTCATCGACGGGAACCTCGCGGCTTCCGGTTCCCTCTCGGTCGACGGTCTCGTCTATCTCAATAACAACACGGTGGTAACGGGCACTCTCCGCACATCAGGCAACTTAGCCGCCTCGGGAACCCTCTCGATCGACGGGGCGGCCTCTCTGCAGGACAATCTTACGGTCGCCGGTGCGACGGTGAAGTTCTCATCGTTCGTGAGCTGCGCTCTCGAGACCGATGCGAGTGGCAATCTCGTCTGCGGGATCGATGACACGACCGGCAGTGGCTTGGATACCACATCGGCTGACCGGCGCTACGTGATGGTGCAGGGCGACACGATGACGGGCGGGCTGCTCATCAAGGTCGGCGGGACGGCCTCCCAGGTGATCGAGAGCGGCCTTGCGCTCGAGATCGCCGGCACCATGTCCGGCGCTGTCATTCATGCGCAGAGTCTCCTGACGTCCTCCGGCGCTCTCTCTGTGGACGGCACATCCTACTTAAACGGTGCCACGGTCTTCGGTTCGACCCTTCGCATCAATGGCGTCACTTATACGTTCCCGTACGGGGATGGCGCCTCTTCCGGAAAGGTTCTCAAGACGAATGGCGCGGGACAGCTTGTTTGGGCAACTGATGAAGGCGGTCTCGATACGACTGCCGGCGACGCGCGGTATGTCATGGTGCAGGGCGACACGATGACGGGCGGGCTGCTCATCAAGGTCGGTGGGACGGCTTCCCAGGTGATCGAAAGCGGACTCGCGCTCGAAGTCGCCGGCACCATGTCCGGCAACATGCTTCATGCGCAGGATCTCCTCACCGCCTCGGGCGGGCTGAGAGTTGAGACGAATAGTATTCCGCGCATTGCGGGTTCTGTCTTCGACATGAACGTGAACGGCACGGGTGCGCGCATCCGTTCCGTGGCTGCGGGCCAGCCCGCTCTCGTCATCGATATCGGCGCCAATGCGACGGACGGCACCAATGTCTTGAATCCGCATCTGCTCTTCGGATACCAGGGGACGTATGACGTGAATCTCTACCGCAAAGCCGCGAATCTCCTCGCGACCGATGATGCGCTGTGGGTGAAGGGAGGCCTCTCCGCTTCCGGAGTACTCTCCATCGACGGCCTCGCCTACTTGAACGGGGGAGCGGTTATTACGGGGAACCAAGTGACCTCCGGCAATATCGCCGGTTCCGGCACCCTCTCCGTCACCGGTGCCGCATCGTTCGGCTCGACTCTGAAATTGAACGGCGTCACCTACACCTTCCCGTACGGAGACGGCGCCGCTTCAGGAAAAGTGCTCAAGACGGATGGAGCGGGCCAGCTCATCTGGGCCACGGATGCGAATACCGGCACCAGCTACTCCGCCGGCCAGGGCCTCACGCTCGCCGGATCCGTCTTCACGCTTTCTTCGACCATCACGGGGTCCAGTCTTGAGGTCATGGGGACCGCCTCCGGCCGCCTCGTTCATGCACAAGACCGCCTCACGTCTTCCGGCACCCTGTCCGTGGACGGTTTGATCTTCCTCAACAACAACACGGTGATCACGGGAAACCTGAATACCACGGGGAACATCGCAGGCTCAGGCACGCTCTCGATCGACGGTCTCACCTACTTGAACAATAACACCCGCGTTACGGGCAATCTCACGGCGACCGGAACGATGTCGGGCAGGAGCCTCTACGTCACGGGAACAGGAGCATCGCCGCTCATTATCACAGATATTGCCAATGGTTGGGTTGGTATTGGAGTGGCGACGCCGACGTCCGGCTACACAATGGACGTCAATAACCGTTTCGGTGTTCGTGGAACGGATAATAATCTATCCTTCGCTGTTGTTGATGATGGCAGCAAAATCTATTGGACAGGCAACGATCAGGCAGAAATCTACATTGGCAATACAACGAATGAAGGGTATCTGACCTTCGGGACGAGGGTCACTGGTACGAATTACGAAAGGATGAGAATTGCAAACGATGGCAGTGTCGGTATCGGAACAAGCAATCCAACGACTACTCTCGAGGTGAACGGAGCCATGTCCGGTCACAGCTTGCGCATGCGTGACTCCTTGGCCTCCTCCGGCACCTTGTCCGTGGATGGTCTGGCCTACCTCAATGGTGGTGCTCTCATTACAGGAAATCTTGTGACGACTGGCAACATTGCAGGATCGGGCACTCTCTCCATCACCGGTGCCGCGTCCTTCGGTTCGACACTCAAACTGAACGGCGTCACCTACACGTTCCCGTATGGCGACGGCTCTGCCTCCGGCAAAGTGCTCAAAACGGATGGAGCAGGCCAGCTCATCTGGGCCACGGATGCGAATACCGGTACCAGCTACTCCGCCGGCCAGGGTCTCACGCTCGCCGGATCCGTCTTCACGCTCTCTTCGACCATCACGGGGTCCAGTCTTGAGGTCATGGGGACTGCCTCCGGCCGCCTCGTTCATGCACAAGACCGCCTCACGTCTTCCGGCACCCTGTCCGTGGACGGTTTGATCTTCCTCAACAACAACACGGTTGTGACGGGGAATTTCAATACCACAGGGAACATCGCGGGAACCGGTACACTTTCCATCGATGGCCTTACGTATCTCAACAACAATACGCGCGTCACGGGGAACCTCACGGCAACCGGCACGATGTCGGGCAAGAGCCTCTATGTCACGGGAACAGGGGCAGCACCACTTCTCTTTACAAATATTGCAACTGGGCAAGTGGCGATTGGACTTGCGAATCCGTTGGGGAAATTTGAAGTGTACAATGCAGATCCTCTCGTCGATAGAGCGGCGTATTTGTACTCAAACCATGCAGGTGCGGGGACAAAATACGGAGTGGTGGCTTCGGCGGTGGGAGCATCAACGAAAAATATTGGAGTCTATGGCTATGCAAGCGGAGCTGCCACGAATTGGGGATTGTATGTAGCGAGCGGAGATGCAATTTTCGATGCCAATGTTGGTATCGGCACACAAAGTCCCACAACCGCCCTCGAAGTTATTGGGACCATGTCCGGTCATAGCTTACGGGTACGTGATTCCTTGGCCTCCTCCGGCACCTTGTCCGTGGATGGTCTGGCCTACTTAAACGGTGGCGCCGTCGTGACGGGGAATCTCAATGCCACCGGCAATCTCTCCGCCACGGGCACGCTCTCCATCGACGGCACCAGCTACTTCAATGGCGCCGCCATCTTCGGCTCCACACTCTCTCTCAATGGTGTCACCTACACCTTCCCTTGGGGCGACGGAGCCGCCTCCGGCAAAGTCCTCAAGACGAACGGTGCCGGGCAACTCGTCTGGGCCACGGATGACACCACGGGCGGGACGTACACAGTCGGCCAGGGTCTCACGCTTGCGGGAAGCGTCTTCTCTCTCTCCTCGACCCTTACAGGTTCCTCACTCGAGATCATGGGCACCGCTTCCGGCCGCCTCGTCCACGCCCAAGATCGCCTCACTTCGTCCGGCGCCCTCTCCGTGGATGGTTTGATCTTCCTTAACAACAACACCGTCATCACGGGGAATCAAGTGACGACCGGCAACATTGCAGGATCGGGCACCCTCTCCATCACGGGTGTCGCATCCTTCGGCTCGACTCTGAAATTGAACGGCGTCACCTACACCTTCCCGTATGGGGATGGCGCCGCTTCAGGAAAAGTTCTCAAAACGGATGGAGCGGGCCAGCTCATCTGGGCCACGGACGACAATACCGTCGGCTCCGTGGCAGCCGGCCAAGGTCTCACCCTCGCAGGCACGGTCTTTTCACTTTCCAATTCCTTCTCCGGGACATCTCTCGAGGTCATGGGGACCGCCTCCGGCCGTCTCGTCCACGCCCAGGATCGTCTGACCTCCTCCGGTGCTCTCTCCGTGGATGGTTTGGTCTTCCTGAATGCGGACACTGTCGTGACAGGCAACTTCAATACCACAGGGAACATCGCAGGAACCGGTACGCTCTCCATCGACGGCCTCGCCTACTTGAACGGGGGAGCGGTCATTACGGGGAATCAGACGACGAGCGGAAACATCGCTGGCACAGGAACGCTCTCGATTGACGGTCTTGCCTACTTAAACGGTGGCGCCGTCGTGACGGGGAATCTCAATGCCACCGGCAATTTCTCCGCCACGGGCACTCTCTCCATCGACGGTACCAGCTACTTCAATGGCGCTGCCGTCTTCGGCTCCACGCTTTCTTTAAACGGCGTCACCTACACCTTCCCGTGGGGCGATGGCGCGGCCTCCGGCAAAGTGCTCAAGACAGATGGCGCAGGGCAGCTCGTCTGGGCGACGGATGACAATACGGGCGGCTCCTACGCCGCCGGTCAGGGTCTCACCCTCGCAGGATCCGTCTTCACACTCACTTCGACCATCACAGGCTCCTCTCTCGAGATCATGGGCACGGCTTCCGGCCGTCTCGTCCATGCCCAGGATCGTCTCACTTCGTCCGGCGCTCTTTCTGTCGACGGATTGATCTATCTGAATAACAACACCATCATCACGGGAAACCTGAATACCTCCGGCAACATCGCTGGAACGGGCACGCTCTCCATCGACGGCATCGCGTACTTAAACGGGGGAGCGATTATTGCGGGGAACCAGACGACGAGCGGTAATATCGCGGGCACGGGGACTCTCTCCATTGACGGTCTCGCCTACTTGAACGGCGGCGGAACGGTGACCGGCAACTTCAAAATCCGCGGCAACATGTCGGGATCCAGTCTGCGGGTCGATCAAGGTGCGGATATCTGGGGCAATCTCTCCGTGTCCGGGACCACCGTTCTCGACGGAAGTGTCGGTATCGGCACCACCACTCCCGAAACCACCCTCGAAGTCATCGGCACCATGTCCGGCCGCCTCGTCCACGCACAAGATCGCCTCACGTCTTCCGGCACCTTATCCGTCGATGGTTTGGCCTACTTGAACGGCGGCGCCATCGTCACCGGCAATCTCAATGCCACCGGCAACCTCTCTGCCACCGGAACCCTCTCCATCACGGGTGCCGCATCCTTCGGCTCGACTCTGAAATTGAACGGCGTCACCTACACGTTCCCGTACGGTGATGGCGCCGCCTCCGGCAAAGTCCTCAAGACGGACGGAGCCGGGCAGCTCGTCTGGGCGACGGATTCGACTGCGGCCTCGAGCTACTCCGCCGGCCAGGGTCTCACCCTCGCAGGATCCGTCTTCACACTCACTTCGACCATCACAGGCTCCTCTCTCGAGATCATGGGCACGGCTTCCGGCCGTCTCGTCCATGCCCAGGATCGTCTCACTTCGTCCGGCGCTCTTTCTGTCGACGGATTGATCTATCTGAATAACAACACCGTGATCACGGGAAATCTGAACACCTCCGGGAATATTGCCGGCACCGGCACTCTTTCGATTGATGGTGTCTCCTATCTCAACGGCGGCGCAGTTATCACGGGGAACCAAGTGACTTCCGGCAACATCGCCGGATCCGGCACCCTCTCGATCGATGGACTTTCCTACCTCAATGCTGGTGTCCTCGTGACAGGAAATGCAAACGTCACCGGCAACCTCGCCGCCACGGGCACGCTTTCGATTGACGGTCTCGCCTACTTGAATGGCGGCGGAACAGTGACCGGAAACTTCAAAATCCGCGGCAACATGTCGGGATCCAGTCTGCGGGTCGATCAAGGTGCGGATATCTGGGGCAATCTCTCCGTGTCCGGGACCACCGTTCTCGACGGCAAGGTCGGCATCGGCACGACCGCCCCCGAGACCACTCTCGAAGTCATGGGCACCATGTCGGGTCGCAGGCTCTCCGTGTCCACCTCTCAGACGACGAGCACCGGCGCCATCTATCTCAACATGGACGGCAACGGCACGGGCATGCTCATCGACTCCGAAGCGACCAACGCCCCCGGGCTGGTCATCGACATGAATGCGAAGAGCGGCTCCGCCCCGCATCTCCTCTTCGGCTACCAGGGCACCTTCGACACGAATCTCTACCGCGCCTCCGGCTCCACCCTCGCCACGGACGACAAGCTCTACCTGAAGGCGCTGAATGCCGACAACCGCGAGTCGCTCATCATCGATACGGAGGAGACGACGGGAAGCCAGAATGTCTTCAAGGTTATCTCCGATGTCGTGGGCGACGAGGACATCTCCTTCCGCGTCACGGCGGACGGTCATGTCTACTCGGACAACGCGTACGCATCCACCGGCGCAGACTACGCGGAATGGTTCTTCACTTCGCAGGAGGATCTCAAGCCGGGGGAGCTCGTCTGCATCGACCTTGATCGCAAGAATGCCGTCATCCGATGTCCTGATGCCGCCGATCCGAACGTCGTCGGTATCGTCTCCACCCGTCCGGCCTTCGTGGGGAACACCATCACGGGTGCCGATGGCATCCCCGTGCCGGGCACCGTTCTCGTTGGTCTCATCGGACAGATCCCGGCCAAGGTGATCGTCGAAAAGGGACTGGCCATCCGGACGGGAGATGCTCTCACACCCGCATCCATTCCGGGATACGCGCGCAGGGCGCAGGCCGGGGAGCCGACCGTCGGCGTGGCGCTCGAACCGCTCTCCGCAGGACAAGGATCGGTGAGTGTGCTCATTTCCCGCAGGAATTCCTCGCTGACGGTCGAGGCCGTGGAGCAGCACGTGGCGACCGCCGTTGCGGAGCTCAAGATCGAAGATGAAGTGCAGCTTCTCGTCACGGGGGCCGTCGATCGTCTGGACCCCGCCCGCCTCGTGAATCTGCTGCTGGCCTACACCGGCTCCACTCTGCTCAAGGCGCCGGTGGTGCCGTCCAAACAGGAGCTCGTCTCCGCCGTTACGGATGCCGTCACGCGGCAGTCGCTCACGGTGACCGGCTCTCTGACGGTTGCCAATCAGTTCACTGTCTCCGGTCCGGCGTTCTTCCGCTCCGATCTCACTGTCCGCGGAGCGATGCGTGTCACGAATCTGTACGTCGACGGGACCATCCACGCCGCGGCAGTATCGACGACATCCGGTGCCACGCTGCGCGGCACCGTGAACGTCGAGGGGACGCTGCTCCTCAACGGCAAGACTTTCTCGCCCGAAGCGATCGATACATCCACGGGCGCTGCCGTCGATATCGAGAGCATCATGGTGCGCAAAGGTCTGACCGTTCTCGGAAACGTCACCATCAGCGGTCTTGCGAAGTTCCTCGGAACGGTCGATGTACAGGGTGAGCTGCGGGTAAGCAGCAACCAGGCGGGATATGCGTTCATCCCGAAAACCGGAACAGCCGTCACAGTGGAGTTCTCCCGTCCGTTCTACGCGACTCCTGTCGTGAGTGCGTCGGCGGACACACCCGTCCTCTACGGCGTGACGACGGCGACCTCCACAGGCTTCTCCATCCGTCTCGCGGAACCTGCGCGACAGCCTATTCTCTTCTCATGGTTGGCACTCGCAACGAATGCGCCGAAGACCGCCGAAGGCATGGGTTCGCAACCCGAGCCGCAGCTCTTGCCATTCCCGGTGGACAGCCTCGGCGTTCCGGTCAGTTCGAGCGCCATCTGGAACGGCTGCATCCGCGGCCAGGTTCCGCTCGACAGTGACGGTAGGCCGTTCAACTGCAGCCGTTACCATCAGGACTATGTCTGGACGCATCCGGATCTCCTGATGGAGTTTAACTGGAACGCGGAGCGCAACCCGCGTCTCATCCTGCCGGATGGCTTCCAGCCGGTGGTAGCGGAGGATATCGTCATCACGCCGCCGCCGTCGGAGCCCATCGTAGAAACGGGCAGCACCGTTGCACCGGATGAGCCTCCTGCCGGCAGCGGATCCACGGTCGAAACGGGCAGCAGTTCGTCGTCTGAATCTTCGGTGGTCTCCAGTGCATCTTCCTCTTCCAGCGAGCAATCAAGCGCTCTTTCCAGCGAAGCTCCTGAGTCCAGTTCCAGTTCTTCCTCTTCCAGCGAGCAGCAATCTTCCGCTGCAAGCTCAGCGGTGAGTTCTGCGTCCAGTGAAGCTGCGCAATCGTCGGTATCATCATCTGCAGAGGGGCAGGGGAGCAGTGAAGCATCATCGGCTGCAGATACTCCGCCCGAAGAGACGCCTCCGCAGGAACCTTCCGCGGAGCCGCCGCCCGTTGTTCCCGCTGAAAGCACTCCTGCCGAGCAATCCGTGCCGTAGGGTTAGGGTTAGGATTTAGGATTAGGTATTGAAGAAAAATAACCACCAACTTAGCGCATGTAAAGCATCGACCCCTAACCCTAACCCTGATCCTAACCCTATTCAAATGCCCCTTGCGCAATGAACGGCTGATTCTCTATCCTAGACCGGATGAACGCGGTTTGTCGCGCCTCGTTTCCTTTCCTCTCTCTCCTATGGATACTCCCGGTTCCACAGCTTCTCTCGGCAGGATGCTCCTCATTATCCTTGTCATCGCTCTCGTGGCGCTGGCGGGAACGCTTGAAGTGAAGCGGCGTGTCGCGGAGCAGCAGCTCCAGCAGCTCACCATGCGTTTGGAACAGCTCCAAACGGGAGGCAGCAGCGAAAATCGCGCGGAAGCACAGCGTGTCATCAACAAAGTGAAGAAGCTTATGAAGATCAATGAAGAGGTCACGCCGACCGTTGCGACAATCGTCGATGTCGCCGCGCTGAGGCAGCGCAACCCCTTCTACAACAAGGCGGAAAACGGGGATTTCCTCGTCGTCACTCCGGATCGTGCCATTCTCTACAATGAGAAGAAGAACATCATCCTCGATGTCGTTCCGGTCCAGATCCAACCGGTCAAGCCCGGGGCACAGTCGAGCGTGCCGGGGCAGAAATGATCGGGACTTGATAGGATAATTGAAAAGGGGCCTCGCGGCCCCTTTTTTTGGTCATCCGAATCTTGGAAGCAGCAGGAGGAAGATCACGCAGAGGACATCGAGCGTGAGGAGCGGGAAGAAGCCGTAGCGCAACCAGCGCGGGGGAGCGGAAATCCCTCGCAACACGAAGAAGAGCATTGGTACGAGCAAGAGCGGAACGAAACGAAAATCCTGCGAACAGGCATACGGCTGCAGGACGCGGTAGGCCACGAGCCCGAAGAGGAGGGAGAAGAAGACGAGACTCACGGGCAGTGTTTCTCTCAGGTTTCGTCGGACGGACTGCCAGAGGCCTCTGATCCCGACGGGGAGTAGGGGAAGGGCGAGGAGGAGCATGAGCGACGACAGACGGATAAGACGCAGGAAGAGAAATTCCCCGAAGAAGAGGGACTTGAAGAGAAATTCCCAGAAGATCTCCCGTCGGAAGGCGGGGATCCACGTTTGATTGAAGGGGATGGCGATCACGGCAAACGGATTGAAGATCAGATAGTCGGAAAGGTGATTTCCCACGAGGAGTCTCGGGTTGAGCCCCGTCGGGCCGAAGGGCATCATCCTCAGGCGTGGTTCGAGGAATTTCACAACGGGGAACCATCCGGCGAGGAGGCCGATAATGAGGAGCCCGAGCAGTCCGTATTTCACGCAAACAAACGGCGAATTCCTCGTGCGGATAATCCAGAGGAGAGCGATGCACGGAAGGAGCAGCAGAGCGGTGAATTTGGAGAGGAATGCCGCCGCGCAGCACGCACAGAGGAAAAGCCAATCTGTCGTCTTGCCGCTCCGCCACCAATGCAACATCAGGGCGAATGAGAGGAAGAGGAAGAAGCTTAACAGTGCATCATTGGAGATGCGCGAAGAGATGAACACGAGTCCGGGGAACGAAGCGCAGGTGGCAGTGAAGAGCAGCCGCTCGGTGCGTTCAGCGGAACGGGTGAAGAGGGCGTATCCGATCCAGAAGCAGAGCAGGAGCGTGGCGATGGAGAGCAGCAGGCTGAAAGTTTGCAGATCGAGAAGAATGAGTGATGGCGGCCTCCCCAGTGCACTCATCATCCGCCACCACAGGCCCGTGATGGCGTAGTAGAGGGGAGCCTGGGAGTACTCCCATCCCGCGGTGGAGAGGGGGATCTGCAGGCGCTCCGCCATGAGCTGGATGAATTCCAGGTGACCCCTTACGTCATACGAGCGGAGAGTTGCCGGCGTGGAGAGTGCGTAGAGGATCCGCAGCATGCTGCCCCCGAGGAACACGGCTGTCTGCATGCGCACTTCTGCACGCGTCACAAACTGCTGGAGCAGCATCACCCCCGCCATGACCATCACGGAGGCGAGGAGGAGAGAGGGGAGGAGCGGGAGGATGTCGGAGACGCTCATTGGCATTGGGGATTGTGTGTCACGAAGATCTTTTCCTCTCCGTTCCAGGGCACGGATGTATAGATCCGCGCCCAGGTATCCTGGATATCCTGCGGGACGAATCCCAGGTCTCGTCCCGAGAGGAGGATGAGGCAGGCCTGCGAGGCCAGCGAGGAGAACTCATCGGCGGAGAGCGAAGGAAGCACGCGGGCCTCCGTCGCGTAGTAGTAGTACGCGATGTCTCTGTCGGCATCGACTGCGTAAATGGGTTGCGTGAAGGTGAGAATGGGATTTGCCGAAGTCGAGACGCGAGCCGCGAGCTCGTAGTACTGAGGATTGACATTGTGCATCCACTCACTCCAGAGGCCCGGAACATTCAGCCAGAGCTGATAAGCGACGGCCATACCGACGAGCACGTAGCCCACCCAGAGCAGCCGGTTCGTGAGAAACCTGCGAATCAGGAGGCAAAAACACATGATTCCGCAGGCGAACGCCGGACCCGCAATGACGTAGTAATGCGTCCAGAATTCGCGGGGGATGGAGACCCCGATGATCATTGCCAGCATCGCGAGGAGATACCATCGCAGGTTCTTGAGAAAGAGGAGACCGGCCAGGAGGGAAGCCGTACCGAGGACGTAGAAGTAACCGTCCAGGACACGTGCCGCGTTCAGCATGCGATCGATCCTGCCGACGCCGTTCCCCAATCGTTCACCGAGATGAGTGAGGATGAGCATGTCGAGACTTTGGGGGATCAGGAGGAAGAGGAGGAGAAGTGCCATGAGCGCGCCGCCGCCGATTTTCGCGTATCGGAAGAATGCGGATCGGCGCTCGCCGTTGGGCCGGGAGAAGATCAGGGCGAGGGAGACGACGGCGAGGTTGAACGCAGTTTGCAGGAAGGTGAGGACGCTCCCGAGAGCGAAGGCCAATTGCCACCAAAAACCGCTCTTCTTGGTCGGTTGGACAATGCCGAAGTAGAGAAACATGATGAGGAACACGTTGGAGAGTTGCCGGAGCGCGAGGAATCTCCAGTCGTGGTGCACCATGTCGCTGTATGTGGCGTAGAAGAGGACTGCTGCAAGGGCCGCGACACGCTGTTTGCTGAGGTGTTTCAGCAGGAGATAGAGCGGTAGGAGACTTGCGCAGTTCAGGAACAGATAGACCACCCGGGCAGGGAACATGGAGTGGAAGATCCAGAAGCCTACTCCTGAGAAGAGCGCGAGGAGCGGAGGGTGGGGCAAGGCAAAATCCTTGTAGGGCACATATCCTTGCAGGAACATCATCCTTCCGGCCTGCGCATAGATACTCTCATCGGTATAGGGGGCCGCGGCGAGGCGGAGGTACCACACCTGCAGCGCGAAGATGAGTACAGCAAGACCGACGACGAGCACCAGATCCCATTTGTGTCGCAGCCACAGTGTTCCTCGCCGCAGGAAAATGTCCATGACGGGCCGAAGGATAGAGGAATGGGCTTGCACAGACAACACGATGTACGCAGACTCTCATCGGTGAAAGGCATTTCGCGCACCTCGCAGGCAGTCGTGTTCCTGTGTGCAGTCGGCATCATCCTTCTGTCGTTCGGATGGTACGTATCGACGCATGGCAGCGTGTTTTCCCCGCCTCAGGAGTGGCAGGTACATCATTGGGATGATGCGGACTATCGGTATCTTGCGGAGCATTTCTTCGGGGTACGGCATGATTTTCAAACCTATGGAGAGGAGTTTGCCGGTCGGTGGGGAGAGTACCTCACCGCCGTTCCCTTTCGGGATATCGGCGTGGGAACGGCGTACCTGGCACTGAAGTTCTTCAGCGGTTCCTCTGTGGATATCCTTCTGCCGCTTCTCATGAAGATCGCGCTCGGTGCGTCCTATCTGTTGTTTTTCGCTGCGATGTACAAGAGATATGGCCCGATTGTGGCAGTGATATCGCTGAGCGTGCTCTGTTTCGTCTTCCCCCAGTGGCAACTCACAAACAAGCTCTTACCCGAGCCGTTTCTTCGGCTCTTCTTCCTTTTGTACTTCAGCATGTTGTTGTGGAGCGGCAGGAAGGGGGAGACCTCTCTCCTCATCGGCACGTTTCTCTTCTCGTTGATGATTGTTCAGTTCAAGGCTCAGTGGATGTTCTACGGCGGCCTGATCCTGCTGGCATTCGTGTGGATCAACTTGTGGCGGCATGAGCTGAAGAAAGCATGCATGGTGATTGCGCTCATCATTTTGCTCCCCCTCAGTCTTTCGGCGGTGCACTGGATCGGGTGGGGCTCGCTCTCGCCTGTCAGCGGAACGGGTTTGCATGCTCTATGGAGGACAGGAAACGCCAATCTGACGTATGCATGCGATCACCAGCTCTTCCGGAACACGCCTCCTCGTGTATGTGAGGGGGATATCCGGTTCGGATCGTGGAGTGACTTTATGCATGCGCAGTATTCCGGTCAGAATCTTCGCCAGTTGAGCGAGGACCTGGATGCCGCCAGCAATCAGTACTATCTCACCGTTCCCACGGAGCTTCTGCGACATTTCTGGGAGGGCATCGTGTTGGCGGCTCCATTCCCCGATGTTTCTCCCTTGTTCGGGGGAATCATGCAGGCGGTATTTTGGATCGTTGCGGCGGTTCTTATCGGAGGGCTCGTGTATGCGAAAACAGCATTCCTTGCCTGGGCCGGGCTGTCTCTCTGGATCGTGCCGGCCATCGGCAACGTGCTGGCGACATACGACGGCCGCTACCACCGGCCGATGGCCGGAATTCCGATCGTGATCGCTTTCCTCATTGCTGTACAACTCTATCCTCCGCTCTCCTCTCGCGTACGGCGCATGCTGTACATACTGAGGGCCAGAAGACCTGCCGTTGCGCACTGAGAGTTGATTTCAGACAAACTGCCGCCGGCTTGTCTCGATTCGAAAGTTCTTTCTCGGTAGAATGAAGTCCATGTTCCGGCCGGACACGCGAAATTTTCTCGAGAATACGTTCATCTTTATCGGCCTCGTCGTCGTTGTATTGGTGGTGCACGTTCGCACGTCTCCTTCCTTCCGCAGTACGTACTATCGATACGGAACCGGACAGACGCAGGTGGCGTCCATGCCCCTGCTTGTCCGTCCGGATGTGGGGGATCTGACCGTTGATACCGCATTCATGCTTGGTGATTTTCACTCATTCATTTATTCGATTGAACCGGATGACTGTCTGAAGGAATTGCTGATCAACGGCATTCCGGTATCGGGCCAGATCTCAGATATCTGCAGCGGGACGCACACCTATAAACAGCGGCTCAATTTGGCGAAGTACCTTCGCGCGGGATCCAATTCCATTCACGCCGTCATCAAGAGCGGCGGCAGTTGGGATCACTTCTTCATTTCCGTCGGATGGACGGACCCCATCCATTTGGCGGTCTTCGCATGTCTCTCTCTGCTGGTTCTCTGGTATGTCCGGGAGTATATGCGATGGCGCAAATGGGGTTCGCACACGCAATGGATGACCCTCATCATGGTCGTCGGCCTTGCCATCCGGCTGCTTTTCGTCGGTCAACATGGCTACGAATACGATATGGTTCTGAACCAGCAGTGGTCGCAGAGCGCCACGCAGCTGGGCGTGATTCGTTCCTATTCGGAACAGGTCGAGAAGAACATGCTGCCGAATTATCCTCCGCTCTCCATCTACATTTTTGCGGCAGAAGGGCACCTCTATCGTTGGTTGGTGTCTCCTTCTTTCGAAGTGTTTCATCCTGCGCATCGGTTCTTCGTGAAATTACCGAGTATCCTCTTCGATCTTGCCACGGCGCTCTTGCTCGCTTTCGTCATCTATCGTTGGAAAGGCGAGAGAGCGGCGCGTTTCGCGGCCTTGGTCTACGTTCTCCATCCTGCAGTGGTTCACGATGCGGTCATCTGGGGACAGACGGATGCGTGGTACACCTTCTTCATGGTCTCCGCACTCACCTCCGCACTCTCGGGATACTGGGTGTTGGCGGGGGCGCTCTCGGCGGCGACGCTGCTCACGAAAATGCAGGGGCTCGCATTGCTGCCGGTTATGGGTGTGCTGTGGCTGTGCGTCGGATGGAGGCAGAGGGGCAAGTGGGCGATCGGCGCGGCAGCAACGGCACTCGTCGTGCTGTCGCCGTTTGCTCTGGAGGGTGCTCTGGGCAAAATCTGGAGTGTCTACAGCGGATCGATCGGATTTATGAATCATCTATCCGAGAACGCCTACAATTTTTGGCAGGCCCTTTACGGCTCAGGGGCCGGGAAGCTCGATACCGGGCTCTTTCTGAATATCTGTACGTATCGAACACTTGGGATCGTGCTCTTCGCGCTCGCGAGTGCGTGGGTTCTCTGGTCCATGCGGCGTGCTCTTGTGGCATCCGTGCACCCGCATGCGGGGAAGACTCACGCCGCGCTGATTGCGGCAGGCCTCATCGCGTATGCATTCTTCCTGTTCCTCACGGAAATGCATGAGCGGTATCTTTTCCCGGCGATGGCGCTGTTGCTCCCGCTTGCATTCGAGGGGCGCGTGGGAAGGATCTTGTATATTTCTGCTTCGGTCCTATTCCTTGGCAATATCATTCACCCCGTCACCGTCTCGGCACTCGATGACGGATTCTTCATCGAATTTTCCGGGGCGAATGAGGCGATTGCCACGGGACACCTTTTCACATTCATTGCGATGGTGTTGTCGCTCAAGAATTTCCCATCCATGACCGAAGGCGCCACGGAGATGCTCCCGTGGAGAGTGGTGCGATGGGGATTGGCTCCTCTGCGATGGGTACGGCGGCTTTGGTCGTGAAGCATCCCGGGTAGCGATATCCTCGTAAAATGGTTAGAGTGGCTGCGTATGCAACTTTCCATTGCCATTCCGTGTTTCAACGAGGAGGAGAATATTTCCGATACGGTGAAAGATATCGTCGCATGGTTTGCGCGACGCGGGATCGACGGCGAAATCGTCGCAGTGGATGACGGATCCAGAGATGCCACGTGGGAGAAGCTCTGTGTTCTGCAGAAAGAGTATTCGTTCTTGAAGCTCGTCCGGCACGAAGGAAATAAGGGCTATGGCAGTGCGGTGCGATCCGGGTGTGACAGAGCGACGAAGGAGTACGTGGGATACATGGACAGCGATCGGCAATTTCATGTCGAGGATTTCGATCATCTGCTGCCGCACCTCAAGCAGTACGCTTTCGTGACGGGCCGCCGCCAGCATCGTGCCGATCCGTTCGTCCGCAAAATGAACGCCAAGCTCTTCGGGTTGCTCACTTTCGCGGTTCTCGGCGTGTGGGTGCGCGATATCAATTGCGCGATGAAGGTGTGGAAGCGCGATATTTGGAAGACGATCCGGCCGACCTTCTCCACGGGGGCGCTCATCAATGCCGAGATTTTCTATCGGCTCCGTCAAAATGGCATTCCGTGGAAGCAGGTGCCGGTGCGTCACTTCCCGCGTCTGCGCGGAGTGCAGACCGGTGCGAATATTCGCGTCATTCTCCGGATGTTTCGTGATCTCTTCCGGATGAAACGCGCATGTCTGGTTGATCGATCATCATGAATTCGGACAATTCCGCGGAACCGCAACGGGGCTCGTCTTCTGGCACTTCACGCACGTGAGCTCCCAGAAGGGGAAGAACGCCCGTCGCTGGAAAGCCGTGTCCGCGATCGGTTCGTAGTACGTGAAAGGCCGGTAGAACTGATACCCGGCGAAGACGAGGAAGGCGAGCGTGAAGCAGAGGATGATGCGCTGCCGCTCCTCGATGAGATGCCTGCCGAAAGTGCGCAGCTCCATCACGACGAGTGAGAGGATGACAAACGAGAACAGCAGCGGAACGAAGTAGTGGTACAGATACATCACGCGGCCTAAGCGCGCGAGGGTGAGCATGTAGCCTGCATAGAGCGCGAGGAAGGTGAGAAGCAGGAAGGGATTCTTCAACTTCTCTTTGAAGGGGGACAGAGTGGAGCAGACGAGGAGGGCGACGGCGAGGAAGACCGCGAGCGCGGAACTCCACCAGACGGCGGGGTTCACCTGCAAATAGAGGTAGCGGTACATCTGGCCATCCGGCGTTTCCCAGCGGTAGTTGATCGATCGGGCTCCGAGCGGCCAGTAGAAGAAGGGGCTCCCGTTCTCGTCGGGTTTGCACAGATCCAGCCGCGGAACGCCGCGATTGTAATGCGAAACGAAGCGGATGGAGTCTCTGAGCATGATCGGAAACGCAAGGAGAGAGCTCGTTTGCCCTTGGGCGAGCAAGGACTTGTACTCCTGCGATGCCTGGTAGTAGCCGTTATCCGGCAGGGAAGTGTTGACGGTTTTTCCGAGAGCGAAGTGCAGGTGCCAGACCGTACAGTAAACGGCGAAGAAGGCGAGGAAGGAGAGTCCGGCGAAGGTGCGGAACTGGCGCCACTGCGGGCGGAATCGGATGAAGAGAGCCGGGACGAGGAGGATGAGGATGAGCGCCGTCAGTTTCGTCATGAACGCGGCGCCGAACGCGGCGCCGAAGAGGATGCTGGCGCCCGCGAAGAGCCGCGGGCGGTCCCGCCACTCGAGGCAGAGCAGGAAAGCGAGGAGGGCGAGGGAGATGAAGAAGGTGAGCGGCCCCTCAAGCATGGCGCCACGCATGTGAACGATGAGCGCGTTGTCGAACGTGGGAAGAAAACTCAGGAGTGCGGCGAGCACGGCGCTGCGGGTGATGAGCAGGAAGATTCCGAAGAGGATCGGCACCGCCATCCATGCGAGCAGTACCGGAAACAGCCGGTATCCGGCGAAGGAGAAGCCTGCGGGAGGGTCCTTGCCGTAATCGGTATTGATGAACTGATTATCAATGGGATTCGCATTCACCGTTTTCTCTCCGAGAGCAATGAGCATTTTGCCAAGCGGCGGATGTTGTTCCATGAAGTACACGCCATTCAAGTACTTCTGTGCGCTCGCGATGTGGTAGTTCTCGTCCCAGAAGAACGCGGCGGGAGACGCGTAGTGGTGGACGTAGGTGAAATACGAAAGCAAAACGATGAGGCCGAAGAGGAGCCATGCCTCTCGCTTGTCTGTGTGAGCCTTGCTGCTGAACCAGAGCATGGACGCAAGCGTAGCGCATGGGAGGGCTAATGGGAATTCCCATTCGCGCTCTGCCGCGGCACGGTGGAAGAGAGCGGTGTTTGACAGGGGGGTCAGCCGCAAGATTCTCTTAGCTTGCCTAAAGGGTGGTGTTATAGTTCTTTCAATGACCCCGCGGCGGCTCCTGATTGGAATTTTTCTCACACTCGTCATCGGGGTGGGTGTTCAGCAATCTGTGGGCACCGTAGTGCCGACACGGCTGGCGGCCGCAGCGACCTTTTCCGCGTATTGGTTCAATCCTGTCTACCCCCCTCTGCAGACGAAAGTGGTGGGCGGGAACCCGTGTATCGTCAACATGAATCCGGACGGGACGTGCCCCGCAGGATCCTATGGACCGTACGGATCTGTTTGTTACATGGATGGCGCGTCGTGTTCTTGTTCAGATGGACACACTGGGGCATGTGGAGCTGGGTCTTGCATGTGCCCGCCGAGTTACTGCTGCAATGACGCATGGACATGCATAACGTACTGGGGAACGCCTCCGTCTGGCTGTACAGGAATTTATGGCTGGGGGGATTATGAGACATGTCAAAGTGAGTGCCAGAGCAGTAGTTATTATTCTCCGCCCAGTTCCTTCTCCAGCTCTTCTTCCTCTTCTTCAGAATTCTCTTCCTGGTCTCCTCCCTCCTCCTCCAGCTCTTCATCATCCTCTTATTCCTGGCATCCTCCCTCCTCCTCCAGTTCCAGTTCCAGCTTCAGTTCTTCCTCGAGTTCTTCTTCTGCCAGCTGCGGCGACACCATCCCACAGGCCAGCAATAATGAGGAGTGTGATGATGGCAACCTGACCAATGAGGATGAATGTACCAACGATTGTCAGAATCCACAGTGCGGCGACACCTTCGTGCACTGGATTCATGACTTCGCCAGTAGTGCCGATGATGATTATGAACAGTGTGACGACGGCAATACGAACAATGACGACGGCTGCAGTTCCACGTGTAAGTATGAATATTGCGGTGACGATATTACGCAGGCGAACGAGCAGTGCGACGAGGGGCCGGACAACAGCGATGCGCCGGATGCGACGACTTGCCGTACGAATTGCAAGCCGCCGCGCTGCGGGGACGGGATTGCGGATCCGGAGGGGGATCGCGCGGAGGCGTGTGACTTGGGGGATCCATCAGATCCGGACCATTGCACCGGTCCGGGCGGGTTGTGCAACTCCGATGACATTGGTGTTTCGAGCTGTCTGACGGATTGCGGCATACCGTGCTGTTGGTTACCGGAAGAATTCCAAGGGGCTACGGGCGAGTATTCCTCATCGTCATCGTCGACCGCCTATGCGCAGGTCGAGCCTGTGCGGGGCGAAGGTGGACTTCTTGCTTCGCTCTTCCGTCAGGTACTGGATTTCTTCGTGGGCACGACAGGCATACGCGAGCCCGTACAGTTGGCTTGGGGGACTGTGGGTATCGGTGGCGCATGCCATCGGGGGGCAAATGGCGAGGTTGCGGGAATTGGCCCTATTTCTGCAGGAAATTGTGCTCCAGAGGGGGAAGATCATGATGGAGACGGGATCAATGAGGTATTCATCTCCCTGCGGGTGTGCAGTTGTGTAGACGACGAGCACTGTTACTGCAGGGGGCTCAAGAAGGACAGAGAACCGTGCATGTACTCGAGCGACTGTGTGGATAATTACAATGCTGACGGTACGTACAAGGGCGGGGCAGGTGTCGAACTCCCTGTTCATTGTTGTTCCAATGTTCTCGCTTCATACGGACATTGTTCGGCGACGTGTGGAAGGTCCATCGACAGTCATGGGAATAAAAAAGGGGGAGGGGGAGGAAATCAGCCGCCTCAGTGCCCTCCCGGCAGGGGAGGGAATAATGGCAACCCCGGTGGCCGGCCGTCGTGGTGGCCGCCCGGCGTGCCATGGCCACCAGTGACACCGGGGAGTAGCAGTGCGCCTTCTGCAGGGAGCAGCGCGACATCCGCGTCTTCCGCTCATACGTCGTCTCATTCCTCCTCTCGCTCATCATCTTCCTCTCAATCATCATCTTCCTCTCAATCATCATCTGCATCCTCCTCCGCGCCCTCTTCGACTTCCTCTGAGGGGGGTGATGACAACGACGATAACGATAACAACAACAACGATAATGACGACGACAACAACAACGACGATAACGATGACAACAACAACGACGATAACGATGATAACAACAACGATAATGATGACGACAACAATGACGACGGAACGTGTGAAACCGATTCCGACTGCGATGACTCAGACGCCTGCACCGCCGACTCCTGCGAAGGTAACGAGTGTGTCTCCGAGGAGATCGATCCTCCTCCGGAAGGCTGCGGGATGTGCTCGGACGATGAGGATTGTCAGGACGAAGACGTCTGCACCGTGGGCATCTGCGACAGTGACGGAACCTGCACCGAAGAGGAGATCGACGTCTGCTGCATCGAAGATTCCGACTGCGACGACTCAGACGCCTGCACCGCTGACTCCTGCGAAAGTAACGAGTGCGTCTCCGAGGAGATCGATCCTCCTCCGGAAGGCTGTGGGGAATGCTCGGAGGATTCCGATTGCGTGGATACGGACGTCTGCACCGCGGGCGTCTGCGATAGTGACGGCACCTGCACCGAAGAGGAGATCGAAGATTGCTGCAATGTCACCTCCGACTGCGACGATTCCGATTCCTGCACCGAGGATCATTGCAATGTCTTCATTCGCCAGTGCGTCTTCACGGACATCGCGCCTGCTCCTGAAGGGTGCGGAGAATGCGTCAATGATTCCGACTGTACGGACACGGATGCCTGCACTCTTGGCATATGTAATGCTGACGGCTCCTGCACCGAGGAGGAAACCGAGGATTGCTGCATCGCTGACGAAGATTGCGACGACTCAGACGCCTGCACCGCGGATTACTGCAATATCCTCACCCAGCAGTGTGTCGTCACAGATACCACGTCGCGCGACGGCTGCGGCGAGTGTACGGAGGACTCGGATTGCACGGATACCAATGCTTGCACCACGGGTATCTGTGACAGCGACGGAACCTGTGTCGAGGAGGAAACCGAGGGTTGCTGCATCGCCGACGAGGACTGCGACGATTCCGATTCCTGCACCGTGGAGTATTGCAATAGTTTCCTCGAATGTGTGGTCACGGATATCTCGCCTCGGCCTGAAGGTTGCGGAGAATGCATCAGCGATTCCGATTGTAGGGATGACGATACCTGCACCACAGGTGTTTGCGACAGTGAAGGCAATTGCGTACAGGAGGAGATCGATGGTTGCGGTGACGGTGATGATGATGAGAGTTCTTCTTCCGAAGAATGCCCCGATGATTGCTCCATCGTTCCGGCCAATGAGTGCCAAGGCTCGAACTTGGGTCCTGTGTCACTCAATGACGTCCACCAGGGTTTCTTCGGCCGCCTGTGGGCATGGCTCGGAGCTTCCTTACGCCCCTTCGCGAGTCTGTTCACCGGACAAACAGTGCCGGTCGATCAGCTGCAGTGCGAGGAAGGCGCATTTGTCGCCCCCTCAGCGGAGGATTGCGTCGCACAGGACGGTTGCAGCGTAGTCGACGAGGAGGGCGATGATGATAATGATGACGATCAAGCGAGCAGTTCCCTCACATCTTCATCTTCTTCCGTCTCGGGTGGATCTTCCTCCGGCGCCGCCTCTTCTGCGGGTTCTTCGTTTTCTTCCTCTCAGTCATCCCAATTCTCACAATCCTCTCGCTCTTCATGGAGCTCGGTAAGTGAAGACACGACACTCGTGTGTTGCTGTCCTGTTGGGGATGATGACAACGATGACAACAATGATAACAACAATGATGAGGACGATTCCTCATCTTCCGAAGGTGGGGATGACAACGATGACAATAACGATGACAACAATGACAACAACAACGATGATGGCTCTTCCTCCGAGGGCGACGATGATGACAACAACGATAATAACGACAACGATAACGACAGCGATACACCTGTTTGCTGTATGTGTGACGATGGGGATGACAACGATGACAATAACGATGACAACGATGACAACAACAATGATGAGGACGATTCCTCATCTTCCGAAGGCGGCGACGATGATGACAATGACAACAATAATGACAACGATAACAACGATTCAGGAGAC
>DMXL01000007.1:20988-24279 GCA_003483925.1 Candidatus Peribacteria bacterium | reverse complement strand
GAGACGATGACGATAACAACGATGACGATAACAATAATGACAACAACAATGATGATGATGACAACAACGACAACGATGATGACAACAACGACAACGATGATGACGATGACAACAATGACAACGATGATGACGATGACAACAATGACAACGATGATGACGATGACAACAATGACAACAACAACGACAATGACGACAATGGTGATCCGGAGGATACGTCTCCTCTCTGTGGAGATATCCAGATTGATCCTTCTGAACAGTGTGATGACGGAAACCGTGTCCCCGGCGATGGTTGTTCCGTCGATTGCACCATCGAAGCGGCTCTCGCCAATCCCGCTCTCTGTGGAGACGGAACAATGCACGTGGGGGAAGAGTGTGACGATGCAAATGGGGTGTCCGGCGACGGATGCTCCGCTCTCTGCTTCCTTGAGCGCGGTTACTGCTCCGATTCCATCCTCCAGCGTGCTCTTGGCGAGCAATGCGAATCGGTATTGCACAATCCGGCCCTGCCATACGGGTGTGGAACGGACTGCCGTTTCATCTCCAAGTACTGTGGCAATGGCGCCCTGAATCGTGGCGAGCAGTGCGACGATGGCCCTCTCAATAGCGAGAATCCGGGAGCGCGTTGCCGTACGAACTGTTCACTGGCGCGTTGCGGGGACCGCGTGCGCGACTTCACTGAGCAATGCGACGACGGCAACCTGTTGAATGGTGACGGATGTTCCGCCGTCTGTGCTCTCGAGTCTTCCGGGGTGAGCGCCGTTCGTTTCCCACCGTCGACGGGAACGTCGGTTCATTTCCCGACTGCCGATACCTACAAGCGCGTTGCCCCCACGTTGCCACTTGCCTCCGTCCTTCCTCTCGATTTGCAGCCAATTCGCACCCAGACCGGCCCCGCGGCCATTGCGGTGATGTCCGCAGGAGCCGCGCTCGGCTATGCGTGGATACGCAGGAAGAGTAGACTCGCACGCAAGCGATGACGCCGAAGAACCTGCTTGCCGGTACGTTCCTTACGCTCCTCTTGATGGTAGTGGTGCAGCAGGCGGTGATTCGAGATCATGTCCAGCCCCCTCAGCACCTGACAGGGACTTTCTTCGATGACGTTGTTGATTTTGTAAAGATGCGCATGATGGGAGATACGACCGGTGCATGCTGTGATCCCAGCCAGCCGTGGACGCATCAGTGCGTGAGTGATAGCACTACGAGCGGACAGTGTTCGAGTCCGTACGTGTTTTTCCCCGGCGTGGATTGCGGCGCGTGCGGAGGATGGAGCACGTGCCAGCACATGGGGGAGGCGTGTACGACGGATGAGGAATGTTGCCAAGATGAGGGATCGCCGTTCTGCTTGAATGGGTACGGGCCTGGTGGTGGATTGGGGTGCGGTGTGATGGTGCAATGCATGTGCGATTGCGCTACGCGGACGTGCGAGTGGGATGGGAGCATGGGCAATCGCTGTCAACCTGTGGATGACGAGTTTTGTGATCAGATGTGCACGTGGTCATGTCCGGCAGTGACCGAGTGCGGGGTTTCCATCTATCCGGAGTGCGGGGGGACGTGTCCCGATGGACTGACATGCACGCCGGTCGTTCCGGATAATCCCTTGCTTTACGGGCTGTGTACGTGCCAAAGCACTTCCAGCAGTTCTTCTTCCTCCAGCTTTTCCAGTTCGTCGAGTTCCTCCAGCTCTTCCAGCTCGTCGACTCCCCGTTGCGGCGATGGCAGTAAACAGGGGACGGAGGAGTGCGATGACGGCAATACCGTCGATGATGACGGCTGTACCAACGGCTGCAAGCTTCCCAAGTGCGGTGATGGCATCAAGCAGCCTTCCAACAGTGAGGAGTGCGATGATGGAAACACAACGGATAACGACGGTTGCAGCTCTGCGTGTAAAGTCGAGCGTTGTGGCGACGGGATCAAGCAGGAGAACGAAGGGTGTGATGAAGGAGGGGGCAACAGCGACGCACCGAACGCGACCTGTCGGACGAATTGTAAGCTTGCGCGATGCGGGGATGGGATTAAGGATGATCAGTCCGCCCGCAAGGAAGCCTGCGATAACGGGGATGGAACGGATAAGCCATGCAACGGAGTATGTAATTCCGATGACATCGGTGTTTCGAACTGCACCACGGATTGTGGTACGCCATGCTGTTGGTTTGGGGACGAACCTGAGCCGTATGATTTTGGCAGCTCCTCATCGACTGCGTATGCGAAGGCGACAGATTCTCAGTACGCACCAAATACTTTCTCAAATGTATTCAATTGGTTGTGGGCGTTTATCCTGGACAGAAGAGAACTCGCCGTGAATGTTGGAGGCGAATGCAGACGTAGTGGTGCTGCACCTCCGGGAAATGGCCCACCGGGGGTTGGTCCTATCGATAGAGGGAATTGCACGGATGAAACGGAAGGGGGGGTAGTGACCAGGCGACTGGTGTGCAGTTGCGTGAATGAAACTTATTGCCGTTGCAGGCCGCTCAAGGAGGATGGAGCACCGTGCATGTACTCGAGTGACTGTGAAGGGAACTTCAACGATGATGGCACGTACAAGGGCGGTCCGGGCATCACTCCACCCGTTCGTTGCTGTTACAATATCCTCGCCTCGTATGGATACTGCGGAGCGATATGCGGGCAGTCCATTGACAGCGAAGGCCATCCAAAACGTGACAACCCGCCGCTATGTCCTACGGGCTTCGGGGGTGGGGGCGGGGGCGGGGGCGGGGGTGGCCCTCCATGGTGGTGGCCGCCCGGCGAGCCGTGGCCGCCGACTAATCCACCGAGTTCGACGTCTTCCACTCCTCCTGCTTCGTCGAGCGTTCCTCCTTCGAGCTCTTCCGCTCCCAGCTCCTCCTCTCATCCCTCAAGTTCCAGCTCCGCTGCAACGTCCGCGAGCGCCTCAAGCAGTGCAGGGGACGATGATGACAACAACAACGACAACGATGATGACAACAACGATGATGGCTCTTCCTCCGAGGGTGACGATGACGACAACAACGACGACAATAACGATAATAACAACAACGATGACAGCTCTTCCTCCGAGGGCGACGATGATGACGACAATAACAATGATGATAATAACGACAACAACGACGATAACAACGACGATAACAACAACAATGACGATGATGACAACGACGATAACAATAACGATAACAACGATGATGACAACAACGATGATGATAACGATAACAACAACAATGACGATGACGATGATAACGACAATGACAATAACAACAACGACAACAACAACGATGACAACAACGATGACAACAATAACGATGATGGCTCTTCTTCCGA
>DMXL01000007.1:0-20754 GCA_003483925.1 Candidatus Peribacteria bacterium | reverse complement strand
GATGATGACAACAACGACAACGACAACGACAACGATGATGAGGAATGTCCTGACGACTGCACCTACGTGCGTGCAGATGAGTGTGACGAAGAAATCGTCTTCCCCGATTCATCGGTAGAGAGCGGCACAGCGTGGACGTTCCGTTCTTTCTTCGGCAAGCTCTCTGCTTGGGTTAGTCTTCCGTTGGACTTCCTCCAAGATCTTCTAGGTGGCGATAGCGACACTCCTTCAGATGGCGGACCTCATGCCGCCGCCGGGGCTTCCTCCTCTCTGCAATGCGCGGAAGGGGACTTCGTCGCCCCCTCGGCACAGGACTGCGAAGCGCAAGATGGTTGCAGCGTAGTCGACGAGGAGGGTGATGATGACGACGATGCGGATAGTTCCTCTTCCCGCTCCTCACACGCCTCATCTGCGCAATCTTCAGAGGAGAGCAGTATGGCATCCTCTGAGGACTCTTCACAATCGCTCTCTTCCGCACAATCGTCCGCTACATCGCTTTCTTCCGTTCCCTCATCATCCTCGTCTCTATCGGGAGACACGATGATCTGCTGCTGCCCGGCAGGGGATGACGATGACAACGATAATAACGACAACGATGACAGCTCTTCCTCCGAGGGCGACGATGATGACAACAACGATAATAACGACAACGATGATGACAACAACGATGACAGCTCTTCCTCCGAGGGCGACGATGACGACAATGACAACGACAACGATAACGATAACGACGACTCAGGCCCCGTTTGCTGTCATTGCGCAGGAGACGACGATGACGATAACGATAACGATAACAACAACAACGATGATGGCTCTTCCTCCGAGGGCGACGATGACGACAACGACAACAACGATGACGATAACGATAACAACGATAACAATAACAACAACGATGATGACAACGACTCAGGCGATGATGACAACAACGACGACGATAACGATGACGATAACAATGATGACGATGACAACGATGATAACGACGACGACAACGATGATAACGACGACAACAATAACGACGACAACAACAACGATGATAACGATGACAATGATGATGAAGAGGAGGAGCTCTGTGGCAACGACGAACTCGACTCCGGAGAGCAGTGTGACGATGGCAATCGCGTTCCGGATGATGGTTGCGATGAGGACTGCCAGGCCGAGCAGTCCGTCAGGAATCCCGCACTGTGCGGTGACGGCGCCATGAATCAGGGCGAAGAGTGCGACGACGCGAACAGGACGGACGGAGACGGTTGCAGTGCTCTCTGCTTCCTGGAGAGGGGTTTCTGCAGGGATGTCATCCTCCAGCGCGCTCTTGGCGAACAGTGCGAGCCCGCATTGCACAACACATCTCTGCCCTACGGCTGCGGCAACGATTGCCGTTATCGCTCGAAGTTCTGCGGCAATGGCATACTCAATCCCGGCGAGCAGTGTGACGATGGAGAACGCAATTCCGATGCTCCCGGTGCACGTTGTCGCTTGATCTGCTCCTTCGCCCGCTGCGGGGATGGGATACTGGACCCCTCTGAGCAGTGCGATGACCGCAATCGCTTAAGCGGCGACGGTTGTTCCTCTCTCTGCACAATCCAGGCAGCCGGCATGCTTGCGATCGGCTTCCCGCCCAAGACGCCCATCGACATTTCCTCAACCGCCGCAGGCGTGATCGCGCACCTCTCCCCCCTAAAACTCCCGCTCGCCTCCGTCCTCCCTCTCGATCTCCAGCCGATCAAGACCCAGACCGGTCCCGCGGCCATCGCGGTCATGTCCGCAGGAGCCGCACTCGGCTATGCGTGGACGAGGAGGAAGAAGAGTCGTTGAGATTCAGAATGACTCCGCGCACCGGAGGCGGTATTCTTGAGCCATGCCTCCTTCCATTCAGCAGTCTCCGCGCAATCGACAGTGGATGTTCTCGTTTCTGTTGATTGCGCTGCTTCTTGCGCTCTCCTTCTGGTCCATGTCGGGGCCGCTTCGGGAAAGCGAACGCAAGTATGAAAATGCCAAGGAGGTGCCTCTGAGCCAGATTACGCGCGGGTATGCCACGAAGGACTTCACGCACATTCTCATCCGGGACAATAAGGTCTTCGCCACCACACAGAGCGGCACGATCCTGCAGTCGTACAAAGAGAGCCAGGACTCCGTCTCCTCTCTGGAGTGGAACGATCCGAAGAATCCGACGGTGGTGGAAGTGGAGAACCGCGAGGCGGCCAATATCTTCTTCGCGATCCTCCCCGATCTCTTCTTCTTCCTCCTCGTCATCGGCGGGGTGATCTGGCTCTTCCGCGGCATCGCTCGCAGCCAATCCACGGCGCTCTCCTTCGGCAAATCGCGCGCACGGGTGGCGGACGGCCGGCAGGTACGCACGCGTTTCAAAGACGTCGCCGGATGCGACGAGGCGAAGGAGGATCTCGTGGAGGTGGTGGATTTCCTCAAAAATCCGAAGAAGTACATCAATCTCGGGGCGAAGATCCCCAAGGGCGTGCTCCTCGTGGGGGCGCCGGGAACGGGCAAGACGCTCCTCGCGCGCGCCGTGGCGGGGGAGGCCGGCGTGCCGTTCTTCTCCATCGCGGGCTCGGAGTTCGTCGAGATGTTCGTGGGCGTCGGTGCCAGCCGTGTCCGCGATCTCTTCCTCAAGGCCACGCGCAACGCGCCCTGCATCGTCTTCATCGACGAGATCGACGCCGTCGGCCGTCAGCGCGGCGGCGCGGGATTCGGCGGGGGCCACGATGAGCGCGAGCAGACTTTGAACCAGATCCTCACGGAGATGGACGGGTTTGAGCAGGGAACGAATGTCATCGTCATGGCAGCCACGAACCGCCCCGACGTGCTCGACGTGGCACTCCTGCGCCCCGGGCGCTTCGATCGCCGGATCTTCATCGACAAGCCGGATCTCGACGCTCGCGAGCAGATCCTCGAAGTCCATGCGAAGAACAAGAAGCTCGCCAAGGGTCTCGATCTGCGTGCGGTTGCCAAGCAGACAGTCGGCCTCACGGGCGCCGATCTGGAGAACATCATGAACGAAGCGACGATCTTCGCCGCCAAGCGCAAGCAGAAGACCGTCATGCAGAAGGACCTCATCGACGCCGTCGAGAAGGTCACGCTCGGTTCCGAGAAACGCTCCCGCAAGCTGACGGAACGCGAGAAGAACATCACGGCCTACCACGAGTTGGGGCACGCCATCGTCGGACATTTGTGTCCGCTCAGTGACCCGCTTCACAAGATCTCCATCGTCTCGCGCGGCGCGGCGCTCGGCATGACGTGGTTTTTGCCGCAGGAGGATCAGTACACCACGAGCCGCGGCAAGTTCCTGGACGAGATCTGCGGGCTGCTCGGCGGGCGCGCTGCGGAGGAGCTCATCTTCGGCGAATTCACGACGGGGGCGAGCAACGATATCGAGCGGGCGTCCGCCATCGCGCGGAACATGGCCATGCGTTACGGCATGGGAGGCTCCGAGCTCGGGCCGGTGGCCTATGGCGAGCGGCAGGGGACCATCTTCCTCGGCGTGGATCCCGCCTTCACGCGCAACTACTCCGAAGAGAAGGCCAAGGAGATCGACACCTTCGTGAAGCACTCCATCGAGGAGCAGTATGGCCGCGCCATGGGCATGCTCAAGCAGCACCGCTCCAAGCTCGACGAGCTCGCCCAGATTCTTCTCAAGGATGAAACAATGACGATCGAAGAATTCTTGAAGATTTTCGAGGGGAAGAAGCGTGCGGAGGAAGCCATCGAAAAGGAGGCCGAAAAGCGTAACGCCGTCTGATTTCATTCGTTCCCTGTCTCCTATGCTTACCGCCCTCTGCCCCCTCGACGGACGTTACCGGAAACACATGGAATACTTAAGTCACTTCTTCTCGGAGGAAGCGCTCATTCGGGCGCGCTTGCGTGTGGAGATCGAGTACTTCATCGCACTCTCCGCGGAGCCGAAGATTCGTCAATTGAAGAAGCTGAAGGCCGGGCAGGTGAAGGCGCTGCGTGCGATTGCGGAGAAATTCGCCACTTCGCAGGCGGAGGAGGTGAAGGCAATCGAAGCCAAGACCAACCACGACGTGAAAGCAGTCGAGTATTTCCTGAAGGGCAGGATGCAGCGCATTGCCGGACTGAAGCACTCCACTGAGTTCGTCCACTTCGCGCTCACGAGCGAGGACATCTCCAATCTCGCGTACGGATTGCTCATACACGAAGCTCTCAAGGAGGTTGTCCGTCCGGGCCTGAAAACGGTTATCGGCCGCTTGAGCTCTATGGCGCGGAGGTGGAAGAACGTTCCTCTGCTCAGCCTCACGCACGGTCAGCCGGCGACGCCGACCACGGTGGGCAAGGAGATGCGGGTCTTTGCCGAGCGTCTCGAGCGGCAGTATGCCAAGCTCTCGGTATTCAAGATGCAGGGGAAGTTCGGCGGGGCCGTGGGCAATTTCTCCGCGCACCGCGCCGCCTACCCGGAGATCGACTGGCCGGCTTTCGGCCGTCGGTTCGTGCGTTCATTGAAGTTGGATCCTCTGACGGCGACGACGCAGATCAATCCGCATGACGATCTCGCGGAACTGAGCCACCTCTTCGAGCGCATCGATACGATCCTCATCGGCTTCAGCCGCGACGTGTGGATGTACATCTTGCGGGGGGTCTTCCGCCAGAAGGTCATCGCCGGTGAAGTGGGATCCTCCACCATGCCGCATAAGGTGAATCCCATCGATTTCGAGAATGCGGAAGGCAATCTGGGACTGGCGAACGCCCTCTTCGGGCACTTCGCCCAGAAGTTGCCCATCAGCCGCCTCCAGCGCGACCTCACCGACTCCACCGTCCAACGCAATGTCGGCGTGGCCTTCGGTTACTTTACGCTCGCTGTTACATCGCTACTCAAAGGCCTCTCCAAACTCTCGCTCGACCGCGGCGCCGTCCGGCGCGAGCTCGACGCACATCCGGAAGTCCGGGCCGAGGCCATCCAGACGATGCTTCGGAAGCACGGGGTGGAGGGTGCCTACGAGAAACTCAAGAAGCTCACGAGAGGGGAACGGGTCACGCATGCGTCCCTCGACGCGTTCGTCGAGAGCCTCCCCCTGCCGCGCACGGAGAAGCAGGCGCTCAAGGCACGGAGAGCTTGATTTCGGACTTCTCAGACATCGCTCTTTCGTTTGGCAGAAGCCAATATCTCCGTAATTCTCTCGTTCGGGCTTCCTCTGTGGACCGCTCTCGACAAGCAAGGTTTAACGTGGTGATGTTATGTCAGAAGCGCAACAGCGACGGGCGGAACTCGAGTATCTGCCGGAGCCTTCGGATGAAGTTCTCCGCAGCATGGAAGCCATGCTGGTGAGGGGAAATAGGGGCGTCCATGAAAGACACATTCATAGGATGGTTGATGTGGCAGATCGATTGGAGGGAAACCCGGTTGCAAACCGTGTCGGCAGGCTGCGCGTCGTGATGCAGGGGACAATGAAAGGAGATTTGTTAGTCTAAGAACAGCTCTCAATTCGGTTGTGTTGCACATGGGCGTTGGTACACTGGCGCAGGTTCATTCTTTCCGTACCCCATGCCGTGGTGGCGGAATTGGTAGACGCGCTAGCTTGAGGGGCTAGTGTCCGTAAACTGGACATGGAGGTTCGAGTCCTCTCCACGGCACCAGAATCGAACAACTTTAAACAGATATCTGGAATGCAATGATCTTTGAATGGAGAGGACAGCGTTTACTCTTAAGCTTGTCGAAAGGCTGTCCTGAGCCTGACGAAGGATGAGCCCCGCGCTGGAGCCACTCTCCGAAGGGAAAGGGGTGTTCATAAGGGGGAAACCGATAAGGTTTTCCTCTCATGCATAGTGAAAGCCCCCACCACGTGTGTGGCAGGGGCTCTCGTGCGTTCCTCCTTTCGGAAAGCGAGGCTAGTAGGACACCTTTTCGAGGCAGAAGGTATGTCCCGTGTTTTCCTGGTAGCGGTACCTGGTTACGTACTTACATGTCGGGCTTAAGTACTTGAAGTACTGGTACTCGGCTGCCGTGTTGCGTACGGGGACTTCCTCGAACTGGCCCCCGTAGAATCTCCACACCATGACCTTGTCATTGGTGTGTGCTCCGATGTAAAGCGGGGCGTGGCCCCAGACTCTCAAGCTATCGAAGCACACCACTCCGATGTTAGCGGAGGGGATAGTCCCGCTCTTTTCGTAGTAGAGCAGTTCCTGATGGGTGTCGATCTCGCAGAGATCGCCATTCAGGTTGACGCTCACGAGGGTGTGCGTCTCCTGGCTGAACGCCATGGCGACGACCTTCCCGCTCTGCTTGGGGTATGCACGCAGCATCGTGCCAGTGTTGCAGTCCCAGAGCTGGATCACCTCCTTAACCGCAACGGCCAGCACGTCCTGTTGGCACCAAACGGCGTGATTCGCCTCAGGAATCGTCGCGAGCACCTTTTCGTCGTAGCTCGTGACGATCTCCACGCGCTCACCTTCGCGGTCGCTCTGGCACAGGGCGATCATCGATCCGTCGGCGCAGTAACCCGCCCAGCGGATACCCGTGCGCTTCTTCGAGGACGAGAAGTCGAAGCGGGAATCCATCCCGTGCCATATGACCAGCTCGTCGTTCTGGACGGTGAGGAGCGTACGGTCGCCGGGGATGAACGCGAGCGGCCTGGCTCCATCAGAGCCATTGAGCCGGTACAGGAGCGTTCCGCTCTTCGCATCCCACACGTAGATTCCCTCGACGCCGACGCTCGTGGCGATCAGTGACTCGTCGTCGCTGAACGTCAGATGGTCGTTGTGCATGGACGAGAAGGATTTCCCGCCACGCAGCACGAGGGCACCGAACACCACTGCCGTGAGACACAGAACGACCACCGCCCACATACACATGACTTTCTTCATGACTCACACTCCCATACGTTGGTTTAGTACCAAGTCGACCCTGACGCTAACGGACACGAAACGATTGTAGAATTTCCGCCTCCTTTCCGAACGTGTGAAAGAACGCATCGAAACCCATCCGAAAGAATGGGTGAAGATATTCTACAATAATATTCATAAATAACAAGTATTAACAAATGGCATAGGAAAGCTGAAAGAGCTGTTTCTGAGGATTTCTCTGTAACCATCCTACTCTGCAGGGGGGCTTCGCAATGTTCTACTGTTCCGACGTGGAGCGGAGAGAAGTTTGCTGTCTGCCTGACCCCCTCTCCCTAACCCTCTCCCGTCGGGAGAGGGAACGCAGCCAGCAACTTCGGGAAAGAGACACCGTCGTTTCCCTCCCCCATTGGGGGAGGGTGAGGGAGAGGGGGTCCGAAACACCGATAATGTTCAGCCATCATTCGATGATGAAGGAGTCTTGATGAGTTCCTCTACTCAGGCAGAGGGCTGATCGGGTGGCGTTTGGCCGAATTCCGGATCCAGATCGAGTCGGATTGCCCCTCGCAGCATGCCATCTCGAAGGCGAGGGAGAAGTCGTGTTCGCGCAGGAAGCGGTACACCTCTTCCTGCAGCTTCTGTCCCTGGAAGTACTCAATGGTTTCCGTCTCGATCTGGAGGACTTGGACGGCGTCCAGCAGGGATCCGCATCCGTTCAAGACATCGAACGTGGCGCCTTCGACGTCGATTTTCATGAGGTCAGGGGCAGGCAGGCGGTTACTCCTGACGAAGGTATCCAGCCGGACGCACGGAACGGAGCGCTTCTCCTCCGTTGGAAGTTCTCTGCGCTCATAGATGCCATGCAGTCCCTGCGTGTTCTTTTTGTAGAAGGAGGTTTGTCCGTCGTGATCTGCGATCACGGCATGGAAGCCGTGAATGTTCCGCCGCTTCGCAAGATAGGTGTCGAAGTTCTCCTTCAGCCCATCGATGGCGTACACCTCGGCGTGCGGAAACAGTCTCTTCAAAGCCATTGAATCCTTTCCGTCCATCGCACCGACATCGAAAATCGTACGGATGCGCTCCAAATTCACCGCGGTCACATCGCGCAAAAATGAAGTCAATTTCCCCATGGTTATTCTCTTATAGTGAGCCAAAGGGGGCGAGGGAGTACGCTCCTGTAAAGGAAACTGTATCAGGTCGTCGGCAGGTTTGCCATGACGATCGTCACAGGGGCTTCGCCGCGTATCCGTCGGGTGCGTGCCTTGTGCTACTGTATGCCCATGACGCACTCCTTCCGCACCCGCCTACTCCTCGCGGGGCTCTCCCTCTTCGCTCTCGCCGGCTGCAAAGCCATCGCCCCCGCGCCGGAGGATGTCGCACCGCCTCCCGCCTCCTCTTCCTCCGAAGCCCCCGTTGTGCCTGCTCTGGACACTTCCGGCTGGCAGACCTATGCCAATGACGTTTACCGCTACCAGATCAAGATTCCGAAAGATGCCGTGATTGTCGAGGCCAAGAAGGACATGCTCACGGTTCCCGAGGACGAGCGCGCAGCGGGCAAGACGATCGATGACGTGTTCGCGGAGGTGACGGGCAAAGTCTGCATCGCCGTCCGGACGGAGCTCGCTATCGTCTACATCTCCGCGCCGGTCAATGTGCAGGCGCGCTATTCCCCTTGCGGCAGGACGGGTGTGGGGTACCCCATCGAAGAGAAGAACGAACCGATAACCGTGGAGGGGGAGAAACACATTGCGTACGGATACGAAGCCAAGGGGCCCGGCGAGCTCCTCACCATGCACTCCGAATGGTTTTCCTTAAGCTTGCCCGACGGGACGAAGATCTCGTACGGTTCCGCACCGAACGATCAGGCGACCTATGCCGATTACTTGGCGAAGAAAGCCGAACTGCGGGCGATCGTGGAGTCGTACAGGGGGGAGTGATGAGCGATTGTTTCCTCGAGACATGGAACCGTCATGTCATGGTTCGTCTCCGCTCACCATGACAGATTTACCGCTTCTATAGATTCTTCCATCTCAATGCCTCTCCTCTGTCATCTCGAGCGGAGACGAGAGATGACGCAAGCGGGCGCGGCTCCTCAGAGTGACACGGTGGGCCTCTTCCATTTTTCATTCTGCACTTTCCATTTTCAATTCGCTTTGATCATCTTCATAAACTTCGCTTCGTCGATGAAGGGGATGGAGAGCTTCCGTGCGTCCTCTTCCTTGCTCCCCGGATTCTCGCCGAGAAGCACATAGGTGGTGAGTTTACTCACGGACGAGCTCACGGATCCGCCGCGTTCTTTGATGAGCTTCTTGGCTTCCTCGCGGCTCAACGTCGGCAGTGTCCCCGTGAGGACGAAGACCATGTCTTTGAAGATTTGCGGCGCATGGCTCCCCTCTGTTTGCACGGCGATCACGCCGGCAGCTTCCATCTTCTTCAGGAGTGTCTGATTACTCTTGTCGCGCATCCACTCGAGGACGGACTCCGCGACCACCGGCCCGATGCCGTCGATGGCGGCGATATCCTCCTCTTTGGCTTCCGTGAGCGTTTTGACAATATCGGTCGGCCGGATGCCCAAGAGCGTCACCTTCTCCTTCGGTGCGCCGAAGAGTGACGCCTGCGCGCGCATTTCCGCGGAGCGTTCGACGGTGAGCTTCTTCGACGGCCACGCGATGCCGCGGGCGAGGGCATCCGCCGTCTCGCGGCCGATGTGACGCATGCCGAGACCGAAGAGAAACCGATCGAGGTCCACGTGCTTCGCGAGAGCGATGGCTCTGAGGAGGTTCTCCGTCTTGCGCTCCTTGAAGGCCGGCAGGGAAGCGAGATCGTCCGCCGTGAGCGTGAAGATGTCCGCTCTATCCTCGATGAGATCCTGTGCGAGGAGCGCATCGACCGTTTCCGAGCCCAATCCTTCGATGTTGAAGGCGTAGCGCGATGCCATATGTTCGATGGATTCCTGGCGCACGCCGGCGCACTTCTTGTTTGGGCACCGGTGCACCGCCTCGCCCTCCGGTCGAACGAGCGCCGTAGCGCACACGGGGCAATGGGTCGGGAAATGGAAGGGCTTGGCGCTCTTCGGGCGCAGGTTTGTGAGCACTTCGACGACTTCCGGGATGATGTCGCCGGCTTTCTGGAGGATGACGGTATCTCCCACGCGCACGTCGAGGCGCTCGATTTCGTCAAAGTTGTGGAGCGTTGCCCGCGTCACGGTCGTGCCTGCGAGAGCCGTGGGGGTGAGGTGAGCGACGGGCGTAATGGCGCCGGTACGGCCTACCTGCAGGCCGATCGAGAGCACTTGGGCAGTCTTCTGCTCCGCGGGGAACTTGAACGCGCGCGCCCAGCGCGGCGCCTTCGCCGTGGAGCCGAGGTCATGCTGGATGCGCCGGTCATTCACCTTGAGCACGATGCCGTCGATGTCGTAGGGGAGGCTGTCACGGTGCGTATGGAAATGTTCGTACATCTTCTCCGCGTCCTTGAGAGTCTTGCACATGCGGTACTCCCGATTCACGGGGAAGCCGCTCTCCATGAGGAATTCCATGAGCTCCTCCTGAGTCTTGAGCCCGATGTCATTGGCTCCGTCACGGTCCAAGCCGTAGCAGAAGATCCGTAAGTCCCGCTCCGCGGTCACCTTCGGATCCAGCTGCCGTACGCTGCCTGCCGCGGCATTGCGACAATTGGCGAATTTCTCCCCCTCGCTCAAGCGTGCGTTCATCTTCTTGAGCGCGGCTTTCGTCATGTAGACCTCGCCGGAGATCTCGAGAAATGCAGGAAGAGTCGCGCCCTTTCGGTTCACGTCGAACGACAGCGGTACCGCGTCAATCGTGCGGACGGTGTGGGTGACATCCTCCCCTTCGATGCCGTTGCCGCGTGTCACGCCGCGCAAGAGCTCGTAGCGCCGGCCTTCCTTCGCCTTCTTGTACACCATTGAGATATTGAGTCCGTCGATCTTGAGCTCCACGATAAGCTGAAAGTGCTGGTCTTCCTTCCCCAGAGAGCGGCGCATCTGATCGACCCAGTCGGCCAGATCGGCACTGGAGAAGGCGTCCGTGAGGGATTCTTTCGGCGAGAGGTGCCGCACTTTCGGCAGGCGCCCGTCGAGCGGTGCGCCCACGCGCTGCGTGGGGGAATCGGGCGTGATGAGGTCGGGATATGCCTTCTCGAGCCCTATGAGCTCCTGCTTGAGGGCGTCGCGCACGTCCTCGGACACTTCCGTGCGGTTCTCGATGAAGTAGGCGCGGTTGAGGCGCTTGATCTCCTCCTTGAGTTTTGCGATGCGGGTTTCTGCGTCGTGCCGGTTCATGGAAATAGGATAGAGCAGGTGGAGGTTGAAGGGGAGGTGGTACCTTTTGCGGACGCTCGTGCGTGGTTATCGATTTTTCTTCGTCGGGGGGCCAGGGCACCTTGTCCGGTTCCCTAGGCCCCCCGACACCCCCCTCACCCTCCTGACGGCCAAGCAGGGAGGGAAACCTACGGTTTCCCTCCCCCTTCCCTCCTTTCCCTTTCGGGGGCTGTCGCGCCACCCCGTCTTGTTCTAGATACGGGACGGTACAAATCCGAAAAAATGCAACGTCGTTCCATTGCATTTTATTATTCCTTGGCGAAGATACGCCCGAATTCTTTTCATCAATGATGACGACGGTTTCGGAAGCACAGGAACAGCTCGAGAAGGTGGATCGCCAGATCCTCACGCTCTTGGACGAGCGCGTTTCTTTGATGGAAGAGGTCCGCGATCAGAGCGAGTCGGACCCGCGGGAGCTCGAAGAGGAGGCGGTGTCCTTCTGGGCGGAGGAGGCGACGGATCGGGGTCTCGATGAGACGGATGCCGAGAAGATCGCGAGGATGGTGGTGAAATTGAGGAAGGCGGCATAGCCTCTGGCCTCACCCCCTACCCCCTCTCCCTCCCCGCTCCGCCTGCCTGCGGGGAGAGGGGGAATGACATGTTTCAAAATTGCCTCCCCCCTACCCCCTCTCCCTCCCCGCTCCGCCTGCCCGCGGGGAGAGGGGGGGACAACATGACTGTTTGATGATATGCAGAACTTGCTGGAGATTGTGCAGAATTTGTTCGTTCGAAAAACGAAGGACGCGGAGTCGTTTTCTATGCAAGATATCTTCTCGTTCCCGATCGTACTTTCGTTGTTGAGCGTGTACACCTCCATCGATTTCAATGACCAGACTTCGGTCGATGCAGAGAAAATCAGCAACGAACCATTCCATGGGAGCCTGCCGCCGGAACTTGAGACCGGCACATCTGCGGTTGCGGAGAGCGCCCCATAGCACGGTTTCGGCTCGAGTCATCCGTTTGCGAAGACATCGTGCATAGATGGCTTTTCGTTGACGCTGTTGCCGGGAGGTATCTGCAACTTGCATAAGGGATGGAAGGTAACTCGCCTTCAATCGAAGGCCAAGGATTTCCCCCTCTCCATGTGGGCGAGTGGGCGGGATGGAGAGGGGGATCAAGGGGGTGAGGCGCATGTTAGTCTCAACTCTTCTCGCTCTCTCTGTAGATAATGGGGCGGGATGGAGAGGGGGATCAAGGGGGTGAGGCGATAGACCTATTCCTTGAATCTTCAGCCAAAAACCGCTATACTATCTCGATGCCTCTCACACCCCAATCAATCTTCCAGAAAGCCCACGACGCCGGTGCGTCCGACGTACACCTCGTCGTTGGCAGCCCCGTCGTCTTCCGGATCGACGGCGTGCTCAGAGAACAGGGCAAAGAGAAGCTCACGGCCGGTGCCGTGGAGAGCTTCGTCAAGAGCGTACTCGGTGCGAACGCCTTCCAACGCCTCAAGACCGAACGCGAAATCGATGCATCCTACGAGCTCTGCACCGGCATCCGCCTACGCGTGAACTGCCACTTCGAGCGCGGCCACCTCGGCCTCGCGGCGCGCATCATCCCCAACGAAATTCCCACGCTCCAGCAGATCGGCTTCTCGGAAGAGATGCTCAAGCTCCTCGATCTGCCGGACGGTCTCCTGCTCGTCACCGGCCCCACGGGTGCCGGCAAATCCACGACGATGGCGTCCATAATCAAGCACATCCGCTCCGCCCGCGCGGTGAACGTCGTGACCCTCGAGGATCCGGTTGAGTTCATCCAATTGACGGGCAAAGGCCTCATCCGCCAGCGCGAGCTCGGCGAGGATTTCCTGTCCTTCGCAGAAGCCCTCAAGCGCGTCCTGCGGCAGGATCCGAACATCATCATGGTCGGCGAGATGCGCGATCTCGAGACGATCGCCGCGGCCCTCACCCTTGCGGAAACCGGTCACCTCGTCATCGCCACCCTCCACACGCCCAATGCCGTCCAGACAGTGGATCGCATCATCGATGTCTTCCCGCCGCATCAGCAGCCCCAGATTCGCACACAGCTCTCCTTCTCGCTGCGGGCGATCTTCGCCCAGAGGCTCCTGCCCAAAGAGGGCGGAGGGCGCATCGCGCTGCGGGAATTGCTCATCAATACGCCCGCCGTGGGCAACATCATCCGCGAGAACCGCGTGCAGGAGATGAAGTCCGTCCTGCAGGCCGGTTGGTCGCTGGGAATGTTCACCTTCGAACAGGATGCCAAACGCCTGCTCAAGGAGAAGCTCATCTCCAAAGAGACCTACGAGTGGGTTGCCGGTTCGTAGACACTCCTTCCCTCCATGCACCTCTTCCGGTTCATCAGAGCGCACTACCAGACCATCTCCACCGTCGCGGTGGCGGGCTTTCTGCTTGCGGTCGTCATCTTCCTCGGCATCCTCTTCTATGCGCAGGGCCGCTCCGCGATGGAGCTGAGGCTCAAGGATCGCCTGCAGACGGTCGCGACGATCAGCGCACAGCTCTTCGAAGGCGAGGAACTCGATACGCTTCGCACGGCCAGGGACGCGCAGACGCCGCATTTCCTTAAGTTGGCGCGCAGACTGAAAGATGTGCTCGAGGCGGATCCGAATATCAATTCCGTCTACCTCCTCCGGCAGACGGATGACCCCCTGCGTCTCGAATTCGTGGCGGATGCGGACAGCCTGACGCCGTTTGCGGAACTGGATGAGGACGGCAACGGCACGCTCGATGCGTCCGAATCGGTCCCGGGACCGGGCGAACCGTACGATGTTTCTCAGGTTCCGAAACTGCAGGGGGAAGCCTTCCTCAGGCCGACCACCGACGACGACGTCACGGAGGATCAGTGGGGGGCCACCGTCTCGGGGTACGCGCCCATTCTGCGTGCGGATCAATCCGTCGCGGGCATCATCGGCATCGACATGTCGGCGGATCGCTACTACGAACTTGCGACGAGCATCTTCTCGCCCGTGGCGCTCGTGCTCTTCCTCCTGCTTGCCGGGATGCTTTCCGGTCTCCTGTACATCGCTCTCTCCCATCGCCGCATCGCCGCGCTCACGCAACTCGAGAACGAGCGTACGAGCCTCCTCCAGCTCGTCATGCACCAGATCGGCACGCCCCTCACTGCTTTCAAGTGGTACGAGGAGGACCTGCAGGAGACGGCCGGCAAGGATGCGTGCGATCCCGAGGAGGTGCGGGAACACGGTCGCAACGTGCAGGAAGCCATCGAGATCCTCCAGAACGTTTTCGAGGGGCTCGTGCAGGCCGATCAGATCCGCCGAAACGTCAATTCCTACCGACGGGAACACATCACGCTACAGTCCGTGCTCGACGAAGTCGCGAAGATCGAGGAGGCAGATCTCACCCGCCGCTCCCAGAAACTCTCCGTCGATGTCCCCGAGGAGATCTTCATCGAAGTGAATCGCAACGTCATCGTGGGGGTGCTGAGGGAGCTCCTGCGCAATGCCATCACCTTCTCGCCTGAGAAGGCATCCGTCGCGCTGCGCGCGCACCGCAAGGGCAACTGGGCGGTCATAGAGGTGGAAGATCAGGGGTGCGGCATCCCGACTGAGGACTTGAGCCGCATCTTCGGCAAGTTCGTCCGCGGCTCCAATGCGGGGCAGTACAAACCCACGGGCAACGGCCTCGGCCTCTTCGTCGTGAAGGAGGTCATCGATAAGCTGGGGGGCAAGATCCACATCCACTCCTTAGAAGGGAAGGGGACGACGGTGGAGGTGTGGATTCCGGTGGAGTAGGACTTGGGACCGAGGGAAGAGGACTGAAGACAATAGGTATCTTGTAGAAATACGACATAACCCAGAGCGCCCGTCCCTGGGCGCGGTGAGAAGGAATTGGTCGTTACGTCGCAGCCACCCTTCGTCAGGCTCCCACCTTCGCTCCTTCGGAGCTACGGATGGGCAGGCAGGACAGGCTCCGGGCTGCTGTTGGGGATAATTTGCACTCAGCAGCACCCGTTCCCGGGTGCGGCGTTCAAGGAATATTTTGGCTTAAAAGCTCGAATATATTGTTTAGGAACCTCTGAAAAACACGAGAAGCGTGTCATGGTGAGTTCGTCGAACCATGACATGCGGCGATTTGTCGCAGTTCGACGGACTCACTGTGACAAATCGCATCGTTTTTCAGAGGTTCCTTTATGTGAACAGCCAGGAATATTCCCCTTGAGGGGAAGGGAAGCGTACGCTACAATGTACGCATGGATAAGTGCATCACTGCCACGGAGGCCCGGAGGAGATTCTACGACGTCATCTCTACGGCGGAGCATCCGGGTGTATCCGTGGTGATTACCCACGATGGACTGCCGAAGGTCGTCGTCATGTCGTTCGAGGAATACGAAGGCTGGCAGGAGGCGATGGAGATCATGGCCGATCCCGACCCGACTTTGACAAGGGATATCCGCAGGGGCATCAAGGACATGAAAGCGGGGAAGCGCCCCAAGGGCGTCATCGGTCTTGACGCTCTGAGAAAGCGGCTCAAACTCTGAGCATGTACGCGGTGGTCCTCAAGAAGCGGGCGGAGAAAGACATCGCTGCTCTTCGCAGGAAGGATCAGCAGCGTGTGCTGGCGGTCCTTGCCGTCCTTCGGGAGAATCCCTTCGCGGGGAAGAGGTTGCAGGGGGACTACGAGGGGGCTTGGTCGCTGCGCGTCTGGCCGTATCGCATCATCTATACGGTCTATCGGGAAACAGTGACGGTGGTGGTCTTACGAGTCGGACACAGACAAGGGGTGTATGGGAAATAGGACTCTGGAAACGATGAAAAATGTCATGAACGTTCCCTTCATGCCTAGGGAAGCGTGTCATGGTGAGCTCGTGTCATGGTGAGCGTAGTCGAACCACGAACCATAGACACGCGGTGCCGCCCTTCGACTCCGTTCAGGGTGACAAATTGGCAGTTTTTCAGAGGTTATTTAAGCTACTGATACCCCCTCGCCTGAAGGTTGAATAATTCAGCGTACAAGCCCTTATGCGCCATGAGTTCGTCATGCGAGCCTTGCTCAAGAACCTTTCCCTCGTTGATGACCACGATGCGGTCGGCCATGCGTACGGTGGAGAAGCGATGAGAAATGAGCAGAACGGTCTTGTCTTTGCAGAGTTCCTCGACGCGCTCGAAGATCTCGGCCTCTGCTTTCGCATCGATGGCCGCGGTCGGTTCATCGAGAATGAGCACGGGGGCATTGCGGAAATAGGCGCGAGCCAATGCAACTTTTTGCCATTGTCCTACGGAGAGCTCTGTGCCCGATTCGAACATGCGCCCGATGATTTGTTCGTAGCCTCTTTCCAGCGTCGCGATCACCGCCTTCGCTCCGGCATCCGTTGCGGCGCGCTCGATTTCTTTCATATCCAGGCTGCGGAGCACGTTGCCGTAATAGATATTGTTTTTTGCAGTATCTTCGTAACGGTTGAAGTCCTGAAAGAGGATGGCGAGTTGCCGGTGCCACTGTTCCAAGTCGAGTTCCCGCACATCTATGCCATCGACCAGAATGCGGCCCTCCGTGGGATCATAGAAACGCGCAAGCAGCTTGATGATTGTTGTTTTGCCAGCGCCGTTTTCCCCAACGAACGCCACTTTTTCTTTCGGCTGTATGGCGAGAGAAAAATCGTGCAATACATCCTGCTGCATTCCCGGATAGCGAAAGGAGACATGATCAAATGTGATGGAGGGGGCATGTTCAAGTTTCGGCAACTTGGCCTGTTTGGGCGATTGAATAGCCCGCGGAGTATCCATCACCTCGAAAAAGCTCTTCACGTATAAGCTCGCTTCAAATACATCGTTGAGATTGCGCAGAAATCCACCCAGGCCGTTTTGAAAATTGCTGACAATCTGAGTGTAGAAGCTGATGTCGCCGATCGTCACCCGCCGCATAAATGCGAGCAGGATGACATAGATTTCGATGCCGATCAGGACGACGGTGGAAAACAGGTTGAAAAGCAATCGCAACAGAAATGCTTTTGTCGCCACCTTTTTGTTGTCTTTGTAGAATTCCTCCTGCACGCCCGTTGTTTCTTTGATGAAGAGCGGCGCGAGCTTGAAGATACGCAGTTCTTTGATGTGCTGGGCGCCCTGCAGCATATGCGAAAGATACGAATACCGTTTTTTTCGCGGGCTATGCCAATCCCAGATGGACCATTCCGCTTGTGATTCATACAGTCGGGAGAGAAACTCGGGAATGGAAATCAGGATCACCGGAAGAAGAAGGATCCAATTCAATGTGAGGATGGCAATGAAGGCGATGAGGAATTGGAACAAACTTTGCACCATGAAGAGAAGCCCCGTGATGAGGTTCTGCGGCCTGTACCATGAATCTCTGACTTGTTCGAGGCGGTCACGGAAGGCGGGATCTTCAAATTTCTCGATATCCAATTGCGCGATGCGTCCGAACAACCGAATATTCAAGTAGATAGGAAACCTGGTCCAGAGCAGCCGTTCCATGTAGTGCTGCGTGCTGAAAGAGGCATCGAGCAGGAAATAGGTTACGATACGAGTTGTGAGAAGTATGACGATATATCGCACATTGATTGTCATCGGATCCCCCAACCCTGCGATGACCGTGTCGATGATCAGTTTGTAGATATAGGCATTGACGAATGGGACCACACTCGGAACGAGGGCGCTCAAGACGGAGACGATGAACAGTCGCTTATCCATGTCCCAGATCATTCCGGTGAGCCTTTTTGAAACCGCGAACGTATCTTTTGCCCGCTGAAGCCGTGGTTTGCTGATGAATGCGGAACGCATCGCTATCACTGTAGCTTTTTTACAAAAACAGGGCGAGGTAGTGTTCACATATCGCATGGCTTCCAGACTATATTGAGCTTGAATCGCCGCACCCACCCTTCGTCAGGCTCAGGATAAACTCTGGGGTGCTGCTGGGTGCAATGCAAAAATCTTCATCAGGAGCGGCCCTCCGCGGCCGCGGCGTGCAAGTTTTTATGTGAACACTACCTAGACCATTTGTGACACCGCGCCCGTCCTTCGACAGGCTCAGGATGACGTGCATTTGACTCGTGAGCCTAGAGGACTGAGGATGAAGGGGTGATTTGTCGTTTCTTGGCTTTAGGATGCCAAAAGTACCGTTCCACACCTCCACGGAACGCACTGGGTCAGCGAGAGCGGGCGCGCGCCGCAAGACAGAGCCATGCATTGACTTTCTATAGAGGTAGTTTGCAGTGATCATGTATACTTTACATGACATGAATATCTGGTAGAGTACAGGATTGTATGACTGGCCTACCCGCAAGCGTCGAGGCCCACCTCACGGAGGCGGGCTTCGCACCGACCGAAATCATGGCGCTCCGCAAGCTCCTCGAAGGGGAGGCGCTCACGCTGCGCGAACTCGCCGCGAAAACCGGCAAATCCACCGGCGTGCTCGATCAGGCGGTCAAGAAGCTCATGAGCCGCGGCATCGTGACGCGCGAGACCTTCAACGATACGCCCAAGTATCTCGTGAAGTCCCTCGATGCGGTCCTTCAGTGGATGCGCGAAGACATGGAGGTGAAGCGCAAGATGCTGACCCGCAAGGAGCGCGATTTCGAATCCTTCATCGCCTCGCTCAAGGCCGATCAGACGCGCCCGGAGATGGAGTATTTCGAGGGCCGCGAGGGTGTGGAGAAGGCGTATCGTAAGCTCCTCGAATCTGTGAAGGACAAGCAGCTGCTGCGCTTCTATCCCGTCACCTGCCGCGAGGAGGAGGACCCTCTGCGCGACTTCCGCGTGCAGTACTTCCGCGAGCGCCATAAGCGCTCTATCTTCTCGCGCGTCATCGCGCAGGACACTCCCTTGAGCCGCCGCTACCGCTCGCGCGACGCCTTCGAGTACCGCGAGACCGTCCTCGTGCCGGAGAGCGAGTTTCCCTATGACTTCGAGAAGATCATCGCGGGGGATACGGTGGCGTGCTTCACCGTGAGCGAGGAGAAGGCGTACTTCATCCGTTCCGCGGCGCTCGCACGCTCGGAGCGCGAGCTCTTCGAGGTCACGTGGCGCAAGGCCAAAGCCGCCGCGGGCGCGCCGGTCCAGCCTGTATCCTCTGTACAGCAGAATGCGTCGATTTCGCTGAGTGCCAAGACACTGTCTTCCGTGCGGGAGTTCTTCCTGAGCCGCGAGAGCGTCATTCTCTTCACGGCATGCGCTGTGCTTGCGGCGGGCATCACCTTCGGCCTCTGGCGGCACAATGTCTGGCTCAATACCGAGCGGGTCCGCGAGCGGTCCATGGCCATCGCCGTGACCGCCGCGACGGAATTCGATGCCAGGGATATCGATCAGCTCCATACCAAGGAAGATGTGAAGAAACCGGAGTTCATGAAATTCGTTCAGCAATTGCAGCTCATCAAGTCGCAGAATGAAAATGTGAAGTTCGCCTACATTGATCGACCGACCGGTCTCAAGAATCCGGCATGGGAAGTGGTTGCGGATGCCGATTTCGGCGATCCGGATATAGATCTGAATGGGAATGGCGTCATCGAAGAAAGCGAGCAGCTGACGATGCCTGGGCAGAAATATCCGCATGAAGATCCCTATCTTGAGGAGAGGCTGATACAGCCGACGTCGATTCTTATCAGAGATGAATGGGGCGAGTATTACGATTCAACGGCGCCGATTTTCGACTCCCAAGGAAAAGCAGTGGCAGTGCTGTTCGTCGATATCGATCTTCAGCAAGTACATGATCTCACTCAGCAAACGTTCTTCCCTATCTACTACTTCCTCGGCTTCTTCCTGCTCTTCGTCTTCATCCGTCTGGCCGCCTTCAACCGGCCGCTGTTCCTCGATTTGCTCAGGATACTGCGGTCACGGGAAACGTTCATGCTCCTTGGCACTTGCACGCTTCTCGCTGCAGCTATTACCTATGGCTTCTATCGGCACAATTACAATCTCAATCTGCAGCGTGTACGTGAACAAGTGGAAGCCATCGCGGCTACAGCCGCGCCAGAATTTGATGCGGATGATCTTCGTGAGCTTCAAGGTATCGAAGATGCCAGGAAGCCTGTCTACAGAAAAGTGGTGGAGCAATTGCAGGATATCCGCCGGAGAAACAAGGAGGTGCGTTACGCTTACATCCTGCGTCCGACGGAAGATCCCTACTTCTACCAATTCGTTGCCGATGCTGACTCACTCGATATCCATGCAGATGCCGATCTCAATGAGGATGGACTGAGGAACGACACTGTGCCACCCGGCTATGGTTTCTACGACAAGGATTATCCGGACTCAGCCCTTGTTCGAGGGCAGAGAGAATCTACAGCCGATGAGGCTCCGTATGAAGATCCTTGGGGAACATGGATCGCAGGTCATGCTCCAATCGCAGAGGGAAATGGGGAGACTGTTGCCGTGATAGGGATAGATATTGATGCGAGTGAAGTCTCTCGACTGTCGAGCGAGACATTTAACCCCTTATTATTCTTTATCGGGCTATTTTCGTCTTTTGTTTTAATGCGTTTTGTCGCAGTCCATAGGCCGCTATTATCCGAAATTCTCAGGAAGATGCGCCTGCGGAGGTTGTAATTGGTATGGTGCATTTTGGCGGAGTCTGCTGGAATAGCCTTGCCTATCGCCTCGTTCGTGTTTTTGACAGCCATACATCCATACCGTTCCATCCCCCAACGGAACGCCTTTCTTGGCTTGC